>NZ_JBIAQP010000003.1:0-582264 GCF_042889145.1 Streptomyces sp. NPDC002680
AATCCACCCCGAAAGGCTTCATCGTTCGACTTGCATGTGTTAAGCACGCCGCCAGCGTTCGTCCTGAGCCAGGATCAAACTCTCCGTGAATGTTTACCGGATATCCGGTGCACACACACGAGAGCGGAACAGTCAGGCGGAATAAGCCCGACCGTTCACAGCGTCCTCGCTGTGTTTGTGTTACTTCAAAGGAACCTCGACCACCACGAATGTGATGGACGGGGTATCAACATATCTGGCGTTGATTTTTGGCACGCTGTTGAGTTCTCAAGGAACGGACGCTTCCTTCGTACTCACCCTCTCGGGCTTTCCTCCGGGCAGTTTCCCTTCGGTCTTGCTGTCTTGCTGTCTTGCTTTTCCGACTCTATCAGACCGTTTTCCGATCCGATTTCCTCGGCGCTTTCCAGGTTTCCACTTTCGCGTTTCCCTTTCCGGCGGTTCCGACTCTATCAGATCCTTTCGGGCCTGATTCCCAGTCAGCGGGGCTTGTCTTCCCGGCCGTTGGGCCGTTCCGACGTCTCAAACCCTAGCGGATCCTCTCGGCGATTCCCAATCGGGCCATCGAGCTGATCGAACTCCATCACGCCCCATTCGAAATGAATTCGGGCACGCCGAAATCGTCCCGGCTGGGAGATCGTTCTGATGGTTTGGGTTGCCGCTGCTGCGGCGGAGGTGCTGCCGCAGAACCGTTACGGCCCCGTGGCAACCCGGAGAACTTTACGGATCGGGGAGGGGGATGTCAAGCGCCCCCTGTCATCCCCAGCCTGTCCCTGTCAAGATCTTCAGTCGAGGTCACTGAGTCGTCCGCCGGCGTCCGGCTGGGCGTGCTCCACGCGGCGCAGGAGACGGGTCAGGACGTCGCCTAGCCTTGTGCGCTCGTCCTGGGACAGGTCCTGGAGGAGGTCCTCCTCGAAGACCGTGGCCATGCGCATCGCCTCCAGCCACTTCTCGCGGCCCTCGTCCGTCAGCTCCACGATCACGCGGACCCGGTTGGACTCGTCGCGCTCCCTGGTGACCAGCCCCTCCGTCACCATCCGGTCGATCCGGTGCGTCATCGCGGCCGGTGTCAGGCCCAGCCGCTTGGCCAGATCGCTCGGGCCCATGCGGTAGGGGGCACCGGCCAGCACCAGCGCCTTGAGCACCTCCCACTCGGCGTTGCTGATGCCGAGCGTGGCGGTCTGGCGGCCGTACGCCACCTGCATACGCCGGTTCAGCCGGCCCAGGGCCGAGACGATCTTCTCGACCTGGGGGTCCAGGTCCCTGAACTCGCGCTGGTAGGCGGCGATCTGCTCATCGAGCGTCGGCTCGCCGACGGCGGGGGTGTCACCCATGGGAGCAGTGTCCCATGTGCGCGCTTGGTGTTGAAGTCCTTCGAGGTGTACTGTTCAATTCTTAACTTTAGCTTCGAAGTCTTCACTCCTAACCCCTTCGGTTGGCGTACGACTTCGCGATCAAGGCAGGTGAAAGTGACCAGGGCGATGGGCGCAGCGATGCGCCGGATCCATGTGGGCAACGCACTCAGCGCGTTCGGGCTCGGCTTCACCGTCCCCTATCTGTACGTCTATGTGGCGCAGGTGCGGGGACTGGGAGCCATGACGGCGGGTCTCGTACTCGCCGTCTTCGCCGTGGCCGCGCTGGTCGTGCTGCCGTTCGCCGGGCGGGCCATCGTCCGGCGCGGCCCGCTGCCGGTGCTGCTCGTCGCCCTGGTCACTGCCGCCGTCGGTTCGATGAGCCTGGGGCTCGCCGCCAATGCGACCGCCGTACTCCTCGCCGCTGTGGCGCTGGGGGCCGGGCAGGCCGTGATGCAGCCGGCGCTCGCGACGATGATCGTGGACTTCTCGTCGGCGGAGACGCGGTCGCGGGCCTTCGCGACGCAGTTCTTTCTGCAGAACCTCGGGCTCGGCGTCGGTGGGCTCATCGGCGGGCATCTCGTAGACACGACGCGGGCCGGGTCGTTCACCCTGCTGTTCTCGATCGAGGCGGCGATGTTCCTGCTGCTCGCCGTGATCATGGTGACGGTACGGATGCCTCGTTCGGCGCGGATCGACGGTGCGCCGGCTCAGGCCAAGGGCAGCTGGAAGCAGTTGCTCGGGAACCGGGCGATGGTGCAGCTGTGTGTGCTGGGCTTCGTGCTGTTCTTCGCCTGCTACGGGCAGTTCGAGTCGGGGCTGAGTGCGTACGGGGTCGAGGCGGCCGGGATCTCGACGTCCACGCTCGGGTCGGCGCTGGCGGCGAACACCGCGGTCATCGTGGTCGCGCAGTTCGCGGTACTCAAGTTTGTCGAGCGGCAGAAGCGGTCCCGGGTGATCGCGGCCGTGGGGATTCTCTGGGCCGTCGCGTGGGGCGTGGCCGGATACGCGGGGCTCGGGCACGGCAGCCAGGCCATGGCGACCGCCGCGTTCGTGTCGACGTACGCGCTGTTCGGGCTCGGGGAGGCGATGCTGTCGCCGACCGTCGCGCCGCTGGTGGCCGATCTGGCGCCGGCTGGGCTGGCCGGGCAGTACAACTCGGCGTTCGCCCTGGTGAAGCAGCTCGCGCTGGCTGTCGGTCCTGCGGTGGGCGGGCCGCTCGGGGCCTCGCTGCACGCGCCGTACATCGTGATGTTCCTGCTGTTCTCGCTGGGGATCAGCGTCCTCGCCGTACGGCTGGGGCGGCTGCTGACCCCCGTACAGAATCAGCCGTCGCTGGCGCGGCGGAGTCGGGTGGTCGCGCAGGGTGGGGCTCCGGTTGAGGCCGTAGTGCCTACTACGTAGTAGTAGGCACTCGTGCCGTCCTTCCCTGTTACCGGGTGGCTGTGGTCAGGGTTGCGGTGAAAGGGAGCGTTGCCGAGCCGTCGGGGGCCGTGTGGGCGGTCAGGGTTGTGCGGATCGTTTCCGCTGCCTCGGTGAAGGCGGCCTCGCCGCCCGTCTCCTCGATCGACTGGCCCCAGGGGACGGCAGCGAGGTGGCCGGTCACGAAGTCCGCCAGGTCTTCGAAGGCGATGGTGAAGGTGACCTCGCGGGTCGTGATGTCGTGGAAGCCGGCGGTGGTCAGGGCGGTGGTGACGCGTTCGGCCGGGCAGGAGAGCGAGGTGGCGAAACGTGCCTCCGCCTCCTTGGTGCCGTGTTGGGTGACCGCCTTGAGCTGGGCGGCGAAGTACGGGGAGCGGTCCGCGGGCGGGGTCCAGGCCGTGGCCGTGAAACGGCCGCCCGGGCGGGTGACGCGGGCCGCTTCGGTGAGTGCGGCCTCCAGGTCGGGGAAGAACTGGATGCCCTGTTGGCAGAGGACCGCGTCGAACGAGTCGTCCGGGTACGGGAGTTTGTCGGCCGGCGCCAGGGTGAACTCGATGTCCGGGTACATCCGGGGCGCGTTGCGGGCGGCGGTCCTGAGCATGCCCTCCAGGAGGTCGGCTGCGGCCACATGGCCCGTGGGGCCGACCTGGGCGGCGGCCGCGCGGGCGACGAAGCCCGTGCCGCAGGCCAGGTCGAGGACCTGGGCGCCCGGGAAGAGGTCGGCGGCCTCGACGACCGCGGTGACGAAGGGCGCCATCAGCGGGGCGCTGTAGCGCTCGTAGTGCTCCGTGGCGTCGTGTGTGGCGTTGTCTTTGAGGGGGAAACCTGTGGGATCTGCCATGCAGGAGCTACTAGCAGGCGGTGGTGGGTTCGCCTAGGGGACGCGCGCAGCGGTTGTTGGTGGCGGGGTGGCTGGTGTCCGGTGCCCGCGTCCCTGGGGGCTGCCGCCCCCAGACCCCCGCTACGGCCCTGAAGGGGCCTCGTCCTCAAACGCCGGACGGGCTGAAATACCCCCACCGGACTACTTGCCGCCCGGCAGCACGAACTCGCACCACACCGCCTTCCCGCCTCCCGGTGTCCGGCGTGATCCCCAGCTCGTGGCGATCGTCGCGACGATGGCGATGCCCCGGCCCGATTCGTCGCCGGGTTCCGCCGTGCGGCGCAGGGGGAGGTGGTCGTCGCCGTCCGTGACCTCGACGATGAGGCGGCGGTCGGTGCGGCGCAGGCGCAGGCGCATCGGGGGTGTGCCGTGCTGGAGGGAGTTCGCGACCAGTTCGCTGGCCGCCAGGACGCCCACGTCGTGCAGTTCCGTCGGGAAGCGCCAGCTCGTCAGGACGCCGGAGGCGAACGCACGCGCGCGTGGGGCCGCTTCGATGCCGCCGAGGAGTTCCAGGGCCGCGTTGCGGAACAGGTCGCTGTCGGGGCCGGTGCGGGCGGGGTGCTGGAGGACCAGGACGGCCACGTCGTCGTCGTGGTCCGCGGTGACGCCCGCCGAGCGGACCAGGCGGTCGCAGACGACCTGGGGGCTGCCCGTGGCGCCCGACAGGGCCCGCTCCAGGGCGGCGATGCCCTCGTCCAGGTCCTCGTTACGGCGTTCCACCAGGCCGTCGGTGTAGAGCACCGCCGTGGAGCCGGGGGTGAGTGGGATCGAGCCCGAGGCGTGCATCCAGCCGCCGGTGCCGAGGGGCGGGCCTGTGGGCTCATCGGCGCGCTGGACGGCACCGCTCTCGTCGCGGACCAGGATCGGGAGGTGGCCCGCGGAGGCGTACACCAGCTTGCCCTCGTTCGGGTCGTGGACGGCGTACGCGCAGGTGGCGATCTGGTTGGCGTCGATCTCCGTGGCGAGGCCGTCGAGGAGCTGGAGGACCTCGTGAGGGGGCAGGTCCAGGCGGGCGTACGCGCGGACCGCCGTACGGAGCTGGCCCATGATCGCTGCCGCGCGGACGCCTCGGCCCATGACGTCGCCGATGACGAGGGCGGTGCGGCCGCCGCCGAGGGTGATGACGTCGTACCAGTCGCCGCCGACCGCCGCCTCCGTGCCGCCGGGCTGGTAGACGGCGGCCACGCGGAGGTCGTCCGGTTCCTCCAGTTCCTGGGGGAGGAGGGAGCGCTGGAGGGTGACCGCGGTCTGGCGCTGGCTGCGTTCGCTGGCGCGCAGGCGTTCGGCGGCCTCGGCGTGGTCGGTGACGTCGGCGGCGAAGATGAGGACGCCGCCGCTCCCTTCGGGAGTGGCCGTCACGTCGACCGGCGTGCAGGTGATCGTGTACGAGCGTCCGCTGTGGGCCTTGCGGGACTTGACCGTGCGGGGCTTGGAGCTGCGCAGGACCTGGTCCAGGAGGGGCAGCAGGCCCAGTTCGTCGAGTTCGGGGGCCGCCTCGCGCGCGGGGGTGCCCTCGGGGCGTACGCCGAAGGCCGCCACATAGGCGTCGTTGACGTACGCGACGCGGTGGTCGGGGCCGTGGACGAGGGCCACCAGGGCCGGGATGCGGTCGAGGACCTCGCGCGTGGGCAGGTCGTCGACGGCAGGGAGGCAGGGCGCCTCGTCGGTGAGCTGCTCGGCGCGGGCGGCAGGTACCGAGCCGGAGCCGGAGCCCTCGCCGAGCCGGTCCGGCAGCCGGTCCGGAGTGATCGTGTGATCGGTCCGCGCTGCGGCGCGGCGCTGCGTTCCGGGAAGGCGGGCGCTCCAGCGCGTGAAGTTCACGAATCCTTGCCTCGTGTTTGTCGGCACAGGCCGGCAGCGGGTCGGCCGGAGGTACGGGGGCTGTCCCCCGGGAGATAGAGCACTTACGGAAAGCCTCGTGGAGAGAGAACGGTGGAGAGGGTCGAGAAGGTTGTGCGGTGAGGTGTGGAGCCAGTCTGGCAGTGGGGCCGGCCCCGGCCGACATCCTTCAGACGCCGGCCGGGTCCGTGGAGTTCCTGGATCCGGTCAGGACGACCCCTTCGGGTCCTGATCCGGGTTCTGAGAAGACTTCCCACCGGCCGCGAGTTCGAACTCCGCACGGGGATGTTCGAGCGAACCGAGGGAGACGATCTCCCTCTTGAAGAGCCCCGAGAGGGTCCATTCGGCGAGCACCCGAGCCTTGCGGTTGAAGGTGGGGACCCGGCTCAGGTGGTAGACGCGGTGCATGAACCAGGCAGGGTAGCCCTTCAGCTTGCGCCCGTAGACGTGTGCCACGCCCTTGTGGAGACCCAGGGAGGCTACTGAACCGACGTACTTGTGGGAGTACGTTTCGAGCGGTTCGCCCCGCAGGGAGTGGGCGATGTTGTCGCCGAGGACCTTGGCCTGGCGTACCGCGTGCTGGGCGTTGGGGGCCGTCTCCTTGCCGGGTTCCGTGGCGGTGACGTCGGGGACGGCTGCCGCGTCTCCCGCGGCCCACGCGTGCGTGGTGCCCTCGATACTCAGCTCGGCGGTGCACTTCAGGCGTCCGCGCTCGTTCAGGGGGAGGTCGGTGGCGGCGAGGAGCGGGTGGGGTTTGACGCCGGCGGTCCACACGACCGTACGGGTGGGGAAGCGGGCGCCGTCGCTGAGGACGGCGACCCGGTCCGCGCAGGAGTCGAGGCGGGTCTCCAGGCGTACGTCGATGTTGCGGCGGCGCAGCTGGGTGACGGTGTACTTGCCCATCTCCTCGCCGACCTCGGGCAGGATGCGCCCCGATGCCTCGACGAGGATCCACTTCATGTCCTCGGGCTGGACGTTGTGGTAGTAGCGGGCGGCGTAGCGGGCCATGTCCTCCAGCTCGCCGAGCGCCTCGACGCCGGCGTAGCCGCCGCCGACGAAGACGAAGGTCAGGGCCGCGTCGCGGATCGCGGGGTCGCGGGTGGAGGAGGCGATGTCCATCTGTTCGATGACGTGGTTGCGCAGGCCGATGGCCTCCTCGACCGTCTTGAAGCCGATGGCGTGTTCGGCGAGGCCGGGGATCGGCAGGGTACGGGAGACCGAGCCGGGTGCGAGGACGAGTTCGTCGTACGTCAATTGCTCGGCGCCCGTTCCCTCTTCCGTGGTGGCGAGGGTGGTCACGGTCGCGGTGCGTTTGGCGTGGTCGATCGCGGTGACCTCGCCGACGACGATCCGGCACCGGTCGAGCACCCGGCGCAGCGGTACGACGACATGGCGGGGTGAGATGGAGCCCGCGGCCGCCTCCGGGAGGAACGGCTGATAGGTCATGTACGGGTCCGGCGTGACGACGGTGATGTCGACCTGGCCCCGCTTCAGCTCCTGCTGGAGCTTCCGCTGGAGGCGCAGAGCCGTGTACATCCCGACGTAGCCGCCGCCGACAACGAGAATGCGCGCACGTTCCTTCACCATCCCATGACGCACCCAGCGCTGGCGTTTGTCCACAGGCCCGACAATTTGTGTGACCGGCGGGCGGTCGACCGCAACCTTGCCCGAATCGCCGGCGTGCGGGGCAGGACCGCAGGTCAGCGGGTGTGAGCCGGGTACCAGGAAGGGGCGCAACCGGGACGTATCCAACCCGTACTCCGATCGGGCGCCACCCCGTGCGGAACGTGCCCCTTCTGAATTGACCCTCGCTCAACTATGTTCGTAGGTCGACGGGGTGTAGGGGGATGCGCTCTTTCGGGTCCGTTCCGCGACGGGTGGGCCCGTGGTTCAGTGCTTGTTCCGCACGCTCCGGCTGCCAATGGCGGGGAGTCTCCGGGGGGAGACGTCATTACCGGGGGAACGTTATGCACATTCAGGATTCTCGTTGGACAAGCGCGTCCGCCATCGCACCAGGCGGACCGATCAGCGCGGCGGGGGGCAACGGACGCGGTGAAGGATCGCGTTCGGCGCCGCTGCGCGTGGACGCACAGCGCAATCTGGAGCACGTGCTGCGCGCGGCACGTGAGGTCTTCGGCGAGCTGGGATACGGCGCGCCGATGGAGGACGTGGCGCGGCGCGCGCGGGTGGGTGTCGGCACGGTGTACCGGCGCTTCCCGAGCAAGGACGTCCTGGTCAGGCGGATAGCCGAGGAGGAGACCTCCCGGCTGACCGACCAGGCCCGTGCGGCGCTCGGGCAGGAGGACGAGCCGTGGTCGGCGCTGTCGCGCTTCCTGCGGACGTCGGTGGCCTCGGGCGCGGGGCGGCTGCTGCCGCCGCAGATACTGCGGGTGGGTGTCGCGGACGACGACGGATCCGGCTCCGACTCCGGTGACATCGGCTTCGACGAGGCTCGGGTGCCGCAGCAGCGGTCCCAGCACATGGGTTCCGGTTCCGGGGAGCTGCGGCTGGTCTCCGAGGACGCGGCGGCCGCCGCGCTGGCGGACGACGCGGGTGCGACGGCGCTGCTCGACGTGGTGGGCCGGCTCGTGGAGCGGGCGCGCGAGGCGGGCGAGCTGCGGCCGGACGTGTCGGTGTCGGACGTACTGCTGGTGATCGCGACGGCGGCGCCCTCGCTGCCGGACGCGGCGCAGCAGGCGGCGGCCTCTTCGCGGCTGCTGGACATCCTGCTGGAGGGGTTGCGGTCGCGGCCCCTGTGACGTCCATGGATGTGTCGGCCGAGCGGCGCTCGTTCGGGTGAACGCTAGTACCTCATTGCGGGAAGTCCCCACGGACGAGTGGTTGGTCCGTCCCAGAGGGTCCTGAACAAAAGCCAATATGGCACTCTGGCCCGGTGTTCGGGACTCGATGCACAGGAAGCTGTGCAGGCGGCGGGGGCTTTCCGCGATGAGCTTTGACGGGCGGGACGAGTCATTCGACGACGGTGACCCGGAGACCGGCGGCGAGCTGACCTCGCACCAGGTGCCGAGCCAGGGCGGGCCCTCCGGCGGGTACCCGGAGTACCTGAACGACCCGACGGAGAACAGCGTCCCCGCGCAGCGCGAGGGCAGCGTGCTGCCGCCCCGCGCGGACAGTGTGCTGCCGCCGCCCATCGAACTGCCGCCGTCCGACACCGACCTGATCGGGCGGATGCGCTCGGGCGACGACACGGCGTACGAGGAGCTGTACCGACGTCACGCCGACGCCGTACGCCGGTACGCGCGCACCTGCTGCCGCGACGGCCACACCGCCGACGACCTCACCGCCGAGGTCTTCGCCCGTATGCTCCAGGCGGTGCGCGGCGGCTCGGGACCCGAGTACGCCGTACGCGCCTATCTGCTCACGACCGTCCGCCGGGTCGCCGCGAACTGGACGACGTCGGCGAAGCGCGAGCAACTGGTCGACGACTTCGCGGTGTTCGCGGCGCAGGCCGCGCGCGGCTCCGAGCTGTCCACGATGTCCGACAGCGACACACTGGACCTCGGCGCGGACGTCCGCGCAATGCACGAGGCCGAACAGTCCATGGCCATGCAGGCGTTCCGGTCGCTGCCCGAGCGGTGGCAGGCCGTGCTGTGGCACACCGAGGTCGAGGACGAGTCGCCGAGCGAGGTCGCCACCCTGTTCGGGCTGGACGCCAACGGCACGCGCGTGCTCGCCAGCCGGGCCCGCGAAGGGCTCAAGCAGGCCTACCTCCAGGCCCATGTCAGCGTCACCCTCGCCACCGACGAGGAGTGCTCCCGCTACGCCGACCGGCTCGGCGCCTACGCGCGCGGGGGCCTGCGCACCCGGGCCGAACGGGGGCTGCGCAAGCATCTGGAGGAGTGCGCCAAGTGCCGGCTGGCCGCGGGCCAGATCAAGGAGGTCGCGAGCGGCATCCCCGCCGTCGTACCGATCGCGGTCATCGGCTGGTTCGGCGCCGCCGGGTACGCCAAGGTGGCCGCGCTGGTCGCCGGGGGCGCCGGAGCGGGTGCGGTGGGCGTCGGCGGCGCGGCGGCCGCGGCGAGCGGTTCGTCGTCCGGCGGGGCCGGTGGCGGCGCGGCGGCCTCTGAGGGGCTGGGCGCGCCGGTGAAGGCGGGGATCGTGGCGGGGGTGGTCGCCGTGGGGATCGCGGCGGTGGTGTTCGCGCTGGCCAACAACGAGGTCCCGAAGGACAAGGACAGGGACAGGGCGGTGTCCGAGCCGTCCAGGGCCGCTCCGGTGGTCCCGCCCGAGGCGCCGACGCCGAGCCCGAGTCCTCCGCCCACGACGCCCGATCCGGCGCCTCCGGCCCTGGTACCGGCTGCGGCGCCCAAGCCCACCCCGACCCCCACACCGACTCCGTCCCCAACGCCCACCCCGAGACCCACGCCTACGCCCACACCGACTCCGACCCCCAGCCCGACGCCGACACCGACGCCCACTCCCACCCCGACGCCGCCCGCTCCCCCGCCACCGCCCGCCCCGGCCGACTACCCGTTGAACGAGCTGCAGTACGGCGCCTTCGGCGACGGCACCAAGCCCGAGATGCGGCTCGGCGAGAGCAGTTGGGTGTGGCAGCGGTGGGGGGTGTCGATCGCGGGCAAGCAGTACGAGCGCGGGGTGACCGTCCACGGGGAGTCCTCGGTCACCATCGATCTCAACCGCGACTGTGCCTCGTACGACGCCCTGGTCGGTGTCGACGACCTGACGCTGGGCTTCGGCCAGGTCCGCTTCTCGGTGTTCGCGGACGGGGAGCGGATGTGGCGGTCCGAGCTGATCCAGGGCGGCCAGGAGGCCGTGCCCGTCCATGTCGACCTCGCCGGGCGCAAGACGATCCGCCTGGTCGTGGAGCCCCACTCGGCGTTCGACTCGGTGGCGCTCGCGGACTGGGCGGATTCCAGGTTCATGTGCCGGTGACGCCGGTGACGGGGATGTCCAGTCGGGTGAGTTCGTCCAGGACGTCGTGCACGGTGAGTGTCGATCCGGTCGTACGTTCGGACTCGTAGCGTTCCGGTCCCAGGGCGGTGCGGGCCTTGCGCTCCGTCTCCTCGGCCCGTGCGCGGTCCGGCATCGGGCGCGGGCGGGCGCCACGCCAGCTGCGGGAGGCGGCGAGCAGGCGGACCGCGCGCGAGTGGTCGTCGAGGCGGGCCAGCAGTCCCGCCGTGGCGTCCACGATCGCCGCCGTGACCACCTCGGCGCAGCCCCGCGCCACGGCCTCGCGCAGGGTGGCGGTCAGTTTCACCACGCCCTGCGCGGGCCCGTGCTCCTCGGCCGTGACGAGGGCGTCCATCGCGTTCAGCCCCGCCATGAACTGCGGCGGCGGTGTGCCCCGCGCGATCTCCGCGCGGGACTCCTCGCACATCGCCCGCGCGCCGGCGACATCCTGGTCGTCCAGCGCCAGCTGCGCCCGCAGCAGCAGGACGAACGCCCGGGAGTCCGCCACCCCGGAACGGTCGGCCGCCGCGCTCGCCTCGTCCAGCGCGGCCAGCGCCCTGGCGCGGTCGCCCTCGCGGTAGGCGATCTCGGCGAGCCGCGCGATCAGGAACGGTGCCTCGGCGTGGGCGCCCACCTCGTGGGCGAGCCGCAGCGCCTCCTCGTACTCCCCCGCGGCCTCCTCGAAGACGCCACGCGCCATGGCGGCCTCGCCGGCCGCGCTGCACACCTGGGCCCGCAGCCAGCGGTCGCCGACCCGGCGGCTGAGCACGCGCAGCTCCGCGAGGTCGTCGTCCACACCCCGGCCGAGCAGGCCGCCCGGTGAGTCGACGACCATGTGCGTACGGAACATCAGGCTCGCCGCGACTTCCCAGTCGCCGCCGTGCTCACGGCAGTTGGCGATCACCGTGTCCAGGGCGGCGGCCACGTCCGGGAGGCTGGGGCGGGGTGTGCCGGTGCCGTCGGGGGGCGGGGAGCCGGGTCCGTCGGCGTCGGCGAGGATCGTGAGCGGCCAGGCGAGGCCCGGCAGGCGGGCCGACTCCGGGCCGCCGCGCTTGAAGTGGGCGCGGACCTCGGCGACGCGCTGGTGCCAGTTCTCGCCTCGGGGTGCAGCGATCGGGTCCGCGTCGACGGCCAGGAAGATGTGGTACATGTGGACGTTCATTCGGAGATTCGTGCGGATGTTCGCATGGCGGGGCCGGGCGTCTGCCTGCGCTTCGGCCGAAGTCCCCAGGTTCACTATCCGCGTCAGCCATTCCATGGCCTCCCGGCGGAAGTTGCGCAGCCACCAGAACCAGCCCATCGCGAGGGCCAGGGCGGCGGCCTCCTCCTCGTCGCCCGCCCTGATCGAGCGGTCGAGGGCCGCCCGGATGTTGTCCAGCTCGGTCTCCAGGCGGGCGATCCACGGGAGTTGCTCGGCGGAGCGGAGCAGGGGATCGGCCTTCTCCACCAGCGCGCGCACCCACGCGCGGTGCCGTCGTTCGACGGCGGTGCGCTGCTCGGGGGCCTCGGCGGCGCGCTCGGTGGCGTACTCGTGGATGGTCTCCAGGAGGCGGTAGCGCATGCCGGGGGTCCCGGTGCCGGTCTCTGTACCTGTGCCGTCTCCCTCGTGCGGGGTCGCGACTATCAGGGACTTGTCCACGAGCGCGCCCATGAGGTCGGCCGCCCGGCCGCCGCACACCGCCTCCGCGGCGGTGAGGTCCCAGCCGCCCGCGAAGACGGAGACCTCGCGCAGGACCGTCCGCTCCCGCTCGTCGAGCAGGTCCCAGGACCAGTCGACGACCGCGCGCAGGGTCTGCTGGCGGGGCAGTACCGTGCGGCTTCCGGAGGTGAGGAGGCGGAAGCGGTCGTCCAGGCGGTCGGCGATCTGACGAGGGGTGAGCAGGCGGAGGCGGGCGGCGGCCAGTTCGATGGCCAGGGGCAGTCCGTCGAGCCGGCGGCAGATCTCCGCGACCGCCTCGGTGTCGCGGAGGGCGGTGTCCGCGTCGGGGCGTACGGCGGCGGCGCGCTCCTCGAAGAGGCGGCGGGCCGGGTCGGGGAGCAGGGGCTCGACCGGGCGCACCGACTCGCCGGGGACGCCCAGGGGTTCACGGCTGGTGGCGAGGATCGTGAGCCCGGGGCAGTGGGTGAGCAGGGTTTCGGCGAGTTCGGCCGCCGCGTCGATGACGTGTTCGCAGTTGTCAAGGATCAGGAGCTGGCTGCGCGGGGCGCAGTACTCGATGAGCAGGGCGAGCGGGTCGTCCTGCGGGGTCGTCAGCTCGGTGGTCATGAGCACGGTCTCGCGCAGACCGAGCGCGCTGACCACCGCGCCTGGCACCGCCTCCGGCCGGTCGAGCGGGGCCAGCTCGACGAGCCACGCCTGGGGGAGGCCGGCGGCGGCCTCCTCGGCGAGACGGGTCTTTCCGGAACCGCCCGGTCCGATGAGGGTGACGAGACGGGTCCTGTGCACATCCGAACGGATGGCCTCGATCTCGGGTTCCCGGCCGACGAAAGATGTCAGTCGGGGGCGGATGTTGCTGTGGCGGTGGGGGTGGCAGTTTTCAGCAGGGGTGGGGGTGGCGCTGTGGGTGGGAGTGGCCTGCTGGGGTGCTTGTGTCAGCAACTCCTTGTGCAGGGTTCGTAGTTCCGGGCCCGGGTCCGTGCCCAGGCCCTCCGCCAGGGTTCGGCGGGCCGTCTCGTACGCGGCGAGGGCGTCCGCGTTGCGGCCCGTGTCGCGCAGGGCGCGGATGAGGAGGGCGTGCAGCGGTTCGTCGTACGGGTGGGCATGCGTCAGTTCCTGCAGCTCCGGTACGGCGTCCGCTGCCCGGCCGAGTCTCAGGTTCGCCTCCACGCGCGCGCGTGTCGCCTCGCGGCGCAGGGCCTCCGGGCGGGTTGCCGCGGTGCGGTCGGGGAGGTCTGCGAGGGCTGGGCCTCGCCACAGGGCGAGGGCCTCGGAGAGGGCGCGCGCGGCGGTCGTGGGGTCGGCTCGGTCCAGGGCCGCCTTGCCCTGTCGTACGAGGTGTTCGAAGACGTGGAGGTCTATGTCGGCCCGGGTCGCTGCGAGGCGGTAGCCGCCGGGGTCCGAGGTGATGGTGTCTTTGCCCAGGGTGCGGCGTAGGCGGCCGATGAGGGCCTGGAGGGCTGCGGGGGCGTCCTTGGGCGGGGTGTTCGCCCAGATCTCGTCTATCAGGGTTTCGGGGGTGGTGGTGTGGTTGGGGCGGAGGGCGAGGGCGGTGAGGAGGGCTCGTACTCGGGGGCCGCCTATGGGTACGACGGTGCCGTGGTCGTCCTGGACCTGGGTGACGCCCAGGATTCTGTACCGCACGGGCCTATTCTCGCCCCCGCCGCCCTTACCCGTTCCCATCCTCGGGGGCGCTGCCCCCGAACCCCCTTGTCCTCAAACGCCGGACGGGCTGGGTGGGGGTGCGGCGGGTGGGTGGGAAGGTCGCGCTATGCGCTCGTCCTCAAACGCCGGACGGGCTGACTATCCAGCCCGTCCGGCGTTTGAGGACAAAGGGGGGTCTGGGGGCGCAGCCCCCAGGGATGGGAACGGGTAGGGGCGGCGGGGGCGAAGAAGAGTTTGAGGGTGTCACCCCCGGCGGGCTCCCGCGCCCGCTCCCAGCGCTCCCCTTTGGGGGGTGATTCCCGCCGGTACCGCTCGTTGGCGGGCCGGGGTGCCGGTCCAGCAGGTGCCTCGGCGGGAGAGGAGGCGGCGTAGCCAGACCTCCAGGGAGACCAGGTCCGCGAGGCCGTCCAGGGGGAGGGGTTCGCCCTCTGCGGCGGCGCGCAGGGCCTTGCGGACCACCCTTGCCTCCACCAGGCCCGCCTCCGCCAGCAGCGGCGTGTCGAACAGGGTCATCAGCTGCTCCACCGACACCCTCAGGCCCGTACGCGACGCCGCTGCCGTCGTCGCGTGCGACGGCGCGCCCCAGCCGGCGGGCAGGTCCGCCACGCCGGCGCCTTCGAGGACCGTACGGAGGATGGATGCTCTGGCGCCCGGCTGGACCCGTAGGGCCTCCGGGAGGGCTCGACAGGCCCTCACCACCTGGTTGTCCAGGAACGGCGTGTGCAGGCGCTGGAAGCGGATCTCCGCCGCCTGTTCCAGGACCCGTACGTCCGACGCCTGACGGGCCAGCGCCGCCCGCGCGCGGAAGTCTCCGGGGCGTTGGCCGGGGCCCACACCGGCGCCCGCCCGGTCCGTCGCCCAGTTCAGGCGAACCGATACTTCAGCCAGCGCCTCACCGGTCAGCCAGCGCGCGGCGGGGCCCGGTCTGGCCCAGGTGAGGGCTGCCAGTGAGGCTCCGACCGCGCCCCCGGGCTCGTCGAAGCGGCGCTGCATCAGGCGGTCGGCGAGATTCTCTATCCCCGCCTTGTAGGGCGTACGGGCGAGCTTGCGGGCGGCGCCGTACACGCGCGCGGGGACCATCACCGAGCCGTCGGCCTTCGCGAGCGCCGCCACCGGACGGACCAGGTGACGTCGTTTGCGGTCCATGAGGAGGTCGGCGAGGCGGGCGGGGTGGGCGTCCAGGACCTGGCGGGCGCCGTAGCCCGTGAAGTGGTCCGCGCTGCCTGAGGCCAGGCGCGCGCGGTGTCTGGCCGCCGTCACCAGGCTGGGGCCCGGTTCGTCCGTCAACGGGCCGTCCAGGTCTGCGTACGGGAGGACGTCCTCCTCGCCCGTCACCACCACGTGGTGCAGGCGCGGGTTCGCCGCCAGGGTCCCCGCCCGCTCCAGTTCCGCCTCGCGCCCGCCCACCGACAGGTCGTTGAACGTCACCGCCAGCAGCCGCTCCCCCGCGCCCGTGCCGTGCCCGAGGACCGTCCCGGGCATGCCCGGAAGGCCGGCCGCGAGGAGGGCCAGAGTTCCCGAGGCCGGGCCGCCGGAGAGGTCCGCCCCTATCCCCGGTACGGGCATCCCGCGCGCGGCACGCCGTTCCGCCGGGCCCATCCCGGGCACAGGCCCGGGGTCCATGTTGGCGTCGGGCACATGGCGAGGGGCGGACAGCCGGGCGCGTACCGCCTCGACCAGCGCGTCCCGTACGCCGTCCACCGCGCTGTCGGGGTCCACGGAGGCCGCCGCGACCGCGAGGGAGGCCACCGGCTCGTACCCGGCGATCTCACGCGCCCCGGCGCGCAGGATCAGCGCATGCCCCGGCGGGATGCGCCGTACGCCGTCGTAGGGCGTCGAGTCGTGCAGCGCGGCCGGTACGTCGGGGGCCGCGAGGAGCGCGGCGAGGTGGCCGAAGTCGAGGTTGGCCTCGATGAGGTCGGCGAGCGGTAGGGCCGCCGTCGCATAGGCCGTACCGCCCGCCCAGGGGGTGTAGAACACCGGGCGCGCGCCCGCCAGGTCGCCGCAGACCATGAGCCGGCGTCCCACCTGGACGATGGCCGTGTAGCTGCCCGGCCAGGCCGTCAGATGGCGAAGTGCCCCTCCGCGGGCGGCGAACAGGGCCACGCGGAGTTGTTCGTCGGTCGCGCCGCAGGTGCCGAGCACCGCGATGCGGGTCTGTTCGTCGGCCCGTACGACGCGGACCTCGTCGGGGCGCCAGTCGCCGACCGCCCAGAGCGGATCGGGGTCTCCCCACAGGAGTTGGGAGCCGACCGGGTGGACCGTCTCACCGTCATAGCCGGTCGCGCCCGCCGCGTATCCCGCCCCGACTCCGGTGCCGTTCCCGACTCCGTCGGCCGCGTACCCCGCGGGCCCGGTCGCGTATTTGGCGGCCACAGCTGCGGTGCTGCTCCATCCCACCAACCACCGCATCGACGCCTCCACAGGCTGTGGACAACCAGTGCACCGTACGAACTCGGCACCATGCTGCCATGAAGGAAGCGCCCGAGAGGGACGGCAGAGCCGCTCGCGCTCCCCGAAGTGCGCCCCTGCGAACTCCTGTGCACCCCCTGGAACATGCCCGCCCGGCCGCGAACGCACGCGCGGTTCAAGGGACTTCAAGGTTTGGATCAAGGAATTTCGATGAGGGGGCAAGGAGGCTTCGGCCCAGGGATATTGGTACAGGGACATCGACAATCGCCGGACCCCGACGGGAAGTTCACAGCCCGTCGAAACTGGTCGACCAGCCCCTCGACACCCGTCGACCAGGGAGTTCACCCCCGACGCTGCGACCTGAATGCGCCCCCGTTACGCTCCCCCAAGACGCCCCACGCGCCCTCAATTTCCGTGGTGGGAGGGGTAATCGACCCGGGAAGGCGGGGTCTGTTTTCGGCCAAATTGGCGAAGCGGGGACAGGCTCGCGCACGCTCCGTACAGGCTCTGCGGAGCGCAGAGCGCACGCACAGTCCGGGAGGCGGAGTTCGCCTCCCGGACCGGTCCGCCGCCCGCGGGGATGTAGGCGGCGGTGTCCCCCAGCCCACTGGATCCAGTACAGCGGGCCGACCCACGCAGGTTCCATGGAAGCGCTCCCGCCATGGCCGGAGAAGAGCGCACGGGCGGGCGCACGGCCACACAGCGGGGGCACGTCGCAACGGTGCGTACATCCCCAGAACTTCCGTACGGACCACAATCCCGCCATCCGGAACAATGCCTCTTAACGCTTGGGATGCGGCGAACTACGCTGGGTTTACGAATGCCGCATGGTTATGCCAGCGTGGCAGCCGTCTGTGTCGAGGGGTGGCGCATGTCCAGGGAGCAACGCGGGCCGAACGACAAACTCGGCGCCGTTCTCGCCCTCGCGGGAATCAGCAACGCAGGACTCGCGCGTCGCGTCAACGACCTTGGCGCTCAACGCGGGTTGACTCTTCGCTACGACAAGACGTCGGTGGCGCGCTGGGTGTCGAAGGGCATGGTGCCGCAGGGCGCCGCGCCGCACCTCATCGCGGCCGCCATCGGCCAGAAGCTCGGCCGTCCGGTGCCGCTCCACGAGATCGGCCTGGCGGACGCGGATCCCGCACCCGAGGTGGGCCTCGCCTTCCCCCGGGACGTCGGACAGGCGGTCCGCTCCGCCACCGACCTCTACCGTCTCGACCTCGCCGGCCGCCGCGCGGGCTCCGGCGGCATCTGGCAGTCGCTCGCCGGATCGTTCGCAGTGAGCGCATACGCAACGCCTGCCTCACGGTGGCTGATAACCCCGGCCGACAGCTCGGTGGCACGCGACGCAAGCCCCTCCGAGGGCTCCGGGGCACCGCTGAAAGTCGGCCACAGCGATGTGCAGAAACTGCGGGAGGCCGCGGAGGACGCCAGGCGCTGGGACTCCAAGTACGGCGGCGGCGACTGGCGTTCGTCGATGGTGCCCGAGTGCCTGCGGGTGGAGGCGGCGCCTCTGCTGCTGGGCTCGTACTCGGACGAGGTGGGACGCGCCCTGTTCGGGGCATCCGCCGAACTCACGCGCCTCGCCGGGTGGATGGCCTTCGACACGGGTCAACAGGAGGCGGCGCAGCGGTACTACATCCAGGCGCTGCGGCTGGCGCGGGCAGCGGCGGACGTACCGCTGGGGGGCTATGTCCTGGCCTCGATGTCGTTGCAGGCGACCTACCGGGGCTTCGGCGACGAGGGCGTCGACCTCGCCCAGGCCGCCCTGGAGCGCAACAGGGGCCTCGCCACGGCCCGCACGATGAGTTTCTTCCGGCTGGTCGAGGCAAGGGCCCACGCGCGCGCGAGTGACGCCCACGCGGCCGGCGCTGCGCTGCGCTCCGCGGAGGGCTGGCTGGAGCGGGCCCGCGACGGCGACAACGATCCGTCCTGGCTCGGCTTCTACTCGTACGACCGTTTCGCCGCCGACGCCGCCGAGTGCTACCGCGATCTGAAGGCACCGCGTCAGGTCCGCCGTTTCACGGAGCAGGCGCTGTCGAAGCCGACGGAGGAGTTCGTGCGCTCGCACGGGCTGCGGCTGGTCGTCTCGGCGGTCGCCGAGCTCGAGTCGGGCAATCTCGATGCGGCATGCGAGCAGGGGGTGCGGGCGGTGGAAGTCGCGGGGCGCATCTCTTCTGCGCGCACCACCGAGTACGTGAAGGATCTTCTGCATCGGTTGGAGCCGTATGGGGATGAACCCCGGGTGGTGGAGTTGCGGGAGCGGGCTCGGCCGTTGTTGATGACTCCGGCGTAGGGGGTTCGGGTCCCTTCCCGTCTGCCTGGTTTCGGTGATCTTGGGGGTGCGGGTTGTACGTGGCTTGTCGCGCAGTTCCCCGCGCCCCTGGGTGGGTCCACTCGCCCTGTGTTTGAAGTGACTGTCAGTGGTGCAGTGCACTATCGGGGTGGGAGGTGGTGCCGGTGGTGGCGTACGACTGTGATGTGCTCGTGGTCGGTGGGGGGATCGTCGGGCTGTCGACGGCGTATGCGATCACGCGTGCCGCGCCGGGTACGCGGGTGACGGTGCTGGAGAAGGAGTCGGGGCCGGCCCGGCACCAGACGGGCCGCAACAGCGGGGTGATCCACAGCGGGATCTACTACCGGCCGGGGTCGCTCAAGGCGCGGTACGCAGTGCAGGGCGCCGCCGAGATGGTCAAGTTCTGCGCGGAGTACGGCATCCCGCACGCCGTCACCGGCAAGCTGATCGTCGCGACGGAGCGGGACGAGCTGCCCCGGCTGCACGCCCTCGTCCAGCGCGGCCGGGAGAACGGCATTCCGGTACGGGAACTGGGCCCCGCGCAGATCGGGGAGTACGAGCCGGAGGTACGGGGCCTCGCCGGCATACACGTGGGGACGACCGGGATCTGCGACTACGTGGCGGTCGCCCGGCAGCTGGCCGAGTCCTCAGGGGCGGAGATCCGGTACGGCGCCAGGGTCGTCCGCGTCGACCGGCGGGCGGAGCTCGGGGTGGCCGTGCGGACGGCTGGGCCCGGGGGCGGCGAGGTCGTGCGGGGGCGGGTGCTGGTCAACTGCGCCGGGCTGTACTGCGACGAGGTGGCGCGGCTGACCGGTGACGATCCCGGGATGCGGATCGTGCCGTTCAGGGGCGAGTACTTCACGCTGGCGCGGCCCGAGCTGGTGCGGGGGCTGGTGTATCCGGTGCCGGATCCGGCGTTTCCGTTCCTCGGGGTGCATCTGACCCGGGGGATCGACGGGGGTGTCCACATCGGGCCCAATGCCGTGCCGGCGCTGGCGCGGGAGGGGTACGGGTGGGGGACCGTGTCGGTGCGGGAGCTGGGGGCGACGGTGGCGTGGCCCGGGACGTGGCGGATCGCTGCGCGGCACTGGCGGTACGGGGGTGGGGAGCTGCGGCGGTCGGTGTCGAAGGGGGCGTTCGCTCGGGCGGTGCGGAGGTTGTTGCCGGTGGTGTCGGAGGGGGATCTGGTGCCTGCGGCGGCGGGGGTTCGGGCGCAGGCGGTGTTGCGGGACGGGACGCTGGTGGATGACTTCTTGATCAGGGAGGGGGCGCGGGCGGTGCATGTACTGAACGCGCCGTCACCTGCGGCGACGGCGTCGCTGCCGATCGGGCGGGAGGTGGCTCGGCGGGCGTTGGCCGTGCTGGGCGGGTGAGACGGGGATTCTCTCGCCCCCGCCGCCCCTACCCGTCCCGTCCTCGGGGGCGCTGCCCCCGAACCCCCTTTGTCCTCAAACGCCGGACGGGCTGACATACCAGCCCGTCCGGCGTTTGAGGACGAGCGCGTTCAGCGCGACAAGGGGGGTCTGGGGGCGCAGCCCCCAGGGATGGGGACGGGTAGGGGCGGCGGGGGCGAGTAAATTGGGGCCACTGTGTCTGACTTTTCTCGCCCCAAGGGCACCCCCAGGTTTCCCGGTGGGCCGCAGGCCGATCCCGCCGGGTCGCATTTCGAGCGGCGGATCAGAAGCTTTCAGCCCCGTCGCAGCCGCGTCACCGCCGGCCAGGGTGACGCCCTGCGCCGACTGTGGCCCAAGTGGGGCCTCGACATCGACGGCCACGCCCTCCGCCTCGGCGAGCTGTTCGGGAACGACCTGCCCGTCGTACTCGAGATCGGGTTCGGGATGGGCGAGGCCACCGCACAGATGGCCGCCGCCGATCCCGGCGTCAACATCCTCGCCGTCGACGTGCACACCCCGGGCCAGGGCAACCTGCTCAACCTCGCCGACCAGCAGGGCCTGACCAACATCCGCGTCGCCAACGGGGACGCCATCATCCTGCTCCGCGAGATGCTCACCCCCGACTCCCTCGACGGCCTGCGCGTCTACTTCCCGGACCCCTGGCCCAAGAAGCGCCACCACAAGAGACGGCTGATTCAGGCCGAGTTCCTCGATCTCGTGGCCGCGCGGCTGCGCGCCGGTGCGCTCGTGCACTGCGCCACCGACTGGGAACCGTACGCCGAACAGATGCTCGAAGTGCTCGACGCGCACCCGGAGTTCGAGAACACCCTGCCCGGGGGCGGTTACGCGCCACGTCCGGAGTTCCGGCCACTGACCCGTTTCGAGGGCCAGGGACTGGAGAAGGGACATGTCGTGAACGACCTGCTGTTCCGCCGCGTACAGCAGTCGTAGAGCACGAGCTGCAGCACTCGTGGAGCACGTGCCCCAGCGCTCGTAGAACCACGAGCCCCGCGCTCGTAACGCACCGGCCGTTAGGGTCAATGCCGTGGCCACCTTTCCCCCGTACCCGACGCACCCCAGCGGCCCCACCGACGGCCCCGTCGGCGGAACGCTGCGGCACGCTCACTGGTGGCAGCGGTCATGGGTGCGGTACGGCGCCCTGAGCAGCCTGCTCGCGCTCTCCGGGCTCGTCATCCTCGCTCTCGTGCGCGAACAGACCGGCACCGAGGGGTTCCTGGTCGGGCTCGGGCTCGCCGTGTTCCCCGTGCCGTTGCTCGTGGCCGCGTTCCGGTGGCTGGACCGGGTCGAGCCGGGGCCCTGGCGGAACCTGCTCTTCTCGTTCGCCTGGGGCGCCTGCGCGGCGGCCCTGATCGCGATCGTCGCCAACAGCTTCGCGACGAGATGGATAGCGACGGCCACCGCCGACCCGTCCAGCGCGGACACCCTCGGGGCGACCGTCATAGCGCCCATCGTCGAGGAGTCGGCCAAGGCAGCCGCCGTACTGCTCATCTTTCTCTTCCGGCGGCGCGACTTCACCGGGATCGTCGACGGGGTCGTCATCGCCGGGGTGACCGCGACCGGCTTCGCCTTCACCGAGAACATCCTCTATCTCGGCACCGCCTTCGGCACCGACCAGCTGACCGGGGACAGCGGTATCGCCTCGGTCACCGCGGCGACCTTCTTCGTGCGCATCGTCATGTCGCCGTTCGCGCACCCCCTGTTCACGGTCCTCACCGGCATCGGATTCGGGATCTCCGCGCTGTCGGGCGAGCGCCAGCACGTCCGCCGGGTGCTGCTGCCGCTGTCCGGGCTGCTGCTCGCGATGAGCATGCACGCCCTCTGGAACGGCTCGTCGTCCTTCGGGCAGTACGGGTTCTTCGCGGTGTACGCCGCGTTCATGGTGCCCACGTTCGGACTGCTGACCTGGCTGGTCATCTGGACCCGGCAGCGCGAGCTGCGCACCGTACGCGCCGAGTTGCCGGCGTACGCGCAGGCCGGCTGGCTGGCCCCGGCCGAGCCGTACGCACTCGGCTCGATGCGCGCCCGCCGCCTCGCCCGTGAGTACGCCCGCCACCACCTGGGCCGGCCCGCGGCACGTGCGGTGGCGCAGTACGAGGCGTACGCCACCTCCCTCGCGTTCCTGCGCCACCGGGGGCGTCTCGGCCGGGCGCGCGCCGACTTCGTCGTCCGGGAGCAGGAGCTGCTGGGCGCCCTGTGGGAGCGCAGGGCGGTGGCCCGCCCGGCCCTGGACCACGCGGCCCGCACCATCGCCCCGGCTCCGGTACTGGTACCGCCGCCGACCATCTGGCCGACGTACGGGCAACAGCCGTACGCGCATCAGCCGTACGGCCAGCAGGGGTACGGGCCGACGACCCCGTACCCGGCGGCGTACAACCCGTACCGCTCCTAGACCCCACCGTCCGGATCACACCCGGGCCACGGGGGCGACGCCCGACGCCGCCCCGCCATGCAGCTGGCCACAGGCACCACACCCCGACCGCCAGACGGGGGTCCGCCCCGATCCGAACGACAGGCCCCGCCCCGCCGCAGACCGGGGGCCACCCCGACGCCCTCCTGCACCGTGCGCCCAGCCGCCAAGCACGCCACACCCCAAGCCGCAGCAACCCACACGCCGGCCCCCGCCGCCAGCCCCCCAACCCACCACAGGCGGGGGCCCACCTCGGCGCCCCCGGCCACGCACACACCACACCCCCACCTACAGACGAGGGCACCGCACCCCCAACCCGCCGCGACCCAAACGACGGGCCCCGGCCGTGCGCCCCTCCCCCGGCCCCGCCACAGGCCGGGGCCCACCTCGACGCCCCCGGCCACGCAGCCGAAGGCGCAGCACCCCCAAGCCGGCGCATCCCGCACGACGGGCCCGCCGCCAAGCCCCGCCCCGCCCCGCCACAGGCCGGGAGCCCACCTCTACGCCCCCGCAGCACCCCCAAGTCGGCGCGACCCACACGAAAGACCCCAGCCGCGTCAGCCGTCAAGCGCCGCTCAAGCCGAAGCCGCCGTGAGGCTCGCGACCTCCGTCTCCGTCAGTTCCAGTTGCGCCACCGCGATCAGGGGCGGGAGCTGGTCCACCGTGCGGGCCGAGGCGATCGGGGCCGCGACCGTCGGCTGGGCGGCGAGCCAGGCCAGGGCTACTGTCGCGACGGCCACGCCGCGGGCCTCGGCGACCTCGTCCAGGGCGGCCAGGATCTTCCGGCCGCGTTCCGTCTCCCCGTGCTTGCCCGCGCCGGCCGCCGCCCGCGCGCCGTCGACCGCCGCACCGGGGCGGTACTTGCCCGTGAGGAAGCCGGAGGCCAGCGCGAAGTACGGGACGGCCGCGAGGCCCGTACGGGAGGCGATGTCCTGTCGCGCGCCCTCGTACGTGTCGCGGGAGACCAGGTTGTAGTGCGGCTGGATGGCCACGTACTTGGCCAGGCCCTCGCGGTCGGAGAAGTCGAGGGAGTCCTGGAGCCGCTCCGGCGAGATGTTGGAGACGGCGATGTGCCGCACCTTGCCCGCGGTCACGAGTTCGTCGAGGGCGCCGATGATCTCCTCGACGGGCACCTCGGGCCGGTCGAAGTGCGTGAAGTAGAGGTCGATGTGGTCGGTGTCGAGGCGGCGGAGCGAGGCGTCGGCGGCGGCCTTGATGTTGGCGCCCGAGAGGCCGGGGAAGTCGGGGTGCTGGCTGACCTTCGTCGCGACGACGATGTCCGCGCGGTTGCCGCGCGACTTCAGCCACTTGCCGATGATGGTCTCGGACTCGCCGCCCTGGTTGCCGTCGATCCACGCCGAGTAGGAGTCGGCGGTGTCGAGGAAGTTGCCGCCGGCGGCGGCGTAGGCGTCGAGCACCTCGAAGGACGCCTTCTCGTCGGCGGTCCAGCCGAAGACGTTGCCGCCGAGGGCGAGCGGGAAGACCTCAAGGTCCGATGATCCGAGCTTGCGAAGAGCCGTAGCAGTCATGCTTCTCGTCAACGCCCGCCCCGGACGCGCTGATTCCGGCGGTTCACGAAGGTTGTGTGAACGGCCGGAATCAGGGAACACGCGTGTTACGGGATTACGGGTTGAGGCCCATGCTCCGCAGCCACGCCATCGGGTCGATCCCCGCGGTGTCCGAGCTGCTGGTGTGGACCTCCATGTGGAGGTGGGCCCCGGTGACGTTGCCGGTGGCGCCGACGCGGCCGATCACGTCTCCCGTGTTGACCTTCTGGCCGACGCTGACGTTGATCGAGGACTGGTGGGCGTACCAGATCTCGGTGCCGTCATCGAGGGTGAGGATCGTGCGGTAGCCGTACGAGCCGCTCCAGCCCGCCTCGGTGATCGTGCCGGTGTGGACCGCCTTGAGCGGGGTACCGGTGGGAGCAGCGAAGTCGAGGCCGGTGTGGTAACCGGAGGACCACAGCGAGCCGGCCTGGCCGAACGTCGAGGTGATCGTGTACGAGGAGGTCGGCAGCGTGTACTGCTTGGCCAGCTCGGCGAGCCGCGCGGCCTCCAGCTTCGCCGCGGCTTCCTCGGCGGCCTTCTTCTTCGCGGCGGCGGCCTTCGCGGCGGCCTCGCGCTTGACCTTGGCGGCCTCGGCGGCGGCCTTCTTCGCGGCGGCGTCCTGGGCGGCCTGCTGGACCTTGGCCTCGGCCTGGTCCTTCTGCTGCTCGGCCTGGAGGATGATGCGGGCGCGCAGGGCCTCACCCGCGTCGCTGGTGCCCTGCTCGGTCTCCTCGGAGGTGACCCCGACGCTGCTGAGCGCGTTGGGGGAGCCCTGGGGCTCGGCGTCCGAGTCGTCGTCGCCCGCGAAGGGCGAGCCGACGGAGGGCAGGTCGGGGATGGAGATGGAGACCGGCGGCTTGCCGGTCTGCGCGGTGGCCATACCGGCCCCGCCGACGGCGGCTATGACACCGACGCCGAGAACGGTGGAGCTGCGGGCGAGTCCTCCGCCGCCGCGCTGCTTGCCGACGCGGTGCCGGCCGCGAACCGGACGAGTGGTGTCCGCGCTGGGATTCCACTCCTCCCAGGGGCCCTCGTCGGTGCGACGGCTGCCGAAGCCGAAGGTCGGGATCTTCCCGTCCTCGGTCTCGCTGCCGCGCTGACTCGGTACGAACGGGGCCTCTGGGGCGGCCGGGTTTGACGCCACGTGGGCGTGCTCCTTTCCTTCCTTCTCGCCTACCGGGTTAGCTGACGGGTTCGGAGCAGGAAGGTCTCCTACGCGCGTATACCTGCCGTGTTGCCACGGCGGCGGACGAGCGATTCACCCCAAGTTGGTGGTTCCCCGGTTCCCTCGCGGGATTCGGCGCGTGCGCACGGAGCCGACTCTTGTGACGGCTGGGACGACCGCGCTGCGTTATCGAACGTTAATAGACCAGGGCCCTGTATTCCAAGCTGTTCCTGTTGATCGTTAACGCTTTTCCCGAGGACGTTCCGGGTCACCACCGGTGAAAATCGGGCGAGTTGACCGTGCCCTAAGTGACTACTGAGTTTTGACTGTGTGTCAGATGTTATGCGGAGCGGGACCGTTCACTCACCCTTGGTGACAACTGATGAGAACTCGAGAACTTGAGGACCTCATGAGCTGATGGGCCGGCGTACGGCGAGCAGCGCCATGTCGTCCGTCGTGCCGCCGCCCGCGTGCCGGCGCACCTCGTCGGCGAGGGCGGCGAGGAGGGCGTCCGGGGCGTGGAAGACGCGGCCCGCGAGCCGGTCGGCCGGGGCGAAGAAGTCGCCGTGCCCGTCACGGGCCTCCGACAGCCCGTCGGTGTGCAGGAGCAGGATCGCCCCGCCGGGAAAGGGTGTCGTCTCGGCCCGGTCGGGTGCACCGCCGAGGTCGCCCATGCCGAGCGGCAGCGCGGCTTCGGACGGGCTGAGGACGCGCAGGGTGCCGTCGGTGTCGAGGAGCAGGGGCGGGGGGTGCCCGCGGTTGACGACGCGTACGACCCCGTCGCCGTGCGGGAGTTCGGCGAGTACGGCGGTGGCGAAGCCCTCGGTGGCCTCCAGACCGCCGCGCCGGGCGGCCTCGCGGGCGAGGGCTCGTTCCAGCCGCTGGGCGACCGCCTCCAGGGTCGCCTCCTGCTCGGCGGCCTCCCGGAACGCCCCGATGACGACGGCGACGGCCGCCACGGCCCCCATCCCCTTGCCCCGCACGTCCCCGAGGACTAGCCGCACTCCGTACGGGGTGTCCTGCACGGCGTACAGGTCGCCGCCGATGAAGGCACCCTCCTGGGCGGCCTCGTACCGGGCGGCGATCTCGAAACCGCCGATGCGCGCGTCCGGTTCGGGCAGTACGGCGCGTTGCGCGGCCTCGGCGATCTCGCGGGCCGTGGCGAGGCGGCGGTCGCCCCTGCGGACGACCCGGTTGATGACGACGGCCAGGACGACGACCGTGGCCACGGTGATCGTCTCGGTGATCGTGTCGGCGTCCGGGGAGAACCCGAAGCGGAGGTGGACCAGGTACTCGGCGAGGAGCGCGGCGGCCCCGGTGACGGTCGTGGTGCGCAGCGAGGAGAGCGGGGCCGCGATGAGGGGGGCGGCCGTGAAGAAGGGGACCGCGGTGAAGTCGCGCGGGGTGACGACGTCGTAGACGACCCCGGCGACGATCAGGAACGCGGGCAGAACGCGGACGAGGGTCCGCACCCGGGAGACCACCACCGCCTCGTCCGGCGACCCCGGCTCTCCCGACCGCGCCACTCGTCTCGTCTCCCGCTTCCCGCCGATCGCCCGTCCCGTCGGTCCAGGTTTTCGGGAGCGGCCGAGGAGAGCGAGCGGGGTGGACCGACCGGGCTAAGAAGAGGAGTGGGGCCGACGAAGAAAGAGGACGGCCCCGGAAACGACTCAGGGCCGGAAACCAATTTCTTGGTTTCCGGCCCTGGGCCTTCAGTAGCGGGGACAGGATTTGAACCTGCGACCTCTGGGTTATGAGCCCAGCGAGCTACCGAGCTGCTCCACCCCGCGCCGCTGAACACAACTATACGCCATCTGCGGGATCCCCATCACCACGATTGATCACCCGGTCGATCACTCGGTCGATCACTCGATTGATCATCAGCCGGGCAGGTGGGCGTTGGGCGCCTTGGCCCGCTCCTCGTACTCGGGGAGGACGACGACCTCGACGCCCTCGCCCGTGAGCAGGCCGTTCCCGTCCGCCGCGACCACGAAGGTGTCCGGCTCGCGCCAGGCGGTCACCACCCGGCGGACGCCCGCGTCGAGGATCAGCCGGGCGCAGGGCGCGGGGCGGGAGGCGCGGCGGGCGCAGGGTTCGAGGCTGCTGTAGACGGTGGCCGTCGGGAGCCGGGGGTCGGCCGGGTCGAGCTTGGCGAGGGCGGCCTCCTCGGCGTGCACGACCGGGTCGCCGCCCTCCCGGGAGTGCCCGCGCGCCAGCTCCGTACCGTCGGCGGCCACGACCACCGCGCCGACGCTGAACGCCGTGCGCGAGGGCGGACACAGCTCGGCCATCTCGCACGCCAGTGCCAGCCAGTGCCGGTCGGCGGCGACGGGGAGCGGGCCGGTGCCGGGCGCGGTGGGCTCGTACCGCATGAGGACGACGTCCTCGATCCGCCGGGTCTCGGTCAGCCGCAGGCGTCCGCCCTGGTAGGCGCCGTGGCCGAAGAGGCGGGGCGCGTCGGGATCGCCGACGAAGAGGGGCGCGAGGACGAGCTGGAGTTCGTCGGCGAGGCCCTGCTGGAGGAGCTGGGTGTGGACGGTGCCGCCGCCCTCGACCATGAGACGTTGCACACCTCGCACGTCGTGCAGGTGTTCGAGCAGGGCCCGCCAGTCGAGGGGGCCCGACCCCAGCGAGACGACGTCCACACTGGCGGGGAGATCCACGCGCCCGGCCCGCTCGGCACCCTTGTCGGTCGTGTAGACGACCTTCCCGCCGCCCGTGTGCCAGAAGTTGGCGGCCGGGTCCAGCTCCCCCGACCCACTGACGGTCACCTTGAGCGGGTACTCCGGCTTCCCGGCCGCCACCCGCGCGGCCCGCCGCTCGGGCGAGTTGACCAGCAGGCGCGGGTTGTCGGCGCGGATGGTGCCGGCGCCGATGAGGATCGCGTCGCTGGACGCCCGTACCTCGTCGACCCGGTCGAAGTCGGCGGGGCTGGAGAGCAGCAGCCGATCGGGACCGGTGTCGTCCAGGTGGCCGTCGAGGGAGACGGCGGCGGACAACAGGACGTAGGGGAGGGGCATGGGCGCACTTTCTTCGAGTGGTGCTTCGAGCGGTTCTTCGAGTACGTCTTCCAGTACCGGTTGGTTCAAGTTTTAAACAAACCTACACTGGTCGCATGACGACCCGCTGGCTCACCCCCGAGGAGCAGCGCGCGTGGCGCGCGTACGTCGGGGCCTCCCTGCTCCTGGAGGACGCGCTCGACCGGCAGCTCCAGCAGGACGCCGGGATGCCGCACCTCTATTACACGATCCTGGCCTACCTCTCCGAGACGCCCGAGCGGCGGCTGCGGATGACCGATCTCGCCGAGAAGCTGAAGATCACGCGCAGCCGGCTGACGTATGCGGTGGCGCGACTGGAGAAGGACGGGCATGTACGGCGTGAGGCCTGCAAGTGGGACAAGCGGGGCACCGTCGCCGCGTTGACCGACGAGGGCATGGCGGTGCTGGAACGCACCGCCCCGGGCCATGTCGCCACGGTCCGCGCGTCCCTCTTCGACCATCTGACTCCCGAGCAGGTGGGCCAGCTGGAGGAGATCTGCGCGGGCGTCGAGCGGGCGCTCCAGGGGGACGGGACGGAGTCGGCGCCGTCACCGGAGGGGCTGCCGTGGCTGCGCCGGTCGGCGCCGTCGTGCGGGTCGTGAGCCACACCGGAAACTCATTGCTTTAACTTTGAAACATGAGGTAGGGTCACCATTCGAGTGAGGATCTGCTTCAAAACTGAAGCAGATCGGATCTCTGAGGATCAGAGGACCAGAGGACCAAGAACCACCCGGGAGACCCGCATGCCCGACTTCCCCGCCGCCACCCAGCGCTCCCGCGTCCGGGTGCCGCTGCGCTTCCACGACGGCTACAGCGTCGACACCGAACTGGTCACCTTCCACGGCCTGGCCGACGGCCTGGAGCACGTGGCGATGGTCCTCGGCGAACCGGCGCCCGGCACCACCCCGCTGGTCCGGCTGCACTCCGAGTGCCTCACGGGCGATGTCTTCGGCTCGGCCCGCTGCGACTGCGGCCCGCAGCTGCGCGAGGCCGTCGAGCGCATAGCCGAGCACGGCGGCGTGCTGCTCTACCTCCGCCAGGAGGGCCGGGGCATCGGCCTCTACAACAAGCTCGACGCGTACGCCCTCCAGGACGAGGGCCTCGACACCTACGCCGCGAACGCCGCGCTGGGCCTCCCCGAGGACGCCCGCGACTACACGGCGGCGGCCCAGATGCTCGAAGCCCTGAACATCACTTCACTGGACCTCCTCTCCAACAACCCGGACAAGGCGAACCAGCTCCGCGCCCTGGGCATGGACGTCCAGGACCGCGTCCCCACAGGCGTGTTCACCACTCCGGCGAACGTCCGCTACCTCCGCGCGAAGGTCCTGCAGACCCAACACACGCTGCCGCTGGGCGAGTTGGGCGGCCTCACGGAGCTGAGCGTGGGCTGAGCACGGGCCGACAGCCGCTGGCGTACGGGTATAACTGCCGCTCAGCCGGATATCCGTACGGAATGCCACGGATGCTGAAGCAGCACGGAAACGGCGGACACGACGGGACACCCGAGGCCGGGCCGGACCCGGCCGCACCCACGCCGCCCAGGCCCTCCTGGTGGGCGGTACTGAAAGGCACCGCGAAGAAGTTCGGCAAGGACGAACTGGCCGACCGGGCCGCCGCGTTGACCTACTACGGCATCCTGGCGCTGTTCCCGGCGCTGATGCTGCTGATCTCCGTGCTCGGGCTCATGGGCCGGTCGGCGTCGCGACGCGTGCTGGACAACATCCAGCGCCTGGCCCCGGGTTCGGCCCGGGAGGTCCTGCACGACGCGGTGTCGCAGATGGAGGGCACCACGGGAATCGGCTCGGCCATGGCGGCCTTCAGCCTGCTCGTCGCGGTCTGGTCGGCCTCGGGCTATGTCGCCGCGTTCATCAGGAGCGCCGACACGATCTACGACGTCCCGAAGGGCCGTCCGGTGTGGAAGGTACTGCCGGTCCGCGTCGGCGTGACGCTGGCCCTGATGGTCCTGGCCGTGGTCAGCGCGGTGACCGTCGTGTTCACCGGCGACCTGGCCCAACAGGTCGGCACCGCACTGGGGTTCGGCGACACGGCGCTCGCGGTGTGGTCGATCGCGAAGTGGCCGGGGCTGGCGATGGTGGTGACGGTCATGATCGCGATCCTGTACTGGGCGGCCCCGCACCCGAAGGGCCGCGGCTTCCGCTGGATCACACCGGGCAGCTTCCTGGCGCTGGCGATCTGGATGACCGCCTCCGCCGGCTTCGCGGTGTACCTGGCGAACTTCGCCTCGTACAACAGGACTTACGGCACTTTCGCCGGCGTGATCATCTTCTTGATCTGGCTCTGGATCACCAATCTGGCGATCCTGCTGGGCCTGGAGTGCGACGCGGAGCTGGCCCGCCAACACGGCGGGGTGAGGCGGGGATACGGGGGTACTCGCACAGCCGATCCGCTGAACGCACCGGTGTCCTGACGACCGTCACCGCGCCGATGGCGGCGCTCGGCAGGAGCGGTTCGGCCAGGCGATCCCCGGCGGCGTCCAGCGAACCATGGACACGGACATGGACATGGACAGCGTCAGGGCCGATGCGACCGCGACCAAGGAGAGGCCACAGCGATGACCGAGGACAAGTCACAGCCGGACGACGGGACGGCGACGCCTTCCCCCGAGGAACTGCGCATACGGGTGGAGGCGACCCCCGAGAACCTCGGCGAGCCCACCGAGCCGAAGCCCCGGGCCCAGGAGAAGTCGGCGACCGTCAGGCAGCAGGTCACCGAGAAGACCACCCAGGTCACGGCCCAACTCCGGGACAAGGCCACGCACGCGGCCCACGCCGTGCAGGACAGGACCCCCGAGCCGGTACGCGCCAAGGCGGCAGCGGCGACCGAACAGGTCCGCGACAAGGCCACGGCAGCAACCGAGCAAGTCCGCGACAAAGCCGCACACGTCGCCGAACTGGCCCGGGACAAGGCCCCGGAACCGGTACGCGAGAAGGCGGGCCAGGGGATGCAGGCCGCCCGTGCCAACCGCGCCCCGCTGCTCGCCGCCGGCGCGGTCGTGGCGCTGCTGCTCATCCGGCGGTCGAGGAAACACCGGTAGAAGAAACACCGGTAGAAGAAACACCGGTGGAGGCCTCGAAGATCGCCTGCAAGCCGGTCGGCGTGGCCTTGGGCGCCCTCGGCGGCGTCCGGACCAACGCGGTGTTCGAGCAGACCGGAACCCGGCTCGCGCGCGAGGAGCACGCCCCCGACTCCGCCGGCGAGCACCGCGGCCGGCGCGAGGTCCAGTCGGCGGCCGTCCTGCAGGGCGCGCGGCCTTCGCCGGCGTCAAGGCAGCCGTCGACCGCGCCGGCGCCACGTCCGTCCGGCGCTCGACGGGCACCTGGCCGGGCTGAGCCGCCGGTGATCGCGCCCGGCGGGCACACCCGCTTCAGGACTCAGCCGGAGGATGGGACGATCCGTCGGCGCGGCGGTACTCGGCGTTGATGCGCTGGGCTTCCTCAAGCTGGTCTTCGAGGATGATGATCCGGCATGCCGCCTCGATCGGGGTGCCGCGGTCGACGAGTTCACGCGCGCGGGCCGCGATACGCAGTTGATAGCGCGAGTAGCGGCGGTGTCCGCCCTCGGAGCGCAGTGGCGTGATCAGCCTCGCTTCGCCGAGGGACCGGAGGAAACCGGGAGTGGTGCCGAGCATCTCGGCGGCCCGGCCCATCGTGTAGGCGGGGTAGTCGTCGTCGTCGAGACGGCCCAGCGACTCGTCTGCTGTCATCTCACCTCTCTGTGGAACGCGTCGAGGGGCCTTGGTGCCGTATGGCACCAAGGCCCCGAAGGAACTACCAAACACCATCTGCCGGCCCTACTGCTGCACCGGCCCTATGTTTCCGCACAGCCGCCCGGAAAACCGACGGGGTGCGGGGATCGCGGATGTACGACCGGAGACCACCTGCCTTAACGATGTCCTGCGGTACCCGGGTCCAGCTCTTCGGCCCGGGCGATCCCGATGGCGCTCGACTCCTCCGTTCTTCCCTCTGAAGCAATCACTCGTCGAACGGAAACTGCGTACGTACTGCTTGTACTGCGAACTGCTGGTACTGCCATGCGTGCACTACTGCCCGGCAGTTCGTGTCTGTCGGGCCTCGCTCGATCTCGGCTACGAGAGAAACAGTAACCATCCGAGTTCCCAATGTCTACTCTGGCAAGCATAGATTTTGATGGACTTGGCGATGAGGTAATCACCTCGGCCAGTCTGCGCGAGTTCTCCGCCGCCGCGCCGCGAACAACACGGCACGGCACGCAGTGAGGGCCCGACCGGCGTGTGCCGGTCGGGCCCTCACTGCTGTTCGGATGCTGTTCGGCTCACGCCGATCCGGTCGGTCAGACGGACACGGGGGTGCCGAGCAACGCGGAAGCCCGCTCGAACGGGTTGTCGTCACGCGCGGGGGCGGCCTTGGGCGCGGTGCCGCAGGTGAAGCCGAGCCTGGCCATGGCCCGCACGACTTCGCCGGCGCTGAAATCGCGGGGGTCCTGGCGGGTGACGACCTGGCCGACCTGCTTGACGGGGTAGTGGCGTCGTCCGATGATCACGGACTCGCCGGTGATCGGCTCGGGTTTGACACCCTTCATCGACTCCAGCACACCGCTCTTGGTCAGGTCGAACGGGAAGCGTGCGATGACACAGCGCATGATGCCTCACAGAGAGAAGGGGACAAGGGGAGACAGGAGAGAGGGCGAGGACGCCCGGGGCTGCGGCCCCCGTGGTCCGCGGTGAGGCGAAGAGCCCGCCGCCGTCGGTGATGTCACTCGGACGGATCCGGTCCGTGTAGCCGTGGCCGTCCCGGACGGTGGCAAGCCGGGCCCGGGTGACCGGGCCGACTGATCACGAGGGTTCCGCATCGTTGTGCTGGGCCTTGGTACTACGCCGCCGCGCCGACGGTGGACTGCCGTGCGGACGTGCGGCCTGCCGCTGAGGCGGGGCGGCGTCGGCCGCGTGAGGCAGCGTTGCGCTTCGAGGCGTCGCCGCGCCTCTTGGGGCGTTCGGCCACCGGCGCGGTGATGACGACCGGGATGCCCGAGGGGGTCTGGGCGCCGGTGATGCGGTGCAGGGCCTCGTCGCCGACACGGACCTGGGCGGTCTGCGGGACGATGCCGGCCGCTGCCATGAGGCGGGTCATGTCGCGGCGCTGGTTCGGGGTGACCAGGGTGACGACGCTGCCGGACTCACCGGCACGGGCGGTCCTGCCGCCGCGGTGGAGGTAGTCCTTGTGGTCGGTCGGCGGGTCGACGTTGACGACGAGGTCGAGGTTGTCGACGTGGATGCCGCGCGCCGCGACGTTGGTCGCCACCAGCACGTTGACGTGCCCGGTCTTGAACTGCGCCAGCGTGCGGGTGCGCTGCGGCTGCGACTTCCCGCCGTGCAGCGCGGCGGCCCGTACCCCGCTGTGCAGGAGCTGCTCGGTGAGGCGGTCGACGGCGTGCTTGGTGTCGAGGAACATGATCACGCGGCCGTCACGGGCGGCGATCTCGACGGTGGCCGTGTGCTTGTAGGCACCGTGGACGTGCAGCACGTGGTGCTCCATCGTCGTGACCGCGCCGGCCGAGGGGTCGACGGAGTGCACGACGGGGTCCGTGAGGTAGCGGCGCACGAGCAGGTCGACGTTCCGGTCGAGGGTGGCGGAGAACAGCATGCGCTGGCCGTCGGGGCGGACCTGGTCGAGCAGGGCGGTGACCTGCGGCATAAAGCCCATGTCGGCCATCTGGTCGGCCTCGTCGAGGACGGTGATGGAGACCTGGTCCAGCCGGCAGTCGCCGCGGTCGATGAGGTCCTTGAGGCGTCCGGGGGTGGCGACGACGATCTCGGCACCGCCACGCAGCGCGCTGGCCTGCCTGCCGATCGGCATCCCGCCCACCACCGTGGCCAGCCGCAGCCGCACGGCACGGGCGTACGGGGTGAGCGCGTCGGTGACCTGCTGCGCCAGCTCACGCGTCGGTACGAGGACCAGCCCCAGCGGCTGCCTGGCGTCGGCGCGCCGCCCGACCGTACGGGCCAGCAGCGCCAGCCCGAAAGCGAGGGTCTTGCCGGAGCCGGTGCGCCCGCGACCCAGTACGTCCCGGCCGACGAGGGAGTTCGGCAGGGTCGCGGCCTGGATCGGGAAGGGGACGGTCACGCCCTGCGAGCCGAGCGCGGCCAGCAGTTCCTTGGGCATGTCGAGATCGGCGAAGCCCTCCACGGCGGGAAGAGCCGGGGTGATCGTCTCGGGGAGGGCGAACTCCCCCTGGACCGCGGCGGGTCGGCGGCCGGAACCACCGTGGCCGCCGGAACGGCTCGGCTTCCCGGACCGGCTCGCGGCCGACGAGCCGACTCGGCCGCCGCTCCTTCGTCCGGAAGCGGCACTGCCGTTGCGGGTGCGGGCGGAGCGGTCGTTGGTACGTGTGCGGTTCATGCGGAACCTTCCTCGATGCGGCTCACATCTAGGAATTTCCGCAGCAACGAGCGGCGCGGACAATTGCAAGAATGGGCCGATGGAATACGAAAGCGAATCTGGCCGGCAGTAAATTCGCACGGCGCAGGCGATACAACAGATACCAGAGGCGGATACGATATCCAGGGCTTGTTCTCCGCCCACGGACTCCTCGGAGCCGCCTTCTCGCAGGTGAACCCACTGCGAGAAATGCATGCAGCTGGGGCCCGCACCCCGAGGGATGCGGGCCCCAGCTGCACAGTACGCGTCAGCGTCAGGCGAGAACGATGTTCTCAGCCGTCGGGCCCTTCTGGCCCTGCGCGATGTCGAAGGTCACCTTCTGGCCTTCGAGCAGCTCACGGAAGCCCTGGGCGGCGATGTTCGAGTAGTGGGCGAACACATCGGGGCCGCCACCGTCCTGCTCGATGAAGCCGAAACCCTTTTCCGCGTTGAACCACTTCACGGTGCCTGCAGGCATGTCATATCTCCTTCGGGGGCAGTGCATAACGGGATCCACACCGTGCGGACCTCGTGTCGCCGCGATGATTGCCCCGCCCGGAGAAGAAATCCGGAAGTCTAAATTTCGGGAACCACAACTGCAACTGCAACTTTTATCGACAGTAGCACACCGCAACGGCCCGGGTCCGCCAAGAAATTTCCCACTATTTATTGCGGCAAATAACCTGCCCGCGCGTTCCACCAACATCTCAGCTCGCGACCACAGATATCGGGGTGCGCCCAACAGAGGGAGTCACCCGGGCGCTCCTGGACCACCGCACGACACACGTGCTGCGCCGCGCCGTGCCGGAGGACGCGACGGAAGGCGTCCCCGCGCGCCGAGGAGCTGAGCCGAACATGGTTTGGCCACACATCGGGCGGCGACCGCGGCCCTCCGAACACACCTCGACCCCAGGCCGGTTACCTCCTGACCTGGGGTCGAACGGTAGACCCTGTGGGACTCGAACCCACAACCAATGGATTAAAAGTCCACTGCTCTGCCAATTGAGCTAAGGGTCCCAGCGATGTTGCTCCCCCGAGCATAGCCGGACCCGGCCAGGACTCCGATCGGGTATCGGAGACACGGCCGGGTCGCTCCACCGCAGGGCGGCGGCTCGTGCGGAGAAATGGGTGCCCTCGCTACAGATCGACCGGTTCGACCGCCCCTTTGCGAGCCGCCTCCCGCGCCCGGGTCCGCTCGTGTTCCGGGTTCAGGAACCAGTACCGCGCCGAGGCCGCCCACCACACCGCCGCGAAGCCCAGCACCACCAGGACCGCGATCGGGGCGTAGTTGAAGGTCTCCCAGGTGACGGGCGCGACCTGGGGCAGCATGAACAGCACCGTGATCACGACCACCCAGGCCACCGACACCACCCCGATCACCCGCGACCAGCGGCCCAGATGCCACGGCCCCCGCTCGAACGCCTCGCCCTTGCGCAGCCGCAGCAGCGTCGGGATGACGTAGGCGATGTAGAGACCGATCACGGCGATCGAGGTCACGGCCGCATACGCCGTCACGTTGATCAGGTAGGGGAGTCCGAGGACCAGCGCCCCGAACGCCGCCAGCCAGACCGCCGCGACGGGGGTACGGGTGCGGGGGCTGACCGTGTGCCATATGTGCGAGTAGGGGAGGGCGCCGTCGCGGGAGAAGGCGTAGATCATGCGGGAGTTGGCCGTGACCGACGCCATGCCGCAGAACAGCTGCGCCCCGATCACGACCAGCAGGAACAGCTTGCCCGCGGTCGCGCCGAGTGCGTCGAGGAGGATCTGGGCGGGCGGCACGCCGGTCGGGGACGCGAGCGTGTCGTCGTACGACTGGATGGCGAAGGTGAAGCCCAGGAGCAGTACGAAACCCGCTATCCAGGACGTCCAGATCGAGCGGACGATGCCCTTCGGGCCCGCCGTGGAGGCGTCGTGGGTCTCCTCGGTCATGTGTGCGGAGGCGTCGTAGCCGGTGAAGGTGTACTGGGCCATCAGCAGCCCCAGGGCGACGACATACACACTGCTCCCCCAGCCCGTGTTGTTCACGAACTCGGTGAACACGAAGGATGCGGACTGGTGTTCGTCCGGTACGAAGGTCAGCGCCCCCACGATGACGATCACACCCACCACGTGCCACCACACGCTGATGCTGTTCAGCAGCCCCACGATGCGGACGCCGAAGGTGTTGAGGAGGCCGTGCAGGACGAGGATGCCGGCGAAGAGCAGGATCGTGCTGCCCGGGGTGACCTCGAAGTCGAACTGGAGGTTGAGGTAGGCGCCCAGGAAGGACGCCGCCCCGAAGTCGATTCCGGCCGTCACCGCGACCTGTCCGAGTACGTTGAACCAACCCGTGAACCACGCCCAGGCGGCCGCGCTACGAGGAGGAGCGAGTCGGTGGGCCCAGAAGTAGAGGCCCGCGGAGGTCGGATAGGCCGAGCAGATCTCGGCCATCGCCAGCCCGACGAAGAGGGTCATGAGCCCTACGGCGACCCAGCCCCACGTGATCACGGCCGGGCCGCCCGTGTTCATGCCGAAGAGGTAGAGGGTCAGGCAGCCCGACAGGACCGAGATGATCGTGAAGGACACCGCGTAGTTGGAGAACGCCGACATACGGCGGGCGAGGACCTGGGTGTAACCGAGCTGGGCAAGCCGTTCCTCGTCCGACAGCCCAGTCGTTGTGGCGTCATCTGTCATGCCCCCAGCAATTCCCTTGCCGGGGGTATGACATGCGCCACAACGGGATTCAGTTGGCCGGAAATATGTCCGTCCCCGCCCCGCTGTCAGACGTCCGTCGCACCGGCCGCCAATTGAGCCACTTGCGTCGCGGTGAGCGCGCCCGCGTGGACGTGCACCTCGTCGACCGCTCCGGCCAGATAGTCGCCCCAACCCGCCGCACCCTGCGACCGGCCGATCTGCAGATCACCCGTGGCCGTCCAGCCAGGCCGGTACGACGCCCTCGCCGACAGCTGCCCGTCGGCGTAGAGCAGGATCTCGTCGGCCTCGTCGTCGTACACGAGCGCGAGGTGATGGACATCGTCAGGCGAGGCCCACGCGCCGCCCGCCGTGAGGGTGACCGACCCGCCGTCCGCGTCCGTCAGAGCCACCTCCCACTGCTGCGAGGCCCCCGAGTAGCGCACCTCGGCAAGGGAGTTGTCCTCCCCCTGCACCGACAGCACCGCCATCGGCCGGTCCTGCGCCGCCCCGTCGATCCGTACGTGCGCGGCGACCGAGAAGCTGTCGCCGGTGGCGATGCCCTGGCCGTCGGTCGCGGCGAAGTCCCCGTCGCCGTCCAGCAGGAGGTGTCCGGCCCCGAAGATCGGGGACTGGCTCGGCAGGCAGTCCGGGTCGAGCCAGTCGCAGGGGACGTCGTCGCGGTAGATCGTGGCGTCCCCGCCCAGCGTGAGCGGCTGCCCGCCGTCCCGCTCGGGGCTGCTGCCGCCGACCGCCTCGTCGAGGGCCCAGTAGCCCTCGCTCACGGTGGCCCGCTTCGCCGCCCCGGCGGCCTCGGCGCCGACGACGATGCGGTCCCACACGCGTACGCCGGCCAGCGCCCCGCGCCAGTTCCCCGCCTCGCCGGCAAGCGTGCGGCCGATCTGGAGGTCTCCGGGTGCCGAGGAGGCGGTGACGTTCTCGGCCGTGCCGGCCTCCCGCCCGTTCACATACAGCCGAGCCGTGCCGGCCACCGGGTCGTACACCCCGGTGAGATGCGCCCAGTCACCGGCTTCCACCACTCCACCCCGTACGACGGAGCCGCCCACCCCGAACGACCAGGCACCGCCCGCCGTCCCGAGCCCGAAGCCGCCCTGACTGACGGCGGTCATGTCCGCGTCGGCCGACTCCGACCGCACCCAGGCGCTCACGGAGAAGGCCTCACCGGTGTCGACGGCGGGCGCGCCGCTCGTCAGATACGCGGTGTCCGACCCGTCGAGGCCGACGGCCCCCGTCACCGAGGTCCGCGCGGGACCCGCCGCGCCGAACACGACCCCGCCGCCCGACACGGCGGCCCTGCCACCCGCTTCCGCCGAGGCCTCGCTGGACCCGGCCGCGTCGGCGAGCGTCCAGGCGGCGACGGGCGTACGTCCCTCACCCACCCGGAACGAGTAGGTGGCGGTCGAGCTCACGTTGCCGGCCCGGTCGACGGCCTGGACGGACAGCGCGTGGCGGCCCGACGACTGCGGCAGCCAGCGCAGTTCCACCGGCCCGCCGGGCGCGTCCGGTACGGCCGTCTGCTGCGGTCCGCCAAGGAAGTTGTAGAGGTACGACACCGTGTCGTCCGACGTGGAGTCGACGGTAAACGTGCCGTACACGCCCACCCCGTCGGGCCAGCCCTCGTTGTCGTCCGGGTACTCGGGCGAGGACACCGAGGGCTTCGCGGGCGCCTCGGTGTCGTACACGAACTCGCACGGCCCGCTGCCACCGTCGGAACTCCACGGCCCCCACAGCGTGCCGTCGTTCGCCCGCACCCGCCAACTCACCTCGGTGAACGCGGGCACGTCGGTGGGCGCGGTCCAACTGAACGTCGAACCACTGGACTTGGCGGTCGTCTGGACCGTACTGCGCACCTGCCCCGCACCCGAGGCATCCGTCCAGGACACCTCGAACTCGGCGCTCACACGGCCCCCGTCAGGGTCGCGGAGAACCGCCTCGAGCGTCGGCCGCGTACCGACGTACGGCCGGTCCGCACCGCCCACGCACGCCTTGCCCCCGGTGGTCAGTTCGGACAGCGCGGGCTGGGACGGCGGTCTGTTCTCGGCGGCGGCGGCCGCCCATGGCGTGGCGACGACGGCCGACGACGCGAGCGCCACGGCGACGCCGCAGCGGGCGAAGACATGACGAGACAACGGATTCAACGAACTCAACGGATTCCTTCCCCCAGATCCGGCTCCCCGCCGGATCATCCGATTCGCGCCGGAGCGTAACAGCCGCCGCTGACAGGCGAGTTGGGATTTTCGGCCTGCCGGGAGGGCGCGGCGACGGCACGACGAAGGGCCCGTACGACCGAAGTCGTACGGGCCCTTCATGATCAGTCAGCGATCACCCGGTGATCACCCAGCGATGATCAGCCGTTGCGCTTCCAGCGCGGCTTCTCGTCGCGGCGGCCGAAGGAGGAACCGGTGCCCGAGCCGGAGCCCGAACCCGTGCCACGGTGGTCGTCGCGGCGGCCGTACGGGCGGTCATGGCCGCCGGAGCGGAAGCCACCGCCGGTGGGGCGGTCGCCCTGGCGGTCGCGGTTGAAGGGGCGGTCGCTGCCACGGTGACCGGTGGCCGGGCGGTCGTCGCGGCGGAAGCCACCACGGTCACCACTGGCCGGACGGTCGTTGTCGCGGCGGAAACCGCCACCGGCGGGACGCTCGTCACGACGCTCGAAGGAGCGGCCGCCACGGTCGTTGTCACGGTTGAAGCCACCCGACGGGCGGTCGTCGCGGCGGAAGCCACCACGGTCGCCACCGGCGGGGCGGTCGTCGCGACGGAAGCCGCCGCCCGAGGGACGCTCGTCGCGACGCTCGAAGGAACGGCCACCACGGTCGTTGTCACGGCGGTCGTCCCGGCGGAAGCCACCCGACGGGCGGTCGTCACGGCGGAAACCACCACGGTCGCCGCCACCGTCACGACGGTCGTCGCGGCGGAAGCCGCCCGAGGGACGCTCGTCACGACGCTCGAAGGAACGGCCACCACGATCGTTGTCACGGTCGCGGTTGAAGCCGCCCGAGCCCGACGACCGGTCGCGGCGCTCGTAGTTGCCCCGCTCGTCACGCTGCTGACGCGGCTCCTCGCGCACCGGAGCCTCCGCAGCGGCGGCGGCCTCGACAGCAGCGGCCTCGGCCACTGCCGCCACCGCGGCGACGGCCGCCTCCGGGTCCTCGCCCCGCTCGCGAGCCGCACGCGCCGTCAGGCGGTCGGCCTCCTCGCGGAGTTCGGCGGCGCGGCGCGTGGCACGCTCCAGCTCCTTGGTGAGCTGCGAGACCTCACGCTCGGCCTGCTGGGCGGCGTTGCCCGCGGACTCCGCCTGGACCTCGGTCATCGAACGGGCGCCGGTGATCTCGGCCACGTCCGGCTCGAAGGCCGCGCCGCCCTGGATGATGTGACGCCCGGCGTCGACGCCCGCGTCCTCCATCAGCCGGAAGATCTGGCGCCGCTGGTGCGGCAGGGACAGGGAGACGACCGTGCCCGTGCGGCCGGCACGCGCCGTGCGGCCCGCGCGGTGCAGGTAGTCCTTGTGGTCGCCGGCCGGGTCCACGTTCAGGACCAGGTCGATGCCGTCGACGTGGATACCGCGCGCGGCGACGTCGGTGGCGACGAGGACGTTGACGTAACCGTCCTTGAAGTCGGCCAGGGTCCGGGTGCGGGCGCCCTGGGTCATACCGCCGTGCAGGGCGTCGGCCTTGACGCCCGACTCGATGAGCTGTTCGGCGACACGGTCGGCGCCGAGCTGCGTACGGACGAAGATGATCGTGCGGCCCTTGCGGGAGGCGATCGCGGCCGTGACCGGCGCCTTGTCCTTGGGCTTCACGATGAGGATGTGGTGGGACATCGTCGTGACGTTGCCCTGCGCGCTGTCGACCTCGTGCGTGACCGGGTTGGTCAGGTAGCGCTTGACCAGCGTGGAGATCTCGTTCTCCATCGTGGCCGAGAACAGCATGCGCTGGCCGCCGCCGGGGATCTGGTCGAGCAGCTCGGTGACCTCGGGCAGGAAGCCCAGGTCGGACATCTGGTCGGCCTCGTCGAGGACGGCGACCTCGACGTTCTGCAGGGAGCAGGCGCCGCGGTTGATGATGTCGCGGAGGCGGCCGGGCGTGGCGACGAGGATGTCGACGCCGCGCTCCAGGGCGTAGATCTGGTTGCCCATCGACGTACCGCCGCAGACGACCTTCATCTTCAGGCCGACGACGTCGCCGTAGGGCTGGAGGGCGTCCGCGACCTGCATCGCGAGTTCACGCGTCGGCGTGAGGATGATCGCGCGGGGCTTCTTCTTCTCGGTCTGGCCGCCGGTGAGGCGCGCCAGGACCGGCAGACCGAACGAGAGGGTCTTGCCGGAGCCGGTGCGGCCCCGACCGAGGATGTCCTTGCCGGCCAGGGCGTCCGGGATGGTCGCCGCCTGGATCGGGAAGGGGCTGGTCACACCGTTCTGCGCGAGCTTGCGCACGACGTTCTCGGGGAGACCGAGGTCGCTGAAGGTGACCTGCGGCTCGCCGGCCTCGGCGTCGGTGACGTCGGCGGTGGTGTCGGTGTCGGTCGTCTCGACGGCGTCGAGGTCGATGACCTCGTCGTTCTCGGGCACGACGATGTGATCAGTACTGGAAATGGACATGCGAATGCGAAACCTTCCGGAGTCTCGTCGGCACGCGCCCGTCAACTCCGTGATTTCGCAATTCGACCGCCTCAATGCGGTCAGCCACGGCAAGGGAGAGTACGCGCCACACGCGGCGCGTCTATTCAAGGCGCCAGGCAATGGGATCAAACGATCTACCACCATACGCACCCACCACCCCCTTAGGCAAACCGGGTACCGTCCTCGCAGGTCAGCACCGGTCCGCGACCCGCCTAGGCGGGTGTCCCGGCCTCCGGCGCCGGCTCCCGTGTCAGGAGTTGCGGCTGGGCCTGCTGCGGCTGCACCGAGGACGACGGTTCGGCGACCGTCGGCTCCGGTGAGGGCGGCGGCGGTGTGGGCGATTCCACAGGCGGCTCCGGTTCCGGCTCGGCGGTCTTCGTCGGCGTCGGCTGCGCCTTGGTCGGCGTAGGAGCCCCAGGAACCACGGGCCCGGCACTGCCACCACCACCCGGCTTGGCGGGTGCCGACGCGGGCGCGCTGTGCCCGGCGGACGGCGAGGCGCCGGGAGAGACAGGCGCCCCACTGGCCCCCTTCGAGTCCCCCTTGCCCTTCCCGTGCCCGTGCTTGCCGCCGCCGTCGGACCCGCCGGCCCACCCGGAACCACCACCGCCGGTCACCGCCGTACCCCCATCGGGCGCCTCGCCGCCCTTCTGCCCCGCGGAGTGGGAGGGCTTGACCCGGCCGCCGTCGTCGTCACCCACGCTCATACAGCCGGCTGCGGCTGCGACGGCCACGACGGTGGCGGCCAGTCGGACAGGTACATGCAAGGGGCGCACGGGCAGCCACCTCCGGTGGAGAGTCGAGGAGTCAACGTGCTCAACTCCCGTCGCCCACAAGAAGACACGCGCCCCGCGTCAGCCTCCGCACGCCCCGGCCGCAGCCGCCGGGCGAACATGGCATCCCGGCATCAGCCGACGCCTCGCCCGGCCGCGATGCGCAGCCGGGCAACGCCACCCGGAACGGGCCACATCCAACGCCCCGGCCCACCGACCGTGCCCCCGGCAGGTGAACCCGCCACCCCTGCCACCAGGCGAACGTGACGCCCAGGCACCAGACAGAGCAGGCGACCAGCACCGGCCCGGACCGGCTAGAACTGACGTCCCCGGCCCCCTCAGCCGTACCCCAGGGCATGCAGCCGCTCGTCGTCGATCCCGAAGTGGTGGGCGATCTCGTGGACGACGGTCACCTCGGTCTCCGCGACCACGTCGTCCCGGGTCTCGCACATGCGCAGGGTCGGTCCCCGGTAGATCGTGATCCGGTCGGGCAGCACCCCCGCGTACCACTCCCCGCGATCGGTCAACGGCGTCCCCTCGTAGAGCCCGAGCAGCTCGGGCTCGTCCGTCGGGGGCTCGTCCTCGACGAAGACCGCGACGTTGTCCATCAGCCGCGTCAGCTCAGGCGGAATCCGGTCCAGCGCCTGGGCGACCAGTTCCTCGAACTCCTCGCGCGTCATCTCCAGCACACGCCCATTGTCCGGTACGAGTCGCCCGTACGGGGGTTACGGACCCGGCCGTACGGGGTCACCGCCCCCGCAGTACGAGGGTCACCGCCCCGCATAGCCGCGCCGCGCCCTGGGCATACGGGACCAATGGCACGCGTACCCGCCAACACCCCGCACCCCCGAAACACCCGCACCACCGACCCCCGCTCGCTCACCCGCCCCCTGACCGCCCTCACCGGCCGGTATCGCGCCCGCCGCGCGCATCCGGCCGCCGAGCTGGTCCATCCGCCGCACCCCTGGACCCGCACGCTGGGCCTGGTCGCGGTGGTCCTTCTGGGTGCCTGGCTGGGGCTGCTGATCGTCGGCAACGTACGCGCGCCGGTCGGCCCGATGAACACGACGATGACCCTTCGTCCCTCCCTCACCGGCGGCACGAAGATCAACGTCTCGCCGCTGGGCGCCCTGGAGCTGAGCAGCCACACCGCGCCCGTCCGCCTCGACGTCAACGTCGACCAGCTGGACCCGGTCCGCGCCCAGGCCCTCGTCGACCATCCCGAACGTCTGTCCGGCCTCCAGGACGAGGTGGCCCAGGACGTCGGCCACGGCACCCTCGACCTGGCCGTACGCTCATGCGTGGCCGTCGTCTCCGGAGCCACCGCTCTCGGCCTCGCGGTCTACCGCCGCCCCCGCCGCGCCCTCGCGGCCGGCGGCCTCGCCCTGACCCTCCTACTGGCGTCGGGAGCGACGGCGTACGCGACCTGGAACCCCAAATCGGTCCTGGAACCGAAGTTCTCCGGGCTCCTCTCCTCCGCCCCCTCCCTGGTCGGCAACGCGCGCAGCATCGTCACCGAATTCGACATCTACCAGAAGGAGTTGGCGCGTCTGGTGACGAACATGACGAAGCTGTACGACGTCACGTCCACGCTCCCGACCTACCAGCCGGACCCCGCCACGATCCGGGTCCTGCATGTCTCGGACATCCATCTCAACCCGGCGAGCTGGAAGATCATCGCGTCGCTGGTGGAGCAGTACAAGATCAACGTCATCGTCGACACCGGCGACACCATGGACCACGGCACGGCGGCCGAGAACGCCTTCCTGGACCCGATCAAGGACCTAGGGGCCCCGTACGTCTGGGTCCGGGGCAACCACGACTCGCAGCTCACCCAGCGCTATCTGCAGCGCATGAAGAACGTGCACGTCCTGGACGACGGCAACTCGGTCACCATCGGCGGGCTGCGCTTCGCCGGCATCGGCGACCCGGCGTTCACCCCGGACCGCTCGGCGGGCGAGGAGGACGGCGGCCAGGACCAGAAGGTGGCGGGCGACCGGCTGGCCTCGGCCATCCGCGACCAGCGGACCCTGGGCACACCGGTCGACATCGCGATGGTCCACGAGCCGGACGCGGCCCGGCGGACCGACGGCGTGGTCCCTCTCGTCCTGGCCGGACACCTCCACCACGCGGAGATGGAGGTCATGAAGAACGGCACTCGGCTGCGTATCGAGGGCTCGACCGGCGGCAGCGGGCTGCGCGCGCTGGAGAAGCGGAACCCGGACCAGATCGAGACGTCCGTCCTCTACTTCGACCGCGACACCCGTCGCCTCCAGGCATGGGACGAGATCAAACTGGGCGGCCTCGGACTGACGACGGCGGAGGTGAGCCGCCATCTCCCGAAGGAGAACCAGCCGGGCGCGACACCGGTTCCCTCACCCACACCTTCACCCTCGCCGTCCGCCACCCCGAGCCCGTGAACGAGCACGTAAACCGTTTTGGCGAACCTCCCCGCCATCACCTATGCTTCTCGCGGCCCCGCCCTCATCGTCTAGCGGCCTAGGACGCCGCCCTTTCAAGGCGGTAGCACGGGTTCGAATCCCGTTGGGGGCACTTGTAAGTACGGTTGGCGGCATCCCGAGTTCGTGGGGTGGCCGCCATTTCGTGCTTCTGGGGACTCCGCGGGACCGGCTGTCAGGCGGACGGCTCGTCGGGTACGGGGTGCTCTGGGCGCCCGCTGCCGGAGTGCAGGGCGCCGCGCCTGCCCGTACCGGCCTCGTCCGTGTCGGGGATCTCCGGATCGGGCCGCTCGTCCGCCGCCGGATCCTGGTCGGCCGGCTCCCAGGGGTCGGGGTCGCCGTCGGCGCCGGCCTGCTGGTCGGGCAGATCCCTGGGGACAGGCTTCGGCCGCGCCTTGTCCCCATCCTCCCCCGGGGTTTCCGTGCGGTAGTCGCTCACAGCGCTGTCCCTTCGTCGGCGGGTCCGTAACGGTCGGGACGCGGGTACCCACGAGGGACTCGCTCAACGCGTCACGCGTCGTCCTCGGGGCTTCGCGCGTGCGGGGCCGTCGACTGCAGCTCGCGCTGGCCCTCCCCGTGCTCGGCGTCGTGCCGGGCGAGGAGCGACAGCAGCCGTGCCACGGTCAGCCCCTCGTCGGCGGGGTGCCGCAGGATCGTCCCGTCCTCGATGCGATACGCGTTCGAGCGTCCCTGACGGGTGTGGGTGAGATAACCGGCCGACTCCAGATCCGAGACGATCTTCTGTACGGCCCGCTCCGTGAGCCTGCACCGTGCGGCGATGTCGCGGATCCGGGTGGTGGGATCCTCCGCGATCGCGGCCAGCACGCGGGAATGATTGGTGAGGAACGTCCAGCCGGTGTGCGATTCGGGTACTCCAGGCATGCCGCCAGGATAGGCCGATCGATTCACGCATTCAAAAGGCCGAACTTCATTTCATGTATCTCTTGACGTATGAGACCCTCCGGACCGAACCTGAACGCAGCAGGCACGGACCGATGCCTACGGAGTGGCCGCGATGTCAGAACGTGGAGTTCCTACTCAGCTCACCGGGGCCCCGCCGCTGGAGATCGAGACACGCCCCTCGGACCACGGAACGCTCGTCGTCGTGTCCGGAGCGATCGACCTGGTCACGGAACAGGCCCTGCACAACGGCCTGCGCCAGGCCCTCGCCCGCTCGGACCGCGGCATCGACCTCGATCTGACCGGCGTCGACTTCTGCGACTGCTCCGGCCTGAACGTCCTGCTGCGCCTCCGCGGGCACGCCCTCGACGAGGGCAAGACCATCACGGTACGGGCGGCCGGCACCGCGGTGCTGCGGCTGCTGTCGCTCACCGGCACGCTGCCGCTGTTCATCGCCACCGGCGAGGACGAGGCGGAGGACGAGTCGGAGGACGAGGAAACCGGGGCGGAGATCACCTCGCTCGGTTCGCTCGGTTCGCCTGGTTCGCTCGGTGAGGTGGACCAGGATCTGCGTATCGAGGTGGTTCAGCTGAGGCGGGCCATGCAGACGCGGCCGGTCATCGATCTGGCCCGGGGCGTTCTCATGGCGTCCTTCGGTCTGAGCGCCGACGACGCCTGGCAGGTGCTGGTGTCGGTCTCCCAGAACACCAACACCAAGCTGCACGAGGTGGCCGACAGTCTGGTCGGCGCTGTCACGGGCGACGACGTCCCCGAGTCGTTCCAGGGCCAGATCGCCGAGACGGTCACCAGACTCCGGGCAACGCCGGAAGACCAGTGACCGTTGCCAGTCCTCGTCAGCCCTTGTCAGCCTCTTCAGTCCTCGCCCCGGATGATGTGGCTCTCCTGGTCGGGACTCTCCGGCTCACGCTCGCCGGCACGCTGGGAGTGCCGGGCGCCGGGCAGTGCGACCGGCTCGTTGTCCCCGGTCGTCGTGGCCTCGTGCTCCAGGCGGATGTCCGTACTGGTGCCGGGTTCCATGAGGGAGGCACCTCCTAGGTTCTCGAATGGGCCTTCCGAGTACCCGGCACGCGTCGAGCAAACGGACCGCGCGGCGATCCCAGCGGATTGATTCGGCGGGTTCATTCGGGGGCACGCGAGGAGGGATTCGGGAGGCAGCGGACTCAGCCGCGGTCCCGCCTCGCCGAGCGCGTTGCCTTCTCGGCCCGCTCCTGGGCCTTGCCCTTGATCTTCTTGGCCTCACCGCGAGCCTGCTCCAGCTTGCCTTCCATCTCCTGCTCTCGGTCGCTGGTGGCCTTGCCGGTCATTTCCTTGGCCTTGCCCTTGATCCTGTCGGTCCGACCTTTGTCGACCATGACTCCTCCTGGGGATGAGGGTGGGGGCAGAGGGGACGGTGAACGCCCTGATGCCCGTCGACCTCATCGCCGGGTGCCCCACCATCTCCGCGGCCAAACTCGGCGGCGCGCGAGGCCGGCGGGACACCCGGCGAGCCGGACGGCATGCCCCTCCACCTGCGTTGTCGTGCGGTTGTCGCGTGCGCGGAGCATCGCCCGTGGTCTGATACGCTTTTCCAGCGACTTCGGCCCGCCAGCCAGCCGGGAAACACGTTGGGAGCACACGACACGGTGTGCAAGACTTACGTCGCACACAACAGCAAGGTCCTGTGGAGCAGTTTGGAGTGCTCGCCACCCTGTCAAGGTGGAGGCCGCGGGTTCAAATCCCGTCAGGACCGCTGAGGTTACATGTTTCACGTGAAACCTCGTGGCTGGGTAGCTCAGTTGGTACGAGCGATCGCCTGAAAAGCGATAGGTCGCCGGTTCGACCCCGGCCCCAGCCACAATCCGAAGGCCCCGTCCATAACGGACGGGGTCTTTGTCGTGTCCACGGTTGGCAGGGGGTTGCGGGCGGCGCTAGGTTCTGGCCGGTCGGGATAGTGCGGTGAGGGGTAAGGCGGGGCGGGGACGATGACGCAGGGCGGGGCAAGAGTCAGGCAGGATCATGACGCGCTGGAGAGGAGCCGGGCGCTGTATGGGCTCCTGGCGGTGATCATCAGCAATGTCGCCATATCCGGGGTGGCGATCGCCGGTGTGTGGCGTCTGCACGGGGACTCGGCGGTGGTCGTCGGCATCCTGACGGCGGCGTTCACATCTGTCAGCACAATGACGACCGCGTATCTGAGCATCAAGGCGGTGTCCAACACCGCGAAGACGATTGCGCTTGGGGACACGGGGCGGCGAAGCACGGAGACGGTGGAGACGGTGTCTGGGGCGCCCGGGGTGTGAGGGATGCGGCTCGGGCGAGGCAAAAGGGTTCGCCAGGAAATTGGGCGAGGTGAGATCCTGGATCGCGTATGTCTACGCACCCTGCCTCCGCCCCCGGCCCCGCCGCTCCCGCCCTCGGCGATCTCGCCCCCCGCCTGACCGAGCTGTCCCTGCGCGACGCGCACCGGCTCGGGCGCAGGCTCGAAGGTGCGCGCAAGATCCGTAAGCCGGAAGCCCGTGCCGCCGTCGTCGCCGAGATCGAGGCCGAAGTCGCCAAGGGTGAGGTGCGGATGGCCGAGCGGCGCGCACGTGTGCCCTCCGTCAGCTATCCCGAGCAACTGCCCGTCAGCCAGAAGAAGGACGTCATCGCGGACGCCATCCGCGATCACCAGGTCGTCATCGTGGCCGGTGAGACCGGGTCCGGCAAGACCACCCAGATTCCGAAGATCTGCGTCGAGCTGGGGCGTGGCGTGCGCGGCATGATCGGGCACACCCAGCCCCGTCGTATCGCCGCCCGTACCGTCGCCGAGCGCGTCGCCGACGAGCTGGACACGCCCCTCGGCGAAGCCGTCGGCTGGAAAGTGCGGTTCACCGACCAGGTGAACCCGGACGCCACCTTCATCAAGCTCATGACCGACGGCATCCTGCTCGCCGAGATCCAGACCGACCGCGAGCTGCGCGCCTACGACACGATCATCATCGACGAGGCACACGAGCGGTCCCTCAACATCGACTTCCTGCTGGGGTATCTCGCCCAGCTGCTGCCCAAGCGGCCGGATCTGAAAGTCGTCATCACCTCTGCCACCATCGATCCCGAGCGTTTCTCCCGGCATTTCGGGGATGCGCCCATCGTCGAGGTCAGCGGCCGTACCTACCCCGTCGAGGTCCGGTACCGGCCCCTTCTCGAAGAGGACAGCGACGACTCCGACCGCGATCAGATCACCGCCATCTGCGACGCCGTCGAGGAGCTTCAGGGCGAGGGCAAGGGCGACATCCTCGTCTTTCTCTCCGGTGAGCGAGAAATTCGCGACACCGCCGACGCGCTCACCAAGAAGAACTATCGGTTCACCGAAGTCCTGCCCCTCTACGCCCGGCTCTCCCACGCCGAGCAGCACCGCGTGTTCCAGCAGCACACCGGGCGCAGGATCGTTCTGGCGACCAACGTCGCCGAGACCTCACTCACGGTGCCGGGCATCAAGTACGTCATCGACCCGGGCTTCGCGCGTATCTCCCGCTACAGCCATCGCACCAAGGTCCAGCGCCTCCCCATCGAGGCGATCTCCCAGGCCAGCGCCAACCAGCGCAAGGGCCGCTGCGGACGCACCAGCGACGGCATCTGTATCCGGCTGTACTCCGAGGACGACTTCCTCGCCCGCCCGGAGTTCACGGACGCCGAGATCCTCCGTACGAACCTCGCCTCCGTCATTCTCCAGATGACCGCGGCCGGGCTCGGCGAGATCGAGAAGTTCCCCTTCATCGACCCGCCGGACCACCGCAACATCCGCGACGGCGTCCAGCTGCTCCAGGAGCTGAACGCCCTCGACCCGGCCCAGAAGGACCCGAGGAAACGCCTCACGGACACCGGGCGCAAGCTCGCCCAACTGCCCGTCGATCCCCGCCTCGCCCGGATGGTCCTGGAGGCCGACAAGAACGGCTGTGTGCGCGAGGTCATGGTGATCGCCGCCGCGCTCTCCATCCAGGACCCGCGCGAACGCCCCGCCGAGAAGCAGACACAGGCCGACCAGCAGCACGCCCGCTTCCGCGACGAGACGTCCGACTTCCTCGCGTTCCTCAATCTCTGGCGGTACGTCCGTGAGCAGCAGGCGGAGCGCGGCTCGTCCTCGTTCCGGCGGATGTGCAAGCAGGAGTACCTGAACTTCCTGCGCATCCGCGAGTGGCAGGACATCTACAGCCAACTCCGTACCGTGGCCCGCCAGATGGGCATCCACCTCAACGAGGACGACGCCCCCGAGCAGAGCGTCCACGTCTCCCTCCTGGCCGGCCTCCTCTCCCACATCGGGATGAAGGACACGACAGCGACGACGAAGGCCACCGGAGCTTCCTCCGCGACCGGCGACAGCCCCCGCGCCACCGCCTCCGGCAAGAACGAGTACGTCGGTGCCCGCAACGCCAAGTTCGCGATCTTCCCCGGGTCCGCCCTGTTCAAGAAGCCCCCGCGCTTCGTGATGTCGGCGGAGCTGGTGGAGACCTCGCGGCTGTGGGCCCGCGTCAACGCGCGCATCGAACCCGAGTGGGTCGAGCCCCTCGCCGAGCACCTCCTCAAGCGCACGTACAGCGAGCCGCACTGGGAGAAGGACCAGGCGGCGGTGATAGCGTACGAGAAGGTCACGCTGTACGGCGTACCGATCGTCGCGCAGCGCAAGGTGAACTACGGGCGGATCGACGCGGAGGTGTCCCGGGAGCTGTTCATCCGGAACGCGCTGGTCGAGGGCGACTGGCGGACGCACCACAAGTTCTTCGCCGACAACCGCCGACTCCTCACCGAGGTCGAGGAGTTGGAGCACCGGGCCCGGCGCCGGGACATCCTCGTCGATGACGAGACCCTCTTCGACTTCTACGACCAACGAGTTCCCGAACACGTCGTCTCCGGCGCCCACTTCGACTCCTGGTGGAAGCACAAGAGGCACGAGGAGCCCGAACTCCTCGACTTCGAGCGGGCGATGCTCATCAACGAGCGCGCCGGTGACGTCAGCAAGGACGACTATCCGGACACCTGGCATCAGGGCCCGCTCAAGTTCCGGGTGACGTACCAGTTCGAGCCAGGTGCGGACGCGGACGGTGTGACCGTCCACATCCCGCTCCAGGTGCTGAACCAGGTCACCGACGAGGGCTTCGACTGGCAGATCCCAGGTCTGCGGGAGGAGTTGGTGACGGAACTCATCCGCTCCCTCCCCAAGCCGATCCGCCGCCACTACGTCCCGGCGCCCAACTTCGCCAAGCGCTTCCTGGACACCGCGACACCCCTCCAGGAACCGCTGACCACCACCATGGCCCGTGAGTTGAGGCTCATGGTCGGCGTCCCGTTCTCCGCCGACGACTTCGACCGGGACCGGGTCCCCGACCATCTCCGCATCACCTTCCGGATCGTCGACGAGCGGCGCCGCAAGCTGGCCGAGGACAAGGATCTGGAGGTGCTGCGTCTCCGGCTCAAGCCGAAGGCGCGCCAGGCCATCTCCCAGGCCGCCGCTGCCACCGCGGAGCGCGCCGGCGGCGAGTCCCTGGAGCGGACGGGCCTCACGGACTGGTCGATCGGGACCCTCGCACCCCTCTTCGAGACGCGCAGAGCCGGCCAGCCGGTGAAGGCGTACCCGGCACTGGTCGACAACGGCGACACCGTCTCCGTACGCCTCTTCGACACCGAGGCGGAGCAGCAGCAGGCGATGTGGAAGGGCTCCCGGCGGCTCATTCTGCGCAACATCCCGGTCAACCCTGCGAAGTTCGCTTCCGAGAAGTTGACGAATGTTCAGAAGCTCGCGCTGTCCGCGAATCCGCACGGTTCGATCCAGGCCCTCTTCGACGACTGCGCGATGGCCGCGGCCGACAAGCTGATCGCCGATTTCGGCGGCCCCGCGTGGGACGAGGAGTCGCACCGGAAGCTGTACGACAAGGTCCGCGCGGAGATCGTCGACACGACGGTCCGTACGGTCGGCCAGGTGCAGCAGGTGCTGGCCGCCTGGCAGGCCTGTGAGCGCCGCCTGAAGGGCGTACGGAGCGCTGTGCTGCTGCCGAACCTGACGGACGTACGGAAGCAGCTGGACGCCCTCGTACGGCCCGGCTTCGTGACCGCGGTCGGGCTGCGCCGGCTGCCCGACCTGATGCGCTACCTCGTCGCCGTGGACCGGCGCCTGCAGCAGATGCCCACCAACGTCCAGCGGGACACCACCCGCATGGAGAAGGTGCACGAGATGCAGGACGAGTACGCGTGGCTGCTTGAGCAGCTGCCGCAGGGGCGCCCGGTGCCCTCTGCGGTCACGGACATCCGCTGGATGATCGAGGAGCTCCGCGTCAGCTACTTCGCCCACGCGCTGGGCACGGCGTACCCGGTGTCGGACAAGCGGATCGTGAAGGCGATCGACGCCCAGGCGCCGTAACGCCCCCGGCACGCTGGGTGAGTTCGACCCTGGGGCCACCCTCCTGTACAGTCTCTTTTCGCAGCACAGCGCAGCGTCAAGTGCCGCGAAACCTGGTCCTGTGGAGCAGTTTGGAGTGCTCGCCACCCTGTCAAGGTGGAGGCCGCGGGTTCAAATCCCGTCAGGACCGCAGTGAAGGGCGAGGCCCGCATCCGGCGAACGGACGCGGGCCTTTCGCATGTCGCGGGCACCGCCTCCGACCTGCTCGTCGGCCTGTCAAGGTGGAGGCCGCGCCCGCGGCGGAGCCGCAATCAGATGCAGCAAATCCCGTCAGGACCGCAGTGAAGAGCGAGGCCCGCATCCGGCACACGGACGCGGGCCTTTCGCATGCCGCGGACACCGCCTCCGACCTGCTCGTCGGCCTGTCAAGGTGGAGGCCGCGCCCGCGGCGGAGCCGCAATCAGATGCAGCAAATCCCGCCAGGACCGCAGTGAAGAGCGAGGCCCGCATCCGGCACACGGACGCGGGCCTTTCGCATGCCGCGGACACCGCCTCCGACCTGCTCGTCAGCCTGACAAGGTGGAGGCCGCGCCCGCGGCGGAGCCGCAATCAGATGCAGCAAATCCCGTCAGGACCGCAGTGAAGTACGAGAGGGCCCGAGTCTCACGACTCGGGCCCTCTCGCGTTGTCGCCTTATTGACGGCACCGCCCTCCCCAGGTACCCAGAGAGCAGGGCCCTCGTTGCCCTGTCCCCTTCTGGAGGTGGCGTATGGCGGCGTCCACGCGGCGGCATGAGACGCGTGCTCTGCTTCGGGCACATCTGTCGGCCGCCAGCGGGTACCGCCATCTCACGCGGCACTGTCCGATCTGCCATCGGTTACTGCGGCTCGCCATGGAACCCTCCGAGGCGGACGAGGCACCCGGTGCCAACACCACGCCCCAATAGCACTACTGCTGCTCCGTCAACAAGGCGTGCAGCGTGTGACGGGTGTCACCGCATGAGTTTTCAAAAGGTGGGTTCTTACCCACCTCCTACAACCGGTCAATTTAATATGTGCAATTGCACCGGTCTCCTCAGACTCCAACAAGCCCGCTCACAGCACCACGTGCCACCCCGCACGATGGGCACAAAAAAGATCGCGCTGGACCCGGCGGAGTCCAGCGCGATCTCTACGACGCACGCTTGAAGCTATGGAACTGACGGAACTGCCTTGAGCGTCAGGCCTGTTGGGGCAGACCCACGTCGTTGAAGCTGTTGGTGCTGTTGCTACTGCTGTTCTTGCTGGTGTTGCCGCCGGACGGCTCGGCCGATAGTTGGGGGACCTGCCGAAACGTCCGACTATTCAGTTGGTCAGGCCTCGCTGCGCTGCTGCGGAATGCCCGCAAGCAGAGCGCGAACCTCGGCCTCGCGATAACGGCGGTGTCCGCCGAGCGTGCGAATGGATGTGAGCTTGCCGGCCTTCGCCCACCGCGTGACCGTCTTGGGGTCGACGCGGAACATGGTGGCGACCTCAGCCGGGGTCAGCAGCGGCTCGGCATCAGGGGTGCGAGCGGTCATGAGCGGCCTCCTCGGGAGAACCGAACCTTCTCGGTTCATTCCTCTAAATTCTGCACCTTGACCCGCGTTGCCCGAAATGGCGGACGCGGGTCGAGTCGGTTATAGGACGAACGGCTTGTCCTCGGCACTACAACTACACCATCTGTCCAACCGCGTAGGCCAAACCGATGGAATTGCCCTCCCAGGTGTCCATCGGCGACGGAAGCCAATGGACCATGCCATAGCGGACAGTCACGCCACTGTGACGATCAGTCACAGTGGCGATCAGGAGTCACGAGACCCCCCATAGCGTGCAATGCAGAGATTCCACCCATAGATGGGCAGATAGAGCCTCCCCCGGACTCCTTGTCCTATTTTGGCACGAGGAGGGGCAAGGGACGCAAGCCACCTGTACGTGCGGTCCGTCACGCTTGACACAAACGCCCGGATCGGGACCTACGTCCCACGGCAGCCCCAAGAGCGTCCCACAAAAATGGAACTCACGTTCCAGGGAGTCCTTTTTTGACGAACCGTCAGTTCCGAGCCGTCGGTTCCGAACCGGATCGTCGGTCAGTTCGCCGACCGCCGGTCCCGCACCGCCCGCCACCGGTCCACGAGCCGCCCGTACGCCTCCCCGGCCGCCTCGCCGTCCCCGTCGCGCAGCGCCTCGATGCCCTCGGCCACGTCCGCCGCCGAGTGGTCCCCCGCCAGCTCACCGGCCGGCAGCACATGCACGAGCCCGCCGTAGTCCAGCTCGACCAGTGACCGCGGATGGAACTCCTCCAGCCACCGCCCGACATCCTGCAGCCCGTCGATGAGCGGCCCCTCGTCGAGGGTGTCCCGCAGGGTCCGCAGCCCCCGCGCCACGCGCCGCCGCGCCTGGACCATCGGCGTCCGGTAGCGCAGGACGGGCGGCGCCGCGCCCTCGTCGGCGCCCGAACCCCTGTCGTACTCGCGCTCCTCGTCGGAGACCAGCACGAACCAGTTCAGCGGCACCTCCCAGGTCGCCGTGCGGATCCATGGGCGGGCGTCCGGGTTGCGGGTCAGCCAGCGCTCGTAGTCCTGGGTGGCCTGATGGCGTACGAGAGGCGGCAGAACCGCGTCCAGGACCGGCGCGGGCAGTTCCCCGGCCAGCTCGCCCAGCGCCTGCCAGCCGCGCAGCCTGGTGCGCCAGGGGCAGACGCAGACCACCCCGTCGACCTCGGTCACGAACGCGTCGGCGCTCTCGTGCACCGGCACCGCGACCGGCGGGGTGGGCAGCAGGTCGGCCAGGGAGCGGCGCAGTTCGTCCTGGTACGAGGGCCGGTCGGGCCGCCGGGCGTAGCGCGCCCAGTGGCCGCGCTCCGGCTCCGGGAAGGCCGCCAGCGGCTCGTAGACGCGCAAGTAGGACGCGTACGGAACGATCACCGAGGACACCTTGGGCACGCCTGCTCCCTCCCCCTTGGACAGCCGGGAAAACCCCGGCAAGCAGCGGAACCAGCACACAGCAGCACGGGAAAATTATGCAAACCGTCATACGGTCCCACGTCACCCGTGGGTGATCCTTGGCACTGCGGGGACGGTTGGCGTACGGAGGCCGGGGAGGGGCTTTACTCTCATGCCCACGGAGGCCCGCCACCCGTACGGGCTCCAGCCCCGACCGCCGCTACTTACCCTGGAGTCACCACAGTGACCGACGTAACCGGCGCGCCTGCTGATGTACTGCACACCCTGTTCCACTCGGACCAGGGGGGTCATGAGCAAGTCGTGCTCTGCCAGGACCGGCCCACCGGCCTCAAGGCCGTCATCGCCATCCACTCCACCGCCCTGGGCCCCGCGCTCGGCGGTACCCGCTTCTACCCGTACGCGAGCGAGGCGGAGGCCGTCGCCGACGCGCTGAACCTCGCGCGCGGGATGTCGTACAAGAACGCCATGGCCGGTCTCGACCACGGCGGCGGCAAGGCCGTGATCATCGGCGACCCAGACACCATCAAGAGCGAGGAACTGCTCCTCGCGTACGGCCGGTTCGTGGCCTCGCTCGGCGGGCGGTACGTCACCGCGTGCGACGTCGGGACGTATGTCGCCGACATGGATGTCGTCGCGCGCGAGTGCCGCTGGACGACCGGGCGGTCCCCGGAGAACGGTGGCGCGGGCGACTCGTCCGTGCTGACCGCCTTCGGCGTCTACCAGGGGATGCGGGCCTCCGCCCAGCATCTGTGGGGCGATCCGTCGCTGCGCGGTCGCCGCGTCGGCATCGCGGGCGTCGGCAAGGTCGGCCACCACCTGGTCCGGCATCTTCGCGAGGAGGGCGCCGAGGTCGTGATCACGGACGTACGGGAGGACGCCGTACGTCGGATTCTGGCCACCCACCCCGACGGCGGGGTCACCGCCGTGGCCGACACCGCCGCGCTGATCCGGACCGAGGGGCTGGACATCTACGCGCCCTGTGCGCTGGGCGGGGCGTTGAGCGACGACACCGTGCCCGTGCTGACCGCCAGGATCGTGTGCGGCGCGGCCAACAACCAGCTCTCGCACCCGGGCGTCGAGAAGGACCTCGCGGACCGGGGAATCCTCTACGCGCCCGACTACGTCGTGAACGCCGGTGGCGTGATCCAGGTGGCCGACGAACTGCACGGGTTCGACTTCGAGCGGTGCAAGGCGAAGGCGGCCCGGATCTTCGACACCACGCTGGCCATATTCGCACGTGCGAAGACGGACGGGATTCCGCCGGCCGCGGCGGCCGACCGGATCGCCGAGCAGCGGATGGCGGAGGCCCGGCGGAACCGGTAGGTCCACGGAGCGCGGAGGTACCTGTCGGCGGGGTGTTGGAGAGAACTCTCACTCCCGTCGGCGGGTCGGCCGCGAAGAAGTGGTTAAAATCGCGGTTGACCAGCGGGGACAGGGCACCTCGCGGGTTCTGGGCATCGGCACGTGCTGCGGGCGACGTACCGTATGGGCGTGGGCTCAGGTACCGTGGAAGCCCTACGGACCGGTCTCTCTGCGGAGAGCCCGTTCCAGATCATGAACGCGTGTCAAGACTCTGGGGCCACCGAGCCCCGTATCCGAGGGGGTCGAGCCATGGGGCGCGGCCGGGCAAAGGCCAAGCAGACGAAGGTCGCCCGCCAGCTGAAGTACAGCAGCGGCGGGACTGACCTCTCGCGTCTGGCCAATGAGCTGGGCGCTTCGACTTCGAGCCAGCCGCCGAATGGCGAGCCGTTCGAGGACGACGACGAGGAAGAAGACGACCCGTACGCTCAGTACGCGGATCTGTACAACGACGACGATGAGGATGAGGACGACCAGTCCTCAGGCCCCTCGTCGCAACAACGCCGTGGGGCTTGACGTTTTACGTCTGCCTGCGGCGCGCTGAACATGTCGACACAGATCCTGTACCTGTAGGCATCAGCTGCACCTCTCCCGGTCCGGGGCGTTTCGCCGGACCGGGTTTTGGTGCGTTGCCGCTCCGCTTGGGTTGGGCGGGGGCGCCTAGTGGGTCGGGGGTGCTGTGGGTTGGCGGCTTTCGGTGCGTTGTGGCTGATCGCGCAGTTCCCCGCGCCCCTGACGGCCGGCGGCTGCGCCGCCTGGCCGTCCCCCCAGCCGTCCAAGCCGTCCTGGGCCTCCTGGGCGATTAGTTCCGTGCATAGTCGTCTACCAGCTCTGCGCCCGTTTTGTGGTCGCCTCGGTCGGTGATCTCGCCTGCTACCCAGGCCTCTACGCCTCGGTCCGCCAGGGTGGTCAGGGCTGCGTCTGCTGAGTCCTCGGGGACGATGGCGATCATGCCTACGCCCATGTTCAGGGTCTTTTCCAGCTCCAGGCGTTCGACGGAGCCTGTCCTGCCGACGAGGTCGAAGATCGGGGCCGGGGTCCAGGTGGAGCGGTCGACGATCGCGTGGAGGGTGTCCGGGATCACACGGGCCAGGTTGGCGGCCAGGCCGCCGCCGGTGATGTGGGAGTAGGCGTGGACGTCGGTAGTCCGGGTGAGGGCCAGGCAGTCCAGGGAGTAGATCTTGGTGGGGACCAGGAGTTCCTCGCCGAGAGTCCGGCCCAGCTCGTCGATGTGCGCGTCCAGGGACAGGCCCGCCTGGTTCAGGAGGACATGGCGGACGAGTGAGTACCCGTTCGAGTGAAGCCCGGAGGCCTCCATGGCGATGACCGCGTCACCCGTACGGATGCGATCCGCGCCGAGCAGCCGGTCCGCCTCCACGACGCCCGTACCGGCGCCGGCGACGTCGAAGTCGTCCGGACCGAGCAGACCGGGGTGTTCGGCCGTCTCGCCGCCGACCAGAGCGCATCCGGCCAGTACGCAGCCCTCGGCGATGCCCTTGACGATCGCGGCGACGCGCTCGGGGTGGACCTTGCCGACGCAGATGTAGTCCGTCATGAACAGCGGTTCGGCGCCGCACACCACGATGTCGTCCATCACCATGGCGACCAGGTCGTGGCCGATGGTGTCGTACACGCCGAGCTGCCGGGCGATGTCGACCTTCGTGCCGACGCCGTCCGTCGCGGAGGCGAGCAGCGGGCGCTCGTAGCGCTTGAGGGCGGAGGCGTCGAAGAGGCCGGCGAAGCCGCCGAGGCCGCCGAGGACCTCGGGGCGCTGCGTCTTCTTCACCCACTCCTTCATCAGCTCGACGGCGCGGTCGCCCGCCTCGATGTCGACGCCGGCGGCGGCGTAGGAAGCACCGGAGGCAGAGTTGGTCTCTGGCATTGCCTGGGATCTTTCAGGTTGATGTGAAGCAGGAGCCGGAAGAGGGCTTACGGGCGACGGATCGCGTCGGCCGCGGCCGTGGCGGCGGGCCCTGCGGCCAGCTCGGTCTCCAGGAGCTGCTTGCCGAGCAGTTCGGGGTCCGGGAGGTCCATCGGGTACTCGCCGTCGAAGCAGGCGCGGCACAGGTTCGGCTTGGCGATGGTGGTCGCCTCGATCATGCCGTCGATGGAGATGTACGAGAGGGAGTCGGCGCCGAGCGAGGTGCCGATCTCGTCGATGGTCATGCCGTTGGCGATCAGCTCGGCGCGGGTGGCGAAGTCGATGCCGAAGAAGCAGGGCCACTTGACGGGCGGGGACGAGATCCGGATGTGGACCTCGGCCGCCCCGGCCTCGCGGAGCATGCGAACCAGCGCGCGCTGGGTGTTGCCGCGCACGATCGAGTCGTCGACGACGACCAGGCGCTTGCCCTTGATGACTTCCTTCAGCGGGTTCAGCTTCAGCCGGATACCGAGCTGCCGGATCGTCTGGGAGGGCTGGATGAACGTACGTCCGACATAGGCGTTCTTGACGAGGCCGGCGCCGAAGGGGATTCCGGAGGCCTCGGCGTAGCCGATCGCGGCCGGGGTGCCGGATTCCGGGGTCGCTATCACCAGGTCGGCCTCGACAGGGGCTTCCTTGGCGAGTTTCCGACCCATCTCCACGCGGGAGAGGTACACGTTCCGGCCGGCGATGTCGGTGTCCGGGCGGGCGAGATAGACGTACTCGAAGACACAGCCCTTGGGCTTCGCTTCCGCGAATCGGGAGGTTCGCAGGCCGTTCTCGTCGATGGCGACGAACTCGCCCGGCTCGATCTCGCGCACATAGGCGGCGCCGCAGATGTCGAGGGCGGCGGACTCGGAGGCGACGACCCAGCCGCGCTCCAGGCGGCCGAGGACCAGCGGGCGGATGCCCTGCGGGTCGCGGGCGGCGTACAGCGTGTTCTCGTCCATGAAAACGAGCGAGAAGGCGCCCTTGACCTGCGGGAGTATCCGCGCGGAGGCCTCTTCGATGGTGAGGGGCTTGCCGTCGTCGTCGTTCTGGGCGGCCAGGAGGGCCGTCAGCAGATCGGTGTCGTTGGTCGCCGCGACGCGCGGAGTGCGGCCGTCGTGCTGCTTGGGCAGGTCGGCGACCATCTCGGCGAGCTGCGCCGTGTTGACGAGGTTGCCGTTGTGGCCGAGGGCGATGGAGCCGTGGCCGGTCGCGCGGAAGGTGGGCTGGGCGTTCTCCCAGGTGGAGGCGCCGGTGGTCGAGTAGCGGGCGTGACCGACCGCGATATGCCCCTGGAGGGCGCCGAGCGAGGTCTCGTCGAAGACCTGGGAGACGAGGCCCATGTCCTTGAAGACAAGGATCTTGGAGCCGTTGCTGACCGCGATTCCCGCGGATTCCTGGCCTCGATGCTGTAGGGCGTAGAGCCCGAAGTAAGTGAGCTTGGCGACCTCTTCGCCGGGGGCCCAGACCCCGAAGACGCCGCAAGCGTCCTGGGGGCCTTTCTCGCCGGGGAGCAGATCATGACTGAGTCGACCGTCACCACGTGGCACGGCACCGAGTGTAGGCGAGATCGACCACTGGTCCGAATTAGGGAATGCGACTGTGACACGGGGGCGCCGCACGGCCGTGGACTGCGGTAGGGGCTCAATCGGCGGCGGTCGCGCTGACGGTGGTCCCGTCTGCGCTGGTCAGCGTCATGCTCCGGTGATCGATCTTGTACGTCGCCTTGCCGTCGAAGAGACCCAGCAGCGTCTTCTCGGCCTCCATGAGTGAGCCGTCGCACATCCTTCGGGTGGTCGACGGACTGCCGAAAGTGATAGTGCCGTCGCTGACGGTCGCATCGGCAGAAACGTTGTTGCAACCGGCCTTGCCGCTGACGGTCCCCTTCTTCTGGTCGAGGACGAGGTAGGCGTCGGCGCCGGAGGGGAGGGGGGAGACGGCCGCGCTGTCACCGTCGCCGCTGCCGTCGCCGGCGGCACCGAGTGTCGTGATCGTCCACTTGGTGCCGTAGAGGGCGGCGGCCTTCTCCTCGGTGAGGTGGATGGTGTCGCCGGTCTTGGTGGTGAGGGTGAGCTGCTGGGCGTTCTTGGCGCTCTCGGTGGACTTGGCGGTGAGGGTGCCGTCCTTGAGGGCCTTGGTGAGGGTGTTCTCGAAGCCCATCGAGGCGCAGGCCATGTCGGTCGACAGGAACTGTCCGAGGGCGATCTCGTCGCCGTCGACGGTGGCCTTGGCGCCGAAGCCGTTGCAGCCGAGGTTGCCGTTGACCTCGCCGTTCTTGGCGATCTTCAGCCAGGCGCTGGCCGGTGCGTCGCTCTTCTTCCCGTCGACGGTGAGGTCGTCGACGGTCCAGTGGACGCCGGTGACGTCCGCGGTCCCGGACCCCGTCCCGACGGTCGGGCTGCCGCCGCTGTCCTTCTCGCTGCCACAGGCCGCGGCGAGGGGCAGCACGGTGAGGGTCAGGAGGCCGAGGCCGAGGCTCGTCAGTCGCTGCGTTTTCATGCCGGTGGGACGGAAGGGGCGGGTGGGCGGTTCCCGTCCGGCCCCTTTTTGGCGGGGGCTGCGGATTGCTGTCGTCAGGACATGAGGGGGAGCAGGTCTCCGAGGTCGGCGCGTTCGCCGCTCGCGCTGACCTGGGCCTTGTCGAGGGCGTCGGTCCAGGTGACCCGGCCGGTGGCCAGGCGGATCCAGGTCAGCGGGTCGGTCTCGACGACGTTGGGCGGGGTGCCACGGGTGTGCCTCGGGCCCTCGACGCACTGCACCACGGCGTACGGCGGGATCCGGACCTCCGTGGAGCCGCCGGGGGCCTTGGCGGCGAGGGTGTCGGCGAGGAGGCGGGTACAGGTGGCCAGGGCCTGGCGGTCGTACGGGATGTCGAGGCCCGGGACGGCGTCGTTCAGGTCGTCGGTGTGGACGACGAGTTCGACGGTACGGGTGACGAGGTAGTCGGTGAGGGTGACGGAGCCGATCCGGACCGCGAGGACGCGGGTGTCTGCGACGCCTGTGAGGTGTTTGGTGAGGCGTTCCTCGGTGTGGGTGAGGAGGGTGTTGAGGTCGGGGGTGCGTTCGGCGAGGTCGTGGCTGTTCTCCGCGATGGCCTCGGCGTAGGCGGCGGTCGCCGACGCGTAGTCGAGGGCGCCGATCTCGGCCTTCGCCGGCTCGTCCCGGTCGAGGGCCAGGCTGATGCTGCCGACGGCCATCGAGATGTGGGCGACCAGATCACGGACGGTCCAGTCGCCCAGGCGGGTGGGGAGGGTTAGTTGGGCGGGGGTGAGGGTGAGGGCGGCGGTGCGGATGTTGGCGTACTGGGTGAGGACTGCGGTGCGGGTTTTGGTGGGGTCGTAGGTTCGGGTGCGGGGCTTTGGTTTTCTGGCTGGGGGCATGTCGGGCTGTCAACTCCGGAGGTGGGTCAGGAGGGCTGCGAAGGCTTTTGGGGGGAGGAGGAGGGTGGGGCCGCCTTGAGGGTGCTTGGAGTCGCGGACGCCTATGCGGGCGGGGGTGAGGTGGGCGACTTCGACACAGTTGCCGCCTGAGTCATTGCTGTACGAGGACTTGTGCCAGGTGGCTTCCGACAGGTGGTGAGTCGTCATGGTCGTTCCATCTCTCGTGCCAGTCGTTGCAAGAAGTCAGAGGTCTCCCCAGGGCTGGGCGCCCCGGCCCGCATGGCGTCGAACCGGCGCGAGAAGCGCCAGAGTTCCGTGTCCTTGTCCGTCAGGCTGACGGTGTCCTGGCCGTCCTTGCTGACCACAGTGGGCAGCGGCGACTCGAACTCCATGAGGACGAAACTCTCGGGCGCCCGGTACACCGGTTGCGACAGGGGGAGGATCTGCACGGTCACATGATCCAACGCGCAGAGATCCGCCAGGTGCGCGTACTGCTCGCGCATCACGTCCGGGCCGCCGTAGACGCGTCGTACAGCAGCCTCTTCGAGGATCGCGTGGACTTCCACCGGACGGTCGGACCGCGTGATGACCTCCTTACGCCTCATCCTGATCTCGATGTTCCGCTCGACGAACTCGGTCGTCCGTTCGTCGATGGGCTTGGCGATCTCGAACTGGGCTCGCGCGTACGCCTCGGTCTGGAACAGGCCGTACAGCACGCATGGTTCGTAGACCCGGAGGATCTTGGCATCGCCTTCGAGGCCGACGCTCATACCGAAGCCTGACGGCATGAGGCTCCGATAGACCGACCACCAGCCGCGGTTCAGCGAGTTCTTGTGGATCTCCAAGAGGAACTCCACGTCGTCCAGGTCCGTGACGCCGTAGCGGTCCAGGAGTTCCTTGAGGTCCTGCACCTTGGGAAGGCTCGTCAAGCCGTTCTCCACCCGGTACAGCTTCGACTCGGTGAACCCCAGACCTCGTACCGCTGCCGCCAGGGTCAACCCCTGACCGTCTCCGTCATCGCGAGGCGCTTGCTGGCGCAGCCTCCGCAGCTCCTGACCGAGTTGCATCCGTCGGATCGTCGGCCCCGTCTTCGTTGCCACCGTGCCCGCCCCTTCTGCGGTCATGCCCGCCAACACTACGACTATGCCTGTCACTTGACGCCCCGTGTCCACCAAGTAACGGCCTGTGCACCGAGTGTGGCAGTCCTTGCCCTCCTTGCGCAGCCACATGCCAACTTTCCGGCATTTGCCAGTTCTCGTGGAATTTCTACGTTCGATTGTCTCGCCGTTGGAACGACGGAACCGTTGTCCCCATGACCACCCCTGAGCCCCGCCGCCGAAACAGTGCCCTCACCGACGTCCACTTCATCCTGGGCGACCGAGTCCAAGGGACCACCTTCGTCCCGCCCTTCCTCCGTGAGCGTGAGGCGCCCGAGCCCGTCGAGGGCGTCGTCGTGCAGGTCGGGTCCGGTTACCCGGAGGCCGATGGCGAGGACGACCTCGTCTGGGTACGGCTCGCCGACTCCACCGAGCGTCAGTGCCGCGTCAGCGATGTCTCCGTCGCCGACATCGAGAACGAGCCACTCTGTGACGTCTGCAAGGTCGGCCGCGCCCCGTTCCTGCGCTATGGGACCCTCGAAAACACCGGCCGTATGTGTTCCGCGTGCCTCCGCAGGACCCACATCTGTGCGCTCTGCCAACAGCCCGGCAACGCCCCGCTGGTCGCCCTGGGCACGGCCGACCAGGGCTCCGGGCCTGGTCGGACCACGTACGCGTGCGCGGCCTGTGCCGCATCAACCAGCCATTCTTCGCCGGGCCCTAACGGCAATCGCGTTGCTGGCGGCGACGCAGATCCGAAACCATGAGGCATGCGATCGGATGGCTGGTACCTCACCGAAGACGTCCATGAATTCTTCGACCGGGCCGGGGATTTCCTACGCTCACGGCCCGCTCTGCACACCACCGCGCTGACGACCATCGAGCAGGTGCGCACAGGCGGGCCCGGCGCGAGCACCGCCCAGGACCCCGTCTTCGGCCGGCTGGAGCAGGACGGCGAGGTCACCGCCGCCTTCCTCCGACTCACCCCGCAGAAGCGCCTGAGCGTCACGTCCCTCACCCCCGAGCAGGCCGACGGTCTCGCCGCCCATCTGGTCGCCCTCGGCCACCGGCCCCCGGGCGTCAGCGGGGAGATCGACACCGCCACCGTCTTCGCCGAGGCCTGGCAGCGGCACACGGGCGCGACGCCGACGTTCAGTACCCGGATCCACCTGTACCGCCTCGGCACGCTCACTCCGCCGGAGCCGGTGCCGGCGGGCCGGGGCCGACTCGTGGGCGAGGCGGACCATGAGCATCTGATGCAGTGGTGCCGTGAGGCCGCGGAGTTCTTCGGGGAGGACATCACCATCAACGCCGACACCTGGTCCAACACACGCTTCGGCGAGAAGACCTACACCTACTGGGAGACACCGGACGGCACCCCCGTCTCCATGGCGGGCGTGAACCCCCTAGTCGGCGGCCAGGTCCGGGTGGACCCCGTCTACACCCCGGCCCACCTGCGCGGTCGCGGTTACGCGGCCGCCGTGACGGTCGAGGTGACCCGAACGGCACTGGAGGCGGGCGCCACGGACGTCGTGCTGTACACAGACCCGAACAACCCCACGAGCAACGCCCTGTACAAGCGAATCGGCTACCGCCTGCTCACGGACTGGGGCGCGTACGACTTCGCGTATGCCGATGACGAACCGCAGTAGCTGCAGAGTGACACGTTCGAGCTGGATCCGAAGATCCTCAACAGGTACGTCGTCACTGGGGGACTTCATGACGTGCCGCTGGAGCCAGTTGCCCGGCATCCGGCCGAGAAGCAGGGCTTGAAGACCGCGTGCGAGGCCCCGTCCGAAAGCGGACGGGGCCTCGCACGCCTGCCTGGACTGTAACTGCCGTGAACTGGAGTGGTTGTTGTCGAGAACCTTGACGTCGGCGCCCCGCCACTCTACTCCTGACATGCCTGTGTCAGTTCAGCATTCTGACCGGTGTTCGAGATACCGAATTCCTTGACGGTGTGGAGGAGTTGGCGATGAACGGGACAGACGGCAGCGCGTCGGACGGTGTCACCCGGCGTACAGCCCTACAGCTCGGTGCAGTGGCCGCAGGATCAGCGGCGGTCGTCGGGGGCGGGCAGGCAGGCGCCGCAGCCTCGGAACCGCAAGCCGCCGGCGGGCATGCACGTGAACGTTCCTTCGACGAAGGCTGGCTCTTTCAGCGTGGTGACGCCCCCGGCGCCGAAGCCCCCGCCTACGACGACACCTCCTGGCGCCCCCTCGACCTCCCCCACGACTGGAGCATCGAGGACCTGCCCTACGCCCCCTCCCCCGACGGCGCCGTCACCAGCGACCCGTCGCTCCTCGTGCCCAAGCAACCCGACCCCTCCGCACCCCAACCCCCGCCCGTCATCGGCCCGTTCGACCCCCAGCACAGCCAGAACGGCGGCTCGACCGGGTACACGGTCGGCGGGATCGGCTGGTACCGCAAGCACTTCGGGGCCGAGGAGCTTGCCGGTGAACTCGGCCCTCTGCACGCCGAGTTACGGTTCGACGGGGTCTACCAGAACGCCGACGTCTGGCTCAACGGCGTCCACCTCGGCTTCCACCCCTACGGCTACACCTCGTTCGCCCACGACCTCACCCCCCACCTGAACCCCACCGGCCCGAACGTCCTCGCCGTCCGCGTCGACAACAGCGGCCAGAACAGCCGCTGGTACTCCGGCTCCGGCATCTACCGCCACACCTGGCTCACGGTGACCGGGCCCGTACGCATCCCTCTCTGGGGCGTCCACGTCACCACACCCGAGGTCAGCCCGCACCGGTCGCTCGCCCGCGTGGCCGTCTCCGTCGCCAACCTCGGGGCCCACGACTCCTCCGCCTCCGTACGCGTCACCGTTCTCGATCCGCGCGGACGTATCGTCGCTACCCGTCACGCATCGCCGCAGGACGTGGCGGCGGGCGACAAGGGCGTCACCTCAACACTCGAACTGCCCATCCGGCAGCCGGAGTTGTGGTCCCTGTCCGCGCCCAGCCTCTACACCGCGCGGGCCGACATCCTGGTCGGCGGACGGGTCGTCGACACCGTCACCACTCGCTTCGGGATCCGGTCCATCGTCTGGAACGGTGACGTCGGTTTCCTCCTCAATGGTCAACCCGTCGAGGTCATGGGCGGCAATGTCCACCACGACCACGGGCCGCTCGGCGCCGTCGCGCTCGGGCGTTCGGAGGAACGCCGGGTCGAGATCCTCAAGGCCGCCGGGTTCAACTCCATCCGCACCGCCCACAACCCGCCCACACCCGAACTCCTCGACGCCTGCGACCGGTTGGGCATGCTGGTGATGGACGAGTTCTTCGACGTCTGGGACACCGGCAAGAACCCCCAGGACTACTCCGTCCACTTCGCCGAGTGGTGGGAGCGGGATCTCACGAGCACCGTCCTCCGGGACCGCAATCACCCCAGCGTCGTCATCTGGTCCCTCGGCAACGAGATCACCGACCGGACGAACGGCCATCGGGGCGCCGAAATGGCCGCCCTCCTCCGCTCCCTCGACCCCACCCGGCCCAGCACCCTCGGCGGCGGGTCCACCTTCACCGCCAGTGACCCCTCCTGGAGTTACGTCGATGTCGGCGACGTCCACTACAACGCCAACGGCAAGGGCTACGCCCAGATGCACGCCGCCAACCCCGCCAAGGCGATGACCCACAACGAGACGTTCCCCGCGACGATCTACCAGGACATCCACTTCGCCCGCGAGCACACCTGGGCAACCGGAACCTGGGTCTGGGCCGCCTGGGACTACCTCGGCGAGGCCGGTATCGGCAAGACGCCCATCCCTCCCGTGGGGACGGGGGCCACCATCGGCGACCAGAGCGTCATGCCCGGGTGGTCCATCTCCCGTGAGCTGCACCACGGTTGGGGCGGCTTCGGCTATCCGTACCCCTACTTCCAGGCGAACTGTGGCGACTTCGACCTCATCGGGCAGCGCAAGCCGCAGAACCACTGGCGGGACGCGGTGACGGGCCGCAGCCCGGTGGAGGTGCTCGTGGAGCGGCCCACCCCGGCCGGCACCGAGCAAGTCGCCATCTGGTGGGGTTACTTCGACGAGCTGGCCAGCTGGACCTGGGAGGACGTCGAACCCGGCACCCCGCTCAAGGTGCACGTCTACACCGGCGGCGACAGCGTCCAACTCCTCCTCAACGGCGCCGAGTTCCCCGAGGGCACCGCGACCGCCCCCGAGCGGGCCATGGCCACCTTCAACGTCCCTTACACGCCCGGCGAGTTGACCGCCGTCGCCAGTCTCGGCGGCGCGGAGATCGGCCGCCAGACCCTCCGTACCGTCGGCTCCCCGGCCGCCCTCCGCCTCGTACCGGACGTCAGAGCCCTCACCACCGGCCGCGACGACCTCGCCCACGTCCTCGTCGAGGTCGTCGACCGGCACGGGAATCTCGTGCCCGACGCCACGTTCGAGGTGGCCTTCACCATCGAAGGCGCCGGGGAGTTGGCGGGCGTCGGCAACGGCAACCCGCACAACGTCGACAGCTTCCAGCAGCCCCGCCGCCACACCTGGCACGGCCGCGCCCTCGCCATCCTCCGCCCGGCCAAGTCCCCGGGCCGCCTCACCCTCACGGCGAGCACGGAGGGGCTGCGACCTGCGACCGTCACCCTGCCGGTACGCCCGTCCTGAGCCGACGTACGGAGAGGCCCCCGCTCGGACAGATATCCGAACGGGGGCCTCAGCCAACCCAGTTGATCCCGCTTGATCCCGTTGCCGCCTACGCCAGCAGCGCCGGAATCGTCCCCTCGTGCGCCTCGCGCAGTTCCGCCAGCGTCAGCGTGAACTCGCCCTGCAGCTCGATGGAGTCGCCGTCGACGACACCGATCCGCGTCACCGGCAGCCCCCGCGCCCCGCACATGTCGTTGAAGCGCAGCTCCTCCGAGCGCGGGACGGCCACCACCGCACGCCCCGCCGACTCCGAGAACAGGAGAGTGAAAGCGTCGAGCCCGTCCGGTACGACCAGACGCGCGCCCTTCTCGCTCAGCAGCGCCGACTCCACGACCGCCTGGATCAGACCGCCGTCCGACAGGTCGTGCGCGGAGTCGATCATGCCGTCGCGGGAGGCGGAGATCAGGATCTCGGCCAGCAGCCGCTCCCGCTCCAGGTCGACCTTGGGCGGCAGGCCACCCAGGTGGTCGTGCACTACCTGCGACCACGCCGAGCCGCCGAACTCCTCGCGCGTGTCCCCGAGGAGGTACAGCAGCTGCCCCTCCTCCTGGAACGCCACCGGAGTGCGCCGAGCCACGTCGTCGATGACGCCCAGTACCGCCACCACCGGCGTCGGGTGGATGGCCACGTCGCCCGTCTGGTTGTAGAGCGAGACGTTGCCGCCCGTCACCGGCGTGCCCAACTGCTGGCAGGCGTCCGCGAGTCCACGTACCGCCTCCGCGAACTGCCACATCACCGCCGGGTCTTCGGGCGAACCGAAGTTCAGGCAGTCGGAGACGGCGAGGGGCTTCGCGCCCGTCGTCGCCACGTTCCGGTACGCCTCCGACAGCGCCAACTGCGCGCCCGCGTACGGGTCCAGCTTGGCGTAGCGGCCGTTGCCGTCCGTCGCGATGGCGACACCGAGGCCGGTCGACTCGTCGACACGGATCATCCCGGAGTCCTCGGGCTGGGCCAACACCGTGTTGCCCTGCACGAAGTGGTCGTACTGGGAGGTGATCCAGGACTTGGACGCCTGGTTGGGGGACGACACCAGCTGGACGACCTGGGCCTTCAGCTCATCCGAACTCGTCGGCCGCGCAAGCTTGTTGGCGTCGTCCGCCTGGAGGGCGTCCTGCCAGTCCGGGCGGGCGTACGGGCGCTCGTAGACCGGACCGTCGTGCGCGACCGTACGCGGGTCGACGTCGACGATCTTGCCGCCGTGCCAGAAGATTTCGAGGCGGTCGCCATCGGTTACCTCACCGATCACCGTGGCGATGACGTCCCACTTGTCGCAGATCTCCAGGAACCGGTCGACCTTCTCCGGCTCCACGACCGCGCACATGCGTTCCTGCGACTCGCTCATGAGGATTTCCTCGGGCGAGAGCGTGGAGTCGCGGAGGGGTACGTCGTCCAGCGTCACGCGCATGCCGCCCGAGCCGTTCGACGCCAGCTCGCTCGTCGCGCACGACAGGCCCGCCGCACCCAGGTCCTGGATGCCGACGACCAGCTTCTCCTTGAAGGCCTCCAGGGTGCACTCGATGAGGAGCTTCTCCTGGAAGGGGTCGCCCACCTGGACCGCGGGACGCTTCGACGGCTTGGCGTCGTCGAACGTCTCGCTCGCCAGGATCGACGCGCCGCCGATGCCGTCACCGCCCGTACGAGCCCCGTACAGGATGACCTTGTTGCCCGCGCCCGACGCCTTCGCCAGGTGGATGTCCTCGTGCCGCATGACGCCGATCGCACCGGCGTTGACCAGCGGGTTCCCCTGGTAGCAGGCGTCGAAGACGACCTCGCCGCCGATGTTCGGGAGCCCGAGGCAGTTGCCGTAGCCGCCGATGCCCGCCACCACGCCCGGGAGGACGCGCTTGGTGTCGGGGTGGTCGGCCGCGCCGAAGCGCAGGGGGTCCACCACAGCCACCGGGCGTGCACCCATCGCGATGATGTCGCGCACGATGCCGCCGACGCCCGTGGCCGCGCCCTGGTAGGGCTCGACGTAGGACGGGTGGTTGTGCGACTCGACCTTGAAGGTGACCGCGTAGCCCTGGCCGACGTCGACGACGCCAGCGTTCTCGCCGATCCCGACGAGCAGCGCATCGCTCTGCGGGGCCTTCTCGCCGAACTGGCGCAGGTGCACCTTCGACGACTTGTAGGAGCAGTGCTCGGACCACATGACCGAGTACATGGCCAGCTCGGCGCCGGTCGGGCGGCGGCCGAGGATCTCCACGACCCGCTCGTACTCGTCCTTCTTCAGGCCGAGTTCGGCCCAGGGCAGCTCGACGTCGGGGGTCTCGGCCGCGTGCTCGACCGTGTCCAGAGGCGTCCGGCTCATGCGTTGACCAGCTTCTTGAGGATCGAGGTGAAGAAGGGGAGGCCGTCGGTGCGGCCGGAGCCGATCAGCGGCTCGACCGCGTGCTCCGGGTGCGGCATGAGGCCTACGACGTTCCCGGCGGCGTTCGTGATGCCGGCGATGTCCCGGAGGGAACCGTTCGGATTGAAGTCCAGGTAGCGGAAGACCACCCGGCCCTCCGCCTCCAGCTCGTCGAGCGTGTGCTCGTCGGCGACGTACCGGCCGTCCATGTTCTTCAGCGGGATGTGGATCTCCTGGCCGGCGTCGTAGTCGACGGTCCAGGCCGTGTCCGCGTTCTCCACCCGCAGCTTCTGGTCGCGGCAGATGAAGTGAAGGTGGTTGTTGCCGAGCATCGCGCCCGGGAGAAGGTGCGCCTCGGTGAGGATCTGGAAGCCGTTGCAGATGCCGAGGACCGGCATGCCCGACTTCGCCTGCTCGATGACCGACTCCATCACCGGCGAGAAACGGGAGATGGCACCCGCGCGCAGATAGTCGCCGTACGAGAATCCGCCCGGCAGAACCACCGCGTCGACCTGCTTGAGATCCTTGTCCTTGTGCCAGAGAGCCACCGGCTCCGCACCCGCGAGCCTGATCGCGCGCTGAGTGTCCCGGTCGTCCAGCGAACCCGGAAAGGTGACGACTCCAATACGAGCAGTCACTTCTCTTCCCCCACCATCTCCTCCACCTTCACGGTGAAGTCCTCGATCACGGTGTTGGCGAGGAAGGATTCCGCAAGATCATGGATGCGGGCGAGCGCGGCGTCGTCCACCGGTCCGTCAACTTCCAGTTCGAATCGCTTTCCCTGACGTACGTCGGAGACACCGTCGAAACCGAGACGCGGCAGTGCACGCTGCACCGCCTGGCCCTGGGGGTCGAGGATCTCCGGCTTGAGCATGACGTCGACTACGACGCGTGCCACTGGCACTCCCGGTGTTGTGGTGCTGAGCAAGGTCCCTGGCGAGGTTCCTACAGGTGGGTTCAGACTACCCGCACAAAATTTCTACGCGGGTAGATTCGTAGGAATCTACGGGAACCCACGAGAGCAGCATCACGATCCGGTATCGGACCGGCGCCAACACGAAAAGTTCTGGGAAAGATCCGGGTTCGCATCCAGGATGTCTATTGCGCGGGAGACACGCGGACAGATTTAGTCGGGCTTCCCATTGCAATGCCGGGCACTGTACAAAGGAAAAGGCATTAGCCGATACTTTGCCCAATAACAGTCGGACAACCGAGATCTTTCGACACCTCCCGACGTCTTCGCACGTCGTGGCAGAGGTGTCGCACGAAGGGACCGATATTCGTGGCTCAGCGTGTCGTGGTCACACTCTCTGACGACATCGACGGCTCGGAAGCGGCGGAAACGATCGCCTTCGGACTTGACGGCAAGTCGTACGAGATCGACCTGAATCAAACCAATGCCAAGAAACTGCGTAAGGCCCTGGAGCCGTACGTGGAGGCCGGCCGCAAGCGGTCGCGCTCCGGCAAGGCGTACAAGCAGACGGAGGTCGCCCCCGACCCGTCGGCGGTCCGGGCCTGGGCCCTCGCCAACAAGTTCGACGTACCGGCCCGCGGGCGCATCCCCAAGAAGGTGTACGAGGCCTTCACCGCCGCCCAGTAGTACCCCCGCAGCGCCCCTGCGGTGCCTCAGGAGCCCCTCGGCGCAACCGACTTGCGTTGCCCCCCTGCTGATCAGCTAGAGTCTGGAGCACGCCGAGGGGCAAGGCCGAAAGGCCCGGCTCACGGAGGCTTGCGGGTGTAGTTCAGTAGCAGAACATCCCCCTTCCAGGGGGAAGGCGCAGTGTGCAATTCCTGTCACCCGCTCTGCATCGCCGGTCCGACCACAGTTGTGGATCAGGTAGGCTGGTGCTCGCGCCAGTCGGTGAAAGCCGACTGGAGGCAATGCGGACGTAGCTCAGTTGGTAGAGCGCAACCTTGCCAAGGTTGAGGTCGCCAGTTCGAACCTGGTCGTCCGCTCAGCAGTCGAAGGCCCCGGTCCAATGGACCGGGGCCTTCGTCGTGTTCCCAGTGTTCCCATTCCCTCGGCGTCTGACATTTGTCATGTGCGCTGATGACACCACGCACTGCCCTCGCCTCCTCCCGGCCCGGATGCTGGAGGCATGGAAACCAACGAACGCGAACACGTGATTGAGGTCACTGACCTGCGGCGTGTGTACGGGGGCGGGTTCGAAGCGGTGCGCGGGGTGTCCTTCTCCGTGGGCCGCGGGGAGATCTTCGCCCTGCTCGGCACGAACGGCGCGGGCAAGACATCGACGGTCGAGCTGCTGGAGGGGCTCGCGCCACCGGCCGGGGGGCGGGTGCGGGTGCTCGGCCATGATCCGTACGCCGAGCGGGCCGCCGTACGGCCGCGCACCGGCGTGATGCTCCAGGAGGGCGGCTTTCCCTCCGACCTGACCGTCGGCGAGACCGCGCGGATGTGGGCCGGGTGCACGAGCGGCGCACGGCCCGAGGCGGAGGCGCTCGCACTCGTCGGACTGGAGCGGCGGACCGGCGTACGCGTGAAGCAGCTGTCCGGAGGCGAACGGCGGCGGCTCGACCTCGCGCTCGCCCTTCTCGGCGACCCCGAGGTGCTGTTCCTCGACGAACCGACGACCGGTCTCGACGCCGAAGGGCGGCGCGACACCTGGGAGTTGGTACGGGAACTGCGCGCCGGCGGTACGACCGTACTGCTCACCACGCACTACCTGGAGGAGGCCGAGGATCTCGCCGACCGGCTCGCCATCCTCCACGAGGGGCGCATCGCCGCCGCCGGTACGCCCGCCGAGGTGACCGCCTCGCAGCCGTCCCGGATCTCCTTCGAGCTGCCCACCGGGTACTTCGTGGGAGACCTGCCGCCGCTCGACACGTTCGGCGTGATCGGGTACGAGGAGGAGGGGCGCGTCGTACGGCTGCGCACCCATCAACTCCAGCGCGCGGCAACGCGGTTGCTGATGTGGGCCGAGGGGGCCGGGGTCGAGCTGCGGGGGCTGGACGTGCGGTCGGCCTCGCTGGAGGAGGCGTTCCTGCGGATCGCGCGGGAGGCGTCCGCGGGCGTGGAGAGTGTGGAGAGTTCTGTTGTGGCTGAGGAGCGTGTCGCGTGAGCGCGGTTGTCGGTGGCGTCGGTACGGGCGGACGTACGACCACTCCCGCCGGGCGGATGCGGGCGCTGGCCCGGGCCGAGGCCGCGCTGTTCCTGCGGAACAAGGGGACGCTCGTCGCCGCCCTGTTCGTGCCGCTGGTGCTGCCGTTCAGCGCGTGGTCCGCCGCCGACGGGATGGACCTGAAGGAGGCCGGGCTCAGTACGGGGACGGTCATCCTGCCCGCCTCGGTCGGCTTCTCGCTGCTGTTCGCCGTGTACGCGGCCCTCGTCGGCGTCTACACCGCCCGGCGCGAGGAACTCGTGCTCAAGCGGCTGCGCACCGGTGAACTGCGCGACGTCGAGATACTCACCGGATCGGCGCTGCCGGCGGTCGTGACAGGCTTCGTACAGAGTGTGCTGCTGGCCGTCGGCTGTGCCGTCCTGCTCGATCTCGACGCGCCACCGGCACCCCAACTCGCCCTCATCGGGCTGCTGTTGGGTCTGGTGATGTGTACGGCGCTGGCCGCGCTCACCGCGAGCCTCAGCCGGACCACCGAGAGCGCGCAGGTCACCTCGCTGCCGCTGATGCTCGTCTCGTTCCTCGGCTCCGGGATCACCGTCCCGCTGGAGGTGCTGCCCGACCGGGTCGCCGCCTTCTGTGAACTCCTCCCGCTGACGCCCGTGATCACCCTCGTACGCGGCGCCTGGACCGGTGACCTGTCGGCGTACGAGGCGTTGGGCGCCGTACTGACCGGCCTGGCCTGGACCGTGCTGTCGGTGTTTGCTGTACGACGGTGGTTCCGCTGGGAACCTCGGCACTGACGGGACGGGGAGCAGGAGATATGCGCAGGCCCGGGAGCTGGTGGCGGCGCAAGAGCGCGCCGGCGAAGGTGGAGACGTACACCCGCTGGACGTTCCACATGATCGCCTTCGTCGAGGTCGGCGCGATCGGGCTGCCCGTGCTGGGGCTGCTGGACGGGTGGCCCGCGCTCTGGCTGTCGGTGGTGGTGTGCGCGCACGCCGTGCTGAGTGCGGTGACCGCCTCCCGGGCGCTGGACTGGATCTGCGGGACCCGGGAGCAGCCCGTACGGCTGCTCGTCGTACTCGGCGCCGTGACCGCGCTGATCGGGGTCGGCGCCCTCATCCTTGGCAGGCACGGGACGGGCGGCGACGACCTGGAGACCGTCGCGGCCTCGCTGTTCATCGGGGTGGTGTGCTTCGGCGCGGGCAGCATCGCCCTCGGGATGCGCGGCCGGAGGCGGATGCTGGCGATGGTGTCCGGCCTGGCCGTTGGCTCGGTCGCCGTGTCCCTCCTGGTGGGTTTCCCAGCGGACGAGGCCTTCTTCACAGGTGGCGTGGTGCTGTTCACCGCCGGGTTCATCACGCTCACCAGCGCCCTCTCCGTCTGGCTGCTCAAGGTCGTGTACGAACTCGACGAGGCCCGCGAGACCCGCACCCGGCTCGCCGTCGCCGAGGAGCGCCTCCGGTTCGGGCGCGATCTGCACGACGTGATGGGGCGCAACCTGGCCGTGATCGCCCTCAAGAGCGAGCTGGCGGTCCAGCTCGCCCGCCGCGAACGGCCCGAGGCCGTCGACCAGATGATCGAGGTGCAGCGGATCGCCCGCGAGTCGCAGCGGGAGGTACGGGATGTCGTACGGGGGTATCGGGAAGCTGATCTGGGGGCTGAACTCCTGGGCGCACAGGGCGTGTTGACCGCCGCGGGGATCTCCTGCGAGGTGACCGGGGAGGCCGCGGTCGGGCTGCCGGGGGAAGTGCAGTCGGCGCTCGGGTGGGTGGTCCGGGAGGCGACCACCAATGTGCTGCGTCACGGGGATGCGGGGTGGTGCGGGGTTCGGGTGCGGGTGGGGGACGGGTGTGTGGTGCTGACCGTGGAGAACGACGGGGTCGCTGACAGGGGGGAGGCGGGCAAGGGGTTCGGGGTGGGGGCCGGGTCCGGGATTGTCGGGTTGCGGGAGCGGTTGTCCGCCGTGGATGGGCGGCTGGAGGCGGGGGTCGTGGATTCGGACAGTGGTGAGGGTGCGGGTCGGTTCCGGGTGGTCGCTACCGTGCCGTTGCCTGCGGGGTCGGGGTCGGGGTCGGGGTCCGGCTCCGGTGCCGAGTTCGTTGTGAGCGAGGTCACCTCATGAGCGGTGTACGGCTGCTGCTCGCCGACGACGAGCACCTCATCCGGGGTGCGCTGGCCGCGCTGCTCGCCCTGGAGGACGATCTCGTGGTCGTCGCCGAGGCCGCCACCGGGCCCGAGGCGCTGGCCATGGCGCGGGCGCACCGGCCCGATGTCGCCGTGCTCGATCTTGAGATGCCGGGCGCGGACGGTGTGAAGGTCGCCACATCGCTGCGGGCCGAACTGCCGGAGTGCCGGGTGCTGATCGTGACCAGCCATGGCCGGCCGGGGCATTTGAAGCGGGCGCTTGCGGCGGGTGTGCGGGGGTTCGTTCCCAAGACGGTCAGCGCGCAGCGGCTCGCCGAGATCATCCGTACCGTGCACGCCGGAAACCGTTACGTCGACCCCGAGTTGGCCGCCGACGCGATCTCCGCCGGGGACTCCCCGCTGACCGCGCGCGAGGCCGAGGTGCTCGAACTCGCCGCCGACGGGGCGCCGGTCGCGGAGATCGCGGAACGGGCCGCGCTGTCGCAGGGGACCGTACGGAACTATCTGTCGTCGGCCGTTTCCAAACTCGGGGCCGAGAACCGGCATGCGGCTGTGCGGCTCGCCCGGCGTCGGGGTTGGGTATAGTTGGTGTCGCGCCACGGCACGTACGACTCGTACGACGTGTCTGGGACGCGATGCGGACGTAGCTCAGTTGGTAGAGCGCAACCTTGCCAAGGTTGAGGTCGCCAGTTCGAACCTGGTCGTCCGCTCAGCGGTCGAAGGCCCCGGTCCAGTGGACCGGGGCCTTCGGCGTATGCGGAGGGGGCGGGCTCAGGTCCAGCTGATTCCCGTCAGTCGCTCGTACGCCTCGATGTACTTCGCGCGGGTCGCGTCCGTGACCTCCTGCGGGAGTGGCGGCGGGGGCTGCTCGCTGGCGCGGACCCAGCCGGACTCGGCGGACGTGAGCCAGTCCCGTACGAACTGCTTGTCGAACGAGGGCTGTGCGTGGCCCGGCTCCCACACGTCGGCCGGCCAGAAGCGGGACGAGTCCGGGGTGAGGACCTCGTCGGCCAGGATCAGGGTCTCGCCCTCCGCCGTGGTCTCGTACCCGAACTCGAACTTCGTGTCGGCCAGGATGATGCCCCGGTCGCGGGCGATGTCGCGGGCGCGGGAGTAGACGGCGAGGGTCGCCTGGCGCAGCTCGGCGGCGGACTCGGCGCCGACCTGGCGGGCGACCTCCTCGTACGACACGTTCTCGTCGTGCTCGCCGACCGCGGCCTTGGTGGCCGGGGTGAAGATCGGGGCGGGGAGTTCCGAGCCGTCGGAGAGGCCCTCGGGCAGGGCCAGGCCGCAGACCGTACGGGTCGCGTTGTACTCGGTGAGGCCGGAGCCGGTGAGGTAGCCGCGGGCCACGCACTCCACCGGCATCATGCGCAGGGACTTGCAGATCAGGGTGCGGCCCGCCCAGTCGGCGGGGGCGCCCGGCGGGAGTTCGGTGCTCAGGACGTGGTTGGGGGCCAGGTCGGCGAGCTGGTCGAACCACCAGAGCGAGAGCTGGGTGAGGACGCGGCCCTTGTCGGGGATCTCCGTCTGCAGCACCCAGTCGAAGGCGGAGATACGGTCGCTGGCGACCATCACGAGGTCGCCCGCCTCGTTCTGGTACAGGTCGCGCACCTTGCCGGTGTGCAGATGCACCAGACCCGGAACCTGGAGGGGCTCGGGCTTTTCTACGAATCCGGACACGGTTCCTCCCCGTGGTGATGACCAAGTGGGTCGATTCTCCCGTATGCGGAGAGTCCGTTTTCGCCGGGGTGCGCGGGAGTCCGGTTCAGTCTCGTTTGCAGATGCGGTCCAGGAGGTTCGCAGTGGCCCGTTGGACACGGGCGTCCACATGGCCGGGGCGGTCCAGGGACGGGGACCACGCGAACGTTCCGGACGCGAAGACCAGGGAGCCGGAGGGGGCCCGGTAGAGGGAGGTCTCCTGGTGGCGGAGAGCTCCTTCGCTGTCCGCGTACGGGGAGTGGGCGAGGAGGATGCGGTCCTCGTGCTCGGGGAGCTGGGTGCGCGGGAAGTAGCGGTCGGCCTCGCCGGCCACCATCCCGTCGATCTCGTCGCCGTCGTGGGCGCCGGTCGCCTCCCACATCCAGTGGTCGGCGTTGCGCACGACCAGGGGGGTCGGCTCGGGGACCCGGCCCGCGTACTGGATGCCGATCAGCTGCTGCTCGGGCCGGTCGATCTCGCGCCAGAGGGCCGGCTTTCCGGGCCCGCGGCGCTTCCGGCAGGTGAGGAGGCGATCGGGGATACCGGAGGGGGACGGTCCCAGCTCCACCTGCCAGTACATGGTGTTGGCGGAGAGGAAGACGAGGGACGTGCCGTTCTCCCGGGCGAGTTCGGTGGTGCGGCGCATCGCCGAGGACCAGTACTCGTCGTGGCCCGGGAAGACCAGGCCCCGGTATCGGGTGGGGTCGACGCGGCCGGCGTGCAGGTCGCGGGCGTCCGCGTAGGCGACGTCGTAGCCGTAGCGCTCGGCGAAGCGGATGAAGTCGTAGGCGTGGCCGACGTGGAGGGGGAGGCCCGCGCCAGCGTACGGGCGGTCGAAGGAGACGGTGGTGGCCGCGTCGGCCTCGCCCAGGAGCCGGCCCTCCTCGTCCCACGCGTGGTAGAGGCTCGCGCCGGTGCGGCCGTCCTCCGGGTAGAGGTTGTACGCCTGCCAGGTGATGTCGGGCAGGAGGAGCAGCAGGTCCGCCGGGTGGTTGTCGCGGACGGTGAAGGGGATGTGCGAGCGGTAGCCGTCGACGGTGGTGAGGACGGCGACGTACGCCCCGATGTTCCAGTACGACGGGATCTGGAGCCGCCAGGAGAGCCACCAGTGGTGGCAGGAGACCGTGCGGTCGGCGGTGAGGGGCGGGGGCTGGACGATGCCGGAGAGGCGCGGGCTGGTGGTGATCTTGGCTGCGCCGTCGCCGCCGTAGTGGCCGATGCGGTAGATGTCCACGGCGAACTCTTGCGGCGGGTCGACGGTGATGTGGAAGTCGATGGCCTCGCCCGGGGCGGCCGGGCCGGTGGAGGTGAATCCCTTGATCTGCCGGTGTACGTCGTCGGCGGCTCGGGGGCCGCCGGTGGGGCGGGGGGTGGGGCGGGGGTTTCGGGGGTTGGGGATTCTGGCGGTGGGGGTGGGGTCTAAGGGGTCTACGTACCAGGGGACTACATGGCCGGTGTCGTCGAAGTAGGTCTCGCTGCCTCGGAGCCAGGGGACAGGGCCCAGGCCGAAGGGGTCCGTGACGGCGTGCGCGAGTGCTCCCGACTCCCAGCGGCGGATCGGCTGCGACCCCATGACTGCTTCCCTCCCTGGCTCCCCCGTCAGCTGTGTGCGCGTGCTGTGTGCTGCGTGCTGTTCGGCTGCTGTTGTCTTATGTCCCGAGCGATTGCCATGTGCGCGATCGGTCCCAGCACATCACATTACGCACGCAGTCCGTCACCGTTCGTCGCTAATTGACCAGAAGCGGAAGAGAGTCCTCCGACCTGTTTCTCCGCCCCCGCCGCCCCTACCCGTTCCCATCCCTGGGGGCTGCGCCCCCAGACCCCCCTTTGTCCTCAAACGCCGGACGGGCTGGATATGCCTCGGCATTTCAGCCCCTCCGGCGTTTGAGGAGCGGGGGTTCGGGGGCAGCGCCCCCGAGGATGGGACGGGTAGGGGCGGCGGGGGCGAAAGAGGCCCCGGGTCACACCAGGCGTACCGGCTTCTCCGGGCGTACTCCTGTTGTGCGGAGCCATGCCTCCAGGGGGGCCGGGTCGCCCGTTTCTATCAGGGTCAGGACCCTTGGACCCAGGTCCGCCGCCCGTTCGCCGTTCAGGAGGAGCGACGGGCCGTCCAGCCAGTCCAGACCCGGTGTCGCCCCCGCCGTGTCCATCGCCGCACAACACACCATCGCCGTGACGTGATCGGCGAGCAGCTCACGACCCGTACGCGGCGGCTGCAGCGGGAAGAGCGGCAGCGCGCCGTCGTCCCAGACGGCCGTGTCCGCCGGGCCCTGGCCGGCCAGGCCTGCCGGCGCCGCCGCCTCCTCGCGGGCGACCTCCGCACTGATCCCGGCGGCAAGAGCCTCGCTGCGTTCGCTTCCCACCCGCTCGCCGTCCCCGTACTCGTATTCGACGTCCTCCGCGTCCACCGTCTCCCTCGCGGGCGACTGAGGCGGCTGCGGCGTCTGAGACGTCTGAGGAGTCGTCAAGTGGTTCATCACCCGGGAGAGGGTCGGCGCGTCGGCCTCCCGGCGTGTGGGTGTCGCCGTGCGGTGGACGCCCAGGGTGTCCAGGACCCGGTGCAGACGTGCCGCGTCCGTACGCCACTTCCGGTCGACCACCTCCTCCGGGTACTCCTGCCAGTCCACCGGCGCCCAGTCGGGGCCGGGCTCGGCCGGACCCCCGTGGAAGAGACGGGCGGCGAGCAGCGAGGCCGCCTCGTCGATCGCGCCGGGCTCTTCGAGCAGGTCGCAGGCCGGGCGTTCCCCCAGGCGGGACGTGAAGCCCTCGGCCAGCCGGTCTCGGCGCGACAGTTCCGTGAGCGCCGCGACGACGCCCGCGTCCAGCCGGGCCGGCCAGCGGCCCATCCGCCAGGCGGGCAGCGCGACCCGGGTCAGCAGCCGGTCCCAGCCCGCGTACGCCAGCCCGACCTGCTCCTGTGCGACGATCCGCAGCCCGTAGTCCACAGCCTGTGCACGCTCGGCGGCGGCCACCGCGACCCCGCGCTCCATCTCGGCCGCGTGCACCCGGCAGCCGCGCAGCAGCAGCCTCGCGACCCAGCCGACGCCCGCGAGCGCCGTACGGGACACGGGCCCGCGCTGCGGCGCAGCCGCCACGGCAACCGCCGCGTCCAGGCCTCGTACGAAGCGCCGCGCCGCCGCGATGTCCGGGTGCGCCGAAGGTCCCGTACCGGCGACGACCGGGGCGAGGACAGCGCGCAGCTCGCCGACGCGCATCCACCACAGGAACGGCGAGCCGATCACAAGGACGGGCGTCGCCGTCGCCGCCGCACGCCGGTGCTGGCCCTGGAGGGCGGGACGCAGGCCTCGTACACCCGATATCTCGTCCCGGTCCTCCGCCGGGGGCGGGGTGTGGGCGCGGTGGGTGCGGTCCTCCAGCCAGCTGTCGCAGTCCGGGGTGAGCGCTATCGCGGAGGGTGCGGGGACGCCCAAGCGGTCGGCCAGGTCGCGCACCAGGTGGTAGAGGTCCGGGGCCGATTCCTCGGCTATCGGGACCGTGGGGCTCATGGCCGGGCGGGAGCGGGCGACGACCAGGGCGATGACGGCCGCCGCGAGGAGTACGACGATCGCGGCGCCGCTCGTGATCCAGCGGGCGAGGTGCCAGCCGCCTCCCACGAGGTGGCCGGTGGAGACACCGGCCCACAGCACGACGGCGACGGCCGCGGGCAGCAGGGCGACGGCCAGGGCCCTGCTGCGGATGCGCAGCACGGCCAGGGCCCGGGAACGCGCAACCTGCGCGCCCGCCTCCACACCCATACCGGTCACGACCGGATGCCACCCCCTGCCTTCTCTCCGTTTCCGCACACGCTGACGTTGCTCACTCCCCCACTGTGGCACCCACCACTGACATCGCAATGCCGGTGGGCCAAGTGCCGGAACGCTTGCGCCGCACCATAGTTGGGGGCCCGGTCCTCGTCAGCCGGATGGGGGATCGGTCACTCGATGGAATGGCTTTGGGGAAAGGTGGGTGACGCGCGGCGACGACGGAGTGGCAGCGAAGTGGCAGCTGGGAGCCCCTTGAACGACTCTCGGGCCCCGCATCCTTAGACGGATTCGGGGCCCGAGAGGTTCATCGGCGTGTACGGGGGGATCGCGGTTTACTCCCCCGCCGCCGCCTTCGCCGCGATGTCCGTGCGGTGCTGGGAGCCGTCCAGGTGGATGCGGCCGAGGGCCGTGTACGCGCGGTCGCGGGCCTGGCTCAGGTTCTTGCCGGTCGCCGTCACGGAGAGCACCCGGCCGCCCGCGCTCACGACCGCGTCGCCGTCGCGCTTCGTGCCCGCGTGGAGGACGTACGCGTGCGGGGCGTCCTCGGCTGCCACGTCGGCGAGGCCGGTGATCGGGTCGCCGGTGCGCGGGGTGCCGGGGTAGTTGTGCGAGGCGATGACCACGGTGACCGCCGCGTCGTCGCTCCAGCGCAGGGGCTCAAGGTCGGCGAGGGTGCCGTTGGCCGCGGCGAGGAGGATGCCCGCCAGCGGGGTCTTCAGACGGGCCAGGACCACCTGGGTCTCCGGGTCGCCGAAGCGGGCGTTGAACTCGATCACGCGGACGCCGCGCGAGGTGATCGCGAGGCCGGCGTAGAGGAGGCCGGAGAAGGGGGTGCCGCGGCGGCGCAGTTCGTCGACCGTCGGCTGCAGGACCGTCTGGAGGACTTCCTCGACCAGCTTCGGGTCGGCCCAGGGGAGCGGCGAGTAGGCACCCATGCCGCCCGTGTTCGGGCCCTCGTCGTCGTCCAGCGCGCGCTTGAAGTCCTGGGCGGGCTGGAGCGGGAGGACCGTCTCGCCGTCGGTGATCGCGAAGAGGGAGACCTCGGGGCCGTCGAGGAACTCCTCGATGACGACACGGTCGCAGGAGTTCGCGTGGGCGGCGGCGGCTGCCAGGTCGTCGGTGACGACGACACCCTTGCCGGCCGCGAGCCCGTCGTCCTTCACGACGTACGGGGCACCGAAGGCGTCGAGGGCTTCATCCACCTCGTCGGGCGTCGTACAGACGTACGAACGGGCGGTCGGTACGCCCGCGCCCGCCATGACGTCCTTCGCGAAGGCCTTGGAGCCCTCCAGCTGCGCGGCCTCCCCGGAGGGGCCGAAGACCGGGATGCCCGCGCCTCGTACGGCGTCGGCGACCCCGGCGACGAGCGGCGCCTCCGGTCCTACGACGACCAGGTCGGCGCCCAGCTCCACGGCCAGCGCGGCCACGGCCGTGCCGTCGAGGGGGTCGACCTGACGCAGCTCGGCGACCTCGGCGATGCCGGCGTTGCCGGGGGCGCAGTAGAGCGCGGTGACGTCGGGGTCGAGGGACAGGGAGCGGCACAGGGCGTGTTCGCGGGCGCCATTACCGATGAGGAGGACGTTCACGCGGGTCAGTTTAGTGGTCCGGGGTGGAATGGTTCCCGGCGCTTGGTGCGGGCCCCGCTGGGAGCTGCCGCCCCCAGACCCCCGCTTCGGCCTGAACGGCCTCGTCCTCAAACGCCGGACAGGCTGGGTAGTCAGCCCGTCCGGCGTTTGAGGACAAGGGGGGTCTGGGGGCGCAGCCCCCAGGGATGGGACGGGTAGGGGCGGCGGGGGCGAGGGAAACCCGACCCACCGCACCCACCCGCCTACTCGTTCGAGAACTCCTCCAGCACCGTCGCCCCCAACTCCCGCACGATCATCTCGTGCCCGGAAAGCGCGGACTCGTCGAGGTCGGGGTCGTCGTCCTCGGGGACATCGTCCTCCGGGGCGATCGGCGGAGGTTCCGGAGCCGAGGGCCGCGGTGCCGGTGCCGGCGCGGAGGCCTGGGGACGGGGTGCCTGGGCCTGCGGGGGCGCCGGAGACGGGGGCGCGGGCTGCTGCTGGGGGGCGGGCGTCGACGCGGCGCCGCCGTAACCACCGCCGCCTCCGCCGCCGTAACCGCCGGGCGCACCCCCTCCGCCGTAACCACCGGTCGCCGGAGCCGCCTGACCACCACCACCGCCGCCCGTCGGGTCGACAACCGCCTCGATCCGCCACTGCACGTTGAACTGTTCCAACAGCGCCTGCTTCAGCACTTCCTCGCTGCCGCTGCTGGAGAAGTTGTCCCGCGCGCCCGCGTTCATGAAGCCGAGCTGGAGTGTGGTGCCGTCGAAGCCGCTGACCTGGGCGTTCTGGCTGAGCAGGATCCAGGTGAACCGGCGGCGGTTCTTCACCGACTCCAAGATGTTCGGCCAGAGCATGCGGGGGTCGAGGCCGCCGGGCACGGGGGCGCCGGCCGGCGCGGCGGGCGCCTGAGCCTGGGACTGAGGGGGCTGGGCGTAGGCCGGTGCGGGCGCGGCTGCGGCGGGTGCCGGGGGCTGTCCGGTGCCCGCAGGGGTGGCTGTGGGCCAGCCACCGGGCCGCCGCCCACTGCCCGCGCTCGTCGCGGTGGGCCAGGCACCGGGGGCGGCGGGAGCAGGGGCCGGTGCAGTCGGAGCCGCGGCCTGGGGCTGAGGCTGAGACTGGGGTGGCGGAACAGGCGCACCGACCGTGTCCGCCGTACCGGACACACCACCACCCGGCACGCCAGATGCACCCGGGGCACCCGATGCGGCAGGCATGACCGGCGCACCCACAGCACCGCCGCCACCCCCGCTACCCCCGCTACCGCCAGGCACCGCACCCTCGTACGCGGCGGGCACGCCGTGCGCGCCCGGTCCCGGCACGTACCCCATGGGGATGCCGGCCCCGCCCGGGCCCGCGGCCGGGCCGCCGGAGAAGTTGACCCCGCGTTCCAGCTTGTCGAGGCGGGCCATGACCGAGCGTTCGTCGCCGTACGCGGCCGGCAGCAGCACGCGCGCGCAGATCAGTTCCAGCTGGAGCCGGGGCGAGGTCGCGCCGCGCATCTCCGTGAGCCCGTCGTTGACGAGGTCGGCGGCGCGGCTGAGTTCGGCGGCGCCGAAGACACCGGCCTGGGCCTGCATACGCTCGACCACGTCCACGGGGGCGTCGATGAGCCCCTTCTCCGCCGCGTCGGGCACGGCGGCGAGGATCACCAGGTCGCGCAGTCGTTCGAGCAGGTCGGCGACGAAGCGGCGCGGGTCGTTGCCGCCCTCGATGATGCGGTCGACGACCTCGAAGGCCGCCGCGCCGTCCCCGGAGGCGAACGCCTCGACCACGGAGTCGAGCAGCGAGCCGTCCGTGTAGCCGAGCAGGGAGGTGGCCATGGCGTAGGTCACGCCCTCGGCACCGGCGCCGGCCAGCAGCTGGTCCATGACGGACATGGAGTCTCGTACGGACCCCGCGCCGGAGCGGACGACCAGGGGGAGTACGCCGTCGGCGACCGGGATGTTCTCCTGGCCGCAGACCTCGCCGAGGTAGTCGCGGAGCGTGCCCGGCGGGACCAGCCGGAAGGGGTAGTGGTGGGTCCGGGAGCGGATCGTCCCGATGACCTTCTCGGGTTCCGTGGTCGCGAAGATGAACTTGAGGTGCTCTGGCGGCTCCTCGACGACCTTGAGCAGCGCGTTGAAACCGGCCGACGTGACCATGTGGGCCTCGTCGATGATGTAGATCTTGTAGCGGCTGCTCGCCGGTCCGAAGAAGGCCTTTTCGCGCAGGTCACGGGCGTCGTCCACACCACCGTGCGACGCGGCGTCGATCTCGATGACGTCGATCGACCCGGGGCCGTTGCGCGCGAGGTCCTGGCAGGACTGACACTCGCCGCAGGGCGTCGGCGTCGGCCCCTTCTCACAGTTGAGGCAGCGCGCCAGGATGCGCGCGCTGGTCGTCTTGCCGCAGCCGCGCGGCCCGCTGAACAGGTACGCGTGATTGACCCGGTTGTTCCGCAGCGCCTGCTGCAGCGGGTCGGTTACATGCTCCTGCCCGATGACCTCGGCGAACGACTCCGGGCGATAGCGGCGGTACAGCGCAAGGGACGACACGCATACGACGATATCGGCCCCCACTGACAGTCGACCCCGCCCGCCCGCCTCACCCCGCGCCTAGCTGGGCATCCCACCACTCACTCGCCCTTCGCCACTGCGTCCTTCACTGCGCCTTTTGACGGCAAGGAGTCCCCAAATATCCCCCTTTGAGGGCAGTACCCCTGGCCCTGCCCGGAACGCACACCGCTCACACGCTGACGGCACTGGGCCCGGCACTCCTGACTTACGCGGTGGTCCTGGTCGCGGCCCCATTCGCGCGGGTGCCCTGGGCACCAACTGGAACTGGCTGGGCGGCCTGGCTCTGGTTCTCCTGGCAGCCGGGGTGACCTTCCCGCTCACCCCGCCGGTGAGCCTCTGGGTCTTGGCCGGGGCATGTTCATCACCTAGAACACGCCCAACGTGTTCCTGTGGCTCGCGATGACGGCGGTACTGGCGCCGACGACCGGCCATCCTCCGTCGGTGATCGGCCTGGGTGGGACGCTCGTCTTCTTCTACGCGGTGTTCATCGACGAACGGGGCTTCCTGCACGCCCACAGCCGCACACTCACGGCGGCACCTGCGGCGGCGGCCTCGGTCGTCCCGACCCCGGCCAAACAGAAGACCCCCCACGCACCCGCCAGAGCCAACCTACCCTTGCTGCCTTCCGGCCCTGGGGGAGTTCAGTCAGATAGCGCCGCGTGAGGGGCTGAGGCCCAGCGTACCTGATCGCAGGGGGCCCGAACGAGTTCGCAACCACCCCCTCAGGTCATGTAATGTTCCCGGCGGAGGATTCGCCTAGTGGCCTAGGGCGCACGCTTGGAAAGCGTGTTGGGGGCAACCCCTCACGAGTTCGAATCTCGTATCCTCCGCCAGTGCCTCACCGGGCACGATGCCGAAGGGCCCCACCGTTCGCGGTGGGGCCCTTCGTCGTTGTCCGTCTCAGTTGACCGACCGCCGCTTGCTTGACGAACCGGCGGCTCTCGGCGGGGGTCTCAGGTGAACGGCTTTCATGCCGCTTCCAGGACGGACAGCGGGACGTCCGGCGACTCGGGGCCGGTCAGTGCCTGTTCCGTCCAAATGCACTTGCCCGTCGCGGTGTACCGCGCGCCCCACCGCTGCGACAGGGCCGCGACCAGCTGCAGGCCCCGGCCGCCCTCGTCCGTCTCGGACGCCCGGCGGATCCGGGGGGTGGTGAGGCTGCCGTCCGAAACCTCGCAGACCAAGGTGCGGCTGCGTAGCAGGCGGAGCAGCACCGGGCCCTTGGCGTAGCGCACGACGTTGCCCACCAATTCGCTGACCAGCAGTTCCGTGGTCATTGCCAGGTCGTCCAGGCGCCATTGCGAGAGTTGCTCACGGACGAGCTTGCGCGCCTCGCCCGCGGCCTGGGGCAGCATGGGCAGCGGCCAGGCGGCGATCGCCTCGGAGGGAAGCCTGTGTACGCGGACGGCCAGCAGGGCCGCGTCGTCCGCGGACTGTTGCTGGGCCGGGAGAAGGCCGGCGGTCAGCGTGTCGCAGAGGACGTCGAGATCGCTGTCGTGGTCCTCGGCGAGCAGCCGGGCGAGACGGGCCATGCCGACGTCGATGTCGCGGCTGGCGGACTCGATGAGCCCGTCGGTGTAGAGGACGAGGAGGCTGTTGTCCGGGAGCGTGAGTTCGACATTCTCGAAGGGCGGGTCGGCGGCGCCCAGTGGGGGATCCGGAGCCACATCGGGGAAGTCGACGGTGCCGTCGGGGAGGACGACGGCGGGCGGCGGGTGCCCTGCGCGGGCGAAGGCGCAGATGCCGGTGGTGGGGTCGTAGACCGCGTACAGGCAGGTGGCGTACGAGTCGTCGCCGAGGCCGGAGACGACGTCGTTGAGGTGGGCGAGGATCTCGTCCGGGGGCAGGTCCAGCTCGGCGAGGGTGTGTACGGCGGTGCGCAGCCGCCCCATGGTGGCTGCCTCCGGCAGGCCGTGGCCCATCACGTCGCCGATGACGAGAGCGACCCGCTCGCCGGAGAGCGGGATGATGTCGTACCAGTCGCCACCCACGTCCATGCCCTGACCGGCCGGCAGATAGCGGGCGGCGGCGGTGCAGGCGGGCAGCGACGGCAGCGCCTGTGGCAGCAGGCCACGCTGGAGTTCCTGGGCCCGGGTGTGCTCGGCGTCGAAGAGCCGGGCACGTTCCAGCGCCTGGGCGACGAAGCCGCTGATCGCGACCAGGAGCGTGCGCTCCTCGCCGGTGAGGCGGCGCGGCCGGTCGAAGGAGATCACGCACACCCCGATCGGGTGATCCGAAGCGATCAGCGGCAGGAACGCCCAGGCCTTCTTGCCTCCCGCCTCAGGCTGGTCGGCCAACGGGGGGTAGCGCGCGACGTACTCCTCCGGAGAGGAGATGAACTGCGGGGTGCGGATGCGCAGGGCGTCCATCACCGCGCTGTGCTCCGAGAGGGGGCGGTTGTCGAGCAGGTCGAGGAATTCCCGGGGATAGCCGAGGCTGCCGACGACATGCGTCCGGTCGTTCTCGATGGCCTGTATGACCAGTCCTGCCGCACCGAACGGCGGCAGTACGTGCCGGGCCACGGCGTCCACCACGCCCGCCGAGCCGGTCGCGCTGGCGAGCGCAGCCGTCAGCTCCGCGATACGGGCGGCCCGCTCGACCTCGGCGCGCGCGGCCTCCTCGCGCTCGGCGTCCCGCATCCGCTTGTCGTGGACGTCGGTGAAGTAGAAGGCCAGGCCGTCGGGGAGAGGGACCAGCCGCATGTGGTACCAGCGCCCGGTTCCCCCGGCCAGGACATCGAGGCCGGTGGGCGTGGACCGGGCGGCCGTCTCCTCGCAGAGCGCCCGGAGACCGGGGAGCTGGAGGGCGTCGGAGAGTTCCCACGCCGTGCGGCCGATCAGCTCCTGGCCGCAGCCGAGGACCCGCTCCGCCTCCGCGTTGACGAAAGTGATCCGCCACTGCTGGTCCAGTGCGAGAAAGCCGTCGCTCAGGTGACGCAGGGCGCGGCTGATCGCGTCGTGAGCACTTCGGGACTCCGTGGTGTCCCAGACCGTACCGACCATACCGACCGGCTGGTCCGCGTCGTCCACTTTCACCTGGCCGCGCACCTGCACCCAGCCGGTCGTGCCGTCCGGGCGGTTCACCCGGTACTCGGTGGAGTACAGGCTCCGGTCGCGCACCGCCTTGTCGACCCCTGTCGTCACCAAGGGAACGTCATCCGGGTGGACGAGGCCCAGCCAGGTTTCCGTCCGCCGGTCGTACGTCTCCGGATCGATGCCGAGCACGGTCATCGCAGCCTCGTCCAGGACCAGTTCTCCGGTGCCCATACGCCACTCCCAGGAGCCGACGCGTACGGCCTTGAGCGCCTGTCGCAGACCTCGCCCGGCGACCGGCTGATCCTGCGGTGCCGGAGGCGCGGGCGTCAGTGGGCGACTCAGCCGCGAGGCGGCCCAGGCGGCGACAGCCTCGAGAAAGGCCCACTGCTCGGGGTCGGGCTCGCGGGTGGTGGCGGTCAGGACAGTGAGCGCGCCCAGCGCGCCGTCCGGGCCGGGCACGGGGACGGCGGCGGCACCGCCTGCCAAACCCGTGCTGCCGACGGTCCCGAGGCCGGGTCCGTCGAGCGGGAGTGCGAGCAGCCACGCACGGGCCTCTTCCCGCGTGGCGTGGGCCGGGGGCCAGTCTCCGTCGTCCGCGAGGCGTTCCCAGGGGGCGGTCAGCGCCGGCGGCAGGTTACTGCTCGCCACCAGGCGTAGGCCGCGCAGCCCGCCGACCCGGCGCACATGAATCATGCCGCCCACCCCGCCGAGCTCGGCCACGGCGTGCTCCAGAGCGAGACGCAGGGCCTCGGTCAGCGGCAAGCCGTCGTCGACGGCGCCGAGTATGTTCAGCCGCCTCTTCATGACCTTAATCTACAGAAAATCTATATTACTGAAAAAATCATCACTTACTGTGAATAACGCACTGGTCAATACGACAGCGGTGTCAGAGCCGAGTTTTCCCCACACAGTGAGTCAGTGCGTTTGAGGCCCGGACTCCGGCAAAGACCCTGGGCCGCAGGCCACCAGGCCCTACCGCCGGCAACCGGACCCCATGGCCAACCGCCAGGTCGTATCCGCCTACCGCAGCAGGTCCGCGTTCGTGCCGGGCAGCCGTGCTCCTTCCTTGACCAGCACCCGCTCGGCCAGGGCACGGAACTCGGCGCGTGCCTTGTCCTGGTCGCCGCCGCGCAGCAGCGTGCCGGTCAGGGAGTCCAGGCTCCAGGTGACGAGTACACCGTGCCGAGCGAGGTACAGCCCGACGTCGCGGATCCGGTAGCGATCGGCGACGTCCAGCCAGGCGTAGCCGACCAGCTGCCACAGCCAGCGCGCAGAGCGATCCTCTTTGTCGGTCTTCACCACCGTCTTGACGTCGATCAGCGTGGAGCCGGTCGGGCCGGGTATCAGCAGGTCGCCATCGGCCCAGTGATTGACGAAAACGGGCCCGGCGATGCCCAGCGGCTGACCCTCGGGGGGATCGCCCGCCAGCCGACGCATCTCGGCCAGGGCGCCGTGGATCTCTGTCTGCCGCGCCAGCCGCGTCAGCTCGTCCACGACCGCTTCGCTCGCGGCCGCGCGCATGGTCTCGACGGTTGGGACGCTTGGCCGGAAGACCTGGTGCATCGAGTCGTGGATGGTGCCGGAGCGGTAGACGTCCTCGAACATGTCCAGCAGCCAGCAGACACGGGCGAGCCCGGCCTCGGCACCGCGGGTACCGAGACGCCCCGGAGGTGCGTGCTGCGCGAAGTAGGCACGGCTACGGGCGAACAGGTCTGCCAGCACAGGCTCCGCCGGCATGTAGCGGTCGGAGCGGTGGCTCGGCCGCAAGATGCTGTTGACGATGCTGCCGAGCTCCGTGCGAGGGGCGTCCATGATGCTGTGGACGAAGTCGGCGCGTTCCGCATCGGAGCTGCGCTGTGACGGTACGGAACGGGCCAGGGGGAGAAGGTCGAGCCACCCCGACGCGGTCGGGCGCAGGTCGAGTGCTCTGGAGCGTTCCCGCTCGCCGAGGCCGGCGTGGGTCGGGTAGAGCGCGGCCTGCTCGTCGGCCCATGCACGGCCGGCCAGTTTGGCCGCCACCAAGCCGTGCAGTGCGTAGTACGGCGGTGCGGGCTGCACGAGCGCGGCCAGGCGGGCGCCGAAGGCACCGCCGATCGAGGCCCAGTGCCGCCCGTCGACCTGTCCGCTCGGGAAAACGGGCCTGCGGCCGCGTGTGGCGCCGACCAACCGGCCGACAGCCTCCGCCGAACCAGTGAACCGTCTGGCACACCACTTGCCCAGTTCCCCGCCATGCAATTGAGACGTCAACGACATTGGCCCGCCTGCGCATTGACCCACTTCACCGGCTCAGGGGTATCACACGCCCCATGTCCCCCAAAGGGGTTGCGAGAAGACCAGCCTGATGGGCGAACACACACACCGTCCGCCCGGAAAGCGTAGGAACATGTCGGCGAGTGGTGGCCAGATTTTCTGCATCCGCACGGATCACGGAACTGCGCCATCCTCGACTCTGGAGCCGAGCAGCTTCGGCCCGCCCTGTGACGCCCCCATGTCTCTCAAGGTGCAACCTCATGAAGTCCCGATCGACTCTTGCGACTTGGCTGAGCGAACTCGACGGAACTGGCGGACCGTCTCCAACGTCCGGGGTCCGTGGCGCTCGTCCTGCCGCACCTCACGCTGCCGTGCTTGCAGGCTGCCGAGGCGCTGGCGGCCCTGGGGGCACGAGCGACCCGGGACAGCCTCGCGGAGTTGCTCGGCTTGGCATCCCCTGGGGCGGTACACGCGCTGGACGCGACTCTGGAGGCGCTGTCGGATCGGGCACTCGTGTGGCACGACGGCGACGAGGCACTCCGGATGCCTGCGGCCTTGCGGCAGGCGTGGAGCACGCCTCTGGGACTTGACGCCCCGCTGGAAGAGCTGCTGGCCGACACCACCTCGGAGGAACTGCGCGGCATGCTGGCGGTCCTCGGTATCAAGCCTCCCAGCACCAAGCAGCAGCGACTCGCGGCTCTGGTCGAGCATCACCGTGACGTGGAACGGGTCGCCTCGCTGGTGGCCCAAGCACCGGCGGCCACACGGAAGTTGCTTGAGCGGAGCGCCAGGTCCACGCCGTGTCAGTCACTGTTCGTCGTGTTCGGGGCTCCTGACGACGACCTCCAGCCAGGCGCCCGATGTGGCCCTGGCTCTGAGGGGCCCCGATTGGCACGCTCCGTTCGAACCCCTGCCGCCCGTCGCACAGTTGGTGTCCGTCACCTCCTCGGAGGTGGAGCGGGAGGCCGCGGTGGCCGCCACCGCGTTCGCGGCCCATGCCGCCTCCGTCCTTTCGGCGTGCGCGACCGCTCCACCGACCCGGCTGAAGTCGGGCGGGATCGGCGCGCGTGAACTGGCCCGGCTCGGCAAGGCCGCCCAGGCGGACGACGCCGTCGTACGCATCGCCCTGGAGACCGCGTACGCCGCCGGACTGCTGGCCCGCGACGGCGATCGCGTACCTCCCACCGAGGCGTACGACGCCTGGGCCGAGCAGCAGCCCGCGGAACAACTCGCCGTACTGCTCCGGGCATGGCGGGACCTGCCGCTCACCCCCACCCGGGCGCGCGACGAGGACAACAAGGCGCTTCCCGCGCTCGCCGGTGCGCCTGACTGCGGCGGCTGTCTGCAGGCCCGCCACGGGCTGCTCTCCGCAGCGGCGGGGCTCCCGGCAGGGCAGGGTGTGCAGGTCGCTTCGGAGCTGGGGCCGCTCGTGGCCTGGCACCGTCCGCTTGCCGACGACGCCTCGACCCAGGACACCCCACCGTTCAGCACCGTGATCCGCGAAGGCGAACTGCTGGGCGTGCTGGCACGCGGTGCGCTGTCCCCACTCGGTGCCCACCTGGCGGCCCACGCCGACGAAGCGGACGAAGAGCTCGACATCACGGCCCGGCGGCTGCTTCCCCCCGCGACCACGACGGCCCGGATCGGCGCCGACCTCACCGCCGTCGTCACCGGCACCCGACCCGTTCGGCAGCGGGGTGCCTTTCGCGACGGACACCGAGGAGATCGTCGCCGGGTACGCGAAGCACCTGTCCTACAGCGACGTCCGCCAGGTCGCCCATGCCATCGACACCGGTGCGGCCATCACGGTCGAGTACATCGCCACCTCGGGCAACCGGACCGTACGCACCCTCAGCGACCTGGAACTCGACCCGCCCTACCTCGACGCCTGGTGCCACCTGCGCGAAGCGGAACGCGTCTTCAGTCTCGCCCGCATCCATGGCGTCATGCCCGCGTAGGAATCGGCGGCCAAGGCCGGGTGCCCGAGTGCCCGGGTGCGGTCCGCAGCCTGGGACAGCGCATTCGGTCTGGAGCTGTTCGAGAACGCGGAGCACTCGGCTGGGACCAGGCTGCAGCGTCACTGTTGTCCCGGCGTGGACCGGCAGTCGTTCCACAGGGCTGCCAGGCTCGCCGGAATCTGGGTGATGGCGGCGCAGCCCTGGGGGTCGGCGGGGAATCCGTCGCTGGCCACGTAGCTCCAGCCGGTGTTGGGGGTGTCGGTGAAGTACTTCATCGCGGCTCCGTCGTCCTGGAGGGCGACCTGCTCCGCCTTCGTGGCGCCGGGAGTGAGCTGGAAGCGGGTTCCGGCGTAGAGGGTTCCGTCGCAACTGCCGTAGTAGAACGTGCCCTTGACCGGGGCGATGTGGGTGAGCGGCGGTTGGGCCTGTTTGCCGTAGGCCGCCGTGACATCCGTCTTGACGGTGGGCGGCACCAGCAGTGAGCGGCAGCCGTCGGGCTTGGGCGGGGAACCGGCGGTGGTGTGCCCGGCCGATGTGCCCGGCGAGGTACCCGCCGGCGCACCCGCAGACGTGTCCGTCGGAGCGGACGCCGGAGCGGATGCCGCTGCCGACGGAGAAGGTGTCTGTGCTGGGTTCGGTGGGCTGCTGTTCGCCGTGCTGCCGCTCTGCGTGCAGCTCGTGAGCAGGGCCAGCGCCGCAGCGGCCGTACCCAGAGCGGCAGCGCGGGACAGGGAACGTTTCCGACGCACCATTTCGAACCGTCCTCTCTGATACATCCAGACAGGGCCGAGATGGCGTAACTCGCGTACGTTCTCCCGGTCTTGTACATCAAGACGCTGCTCCTTGCGCCCTGGTTTCACCGAACATGGCCGAACGTGGCCGGGCATGGCCGGGCCCGGCCGCGGGGAGTCGCGGTCGGGCCCGGTAGCAGGGGTGAGTGGGATTGGTTGGGATCAGTACAGGCCGGTGTAGCCGCTCCAGCCCGTGGCTATCCGGGCCTTCGTGCCGAAGGTCGCCGCCGCCGTACCGTTCCAGCGCCACAACGCGCCCGCGCTGTCCCGGCCCAGCAGGTCCGGGCGGCCGTCGCCGGTCAGGTCGCCGGGGACCGTCAGGGCGTTGACGCTGATGCCGCCCGCGATCCTCACCCTCGCCCCGAACGCGCCCTTGCCGTTGCCCAGCCAGCGCCACAGCACGCCCGCGCTGTCCAGGCCGACCATGTCGCCGATGCCGTCGGCATTCAGGTCCCCCGCGCCCACCAGGCGGGTGTAGCCGCCCTGGCCCCCGACCAGCTTGACCCGCGCCGACAGGCCACCCTTGCCGTCGGCCGAGTAGCGCCACAGGACCCCTGACGTGTCCCGCGCTATCAGGTCCGCCCGGCCGTCACCGGTCAGGTCGCCCGGGGACGTCAGCACGTTGTAGCCGCCGAAGCCCGTGCCGATCACCCGGCGCGGCGGGGTCTTCGGCGTGAACGCCCGCCCGCACGTGCCGTCGTACCGCAGCAGCTGCCCGGACGCGTTCCGGACCAGCAGGTCGTTGCACGCGTCGCCGCTCAGGTCGCCGAACGGGACGAACGCCGACGACGTGGGCCAGCCGCCCGCCAAGGCCTTCTTCGCGGTGTCGATCGTGCCGCGGCCGGTGCCGGGCTGGATCGCCAGCCGGCCCGCGCTGTCGAACGTGAGCAGGTCGCCGATGCCGTCCCGGCCGAAGTCATGGCGCTCCAGGGAGCGGACCGGCAGCTGCTTGTCGTAGATCGTCGTCTCGGTTTCCGTACCCGTACCCGTGTCCGCCTGCGTTTCGCTGGGGGTGCGGGCCTTCAGGGTCACCCTGTACGTGCCGGTGCGGACCAGCGCCCCGTTCTCGGCGCGGCCGTCCCAGGTCGCCGTCAGTTTCCCGCGTGCCGGGCCGCCAGTGATCGTCCGTACGACCGTGCCGCCCGAGGTGGCGACGGTCAGCTGCCAGCTCGTCGTCGGCCTGTTCAGGTGCCAGACGCCCTCGAAGTTGCCGCCCTCGCGCAGCTCCACGGAGGTCGGGACGGTCGCGTCCGTCGCTGTCAGCGGGGACGTGATCACCTGCGGCCACTTCACCGTCACGTCACCGGACGCCGTCTGGTAGGCGACCGGGCCGCCGAAGCGGTCCACGTTCCAGTACCGGCCGCGGCGGTCGGCGGGAGCGTAGCGCGGGGACGGGAGCGGGCCGAGTTCCTCGGTGCCGGCCTTGTCGGCGGGGACCGCGCCCCGCAGGTACGTGATCAGGAGTTTGTCGGCCTCGTCGTCCTGGGAGACCAGGTAGCCGTCGCCGAGCTGCGCGTAGCCCCGCGGTACGTCCTGCACCGCGGCTCGCTGCTGGTCGTAGACGCCCGCTTGTTCGTCCGGCCCGCAGGACCAGTAGACGTACCGGCCCACCACCTGCAGTTCGGTCGGGAGGCAGGCGGCGAGCGGGATGCTTTCCAGCTTCCGCATCGACGGCAGCGCGTACCTGTTGAACCAGGTCGCGCCGTTCGCGTCGGCCCCGGTCGTCCACAGGGTGTTCCCCCACAGGGCGGTGGCCGGCCAGGAGCCGGTGGCCAGGACCTTGCTGCCGTCCCGCACCTCCTGCTTGCCCTGGATCGTGCGGACCACGGAGTACGAACCGGACGCCGCCTCGACACGCGACACCATGTACTCGGGGTGGGAGACCTTGCTCTCCCCCGTGCCGACGAGCTGCAGGCACTCCTCGTAGCAGTCGACGTGGTAGGTGTACGCGGGGTCGTCCACGTCGTACCCGAGGTCGCCCAGGTTCTCCGGTGGTGCGGCGGTCAGTGTGCCGTCGACCGCCAGGGAGAGCGCCGAGGCGGTGAGATCGGTGCCTGCGGCCGGGTTGGGCGCGGCCGCCTTCTCGGTTCCGAGCAGCACCCGGCCCTGGTCGACCGCGACGCCGCCGGCCTCGTACACCGAGACCGCGGGCAGCGGCACCGACGGCTCGACGGCCGGGGTCCCGTCCGTGCCGAGGGTGATGTGCTGGACCGCCCAGTGCTCCGCGTCCGTGCCGCCCTCGATGTAGGAAGTGCCGTCGTCGCCGTCGGCGAAGTCTCCGGTCGAGGCGGTCAGCAGCGTCCGCGTCGCGCCGCCGCCGGTCAGCGGTACGGCGCGGATCGCGTTCTTGCCGGTGTCGTCGGGGTACAGGACCCAGTCGCCGATCACGCGGGCCTCGTGGAGGGCGGATTCCGGGACGTCGACCAGGTGACCGGGGGCCTGCGGATGCTCGCGGTCGATGACGTACAGGTACGACCGGAGGTCCTTGCCGGAAGCGTAGAAGACCACGTTGTCGCCGGTCAGACGGGGGCTCGACAGGAAACGGAAGTCGTCGCTCGGCACGTACGTCAGCGCGGCGGTGTCGAAGTCGAGCACCGCGGTACGTCCGGCGGCGTTGTCGTCGGCGTCGCCGTCGTGGTCGCTGTCGGGGGTGTAGGTGAACGCGGCCCCACGCGTGTCCGACGCCGACACGGGGGCGTACCCGCCGAAGTCGTCCGCGACGCCGGTCACCGGCCGTTCGACCGGCTGGCCGCCGCCCGCCGGTATCTCCAGCAGGTAGAGCGTCCACTTCCCGCCGCCCACCGGGCGGGCGACCAGCAGGCGGTTCTCGGCGAAGACGGAGGTGGCCCGGTCGCCGGTCGGTACGTAGAACCGTGTCGCCGCGCCGGTGGCGTAGTTCCGGATCAGGTACACGTTCTGTGTCCCCTCGGCCAGTTCCAGACCGAGGCCGCCGTTGTAGGCGTACGCGTGCGAGCGGCGCGGATACTCCCTGGTCGAGCCGTCCCGGCCGACCCACGCCGCCGAGGAGCCGCTCACGCTCGGCTTCGGCACGGACAGGTACCCGGAGTCGTCCGCCGTGGCGAGGAACGCCTGCCGCGGTGCCGTCCGGTGCGCGCCGGTCAGCGTGACGGTCGGCATGTCTCCGGCGTCCGCCGCGCCGGCCGGCAGCGCTGTCCACTGCAGCAGCCCGGCCGTCATCGCCAGGGCTGCCGCGGCCGAGACCGCCCCGGCCCTCGACCGACCTCTTCCCGGCGCCGTACGCGCGGTCGTGCGTCTCAGTCTCAAACGTCCCGCCCCCATGTGTTCTCCCCGTAAGTGAGCCGGCGATGTTCCGTCCCATCCCGCCCCATCAGACTCACGCCGACGCGAAGACGTTGTACGGCGGTAGGTGAACGGACGGTTCGGCGGTTCGGCGGTACGCGGGCGGGCGGTTCGGCGCCACCGGATACCACCCCACCCCCCGGTTGTCATCCCGTCACCCGGCGCCGACCCTGTTACGGAGGTCCTTGGTACGAAGCTCCTCAAAGCTCCTCCCCGGAGCTCCTCGGTACGGAGGTCGCGTCACCATGCCCGCCGACACCAGGTCGCCGAAGAAACCGAAGAAGCCCAAGAAGCCCAAGAACCTGCGCGGCAACCGAGCCGCCCTCACCCACAAGGTCGGCTACGCCCTGCGCAACCCCGGCCGGGTCGCCCCGTACCTGCGCCGCGCGGGCCGGGACGCCTGGCTGCGGCTGAAGCACCCGGACCACGTCGGTTACTACCGGGCCGTGATGGCCGCCGACACGGCCCGCGATCCGGAGGCCGCGGTCGGCAGCCGGACCCATGACCGCTGGCTGGCGCTCGGGCGGATGCAGTTCGACTACCTCGTCGAGCACGGGCTGCGCCCCGAGCACCGCATGCTCGACATCGGCTGCGGCAATCTGCGCGGCGGCTGGCGCTTCATCGAGCACCTCGACACCGGGCACTACTACGGCATCGACATCTCGCCCGACATCCTGGTCGCCGCCAAGAAGACACTCACGGAGCGCGGCCTCCAGGACAAGCTGCCGCACCTCACCATCACGGGCGATCTCACCCTGGACTTCCTGCCGGGCGACCACTTCGACGTCGTCCACGCGCACAGCGTCTTCTCGCACTCGCCGCCGGAGGTCATCGAGGAGTGCCTGAGCCATGTCGGTCGGGTGCTGACCGACACCGGGTTCTTCGACTTCACCTTCGACCGCACCGAGGGCACCGAACACCAGGTCCTGCGCGAGGACTTCTACTACCGGACCGAAACCCTCCTCACCCTCGCCCGCCGCCACGGCCTGCACGCCCGCTTCATGGAGGACTGGGAGGAACGCCCGCACGGGCAGTCGAAGATACGGGTGAGTCGCGCGCCGCTGGGTTAGGGGTGTCCGGCGGAGGCCGCGGACCCAACTGGGCGAGTGGGCCCCACGTACAGCAGCGGAAGACGAAGAAGAAGCGCTGATCCCCGGCTCCGCCGTCGCGCTTTTCCTACCGGCTCCGCTGACCGCACCCGACTACACCTGGCTGCACCGCCAACGCCACGGCCCCACCCGTCCCCGGCCACCTCTCCTCACCCCAACATCGCAGTGAACCCCGGCAGATCCACCGTCGTCCGGATCCCCGGTGCCGCCGCGCACACCGCCGGGACCGCGTTGACGGCGCGGTTCGCGGTGTAGCCGGGGGTCGTCGATGCCATCCGTTCCAGGGGGACCGCCAGGCGCATGTCGATGTCGAGGGGGGCGTCGCCCTCGACCGAGAGGTGCCAGCCTGTGGGGCGGATGTCCCAGGCGGGGTCCAGGTCGGTCGTGCAGTACCACGTGGCCTGGAAGCGGAGGAGTTCCTCGCCGTTCCTCAGGCCCGAGACCGTCATCCGTTGGGCCGCCACCGTGCCCGGCGGCAGCGTGCCGGCGGCGATCGTCGTCGGGCGGGGAGCCGTCGCGACCTCGCCCGACGCGACGACCGAGTCGAGCGGGAGGCCGAGGGCGTCCCCGAGCAGGCGGAGCGAGGGGCCGAAGCTGTCGCGTACGTGGGACAGCCGGGCCTCGTCGAAGTCCGCGGGGGCGCTGCCGAACCCCATGACGTCGAACAGCATCCCCGGTGAGTCGCGGCGCGACAGGTCCGCGTACTCGTGGATCGACAAGTGGTCGAGGCGGCGCTGGATCGACGCCAGGACCAGCGGGACCGCCTCCGTGATGAAGCCGGGGCTGCTGCCCGTGCTGTGGATCGAGGTGCCGCCCCGTGCGCAGGCGGCCTCGATCCGTTCCCGTACCGCCTTGTCCATGCTCGGGGGGTGGTGGAACTCGCCCCGGGTCGTCACGACGTTCGCGCCCGACTCCAGGATTCGGCAGACCTCGTCCATGTCGCAGGCGCGTGGCATGTAGAGCACGCAGTCGGCGTCGAGGGACAGGATCTCCTCGATGTCGTGGGTCGCCTTGATGCCGGTGGGGGCAGCTCCGCACAGGGTGCCCGCGTCCTGACCCGCCTTCTCCGGTGAGTGGGCGTAGACCCCGGCCAGGGAGAGGCCGGGGTGGCCGAGTACCGCCCGCAGCGCGCCGGTGCCTATGTTGCCGGTGGCCCACTGGACGACTTCGAGCCGTTTCCCCGATCGGGCGCTGCCGCGAGCCATGTCCGCCTCGTCCACCTCGTCCACCTCGTCCACCTCACTGTGGTTGGGGGTCTCCGCCAGAGTTCGCCAGACCTTGGCGGCCAGGTCGATGTCCGGCGTCTGCTGGGCCCGCTCGACGAGTCCCGCAGCCGACCGGTGCCCTGTTCCGTGTGGCTCTCCTGGATCAGCATCCGGCTGTGCGGCGTGTCGAGCCTGATGTGGTCCCGGTGAGTGAGCCTCAGTTCGTCGAGCACCAGTTCGTCGCGCTCCGCTCGCGCGTCCTCGTACCTACCCTCTTCGAAGGCCGCATGCACCCGAAGCGTCAGCATCTCCTGACCCAGCACCGGGGTGCCGACCAGAGCACGGGCCACTCACGACGACCCAGATGCGGGAGATCGACGCGCTGCTCGGGACCGACGGCGGAGCGGTTGCCCCAGCCTCGGCCAGTCGATCTCCCGGGCGCGCAGCCACCACCACACGAGCGGCCGCCGCCGGGGTTCGTCCGGGACGACGGGCGCGTCCGGCAGGGCCGACATGGCACCGGCCTTGGCGTGCCACTCGGCGAACACCCCGAGGAAAACGGGATGGGGCTGGGTCGGCATCGTATGCCTCGCGAAAGCCACGACTGGCTCCTCACTTCTCGGCTGCTCGTGTCACTTGTCGCTCTCGTACGCAGTCGAAGGTAGCCAGAAATGGCTCGCTGGTACCGTCCAATGGCATGCGGGTATCACAGACCAATTCGCGGACCAATCTGGCCGGGGATCTCCTGCTCCACCTGGGCGGCTCCGGCGACGGGCCGCTGCACGAGCGGGTGAAACGGGCGCTGCGGGCGGCGATCCGGGACGGGCGGATCGAGGTCGGTACGGCGTTGCCGCCCAGTCGGCAGCTGGCGGCCGACCTCGGCTGCTCGCGCTGGGCGGTGACGGAGGCGTACGGGCAGCTCGTCGCCGAGGGGTATCTGGAGGCGCGGACGGGCTCCGCGACCCGGGTGCGCTGGTCAAACGCGGCGGACGCCGACGAGCGGAGGCCCGCCGCAGGGCAGACACCCCTGCCCCGCTTCGACCTGGCGCCCGGGCTGCCGGACCTGCGCGCGTTCCCGCGCCGCCGGTGGGCCGACGCGGTCCGCGCCCAGGTGACGACCGCCGAGTTCACGGAGTTCGGCTATCCGCCGCCCGGCGGCCACCCCCGGCTGCGGCGGCTGCTCGCCGAGTACCTGGGCCGCTCCCGGGGTGTCGTGGCCGGTCCGCAGGACGTGACGGTATGCACGAGCGTGACCGACGGCGTACGGCGCGTCTGCCAGACCCTGCGCGCCCAGGGCATCACCGCCGTCGGCTGCGAGGAGCCCGGCTGGACACGGCTGCGCGAGGTGATCTCCGCCGCGGGTCTGCGTGCGGTGCCGATCCCGACGGACGACGGCGGCGTACACGTCGAGGACCTCGCAGCACAGGCCGACCTCCGTGCCGTACTGACGACTCCGGCGCATCAGTTCCCGCTGGGCAGCGTGCTCGTCCCCGAGCGACGCGCGGCCCTGCTGCACTGGGCCCGCCGGGTGGACGGCGTCGTACTGGAGGACGACTACGACGCCGAGTTCCGCTACGACCGCCGTCCGGTCGCCGCCCTCCAGGGCATGGATCCGTCCCGGGTCGTCCTGTTCAAGTCGCTCAGCAAGGTCGTGTCCCCGGCGCTCGGCATCGGCTGGATCGTGGCCCCGCCCCGCTGGACCGCCCTCCTCCACGAGACCGACCAGACGGCGACCCAGCCCCCGACCCTCGACCAACTCGCCTTCGCCGCGCTACTGGAGTCGGGCGCGTACGACCGCCATCTCCGCGCCTGCCGCCACCGCTACCGCGACCGCCGCGACGCCCTGGTCAGGTCCCTGGCCGACCAGCTCCCCGACGCCCCGGTCTCCGGCATCGCCGCCGGCCTCCACCTCATCCTCCGGCTGCCCGTCACTGTGAACACCGAGGCCGTGGTCAGGGCGGCGGCCGACCGGTCGTTGCGCGTGGCCGATCTCACCGCCTACCACGCGACCGACGCCCGGGCCGAGCACGGCCTGGTCCTGGGGTACGGGAATCTTGCCGACAGTGCGGTGGAGGAGGCGGTAGGGCTGCTTCGGGCGGCGATCGAGGAGAGCCGGTAGAACGCAGCCGAGCGGGCGGAGACCCTTGCCTACGGCTGCGGAGCGAGCCGGGGTTCCAGCAGCCCCGGGGCTTCATCCCAGCGGAATCGGTCCGCGCCCGCGCCCCCGCCCGCCTTGGTCCGGTGCGGCTCGTGCGAGCCGACCAGCGCAGGCCTTCAACCGCTCTCCATTCCAACTCAATGACGGCCGGCAAGGCCTTTGAGGCATCAGGTCAGGGCTTTGCCCACCTCGTGGATGGTGGGGCGATCCCCTGGTGCGTGGCTGAGCATTGCGTCGACCAATTCGCCTAGTTCACCGGGCACTTGCACAGGCCGACGCCGACCGTTGGCCACTGCCTCTCTCTGTACGGGGCGCGGGGCGTCGTCCGGGTACTCGACCGCCCGCCAGCCTGTGGCGGAGATGAGCAGTGAGGCGCCGAGTGCGTAGATGTCGGCTTCCTGGGTTGGTTCGGCTTGCCCGGTGTCGAGCACGCTGCGGGCGATCTCCGGTGCTTCGTAGTGGACGAGGCAGCCGCGGAAGGGGAAGTCGTAGCCCTCGGGGACGTGTCTGCCTCGGGCGAGGGCGAGGTCGATGAGGTGTGTTCGTTGGGGCCCGATGATGAAGTGGGCGGGCTGTACATCACCGTGTGCCCAGCCTTTGGTGTGGAGTTCGGCCAGTGCCTGGACGCATTCCAGTGCTTCGCTGGTGTCCGGTGCGATGGACGGGTCCGGCTTACGGCAGCGCTCCCATAGCCGGTACAGGTCCGGTCCTTCGTGCCACGGCTGGAAGTTCCAGGTGCCGTGTTCCCATTCGCCGTAGGCGATGTCGTCGTGGCCGAGGCGGTGCAGGACGGCACCTTCGCGTGCGGGCGCGAGTGCGGTCCAGGGTTGGGCGGGCCAGTCGGCCGTGGCCTGGACCGGGTGGCCGAGTTTCACGGCGTAGTGGCCCCGGTGGCTCTCCACCTCCCAGACCGTGGGGCCTCGACGGTTGATGACCAGGCGCTGAGTCGTGGGCATGAGTGCGTCGAGCACCACGATCGGCAGTTCAGGGGCTGAGCCGGGCAACGTCTCTTCTCCTTCCGGGCGAGCGCGGCCGACCATGAGTTCGGGCCGGCCGCGTGGCTGTTGTCGTGTGCTACGCCTGACCGTACGGTCGGCCGCAGTCCGAGTCGCACTGCGCGAGATTCACGCCGTTCACGGTCCACAGGTCGTCGAAGACCATGAACCCGGCCGCCTTCATGGCGCGTGCCGAGGCGGCGACCGTCTCCGGGTCGCGGGTTCCTCCGCCGGGCTTCGGGTTGTGGTGGAGGAAGCGGCCCGCGTACCGCTCGCAGAGCCTGGCGTACTCCTTCGTGTGCAGGATGAGCGCGTGGAGGCCGAGGTCCACGTCGTCGGACGGGACCATGGGCACGGTGGCGGTGGCCGCCGTGACGAGGAACGCGACAGCCTGGTCCGCGATCCGCTCGGCGCGCTCGGGCGGCTGCCCGTTGTGGATGACCACGAAGTGGGCGAGGCTCTCGAACAGTTCGTCACCAGCCGCTGCGCGACCGGTCTTCTGATCGTTGGCTGTTGTCGTCATGTGAGTCTCCTGGTGTGAGGTGGTGCAGGCATGTGCGTCTCGTCTGATCGCCCAGCTCGGCTCGTGGATGACCGGGACCGATCGATGGCGCGCATCACAGCCCGACCCGGCTGTTGCCGTTCTTGATGGTCAGGCGTGCGCTCAGTTCCTCCCGCGCGCTGAGCGCCACCACGTCGTCCGGTACGGCATCCCACTCCAGGCCGCCACGGATCGGCCGCATCTGCACACGGCCCCCGAACTCGCCCATGACGACGCCGATACGGTCCCTGGACTGTCCTTGGCCAGTTCACCGATGCCTGGTCTGGTCTGCTGGTTGCTCGCCATGCACAGGAGCATCGCGATCCGGGGACCGGTGCCAAAAGGTCCACCTGATTACCCAACGTGGGTAACATCACGGGAAGTAGAGAATCAGCGACGTTGCGTAGCCCTCGCAGTGTGGGAGCTTGCCCGATGCCCGACGCCGACCTGCCGCAGGAACTGCCTGCCAGGCTCCTCACCGATCCCGAGATGATCAACGCGTGCCGGGTACGGGACTTCGGCAGAGTCTTCCGACTGGTGAAGGTACGGGCGGGCATCTACCCGTCGATGATCGCCAGGCGATGCGAGCTGACACCCAGCCGAGTCGGCGAAGTGATCGCCGGGCGCCGCCAGTTGCTGCACATGGACGTCGTCGAACGCATCGCGGACGGCCTGCGCATCCCAGGACACATGCTCGGCCTTGCCCGTCGCCCCTGGGAAACACCCCAGGCTCTCGTGGTCACGGAGCGAGAGGCACCGCAAGCGCCGGAGCCAGCACAGCAGACCCCCGCGTCTGTGCCGGGGCCGGACGTGGACAGCATCCTGGCTCTGGCCACTCGAACGAGCCTCAGCACAGCCACACTTGCAGCGTTCCGGTCCTCCATCGAGGACTACTGGCGGCGGGACGACCAGCACGGCGGCGAGGCTCTGAGGCCGGCCATCGTCGGTCAGCTTCGGCATGTTGTGGGCTTGTTGAAGGAGAGCCGACCGCCGTCCATCCAGAACGGCCTGTACGGAATCGCGGCCGAGTTGGCGCGCCTCACCGGCTGGACCTACTTCGACGCCCGTCAGTACAGCCAGGCCCGCGCGTACTTCACCGAGGCCCTGCAACTGGCCAAGGAGATCGACGACCGTTCATGGCCAACGTCCTGGCCTGCATGAGCTTGCAGGCTACGTACCAGGACAAGCCGGGGGACTCCCTGGCACTCGTGACCGCCGCTCAGGATCAGGCCCGTCCAGCTATCGGCACCACGCCGCGTGTCATGTCGATGCTGTCCATGCGCGAGGCCTTCGCCCATGCCACTCTCGGCAACCGGGACTCCACTCACCGGGCGATCGGGGAGGCACACCGCCACTTCGAGCAGATCCAGGCGAATGACCCGGACCCGTCGTGGGTGACCTACTTCGACGAGCTGAAGCTCATAGTGGACACCGGCATTGCTCACGGCCGACTGGGGGAGGTCGCGACAGCGGAGCCCTTGATCGCGGATGCTCTGCGGCGGGAGAACAGCACCAACCACCGTGGGCGCGCTTTTCACGCGTTCTGGCTGGCCCGTACGCAGTTGGACCAAGGGAAGCTGGCCCAGGCGTGCCACACCGCCACTCAAGCTCTGGAGCCCGCCTCGGTGGTGTCCTCCCAGCGAGTGTCGGGCCATCTCCGGGAGTTCTACGAACAGTTGGCCCCGCACAGGCGGGAGCCCGTAGCCCTGGCCTTCGAGGCACGACTACGGGAACTCCTCCCACCGGTCAGCGGATCGCTTCGTCCATGAGCACGTAGAGGAGGCCTACGAGGGATCCGCTGCTCACGATCTCGCGGCGGTCGATCATGCCGCGCACCTCGCTGAGGGGGATCCACTCGATGCGGTCCGACTCGTTCTTCTCCGTGGGCGGGCCGTCGTAAGTGGCGCCGTCCGCGCGGAAGACGTGGTGCTGCGAGTCGGTGATCCCGTTGGCCGGCTCAGCGTAGATCAGCGGCTTGATGGGACCGGGGCGCCAACCCGTCTCCTCCAGGACTTCACGAGCCGCCGCCTCTTCAGGAGACTCGCCCTCCTCGACCAGGCCCATGGGCAACTCCCAGGCCCACGAGTCGGTGATGAAGCGGTGCCGCCACATCATCAGCACCTCCTGGCGGTCGTTGACCACGGCGGCCACGGCCAAGTGCCGGAGGCGAACGACGTGGTACTCCCACCTGGCCCCGTCAGGCTGCTGAACGTCGACCAGACACAGATTCACCCACTTGTTCGTGTAGATCTGTCGCTCACCGTGGGTCTTCCACTCCATGCCTTCGGCCCCTCTCGATCGGGCTCTAGGATCTCAGACCGGGGTGCAGGTGGGTGCACGCGCGGCTCTTTTTACGTCACTTTGACGAGATGCCCTTCATGTGCACCTTCCTCCGACTGGAGCGGCCAAGCGTCAGGCAGAGGGAATGGTGGATGGAGTACACCAGAGAGCACCAGCCTGGGAAGCGCGGGTCTTCTGGCGCAGCTGAGGGATCTTGGACGTCCGCGACTCGGCCGACGACAGTCAGCCACGACGCCGGGTGCGTCGGCCATTAGGCGCGTGTGTGCCTTGCTGCACCCCAGCGGCCTCAGCCACGCTACGGGTTTATGTCGTCGACCAAAGCACTTAGTTGGCTGCGATAAGTCTCTTGAACCCTCAGCGTAGGGAAGCTGTGACTTCTAGGCTGAGATTTGGCCCTGACTAGCACAAATTGTCGGCCTACGCCTTCATCGGCGGGCCTGCATCGCTCGATCTGCCGGTGTTGTGGTTCGAGTAGGAACACGTACGGACCGAAGTGGGGCAGGCTCGTTCTGTTGTTTAGTAACTTGTGCCGAGCTCTCCCACATCCGGGATTACTATCGACGATCTCTGGGTATCACGGTCACACCAAAGCGAAGACGCCGGGAGGTGCGTGATGTCGCAGACTGCTCAAAACATCCCTTGGACAGCTACAGCTACTGCCGTGGTAGCAATTTCAGCCTTCATGCTTTCCGCAATTAGCCTAGCTTGGCAGTTCACTTCTTGGCGTTGGTCTGGAGCCGCCGTCAAAGTATCCATTGATTTTCGGGAAGTAGTAGGTTCTGTGACGGGGAGATCCCATGTCGGGTTCATCACTGCGTCAAATGCGGGAAGGGGGGCTTGCCAGGTTGCTAGCTGGTGGATTGAAGACGGGACGGATAAGAGTATTTATGTTGCCAACTTGGAAGAGGGATCAGCAGCTCGGCCAGAAAAGCTAGATGGGCTTCACGAGGTCTTTTGGTTCTTTGTTAGTGGACCGCTCATCGAGAATTGCCGAAGAAAGAACGTCACTCGTGTTCGCCCCGTGCTGCAGATCGGTTCCGGGAAGAAGATCAAAGGTAAGTGGGTGAGCATTCCCTTCTAATGAAAAGCAAGGGATTATGTCACAGTATTACTACGAGGGGGGATTATGATTCTAGCCTTCAAGCCAGATTGGGGAACCGTTCCGGCTTGGTTCGGTGGACTGTCTCTGGTGCTGGCTCTTGCCATCTTTATGAAAGACCGGGGTTCGGCAGACCGAAAAGAGGTAAATCTCGTAGGAGCGTGGTGGAAGGCAGAGTGGGAAAGAAGGATGCCCCTAGATGGCACTGAGAGGGCTGGCACGGGAACCGTTAGTTTGCATTTCAGCAATGCGGGAAATCTCCCTATTGAGATCACGCAAATCGCTTTTGAAGTTAGGACTAAATGGGCTGTTAGGGATCTGGAGCAGTGGGAGAGGGAGCCTGACGGCAGTTTGAAAACAGAATTTGGAATTTGGGTGGTGCAACCGGGAGTCGGGTCTCACAAACACTTTATTTCGAATGTTCGAATCCCGCCACTGGAGAAGGTAGACAGCGAAACTCCGGTCGACGTCGGCGATCTTGCTCCCGAGCACGCTGACCAACTTGAGTTGTTCGAAGGAATTACGTGCAAAATTCTATGGATGCTCATAGTTGACAATGCTGGCCGCCGATGGGAAGTCCGTCCAGGTGTAGGCCGTAGCGCAAGGCGGATCCGGTGGTATCACCGTCGACGCGAGCACCAACCACCTGAATTTTGGACAGCTGCTAGTAGGCTGCGGAAACTTGTGTGGGATATTCACGTTTGGTCGATCGAGAGGCGGAACTCTTTGCGATGACACTTCCTAGTGTTCTCCACCCCACTTGTCGAGCATTGCGGAAGTTGCAGTGCCGCACTGGTGCACCATTTCAATAAAGGAGGCCGCGTCGTGCTGGGGGAAATAGATTGGAACGAGACCAAAGAAAGGCTGCGAAAGATCTACCCTGGACATTGCAACAGAAGGTGGCAGGTTATAGTGCATGAGAGTATTACGAAAAGGCTTTGCGCCTCTCTTCATGATCGTCTGTGCGGCTTCCATATTTACGATACTCGATGCAGTAGCTGCGGATAGATCCGTAAGTCCATAGGTGCCATCGTTCAGCAGAATTTGCAAGCTGCGCAAAACTTGATAGAGGCAAAGATATGCAATCTTAAAATCGGTGTAGTCGACACGCTGTCGATCGATAGCGGATGTGAGCACCAAATTTCCAAAATTGAGCAATGCCTGGAAAGTTGTAAGAGTGGCGTTGATTTCCGGTGTTTCCCGCCCGTTGAAAACCCTGCGGTAGTACCTTCTGGCGCGCACATCGCGATCGCTTAGTTCTGAATATCTCAGAGACTTGAAGAAAGTATCTGGACCGGGATCGTTGAGGTCGGCTCCCAGGCTGCCAAAAAAGGCTCCGTACTCTCGAAAAGTCTCTCGGAAATAGGTGTCGGAGTCGACTGCAAGTGCCTTCCTTGGTTCGAACCCGAGATGGAATGTTGCCGCATGCGTTGTGCTGATCAGTCGCCTACCGTAGCTGTATAGGCCCAAATCGGTTTCAAATGGGCGCGCCAATGGAAGCCACGTGTTGCCGAGGAACGCTTCGGAATGTGCGGTAAAAATTTCATCTCGGAAATACGAGATCTGCCCATTAATTCCGCGCTGCGTGTCCTCGAAAAGCTTCAAGGAATGCCGAGATCGGGCGCTAACTGCGAGCGTCTCGCTGGTTATTTCTGATGAAATGCCGGGACTAATGTCTTCCAGCTTCTGCAGTGATTCGTGCATCGCTAGGGAGAAGTACGGAACCATGCAGAAGGCGATCACGGAGCTCAAGAAATCGTCGGTGCAGTCCTGTAGGTCCCGTGCGAAACGGCCGAAATACTCGGCGTCGCTAATTACTCCCTGCCAAATCGCGGCAGTTCGCATTTCCGTTTCCATGAGGCATGACTATGTCAGTGCATCCTTGCTGCTGTCGAACGACTTTGAGGTAGTTGGCTCTGTGCATGACACCAGGATCAGTGGCGCGGATTGAGAACCATGATCGTAAACGGGATGCATGGTCGCGGAGCCGACCGCTTCCACCCGCGAGGCGCCCCTCTTGGCCTCAAGCGGCTAATTGCTGTGCCGCGGCGTGTTCAGTTCTCGCTGATGCGGCGGGCCTTGGCCACGAGCCTCTGGGGCAGACCTGGCCCCGCGCACGCGTAGTCGATCAGTAGGTCCCGGTAGGAGGTGTTCGTGAGCTCAGGCGTGAGGTCGATCAGGGCTCGCAGGTCGTCGGGCGAGCCGGACAGGCGGGTGCGATAGGCGGCACCCGCCGCGCGCAGTGAGGCTTCGTGTGGTTCGTGTTGTACGCCCTGTTCGACGAGGGCCACCGCTGCGGCGAAGTCGCCTTGCAAGGCACGCACGTCGGCGAGGTCCAGGTAGAGGGACCAGTTGGTGGCATCCAGAGTCAGGGCCTGTTCGAAGGCCGCCGCAGTCTTGTCCAGGTCGCCCATCGCGCGCCAGGTGTTCGCTCGTGCGACCGCAGTCCACATGACCCGATCGACGGCATCGGCGCGGTCGCAGAGGGTGAAAGCCAACTCGTAGCAGCCGCAGGCACGGGGCAGCCGGGCCATGGCAGCCAGCGACTCCGGTACAGGACTGCGTTCGGAGACCACGTCGAGGGCATGGAACCAGGGAGCGAACCGTTCCCGCATCTCTTCGGTGTTCAGGTTGTGGCCGTAGTCCAACGTCCGCAGACACGCCTCTGCCAACGCCTCGGCACTCACCGCGCTGAGGAACCGGGGATCGCCGAACCAGGGAGCGACGCCCCACGCCACGGAGGGCCGCACCCCCGTGACCGAGCCGAGGGCCATCACCGCGTTGTCCATGTCCCCGTCGAGGAACAGGAAGTACGCCTGCGCCAACACAGCGCTCAAGGAGCCGTCCCCTTCGAGGCCCTCCTTCAGTGCCGAGCGCCGGTCCTGCCACAACTCGGCAAGGGCCGCATAGGGCTCCGGGGCTGCCGGCGCGGAGGCTATCGCCTTCACCAGAAACTCCACGGCGCCGACCGGGTTTCCGCCGCAGTGCGCCATCACACCGGCGAGAGCGACTCCCGCTGTCACTGACTGATTCGACATCGCCGGAGGATATCCCTGGCCAAGGGTTCTGTGGAACCTTCCGCTTGCACGGCAGGGCAGCCATCGACGATCCGGAAGTGACGGCAACCCTGACGGCAACGACGGCACACAGCGGCCTGTGATCACGACCGTCGGCGATCACTCCGGGAGGAGGCGGGCCACCCTCCCAACGAGCCGCCCGATCCTACGGATCAAAAGGTCGCAGGTCTCCGGGCGGAAAACACCGCCAGTGGATCCCGTGTGGACCACGCTGCTCGCGAACCGTGCGAGGTCTGCACCCTGTACCCGCTCCGCCCCTACCGAACAGGCCGTAGGCGGGTTGCCCCGAGCGGCCTGAGGGAACCGTCTTGAAATCCGTTCGGGAGCATCGTCCAGCGAGGCTGCCCACGTCCCACGCAACCGGCCGATGGTCTTCCTCCCCTGTCCCGTTCAGTACCGCTTGTTGTTCGGGTTTTTGTCCAGCGCGCTGGTGGACGCCACCGTCAGCTCTGTACGTGCGCCCCGTCCGACCTGCCGTGTGAACCCCCACGGACACCCCCGTACCGTCAAAGCACATTGGAAAGCGTGTTGGGGGGGGCAACTCCTCACGGGTTCCCATCTCGTATCCGGCGCCAGCACCTCGCCCACCACGACCTCGGAGGGCCCCACCCTTCGCGGCGGGGCCCTCCGACAGCCTGCTGTCTCAGCTGGCTGCTTCTTCGCCAGCCGCGTAACCGCCACCTGGCCGATCGCCGGTGCGTACAGGGAGCGTTGGTCGTACTGGTTGTAGGTGTCGCCGTCGAAGTCGGGGAGTTCCTCCGCCGTGAACGTGAGGCGGTTCGTGCCTTTCTTCAGGGTGACCGGGACAGTCAGTTCGCGGAAGTCGTTGGAGTGGAAGGTGGTTGGGAAGAGGATTCTGCGGATCGGGCCGCCGTTGATCGACAGGTCGGCGTGGCGGGTGATCTGGTCCGGGTTGTAATGGTTGGCCGGTGCCTGTTCGGCGTTGGAGGACGAGATCAGTGCCGTACTGGCCGAGCGGATCGAGGCCCATCCGACACCGCACGGCCTCGCCACCGAACCGCCCGACTCCCCGCATTACCTGTCCGACGGCTACTGGCGAGGCCCGATCTGGGCCCCGGTCACTGTCCTGGTCAAGGACGGTCTGCGCCGCACGGGGTACCTACGGCTGGCCGACGGGACGAGATCAGCGCCCGTTTCCGTGCCCTGTGCGAGATGTACGGCTACGCGGAGAACTTCGACACCCTGACCGGCACCGGCCTGCGCGACCGCGCCTATCGCCGACACCTGGACCGCCAGCAGCTACCTCCCCCTCCCCGAGGCCCACGAGTCGCGGCTAGGTAAGTCCGTCGAGGCCCGAGGGGCAGGGACCGGTGGCACCGGAGAGCGCCTGCGTCGTCGGTCCCGTACCGGACAGAGCAGGACGTACGACGTCGAAACGACCACGAAGCCCAGGCGGACCAGGCCGCGGGCCGCGTCGTCGGGGACGGCGAAGACGCTGCCGTACAGGGTGATCAGGGCGATCCAGCTCCACCAGGGGACCAGTCGGCGCTGTCCGATCACGTCCCAGAGGAGGGTGCCCAACAGGACCGACGCCGTGTAGTACGTGTAGACGCTCGGGTCGAGGACGATGCGGGCGTTGGCCCCGAGCAGGACGACTGCGGGCCAGCGTCCGCGCCACACCGCGACGCAGCCCAGCGCCAGACCGGCGGCCGCCTGGGCGGGGCGGACCCAGGGCGGGGTCACCGGATCGCCGACGCCGAGGCGGCGCAGCGCGGACGCGGGCTGGTTGGGGATGACGAACTCGGCGGCGGCGAACGAGTGCGGGGCGCCGAGGAAGAAGGGCAGCCAGACGACCGCGATCAGGGCCGCACAGCAGACAGTGGCGCGCGGCCATTTCGTTCTCGGCAGGGCGAGCAGGAGAGGGAGGAAGGCGAGGGCGGTCGGTTTCGAGTCCACGGCGAGGGCGAGGAGGACACCGGTCGCGGTCGCGTCTCCGCGGGTGAGGGACCGTACAGCTAAAGCCGTGAAGAAGAGGGCCAGTACGTCGTCCAGGTGGCCGAAGCGGACGGCGACCTCGATCCACATCGGGATGAAGGCGAGGCCCGCGATCAGCACGCGCTGGCGCAGGCGTTGGTGGTTGGTGCCGGTGCCCAGGAAGTACTGGGCGGCGCTGCGGCCGGCCACGACCAGGATCACCAGGCCGAGGAACGACATCACGGCGGCTGCCAGGAACTGGCCCACGTGCTCCGGGAAGGGGTTCAGCAGGCCCGCCGCGAGGAAGCTGACGGGGCCCATCTGGAGTTCGGGGTGGTGGGCGTAGAGGTTCAGGCCGCCGTCGGGGCTGCCGGGGCGCTCGTAGATCAGCTCGCCGCCGGTGCGGAGGTAGTGCCAGGAGAAGCCGCCGTGCGGCTCGACCAGGGCGAACCAGAGGATCGTCCAGGCGGTGAGCAGCACGAGGTGGCCACGCTGGCCCATGACCGGCACCTGACTCCTTGCCCCCTCGTCCCGTTCGGCACCTCCTGTAACTCAGCCCCCTCCTATAGAGGGGCGAACGGCGACAAGGGTTCGCTCCGGAGCACAACCTCCGCCCCGGGTCCGCTGTCTAACGGGTAATCAGAATCCACACCACGACACCCGCGAAGGGGCTGCTCCCGCATGCCTACGAACAGCAAGAACAGCACGAACAGAAGGATCGCCACCGGCACGACCACCGCTCTCACCCTCACCCTCGCTCTTGGCGCCGCCGCGCTCACGGCCCCGGCCGCCCAGGCGGCCACCCCGAGCGCCGGCACGCTGCGCCAGACGGCAGGCGAGCTCTGGTACAAGGCCGCCGCCGGCCAGTCGAACCGGCTGACGGTCTCGATGAAGATCGAGTCCCGCGACGGCGCGAACGACGTCTACTACCTCCTCACCTTCCGCGACCGCGACCCCATCACCATCGACAAGAGCGCGGCGGACAAGTACGAGTGCGTGCACCCCTCGGCGACGGACCACACGTTCGCCCGCTGCGCGGTCCACATCCCGGTGGGCTCGGACGACACCGACATCTACGACGTCGACCTGGGCGACGGCAACGACACCGCGACGATCGCCGCCAACAACCACGCGTACGCCACGATCTACGGTGGCAAGGGCAACGACGTGCTGATCGGCAACGGCTACACCGTGCTCTACGGCCAGGACGGCAACGACCGCACCGTCGGCGGGGGCGGAGTGTGGGGCAACGGAGCGCGCGGCGGGGCCGGGAACGACGTCCTCACCGGCTGCTCGGTCGCGTGCTACGGCGACGCCGGCAACGACTCGCTCACCGGCGACGTGGACGAGGACGGCGCCGACAACACCCTGAGCGGCGGCGACGGCAACGACGTCCTGTACGGGAGGTCGGGCGACGACGTCCTCTACGGCGGCAAGGGCAACGACCGCCTGTACGGCGAAAAGGGCAACGACACCCTCTGGGGCAACAGCGGCAACGACGTCCTGCACGGCGGCCCGGGCAGGGACACCCTGTCGGGCGGCCCCGGCACCGACAGAGTCTACCAGAACTAGCCGGTCTTTGAGTCTTTCAGGGGCGCGGGGAACTGCGCGACCAGCCCCCACCGCCCCGCGGCGACCCAACTACCGGACAACCAGGGAGGGCTCAGTTCAGATCCCCGAGCCCTCTCAACTCCGGAAAGTCATCGAACTCCCCAGGGTTCAAGAACATCAACTCCAACTCGTCATCCCCCGCCCCGACTTCACGCCGATCCACCGGCGGCTGCAACGCCTGCTCCGTCCAGATGCACTTCCCGTTGGGCGTGTACCGCGTCCCCCACCGCTGCGACAGCGCGGTGATCAACTGCAACCCCCGACCCCCCTCGTCCGTCTCCGTCGCCCGCCGTATCCGCGGCATCGTCAGACTCCCGTCGAACACCTCGCAGATCAGCTCCGCACCGTGCAGCAACCGGAGTTGGAGGGGCCCCTTGGCATGCCGTACGACGTTCCCGACCAGCTCGCTCGCCAGGAGTTCCGTCGTGGCCGTGAGGTCGTCCAACCCCCAGACGGAGAGCTGTTCGCGGACATGCCGGCGTGCCTGCCCCGCCGCTCTCGGGTCCTCGGGCAGCGGCCAGCTGGCGACCCGGTCGCCGGTCAGGGCGTGCAGCCGGGCGATGAGCAGGGCCGCGTCGTCCACGCTCGGATGCTCGGCGGGGAGCAGTCCCGCCGTGAGTGTGTCGCAGAGCTGTCCGAGGTCGTCCTGCTCGCCCGCCTCGTACGCACCTCTTAACAGCCGGGCCAGTTGACCCATGCCCTCGTCGATCTCCCGCTTCGACGACTCGACCAGACCGTCCGTGTACAGCACCAGCAGGCTGCCCTCGGGGACCTTCAACTCGACGGTCTCAAAAGGGGGTTCGGCGGCTCCGAGGGGCGGGTCGGCGGTGAGGTCGGGGAAGTAGACCGTGCCGTCGGGGTGGACGACCGCGGGCGGGGGATGTCCGGCGCGGGCGATGGAACAGGTCTGGGTGATGGAGTCGTAGAGGGCGTACAGACAGGTGACGTACGACTCCTCGCCCATGTTGCCGACGATGTCGTTGAGATGGCTCATGATCTCGTCGGGCGGCAGTTCGAGGTCGGCGAGGGTGTGGACGGCCGTGCGCAGCCGGCCCATGGTGGCCGCCTGGGGCAGGCCGTGGCCCATGACGTCGCCGACGACGAACGCGACCTGGCCGCCGGAGAGCGGGATGACGTCGTACCAGTCGCCGCCGACGTCCATGCCCTGGGCGGCGGGGAGGTAGCGGGCGGCGGCCGTACAGGCGGGCAGGTCGGGCAACTCGCTCGGCAGCAGGGCGCGTTGGAGTTCGCGGGAGCGGCTGCGCTCGTCGTCGTAGAGGCGGGCCCGCGCCAGGGCCTGGGCGACGAGGGCGCTGGTCGTGGTGAGGAGGGTGCGTTCCTCGTCGGTGAAACCGCGCGGGCGGTCGAAGCTGACCGAGCAGACGCCGAAGGTGTTGCCGGACGCGGTCAGCGGCAGGAACGCCCAGGCCTGCTTGCCGCTGCGCCCGGGCAGGTCGGCCAGCGCGGGATAGTGGACGACGAACTCCGCCGCGGACGAGAAGAACGCGGGGGTCTCGCCGCTGATCACGTCGAAGCTGGGCCAGCCGGGTGTCAGCGGGGCGTTGCTGACCACGTCGAGGAAGTCGTCCTCGTAGCCGATGGCTCCGACGGTGCGCAGCCGGTGGTCCTCGATGGTCTGGACGATGAGTCCGGAGGCGGCGAAGGGCGGCAGTACGCGCCGGGCAACCGCGTCGACGACGTCCCGCGCGGTGGTCGCCTTGGCAAGGGCCGCCGTCAACTCCGCTATCCGGGCGGCGCGTTCGGACGCGGCACGCTCGGCGGCCTGGCTCTCCTCCGCGAGCCGCCGCTTCTCGGTGACGTCCTGGAGATAGAGGGTGCGGCCGTCGGGGCCCGGGACCAGTCGCAGGTGGTAGCGGCGGCCGGTGCCGGGCACACGTATGTCGAAGCCGGTCGGCTTGTCCTCGGCGGCGGCCTTGCGGCAGCGGCGCTCCAGGCCGGGCAGCTCGCGCACGGTGGGCAGGTCCCAGAGGATGCGCCCGAACAGCTCGTCCTCGGAGAGGCCGAGGGTGCGTTCGGCCTCCAGGTTGGCGAAGGTGATCCGCCAGGTGTCGTCGACCGCGAGGAATCCGTCGCTCATGTGCCGCAGGGCGCGGCTGAGCGCGTCCCGGGCGGTGCGCGACTCGTTGCTGTCCCAGCCCATGCCGATCATCCGCAGGGGCTCGCCGTTCTCGTCGTACGTGGCCCGGCCGCGCGCCTGGTGCCAGCCGTACGTCCCGTCCAGGCCCCGTACGCGGTACTCGGCCTCGAACACCGAGTGGCCGCGGATGGCCTGGTCGACGAGGGCGAGGGTCGGCCCGAGGTCGTCGGGGTGGACGCAGCGCATCCAGTTCTCGACGCGGGCGGTGTACTCCTCGGGCCGGGTGCCGTACAGCTCCATCGCGGCTTCGTCCCAGATGAGTTCGCCGTTGGCGATGTGCCAGTCCCAGGAGCCGACCCGGACCTCCTTGAGTGCCTGGCGCAGCCGGTCGCCGCTCAGCTCGGAGTGGACGGGGCCGGCCGGCGGGGGCGCCTGGACCATGCGTTCCTCGGTCCAGGCGACGACGGCCCGCAGGAACTGCCACTGGGCGGGCGTCGGTTCACCGCGGTCGCCGGTGATGACGGTGAGGGCGCCGATGCTGCGGTCACCGCGGATGACGGGCACGGCGGCGAGTCCGCTGCCCGGTATGGGCGCGCTCGACGGGCAGATCGGGACCGTGGGGTCGGCGCGCTCGGCCGCCACTCCGGGGATCCACACCCCGTGCCCCTCGCGGTAGTCCTCCTGCAGGGCGCGGGCGGGGGCCAGCGGGCCCTCCTGGTCGATGATCTCCCAGGCACCGGTGAGGGCGGTGGGCAGACCGGTGGCCGACACCAGGCGCAGGGCCGACATGGGACCTCGGAGGTGAATCGTTCCCCCGAGCGCGCCCAGCTCGGCCACGGCGTGCTGGAGAGCCAGCCGGAAGACCTCGCTCTCCGCGACCCCGGGATCCACCGAGCTGAGCAGTGCCAGCCGTGCGTTCATGCTTGAAGTTTTACCGTTTCCATCCCACCTGATGCGCGGCTTTGCAGGAATCTCACCGACACCCACGGCCACCTTCACCGGACATGGAGGCAGATCCTACGGAGCCGTACGGGCACCAACAACCGTGCCCTCAGGGCAAGTTGTGTGACATATCACCGTCATAGCGGCGATGTAGCGTCCCATTGACGGACAGTTGAGATTTGAACGTAACTGACTGTCGAGCGCTTCATATCGAAGCTTCTGTGTCGAGAACCGCACAACCGAGGAGCGATTCGCGTGGACATCGGCGTTTTCATCCCCATCGGCAACAACGGCTGGCTGATCTCGAAGAGTTCGCCGCAGTACATGCCGAGCTTCGAGCTCAACAAGGCGATCGTGCAGAAGGCGGAGGCCCACGATCTGGACTTCGCCCTGTCGATGATCAAACTGAAAGGCTTCGGCGGTGAGACGGAGTTCTGGGATCACAACCTGGAGTCGTTCACGCTGATGGCGGGCCTGGCGGCGGTGACGGAGCGCATCAAGCTCTACGCGTCGACCCCGATCCTGGCCCTGCCCCCGGCGATCGTCGCGCGCATGGCGGTCACGGTCGACTCGATCGCTCCCGGCCGCTTCGGCATCAACATCGTGACGGGCTGGGCCCCCGGCGAGTACGCGCAGATGGGCCTGTGGCCCGGCGACGACCACTTCGGCAACCGCTATGCGCGAGCCGTCGAGTACGTCACCGTCATGAAGGACCTGTGGCGCGACGGCGTCACCAACTTCAAGGGCGACTTCTACGAGATGGACGACTGCGTCCTCTCCCCGCGCCCGACGAACGGCCACATCGACATCGTGGCGGCCGGCCAGAGCGGCACCGGCATGAAGTTCGCGGCGGAGCACGCGGAGTACAACTTCATCCTGGGCAGCGGCGTGAACACCCCGACGGCCCTGTCGGGCAGCACGGCGACGCTGGTGGAGGAGGCGGAACGAACGGGCAGGGACGTGGGAGCCCTGTCGCTGTTCATGATCATATCGGCGGAGACGGACGAGGAAGCCCAGGCCAAGTGGCAGGACTACCACGACAACGCGGACCGCGCGGCGCTGGCGTACATGGCCGGCGAGACGGAGGCGGACACGACGTCCACGGGAACGTCGACGGCCCGCACGATCGCCCTGCCCGAGGGCGCGGTCAACTTCAACATGGGCACGCTGGTCGGCTCGTACGAGAGCGTGGCGAGGATGCTCGACGAGGTCGCCGCGGTGTCGGGCACGAAGGGCATCATGCTGGTCTTCGACGACTTCCTGGAGGGCCTGGAGAACTTCGGCACCCGCATCCAGCCGCTGATGAAGTCGCGCGCGGGGAGGGGGAGTTCGGCATGAGTGCGGCGGGTTCCCAGGAGTCTCAGAGGTCTCAGGAGGATGACTATGAACGGGCGGGACTGGCGGGCCAGTTGACGCCCGGCACCTCCCCCGCCCTCCTCCTGGTGGACCCGGCGCGGGCGTACGTCGATCCGGCCTGCCCCCTCTACGCGGGGGCGGGCGCGGAGGACGCGGCGAAGGCGATGCGGGAGTTGCTGTCCATGGCCCGCCGAGCCGGAATCCCGGTGATCGTGACGCGAGTCGTGCTCCGCCCCGACGGCAGCGACGGAGGAGTCTTCTACCGCAAGGTGCCGAGCCTGCGGGTGTTCGCGGAAGGAAGCCCGTACGGCGACTTCATCGAGGGCCTGGCCCCGACGGACACGGACCTGACGGTGACGAAGCAGTACCCGAGCGCCTTCTTCGGCACGGCCCTGTCCACGTACCTCACGTCCCAGGGCCTCGACACCCTCCTCATCGCGGGCCTGACGACCAGCGGTTGCGTACGGGCGACAGCGCTCGACGCCATGCAGCACGGTTTCGTTCCGGTGGTGGTGGAGGAGGCGGTCGGGGACCGGGACGCGAGGGTGCACGAAGCAAACCTGTTCGACATCCGGCACAAGATCGGTGAGGTTTGGGGGATGGGGCGGGTGGAGGCGTACCTGGCCCGGGGCGGGATCTGACGCGGGAGGGGACGGCTTGTGAGCGGCGCCGACGGGCGGAGGCCGGTGTTCCTCACCTCGGGACACCGGACCAGTACGACGGTGCTGCTCGCGGAGGCGGCGACCGGGCGGGGGATGGAGGTGCGGTCGCTGGCTGACGCGGGGGCCCTGACGGCATCGGCCGAAGCGGCGGTGCACTGGTACGGGGGCCCGCTCGCCGCCGACCGGATCGCCGACACCCTCGCCCTCGGACTGCTGGAACCGTCCGACAGCTGGCTGGCGGAGCTGCCGGAGGAGTTCACGGGACGGCACGTGGAACTGACGACGCTCGCGGAGGCGTGGCAGGGCCGGCGTCCTGTGTTCGCGAAACCGCCGAGCGACAAGTCGTTCCCGGCGGCGGTGTACGCGGACGGCTCGCGGCTCCCCCGTACGGGCGCGGGAGTCGCCCCGGACACGACGGTGCTGCTGTCGGACATCGTCACGTTCGCGGTCGAGTACCGCCTGTTCGTACTCGACGGACGGGTGACGGCCGGGAGCCGGTACGCGGTGTACGGCCGCCTCGATCCCGCGCCGCTCGACGGGGACGTACACGAGCGGGAGGTACGCCGGTTCGCGGACCGACTCCTCGCCGAGGAGCGGGACTCCCTCCCGAGCGCGGTCACCGTCGACGTCGGCCTCGTCCGGGATCCCGACCGGGGAGGACACGAACGGTGGGCGGTGGTGGAGGCCAACATGCCGTGGTTCTCGCACAGTTACGCGGCGCGGGTGGAGGGGGTGCTCGATGTCGTACTGCGGGCGGCGGGGCCTCGGGGGCGGGTCGGGCGGGGGGACGAGAGGTTCCTGAGGGCGGGGCCACGGGTGTTCGGGTGAGGGACGAGGCGTTCACAAGGCCGTGTTGAGGCGAACCCGCGAACCATGGCTCGGGTTCCGCCTGTATGGCACACCGACCGCAGACACTCCGGCAGACCTCCGGGGCGAGCGTGTGCTCAGGCGGACCCGGCGCTCCTCCAAGTCTCATTGGGCGTGGTGCAGCCAGCGCTGGAGGGTGTTGTTGACGTCTGCCGGCAGGGCGCTCAGCCGGTCGATGACGGCACGGTCTTCGGGCATCGGAGGGATACCGGCGACGGTGAGTGCCGCGTGCAGGGCGAGGCGTTGGTGGTCGTACGGGGTGAGGGGGTAGTCGAGGCGGTGGGCGGGGTTGGGCGGCGGCAGGAAGTAGTCGAGGTCATCGCAGGGCTGGGCGGCAGTCGGCCAGGCATCGTCACCGGGATGTGCGGCGTACGGGTCGACGACGGCACACAAACCGAGGCTCTCGTTGTTCCAGGGGATCAAGGTGGTCATCTCTGTCTCCTCACCGGCGAATTGCGGATCACAGGTCCAGAGCCCCACAAGGACCGCTTCGGTTGCGGCCGCGGCCGTACGTCACGCTGACGGCGCCATCGGCTGCTGATCACCTGGTGTGACCAGCAGACGGCTGCCTCTGAGGACCGTGTTGCCCGTTCAGCAGTACGGGTGACCTTGCGAGTTCGGGCGTGGCGGCGCGGGGAGGCTATGCGGTGACTCCTGCCAGGACCTCCGCCAGACCCTCCGTCAGTGCCTCCGCCAGACCCTCCGTCAGTGCCTCCGTCAGTGCCTCCGTCAGTGCCTCCGACTCAGCCGAAGGTGTTCCACCCATGTCCCAGACCCCACCCACGCCGTCCGCCGAAGACTGCCCGCCGCCGCGGAGCCCCGTCGACATCCGCCCGCAGGACACCGACTGCTCGGCCCTGCCACCGCTGCGGTTCCGCCATCCGGCGAGGCTGGACATGGAACTGCACTACGCGAGCCCGAAGCAGCACTGTCGCGGCTGCGCTCGGGACAACGAAGGCACCGTGAAGGCTGTTCCGGTGCGCGAACAGAAGTGCCTGCTGAGCGTGGGCGACGACACCTACGAACTGGAAGACGTGCACTGGCACACGCCGTCCGAGCACACCGTCGGTGGAGTGGCGTTCCCGCTGGAGCAGCACATGAAATACAAGCGCGAGGTCGAGTCGGGGGAGGCCGAGTACACGGTCGTCGCCGTCTTCGTGCATCCGGGGCAGCCCAATGACTCCCTGGACCGGCTGCTGTCCTCGGCCCGCCCTGCCGAACACTCCAAGGGCTCCTGGGAGGTCGCCGCCGTCCAGCTCGACACCCTCCTTCCGACCTGCACCGAGTCCTACCGCTACCTCGGTTCCACCACCGTCTGTCCCTACACCCCGGGGGTGCGCTGGAACGTCCTGACCCACCCCGTGCAGGCGTCCACCGCCGCCCTGGAGCACTACCGCGAGGTCTTCCCCAAGGGCAACGCCCTGGACACGCAGCCGCTCGGTGACCGGCGGATCGTCAGTGACCGCCATCGCTGGTGGTAGCGGCGGCGGGCAGGGAGGGCAGGGACTTGAGCCAGTCCGTCAGGAGGGCGTTGGTCTCCGCCGGGCGCTCCTGCTGGAGCCAGTGGCCGCAGCCTTCGAGGATGTGGGAGCCGGTGAGGGCGGGGAGGGTGACCGGGTAGGCCTTGATCGCGTCGGCCAGCCAGGTGGTGGAGGCGTCGAGGGCGCCGCCGATGAACAGTGACGGCTGGGTGACGGGGGCGCCGGTGTGCCCGCCGTTCGTCAGGTCCTCCCAGTCGCGGTCCATGTTGCGGTAGCGGGCGAGCGCGCCCGTCATGCCAGTGCGCTCGAACTCCCCGGCGTAGACGTCGAGTTCGTGGTCGGTGAGCCAGGCCGGGCGGCGGTCGCGGGGGAAGCGCTCGCGCAAGGTGCCGTCTCCTCCATTTCCTCCACCTCCTCCCTTTCCGCCGCGCGTCACGAAGTGCGGGTCCGGGGCGCCGGGTTGGGGCATGGTGTCGGCGGAGAGGGCGGCGTAGAAGCCCGCCAGCCAGCCTCGTACGTCGGGCTCGATCTCGGCCTCGGCGCGGCCGGGTTCCTGGAAGTAGGAGACGTAGAACTCCTCGTCCTCGCCACCGATGTGCGCGAAGACGTCGCTGGGGCGGGGTCCGCCGGGCGGGGTGTACGGCACGCTCAGCAGGGCGACCGCGCGGAACACGTCCGGGCGGAGCAGGGCGGAGGTCGCGGCGATCGTCGCGCCCCAGTCGTGGCCGACCAGTACGGCGGAACGCTCCCCGAGGGCGTGCACGACGGCCACGTTGTCCTCGACCAGGTCGAGCATCCGGTACGCGCTCGTGTCCTCGGGGCGCGAGGAACGGCCGTAACCGCGCACGTCGATCGCGACGGCACGGTATCCGGCGGCGGCCAGCGCCGGGAGCTGATGCCGCCAGGAGTACCAGGACTCCGGGAACCCGTGCAGCAACAGGACCAGGGGTCCGCTGCCCTGTTCGACCAGGTGGATCCGGCCGGCGGGGGAGGGGACCAGGCGGTGGGTGAGGGGGTGCGGGTGGGGCGGCACGAGGCCTCCGTACGTCGGCGATGAGCGACCGTTGGCGGTCACCGGCAATCGTGCGGCGGGGGGTCCGACGTACGCGAGGTCTGTTGCCGGTTCGGCAAACCGGCTCCCGGGGCCCTTCACTCCTCAGGGTGAACATCGCCAACTTTGTCAGGCGTACGCTCAGCCGACCGCCCTCACCGCCAGCCATGCGACGAGTACGGCGATCACTACCGCCGTCGCCGCGATGCCCGCGAGGCGGACGACGCGTTGCTTCGCGGGCCGTCGGACGACCTTGAGGGTGCCGCCGGTCTCCGGGCGTTCGGGGAAGGCGAAGTACACCCACTCCTGGTCCCCGACGACCATGACACGGGCGACCGGCAGGAAGTGGAGGGTCGCCCGGCGTGCCACTTCCCGCTTCGCGCGGGCCAGTTGGGGTTCGACCTGAGTACGGAGGGTGTCCGGCAGGTCGGCCGGGAGCTTGTCGGTGGCGTTGCTCAGGCTCTCCCGGCGCCAGCCTGCCCGCCGGGTCGGCCACCAGAGGTGGGCCGGGGTCGGAACCCGTTCCTGGTCCGACTGCACGGGGTGGGTGATCACCGCCTCGACGAAGGTGGTGAAGAACCCTGTGCCCGCGCACGGCTTGTGCCGGACGCGTTTCGAGCCCCCGCACGCGTCGCAGGGGCGGTGTCCCTTCCCCTCGCAGACACGGCAGGTCATCGTCTGCCGGCCGAAGCACTGGGGGCAGGCCATGTCGTGCGCGCCGCAGCGCCTGCACCAGTCGGTTCTGGTCCTGGCCTGGGTACGAGCGTTCGCGGGCGGCTTCCGGCTGCCCCGGTTGCGGGTGCCGCCGCACGACCAGCACGCGTCGGCGCCACCGCCGCAGCCCGCACACTTCACCCGCTTCGGGCAGTCCTGCGTACCGCTCCCTCCGCACGCGTCGCAGTCCCGCTTGCCTGCGGCACAGTCCGGACACGGCTCCTCGGCGACCGAGCCCCCGAGTACCAGTTTCACCGGCGGCGACGGGGCAAAGCCGGCGGGTACGTCGACGGGATGGGTGGGAAGGTCGACGTAGGTCGGTCGCTTGGAGATCTGCTTCAGCCTCTTTCCCGGCACCCGCCTCTCCAGCCCGCCGTGCCGCTCTTCGAACCGGCGGTCGATACGGAAGTCGAGCAACGGATGCCTGGTCAGCCCCGCCGTGCCGGGAACGATGAGTCGCACCCCACGACCCCGCCCGGACAGGTAACGCTCAACGGCCCGGAGCAGCTCTTCGTCGGACGGTTCGGACGGTGCCGTAGCCAACCCTGCTCCCCTGGTCGACGATCCAGGAGAGCAGAGTACGAGCCACCTGATACCCCATCAAGAGGGCGTACATGGACACCTATTGACGCCCGCGAGGCTCCCGCACCACCGCCACCCCACCCGCCGGAACCCGCACCGAACGACCCACCACCCGTTCCCCGGTGAGCAGTTCGGTCGCCCCCTCCGCCACCGCGACCTCGGCCCCGTCACCCGCGTGGTCGATCAGGAAGAGGAAGTCGGCATCCGGGCCCCGCCGCACCACCGCCTCCACCCCCGCCGGAGTCTCCCGCGCCGCCCCGACCCCCGCCTCCGCGCACATACGCCCGAGCAGCGCACCCAGCGTGGACGCGTCCGGCCGGGTCGCCACATACCAACCCACGCCCGCACCCACCGAGTTGCGTGTCACCGCCGGGACACCGGCCAACGGACCGTCCTCGTACGACAGCACCACCTCCGCCCCCGCCAGCCGCAACCGCTCCGACCACAGCGACCCGGTACGGCCCTCCCCCAGCCCCACCGACTCACCCGGCAGCAACGGGAACAGCTCGTCCGCCCGTACCCCGAGGGCCTCCCGGAACGCGCCAGGGTAACCCCCAAGCCGCACATGGCAGTTGGCGTCCACAGCCCCGCTGTGGAAACCGACGGCCAGCGTGCCGCCGCCCTCCGCGTAGCCGATGAGATTGCCCGCACCTGCCTCGTCCACCAGGTACAGGCTGGGCGCGAGCACCAGCCGGTATCCCTCCAGCTCATCGCCCGGGCGTACGAAGTCCACCGCCACGCCCGCCCGCCACAGCGGCTCGTACCAGTCCCGTACGAGGTCCTGGAAACGGAGTTCGCCGTTCGGCTGGGAGGGGAGTTCCAGGGCCCAACGGGCGTCCCAGTCCCAGACGATGGCCACCGACGCCGTGCCCTTGCTCCCACGCACCTCCGCCAACGCCCGCAGATCCGCGCCCAGTTGGACCACGTCACGCCAGATCCGGCTGTCCGTGCCGGCGTGCGGAAGCATCGCCGAGTGCCACTGTTCCGCGCCCGCCTTCGCGGCCCGCCACTGGAAGTACGCGATGCCGTCGGCTCCGTGGGCGACATGGGCGAGGGAGTTGCGGCGCAACTCCCCTGCCGTCTTTGCCCTGTTGACCGGCTGCCAGTTCACCGCGCCCGTCGAGTGCTCCATCAACAGCCAGGGGCCGCCCGCCAGCGAGCGCATCAGGTCGCCGCTCAGCGCGATGTCGATCTCCGACTCCGGGTCCGTCGAGCGGAGGTAGTGGTCGTTCGAGACGACGTCCAGCTCCGGGGCCCAGCGCCAGTAGTCCAGCGCGTCGAAGTTGTACATCACCATGAAGTTGGTGGTCGCCGGAGTCTCCGGCGCCGCCGCCCTCACCGCATCCCGCTCCGCCTTGTACAGCGACAGCAACTCGTCGCTGCAGAAACGGCGCCAGTCCAGCTGGTGCGTCGGGTTCGGGACCGCGCCCGTCGCGCGCGGCGGGATCACCTCGGCCCAGTCGTAGTACCACTGGCTCCAGAAGGTCGTCCCCCAGGCGTCGTTCAGCGCGTCCAGGTCCCGGTACTTGTCCCGCAGCCAGCGGCGGAACGACTCCGCGCTCTCGTCGCAGTAGCAGGCGGGGTTGTGGCAGCCGTACTCGTTGTGGATGTGCCACATCGCCACCGCCGGGTGGTCCGCGTAGCGTTTCGCCAGCGCGCCCGCGATCCGTAGCGCCGCCTCACGGTAGGCCGGGCTGCTCGGGCAGAACGTCTGGCGGCTGCCGTACGACAGTCGGCGGCCGTCCTTGTCCACCGGGAGCGCCTCTGGATGGGCGCGGAAGAACCAGGCCGGCGGCGCCGCCGTCGGAGTCGCGAGGTCCGCCGCGATGCCGTTCTCCTGGAGCAGGTCCAGGAGTCGGTCCATGCGCGTGAAGTCGTAGACGCCCTCGGCCGGTTCGAGCAGTGCCCAGGAGAAGATGCCGACGCTCACCATGGTGACCCCGGCCTCGCGCATCAGGCGCATGTCCTCGGCCCAGACCTCCTCGGGCCACTGCTCCGGGTTGTAGTCACCTCCGTACGCGATTCCGGGGAGGGCGAGTTCGCGCTTCATCGGTCAACTCCGGTCAGGAGGCGACGTGTTGTCTCCACGCCCCACTCGTCAAGGGACAACAGGCGGTCGCTCGACGCCATCAGGCCGCCGGTCGCCTCGACGTGCGCCGCCCAGCGCTCCCGCGTCTCCACGGCCGGGCGGGCCATCAGACAGTCGGGGTCGTTGACCCAGAGCCGGCCGTGCTGCCACTGGCGTCCCACGCCGGTGAACTCGGCGGCGTCCTGGCCGGGTTGGGAGTAGTCGTCGGCCTCGGGGCGGCGGTGCGGGGCGGTGTCCGCGCTGACCCGCATCGCGTCGAACAGACCGAGGGAGGGGAGGATCGGGGCGCCGCAGCCGAGGAGATAGGAGTCCGGGCCTATCGCCTCCCGGATCAGGGCGATACCCGCGCGGTACGCGGCCACCGCGGCCCGCTCGTCCCCGTCCCCCTCATGCCGTACGCCCTCCAGCGCGCCCGCGTACAGGAAGTCGACCTTGAAGTAGTCGTAGCCCTCGGCGCGCAGCGTCGTGAACACCTCGGTCAGGTACGCCGCCGCGGCCGGGTGGGTCGTGTCCAGGACGTACAGGTCGTGCCCCCAGTTGCGGCCCGCGTGCAGCGGCGCGCCCTGCACGTCTCTCACCAGCCACTCCGGGTGTTCCGCGGCCAGTTCGCTGCTCGGGTCGACCAGGAAGGGGGCCGTCCAGATGCCCGCCCGGCGGCCGTTGGCGCGGATGCGGTCGGCTGTGCCGGCCCGGGAGCGGAAGCGGCCCGAGAGGGTGAGCCAGTCGCCGAGCGCCTTCTGGTAGCCGTCGTCTATCTGGACGACGTCGATGGGCAGGTCGAGGACGTCCATCGCGCGCAGGTTCTCGTGGATGTCGTCCTCGGTGACCTCGGTGAAGTACTCGTACCAGGAGCACCAGACCGTGGGCGCCGGGCGGGGTGCCGGGAGCCCGAGCCCCTCGGCCCAACTCGCCAGTGCCGCCTGGATGTCACCCTCGTACTCCGAATACTCCAGCGACTCCACCGGGCCGTCCGCGCTCACCTCCGCCCGGCCGCCCTCCCTGAACTCCAGGCGTATGGAGGGGACTTGGCGGGTCGGGTCCGGTGCCGCCCACAGGCGTACCGGGGAGCCGTCGCCCGGGTCCAGGGCGAGCAGGCCCTCGCCCTGGAAGACGCCCTCGGGGACGGGATGTCCGGGGCGGTAACAGACCGTCGCCCAGTTGTCGTTCGTCGGACGGTACGGCTTGTCGCCCGGGGCGTAGGTGCCGCTGGGGCTCCAGGACTGCCAGCCCTCCTCGTGGACGCGGGCGCGACTGACGTCCACGGGTATGGAGGCAACGGGCGTGAAGGGGAGGGGCACTTGTCGTTCTCTTTCAAGCGAGGGTCGTTCAGCCCTTGTTGGCACCCAGCGTCAGTCCGCTGACGAACTGGCGCTGCAACGCGAAGTACACGATCAGTGTCGGGATCGCAGTCAACAACGCACCCGCAGCGACCAGGTTGGGGTCGGTGAAGTACTGACCGGAGAGATTATTGAGGGCCGAGGTGATCGGCATGTTCTCACCGGTCGAGATGAGCACGATGGCCCAGAAGAAGTCGTTGTAGATCCAGATGGAGAGGAGCGTGGCCAGAGCCGCCATCGCGGGGCGGCACAGCGGCAGCACGATCTGCCAGTACATCCGCCACACCGACGCGCCGTCGACCAGCGCGGCCTCGGTCAGCTCGTGCGGCAGCATCCGCATGTAGTTGGCGAGCACGAACGCGCAGAAGCCCGACTGGAACGCGATGTGGATGAGGACGAGGCCCAGCGCGGAGTCGTACAGCTTCCCGGAGTCGGTGATGCCCGGCAGGTCCACCAGGAGATAGAGCCGGTACAGCGGGGTGATGATGACCTGCTGCGGAAGCAGGTTGCCCGCCGTGAAGACCAGCAGCAGGAACAGGTTGACGCGGAAGTCGAAGCGGCTGACGTAGAAGGCGACCATCGACGACAGGAACAGCGTCAGCAGCACCGCCGGTACGGCGATGATCAGCGTGTTCATGAAGTAGTGCGTCATGTCCGACTGCTCGAACGCGTTGGTGAAGTTCGAGAAGCTCAGCTTGTCGGGCCAGGACACATAGCCCTTGTCGCTGGTCTCGGAGTACGGGCGCAGGGCCGCGTACATCGCCCACAGCAGCGGCGCGAGCCAGGCCAGCGACATGAGAACGAGGAACACGTGGAGCAGCACGCGGGCGGGGCGGACGGGGGCGCGCTGTTTCAACGACATGGAGGCGCTCATGCTCGCCGCTCCTTCCGGAAGGTGCTGACCAGGTACGGAATGATCACGACGAGCGAGATCAGCAGCAGCACGACGGCGATCGCGGACCCGTAACCGATCCGGCTGGACTCGCCGATGATGTTGTTCGTGACCAGGATCGACAGCAACTCGGTGCCCTGGGCACCGCCGTTGAAGACGTACACGAGGTCGAACGCGCGCAGCGACTCGATGATCGTGACGACCAGGACGATCGTGTTGGTCGGGCGCAGGGTCGGGAAGATGACGTTCTTGAACGTCTGCCACTCGTTGGCGCCGTCGAGCGAGGACGCCTCGCGCAGCGACGGGTCGACGCCCTTCAGACCGGCCAGGTACAGGATCATCATGTAGCCGGTGTGCCGCCAGGCGGCGGCGACGAGGATGGCCCAGAGGTTGAGGTCCGGGTCGCCGATCCAGTCGATGTAGTGGCCCGGCTTGTTGGCGCCGATCAGGCTGTTGATCAGGCCCGTGTCCGGGTTGTAGACCAGCTGCCAGACGAAGCCGATGACCGCCATCGACACCACGACCGGCAGGAAGAACGCCGTCTGGTAGACCCGGCTGAACCGGATGTTCTTGTCCAGCTGCACGGCCAGGAACAGGCCGAGCGGGGTCGGGATCAGGATCAGTACGACGAACCAGATCACGTTGTGCTGGACGGCCGGCCAGAACTGCGGGTTGCTGTCGAACAGTTCACGGAAGTTCTGCAGCCCGACCCACTTGATGGAGCCGAAGCCGATGCCGTCCCAGGTGGTGAAGGCCAGCGCGACCGAGGCGAGGGCCGTCACCCACACGAGGGCGATGTGCAGGAACGTCGGCACCCCGGCCATGAAGCCGAGGGCGACCCTGTCCTCGCGGGTGAGGAGCCGCCTGTGCCCCTGGGGAGGCTTGAGTCGCTGCGGGGAGGAAGGGGTGACGGTACCGCCCGGGGGCGGCTCGGCCGCCGCCCCCGGGATCACGGGAGTCGAATCGAAGGTGCTCATGAGGAGGCGAAGATCGTCTTCTTCTGGCGCTCGATGGACGAGAGCAGGCTGTCGATGCCCTTGGGATCGCGGATGAACTTCTGCAGCGCGGGCTGCATCACCGTGGAGGTGAAGTCTGGCCGGCTGTCGCGGTCCATGAACTGGGTGAGGCTCTTCGCGCCGGAGATCATCGCGTACGCCTTCTTCTGGAGGGCGCTGTACGAGGAGGTGTCGGCGGTGGTGGAGGCGGCGACGACGTTCGGGTCGGACTTGAGGTAGATCTCCTCGGCCTCCGGAGTGCCCAGGTACTCCAGGAGCTGGACCGAACCGGCCTTGTTCTTCGGGGACTTGCTGAGCATGAAGCCGTCGGTGGGCGCCTCGACCGTGTCCTGCCCGAAGGAGGGGTCGATCTCCGGGAAGGCGAAGAAGTCGAGGTCCTCACGGTCGGTCGCGTTCGTGAACTGCTGGCCCACGAAGGTGCCCAGCAGATACATGCCGGCCTTCTTCGAGACGAGCGTCTGGGCCGCGTCCTGCCAGGTTCGGCCCGTCGAGCCCTCCTGGTGATAGGGGAGAATTTCAGCCCAGTTGTCGAACGTGGCGCGAACCTTCGCGTCGGTCCAGGATGCCTTTCCGGCCATCAGCTCGGTGTGGAAGTCGTACCCGTTGGTACGGAAGTTGATCTGGTCGAAGGTGCCGAGCGCGGGCCAGGCGTCCTTGTCGCCGAAGGCGATCGGGACCAGGCCGTCCGCCTTCATCTGCTTGCACAGCGCGATGAACTGCGCCCAGGTGGTGGGCACTTCGTAGCCGTGCTCCTTGAAGACGCTCTTCCGGTAGAACATCGCCCAGGGGTACGTGTACAGCGGCACGAAGTAGTACTTGCCGTCCGCGCCCTTGCTGAGCTGCTTCATCGCGTCGGGGAAGTTGCCCCCGATCTTCTGCCACACGTCGTCGATCGGGCTGGCCAGGCCCTTGCCCGCGAAGAACTGCATGCGGTAGCCGGCGAACCAGGTGAACACGTCGTCCGGGGTGCCCTGGAGGTAGGAGTTGATCTGCTCCTGGAACGTGTTGTGGTCCTTCGTGTTCACGTCGACCTTGACGCCGGTCTTCTTCGTGAACGCGGCGTAGATCTCCGCGAAGGCCTTCTTCGGCACGGCGTCCGACGAGTTCGAGCCGAGGGTGACGGTCTTCGCGTCGGAGCCCGAGTCGCTGTCGCCGCCACAGGCGCTCAGCAGTGGAACGGCGGCGCCGAGCGCGGCCGCGCCACCGATCCCGCGCAGCAGGGTGCGGCGGCTCGGACCGGGGACGGACAGACCGGAGGGAGTGTGGTGCATGACGGCTCCTGAGGACAGACCCCCCAAACGGGGAGCAAGGTCACGACTACGCTGGGTCCATGCTGATCTAAATCGACCAGAAATCAACTTGACCAAACATCGTGGCGGTAATAAGAGCCCCATGTCCTGTCATGCGTCAAGAGCTGAAGGCCTCCGTTCCTGAAACGTGATGGACATCAAAAAGAGAAGGTTTGCTAACAGATAGACGGCAAACAGCTCACGCACATCTCGCCGCTCACTCCCTCGGCCGATCGGCCGAGCAGAGCACTCCGCCGGTCACGAACAGTGACCTTTCGGCCGAGGTGGGCGGACCGGTCCGGAAACGACATTGGTGGTGATCACCTCACCCGTCAGCCGGAGCCGGCAGGAGCCCGCCCATGCCCAGCACGACCACCGTCACGGCACCCGCCACGACGACGGCCACAGCAGTCGCCCCGGCACGCCCGGCCCGGCTCCCGGTCCGCTGGGACGTCGTCCACCTGCTGGCCTGCGCCGCCTTCGCCCTGGGCCTGGCACTGGTCACGACCCTGACCCCGCACCGCGTGTGGGGCGTCTGCGCGGCCCTCGGCTACGGCACGGCGGCGCTCCTGGCGGCCCGTGACCCGCGCCCCTGGACGGGCCGGGCGCTGCGCGCGGCCACCGTCGGCGCGGTACTCCTCCCCCTGGCCCTGCTGGTCGTGCTCGGCGGCGCCCAGTCCGAGGTCGGGGTCGTCGAACACTCCGGCGCCCTGCTCCTGCACACGGGCAGCCCGTACCCCGCCCACCCCACCACCGTGGACGACTACAACCCGTACCTGCCCGGCATGGCCCTCTTCGGCCTCCCCCACGCCCTCCTGGGCAACACGCCCCTGGCCCCGCTCACGGACGCCCGCCTGTGGTTCTGCGCGGCCTTCGTGGCCTGCATGTACGCGACGACCAGATCCCGTACGGGACACACAGCCGACTCGACCCGTACGGAACGAACCGCCGGCTCGACCCGTACGGCCCTGCTGCTCTCCTTCCCGGCCGTGGCCCTGCCCCTCGCCGTCGGCGGGGTCGACCTGCCGGTCATCGGCCTGATGTGCCTGGGGCTGGCGCTGGCGGGCCGGGCCGTTTCCGGCCCCGGACCCGGTGCCGGGGTCTCGGCCGGGCTGGCGATAGGCGCCGCGGCGGCCCTGAAGTGGACCGCCTGGCCCCTCCTCCCCGTCGTCCTGATCCTGATCGCCGTCACGGCGGGCCGCCTCACGGCAGTACGGGCTACGGCGACCGCCCTCCTGACAGCGGCGGCGGCTGTCATACCGGTCGCGCTGACCAACCCCCACGCCTTCGTCGAGCACGTGGTGCTGTTCCCGCTGGGCAAGGGCGGCATCCAGTCCCCGGCGACGAGCCCGCTCCCCGGGCATCTGCTCGCGGAGTACGTCCCCGGCGGCTTCGTCCTCGCGGTCGCGCTGCTGGTCGCGAGCGCGGTCGCGGTGGCCGCATCACTCGTGGTCCGACCACCGCACACGGTCCGGGCGGCGGCGGACCGCCTGGCCATCGGCCTGGGCCTGGCGATGTGCCTGATACCGGCCACCCGCTTCGGCTACCTGGTCTATCCGATCGTCCTGGCGGTGTGGTTCCGGGTCGGCGCCTACGATGAGCCGCGTGATCGAACAGACCGGGACAGGAACGGGCGTATACGGCACGACAGTTGAGGGGGCTCCGGTTGTCGCGGCGGTGCGGCGGGTGCTGCGGGACGGGCTGAGCAGCGGGGGCTCGGCGTTCGTGCCGGGGCTGGACATCTGGACGTCCGGGACGGCGACCGACCTGCGCCGCCGGTTCGTCGACCAGCCGGACGAGTCCTCCGACAACTTCCTGGTGAAGCTGGAACGGCAGTTGTCCGGGGCCCCGGACGAGACGATCGTCCTCGCCGCCGAACTCCTCTACGTGAACCTCGTACCGCTGAAGCCCGAGCAGATAGGCGTACCGAGGAAGCGGGAGATCCTGAACGAGGTGCTGTCCTGGGCCGGACGGGAGATCTCGATACCGGCCGAACTGGACGCCCCGCTCGTCGGGTTCATCAACGGTGGGCAGGCGTTCCTCAACTATCGGTGGGCGCAGTTCCAGTTCCTCATACTGCTGGTGGAGCGGCTGACAGAGTGGACGCCGGTCGAGCGAGAAGATCTGCTGTCCGGCCCATGGCGCTTCCGGGACGAGTGCCGTGCGGTACTCGCCGCCGAAGGCCACAACAAGGCCCGCGCCCAAGTGCACGTCCTCCAGGCCCTGTTGTTCCCCGAGACCTTCCTCCCCATCGCCAGCAGCAAGAGCAAGCAGCGCATCCTGACCGGCTACGGCGACCGTCTCCCCGACCTCACCGGTGACGACGACCGTGACCTGCTCGCCCTCCGCACCCTGTTGCAGCAGGAGTCGGAGGACCCGGTGAACTTCTTCGCCGAGCCCTGGCTAGGCCACTGGCGTCCCGGGTCGGCCCAGGTCGGTCAACAGGGCTGGCTGGTGAGGGGATCCAACGTCGGCGGGCAGAACTTCGTCCCCGACTGGCTGGCCCACGGCTACTGCTCGATCAGCTTCGGCGAGATGCCGGAGATTCCCCCGGGCGCCACCAAACCCGCGATCCAGCAAGCCGTTTCCGCCGGCCTGGCGGACGCCACCGCGCAGGTTCGCGGCCAGGCGACAGGCCAACTCCATCTGTTCCTCAGCCAGATGAAGCCAGGAGACGTCGTCGTCACCGTCACCCCCGACGAAGTGCACGTCGGCACGATCGAGGGCCCGGCCCGCTACGACCTCTCCGGCGGCCCCGACCGTGCCCGCCGCCGCACGGTCAAGTGGGCCACCGCAACCCGCCCCCTGCGCCGCGCCGAACTCCCCGAGCAGGTCCAGACGCAGCTCCAACGCCCGCCCACCGTCTACGACATCAGCACGGTCGCCGCCGAACTCGCCGAGGCAGCCGGCCTGACCGACTCCGTCGAGGAGGAACTGCTCAAGGTCGACGTGACCCGCCCGATCGAGTTGCCACCGGTCGGCGAGGACCTCGCGGACGACCTGCTCATGGACGTCCGCTGGCTGCGCGACACCGCCCGCCAGCTGGAACGGATGCGGCAGATCGTCCTGTACGGCCCGCCCGGCACCGGCAAGACCTTCCTGGCCCGGCGCCTCGCCCAGCACATGGCCGGACCCGACCGCACCCGGCTGGTGCAGTTCCACCCCTCCTACACCTACGAGGACTTCTTCGAGGGGTTCCGGCCGGTCAAGGGTGACGGCGGCACCGTGGCGTTCGAGGTGGTGCCGGGGCCGTTCAAGCTGCTGGTGGACCGGGCCCGCCAGGACCCGGCCAACCCGTACGTCCTGGTCATCGACGAGATCAACCGGGCCAACCTCGCCAAGGTGTTCGGCGAGCTGTACTTCCTGCTGGAGTACCGGGAGGAGCCGATCATCACCCAGTACTCGCCGGAGCAGCAGTTCGACCTGCCCAAGAACGTCTACCTCATCGGCACGATGAACACCGCCGACCGTTCCATCGCCCTCGTGGACGCGGCCATGCGCCGCCGCTTCGCCTTCCGCAGGCTCTCCCCGGACCGCCCGCCCGTCGCCGGTCTGCTGCGCCGCTGGCTGGACCGCCACAGCCTGCCCGAGCGCCCCGCCGACCTCCTCGACGCCCTCAACTCCCGCCTGGCCGACCCGGATCGGGCGATCGGACCGTCGTACCTGATGAACCGCCAGTCGGCCGACCCCGACGGCCTGGAGCTGATCTGGAGCACCCAGATCCTGCCCCTCCTGGAGGACCAGCTGTACGGCACGGGCGTCGACGTCGAGGAGGAGTACGGGCTCGACGCCCTCAGCGCCTCCCTGCCCTCCGCACCGGAGTAGTCCAGTGACCGTCGCAGCCTCCCCCATCTCCCTCACCGAGACCGGCCGAGGCGTCCAGGTCGCCCTGCGCCCCGCCCAGGTCGCCACCCTGATCAGGCGCCCGGACCTGGTCCGGCTCACCCCGGCCGCGAGCGGGCTGTGGCGTGTCTCGGGCCGGCAGCGCGTCGGCCTGATCCGGCTCGGACGCGGCGACGGCACGGTCGAACTCCGTATCCGCCCCAAACTCCCCGTCTCCCAGCTGCTGTTCCTCCTCACCCACGCCCCGGGCACCCCCTGGCAGGACCAGCCGGTCACCGCGTCGGCGTCCGACGACGACCTGCTCCCCGCCCTCGCCGACGCCTACGCCCGCGCCGCCCGTCGCGCCCTCGACCCCGGCGTCCTGCACGGCTACCGCGTCACCGACGACGAACTCCCCGTCGTACGCGGTCGGATCCGTACCGCCGACCAGCTGCGCCGGACGGGACTACCGCTCCCCGTGGCCGTCCGCTACGACGACTTCACCGCCGACATCGCGGAGAACCGCGTCCTGCTGGCCGCGCTGCACCGCCTGGAACGCCTCCCCGGAGTCACGCAGACGGCCCGCCGCACCCTGCGTCACCTGGCCGGACGTCTCCCCGAGGTCACCCCGCTGCGCCCGGGCCCCCCGCTCCCCACCTGGACGCCGACCCGCCTCAACTCCCGTTACGAGCCCGCCCTGCGCCTGGCGGAGCTGATCCTCACCGACCGGGGCATCACCCCACACGGAACGGCCCCCGTGACGACCGACGGCTTCGTCCTCGACCTGGCCCGGGTCTTCGAGCGGTTCCTCACCGACACCCTGACCGCCGCCCTGCTCCCGCACCGGATACGGGTCCAACCCCAGGACCGGCGCCACCACTTGGACCTCGGCTCCCGCGTCCGGATCATCCCGGACCTGGTCCTCTACCGCGCCGGCCGGCCCCTCACCGTCGTGGACGCCAAGTACCGTGACCTGGGCGCCGAACCGCCACCCCACGAGCACATGTACCAACTGCTCAGCTACTGCACGGCGTTGGCGCTCCCGCACGGCCATCTCGTGTACGCGGCCCAGCGGGGCGACGCCCCCGTCCCCCACCCGATCCGCAATGCGGGCATCACCCTCACCACCCACGCGGTCGACCTGGCCCGCCCACCGACGGAGATCCTCGCGTCGGTCACCGCCCTCGCCGACCACCTCGCCCAGGTCGGGGACTAGGGACTGATCTTCACCTTCCGCGACACGCTCACCTGGTCGACGTCCGAGGTACGGATCGTCACCTTCATCGTCCAGGTGCCGGCGATGGGCAGCTGAAGGGTGTTGGTGCCCCAGTAGCCGCCCTGGTCGGTGACGTCGGCGTTGAGCGGGCCGATGTCCTTGCTGGGGAGGGAGAAGGAGATCCGGAGTTCGGGGACGACCGCGAAACCGTCGTCGGGCCCGAACACCACGGCCTGCACACTGTTCTCGCCGACCCGGGCCGGTTCGAGGGTCACCTGCACCTTGCCGTGCCCGCCGGGCGTACCGACGTCGAAGGGGATCGTCGTCGTGGACGCGCTGATCACCCCGGGCACGGGAGCGTCCTGAGCGGCCTCCGCGGCCTCGGCGGCGGCACGCCCCGGCAGGGTCGCCGTGAGGATCGTCGTGATCACCAACACCGCCACCCCGACGGCCACTTCGACCAGCACGGAGCCGCGAAGCCGACGACGGTAGGAGTCGGAGGGAGAGGAGGACGGGGAAGGGGAAGAGGAAGGGGAACTCTCCGGGCGTACGTCGTCGGATGCGCCGTCGCCGGAAGCGTCACCGTCACCCGCGCTCACCGTCGTCGCCGCCGGACCCCCCACCGTCTCCGGCACCCGTTCCGCGACCTTCGCCTCCGCCTCCGCCTCGGCCGTCTCCGGCACCAGCAGCCGTGCGGTCCAGCGGCGCGAGAACCCGGCCGCCGCCAGCAGCGCCACCACCGCGCACAGCTTGGCGATCAGGATGCGGCCGTACGACGTGTCGGTGAACGCGTCCCACGAGCCGAGGCCGCGCCAGGACTGGTAGACGCCGGTGACGGTCAGGACGGTCACGGAGACGAAGGCCAGTCGGGAGAAGCGGGCGACGGTGGACGCGGAGAGCGGCTCCGCCGCCTGGAGGCTGGTGAGGAGGGCCGCGAGTCCGCCCAGCCAGGCTGCCATGGCGAGCAGATGCAGCACCGAGGACGTCATCGCCACCGGCACCTGGATACCGGCCGACGCGTGTTCGGCTGCGGCCCAGGTCAGCGTGAGACCGACGGCGAGCACGCCACCGACGGCGAGGAGGACCGGCTTGCCACTGCCCCCGTCACGCTCCCCGTCGAGCTGTCGCCGACGTGCAACCACCGTCAGCAGTACGGCCGTTGCCGCCAGCAGGGCGATCCGGGCCAGGAGTGCGAGGCCCGGCCTGCTGGTCGCGGTCCGTTCCAGGGTCGACAGGTCGAAGGCGGTGGCCGGGGCGGTGCCGGCCTCGTACGGGCCGCGCAGCAGGAGCAGGGCGACCGTGGACGCGAGGAGGGTCCACCAGCCCGTGAGGACCAGTTTGCGCAGGGGGTCCGTGCTGGACGGACGGCAGAACAGAACGAACACGACCGTGCCGACGAGCAGTGCCAGGGCCGCGTACGCCAGATAGCGGACGATGTCGTAGAGGGCGCTGGTGGCCGCGTTCTCGACGGGGCCGGTGTCGATCGTGGCCGGGGTCGCGGAGGGCTCGCCGATGGAGAAGGTGAAGGCGCCCGAGATGGGGTGGCTGTCCGCCGAGACGACCCGCCAGGCCACGGTGAACGTGCCCTCGCCGAGCCCCTCGGGCAGGCTCACCCGCACCGCGTCGGAACTCCCCTTCACATGCTCGGCCTCGCCGGTGCTCACGCGCCGGCTGTCGGGGTCGAAGACGCGGAAGGAGTCGTCGAGCAGCCCGACGGACTCGGTGAAGCTCAGGGTGACCTGTCGGGGCGCGGACTCGAGGACGCTTCCGTCGCGGGGGTCGCTGTCCCGGAGAGCGGCGTGCGCGGACGCGGTACCCGCCCCGCCGACGAGGAGGAACAGGACCAGCATGGTGCCCAGCAGCACCACCCTTTGAAGCCCCCGGGCGCCCCGGAGTCCCCTGAGTCCCCGGATTCCGTCCCTTCCGCCCCCTGGGTGTTCGCCCCCTGCGGCTCGTCGGTCATCGCGCCCTTCGTTCCGTAGTCGGCCCACGTACCTTCTCCGTCTCCGGGACAATCCGGCTCTCGTATACGTACGGACGATCCTGACGCCCCGCTCACCGGGCCGATACGGGATTCGCCGTGGCCTTCACCACGTGGGACGCGCGGACATCCCTCCGTCCACGACCAGGTCGTGCCCGCTGACCCAGGACGCCAGCCGCGAGGCGAGGAACACGCACGCGTCGCCGATGTCCTCGGCCCGCCCCAACCTCCCTACGGGCACCGCCTGTTGCCAGCGCCGCACCCCCTCCGGCCAGTCGCCCGCCAGCCCCTCCCGGTCGACGAGCCCGGGCGAGACGGTGTTGACGCGGATCCCGTACGGCCCGTACTCAAGAGCCGCCGACCGGGCGTGCATCACGACCGCCGCCTTCGAGGCGCTGTAGTGGGCGTGCCCGGGCGCCGGATGCGCGGCCTCGATGGAGGCGATGTGCGTGACGCTCCCCCCGAACTCCTGTTGCCGCATGATCTCCGCCGCGGCCTGCGTACAGGCGAAGACACTCAGGACGTTCGTGTCGACGACGGCCCGCCAGTCCGCGGCTGTCATCCCGGCCAGCTCCTGGACCGGCTGCACACCCGCGTTGTTGACCAGCGCGTCCAGCCGCCCGCCACCCCACTCGGCGGCCTCCCGCACCACCCGCCGGCACTCGTCCTCGTCGGCGAGATCACCCCGCAGTACGACGGCCCGCCCGCCCGCCGCCCCGATCCGCGCGACCACGTCCCGCGCACCCTCGTCCGACGTCCGGCAGTGCACGGCGACGGCGGCCCCCTCCGCCGCGAACCGCAGGGCGATCCCGCGCCCGATCCCGCCACCGCCGCCGCCGGTGACAAGGGCGACCTGGCCTGCCAGAAGGTTCATGTCTCTCATGGGCGACACAGTGCCCGGACACGAGCCGCCTCGGCCGGATAACGCGCGGCCAGTTCGACACCGTCCCCGTGCTCGTACCCCTCGTACGTGAACCCGGGCGCCATCGTGCACCCGAAGAAGGTCCACGCCCCGCCCTCGACGACCCGGGCGCCCATCCAGGTGCCGCCGGGCACGGTCACCTGGATCTCCTGCCCGTGCAGAACACCGGGCCCGAGCATCACCACCCGTGCCGTCCCGTCCGGTGCGAGGAGAAGCATCTCCAGCGGATCGCCGAGATAGAAGTGCCAGACCTCGTCCGACGGCAGCCGGTGCAGCGCGGAGAAGTCGTCGGGCGCGGAGGTCAGCAGCGCGACGATCGCCGAACCCTCCGGCCGCCCGTCGGCCCGCTCGGGTCCCGCCCAGGTACGCCGGAACAGCCCGCCCTCACGCGGGATCGGCTCCAGGCCGTAGTGGGCGATCAGGTCGTCGGGGTTCACCGGGTTTTCTGGAGTCACCGGGTTCTCTGGAGTCACCCGGGAAAAGCTACCTCCCGGGGAAGAAACGCCAGTTGGGCGCGCTTCTCGGGCAGATACACGTCCGGCAGGTCGATCTCGGGCAGCACGACAACCGGCCCGGCGACGAACCCCTGCCGAAGAAAACGGGCGACGGCCTTCTCGTTCCCCACATCGGGGTCGACCACGACCCGCCGCCGCCCGAGCCCGACCAGCACGTACTCCGCCAGCACCCCCATCAGCGCGGCCGACCACCCGGCCTGACCGCCCTCCGCCCCGGCGGGCGCGAGCAGCAGATGGACGCCGATGTCGCCTGGCTCGACGGTGTAGCGCTCGCTCACCCGGTCGGCCTCGGGCTCGTAGGTCTGGAGCAGCCCGACCGCCGTACCGTCCTTGACCAGCAGATAGGCGTGATGGGTGTCGAGGGTGTCCAAGTGACCGTAGATCTCGGCGACTTGCTCCTGCGTGAGCCCACCCATCCCCCAGAACGCGGCCCGCGGCTCACTCACCCAGCCGTGCACGACACCGGCGTCGGCGACGGGGTCGAACCGCAGCACGCGCACGGCACCGAACCCGTCGACGACCTGCTCATGGACGGCCACGCGATCCCCGTACGACGGGGGTTCCCTCGTCAGCCGCGCCCAGTCGGTGACGACCGGGACGAGGTCCCCCCTTGTCCACAGGGGCAGTTGATCGCGGTGATGGTCGGAGCCCGGGACCCCGGAGGCCCCGAAGGGCACCACCCACAGACTGTCCTCCCGCCGGGCCAGGTCCCAGACGTACCTCGCGGCGGGCCCGCGCGCGCTGAGGTCGGTGAGCCCGGGAACTGCGGAGGTGCAGAGCACGCAGTCGTGGTCGCCGGAGAGCCCCGGTTCGTCGTACGAGGTGCTGCCGAGCGCCCGCCAGGGTGCCAGCCGGTGCCGCTCGCCCCAGGTCACGGACGCCCCCACAGCCACTTCCGCGACAGCTTCCCGTACGAGGGCGGCGCGATCGATCCCGTACAACTCCCGCGCCCGCAGGAGCCCTTCGAGCGCGAAGCCGATCCGGGGGAGCAGGGCGAGCCAGGGGAGGAAGACCTCGGGGTAGGCGGGCGGGACGGCCAGTGCGGCGAAGGCGGGGTGGGCGGCGAGACGGCGTACGACGGCGGAGCGCAGGGCCGCGTAGGTCGCCGCCTCCGTGCTGTCGGCGTCCATCCGGCGGTCCCAGCGCAGGAGTTGGCCGCGGAGGGCGTCCTCGTGCGGGGTCAGTCCGTCCAGACCGGCGAGGAGGTCGAGGAGTGGGGCGGCGGAGGCGAGGTGGGTGTCCATGTGGAGGGCGGGCAGATCGGCCGCCGACCACTGGTCCTTCTCCGTCAGCAGGGCGCGGATACGGTCCGCCCGGTGCGGCGGCGCGAACTCGACGCCGAGGGGGGTCGCGGGGCCGCGCTGGTTGGCCATGACGGCGAGGCCGTCGTCGACGGTGCCGTACGGCGTCTCGTGCCGGCCGTGCCACTCGTGCCCGGGCTCCCAGGCCCGTACGAGCCGGGTCCGGTTGGCCTCGGCGCGTACCGGGACGTGCCCGGCGACCCGGTGCAGCAGCCCGCCCTCGGTGTCGGCGGCCTGGACGACGTTGACGGGCTCGGCCCAGAGATCGAGGGCACGGTCGATGTCGGCGACGCGGCGGGCGCGGAGAAGGGGGAGGAGAGCGGAGAAGCCGAGGTCGCGGGTGACGCGGGGCGGATAGCGCAGACTAATCGTTTCTGCGCCATCATCTCCGGGGCCGCCGATCACGACCGGCCCCCGCCCGGTCTCGATCACCTCGACCTCGACGGACTCCCCGCCCGCGACCTCCACGACCTCCATGTGAACGTGGGCGGCCCGCCACTCCCCATCGGGGTCCAGGGCCTCAACTCCCGCACCCCCACGGCGAATTCGCTCCACATACAAGTCCTGATAGTCGGCCATGGCGTTGGTGATGGCCCAGGCGACCGTGCTGGTGTGCCCGAAGTGGGCGATGCCGGGGACGCCCGGCACGGCCAGCCCGACGACGTCGAACTCGGGGCAGGACAGCCGGACTTGCTGATAGACGCCGGGATCCTCGATGTACCGGTGCGGATCGCCCGCGAGCAACGGCAGCCCGGTGACCGACCGTTCACCGCTCACCAGCCAGCCGTTGCTGCCGGAGGTGCCGGGACCGTCGGTGGCGAACAGGCCGATGGCGTCGGCGCCGAGGTGCCGCACGACCTGCTCCCGCCAGAGCTTGGCCGGGAAACCGGAGAACAGGATGTGCGTGGCGAGCCAGATGCCGAGCGGGGTCCAGGGCTCCCAGCGGCCGGGGGAAAGTCCGATGGCGGCGAACTCGGGCGCGACGGCGGCCCCTTGGTCGAGCCCCTCATTCACGCCATCCGCGTAAGCCCGTACCCAGGCGGCGGTTTCGGGGTCCCGTCTCTCCAGGGCGGCGTAGCAGCGTCTCGCGGTGTCGTCGAGGCGGGCGCGTCGGGCGAACACGTCCCAGCCGACGGCCTCGGCGCCGAGGAACGCGGCCGAGGTGCCCTGCGCGCGGTGGCGCTCGACCTCCAGTTGCCACGCCCGGTCGATTGCGGTGACGCGGCCCTGGCCATGGGCGAGTTCATCCGCGTCGCCCGCGCGCAGGTGCGGGATCCCCCAGGCGTCGCGGTAGATCTCGGTGGCCATATCTGTATCCTCACGGGGTCCGAAACTGTGCTTTAGGTTAGCCTTACCTAAGTAAGTCGTGACGGAATCGTACGCGAGAGGTGAAGAACCCATGGCGCAGGGGCGGGACCAGGACCAGGCACAGGACCGGGCACAGAGCCAGCAGCGGCGCGGCTGGGAGGGCGCGGTCCTCAAGCTCTTCCGCGGCAAGGACTTCGTGTTCACCGTGACCGGCGCCGAGGACGTCTCCCCGCGCTACCGGCGCCTCCACCTCACCGACGGCGGCATGCTGGCCGCCACCGGCGTCCACCCCACGATGTGGGTCCGACTGTGGTTCGACAACGCGGGCAAGCCGCACCAGCGGGCGTACACGCTGGTCGACCCGGACCCCGAGGCGGGCACGTTCAGCCTCGAGTTCGCGCTCCACGAAGGATGCGCCAGCGACTGGGCGCGGGCGGCGAAGCCCGGTGACACCATCGAGGCGACGGTCCAGGGCACCGGCTTCACGCGGCCCCAGCCGGAACCCTCGCACGTCTTCGCGATAGGCGATCCGGCATCGCTGCCCGCGCTCAACTCCCTCCTCGACACGCTGGGTTCGGTCCCGGCGACAATCTGGTTCGAGTCGGACCACGGCACCGACGGCTACCCCTTCCGCACCACGGCCGACCACCACGACATCCGCCCGGTCCCCCGCCGCGACGCGGGCGCCCACCTGGCCGCCGAGGTCCGCTCGGCCTTCCCGGACCTCCTCAGGCACAGCGCCGACCCCTACGTCTGGATCGCCTGCGACACGGCCACGACCCGAGCCCTGACGAGCTACTTCCGCAAGGAGGCGGGGCTGCCGAAGCAGCGGGTGCACGGGCTGGGGTACTGGCGGCCGTAGGGACGAACGGCCGTGGCGGCGCGCGGCTGTCATAACGACCTGGGAACGCCCGGGGCGGTGCGCAACCTTCTGTGAGACCCCTGTGTCCAAAGAGGCGACTGGTGTTCGAGCCTGTCCACACCAAGGAGTTCCGTTGCGCAGAGCCGTCATGGCGACAGCCGTGCTGACCACAGCCGTCGCCGCCACGCTCACCCCCACGGCCGCGTTGGCCGCCGCCCCGTACAAGGGCGCCAACACCGCCGCCGTCCAGGACGACTTCAACGGTGACGGCTACCGCGACCTGGCCGTCGGCGCACCGGGCGCGGCGAACGGCGGTGTGGAGGCGGCCGGTGCGGTCGTCGTCCTGTGGGGCGGCAAGTCCACGGTGAGCGTGACCCGCCGGACCGTCCTCACCCAGGCGACCACCGGAATCCCCGGCAACCCCGAGGAGGGGGACCGCTTCGGCGAGACGGTGGCCGCCGCCGACCTCGACCGCGACGGCTACGCCGACCTGCTGATCGGTTCACCGTCCGAGGCCGTCGGCAACAACAACCTCCGCGGCTCAGTCAGCGTCGTGTGGGGCGGCCCGGGCGGCCTCAAGAGCGGCGTGGAGATCACCCCGCCCGCGGGCTACGGCGCGGACCGGACCTTCTGCGGCTTCGGCACGAGCATCACCACCGGTGACATGAACGGCGACGGTGCCCCCGAACTCACCATCGGCTCCCGCTGCGACGCCACCTCCTACACGGGCCCCTTCAAGCGCACCGGAAAGGCGGCGGCCAACTACCTGGACCGGCGCCTGGGCGACACCCGGGGCGTGGTGATGGGCGACGTCGACGGCGACGGCCGGGCGGAACGGTTCTGGCTGCGCGGGCCGGGGGGCGGCGACAGCCGCGGCCCGGTGTACCTCGACCAAGGGCCGCCGATCGACTCGGCCCCCTGGGAGAACGCCGCGCTCGAACTCCCGTACGCCCACGGCCACACCGGCCGCATCGGCGACATCAACGGCGACGGCTACGGCGACCTGGTCACCGGCATCGCCATGGACAACTACCTCTCCTCGTCGACGAGCGGCGCCCACCGAGGCGGCGAGATCCAGGTCCTCTACGGCAGCGCCCAGGGCATCACCACCACCCAGCGTCCGAAGATCTTCCACCAGGACACCCCGGGCGTCCCGGGCAGCGCCGAGAACGCCGACATGTTCGGCCAGTCCCTCAGCATCGGCGACGTGGACAAGGACGGATACGCCGACGTCCTGATCGGCTCCCCGAACGAGGGCGTCGCGGGCAGGTCGGGCGCCGGTACGGCCGTACTCCTGCGCGGCTCCGCCAAGGGCCTGACCACGGCCAGGGCGGTCGGCTACACCGAGAACACGGCGGGCGTGCCCGACACCGCCGAGACGTACGACTACTTCGGCACCTCGGTCCACCTCACCGACCTGAACCGCGACGGCCGGGCGGAGACGGTCGTCGGCATCCCCGGCGAGAACGCCGACGGCTGCTTCTGGCTCGCCCGCGGCTCGGCCTCCGGCCCGGTCGTCACCGGCTCCCACACCTTGTGCGGCAAGAACACCGGCATCACGGTCCGCTGGCAGGACGCCCTCTTCGGTACGTCCCTGACCAGCCCGTACGTATACCTCTGACCGCCGTACGAGTCGCCCGGCCCATCCTTGGAGCCACGCCCCACACGCGGCCGGGCGACCGCCGAGGCATGATCGACCCATGGACGTCACTCTCCACCTCGCCCAGGACCCCGAGGCCGACGCGCTCCTCGGGCGCAGCCCGCTCGCCGCGCTGACCGGCATGCTGCTGGACCAGCAAGTGCCGATGGAGTGGGCTTTCAAGGGACCGGCCACGATCGCCCAGCGGCTCGGTGCCGACGATCTCGACGCGCACGAGATCGCGGCGTACGACCCGGAGGCCTTCGCCGCGCTCCTCTCCGACAAGCCGGCCGTGCACCGCTACCCCGGCTCGATGGCCAAGCGCATCCAGCAGCTCTGTCAGTACCTCGTCGAGCACTACGACGGTGACGCCGAGGGCGTCTGGCGGGACGCGGCGACCGGTCAGGAGCTGCTGAAGCGCCTCACCGATCTGCCCGGCTTCGGCAAGCAGAAGGCCCAGATCTTCCTGGCCCTCCTCGGCAAGCAGCTCGGCGTCCAGCCCAAGGGCTGGCGCGAGGCGGCCGGGGCGTACGGCGAACCGAAGTCCTTCCGCTCCGTCGCCGACATCACCGGCCCCGAGTCCCTGACCAAGGTGCGCGCCCACAAGCAGGAGATGAAAGCGGCGGCGAAGGCGGCGAAGGCCTCCGGCAAGTAGCAGCCATCCGGGCGGTTCTCGGCCCGGCGTGATCGGCCCTGTGCGGGGCGCGGGGAAAGACCTCCCATGAGCCCCGCCGCGCGCATCCCTTACGCCGCGCGCCGGGCTGTCCGGCTCCGGGTGCTCGTCCTGCTGCTCGCCCTGCTCGTGCCGGGAACGGCCGCACACTGCGGAGCGGCCGAATCGGTCGTCACGAGCGGTACGGCCGCCGAGTACGACGTCCACGACACCGCCGCCCGCCCGCCGGGCCGCTACGGCCACCGTCCCGTCGTACCGCTGCGGCCCGCACCCCGCCCACCGTCCGCACGGCACCCGGTGGCGACGGCGGGCCACCCGCTCCCCGTGCCGCCACGGCCCATGCCTCCCGCCCTGCGCTCGGTGGTCCTGCGCTGCTGACAGAACCGGCTCCCCGGTCCATCTGTCAGTCAACGGGACAAGGAACACCCCCATGGCGATCGACCCCTACGCGGTCCTGCGCGCCCTGCTGCGCGCCGAGGCCGTACGCAACGCACCGAAACCGCAGGTACCCCGGGTGAAGGAGGCCAAGCCGGAGCAGCCCGTGAAGGAGCCGGGCCGCTGACCGGGCGGCGGGGGCGGGACCCTGGTGGCTACCGCCTCCGCCGTGCCGTCCCGAAGAGGGAGCGGGTGATCTCCCGCCCGATCTGGGTGCCCACGGAACGGGCGAGCGACTTGAACATGCCGCTGCCCACCACCTGTTGGACGACGGAGGGGTCCTCCTTGGGAGCCCTAGGTGTCTCTGCCTCCTTGGGCTTCATCTCGTCCGGGCCCTTGGCTCCACCGGAGGTCCGCGCGGCCGTCAGCTTCTCGTACGCCGACTCTCTGTCCACAGCCTGTGCGTAACGTGCGTACAGCTGCGAGGACCTGACCGCCTCGTCGAGAACGGTGGCCTCGACCGGACCCATCAGGGACTCGGGGGCGCGGAGGCGCGTCGCGGCGACCGGCGTCGGGGCTCCCTTCTCGCTGAGCACCGTGACCACCGCCTCGCCCGTGCCGAGGCCGGTGAGCAGTTCCTCCAGGTCGTACGGCGAGTTCGGGAACGTCTTCACCGTGGCCTTGAGGGCCTTCTGGTCGTCCGGGGTGAAGGCGCGCAGCGCGTGCTGGACGCGGTTGCCGAGCTGGGCGAGGACGTCGGAGGGGACGTCCCGCGGTGTCTGCGTCACGAAGAAGATGCCCACCCCCTTCGAGCGAATCAGCCGCACGGTCTGCGTGATCGCGTCCAGGAAGGCCTTCGACGCGTCGTTGAAGAGCAGATGCGCCTCGTCGAAGAAGAAGACGAGCTTGGGCTTGTCGGCGTCGCCGACCTCCGGGAGGTCGTGGAAGAGGTCGGCCAGCAGCCACATCAGGAAGGTCGAGAACAGCTGCGGCCGGTCCTGTACGGCGGGCAGTTCGAGCAGCGAGATCAGGCCCCGGCCGTCCGGCGCCGTGCGCAGCAGCTCGGCCGTGTCGAACTCCGGCTCGCCGAAGAAGTCCGCCATGCCCTGCGCCTCGAAGGCGGTGAGGGAGCGCAGGATCACCCCGGCCGTGGCCGGCGAAAGGCCGCCGATGTTCGTCAGCTCGGCCTTGCCCTCGTCCGAGGTGAGGAAGGTGACGACCGCTCTCAGGTCCTTGAGGTCGAGCAGATCGAGCCCCTTCTGGTCGGCGTAGTGGAAGATCAGGCCGAGCGACTGCTCCTGGGTCTGGTTGAGCTGGAGCACCTTGGAGAGCAGTACCGGGCCGAAGCTGGTGACGGTGGCGCGGACCGGGATGCCGTGGCCGATGCCGCCAAGGGCGTAGAACTCTGCGGGGAATCCGGTCGCCGTCCACCGCTGGTGCACCTCGGCGGAACGGGACCGGACCCTGTCGTTCATCTCCCCCGGCGCCGAGATCCCGGAGACGTCACCCTTCACATCGGCCAGGAAAACGGGCACACCTTGGGCGCTGAGCTGTTCGGCGATCAGCTGGAGCGTCTTGGTCTTGCCGGTGCCGGTGGCCCCCGCGACCAGACCGTGCCGGTTGAGCATGGGGAGGGGGATGCGGATCTGGGCGTCCGGGAGGCAGGTCCCGTCCCAGATCAGGGCGCCCAGATCGAGCGCCGGGCCGGTGAAGGCGTATCCGGAAGCAATCTCCAGGGCCTGCTGGGGGAGTGCGGGAGCGCTCCCCGGCGCGCGGGGTGGTGATGCGGGCGCGTTTGCCGGTGGCAAAGACTCCGCGGCGGTCCCCGCGGTGGCCGATGGCACGGTCTCGCTGTCGCTCATGTCAGGCCCCTGTTCCGGTTTGCCACGCTTTACGGCATCTTTTCCAGCGTCGCACTCCGTCTCCATGGCTGCGCCCGGAACGTCTGGACCGGTAGGCTTTCCGTGTGATCTTCAAGCGCATCGGAAACGGCCGGCCGTACCCCGACCACGGCCGGGAAAGCACCCGGCAGTGGGCGGACGTCGCGCCGCGCCCGGTCCGCCTCGATCAGCTCGTGACGACCAAGGGCCAGCTCGACCTGGAAACCCTGCTCGCCGAGGACTCCACGTTCTACGGCGACCTCTTCGCGCATGTCGTGAAGTGGCAGGGCGACCTGTATCTGGAAGACGGTCTGCACCGCGCGGTCCGGGCGGCCCTCCAGCAACGACAGGTGCTGCACGCGCGCGTGCTGGAACTGGACTGACGTCCGTCCCGCTCCGTCGCCGCACCTTCTTTCAGCGGCCTTATTGGCCCTTTCGGGTACTACCCGGGCCAGGTCAATGATCATTTAGTAGGCATCACCGCCAGGGCGCACTACGCTGCGCCCATGAGCATGCTGACTCCCCCCGGAATGGGCGGCCAGTACCGCATCACGGGGGACAAGTACCCGCGGATGCGCCGACCCCGGGGGCGCCGCAGACTCGTGCTCGGACTCGTGGCCTCCGTCGTCGCCCTCGGCCTGATCGGCTGGGGCACCTTGCAGCTCATCGACGTCTTCACGGGCGGCGGCAGCAAGGCCACGGCGGCGGGTCCGAAGGCGGACTGCGCCACGAAGGTGACCCCCTCGCCCACGCCGACGACCCCGAAGACACTCCTCAAGCCCGGCCAGATCACCGTCAACGTCCTGAACGCCACTCCCCGCAGCGGCCTCGCCAAGCAGGCGGCGGACGAGCTGCGCAAGCGTGGGTTCCGTATCGGGGACATCGGCAACGCGACCAAGGCCTACGACAAGAAGATCGCCGGTGCGGGGATAGTGCTCGGTGCGAAGTCAGCCGCCCAGGCCGCGCTGCCCGTGCTCGGCACGCAGTTGGCCGGCGCGCAGCTGAAGACGGACGCGCGGGCGTCGGCGACCGAGGTCGACCTGCTCATCGGGACGAAGTTCACGGCGCTGACCAATAAGCAGGAGGCTGACCAGGCGCTGGCCGCGCTGGCCAACCCGGTGCCGGCGCCTTCCAGCTCCCCTAAGGGCTGCTGAACAATCCGGTAGTCGGTCGTCGTTCGGCTGCCGCGCCGTCGTGGATGGTCGCGCAGTTCCCCGCGCCCCTAAAAGCGACCGCCTACTCTGCTGCGCCGTAGAGGCGGTCTCCCGCGTCTCCCAGGCCCGGGACGATATAGCCGTGTTCGTTGAGGCGCTCGTCCACCGAGGCCGTCACGACCGTCACCGGGGTGCCCGCCAGCTCGCGTTCCATGACCTCGACGCCCTCCGGGGCGGCCAGCAGGACCACGGCCGTCACGTCGTCGGCGCCGCGCTTGATCAGCTCCTGGATCGCCGCGACCAGGGTGCCGCCGGTGGCGAGCATCGGGTCGAGGACGTACACCTGGCGCCCGGAGAGGTCCTCCGGCATCCGGGTCGCGTACGTGGACGCCTGGAGCGTCTCCTCGTCGCGCACCATGCCCATGAAGCCCACCTCGGCGGTCGGCAGCAGCCGGACCATGCCGTCAAGCATGCCCAGACCGGCCCGCAGGATCGGCACGACCAGCGGGCGCGGGTGGGACAGCTTGACGCCCGTGGTCGAGGCGACCGGCGTCGTGATGTCGACCTGTTCGGTACGCACGTCGCGCGTGGCCTCGTAGGCGAGCAGGGTGACCAGCTCGTCGGCGAGACGGCGGAAGGTCGCGGAGTCGGTGCGCTGGTCGCGCAGCGTGGTGAGCTTGTGAGCGACCAGGGGGTGGTCGACGACGTGAAGACGCATGGCCCTAACAGTAGCCGTGGTCCTCTGCGGGGGCTCGGCTCCCCGATCACTCCTCCGCTGGCATCAAACCGCCCGACGGAGGGAAAGTGGGAGGGATGGACTGGGGGTGTGTGCCTATGCCCGACCGGGAGCATCGGGAACAGAAGGCGTCGGAGACCGACGCCGAGCGGCGTCGGCGCCGGGCCGTCTTCCTGCGCGAGCTGACCGAGGCGCGCGAGTTGCGCGACCGTGTCCAGCCCCGCCGCGCCAAGGCCGCCCGCCTCCGCCACGCCATGCGCATGCGTACGTTCCGCTGGTAGTAGGCGCGTTGAGGGGGTGGCCGTGCGGGGGCAGCCAGGGAAGCCGGTTACGATCCGCTGGTGGCGGCAACGAGAGCGCTGGTGAAGGGCTCGGCCGACAAGCGATCAAAAGAGCCGGACACAGGGTGCCGAAGACGTCCCCTGAACGCTCCGTTTCTGCCACGATTCCGAGTGGGTGGGGCTCGGCGCAGAGCTTTCCCCACCCAAAGCCTCCGCCGGGGGGACCCCCAACCGGCACGCCTAGGACCAGTGGGAGAGTCACGGTGTACTTCGCCGCACTGCTCGCGCGCACCGAAGACGGGTGGGAAGCGAGCGACACAGAACTCGACGATGTGGAAACCCTGTCGGACCTGGCCGAACTGGCCCGTGAAGCCTCCCCCGAGGACGACACGGTGCTGGTGCTCATCGAGCAGGAGGACGCCTGGTTCGGCGTCGTCCGCGTCGACGGCGAGGACGACCCCCGGATCTACGTCTCGGACGCCGCCGCCGCTGCCCGTAGCTCGTACGGCGAGATCCTGCTCACGGCCGAGCTACTCGGCCGCGATCCGGACGCCGACGAGACAGATCTGGACGCCCTCGACCTCGACGGCACCGAGGACGGTGAGTCGGACTCCGGTCCGGCCACCGGCTCCGCCGACGACGACGAGGACGACGACACCTCCGCCGAGGCCGTACCGCACGGCCCTGTCGGCGACACCGAGATCCTCGACGACCTCGGCGTCGGCGAGAAGGAACTCCGCGCCCTGGACGCCGACGACGCGCTGAGCGCGATCGCCGACGCCCTCGGAGCGTCGGAGGTCCTGGAGACGGTGCGCTGAACGAACAGGGCCTGACCGTCGAGGGGCCGCCCGACCCCGTACGTGATCCATGGCGGGCCGCGATGCGGCTCGCCATGGCCGAGGCCGGGCGGGCCGTCCTCGGCGGTGACGTCCCCGTCGGGGCCGTCGTCCTGGCCGCCGACGGTACGACCGTCCTCGCGACCGGGCACAACGAGCGCGAGGCGACGGGCGATCCGACCGCGCACGCCGAGATCCTCGCGATCCGGCGGGCCGCGGCCGACCTCGGGGAGTGGCGGCTGTCCGGCTGCACGCTCGTCGTGACGCTGGAGCCCTGCACGATGTGCGCGGGCGCGCTCGTCCAGTCCCGGGTCGACCGGATCGTCTACGGCGCCCGCGACGAGAAGGCGGGCGCGGCCGGCTCCCTCTGGGACGTCGTCCGCGACCGCCGCCTCAACCACCGCCCCGAGGTGATCGGCGGCGTCCTCGCGGACGACTGCGCGCGCCTCCTGACCGACTTCTTCCGCAACGACCGCTGACCCTGGTTGCACCGCGAATACGGATTTCAGACCACGCCGTACCGTGCTGTAAGGTCTTTCTCGGTAGCGTGTCCGAGCGGCCGAAGGAGCTCGCCTCGAAAGCGAGTGTGGCGCAAGTCACCGAGGGTTCAAATCCCTCCGCTACCGCTGTAGAAGGGCCTCGCCGGACGGCGGGGCCCTTCGTGCGACATCAGTCGGGTCGGTTCTGAGGGGAGGCCGCGGTGGCGGTGAATTCGAAGAAGATCGCCGTCTATGTGCTCGTGGTCTTCGTGCTGTACGTGATCATCACGGACCCGTCGAAGGCGGCCGACTACGTCCAGATAGCCTTCGAGGGCATCTCGAACGCGGCCAGTGCCATAGGGGACTTCATGACCTGGATCGCCGACGGCGCCAAGTAGCAGGACGCAGCAGCCAGGGAGTACATGTGATCCGCCATCTGGTCCTCTTCAAGCTCGACGAGGGCGTCCAGCGCGACGAACCGCGGGTCGTGGCGGGCGCCGAGGCCTTCCGCGCCCTGTCCGGGAAGATCGACGAACTCCGCTTCTGGGAGTGCGCCTGGAACATCACCGACCGCCCCATCGCCTACGACTTCGCGATCAACTCGGCGGTCGACGACGCGGACGCCCTCAAGCGGTATCTGGAGCACCCGGACCATCAGGCGGCCGCCGCGCTGTGGCGCGAGTTCGCCACCTGGGTGATCGCCGACTACGAGTTCTAGGCCGAGCGCGTTCCAGGCCGAGCACACAACTGGCCCCGCACCGGAACGGTGTGGGGCCTTTTTGTGTCTTATGCACCACCCCTCCCTCAACACGGTGTTATGGGGTGCTTGCACACAGTGCACATGTCTTGTGATGCTATGACCGCTTTTGACGGATGAGTTGACCGATGAAGAGGTGGCGTTGACCGTGTCGGCCAGTACTGCGCCACCCCAGGAAGCCGCACCACAGCAGGCCGCACCGCAGGAGGCCGCCGCCCCGGAGGTCGCTCCCCAGGAGCCCGCCCCACCGCGGAGCCGCGGCGCGGACACCCGGGCGCTCACCCAGGTGCTCTTCGGCCAGCTCAAGGTGCTGGACCCGGGTACGCCGGAGCACAACCGCGTACGAGGGGCGCTCATCGAGGCGAACCTCCCGCTCGTGCGCTACGCCGCCGCCCGCTTCCGCTCCCGCAACGAGCCGATGGAGGACGTCGTCCAGGTCGGCACCATCGGGCTGATCAACGCCATCGACCGCTTCGACCCGGACCGGGGCGTGCAGTTCCCGACGTTCGCGATGCCGACGGTCATCGGCGAGATCAAGCGGTACTTCCGGGACAACGTCCGCACGGTCCACGTACCGCGCCGGCTGCACGAGTTGTGGGTGCAGGTCAACGGCGCGACCGAGGATCTGACGACGGCGTTCGGGCGTACCCCGACGACCGCCGAGATCGCCGAGCGGCTGCGGATCAGCGAGGACGACGTGCTCTCCTGCATCGAGGCGGGCCGTTCGTACCACGCGACCTCGCTGGAGGCGGCCCAGGAGGGCGACGGGCTGCCCGGTCTGGTCGACCGGCTCGGCTACGAGGACCCGGCGCTGGACGGCGTGGAGCACCGCGACCTGGTCCGCCATCTCCTGGTCCAACTCCCCGAGCGCGAGCAGCGGATCCTTTTGCTGCGTTACTACAGCAACCTCACCCAGTCGCAGATCAGCGCGGAACTGGGCGTCTCCCAGATGCATGTGTCCCGGCTGCTGGCGCGCAGCTTCGCGCGACTGCGCTCGGCGAACCGCATCGAAGCGTAGTCGCGGGGAGCGGGAGCGGCCGCGGGCGTCACCGCAGGAGTCACACGAGTCACCAGGCGGGCGGTCCGGGGAGAACCGGACACAGGATCGAGGCGTCACCTGGGAGAGCGAATCGCCCAGTGGCTCACTTCCTCCCACTTCTGGGGTGAAAAACCGTCAGACCCCCTCTTTCCAGGGCTGATTCGTGTCTTACATGTCGACATGTCACTACAGCGTGTTGCCGACATGTGACATTCTGCCGGAAGAGCGTTTGCCGTGGCTTCGGCTCCGGTATTCAGGTGAAGGCTGCGTTCCTCAGACGGGAGCGTCCGCCGCGACCGTCCGCGACCCAAAGGGGGTGGCATGTCCGCAGACCAGGGCAGCTCGAAGGTGCTCACGCTCACGAAGAGCGAGTCGGCGCCCGCCGAGCTTCACGACGTCCCGGCCCTCGTAGTGGAGGTCGAGGCAGAGGCAGCCCCGGCCGTCCCGGCCCTCCCGCCGGCTCCGCCGGCCACGGGAGCCATCGACACCCGCACCCTGTCCCGTTCCCTGTTCCTGCGGCTCGCCGCCCTCGACGAGAACAGCCCCGAGCGTGCGTACGTCCGGGACACCCTCATCGAGCTGAACCTCCCCCTCGTGCGGTACGCGGCGGCCCGCTTCCGCTCCCGCAACGAGCCGATGGAGGACATCGTCCAGGTCGGCACGATCGGTCTGATCAAGGCGATCGACCGTTTCGACTGCGAACGCGGCGTCGAGTTCCCGACGTTCGCGATGCCGACGGTCGTGGGTGAGATCAAGCGGTTCTTCCGCGACACCTCGTGGTCGGTGCGCGTCCCGCGCCGCCTGCAGGAGCTGCGCCTGGCCCTCACCAAGGCCAGCGACGAACTCGCCCAGAAGCTGGACCGCTCGCCGACGGTCACCGAACTCGCCGCGGTCCTGGGCGTGTCCGAGGAGGACGTCGTCGACGGCCTCGCGGTCGGCAACGCGTACACGGCCTCGTCCCTGGACTCCCCGGCCCCGGAGGACGACGGCGGCGAGGGCTCCCTGGCCGACCGCCTCGGCTACGAGGACACGGCGCTGGAGGGCGTGGAGTACCGCGAGTCCCTCAAGCCGCTGCTGGCCAAACTCCCGCCGCGCGAGCGCCGGATCATCATGCTGCGCTTCTTCGCCAACATGACCCAGTCGCAGATCGGCGAGGAGGTCGGCATCTCCCAGATGCACGTGTCCCGCCTGCTGACCCGGACCCTGTCCCAGCTGCGCGAGGGCCTGATCTCCGACTGAGGCTCCGATGAGGCCCCACTGAGGGGCCTCCCGAGGGTTCACTTCTGACGGAGCATCAGCGACGATGTCGCGATGCTTCGCCCGACCCGCACGACGCATGACCGCCGGGGCGCCATCGCCCTGACCACCTCGGCGGCCATCGCGACCTGCGCCCTGGCAGGGCTGTTGGTGGCGTGCGGAGGCGGTGACGGACAGGGCGAGGGGTACGTCGCGGTCGAGCGCCCGGCGAGCGGCGGTACGGCGGTCGCTCCCACCGGGGAGGTGACGTTCGTACCGCTGGAGGGACGTGAGCGGGCAACGGCGCCCGACTCGCCCCCGGTTCAGGAGATCCGGCCACGCGAATCCGCAACGGGCCCTGGATCACCGGCTCCTGAGGACGTGGGCGGCAACTCCGCGCGTACGAGCACGAGTTCCCCGTCGACGACGCCGAACCCTGCGCCCGCGCCTGCGTCCCCTTCGACGTCGACGCCAACACCGGTTCCCTCCCCGCCCGTTGGTCCCGCCCGTCTGACCACGGGTGCGCCCGTACGCGAGGCCACGGACAAACGCTGGTGCGAGAAGGTGACGCTCGCCTTCCACAACACCGGTGGCGCACCGGTCCGTTCGGGCACGGTGACCTTCGGCACGCACATCATCGACCTGCTCGGCATCGACTGGGCGACGGTCGAGTCGTCGGTGGCGCTTCCCGCGCCGATCCAGCCGGGGGCGACGAGGGAAGAGACCTGGACGGTGTGCGTCGACGCGTGGCGGGTGCCTTGGGGGATGCGGGTGGAGACGCGGGTCGTCGGGGTCGAGTGGGCGTAAGGGGACCTTCACCGGTATGCGCCGATGGATGCCGAAGGATGCCTAAGTCTGGCGAAGGATGGCGAAGTATCGATTCGGCAGTCGATGGACCCTCTATGTGTAGGAAGTGTGTGTTCCCCGTGATTGAATCGTGCACAACTCGGCCAGGTGGCTTGAACTGACCGCTCGGTTCCCCGTGCCCTGCTTCCCCGGCAGGGCAGATGCTGCGGTGCCGCCTGCCGTCACGCACGTGAAGGGAACCCGTATGACCTCCGCCGCTTCCGACGTCTCCAACTTCTACTACGGCGCCGTGACCCCGATCGCCGCCTATCTGATGGCCTGCCTCGGGGCGGCGCTCGGGCTGCGCTGCACGACCCGGTCGCTGCGCCACCCGCAGCGCAGAGCACGCTGGCTGGCCCTGGGCGCGACGGCGATCGGCTGCGGCATCTGGACCATGCACTTCATCGCCATGATCGGCTTCAACGTGCAGGGCGCGCTGGTCAGCTACGACACGACGAAGACACTCCTCAGCCTCGCGGTCGCCATCGCCTTCGTCTCCGTCGGCGTGTTCCTCGTCGGCTACCGGGGCAGTTCCCCGGTGACCCTGGCGACGGCGGGCACGGTCACCGGGCTCGGGGTCGCGGTCATGCACTACCTCGGCATGGCCGCCATCCACACCGACGGCACCCTCCAGTACGACACCATGACGGTGATCCTGTCCGTCGTCATCGCCGTCGCGGCGGCCACGGCGGCCCTGTGGGCGGCGGTCTCCATCCACGCCCTGTGGGCCAGCCTCGGCGCGAGCCTGGTCATGGGCGTGGCCGTGACCGGCATGCACTACACCGGCATGGCCGCCGTCTCCGTCCACCTCACGGGCCACTCCGCGACCGCCCAGTCGTCCACCGACCTGCTGTCGTTCCTCCTGGCCATGCTCGCCGGCCCGCTCGCCGTGCTCCTGGTGGCCGCCGTCATCGTCATGTTCGACCCCGACATGATGCTGACGGACGACGACTGGGACCGGCCGGCCCCCGCATCCGCCCCGCGCGGGACGGTGCCCGCCCAGCCGGTCCACGCCGAGCAGCAGGCGTCCCGGCCGTCGGGGTCGCGCACGTCCTGGTGACCGAGCAGTCGCTTGCAGATCCGCCCCGGTGCGGGTCTGCTGCGCTTCCCGCGCCTTGGGGCTCGGACGGGTGGGTCAGAGGGGGCGGACCTGTTCGGCCTGCGGGCCCTTGGGGCCCTGCGATGTCGAGAACTCCACCCGCTGGTTCTCGTCCAACGACCGGTGTCCGGACATGTCGATCGCCGAGAAGTGCACGAAGACGTCCGGTGTGCCGTCGTCCGGCGAGATGAATCCGAACCCCTTCTCCGCGTTGAACCACTTCACAGTGCCCTGAGCCATGTGACGCCTTCCCTGTGGGAGCCGGACGCGATCACGTCCGGGAGTACGCCGATCCTCTCCCGTCCCTTCGGACAGGAAACGGAGCAGCGCGCACTGCACACGTACGAGTGAGCACACCCTGTGGCCCGAACGGCTTCCGGTGCTGCGAGGCTCCCCGTCCGTACGGGCCGGCCGGTCGTCGGCGCCGGTCTCGGTACGACGTACCGCTATCCGATCCGGCGTTCATAGCGCAGGCGTTGGCGGTCGGCGGGCATCGTCATCAGGTCGGTCTGGAGGGGCCGGTCCTCCGCGTCCAGGGTGAGCCGGGTCAGCCGTAGGACCGGGGCGTCGGGGCCGATGCGCAGCGCCTGTTGCTCCGCCGCGTTCGGGAGCCCGGCGGTCACATCCTCACGTACCCGTACGCCCACGTGCCCGAGCCGCGCGAGCAGCGTCACGGCCCCGCCGGGGATCTTCGCGACACCGGCGAGCCCGGTGCCTGCGGCGATGTGCGCCGGGTAGTAGGTGTCCGTCAGCTCACAGGGCTCACCGTCGAGTTCGATGACCCGACGCCGTACGACCACGGCCTCGCCCTCGGCGACACCGAGCAGCCCGGAGACCTCGCCGGACGCCGGCACCTCCCCCGCGTGGACGATGCGCTGGGTTCCCCGGCGCCCCTTCGCCGCGGCCTCCTCGCTCCAGGCGTCGCCGGCCTGGCCGATCGCCCGCGGCGAAAGATAGGGCGTAGAAGTGCTGACCCAGTCCTCGCCGTCGTCTCCGCGGTCCATCGCGGTACGTCCTCTGGTCGGGGCGGCAGGAGCCGGGCTCGGCAGAAGCCGAGGTTCGTCAGATGTGGGCCCTGACCTGCCGTACGGGATGGCCGAGGGCGTTGCCGAGGGTGGCCAGTTCCTCGTCGTCGAACCAGACGCGTTCGGGGTTCCAGACGGCGATCTCGAACCGGGCGAAGCCGCACGGCCAGTCGTATTCCAGCTCGTCCAGCGAGGCCGCCGCACCGCAACAGGGGACTTCTGTCGCGAGGGTCGCGAAACCGTCACCCGCGGTGGCTTCGAGCAGGCCCGCCCACCACTCCGTGCCGATCGACGCGCCGCAGCGCGGGCAGCCGATCCTCCGCAGGTTCTGGCCGCAGTCCACGACGGTGAGCGTGTCGTGCCAGGTGACGTCGATGTCCACGTCCACCCCGCCAGGAACCCCTGGAGCCAGGTCCGCCGCGATCGCCGCCGCGCGGTCGGCCGCGACCCTGCCGGGTTGCCAGTACGGGTCGGTGGGGATGACGGACAGGACATCGTCGCTCATCGATCACTCAGGGGCTCTCGACCGGCCTCCGGAACGCGCTGGCCGCCTTGCCGACGCGGTCCCGTCGGTCCTACTTCAGCGCCAGCCAAGCCACCGCCGCCACAACCAGAACGGCGACGACCACGCCGACGATCAGGCCGATGCGGGGGCCCGCCGGGGCCGGTGCCTGGCGGCTGCCGCCCTGGGGGGTCTCGTCGACGAACGCTCGGAACATCTGGGTGCTGCCCGCGGGGTCGTAGTTGCCCTCGGGGCCCTGGGTGTTGGCCATGGTGGGGACCCTAGCGAACTCGGCGGGGCCCGCCCAAGTGGGGGCCCTCTCCCACCCCTCCCACCTGCGCGTTTACGTTCGCCAATACTTGCCTTTGCCAAGTTTTTAGTCCACCTCCTCCCCATTTCATTTGCCTGTAGCAACCAATCGTTCTTATGGTTGCCCCAAGCAACAAATAAAGGGACAGAGGCAGACTTCAGGGGGGTGTGATGGCCGAACAGGCGCAGTACGAGGAGTTGGTGCGTCAGTTCAGTGCCTTCGGGGCCGTGAAGCGGGAGTTGGGGCGGATCATGCCGCCCGAGTGTCCCGGTGGTTCCGCCGCCGTGCTGACGCTGCTCGACCGGCACGGGGACATGCGGATGAGCCGGCTGGCCGAGCTGCTCGCCGTCGACATGTCCGTGACCAGCCGCCATGTCGCCCATGTCGCCGGACGCGGCTGGATCGAACGGCTGCCCGACCCCGCCGACAAGCGCTCCCGCATTTTGCGGCTGACCCCATCGGGGCACGCGCAGATCGGCGAGTTGTCGCGGCGGACCACCGAACTGCTCGCCCACCGGCTCGCCGACTGGAGCGACGAGGAGGTCGGACAGCTCGTCCGGCTCATGGCGCGGCTCCGGGACAGCTTCGGCGCGCATGCCAACTCCCACGCCCACGCCCACCAGACGACGCAGCACACGTAGATGACGTACACGCAGAAGACGCACACGCGCCGAAACAGACAAGGAAGCTCAATGGCAACGACCACACCGGCCGGTGTGCGGGCGGCTCACGCCAAGCACGGGGGAGGCTCCCACGGCTCCGCCGACGGCGCGCCGATGTCGCACCGGCAGATCATGGAAGCGCTCACCGGACTGCTGCTCGGCATGTTCGTCGCGATCCTGTCGTCGACGATCGTCTCCAACGCCCTGCCCGACATCATCAAGGACCTCGGCGGCGGCCAGAGTGCCTACACCTGGGTCGTGACCGCGTCGCTGCTCGCGATGACCGCGTCCACCCCGCTGTGGGGCAAGCTCGCCGACCTCTTCTCCAAGAAGCTGCTGATCCAGCTCGCGCTCGTCATCTTCGTGCTCGGGTCGGCCGCCGCGGGCCTCTCGCAGAACGCCGCCATGCTCATCGGCTTCCGTGCCGTGCAGGGCATCGGCATGGGCGGGCTCTCGGCCCTCGCGCAGATCATCCTCGCCGCGATGATCTCCCCGCGTGAGCGCGGACGCTACAACGGCTACCTCGGTGCCACCTTCGCGACCGCGATGGTCGGCGGCCCACTGATCGGCGGTGTCATCACCGACACCAGCTGGCTCGGCTGGCGCTGGTGCTTCTACGTCGGCGTCCCCTTCGCCGTCGTGGCGCTCATCGTGCTCCAGCGGACCCTCCACCTGCCCGTGGTCAAGCGTCAGGCCAAGGTCGACTGGTTCGGCGCCTTCTTCATCACCGCCGCCGTCTGCCTCCTGCTCGTCTGGGTGACCTTCGCCGGCGACAAGTACGACTGGGCGTCCTGGCAGACCAGCGCCATGCTCGGCGGCACGGTCGCGCTGCTCGGGATCTTCGTCCTCGTCGAGTCGAGGGCCAGCGAGCCGATCATCCCGCTGCGCCTCTTCCGCAACCGCACGATCACCCTCGCCTCCCTCGCCTCGCTCTTCGTGGGCGTCGCGATGTTCGCGGGCACCATCTTCTTCAGCCAGTACTTCCAGCTGGCCCGCGACAAGTCGCCGACCATGTCCGGCGTCATGACGATCCCGATGATCGGCGGCCTGTTCGTCGCCTCCACCGTCTCCGGCCAGGTCATCACCCGTACGGGACGCTGGAAGGCCTGGCTGCTCGCCGGCGGTGTGCTGGTGACGTCCGGTCTCGGGCTCCTCGGCACCCTGCGCTACGACACCCCGTACTGGCACGTCGCCATCTACATGGCCCTGCTCGGGCTCGGCGTCGGCATGATGATGCAGAACCTGGTGCTGTGCACACAGAACCAGGTCGACCCCTCCGACCTGGGCGTCGCCAGCTCCGTCGTCACCTTCTTCCGCTCCCTCGGCGGTGCGATCGGCGTCTCGGCGCTCGGCGCGGTTCTCAGTCACCGGATCACCGACCACCTCAAGGACGGCCTGGCCACCCTCGACCCGAAATACGCCTCGGCGCTCTCCGGTTCGACCTCCAACACCATCCCCGACCTCGACAGCCTGCCCGCGCCGCTGCGCACGGTCATCGAGGGCGCGTACGGCCACGGCATCGGCGACGTCTTCCTCTACGCCGCCCCGGCCGCTCTGCTCGCGCTGGTCTTCTCCGTCTTCATCAAGGAGGTTCCGTTGCGGACGAAGGGCGCGTTGGCGCAAGCGGCGGAGGCCGCTGTCGAGGAGAAGGGTGCCCCTTCCACTCCGGTCGCGGAGACGGAGCCGGAGCCGGCGGCCGTCGCTGTCGCCACGGTCGCTGTCGAGGCCGCCGAGGAGTCCGCCCGTGGGGGGATTCCCGTACGGGGTCACGTGCGCGGTGCCGAGAGCGCGCCCGTTCCGCAGGCCGCCGTCACGCTGATCTCCCTCTCCGGACGCCAGCTGGGCCGCGCGGTCGCACAGGGCGACGGCGGCTACGCGCTGGACGCGCCGGGCACGGGCTCGTACGTCCTGATCGCCTCGGCGGACGGGTTCCAGCCGCAGGCCTCGACCGTCGTCGTCAACGGCGAGCCGGTCTCGTACGACATCCTGCTCAGCGGCACGAGCGGGCTCGGCGGGCTGGTGCGGGCCACCGAGTCGGGGTCGCCCGTCAAGGACGCGATGGTGATCGTGACCGATGTGCGCGGGGATGTGCTGGCCACCGGGACCACCGGTGAGCAGGGCGAGTTCACCTTCGCCGACCTGGTGCCGGGTGTCGTGACGATCGCCGTGAACGCCGCCGGGTACCGGCCGCGGGCGCTGCCCGTCGAGGTCGGCGGTGCCGGGGTCACCCGGGTCGAGGTGGAACTGGCGTCCGGGGCGCACGTCCAGGGTGTCGTACGGGCGCCGCACGGGCCGCTCGGGGACGCGCGGGTCACGCTCGTCGACGCGGCGGGCAACGTGGTCGGCACGTCGACGACCGGTGCGGACGGGGCGTACGCCTTCACTGATCTGGACAGCGGCGAGTACACGGTCATCGCGACCGGCTACCCGCCGGCGGCCACCGCCCTGACCGTCACCGGCAATGGAACCGACGGCCACGACATCGAACTCGCCCACCCGGGTGGGGAGTAGCGGGACATGGGCCTCAACGCACGGGTTCGTACCCGCGACGGGTGGGCGGTGTCGCACGCCGTCGTCACCGTGACCGACATGACCGGGCAGCAGGTGCTGCGGGCCGGGGCCGACGCGGACGGGGTCGTGCGCGACGCGACCCCGCTCGCGCCCGGCGCGTACACCGTGATCGTGACGGCCGTCGGGTACGCGCCCACCGCGTCCAGCGCGATCGTGACGGCGAGCGGCCGGACCGAGGTCGGGACGGTCACCCTCGCCCGCCTCGGTGGCGGCGCCGAACTGCCGCCGCCGGGGCCGTGGACCCTCGACCCGGCCCACTCGTCGGTCGGGGCGGTCGCCCAGCACCTGGGCATCTCCAGCGTGCACGGCCGGTTCAGGGAGTTCACGGCGACGATCGAGATCGCCCCGGACGAGGTCGCCAAGTCCCGGGTGGAGGCGGTCATTTCGGCCGCCTCGATCGATACGGGGAACGCGACGCGGGACGAACACCTACGGTCCGCCGACTTCCTGGATGTCGAGCGGTATCCGGAGGTCACGTTCCACTCGACGGGGCTCACCCCGGCCGCCGGGACCGACCGCTGGATCGTCCACGGCGAGCTGAGCATGCGCGGTGTCGTACGGCCCGTCGACCTCGACCTCGCCTACCTCGGCACCGGCGCCGACCCCTGGGGCGGCACGCGCGCCGCGTTCCGGGCGACGACCGAACTGCGGCGCGAGGACTTCGCCATGAACTACAACCAGGTGGTACGGGCGGGGATCGCGGCGATCGGTACGACGTTGCGGGTGGAGATCGACGTCCAGGCGGTGCAGGGGGACGCGCTGCCGACGGCGTGACTTGACTGACCGAGACCCGGGCTACAGGAGGCGGAGCAGGCGGGGCGGGACGAAGAGGTGCCGGACTCGGTGTTCCTCGGCGTTCATCACGGCGGCGGGCATCCGGTCGGGCCGTCCCTCCGCCTTCGCCAGGGCCTCCTGGCGTTCGGCGCAGGTTCCGCAGGCGGGATCCCACGGGGGCAGCAACTCGGCGTGCGCGTCGGCGAGATGACTGCCGAGCCTGAGCTGCGTTCCGAGGACACTGTCGGTGAAGTCCCAGTCGACGGAGGCATCCTCGGCCGTCAGTCCGGCCACTTCGGCCTGTACGTGGCGCATCTCCTCGTAGAGCCGGACGCAGTCGGCGCAGTCCCACATCCAGCCGGGGAGAAGCGGCCACTGGTCGGCGGCCCTGTCGTTCTCAGTGTTGTCCATACTGCGCTCCCCGCCCCCAGGCTTCTGTTGTCTGTTGTCTGTTGTCTGTCGTCCGTTGTCCGTCCGCTCGGATCCCTCTCCAGAACCGGCCGGTCTCACTCACCGGCCCACCTCGAACCACAGCAACTTCCCGGCACCGCGATCCAGTAGACCGTCCCCGAGGGGCCAGCCGCCCCAGCAGTCGGCGTACTCCTGCACGAGGCACAGCCCACGCCCGCCCTCGCCGTCGGCCGGTGCGAGCGGGACACGGTCGTGGGGCGGCGGGCCGAAGGGGGAAGGGATTCGTGGGTGACTGTCCCAGAGTCCGACGCGGAGACGTCCGTCGGCGAGGGCGGTGAGGCGGAGGGAGGCGGGGCCGTTGGTGTGCCGGTAGGCGTTGGTGACCATCTCGGAGGTCAACAGCTCCACGGCGTCAAGGATTTCGGGCCTGCCGTGGCTGTCCAGCACGGACCGTACGGTCATACGTGCGACCCGTGCCGCGCGCGGGTCGTGGGGGAGGCGGAGGGCGTACGTCCAGGTGTTGGGCGGGGATACGGTGCGCATGGGAACCTCCAGGACTCTCACAGGAAGGGGGCGTGGGCTCGCTCAACTGCTGTGCCGGGCGGTGGCATTGCCTGTGTTGGTGCGCTTCCGGCTTATGGGCGCGGGGAGTTGGGCGATACGTGACAACCGTAGAGCAAGTGGTTAGATGCATCTAACTAAATTCACTAAAGCCATCCATGCTTCACTCGTGTGAGTGAGCACAATGCCGCGTCGCGGCCAGGAAGGGAGACGCCGTGCCGCCCACCAACAGCCCCACGCTCCGGCAGCGGCGGTTGGGCGCAGAGCTGCGCAAACTCCGCGAGCGGGCTGGGCTCACCGTCACCGGTGCCGCCCAATTCCTCGGCGTCAACCAGGCACGCGTCAGCATGATCGAAACCGGCCGCACACCCATCGGCGCTGACCGGCTCCGCGCCACGGCGGGCGTTTACGACTGCAGCGACGAGCAACTGATCCACGCCCTCGCCGCGATGACGGGCCGACGCACCCGTGGCTGGTGGGAGGAGTACCGCGACCATGTACCGGTCGCCCTTGTCGACTTGGCCGAGCTGGAACATCACGCCTCCGGGCTCCGGGTGGCGCTCCTGATCCACATCCCGGCGCTGTTGCAGACCACCGACCATGCCCGCGCCCTCTTTCGGGCTGTGGTGCCACCGATGCGCCAGTACGAGATCGAGCACCGCCTCACGCATCGCATGAAGCGGCAGGGCGTCCTACACCGGGCAGATCCGCCGCCGTACACAGCGATCATTCACGAAGCGGCGCTGCGCATGAACTTCGGCGGCCCGGTCGTCGCCTGCGGCCAGCTCAAGCACTTGCTCGACATGAGCGAACTGCCCCACGTCACCGTCCGGGTGATCCCCTTCGGTACGGACCACTTCCCAACCACCGGCCAGTCGTTCGACTACGTCGAGGGCCCCGTCCCGCAGCTCGACACGGTCCAACTGGACTCGCATCATGGCGCCTGCGAATTCCTCGATGCCGAGGCCCAGTTGAGCAAATACCGCGCCGTACTGGACCGCATGGAGTCCTGTGCGCTGAACCCCACCAAGACACGCGACTTCATCCACCACCGCCTCCAGGACCTTTGAAGGAACCAACCGTGCAAACCCTCCACTGGCAGAAGTCCACCTACAGCGGCGACGGCTCGAACTGCGTCGAGATAGCCCCCACCCCCACCGCCATCCACATACGCGACTCCAAGAGCCCCGCCGGCCCCCACCTCACCCTCCAGCCCGCAGCCTGGGCGGACTTCCTCTCCGACGTGGCGCGGCGCTCTACCCGGAGGTGAAGCCGCCGCGCGGCCGGGTCAGGCGTGCCCGGCAACGACCTCTGGCTCCTCGACGACAGTTCGGTCGTCTTCCGCCACTTCGCCGCGCAACGGCGAACTGGCGCCGACTCGCCTGATCCCAGCGCCCTGGCCGACATGAACGCTGCATCGTTGTCACGTCAGTGACGCCACCGCATCAGCTATCAGGGACCGTGCTGCCGCTCCGCGCGCGGCGCCCTGGGACAGCCGCTCAAAAGCTCGGGCGTACAACTCGACCTGGCTTGGCTGCGTGAGGGCGGAAGCAGCATCCAATGTGTCCGCGTGCACCCTGGTGTCGTCGAAAACGGTGAAGGTCGGCATGGGCCACACAGTTCGTTGCGCCGAGAACGGGACGATACCCACAGCGACGTTGTGGAGATCCATGACCCCGAGCAGGTGGCCGAGCTGCGCCGCCATGGTCTCGGCGCCGCAGAGCCGGTACCGCAGCACCGACTCCTCCAGCACGAACGAGAACCGCCGGGAACCATTGCCCAGCACCGCGTTGCGTCTCATACGGGCCGCTACGGCATCACTCACGTCGTCCGGGGTCCCCCGGAAGTCCGCGATGGACGACAAGAGGGCGGTGGCGTACCCGGGTGTCTGGAGGAAGCCAGGAATCACGTCAGAAACGTAGACGCGGAACACCTTGGTTTGTTGGTACAGGTCGACCACGGACTCCTGCAGGAGACGGAGACCGCTCCGCTGGAGTCGCCTCCACTGCACATGGGCATCGGCGGTCTGCCTGTTCGCCGCGATCAGGTCGGCAGCCTGATCCTCAGAGGTACAGGCCCGGCACCACGCCTTGATGTCCGCGTCGGAGGGAGGGGTCCTGGCGTTCTCGATCCGGGACGATTTCGACTCCGACCAACCGCACCTGACAGCCAGCTCCCGTCCGCTGATCCCGGCATCCTTCCGGATCTCACGCAGGCGGCCGGCGAGGCCTTCGCGTGCCTTCTGGACACTTGACGAGGGATGCGGGGGCATGGAGCTGGCTTTCGTCTCAGATCTTGTACCGGTCGTGCGGTATCGCTCGCTCCCAGACTGTCTCGAAGGCAGTCGAGCACAGTTTCACGGCCTCCGGGTCTGCCGTGACCTCATCCTCGACCACCACTCCGTCACCGGAGAAGTGGTGTACCCGGAGCAGTGCGCCATCGAACAGCCAGAAGTCGTTTCCGGGAAGGGGGATGTCTGTGGTCCGTCGTCGCGGCAGCCACCGAACCTCCTCACCCGCCGTGACGTTGGCCTGAGTGACGTAGTGCTCCCATCGGATGTACTCCGACACGGGTTCGGAGACCACCCGTGCCCGGCGGATCGCGATACCACGGGCCGTGGCGTCCGTGATCAACTGGTAGAAGGGATGCCACCAGGCTGCACGGTCCGCCCAGTTGATCCGCTCGCCCCGCTTCCACGCCTCGAACCGGTCAGTCGAGGCGTAGCCGTCGCGTAGCTCCAGGTGGACGGCAGACCGCTCACACCGGCCAAGCAGCTCAGCGAAGCTGGGCACGCTCGACGGCATCACACGCCTCCCTGATCATCGGGATCATCCGAGCCGGAATCCTGACGACGGCCTCACTGTCGGGCACCCGGCCGTTCGCGGGGCTGCTTGCCTCGCACTCCGCCTGAGTCTCTGTGCTCGGCTTCCATCCCTGCAACAAGATCTCCCGCGCTTCCACGTCCGTCCACACCGTGGGGCAGTGGTCAAGATCGGTGTCGGGGTCGATTCCAACGAACTCTACGGCCATGACCGGCTCCTGGGTTCGAGGGCTTGCTGTGACTTGCATCAGCTTCGTTGAACTGCAGATACAGCGTCAATAGCGCCTTCGGCCAGACAAATTGGCGTGCAAGCCCATGCAAGTTCGTGGATCGGTAACTCGTCGGCTCCATATGTTCGTCGCACCGAGAGCCGATCAGTCACGGAGACGACACATGGCGACGCAGAAGCCGCAGGACTACGAACTGGCCGAGCTGCCCACCGAACTCTCCGCCGTACCTGGCTGTACCACGTGTCTCTCCCTCGTGGTCGCCAGACAGAACGCCCGCTCCGACGGTGACTACAGCGCCGTGTCCGACCGCAATGTGGAACTGCGCGGACATCAGGCCGGGTCCCACTGATGGACATGCAGACGTGGCGGGACAGCCGAGTTCGGGCCGACAACGCCACCACCGCACTCCGAGAGGCGTTCGCGGCACTGGGCGTTCCCGACCACGTGCAGCAGCACCTGCGGCCTGTGATCACCCACTCGGGAACGGCGTTCGTGCACATCGGGATGCTCCAAGCCGAGCACGTGGAGCAGATAGCGGAAGCGCTCCGTGCCGCGGCCACGTCGCGGAGTCTGTTGGCCGCTTCTCAGGAAGTCGAGTAGCGGCTCCGCGCATCAGGCTCTCTTCCTCACCTCTCATGAACTCCCGCCCCCGCGGGCGGCGGCGGTCAGCCATGGCCGCGATCAGTTGAGCAGGAAGGTGCAGTGATGCTGGACGGAAGTGATCTGTACGCGCTCGACATCAGCGGGGCCTCGTTCGTGAAGGCATGCGGCGGTCCATGCACCGAGGGGTGCGTGACGCTGGCCCGGATCGGTGAGGACTCGTGGGCCCTCGGCGACAGCAAGCGGCCTGACGCACACCCACTGCGGTTCACCACGGCGGAGTTGGACGCGGCCGGTATCGACCCGGCGCGGTTCCGCGTGTCTGTCTGACCCTTGCCCCTCCGGTCGGCCCCGCCCCCCCTTCTCCAAGGGGGGCGGGGCCGACTGTCCCCTCGACTCCTGCCACCTCGAACGGGAACGACTGGTGCACCATCACGGCTATCTGTGGACCGGGGCGAAAGGACGCTTCGATCAGGAGGCCCTACGACGGCCCCCGCATCCCGAGCCGCCCCCGGCCGGGAGCAAGCCGGAACTGATCCAGCGCTACCGGGAAGTGTCGGCGGAGTTCCCCACCGTCGATCTGCCGCCGCTGGAAATTGCGTACTGGCTGATCAAACCGCCTTCGCTGGTACGCGGCACCTGGGGCGAGGCGAAGGAGGCGGCGGCCTGGCTCGGAAAGGCGCTGACTGAGCACGCACACCGGTTGGCCTGCGCGTACGACCGGGACGCCACCTGGCTGGCCACGCTGGTCGACACGGTGGCCGAACAACTGCGGTCCGGCAGAGATGTGTCGTACGGCTTCTATCTCGAACACCCTTCATACCTTTCCTTGGCAGTGGTGACCTGTTCTCCGAACCACTCAAAGCCCGAACTGGTCTGTCCGGGTCCGGCCGGGTGAACGCCCTCACTCCCAGTGCCTCAACGCTGGACATAGGCCCAGCGGGGACAGGCCCCGCAGCCCGCCTGCCCCTAGGCTGGCCGTATGGCACCGAACATCGCTACGAACACCGCCGTCTCCCTGGACGAGCTGCTCGACTTCGTACGGCCCCGGCACCGGGCGATCCTCCTCACCCGGCGCGCGGACGGCTCCCCGCAGGCCTCGCCGCTGACCTGCGGGGTCGACGACTCGGGGCGGGTCGTCGTGTCGACGTACCCCGAACGCGCCAAGACGCGCAACGCCAAGCGGGACGAGCGCGTCAGTCTGCTCGTCCTGAGCGACGAGTGGAACGGGCCGTGGGTGCAGATCGACGGGACCGCCGAGGTCATCGACTCCCCCGAGTCGGTCGAGCCGCTCGTGGAGTACTACCGGAACATCGCCGGGGAGCATCCGGACTGGGACGAGTATCGCGAGGCGATGGTGAAGCAGGGCAAGTCGATCATTCGGGTCACGCCGGAGAAGTGGGGGCCGGTTGCCACCGGCGGGTTCCCGGCTCGGTTGGTGACCGGGGAGGCGTAGGCAGTACGAGCCCAGCTGATCGCCAGGACGTAGTCTCCGTTCTCAGTCAGGCAGCGCCACAGTGAGATCCACCTCTACGAGCTGTCCGGTGAAACCCAGTTGGGCGACGCCCAAGAGCGTGCTGGCCGTGGTGAACGCCGGGCCCAGGTCGGAGTCGGCGAACCGGCGCCACGCGGCTCCGAGAACGTCCCTCTCGTCGCTCCGTACGTAGATCACCGACCGCACCACGCATTGCGGCGGGGCACTTACCGCGGCCAGGGCGGCGAGCGCGTTCGCGACGACCTGGTCGATCTGTGTCTCGAGCGAACCGGAACCGACGAGGTCACCGCTCCGGTCAAGAGGGCACTGCCCCGCCAGATAGGCCGTACGGCCCGCCTCCACCACGGTGATGTGGTGGTAGCCGGGCGTCTCATGCAGCTGCTCGGGGTTGATGCGGGTGATCTTCTCAGTCATGTCCGCGAGTCTGACCAGCGTGGAGCCTGCACGCACCTCAATTTGAGGCCCTTTCCACCATCGCCTCGATGCCCGCCACCAGCAGCTCCAGGGCGAAGTCGAAGTCCCGTTCCCGCATCTCCTCCACTGTGCCGCCGCCCCGTGCCGCCATCATGTCCGCCGACTCCTGGATGAACTCGGCGGTCTCGGGGGCGGCACCGACCGCGCTCATGGCGTGCCGGAAGTAGGCGTCCTGGGTCATGCCGGCGTCCGCGCAGCGGGCGATGAAGTGGCCCTCCACCGTGCCGAACCCGTACACGAACTGGAAAACGGCGGCGATAGCACCCGTCAGCCCCCGCGGGGGCAGGCCGGTGCGGCGGAGTACGCGCTGGACCACACGCGAGAAGGCCTGCGAGTGCGGACCGATGTTGAGGTAGGTCCCGGCCAGCGGCGACACCCAGGGGTGGCGGACCAGCAGGGAGCGGTACTCACCGGCCAGCACGCGCAACTGGTCGCGCCAGTCCTCGCCGTCGGCCTCCGGGTCGGGCAGGCGCAGTTCGGCGGAGGCCGCGTCGAGGGCGAGTTCGAGCAGATCGTCCTTCGTGTCGACGTACCAGTACACGGACATCGCCGTCACGTTCAGCTCGGCGGCGAGACGCCGCATCGAGAACTTCGCCAGCCCCTCCGCGTCCAGCAGCCGGACGGTCACCTCGGTGATCCGATCCCGGTCGAGCCCGGAGGGCTGTCCCCCACGGCCACCACCACTCCGGCGCGCGGCTTTCCCGTCCAGCCACACACTGGTCCGCGCAGGCCGTTCAACTGCCTTCGCCATGGCGCGCCTTCCAATACGTACGTTCACTTACAAAGATGCTAGGCCGCAGCCGACCTAAAGGGGCGCGGGGAACTGCGCGACCAGCCACGACGCCGCAGCAGCCGCAATCGAACAGAACCCCCACCCCACTAGGCGACCACACCCACCTCAGACTCTGCCCTCTCCGCCCGACGCAACAACACCGCCGCAACAACCCCACCCAGCAACACAGCCACCGCCCCCACCAACTGACTGGTCTCCAGCCCAGAAGCAAACGCCTCCGTGATCCGAACCCTCTCCGCCGCCGACCCCGCCTCCGCCAACGCCCCCGGCAGGGAACTCGCCGCAACAGAAACCACCGCCGCGAACCGCGAGTTCAGCACCGCGCCCAGCACCGCGACCCCCAACCCCTGCCCGAACTCCGCCACCGTGCCGTTGATCCCCGCCCCGACACCCGCCTTCTCCGGCGGAATCGAGCTCATGATCGCGTGCGCCATCGCCGGACTGGCCACCGCGGCCCCCGTCCCGATCAGCAGCAGACCCAGCAACGTACCCGCGTAACCGCCGGAGGCAACCGTCGCGATGGAGACCAGGCCCGCCGCCATCGCCGTCATGCCGAGCCCGATGGCGAGCGGGGTGCCGAGCCTGGCCGACCATTTCGCGGCCACGCCGGTGAAGTTGAGGGCCACGATCGCGAGCGCGAGGGGCGCCGTGCGCAGGCCGGCCTCCAATGGGCCGTACCCGAGCACGAACTGCATGTGCTGGGTGAGGAGGAAGAGGGAGCCGCCCATCCCGAAGGTGATGAGCACCGCGCCCGCGACCGCGCCCGTGAACCGGCGGTTCCGGAAGAAGTGCATGTCGAGCATGGGGTACGGGATACGGCTCTCCCAGTACGCGAAGGCGCCCAGGACCACGACCGCGACGGCCGCCGGGACCAGTACGCGGCCGGAGGTCCAGCCGTGCTCCGGGCCGGAGATGATCGCGAACACCAGCGAGGACATGCCGATCGTCGAGAGCACCGCACCCACCAGGTCCGGGCGGTCGCCCTGCGGATTCTTCGACTCGGGGACCAGCGCCACGACCGCCACCAACCCCAGCGCCGCGACCGGCAGGTTGATCAGGAAGATCGCGCCCCACCAGAAGTGGTTCAGCATGAAACCGCCGATGAGCGGGCCCGTGGCGAAGCCGAGCGAGTTGACCGCGGCCCAGATGCCGATGGCCTTCGGCTGCTCCTCGGGCGTGAAGATCTGCATCGCCACGGCGAGCGTGGTCGTCATCAGCAGTGCGCCACCGACGCCCATCCCGGCCCGCGCCGCGATCAACTGGCCGGTGCTGTCGGCCAGTCCGGCGACCAGTGAGCCCACGCCGAACAGGGCGAGACCCGCGATCAGCATCTTCTTGCGGCCGTAGCGGTCGGCCGCGCTGCCGGCGGTGAGCAGGAGGCCCGACTGGACCAGCGAGTACGCGTTGATCATCCACTGGATGTCGGAGGTGGAGGCGCCCAGCTCCCGGGTGAGGGAGGGGATCGCGACGTTCAGGACGGTGTTGTCGAGCAGCACGGTGAGCTGCGCGAGACAGATGACACCGAGGATCAGCCAGCGCTGGGGGTGGCCCTGACTCCGGCTCTGGAGGGACGTAGACATGTTATACACCGTAGAACAGTTCCTGTACGGCGTACAACAAATAACAAAGCGGTGGCCCGGAGCGAGATCGCCCCGGGCCACCACCCTGGAAAAGAACCTCAGCGGATGCTGATCAGCTGCTGCTCGTCGGCTGCGTCAGGTCGTAGAAGGTGGCCGAACCCACCGTCACCTTCTTGAAGTTGCTCTCGATCCACGAGCTGATCTGCGACGACGTGCTCGTCGTGCTGCTGCTGCCGCCCATGCCGCCGCCGGAGCCGCTGGAGATGAAGTAGTGGATCTTGCCGTCCGCCACGTACTTCTTGAACTCGGCCAGCGTCGGGGACGGGTCGGTGCCGTTGAAGCCGCCGATCGCCATCACCGGGTCGCCGGTGGCCAGCTGGTAGCTCGCCGCGTTCTGCGCGCCGATGGCCGCCGCCGCCCAGGTGTATTGACTGGCATTCTTCTCCAGCAGGGCCTTGGCCTCGCTGGTGACGCTGGCGCCGTTGAGCAGACCGCCCACACCACCGCCGCCGCCCATGCCGCCGCCCTCGCCGGTCGTACCGCCGGGCATGCCGCCCTGCTGGTTGCCCTGGCCCTGGGTGTTGCCGTTGCCCTGGCTCTGGCCGTTGCCGCCGCCGGGGAAGCCGCCGCCGTTGCCGCCGGTCGGGGGCTGGCCCATGCCGCCACCGCCCTGCTGGTTGCCCTGGGTGTTGCCGTTGCCGTTCTGCTGACCCTGCTGGCCGCCCATGCCGCCACCGCCGCCGGGACCGCCACCCATACCGCCGCCACCGCCACCGCCGGGGCCACCGCGACCGCCCTGGACGGACGGACCGGCCGTGACGATCGAGCCGGTGTGACCCTCGTTGAGGGTGGTGAGGGAGTACGCCGTCGGACCGGCCAGCGCCGTGGCGAAGCTCAACCCGACGACCGCCAGGGCCAGTTGACGCCCGAGCCGGTTGACGAAGATCAGACCCAGCGCGGCGACGAGACCGCCCACCAGCACGAGCCACTTCAGCCAGGGCAGGTAGTCGGAGGAGCGGTTGAGGAGGACGTACCCCCACACCGCGGTCGCCGTCATGGCACCCGCGAGCGTCAGCGACGCCCACATCTTGTCCCGTTCCCGCCAGAGCAGGGCCGCGCCGATACCGATCAGCGGCGCGATGTAGGGGGCGAGGGCGACGGTGTAGTAGTCGTGGAAGATGCCCTGCATGAAGCTGAAGATCACCATGGTGATCAGCAGCGAGCCGCCCCAGAGGAGGAGCGCGGCGCGGACGCCGTCCGAGCGCGTGGCCTTGCGGCCGGCCCAGATGCCCGCGACGAGCAGGATCAGCGCGGCCGGGATCAGCCAGGAGATCTGGCCGCCGCTGGTGGAGCTGAACATCCGGTCCCAGCCGGTCTCGCCCCACATTCCGGTGCCGCCTCCGCCGCCACCGCCGCCGACGCTGCCGGTCTCCTCGCCGTTGATACGGCCGAGTCCGTTGTAGCCGAAGGTCAGTTCAAGGAAGGAGTTGTTCTGCGAGCCGCCGATGTAGGGGCGCGAGGACGCCGGCCACAGCTCGACGATCGCGACCCACCAGCCGCCTGCGACGACCATCGCGAGACCGGCGGCCAGCACCTGTCCGATGCGCCTGCGCACGCTGGTCGGCGCGAAGATCACATAGACCAGGGCGAGCACCGGCAGGATCAGGAAGGCCTGGAGCGTCTTGACCAGGAAGGCGAAACCGATCGCCGTACCCGCCCAGAGCAGCCACTTCGTCTCGGCCTTCTCCATGGCGCGCTGGGTCGCGTACACCGCGGCGGCCATGAGGAGCGCGAGGAGCGCGTCCGGGTTGTTGAAGCGGAACATCAGCGCGACGACGGGCGTCAGCGCGAACACCGCCATCGTGAGGAAACCGGCCGTGGCGTTGAACCGGCGCCGCACGGACGCGTACAGCACACCCGCCGTGGCGACGGCCATCAGGACCTGCGGGAACAGGATCGCGAAGGATTTGAGGCCGAAGACCCTGACGGACAGCGACATCGGCCAGAGGGAGGCCGGGGGCTTGTCGACGGTGATCGCGTTGGCCGAGTCGAGGGAGCCGAAGAAGAAGGCCTTCCAGGACTGGCTGCCGGCCTGAACCGCCGCCGAGTAGAAGGAGTTGGCGTATCCGGAGGCGGTCAGGTTCCAGCAGTACAGCGCGCCGATCACCAGCAGCGTGGCGAGGAACGCGGGCCGTACCCACCGGTTGTCCTCGGGCCGCCCGCGCCACAGTCTGTGCACGAAGGGCTGGTTGGGCTCACCGGAGGAGGGCGCCGGCACGGCGGTGTCGGTAACCACCGTCTGCTGTACGGCTGTTGAGTCCGATGAGTCCGATGAGTGCGGTGAGTCCGGCGGCGGATAGGTCGTCTGGTCGAAGTGAGCGGTGGTCATCGCGGGTTCCTCGGATCCTGGAGATCGTTCGGGCGCACCGGCCGGAGCCGCGTGGTCGGCTCCCCCCAGGTGCGGTCCGCGACTTCACCGGCGCGGAACTGGTCAGTGGGGTAAGGGGAGTTGCCGTACGAGCCGTTGTCGTACTGCGAGTTGCCGTACTGCGCGTTGTTGTACGAAGTCGAGGTGTAGGCCTGGTACGTGGGTGAACTCGGCGTGTGCGAGGCCACGACGGTCGAGGCCGCCGGCTCGTCGCGCTGGTCCGGGAACACCCAGGCCCTGAAGAGCAGGAACCGCAGCACCGTCGCCGCGAGGTTGGCGGCGATGAGCACCGCCAGTTCCGTGGAGTGACCGGGGTCGCTGGTCGCCGCGTTGAGGGCGGCGAGCGAGCCACTGGTCAGGGCGAGTCCGATGCCGAAGACGACCAGGCCCTGCGCCTGGTGGCGGACGGCACCGCCCTTGCCGCGCACCCCGAAGGTCAGCCGCCGGTTGGCCGCCGTGTTGGCGACCGCGGAGACCAGCAGCGCGAGCGCGTTGGCGATCTGCGAGCCGGCGAAGCCCCGGAAGGCGCTGTAGAGCAGCAGGTAGAAGAGGGTCGACATCCCGCCGACCACACAGAACCCGACGAGCTGGCGGGCCAGCCCCTTGGGTACGTCCTTGATGTCGCGGTCGCGCGGATCGTCGCCGAAGGGCCGGGCGAGCCGGTCCAGCGGGAGCGAGCCGGAGGCCAGGGCCTTGCCCACCCGCACCACCCCCTTCAGGTCGCCGGTCGCCGTCTTGACGATGTGGACGGTCGAGTCCGGGTCGTCGACCCAGTCGACCGGCACCTCGTGGATGCGCAGTCCGGCGCGCTCGGCGAGCACCAGCATCTCGGTGTCGAAGAACCAGCCGGTGTCCTCGATGAGCGGCAGCAGGATCTGGGCGACATCACGCCGGATGGCCTTGAATCCGCACTGCGCGTCGGAGAAGCGGGCCTGGAGCGAGCCGCGCAGGATCAGGTTGTACGTCCGGCTGATGAACTCCCGCTTCGCACCGCGCACGACGCGCGAGGAGCGGGCGAGCCGGGAGCCGATCGCGAGGTCCGAGTGACCGGAGATCAGCGGTGCCACCAGCGGCAGCAGGGCGTTGAGGTCGGTCGAGAGATCGACGTCCATGTAGGCGAGGATCGGCGCGTCGGACGCGGACCACACTGTCCGCAGGGCCCGGCCGCGCCCCTTCTGCTCCAGCCGGAAGGACCTGACCTCCGGTATCTCCGCCTCCAGCCGCGCGGCCACCTGAGGGGTGGTGTCCGTCGACGCGTTGTCCGCGACCGTGATGCGGAACGCGTACGGGAACGTGCGCTTGAGGTGCTCGTGCAGTCTGAGCACACATGGCTGGAGGTCCTTCTCCTCGTTGTAGACGGGGATCACTACGTCCAGGACAGGCGTACCGGCGTCTCCGGCCGGGAGGTGCTCCCGCGCCGGCAGAGTGCCGGGAGAAGAGTCGGTTCGCATAGGACCGACTTTCGTCAGGCCCCCTGTTCCACCCATGTGGTGGCACTGTGCTGTACCTGTGAGTCCGATTGCCAGTTTGTTTCGGGGGCAAGAGCTGGCAAATGCACCGTAAAGATGGTCTGTCCGGGCACACTGTCGACGGTCACGGCACCGCCGTGCGCGGTCGCGACGGCCTGCACGATGGCGAGCCCGAGGCCGGTCGACCCGGTGGAACGGGAGCGCGCCGAGTCGCCTCGCGCGAACCTCTCGAACACATGCGGCAGCAGATCGGCGGGGATGCCCTGTCCGTCGTCCTGCACGTCCACACACAGCCACGGCCCGCGCCGCTGCACGCGCGCGGTGACGGTCGTACCGGGCGGTGTGTGCGTACGGGCGTTGGCCAGCAGGTTCACCAGGACCTGCTGGAGCCGGGCCGCGTCCGCCGACACCAGCGCGGGTTCGTCGGGCAGGTCGAGCCGCCAGTTGTGGTCCCGGCCGGCGGCGCGCGCGTCGCTGATCGTGTCCACGACGAGGGGGACGAGGTCAGTCTGGTCGAACTGGAGCGGGCGCCCCGCGTCCAGGCGGGCCAGGAGCAGCAGATCCTCGACGAGGAGGGTCATCCGCCCGGCCTCGGACTCGATCCGTCCGAGGGCGTGCCGGGTGTCGGGCCCGGTCTCCTCACGTCCACGTCTGGTCAGCTCGGCGTATCCACGGATCGACGCGAGCGGCGTACGCAGCTCATGGCTGGCGTCCGCGACGAACTGGCGTACGCGCATCTCGCTCTGCTGGCGTGAGTGCAGGGCGCCGTGCACATGGTCGAGCATGCGGTTGAGGGCGGCGCCGACCTGGCCGACCTCGGTGTGCGGGTCGGTCTCGGACTCGGCGACCCGCTCGTTGAGGGTCACCTCGCCGGTGTGCAGCGGGAGTTCGGAGACGCGGGTGGCCGTGGAGGCGACCTTGCGGAGGGGGCGCAGGGCCACTCCGACGAGCACGGAGCCGGCGATACCGGCGGCGACCAAGCCTGCGGTCGTGACGCTGACCTCTACGAGGATCAGGGTGTTGATGGTCGCGGTCACGGAGTCGGTGGGGAGGGCGACGTAGTAGCTGCCCCGGTCTCCGGTCGTGTACTTGACGCGGTACTCGCCGAGCCCGGTGAGGGTGACGGTGTGCAGACCGCCGTCCCGGGAAACGGCGGCCAGCTCGGACCTCTGCGTCTCGTTGAGCGCGACGGCTTCCATGTCGCTGACGCCGGTGTCGCTCGTGCTCGTGCTCGTGGTCGACTGCATCTTGGCGATGTAGGCCTGGGTGACGCCGCCGTTCGCGTCGACGCTGGCGGCGACGGTGTCCTCCTGCGTCCCGCCCTTCTTCATGAAGTCCGTGAGCCGTTGCGCGGCGGTCTGCGTACCCGTGCCCGCGCCGGAGGTGGTGCTGTTGCCGGTGGAGGACGAGGAACCCGAGGAGGACGAGTCGTTCTCGGCCCCCGGCGCCCCCTCGGGCGGGGTGCCGTTGCCACCGCCCTGACCGGGCCCGTTCGGGGGAGGGCCGACGCGCCGGGCGGCCTCACTGACCTGGGTGCCCAGCTGCTTGTAGAGGTGCTGTTCCAGCGCGATGGTCGTCACCGTGCCCATCACGGCGCACACCACGGCGATCAGCGAGACCGCCGAGACCACCAGCCGCGTGCGCAGCGTCCGCGGCTTGTTCTGCCGCGCCTTCCGCTGCAACCTGTGCGACTTCCTCTGACTGCTCACCGTGCTGCCCTCCTGCCGGGCTCGACTACGTCTTCCGGAGCGGCACCACCATTGACGCGCCCTACATTCTGACCGCGCGCCGTCCCGTACGCCGGGGAACCGACCGACCCGCGACTATGAGGGCGAACACATGCCCGCCCCACGCCGAGTACGGATCAGCCGGCGGGCTTGATCAGATACCCGGCACCGCGCCGGGTGTGGATCATCGGCTCGCGCCCGGCGTCTATCTTCCGTCGCAGGTAGGAGATGTACAGCTCGACGACGTTCGCCTGGCCGCCGAAGTCGTACGACCACACGCGGTCGAGGATCTGGGCCTTGCTGAGCACGCGCCGCGGGTTGCGCATCAGGAAGCGGAGCAGCTCGAACTCGGTCGCGGTGAGGTGGATGCCCTCCCCGGCACGGGACACCTCGTGGCTGTCCTCGTCGAGGGTGAGGTCACCGACGACCAGTACGGAGTCGGAGCGGCGGTCGGCGGCACCGGAGCGCCGGATCAGGCCGCGCAGCCGTGCCACGACCTCTTCGAGGCTGAAGGGCTTGGTGACGTAGTCGTCGCCGCCCGCGGTGAGGCCCGCGATCCGGTCCTCGACGGCGTCCTTCGCCGTCAGGAACAGCACGGGTACGTCGGGCAGCTCGCGCCGCAGCCGGCCGAGGACGGTGAGGCCGTCCATGTCGGGCAGCATCATGTCGAGTACGACGGCGTCGGGCCGGAACTCGCGCGCGGTCTGCACCGCGCCCGTTCCGTCACCCGCGCTGCGGATCTGCCAGCCTTCGTAGCGGAGGGCCATGGAAAGCAGCTCGGTGATCGACAGCTCGTCGTCCACCACAAGCACTCGGACGGGGCTCCCGTCCGGCCTCAGCAGTTCGGTGCGCCCCTGGGGCGAGGTCGTGGTCATAGCGGACACCTTGTCGGTGTCCTCTGAGAGCAAGCTTTCTGGAACCTGTGATTTTCCTGAGAAACTCACAGGCGCCTCTCAGGGAACCTCTGGGAATCCGCCGCCCAAATGTCGCTTACGGCCCCGCCCGGCCAACCCTGCCCGCCCCACCCATACCCGTCCTGACCTGCCCTTTCCCCGGCCACGCAGGCCGCCGGCCCCGTTGACGACAAGCCCCTGAGGCCACCAGAGGGCATCCTGTGCGTCTCCTGGGCGAACCTGATCCGACGTTGCGCACGCCACTTCCGTACGCCCGATTCGTCCCCTCCGACCTCCTCTTCTCACCTCATCCTCATACCGATGTCAGACCTTCCTCAGCTCGGTACCCCCCTGAATCGGCTCAGAACAACCCGTCCTGCACCCCCGCCGCCTCCCGCGCCCCCTTCGTCCCCTTGAACTCCCGCACAGGCACAGTGAGTCCACCGCTCCCGACCGGCACCAGCTCCCACCCCGTCATCAGCCTCGTGTCCAGCACGACCACGCCCCGCCCGTCCTCAGCCGCGTCCCCGAGGTCGAGATGCAGATCGGGCCCGGCCGCCGCCACCAGCTCACCCCCGACGACGCCACCAGCCGTCAGCTCGCTCACCGCACCCACGGCCGACGCCACCCCCGCCAGCCCGAACACCCCGACGTGGTCGACGACTTGGCAGGGCGCCCGCTCCAGGGACTCGGGCCAGGCGTCCAACCCCACCGCCCGGGCGTGCAGTTCCTCGACCTCGACGGCCCGCTCCGCCGCGGTGCCCGGCAACCCGGCCCGCACCGCCCGCTTGTCGGCGTACGGAATCCGGTCCGGGACCCCGAGCGCGGCGCGCAGCAGTTCCTCCGTACGCCGGGCGGCCATCAGCGGGCCGGACCCCAGCCAGCTGAAGGCGACCGCGCCCTGCTCAAGCAGCCGCGCCGAGCCCCGCTCCAGCGCCGTGATGCCGACCTTGGTCATGCCGGGCCCGAACCAGGCCAGATATACGTGATAGGGGCGTGGGTCGTCCGCGATCGTGTCGGCGGCGACCGAGTGCGCCCGGTCCAGCCGCGCGCACTCCTCGCACCGCGCCCCCGTACTCCGCCCCGACACCGCCGCCCGTATCGGACAGGCGTTGCCCCGCGCTCCCACACATGTCCGTACGCCCCCTTCCGTGACCCCGAAGGCCACCCTCTTTCCCCACGTCAGCGCACTGTCACGCCCACCGTCCCACCGCAGCACGGGACCGTCCGCCGACCAGCGCAGCCCCGAGCATCTCCATGCCTGTGCCATCCCTTGCGAGAGTACGGGCTGCCACTGACAACGCCCCCTCGACCAGCAAAAGACCAGTTCAGATGGCTAGCGAGGCAGAGAGGCAGAGATTCAGGCGCGTTCCGGAACGGCCTCGGCGCCGGTGCTGACGGCCGTACCACTCACCCGCCGCCCCCGCCCCGCCAACCGGCACCCCACACACCCCGGATGCCCGGCCCGCGCCGACCGGTCCCGCTCCCGCATCCGCCACTCGCCGACCGGCCGCACGCCCGGCGCCTTCCCCCACCCGGCGAGATGCAGCACCCAGGTGACCAGTACGGCGACCACGAGTACCGCGATCCCGCCCGTCACCGCGAGGGCCGAGGTCGTACAGATTCCGAGGCCGAGCACACAGGACCCGACGGTCCCGATGGCGGTGCCGGTCCAGCCGGCGACGGTGTGTCCCTCGTCGTAGGTGCTCACGTCCGCGTCTCCCCACGTAGAATCGAGAATCTCTCACGCCGTAAGCAGTTTAACCACAAAACCTCTCACGAGCTAAGGCAATACCCGATGCAAGGCCCCGCGCAAGGCCCACCCGCCCCGTCCCGCATGCCCGCGTCCCCCGCCCAGATGCTCACGGCGATGGACCACACCATCGCGACGCATCTGCTCAGCCAGCAGGAGATGGCCCGGCGTCTCGGCCTGAACGTCACCGACCTCACCTGCTTCGCCTTCGTCCTGGAGGCGGGCGAGGAGCTGCTCACCGCCGGTGACCTGGCCGAACGCGCGCATGTCACCACAGGCGCGGTCACCGGGATCCTCAACCGCCTCGAACGCGCGGGCTACATCACCCGCCGCCCCGACCCGAACGACCGCCGCCGCGTCCGCGTGGCCGCCCAACCGGCCGCCGTGGCCCGGGTGCACGCCCTCTACGAGCCGTACTACGCCCGCCTGGCCGCCCTGATCGCCGACTACTCCCCCGACGAAGTCGCCGTACTGGCCGACTGGTTCACGCGCCAAGGCCAACTGGCCCGGGAGTACATGGACAAGATCCGCGAGACGGACACGTAGCCAGACATGCGGGGGAACGGGTGGTCACTCACTCCCGCACCGGCAGAACGACCGCCGACGGACACCCACCCCCGTGATGGACCTCCTGGTCGGCGGCGAGCAGAACCGTCGCCGTGCCATGCGGCTCGCCGGTCCCGGTGTTGCGCGCGAACCTCGGGAATGCCCCGCTGGACACCTGCACCCGGATGCGGTGCCCGCGCCGGAAACGGTAGGCGGTGGGCCACAACGAGACGCGGACGAGGCGGAGTTCATCGGCCCCGGTGACACTGACCAGCCCGTCGCACACGTTGTACGACCGACCACGCGCGTCGACATCGCACACCCGCACGAAGACATCGGCGTGGGCCAGGCTGGACCTGAACCAGATCTCCGCCCCGACCTCCCCGACGACCTCGACGTCATCCTCCAACTCGGGTGTCGTGTACGTCAGGACGTCGGCCCGCGCCTCCAACTCCCCGTTGGCGACCCGCCCGCTGCCCCGGCCCATCCGGACGCCGCCGACGGCAGGGGTGGGGTCGGCGGGGTCGTACCGATAGGTGTCGTGCGCCGCCCGCTCACCCGGTTCGCCACCGAGCACACCACCGGCCCCGAGATGAAACCGCCGGGCCGCGTACCCGACGGGCGGCCAGGCGGAGAAGTCCCGCCAGGCCCCCTTCCCCTCCTCCTCCCCGCCCATCACGAACAGCCGTACGGGTGCCCGCTCCGGAGGCGCCTCCCCGCGCGCGTGGGCGAGCCCGAACTCGACCGCCTCGCGGATCGGCGTGCCGTGCGGGGACAGATGGGACCACGGCCCGACGGTGAGCCGCGCCGGCCGCCCCGCCTCCTGGAGGGCCCGGAAGTCCCGCAACTGCCCCGGCAGAAAGATGTCGTACCAGCCCCCGATCGAACTGACCGGCACACTCACACCCGCCACCCGATGCCGATGGTCGAGCTGGTCGTCCCAGTCGTCGGTGCCGGGACCATGACCGTTGGTGTCATGGGCGAAGATGCTCTGGAGGTAGTCGGAGCGGTGGCCGAGCGCGGCCAGGTCGGCGCCGCTCAGCGGGAGTGTGGCGAGGGCCCGCCGGTTCCGGGAGGCCTGGGCGATCTGGCGCAGCACCGCGAAGGGACGTTCCTGCCCGGCGACCATGACGCCCCACTCGAACGGCGTCTCCAGCGAGAACCCGTCCGCCCGCAGGAACTCCAGGGTGAGCGCCGACTCGGTCACCATCGGGATCATCGCCTTGACCTCGGGCGGCAGCGAATCGGCGACGGCCCACTGGACGAACCCCATGTAACTGGCCCCGACCAGCACGACGGACCCCGCGCACCAGGGCTGCTTCACCACCCACTCCAGTGTCGAGAGCCCGTCCGCCCGCTCACGCCGGAACGGCTCGAAGACCCCGCCCGAGCCGAAGGTCCCGCGCGCGCTCTGCACGACCACCTGGAACCCGCGTTCGGCCAACAGCCGTACGGAACCGCCCCCTTGAACCCCGCGCCGACCGTACGGCGTCCGGATCAGCGCGACGGGCAGCCCGTCGTCCTCCCGCCCCCGGGCCACCCACCGGTCCGCCAGCAGCTCGATCCCGTCGGCCATCGGAACCCGCAGATCCCGCTGGACGACGAGATCCCGGGTGAGGGGAGGGCCGAGCCCCAACACCCGCTGAAGAAGATGACTACGCAGATTCATGGACGGCGGCCCCTTCGCGAACTCCGAGCCGCCACACGCCCCACGGGATCGGTCATGGGCCCAACGGTGACACAGGAAGGGCGCGAAAACGGAGCAGAAAGAAGAGATGAAGGGGAAGGGCCCCACCGCGAACGATGGGGCCCTGCGCCTATACACCTGTCCAGATACCTGTCCAGGGAAGATCAACTACCCTGCGGAGCCCACCCGTCCGTGCCCGTCAGGTACGCGGAGACCGTGTAGGTGCCCTCCGTCTCGGCCGTCAGCTGGGGGCGGTTGGTGTTGGTGCCAGTGTTGTCGGCGCCCGCGCCCGTGTTCAGGTACTCGGCGAAGCGGGCGGCCTGCCAGATCGTCGCGCCGAAGACCCAGCGCTCGGCCCGCCGCGTGACCCTGCCTGCTGAGTGTGTGACGGCGCTACGTGCTCAGCGTGCCCAGCAGATCGCCGACAAGAAGGCGGCCGGGGACAACTGGAAGGAGACTGGCCACGGTCTCGTCTTCACCACGAAGAACGGGACACCGATCGAGCCGCGCAACATGAACCGCCCCTTCGAAGCACTGTGCGTCCGCGCCGGCGTCCGCAAGGTCCGCCTGCACGACCTGCGCCACACCTGCGCGTCACTCCTCCACGAACAGGGCGCGGACGCCCGCATGATCATGGAAGTACTCGGCCACAGCTCGATCCGCGTGACCATGGACATCTACACATTCGGACGGCTCGACTCACAACGATCGGCGTTCGATCGCGTCGGGGACGTCCTGAGGTGACCGAAGTTCTCACTCCGCCTGTGGGGGCCCGCGCCGAAGCAGAATTGGTGCGGGCCCTTGAGACCTACCGGCAGCCGCCGGGGGGACACGGGTTGTAACAGCCACCCGGCGGGCACCCGCCCTGGTCCCCCGGGTAATAGTCATCCTCGCCGCTATCGCTCCCTCCGCTGCTGCTGTTGTCGTCTTCAGACAAGCCGGCATCTGGGGCAACATCGGGCGCAACATAGAGCGGATCGTTCGCGGGTTCCTTGTAAAGCCCCTTCGATGACGGGCACCCGTCGCCGTTCTCTACGGCATGAAGGGTGACGTCTGGGCTTGTCTTCCAGGGACGCCCCAGCCTTGACGCTCTGGAAGCACACCTTCCAATTCGCGTAGCTACCGGTTTCGTTGTCCGCGTCGTAAGCGGCCTCATCCGCGTAAGCAGCCTCGATCGCGACCCGGCCAGCGTCGCCCTCAAGCCTCTCCACTGCCTCGGCGTACGTGACGCCAATCACCTTCGGCATCTTGGGCCAAGGAATGCGCTGACCATCCTTCTTCGGGCAGGGCGCCCCGTGCGGCACTGCGGCAAAGTCGACCTTGGTCAAGGTCGCCTTCTCGAAGCACACTGTCCAGTCGGCGCCCGGAGTCTCGTCCTGGTCGCTGGCATCGTGCACGACAACGCTCAGCCCAGTCTGCTTCATTCGCTCTAGGGCTCCTTCGGCGCCGTTGTCGGCGTGCCGTCATCGCAGTCATCACATGATCCCAGCAGCAGAAGAAGGAGCAGCACCGCAGCCAAGACGGCCACAGCACTGAAACATCCCTTTTCATGCTTATTCATAGCCAAAACAGCGATACCCCCTGGTTGCGCACACAGGTTCATCGGGAGACCCGCCCAGGGCGCGGGACCGCTGTCCAGAGCGGTCGGTGGATGATGATCCACGCGTATCGGGTTGTATCGGAACAGGGGAGCTGATGGCAACAGATGGGACGAATGACGTCCGTCCGAGCGCATGCCTCACCGCTGCCTGATACGCCCACCGACGCGGTTGCCGTCAATCACTGCCGTCAAGGCAAAAGCCAGAGGCCCCGTGGATTCCTCCACGGGGCCTCTGGTCTGCTGTGCACTCGGCAGGATTCGAACCTGCAACCTTCTGATCCGTAGTCAGATGCTCTATCCGTTAAGCTACGAGTGCTTGTGTGTTCTGTTCTGTTCGCTCTTCCTTGCGGGCTTTTCGACCCGGTCGGCGTTGCGGGAACAACATTACATGACTGGCGGCGTGAGGTGAAATCCGTTAGCCGCACCCTGCCTGACCTGCGGAAACGGCCTGGAACAGCCCCCGGAACCGCCGAAGCCCCGGTCAGTCGTGACCAGGGCTTCGGGATCAGGTGCGGAGGCGGAGGGATTTGAACCCTCGATGGGATGTAAGTCCCAAACCGCATTAGCAGTGCGGCGCCATAGACCGGACTAGGCGACGCCTCCAGCACAACCTCCCGCGCGAGCGCGAGTGGTGCGTGCAGATGATGACACAGACGAGCGCGGTGTCACCAATCGCCTCCCACGGTACTAGGCAGGCGGGGCGCAGGGCAAAGCCGTTACGCCTGCCGCACCTGCCGCCCAGCGGCGCACTGACACAGCCCGCGCAACATCCCCCGGCGTCACGCGTTAGTCAGGTCATGTTCAAGGTCATCCCGCTCCACCGCGTCCTCTTCGCCGCCACCGCCGGCGTCTCCCTCGCCGCCGCCTCCTTCTCCGCCTCGCCCACGGCCGCGCACGCCGACACCGCGCCCCAGACCCGCCCGCTCTCCCCCTTCGCGCCCCTCGTCCCCACGGCGGCGCGCGCCTCCGATCACCTCACCGTCACCGTCCGCGGCACCGGCGGGCGCGCTGACGGGCGGTTCGAGCTGGAGTGTCATCCCGGGGGCGGAAGTCACCCGGACGTCGAGGGGGCCTGCGGGTCGCTCGACCGGGGAGCGAGGTGGGGGAAGGACCCGTTCGCCCCCGTACCCCCCGACAGCGTCTGCACGATGATGTACGGCGGTCCCGCGACCGCCCACGTGACCGGGACCTGGGCCGGGCGTCCCGTCGACGCCACGTTCGACCGCAGCAACGGGTGCCAGACCGCCCGCTGGGACCGGCTGGTGCCGCTGCTCCCCGATCTTCGATAGGGCATTCGGCAAGCGGCCCGGGGCCCGGCGGAGCCCACCGCACGCCCTCACACCACAGTCACAGGCGTCCCGTACCGCATAAGTGGTGTGAAGTGCACCGTCACCGGGTCTCTGTCACTTCGTCGTGCGACCTCCCTCTCATCCGGCGTCGCGAGCGCAACCACTGCCCTTAGACTCCCTCGCGTGACACGTTGCGGGCCGGTTGGCAAGATGGCGCCCGCGGTCGGCAAGGTGCGGTAACAGGGAGGAAGCGTCTCGTGAGCAGCAGGCCATCCCGAGGCGCTGCTCGCCTCGCAGCCATACTCGACGCGCTGCCCGATGCGTTGGTGCTGGTCAACGCCAATGGGACCGTCGTCAACGCCAATACGATCGCCCTCGCGGCCTTCGAGACGCCGGGCACCGCCCTCGTCGGACGCGGACTGCTCGATCTGCTGCCGCAGTTCGACTCCCGGCTGATCCCCGGCACCATGCGACGCCCCGATTCCATGGACCCGCACGGGCAGACCAAGCCGACCCGGATGATCGCCCGGCGGACGGACGGGAGCGAGTTCCCCGTCGAGGTCACCAGTGCGAATCTTGAGAACGGCCAGCAGGCGTACGACAGCTACGGCTACGCCAATGACGAGCTGCTCATGCTCGTCGTACGCGATCTGTCCGGCACCGTCGACACCGAGGCCGAACTCGCGCGTTCGCAACGTCAGACCGAGATGATCCTGCGCGCGGCGGCGGAGGGGGTCGTCGGGACCGACACCGAGGGGCGAGTTGTACTCGTCAACCCGGCCGCCGCTCAGATACTCGGTTACCGGGCCAGCGACCTCGGCGGGCGCGAGCTGCACACGCTGATCCTGCACTCGCGCGCCGACGGCGAGCCCTTCCCGTACGGCGAGTCGCCGCTCGCCGACACCCTGCGGTCCGGGCGCAAGCACCGGGTGCGCGGGCAGGTGCTGTGGTCCAAGAGCGGGGACAAGGTCTCTGTCGATCTGACGACCGCGCCCGTGCGGGACGGCGACCAGCTCGTCGGCGCCGTGATGACCTTCACCGACCGGCGCCCGTACGACTCCCTCGCCGAGGAGAAGGACGCCGCCGACAAGCTGCACGCGCAGGAGCTGGAGCGGGTCGCCGAGGAGCACGCCTCCGAACTCACCGCCCTGCGCCAGCAGCACGTCACCGAGACCGAGCAGCTGCGCGAGGAGCACGAGGAGGAACTCGCCGCCGGCGAGGACCGGTACGCGGCGCTCGCCGAGCGCGAGAAGGACCGGTACGAGGCCCTGGCCGGCCGCCAGGAGCAGCTGCTCGTGCTGCTCGGGCGTTCGCTGCGCGGGCCCCTCGACGAGCTGCGCCGCGAGTTGGCCGCCCTCGCCGCCGACGACGCCGGTCAGCTGTGGCCCGAGGCCAACCAGGTCCTGCATCACTTGTCGGCCGGTTACTCGCGCATCACGACATTGGTCGACAACGTCCTCTCCTACCAGCGGCTCGACACGGGCACCGACTCCGTCACCCGTACGAAGGTGATGCTCGACGCGGTCGTCGCCGCCGGTGTCGACGGGGCCGTCGAACTGATCGGCCCTGGACGCGTCCAGTTCGCCGTGCACGCGCCGCCCATCGAGGCCGAGGTCGATCCGCAGCGCCTCGCCACCGCCCTCGCGCATCTCGTCGCGGACGTCGCCGGCGTCGACGCGACCGGCAACTCGCCCGCCTCCGCGGGCGGGTACATGGACAACACGGTCGTCGTCGCGGCGGCGCAGCGCGGTGAGGTCGTACGGATCGAGGTGCGCGGGCCGTATCCCGGGGGAGACCCGGTGCACGAGCCGATCGTGCGCGGGATCGTGCGCGCCCACGGCGGAGTGCTCCAGACGCACGAGGTGCCGGGCATGAGCGGCAGCGCGTACGTCCTTGAGGTGCCCCTCGGGGGTGGGGCGGGCGCGGTGGTGGCCGAGGTCACGGACCCGGCCGTCGGAGCCGAACTCGCCGTGCCCGGGCAGGCCGAGGGCGACAACGGCAACAGTGGTGTCAGCGGGCGGCGGCGGGCCCGGCGGTCCTCCGTGGACGCCTTCCTTGAGGGTGACGGTCCGGAGAGTGCGCCCGAAGGGGACCCCGACGCCGAGTCCGGTGACTCAGGTGTTTCCGGTGGCTCCGGGAACGAGGCGGTCGCGCCCACCGGGCGGCGCCGGAGGCGTGCGGCCGAGGAGGCCGCCGCCGCGTCCTCGGGTCCCGCTGCCCAGGGCCAGCCCTCGGGCGACGGGGACGGCGGTACCGGGCGTCGGCGCGGTCGGCCCAGTCCCGTCGAGGGCGCGGGCGCCGACGTGAGTGAGCAGGACAGTGTCTCCGAAGGCGCCGTCGTCATGGCGGGCGAGCACGGCGCGGGCACCGCTGCCGTGGGCACCGGCCTGGGCGGGACGGTGCCGCCCCAGGGCGTACCGGGCGCTCCGGCACGGCGGGCCGGGGGCGAGCAGCACGCGTTGCCGCCCGCCCTGCCCGCCGCTCCCGCGCAGGGCGGCGCCGACGAGAGCGCGGGCGGGCAGCCCACCGGGCGTCGGCGCCGGGCCCTGGCGGCGGCCGCCGAGCGCGGTGCCGCCCAGGAGGCGGGCCCCCGTCCGGTGTTCGCCCTGCCCCCGGCCGAGGCCGACCGGACGGACCAGGCCGCCCCCGAGGCGCCCGCCGGGCCGGTCGGCGACCGCTTCGACGACGGTGGCCGTCATGACGGGCTCACCCACGACCCCGACGACGACCACACCCCGCCCCAGCCGCACCCGACGTCCACGCCGACCGGCCGCCGCCGGGCACGCCCGACCCCGGAACAGCCGGGGGCCGTACCGCCGGGCGGGATTCCCGGGCAGGGGACGCCCGTACCGGCTCCCGGGCAGGCGGCTCCCGTACCGGCAACGGCCGCCCAGGCCGCCGCCGTCGGCCTGGAGCAGGGCGGCGTACCGGGCCAGGGGCAGTCCATGCCCGGCCAGCCGCCCTTCCCTGGACAGCAGATGCCCGGGCAGCCCGTGCCGGGGCAGGCCGTCCCCGCCGCACAGGTCGCGCAGGCCGTGTCAGGACAGGCGGTGCCCGCACAGGGGCTTCCCGCGCAAGGACTCCCCGCGCAGGCGCTCCCCGGCCAGCCCGCCCTCGGCCAGCAGCCGGTCGCACAAGCCGCCCCGGGCCAGCCTCTCCCCAACCAGCCCCTTCCCGGTCAGCCCGTCCCCGCACAGGGCGTCCAGGGCCAGCAGGTTGCCCAACAGGCCCCGCAGCAGGCCGCCCAGGCCGTTGCCCAGCAGGTCCCGGCGCAGGGTACGGCGCCCCAGCCCGCCCTCGCCCAGGGCCTCGCCCCCGGCCAGGCGATCCCGACCCAGGCCGCCGCCGGTCAGCCGCAGCCCTGGCCCCCGGCCGACGACGAGACCCCGGACGCCGGCACCGCCGTACCGTCGAACCCGGCCGCCGCTCCTGCCCCCGCCCCTCAGGCGGCAGCCGCGCCGCTCCCTCCGGAGCGTGCCGTGCAGCCCCGGCCGCCCGGTCAGGCGCTGCCCGCCGAGGCCGCCACCGCGCCGGTCGACCCGAACTCGACTCAGGGGCGGGCGTTCAGTGTGCGGACGCTCGGGCAGGGGGTGGCGTTCACCCGGGCGGCGGCGCAGCTGCAGACGCCCGGCCAGCCGCAGCCCGCCACGCCCCCGCACGGCACCAACGGCTCGAACGGCTCCGGTCGTCGCCGCAAGCTCGGCACCCGCCCCGAGCCCGCCGCAGGCCAGCCGGAGACGACGGCCCGGCAGCACCCGCAGAGCAACCAGGCCGCCCCCGCCACGCCTCCGGCCGCTCAGGCCGCCCCCGCCGCGCCGGCCCAGCCCTCCCTGGCCGGCCAGGCGTCCCTGCCGGGCCAGCCCTCCCTCGCCGGGCAGGTGCCGTCCCCCCAGGCGCCGTCGCCCACGCAGCCCTCGCTCGCCGGGCAGACGCAGCTCGCCCCGGGCAATCCACGGCTGCCCGGGTTCACCGACGGCGCCGGGCGCTCGTACGCCATAGGGGCACCGGACGAGAACGCCGCCGAGGGGCCCGAGCCGCTCGACGGGCCGGGCGGAGCCGTCGAGGTCTCCGACCAGCCGCAGCCCCGCCCGATGGACGACGAGTTGCCGCCGGAGCCGCTGGACAACCCGCGCCGGCTGCTGGTCTGGCCCGCACCGGACGTCACCACGCAGCAGGCGCTCAGCGACCGCGGGTACCGGCCCGTCATCGTGCACTCGCGCGAGGAGGTCAACGCGCAGATCGCGGCCTTCCCGGCGGCGCTGTTCGTCGACCCGCTGACCGGGCCGATCACCCGGACCGCCCTCCAGTCGCTGCGTCAGGCCGCCGTGGCCGCCGAGGTTCCGGTGCTGGTCACGGCGGGACTCGGGCAGGCGACGCGCGAGGCGGCCTACGGCGCCGACCCCGCCGTACTGCTGAAGGCGCTCGCCCCGCGTGACAGTGAGCAGCATCCGCCGCGGGTGCTGCTGATCGAGGAGCACGCGGAGATCGCGCTCGCGCTGACGGCGACGCTGGAGCGGCGCGGGATGCAGGTCGCGCGGGCCGCGAGCGACGCGGACGCGGTCACGCTGGCCTCGCAGTTGCGGCCGAACCTGGTGGTCATGGACCTGCTTCAGGTGCGGCGGCGCAGGGCCGGGATCGTGGACTGGCTGCGGGCGAACGGGCAGTTGAACCGCACCCCGCTGGTCGTCTACACGGCCGCCGTCGACCAGGCCGACCTGCCGAGGCTCGCCTCGGGCGAGACGGTGCTGTTCCTCGCCGAACGGTCCACGAGCACCGAGGTGCAGAGCCGGATCGTCGATCTGCTCGCCCGTATCGGCACCAACTAGCCGACCAATCGGGATCGACCAGTACGTTCCTCCGTGGGTTGGGGCAATGTTTCACGTGAAACATTGCCCCAACCCACGAGCACACCCCGGCTCTCAGAGCTTGGTGACGTCCAACTCGCCCTGCGCGTACTGCTTGCGCAGCACCTTCTTGTCGAACTTGCCGACACTCGTCTTCGGGACCGACTCGATGATCGTCCAGCGCTCCGGGAGCTGCCACTTGGCGATCTTGCCCTCGCCGGCGAGGAAGGCGCGCAGGGACTCGAAGTCGGCGGTGGAGCCCTCCGACAGCACGACCGTGGCCAGCGGGCGTTCGCCCCACTTGTCGTCGGGGACGGCCACGACGGCCGCCTCCATGACGTCCGGGTGGGCCATGAGGGCGTTCTCCAGGTCGACGGACGAGATCCACTCGCCGCCGGACTTGATGACGTCCTTGGCGCGGTCGGTGAGCGTCAGGAAGCCGTCGTGGCTGATGGTGCCCACGTCGCCCGTCTTGAGCCAGCCGTCCTCGCTGAACTTGTCGGCGGGGCGCAGGGGTTCGGCGTCGGTGCCGTTGTAGTAGGAGCCCGCGATCCACGGGCCGCGCACCTCCAGCTCACCGGCCGACTCGCCGTCCCAGGGAAGCCGCTCACCGCCGGGGCCGGAGAGCCGGGCCTCGACGCTCGCCGGGAACCGGCCCTGCGTGAGGCGGTAGGCGAACTCGGCGTCCGTGCCCACCGCGTGGGCCGGCGGCCGGGCGATCGTGCCGAGCGGGGAGGTCTCCGTCATGCCCCAGGCGTGGCAGACGCGCATGCCCAGCTTGTCGAAGGCCGCCATGAGGGCGGGCGGGCAGGCGGAGCCGCCGATGGTGACCTGGGTGAGGGACGAGACGTCCCGGGGGTTCGCGGTCAGCTCCCCGAGCAGGCCCTGCCAGATGGTGGGGACGGCGGCCGCGTGCGTCGGCCGCACCTTCTCGATCATCTCGGCGAGCGGGGCGGGCTGCAGGAACCGGTCCGGCATCAGCAGGTTGACGCCGGTCATGAAGGTCGCATGGGGCAATCCCCATGCATTTACATGAAATTGGGGCACAACCACCAGGGATGTGTCCTGGTCGGTCAGGCCCATGGACTGGGCCATGTTGACCTGCATGGAGTGCAGGTAGATGGAGCGGTGCGAGAACACCACGCCCTTGGGGTCGCCCGTCGTCCCGGAGGTGTAGCACATGGCGGCGCCCGTGCGTTCGTCCAGCTCGGGCCAGTCGTAGCTGGTCGGCTTGCCGGCGATGAGGTCCTCGTACTCGTGCACCTGGGCGTGCGATCCGGCGAGGGCGGAACGGTCGCCGGGGCCGGAGATCACGACGTGCTCGACCGTCTTGAGGTGCGGGAGCAGCGGGGCGAGCAGCGGCAGCAGCGAGCCGTTGGCGATGACCACCTTGTCGGCGGCGTGGTTGACGATCCAGGCCAACTGCTCGGGGGGCAGGCGCAGGTTGAGGGTGTGCAGGACCGCGCCCATGGAGGGGATCGCGAAGTAGGCCTCGACGTGCTCGGGGTTGTTCCACATCAGAGTGGCGACGCGCTCGTCGCCGGTGATTCCGAGGTCGTCGCGCAGGGCGTGTGCGAGCTGTGCCGACCGGGCCCCGATCTCGGCGTAGGAGCGGCGCTGCGGTTCCGCCTCGCCCGTCCAGGTGATGACCTGTGACTCGCCGTGGATCGTCGACCCATGGGTCAGGATCCTTGAGATCAGCAGCGGTACGTCCTGCATGGTGCTCAGCACGGCGTCCTCCCGGGGCTTCATTGCCTACTCGGTGGTAAAGGTTGTGCTGATTCTGCGCACATACCGAGCGGTACGTCACTAGGGGAGGGTGATCGATCAGATCACGTCGTGCCTGGGAACTGCCTGGGGAACTATCGGGGGTCACCAGAGGTTCCCGTGAGGGAACCAACAGACACGAGTTATCGGGCGAGCACCAGCTCAGGGTCCTCGCGCAGCTTGCCCAGCGCCCGCGAGACGGCCGACTTGACCGTGCCCACCGACACCCCGAGCACCTCGGCCGTCTGGACCTCGCTCAGGTCCTCGTAGTACCGCAGCACCACCATCGCCCGCTGCCGCGCCGGCAGTTTCATGATCGCGCGCCACATAGCGTCGTGCAGCACCTGGTGCTCCGCCGGATCGCCGACCGGCGTCCCCTCGGGCTCCGGCAGCTCGTCGCAGACGAACTCGTCGACCTTGCGCTTGCGCCACTGCGACGTCCGCGTGTTGAGGAGCGCGCGGCGGACATAGCCGTCGAGCGCACGGTGGTCCTCGATCCGCTCCCACGCGACGTAGGTCTTGGTGAGCGCGGTCTGCAGGAGGTCCTCCGCGTCGCTCGGGTTCGCGGTGAGCGACCGGGCGGTGCGCAGCAGCACCGGGCGGCGGGCTTTCACGTACGACGAGAACGACGGGTACGAGGTGTACGACGCGAACGCCAGGGTCTGCGTCGCCGTCGTAGCCGCGTTCGAAGCGCTGGTGCAGACGGGTGTGGTCATGGCTCTACGCTAGGTTCGCCCCCTACTCGGGCGGATCGGCCGCAGGTCCCGAAGCCGCGTCCGCCTCAGGTTGTAGGAGGGGGGCTGCCTCCACCTCCTGAAGGTGGAGGCAGGGTACGGGGCTATGAGGGTCCGACCCTGAGGTGTCGTACGGCGGTAGTACGGAGGCTGGTCCTCCGGTAGTAGTGACAGCCGCGGGCGGGACAGTCGCCAGGTCGGTCGGGCTCATCCGGCGGCCTCCAGGACCAGCCCCGAGGTCGGCACCCCCGTACCGGCCGTGACCAGCGCTCTTTCGGCGCCCGGCACTTGGTTCACGGAGGTCCCGCGCAGCTGGCGTACCGCCTCCGCGATGCCGTTCATGCCGTGCAGGTACGCCTCCCCGAGTTGACCCCCATGCGTGTTCAGGGGCAGCCCCTCGGCCGCGACGAAGTCGGCCGCCTCGCCGGGGGCGCAGAAGCCGAACTCCTCCAGCTGCATCAGCACGAACGGGGTGAAGTGGTCGTAGATGATGCCGACGTCGATATCGGCCGGCCCCACCCCCGCGGTCCGCCACAGTTGCCGCGCCACCACGCCCATCTCGGGGAGCCCGGTGAGGTCGTCGCGGTAGAAGCTGGTCATCTGCTCCTGGGCACGCCCGGCGCCCTGGGCAGCGGCAGCGACAACAACCGACGGGTGCCGCAGTTCGCGCGCCCGTTCGACGGAGGTGACGACGACCGCCTGGCCGCCGTCCGTCTCCTGGCAGCAGTCCAGCAGCCGCAGCGGCTCGGCGATCCAGCGCGAGGCCGCGTGGTCGGCGAGGGTGATGGGCCGGCCGTGGAACCAGGCGGCCGGATTGGTCGCCGCGTACTTCCGCCCGCTCACGGCGACCTGCCCGAACACGTCCGCCGACAGCCCGTACGCGTACAGATACCGCTGCGCCGCCATCGCCACCCAGGAGGCGGGCGTGAGCAGCCCGAACGGCAGCGACCAGCCAAGCGCCACCCCTTCGGCCGACGGCTCCCGCCGCTGCACCCCGGACCCGAACCGCCGCCCCGACCGCTCATTGAAGGCCCGGTAGCACACCACGACTTCGGCCACCCCGGCCGCGACAGCGAGCGCGGCCTGCTGCACGGTCGCGCAGGCGGCGCCCCCGCCGTAGTGGACGCGGGAGAAGAAGGACAGCTCCCGTATGCCCGCCGCCTGCGCGACGGTGATCTCCGGGCTCGTGTCCATCGTGAACGTGACCATGCCGTCCACATCGGCGGGCGTCAGCCCGGCGTCGTCGAGCGCGGCCCGCACCGCCTCCACGGCCAGCCGCAGCTCGCTGCGCCCCGAGTCCTTGGAGAACTCGGTGGCCCCGATGCCGACGATGGCCGTACGTCCGCCGAGGTCGTCGCGCGCGTGCAGGGTCACGGGGTGCCTCCCGAGGGGGGTACGAGGACGGTCACCGTCCCGGAGACGTGCCGGCCGATCGCGTTGACCCCGAGCACGCGTACGACGGCCAGGTCGCCGTCGACCTCCTCGATGCGGCCGGTCAGCACCATGGTGTCGCCGGGGTGGTTGGGGGCACCGAGGCGGATGGCGACTTTGCGCAGGACGGCGGCGGGCCCGAAGCAGTCGGTGATGTACCGCCCCACCAGCCCGTTCGTGGTGAGGATGTTCATGAAGATGTCCGGGGACCCCTTCGCCCGCGCCGACTCGGCGTCGTGGTGCACGTCCTGGAAGTCGCGGGACGCGATCGCCCCGGCGACGATCAGCGTGCGCGTGATCTCGATCTCCAGCGACGGCAGCTCGTCCCCGGCCTTCATCCGCCCACCTCGCCGGGAAGATCGCCCCGGAACACGGGCAACTCCGGCTGCCCGTCCTCGTACCGCACGAACTCCAGCCGCACCGGCATCCCGATCCGCACCTTGTCGTACGGCACACCGATCACGTTGCTGATGATCCGCACACCCTCCGCCAGCTCGATCAGCCCGACGGCATAGGGCGGGTCGAAGGCCGGGAAGGGCGGGTGATGCATGACGACGTACGAGAAGACGGTGCCGTCGCCGGATGCCTCGACGGTGTCCCAGTCGCCGCTACCGCAGGCGTTGCAGCCGGGGAGCCAGGGGAAGCGGAGAGTACGGCACTCCAGGCACCGCTGGATGAGGAGCTGACGCCTACCGACCCCGTCCCAGAACCCGGCGTTGTCGCGGTTGACGACGGGCCGGGGGCGGGTGGCGGCAGCGGACGTGTGTGTGGCCTTGGGGGCGTGTGCGGGGGCGTACTTGAGGATCCGGAACCGATGGGTGCCCACCGGCTCACCGTCCACTCGTACATCCATCCGGGTCGTGACGAAGTACCCGGTGCCGAGCTTGGTGGTCTTAGGCCCCGAGACGGACTCGACGAAGGAATCGAACGTGACCCGGTCCCCCGGACGCAGGGGCCGCAGATACTCCTGCTCGCAGTCGGTGGCGACGACGGAGGTGCAGCCCGCGCCGTCGAGCAGGGCGAGCAACTCCTCGTACGCCTCGGAGCGGCTCGAATGCCCGGACAGGCCGCCCATGGTCCACACCTGGAGCATCGTGGCCGGCGCGACGGCCTCCGGCCCGGCGTACGCCGGACTGCTGTCGCCCAGCGCCTCGCACCAGTGCCGGATCATCGGTTCGTTGACGGGATCCTTGCCGACACCGCCGACGACGGCGGGGCGCCCTTCGAACGCGGCGAGGCGCACGGCGAGTTGGGGACCGGACGAGTGGCTGGGTGGCTGACTCACGGTTTCTGACTGTCCGTCAGATACGAATGGGTGTCAAGGGACGGACCTGACACCCGGCGTGGAAAACGTCTGCGCGGCGACACGAAGTTCGTGCCGCCGCGCAGACGTGTTACCACCCCATGAAGCGCTCCCCACAAGGGAGTTCAGGACCGCCGGGGACCCACACCCCCGCCGGCCCGAGGGCCTACCAGAGGTTGGTGAAGTTGACGACGGCGTTGGACTGGTCGATGGCCGTGAACCCGGAGCCGTTCACCTGCGCGGTGTTGTTCTGGTTCGAGGCGCCGGAGCCGACCGCCTGCTGCTGCGAGGTGGACGAGTTGCCATTGTTGTCGCCACCCACGCCGCTGCCGATGATGCTGGCGACGGCCGAGTTCGATCCGTCGTCCGCGAAGGCGCCGTTGTCCGCCGTCGCGACGCCGCTGAAGAGCGCGGCGGCGAGGGGCAGGGCCGAGACGGCGGCGAGAACGCGGGCGGTACGGATGCTTGCCATGTCTGTTCCTCCAGAACATGTACGCCCCGGCTCCAGTGCCGGACCGTACGAAGTACGTGTGATGCGTGAACTACGCGAACTACCACTACTTCCAAGGCAGTTGGCCACCCGCCCCGGTGTTTCTCGCCGCTGTGCACTGCGTCGCGAGATCAGGATTGCCCACCGAATCCCCGGCGAACCACCCCGGAACCGTTTATTCCCCCTGAAGCGTGATGACAAGTCGATAAACCCTCTTCACATCACCAAAGTCGCAGGTCAGCCGATTAACCCTGATTCACGCCAGGCTGCGGCAGTGACACCCAAGGGACGCAAGGGACGAAGCGTTCCCGCAGATTTCCAGCCATTCGCCCGATGTGCCCCCACCGACCAACACACCCTTCCCTTTTTCGAACAGGTGTACGAACATGGAAGCATGGCCACCACCGACCGGCAGGCCACGACGCTGGCCCTCGCCCACGCCTTGTCAGCCGCCGAACGCGGCCTGGCCGTCATCCCGCTGTCCCGGACCAAACTCCCGGCCCTGCGCTCCCCCCACCGAGACGACCCGCTCCCGTCCCCCTGCCACGGCGAATGCGGTGCGATGGGCCACGGCGTGTACGACGCCTCGACCGACCCCACCCGCATCCGCGAACTCTTCGCCGCCGCCCCCTGGGCCACCGGCTACGGCATCGCCTGCGGCCTGCCCCCGCACCACCTCATCGGCATCGACCTCGACACCAAGTCGGGCACGGACTCCTCGGCCGCCCTGCGCGAACTGGCCCTGCGCCACCTGTTCACGATCCCCGAGACGGTGGTCGTCCTGACCCCGTCCGGCGGCCGCCACCTCTGGCTGACCGGCCCACCGGACGCGGTGATCCCCAACTCGGCAAGCAGGTTGGCCCCCGGCATCGACATCAGAGGAGCCGGCGGCTACCTGGTGGGCCCCGGCTCCCGCACGGACCACGGCGTCTACGGCACGGCCCCGGGCACGTCCCACCTGACCCCGGCCGCCTGCCCTCCATCCCTCCTGCGCCTCCTCCTCCCTCCACCCCGCACCCACCGCTCGACGTCCCCCGCCCCACCCGAACACGGCCAGGGCCTGGTCCAGTTCGTCCTGGCGGCCCACGAGGGCCAACGCAACACACGCCTGTTCTGGGCGGCTTGCCGGGCTTACGAGAACGGGCTGGGGGAGGTTCTGGTGGGGGCGTTGGTGGAGGCGGCTGTGCAGACGGGGCTTACGGAACGGGAGGCTCGGGCGACCGTCGCCTCGGCCGCACGGATGACGGCCCGCTGATGACAGGCCGCCGATGACGGCCCGCCGACGCCGATTCCGTAAAGACTTGAGCAGGATTTGAGCTCAGGGTAAAGCGATCCCAAACCCCGGCCGACATTCGTTGACTCTTCAAGATCCGCCGCGTTAGCTTTCAGTCCTGCCGGCAGAACAGACCAGCCGAGCGGGCACCGGGGGATAATTCAAAGGCGATTTCCTGTTCCGCGCCCATTCGCAGCCGCTTGACACGCGACTTCACACATCCTTTCGCGCGCGGCTTCTTTCAGTAACAGGAAATCGGGGAATTCCTTCATGAGCAGAATCATGGGCAGAACTTCTGTCAGACGTCAGACGCTGGCCACCGCACTCGGCGTCGTCGCCGCATCGGCCGTGATCGGCCTGGGAGTGTCGTCACCGGCCAACGCCGTCTGCACGCAGAGCACCACCGACTCGTCGGGCTGCGGCAGCACCAGCAGTCCCAGCCCTACTCCCACGCCGACGGCGACCGACGTCAAGCCCACCGACTCGGCGGCGCCACCCACCAGCGGGCCGACGATCACGGCGGCGCCCAGCCCGAGCACCCTCGCACCCGTGTCGGGCGCCGCGACGGTCAAGGGCGTACTCACCCTGGGCAACGGATCACCGCTGGCCGGCGCCACCGTGACCCTGACGCCGGTGGACGAGGTACCGGAGGACGGCAGCGACATCACGCCGACGACGGTGGGCACGGCGACCACGGCATCGGACGGCAGCTGGTCGTTCACCCTGCCCGCGACCCTGCCGAGCAAGCTGCAGTCCTACGCGGACGCGAACGGAGGAGTGCTCTCCCTGGAGGCGTCCTTCGACGGACAGGCGCCGGACGGCACGCTGCTGACCGGCACCGACTACGTCGACGCCGGAGTGGCCACCGGGTCGGCGACGACGGATGGGTCGGCCGCGGCCCGCGCCGAGACACCGGACACCGTCGCGATCCACCCCGACGTCGACGAGGCGCTGGTGACGCCCGCGGACTCGACCCTGGCCGACAGCGCGGACAGCGCGTCCGACACACCGGCGAACCACTGGCAGGCCGCGGACGGCTCGTCCACCACCGGCTTCTCCCCGGACAAGGTCGACGGCGTCGACTACAGCGCCGTGACGCCGGATCTCGGCGGTGCCTGCATCGTCAGCAAGCACGTCGTCAAGCAGCACGACTACTACACGACCATCGGCGAGGGTCACGCCTACTACGACACCACCGCCGCCTTCGAGTACAACAACACGCTGTCCAGCACCTGGGGCATCGCGACGAGTGTCGACGGGGAACACTGGTCGATCACCGGAAAGATCTCCCGCAAGAACAGCACCGGACACGCGGTCGGATTCACGAACCAGGGGCCCTACTGGGCCAAGCGCTTTCAGGTTCCCATCGAATACCAGGACGTCGACCGCCGGGTCACCTGCGTCGGAAAGAAGACCAAGCATTCGTACTCCATAATTCCAGTGAAGTACGACATCCCGTCCGGTGGCGATGTGGCGCGGTACGGTGCCGATGTCAGGTCCAAGGACGGACTGACCCCCTACCGGAATTCGAACCCGTCCTATCGCGCGGTCCTCGGCAAGAAGCAGTACGCGACCATCACCTCCGGAACCTCGATCACCTACGGTGTCGCCGCCAAGGTGTTCGGAGTGACGGTCAGCCTCGACACGGAGTACGGCGCGTCGCACTATCAGAAGATCAGCGCGGGATCGGGCAGCTCGGAACATGACATCTGGGGCGCGAAGGGCAAGATCTCAGGGAACCCCGGTGTCATCTACTCGTACTGACCGCGGCGTTCGAGCCCTCGCCGCGACGGCCCTGCTGCCCCTGCTGCTGTCGCTCGCGACGGCCTGCGCGGGCGCGGCGAGCGACAACAACACCGCCGGCACGGCGCTGCAGGCGGAGGGGCCGGGCACCAGCGGCTCCCTCGGCTTCTCGGACGTGAAGGTCGGCGATGTCTACCGCATGGCCTTCCCGCTGACGAGAAACACGTCCAAGCAGCCCGTCTCCGTCACCGCGTTCGAACTGCTGAACATCCCGGCAGGCGTGAAGGTCCTCGGATACGCCGTCTACTCGGTCAACGACACCCCCGGCTACCGGCTCGGCTACCAGGAGACGGCTCATCCCACCGCCGGGGACATCGACCTCGACAAGTACCCGAACTACTCCGGACACGCCTACACCATCAAGCCGGGTGCGCTCAGCGACAAGTACGCGGTGGTACGACTCCGGGTCACGGGAAGGATCACCAAGCCGCTCTCGGGCTGCACAGCCGACTACACCCAGGACGGACGGACCTACCACCAGACCCTGGCCTGCAAGTTCGGCCTCGACATGACCTGAACCGCCCGCGACTCACGCAGAAGGGGTGTCTCCCGACCGGGAGACACCCCTTCTGTACTGCCTGTCCTGCAAGGCTTCTGACGCTGCGGAAGCGGTGAGATTCGAACTCACGGTGACATCGCTGCCACGACGGTTTTCAAGACCGTTCCCTTAGGCCGCTCGGGCACGCTTCCCCGCACCGGGCCTGATCAGCTCGGTGCGGGGACCAGAGTAACGGGTCCCCGCACGCGCGCGTGGGTCAGCTGTCTCCCTCGCGGGAGCCCAGGGTCAGTTCGACCGTCTTGGACTTTCCGTCTCGTTCGTATGTGATCTGGACCTTGTCGCCGGGCTTGTGCGTCCAGATCTCGCCGATCAGGGTCGGGCCGCTGTCGATCACGTGGTCGTCGAGCTTGGTGATGACGTCGCCGGGCTTGAGGCCCGCCGCGGCCGCCGGGCCGCCCGACTCCACCGGGTCGGTGGTGTCGGCGGTCTTCTGGCTGATCTGTGCGCCGCCCGTGCCCTCGGTCAGGGCGACCGAGGCGCCGATCTTCGCGTAGACCGGCTTGCCGGTCTTGATCAGCTGCTGGGCGACGTACTTGGCCTGGTTGATCGGGATCGCGAAGCCCAGGCCGATCGAGCCCGACTGGCCGGTGCTCAGGCCGCCGCTGCTGGAGGACTGGATCGCCGAGTTGATGCCGATGACATTGCCCGACGCGTCCAGGAGCGGGCCGCCGGAGTTGCCGGGGTTGATCGACGCGTCGGTCTGCAGGGCGCTCATGTACGAGGCCTTGCTGCTGGCGCTGCCGTCGCTGGAGGCCACCGGGCGGTTCTTGGCGCTGATGATGCCCGTGGTCACCGTGTTGGACAGGCCGAAGGGCGCGCCGATCGCGATCGTCGAGTCGCCGACGGCCACCTTGTCGGAGTCGCCGAGGGTGAGCGGCTGGAGGTCGGACGGCGCGTTCTTGAGCTTGATGACCGCCACGTCGTAGCCCTGCGCGTGGCCGACGACCTCGGCGTCGTACTTCTTGCCGTCGGGGAACGTGGCCGTCACCTTGCCGCCGTCGACCGCGTCCGCGACGACGTGGTTGTTGGTGACGATGTGCCCCTGGGTGTCGAAGACGAAGCCCGTGCCGGTGCCGCCCTCGCCGCTGGAGCTCTCGGCCTCGATGGTGACCGTGCTCGGCAGCGCCTTGGCGGCCACGCCCGCGACCGTGCCCGCGTCGCGCTTCAGGTCGCCGCCGGTCTGCTGCGCGGCGGAGACCGTCGTCGACGTGGTGGAGTCGTCGTTGTCCTTGGCCAGCGTGTAGCCGATGCCGCCGCCCGCGCCGCCCGCGACCAGCGCGGCCACCAGCACCGCGGCGATCAGCCCGCCGCGCCCGGACTTGGGCTTCGGCGGCTGCTGGTCGTACGTGGCACCCCAGGGGGCACCCGGGTCGCCCGGGGCGCCACCCGAACCGCCGTCCATGTACGACGGGACCGCCGGCGGCGGGGGAGGCGGCCAGGCGGCTGCCTCGGGGCCCAGACCGGCGCCCTGGGGTGCGTCGGGCGCTCCTGCCGACGCGTACGCCGGTACCTGGTCCGCGTGCGCCGGTGCCGGCTCCGGGGCGCTCGGGGGCACCGGCGGGAGCTGGGTCGTCGGGGCCTCGGGCGCGGTGGCCTGCGGGGAGGCAGCAGGAGATTCCACCGGCACGGGAGGTGCGGACGGGGCCGGGGGTACCGCAGTGCCCTCGTTCTCGGTGCTCACAGCTCTTTCTCCTCGATCCACGGCTGTCCTTCTCGGTCGCACTCGGTCACGCCCGATCCACTCGATCCACCCGATTCCATACGTGCGGGTGCCCGTTCGCACGGGTACGCGGTCGGTACGTGATTCAGCTGTGCGTGTCCTTTTGTATGCCGTCAGCTTTTCCCACAGGCCGTCAGGGCACCATAAGCGGTGCCTGTGGGTCCGGGGCCACCCTTTATATCTGACAAATCACACCGGGGTGACCTTCTGTTGGGCGGACTGGGTGCCCACCACGTCACACCCGCCCTTCGACGGTGACACCATGACGCGGTGACCCACGCACGACAGCACCCGATCCAGGTCGTCGCCCACCGCGGAGCCTCCGAAGAGGCGCCCGAGCACACGCTGGCCGCCTACAAGAAGGCGATCGAGGCCGGCGCCGACGCCCTGGAGTGCGATGTACGGCTGACCGCGGACGGCCATCTCGTCTGTGTCCACGACCGTCGCGTCAACCGTACGTCCAATGGCCGCGGCGCGGTCTCCGCGCTGGAACTCGCCGACCTCGCCGCCCTGGACTTCGGTTCCTGGAAGAACCGCGACGAGGCGCCCGACTGGGAGCACCGCCCGGAGGACCGCGAGGACACCTCCGTACTCACCCTGGAGCGGCTGCTCTCCCTCGTCGCCGACGCCGGGCGGCGGGTGGAGCTGGCCATCGAGACCAAGCACCCCACGCGCTGGGCCGGCCAGGTCGAGGAGCGGCTGCTGTTCCTGCTCAAACGGTTCGGCCTGGACAGTCCGGAGTCCCCGGCCGATTCACAGGTACGGGTCATGAGTTTCTCGGCGCGCTCGCTGCACCGTGTCCGGGCCGCCTCGCCGACGCTGCCGACGGTCTATCTGAACCAGTTCCTCTCGCCCCGGCTGCGCGACGGACGGCTGCCTGCCGGTGTCCGGATCGCGGGCCCCTCGATCCGGATCGTGCGCGGTCACCCGGCGTACGTCGAGCGGCTGAAACGCGCCGGTCACCAGGTGCACGTCTGGACCGTGAACGAGCCCGAGGACGTCAGCCTCTGTGTCGATCTCGGCATCGACGCCATCATCACCAACCGCCCGGGCGCGGTGCTGCGGCAACTGGGCCGCTGACCAGGAGCGCTCCCACGACTCAGGAACCTCCCCGGCCGCGAGCCGGCTCTTACCCGACTCCGACCCCGGTTCCTGCCAGAGGTCTTGACCTGTGGTCCCGAGTGAGGAAACCTCCACCTTTGGCCATACCGTCGAAATCCGGCCACTTGGTTACAGGGAGTGCACCGGCGCGTTCGATCCGTATTCGATCATTGCGAGTGCGTCACCGAAGGCGGAAGGGGCGGTTTCCGGTACAGGCCAAAGGGGCATTCACACCGTGGCGTGGGGCAAAGGAGGTCTCGGGGGTGGCGTTGGTGGTGGCACAGGAGGTGCCCACGTCGTCGAGCATGGCCGTTCCCCATGGCCCTGCGGGCGTGGGGGAAGCAAGACACCGGATGCGTGATCAGTTGCGTACGGGCGGTGTGGCGGAATCGGTCATCGACGACGCTGTGTTGATCCTGTCCGAACTCTTGAGCAATGCGTGCAAACACGGTCGGCCACTGGGCGAGGCCCTGGCCGGGGACGGCGACGTCCGGGCCGCGTGGCGCGTGGATTCCGGCGGCAGGCTCGTCGTCGAGGTGACGGACGGCGGCGGTCCGACACGCCCGGTTCCGGCGACCCCTTCGGTCACGGCGCACGGCGGACGCGGGCTGAACATCATCACGGCGCTGGCCAACGACTGGGGTGTCCGGGACGACACCCGGGGCGAGGTCACGGTGTGGGTCGTCGTCAACGACGACGTGCACGACCCGGACGCGGGCCATCGGCGTACGGACTTCGCCACCCGCATCACGGCCCGCTCGATGTCCGCGATACCCGACCTGGACTTCGCGGACGCGTTCGACGACATGGACTGACATCGGCTGACAGAGTCCGGCGGCTCCCCTGGCACAAGCCGGCGGATCCGCTGACAGAACCTGGCAGATCCGGTGACGGCCGTTGTCCACAGGGTCCCGTCGGCCGTCGTACGAGCGGCTAGGCTCGCGCCAGTACGAGACGAGCCGTAACCGGGAGACACCCACGATGGCCAAGAAGCGACCCCAGACGAAGGCCTCGCGGCCCCAGCTGTCCGACGGCGACATCCCTGTTGTCGGTGCGCGCGAGCCCTGCCCCTGCAACAGCGGCCGGCGCTACAAGGCCTGTCACGGCCGGGCCGCCGCGCACGCGGTGACCGAACTGGTGCACCGGCCCTTCGAGGGCCTGCCCGGCGAGGGCGACTGGGTGGCCCTGCGCGAGCTGGTCCCCGCCGCGACCGTGGAGCTGACCCTCAAGTCCGGTCTGCCCGAGGGCGTTCCCTCGGTCACACTCGCGACCGTTCTGCCGATGGCCTGGCCCGCCCTGCGCCGCGACGACGGCTCGGTCCTGCTCGGCCTGCAGAACGACACGTCGTCCGGCGACATCAGCCGCGACCTCGCCGACACCCTCCAGCGCGCGCTCACCGCCGCGCCCGGTACGCCCGTACAGGGCCGCCGGGCCCCGGCCGACGGTCCGCGGCTGCAGGATCTGCTCGATCCCGAAGGCGCGTTCGAGCCAGTTGTGCACACGGGCTTCGAGTTCTGGGTGCCGGACGCGCAGAACGCGACAGCGGACGTCACCGCCTCCCTGGAGCGGGCCAACGACGCCGCCATCCCGACCGTGAAGCTGACGGGCGTCGACGCCGCGTACTGGTGCGAGACCCCCGACAAGAACCACCTGCGCTGGGTGATGCCGCACGGCGAGGAGCAGCTGCTCGACGCCCTCGCGCGGCTGCACGCGGCCGGGCAGTCCAGCCTCGGCGAGGGCACGCGCCTCGTGGGCTCCTTCCGCGCGCACGGCCTCACCGTCCCGGTCTGGGACCTGCCGACCGGCGTCACCGCGGAGGACGTCGAGAAGCCGGCCGCCGAGTTCGCCGACCGCCTCGCCACCGCGCTGGCCTCGGACGCCCCGCTCACTCCGGAAGAACGCCGCGCGCGCGGCGGCCTGACCAACCGACAGGTGACGCTCAGCTGAAACACGGTCGGAGGCGCATACTCCGCTTGAGGTGACTCCTGTCACAACTCCCGCTGAGAATCGCAGAATCGGTGTCCGAATAGCCGAGATCGAATTTGCGAACAGCCGATCTCTTGTTAGCGTTGCAGTAGCCCGGTTGCTGGTGCATCCCCCGTCGCCAGCAACCGGGTCTTTCTGTGCCCGGAGTGCCGCACCGCGTTCTGTACGGAACCGCGCCGGACGTCAACTCCCGTCGGACGCCCCGGAGTTGCTCCCCGATCGCAGCAGCAGCGGCCCCTGTCCGGCCGCCCCCGCAGCCCCCGCCGCGGCGAACTCCGCCACCGCCGAGTACGCCCCCGGCCCGCCCGTCGTGCGCTCCCTGGGCGTCTCGCACACCCCCGGCTCGTCTTCCGCACCGACCGCGCACCGCAGTTGCACAGTGCGGGCAGCGGGCCCCATGAGGCTCAGCACAGACGTCAGTTCATGACCGGTCGCGTTGCGGTAGTAGGTGCGTGCCCAGGTCTCCTCCCCCTGGGACAGCACACAGGTCTGTGCCTCGATGCCGTCGGGGGAGGTGAGTTCGGGACCGCAGCGGGCCGCCGTGGCAAGCCCCAGGCCCAGCAGCGGGGAACCCGTGGGATCGGCGGCGTCCGGCGCCTTGCCGTCACCGGGGTCGTCCTGAGGACCCTTCTCGGGCATCAGGGAGAGAAGGGCGTCGCGGTCCGCGTCGCCCACGGGCCCCGCGGAGGCCACGGCCAGCGGAAGCGCGACCGTGAGCGCCACGACGCCCGAGAGCGCGAGCAGACGGAGGTTCATGAAGCCGAAGATAACTACAGGGACCGGGCGCCCGGTTGCCCGCGCGCCCGACACCCCTACAACTCGGGCGCGCTCACACCCGTACGAGTGAGAGCCTCGACCACGGCGTCCACCACGGCCTCGACATCGGGTACCCAGGGCGAGGCCGAGCCGGGCAGCGGTGCGCGCTCCCAGCGGACCTGGCCAAGACCGGTCTCGGACGGGGGCAACGCGATGTAGCCGCCCTCGCTGTGGAAACGGAGGGAACCGGGCACGAAGTCCTTCGCGTACAGCAGTTCGCCCAGCTGTTCCATCGTGTACGGCTTCACGAGCAGCGACCAGCGGGTGGGCGCCGCGACGACCGGACCCAGGCGCATGCCCATGCGGTCCAGGGCGTGGAGCGCGCGGGCCGCGGCCGGGGCGGGCAGGCTCACCGCGCACGGGGCCGTGCCGCCGGTGGCGAGGATGATCGGGGCCGTCGGCCGGTTCGTCCACCACCAGCGCACCATGCGCTCGTCGGTGGTGGCCGCGAGCAGGCCGGGGTCGAACGGGTGAGCACCGGGGACCGTGCACTCCGGATCGGGGCAGCCGCAGCGTGCGCGCCCCTGTGGGTCCGGTGCCACGCCCGGGAGTACGGGCCACTGCCATTCGGTCGCGAACGTCAGAGCCGCGCCGAGTACTTCAGGCTTCCCGCCGCCGTCACGCCGGGACAGGAGCCTGCGTCGCCTTCCGAGCCTTCCGAGGATCTCGCGCATGAGCGCTCGTTCCTTTCCGTTGCACGCCTGGCAACACCGTGGGCCACATCACACCATGTGTCGATCACTTCACTGTGCGTACCTTTTGGCGCATCACGCCCCGGGGAGAGGCAAGGGGAAGCCCCCTTGTGCGCCGAGCGCCGATCGTTGGCTACGTCCGCGTCCATACTGCGTTCAGCAAAAGCATGGGCATGGCGCGGGGTGGCGGAGTCTGGCGTTTTGCCGTCCCGCGTATTTCTCTCCGCCTCCACCAAGGGAGGATGGGGCACGGCCGTCGGTGGTTAAGACGCCCGGGTCCGTCGCCAGGTTCCGGGCGGTTCCACAACCACCCCTGGCCTTCTCCGAGTACGTACCCACCAAGACCGCTGTGACGCTCCGTCGAACCAGGCCAGTCGACCGCAATAACCCGCTACCCGAGTCAGTTTTAAGCCAACTTTGCTTTTTCGCAAGGGGACCCCGGGAAACCCATGGACACCAGGAATCCCGGCAGGACAATGCTGGACATCCCCTCACGAGTGCGTGTACATGTGGAGACACTGCTAGCGGCGCAGAATCACATGGGGGTTTGCGATGCTATTGAGCAATACGCGCCGGTCGGAAGGCCGGACGCCATGAACGCCCCTCACCTCCCGAAAGTGGCTGGAATCGATTCAACGGTTCCCTCGCCCGCACACACTGTCGCGCCCGCGCCCGTAGCCCCGGCAACCCCTGCCGACACACCCGCGCTGACCTGCCAGAACGACCCCGGAATCCTCCTCCAGGACCGCCTCGCCGGCTGGGTGTCGGACCTCACAACACTGCACGAACTCACCGAGCGGCTGGCACGCACGGCAGCACTCGCGGACGCACTCCAGGAACTGCTGCGCGCCGGAGCCGCCCTCGTGGGCGCCCGGCGCGGTCTCGTCGTCCTGGAGCCCGGTGACGGACTCGGCCCCGACACCACCATCGGCCTGGGCCTTGCCCGCGCGGACCTCGGGCACATCGAGACGATCCCGCGCGGCGCGATGCCGTACGGACAGCTCCTCGACACGGCCGCAGGGCTGCCCGGCGGCGAGAGCGAAATCACACACCCGGACCTCCTCGCCGAGGACGGTCTCGACCCCCGCCACCGCGAGGTGGCCGCCCGTCTCGGCTACGCGGCGAGCTACGCGCTCCCCCTGTCCACCGAGTCCGCGGGCCGCCTCGGCGCGGCCGTCTGGCTGTACGACGAACCCGCGGAACCGGTCGAACGCCAGCGCCATCTCGTCGGCCTGTACGCGCGGTACGCGACCGAGCACCTGGCGCGACTGGTCGAAGTGGAGCGCACGCGCGCGTGCGTGACGACGATCTCCGAGGAGCTGCTGCCCGCCCGGCTGCCCCGGGTGGCCGGTGTCCAGCTCGCCGCCCGGCACCGCACGGGCCCGCGCGGCGGCGGCGACTGGTACGACGCGCTGCCGCTCCCGGACGCGGCCCTCGGCCTCGCCGTGGGCGCGGTGACCGGCTCCGGGCCCAGCGCGATCGCCGCGATGGGCCGGCTGCGGGCCTCCCTGCGCGCGTACGCCGTGATGGAGGGCGAGGACCCGGTGGCGGTCCTCTCCGACCTGGAGCTGCTGCTGCGGCTCACCGAGCCCGCCCGCTGCGCCACCGCCCTGTTCGCTTACTGCGAGCCCGCGCTGCGCAAGGTCACGCTGGCCGGTGCCGGGCACTGCCCGCCCCTGGTGATCGGCGAGCGGCGCACGGAGTTCGTGGAGACCACCGTGTCGGCGCCGCTCGGGATGCTCGCCTGCTGGGAGGCGCCCAGCGTGGAGTTCCGGACCGAGCCCGGAGAGACGGTTCTGCTCTACACCGACGGGCTGCTGCACCGTACCGGCGAGCCCGTGGACCGGGCCTTCTCGCGGCTGCACGCGGCGGCGGCGAGCGTGCCCAAGGGGCTGCGCGACGATCCCGGCGCGGTCGCGGACCACGTCCTGCGGAGCATGCTGCCGGACGAGGTGGACGCGTCGGACGGTCAGGAGGACGTCGTACTGCTGGCGGCACGGTTCGAGTGAGCGGCCGGTCGCTTCTCGTACCTCTGGGCCCTGTCCCGTACGACCGTACGATGGACGGGGTCCAGTGCCGTATCTAGGAGGATGACCGTGGCCGACGAACTCGTTCCGGAGACCCCGGAAACTGAGTCTGAGGAGCCCATCAAGCAGCGGAAGAACGGCCTTTACCCGGGCGTCTCCGACGAGCTTGCCGAGAGCATGAAGTCCGGCTGGGCCGACACGGAGCTGACAGGCCTTGCGCCCATCGCGCAGGCCGCGGAGACCGCCGCCCGCCGTGCCGCGCTCTCCGCGCGTTTCCCGGGCGACCGGCTGGTGGTCCCCGCGGGCAATCTGAAGACGCGTTCGAACGACACGGAGTACCCCTTCCGGGCCTCGGTCGAGTACGCCTATCTGACCGGCAACCAGACGGAGGACGGCGTCCTCGTCCTGGAGCCGACGGCTGACGGCCACAAGGCGACGATCTATCTCCTCCCGCGTTCCGACCGCGAGAACGGCGAGTTCTGGCTCTCGGGGCAGGGCGAGCTGTGGGTCGGCCGTCGGCACTCACTCACCGAGGCCGAACAGGTGTACGGCATTCCGGCCTCGGACGTGCGCGAACTGACGGACGCCTTGCGTGAGGCGACCGGTCCGGTGCGGGTCGTACGCGGGTTCGACGCGGGTGTCGAGGCCGCGCTGACCGACAAGGTCACCGCCGAGCGCGACGAGGAACTGCGGGTCTTCCTGTCCGAGGCGCGGCTGGTCAAGGACGAGTTCGAGATCGGTGAGCTGCAGAAGGCCGTCGACTCGACCGTGCGCGGGTTCGAGGACGTGGTCCGCGTCCTGGACAAGGCCGAGGCCACCAGCGAGCGGTATATCGAGGGCACCTTCTTCCTGCGCGCGCGGGTCGAGGGCAACGACGTCGGCTACGGCTCCATCTGCGCGGCCGGGCCGCACGCGTGCACGCTGCACTGGGTGCGCAACGACGGGGCCGTGCGCTCCGGTGAGCTGCTGCTGCTGGACGCGGGCGTCGAGACACACACGTACTACACGGCCGATGTCACACGGACGCTGCCGATCAACGGCACGTACACCGAGATCCAGAAGAAGATCTATGACGCGGTGTACGACGCGCAGGAGGCCGGGATCGCGGCGGTTCAGCCCGGTGGGAAGTACCGGGACTTCCACGATGCGGCGCAGCGGGTGCTGGCCGAGCGGATCGTGGAGTGGGGGCTTGTCGAGGGGCCTGTGGAGCGGGTGCTGGAGCTGGGGTTGCAGCGGCGGTGGACGCTGCACGGGACTGGGCACATGCTCGGGATGGATGTTCACGACTGTGCGGCTGCGCGGGTCGAGTCGTATGTGGACGGGGTTCTTGAGCCGGGGATGGTGTTGACCGTTGAGCCCGGGTTGTATTTCCAGGCCGATGATCTGACTGTGCCTGTGGAGTATCGGGGGATCGGGGTTCGGATCGAGGACGACATCCTGGTGACCGAGGGTGGGAATCGGAACCTTTCGGCTGGGCTTCCTCGTCGGTCGGATGAGGTTGAGGCTTGGATGGCTCGGCTCAAGGGTTGAGTTTTGGCTGCCGAGTCGGTGGGGGCTTGTCGCGCAGTTCCCCGCGCCCCTAGGGGATTACCCGCCCCTAGGGGATAGCCGGTAGGGAGTCCAGGAACAGGGCGCCCGCGAAGAGGCCCGCGCTGCCTCTTGGGCTCCATCCTCGTGTGTGGAGGTCGGTGTCGAAGGCCGTCAAGGCCTTGGCGCCCGCCTCCGTCGATGTGCCGCCCGCTTCCAGGATTTCTCGGGCGCCTGCCTGGACGTGACGTAGGCCGTGGGGGCCTGCCGTGTACAGGAGTTCGGTGTCCTGGAGCGTCGACATGACGGTCAGGAGGGCGTCCAGGCGGGCCTCCTCCTCCGTCGCGCCGTTCGAGCGGGCGGTGGCGAGGGCGTCCAACGCCCGGCGTACGTGGGGGAATCCGGCCCTCGCCTCGCCTCGGGCGCCGGCCGCGCCGTACTTCGCCGACACCGAGGAACCCCGGGAGGGTCTGCGCGGGGCGCGCTTGTCGGGGTGGGAGGCGATCCGCTTGGCGGCGGCAGCGACATCGCGTGCCTTGGCCCCGGGGTCCAGGGCCGCCGCCGCGACCAGCAGGCCGAGCGCCCACAGGGCGCCCCGGTGGCCGCCGCCCGCCAGCGCCACCGAGTGCTCGGTGGACCGGCCGATCGCGCCCAGCTCCGTACGGAGCGCGGGCGTCGGTTCGCCGGTGCGGCGGGCCGCGGCGGCCATGGCCGCGAGGCCGGGCGCGAGCGCCTTGGCCGACCAGCGCAGGGCAAGTTGGTCCTTGCGCGTCACCCGGGCGTCGAGATCGCGCGGGTCGGGCAGGCCCGGCTTGGGAGCCAGGGCCAGCTGCCCGGTCAGCGCGTCCACGGCGGCCAGCGCCAGCGCCTCGTCCTCACGGCTGCTCATGGCCGTACCTTACGAGGAGGCCGTGGCGGACGGTGAGGCACTTTCGGTCGGAGCGTCCGTCGGCGGCTCGCCACTCGGGGGCGTACCGCCGCCACCGCCGCTGCCCGCGCCGGTGTTCTCGGCGTCCGGGTCGATGCCCAGGGTGATGAAGCCCTTGTAGCCCTTGGAGACGTCCTTCTTGTGGACCGGCTTCAGGGTGAGCAGACCGCTGGAGGTGCCGCCGCCGTCGTACACCATGTCGTTGTCGAGGGTGGTGTAGCTGCCGGTGTGCTGGGAGTAGGGCTCCAGGGCGAAGATCGCCTCGGCCGCGTCGTCCGGGAAGAAGAACTGGCCGGTGTAGTTGACCTTGCCACCCTCGTAGGTACCGTCCTCCTTCTCGCCGCCGGTGTGCACCTTGACGTGGATGTGGCAGGTGCGCGGGGTGTACCAGCCGGGGAAGATCGTCTCGAACTTGACGACCCCGTTGGCGTTGGCGATCTGGTAGCCGCGCAGATAGGTGTTGTCGTCGGCGGTGGAGCCGTCCTCGCTCTCGGCGGGGGCCGAGCCGCCGGGGTTGGCGGTGGTGTAGCCGGAGTAGTAGCCCCAGGCGTCGCAGTGCCAGATCTCCACGGCCGCGCCGGCCACCGGGGCGCAGGACTCGGTAGTGTCCTGGACGGTGATGCGCAGCGTCAGCGGGACGCCGGATTTGCCTTCGGTGATGTCTTTTCTGACCAGGGCGTTGTCGAGGTAGTACGGCCCCTCCGTCACGCTGGACATCAGCACGCAGGTGCCGCTGCTCTCGCTCGCCGTGGCGGACGCGGTGGCGTCGGCCGTCGTCGTGGTCGTCGCCTCGTCCGCGAAGGCCGACTGGTAGCCCGCGACAGCGAGCCCGCCTGCGGCGACCGTGCCTCCGGTCACCGCGAGAGCGCGGCGCCGGCTGATCGTTGAGTCCTTGTGGTTTCCCGTCATGATCGGGACGGTAGGAACGCAGACCGTCAAGTACTTGGGCGAGAGCTGTGAGCAAGCTGAGGATGCTGAAAAAGCTGAAACGGCGCTTTGGGCGGACACAGGGGGATGCGGCCGCGACACGCGCGGGTGAACTCCGCCCGTGCGCCGCCGCTTTAACCCCCAGACGCGGTTACGATTTGATAACTCGCCCTTGGGCATGCATCCGGTCAGGTATCCCTTGAATCCCCAAAAGAACGACTCGGGTACCGAAAAAAACCCACACCAGACCCCTCTCGGGGCCAGGGGATCGGAGCCGTATGGTCATATGCACAACTCCCTTTACCGTAAAGGGAGTTGAATAACCGCCGTGCGCCTCACCGGCCGCTCGGCTCGTGTGGTTTCATGGCTGCCTCACTCCCAGTCACGAGCGCGCTCCCGACACAGGACGCCCTACATGTCCGTAATGTCTATTTTATCTTGACTTACGGAAGATCGAGGTTTACCCATGAACGCGCCCACCACCGCCTCGGCCGAAGAGCCGGGGAAGCAGCCGGCGGCCGGACCCGAGCGGGTCCCGCTGGTGCGGCTCGCCGCCCGTGCGGACGGGCTCGGCTCCGGCGCCCTCACCCGTGTCGTGTCGCACGGCACCCCCGACCGCGGCCCCGCCCGGGTCTCGGTCGCGGCGTTCCAGTCGGCGGTCTGACCGCCTGCCCCCGAGCAGGCAACCGCACCGTGCACTCATGGACCCGTCGCCGCATCCCCTGAGCCAGTTCGTGCTGAAGATGCACAGCCGCTGTGATCTCGCCTGTGATCACTGCTATGTATTCGAACACGCGGACCAGAGCTGGCGAGGCCGCCCCAAAGTGATCTCCGAAGAGATCCTCGACCTCACCGCCCGGCGCATCGCCGAGCACGCCCGCGCCCATCGGCTCGACACCGTGTACGTCGTCCTGCACGGCGGGGAACCGCTCCTGGCCGGCCGGGCCGGACTGCGCCGGGCGGCGGAGAGCTTACGGACCGCCCTGTCCGGCGTCTGCGCCCTCGATCTGCGTATCCACACCAACGGCGTCACTCTCGACGAGAAGTTCTGCGACCTGTTCGCGGAGTTCGACATCCGGGTCGGCATCTCGCTCGACGGTGACCGCGCCGCCAACGACCTGCACCGCCTCTATCGCGACGGCCGCAGCAGCCACGATCAGGTGCTGCGCGCGATCGCCCTGCTGAGCGGTCCCCGCTACCGGCACCTCTTCGCCGGCCTGCTCTGCACCATCGACCTGCGCAACGATCCCACCGTCGTCTACGACGCCCTGGCCGAACTCGCGCCGCCGCGCATCGACTTCCTGCTTCCCCACGCCACCTGGGACGAGCCACCGGCACGCCCCGCCGACAGCATGTCGTACGGCGACTGGCTGCTGACCGTCCATGACCGCTGGACCGCGACGGGCCGGCCCATGGGAGTACGGGTGCTCGACTCCGTGCTGCGCACCCTGCGTGGGGCCGACAGCCTCACCGAGTCCCTCGGCCTCGCCCCGGTGGAGCTGGCGGTCATCGAGACCGACGGCTCGCTCGAGCAGGCGGACTCGCTGAAGACGGCGTACGACGGAGCACCCGGCACCGGCATGAACGTCACCGCCGACTCGCTGGACGCGATGGCCGAGCACCCCGGCGTCGTGGCCCGGCAGCTGGGGCTGGACGGGCTGTGCGACACCTGCCGCGCCTGCGAGGTCGTCCAGTCGTGCGGCGGCGGGCTGTATGCGCACCGCTACCGCTCCAGGAACGATGCCGACGAGTCCGGCGGGTTCATGAACCCGTCCGTGTACTGCGCCGACCTGAAACAGCTCATCACCGGAATCCGCGACAGGGAGGCCCAGCGAATGCCCAGTCCCCGACTCCCCCTGGACGACATGCACCTCGGCGAACTCTCCGCCGGCTTCGGCGGCGCCGACGCCGTGGAGGCGCTGGCCCGCCACGAGCTCACCGTCAACCGCGAGCTCCTCGCCGCCGTATGGCACAACAGTCCGCACGACGCGACCGGCGCGGCCGCCTGGGAGACCCTGGCGGTCCTCGATGCCGAGGCGCCGGAGTCGGTGGACGCGGTGCTCGCCCACCCCTACCTGCGGCCCTGGGCACAGCGGGCCCTGGCCGGCGACGCGGAGACCGGTCCGATCGCGATGCGCGGGGTGGCGGAGCTCGCCGCGGCGGCGCTGCTGCGGGCCGGCCGAGCGGGCACGGTCACCGTGCCGACCGGCTCCGGGGTGCTGCGGCTGCCGACCCTGGGCGCGCTGGTGGTGGGCGAGGCGGGCGAGGCACAGGTCACCGCGGGCGGGGACGAGGGCTTCGGTGTCCGGGTCTCCGGGCGGGAGCACCTCGTGGGCCGCAAGGCCGGATCCGATCCGGCGTGGCTGGCCCGGCACCGGTTCGAACTGCCCGGCTGGGCCGTCGTCCTGGAGGACACGGACCCCTGGCGGGACGCCCACGGATATCCCGTGCGGGCCCGGCTGTCCGCCGCGGCGGCCGAGGGGTGGCGGAGCGATCTCACCGCCGCGTGGGAGTGGATCCGGCGCGAACTGCCCGCGTACGCACCAGGACTCGCCGCGGGGCTCAGTGTCGTCACCCCGCTGCGGGAGTCCGCCGCGGACGCGGACATCAGCTCGGCGGCGCGGGACGCCTTCGGCGCGGTCGCCATCGCGCGGCCTGGGACGCCCGAGACCCTGGCGTGTCTGCTGGTGCACGAATTCCAGCACGTCAAGCTGGGCGCCGTACTCGATCTGACGGATCTTCACGACCCCGGCTGCGAGCGGTTGTTCTACGCTCCGTGGCGTCCGGATCCGCGGCCGCTGGAGGGGCTGTTGCAGGGGACGTACGCGCATGTCGCCGTGGTGGACTACTGGCGCGCGCTGCACCGCAGCACAGGTGACGCCACCGCCGAGGTGCAGTTCGCCCGGTGGCGCGAGCAGACCGCGGAGGCGGTGCGGACGCTGGCCGGCTCCGGGGCCCTGACGAAGCTGGGGGAACGGTTCGTGACGGCCATGGGGGAGACCCTGTCGACACGGCTGACGGATCCGGTGAACGCCGACGCCCTGGCCGAGGCCCTCAGGACGGCTGCGGACCACAGAGGGATCGCGGCGCGGTAGGGGCGCCGGAACGGCGGCGAGAACCCGTCGCGGCAGCACACCCCGACCGGTGGCTCCGCTCATCGCACAGCGCGAGCCTTGGAGTCCTCGTGCCCTCTCCAGCACCCCACCCCGGTCACCGGCAGTGGGCCCGGGCGCGGCGTTCGGTCTGCCGACCGCCGTCTTCATCGTCATGTCGTTCGTCCTCCGCGACCGACGTCCCGTCAGTTCACGCCTTCCGAGCACCAACTTCGCTGCACTGTTCCGCAGTTGAGGCTGCCGTTCCTACACTGGACCGTCATCGGCGGCCTATCGGGGGGTATTCGTGCGAGTGGACGCGGAAGACCCCAGAAGCGGGCGGCCGTACTTCTTTCTCAGCTACGCGCACACACCGCCGAACGCCCCCGAAGTCGCAGGCCCCAACCCGTGGGTGAAGAAACTGTACGACGACCTGTGCAAACACATCCTGGAGATGACGTCGTTACAGGTGGGCGAGAAAGCCGGGTTCCTGGACCAGGAAATAGCGCTGGGAACGCGGTGGACGGACAAACTCTCGGAGAATCTGGCCCGGTGCCAGGTGTTCGTGCCGCTGTACTCGCCCCGGTACTTCATCAGCGAACAGTGCGGCCGTGAGTGGTGGGCGTTCTCCCAACGGGAGATCTACCGCCGGGCCCTGCGCGGGAAGTCGCACGAGAGCGCCATCGTCCCGGCGTTATGGGTCCCCGTCGAACTCGCCCAACTGCCCCAGGTGGCGAAGGACCTGCAGTTCCACCACGCGGAGTTCGGGGACGACTACGCGGCGGAGGGGTTCTACGGACTGACCAAGCTCAGCTATCTCAACGAGCAGTACGAACGCGCCGTGTACCGACTGGCCCAGCGGATCGTGCGCGCGAGCAGGGCCATCGACCTGGAGGAGGGACAGATCTTCAGGCAGTACGAGTCGCTGCCCAGCGCCTTCGGCGACGCAGCGCACCCTCCCGGGTTCGACGTCACGGTGATCGCCCCCTGCCGGTCGGACCTGCCTGCCGGCCGGGTGCCCGACTACTACGGGGACACCCCGGCCGAGTGGAACTCGTACCACCCCGTGTCGACCCGCCCCATCGCGGAGCACGCCGCCGACCTCGTGCGGGCCATGAACTTCCGGGTCACCGTCAGCGACTTCGAGAACGACGCCGACCGCCTCCTCTCCGCCGGTTCGCCCACCGCCCCAGTCCTGCTGCTGCTCGACCGGTGGGCCCTGTACTCGCCGCGCGTCGCCCAGCTCCTGGCTCAGTTGGGCGAGCAACAACGGCCCTGGATCAGCGTGATGATCCCCCAGTACAAGGACGACGCGATCCCCCCGGACCGGGAGCGGCAGCTGCAGGAACTCACCGACCGGGCCCTGGCCGCACGGCAGACCGCCGGCTCGGGCCACCGGTCGCACAGCGGTGGCATCCGCACCCTGGAAGCCTTCCAGGCCGAACTCCACAAGGCCGTACGACAGGCAGTGACCTACTACGAGGCCCACGCGAAGACCTACCCGCCGCCGGGGCCGCCCACCGATCCCCCGTGGCTGCCCAGATTGGGGAATCCCGTCTGAGCACGCCGCCGAGAGACCCGGCGGACATGGCACGAGGGAAGAGCAAGGCCGACACAGCGGAGGGCTCCATGACCGAGAACCGCAAGGGTTCAGTGATCACCTTCTACTCGTACAAGGGCGGGACCGGCCGGACCATGGCGCTCGCCAATGTGGCCTGGATCCTGGCCGCCAACGGGTATCGCGTGCTCGCAGTCGACTGGGACCTCGAGGCCCCGGGCCTGCACCGGTTCTTCCACCCGTTCCTCAAGCCCTCCTTACTGCGGGCCACCCCCGGCCTGATCAACCTGATCGACGACTACCGCCGCGAGGCACTGCGCGACCTCCCCGACCGCGAGCCGGACTGGCACCGCCGCTACGCCCGCGTGCGCCCCCACGCCATCTCCCTGGAATGGACCTTCCCGAAGCCGGGCAGCCTGGACTTCCTGTCGGCCGGCATACAGCACCGCGACTATCCGATCGTCGGCAACATGGACTGGGACAGCTTCTACAGCAGCTACGGCGGCGGGCAGTTCTTCGACGCGATGCGCTCGGACATGGAGCGGTACTACGACTACACACTGATCGACAGCCGTACCGGCCACAGCGACCTCGCCGACATCTGCACCGTGCAGATGCCCAGCACCCTGGTGGTCTGCTACACGCTCAGCGACCAGAGCATCGAAGGCGCCGCCACGGTCGCCCAGGACATCGAGGAGCGCTACGGCGACAAGGGGATCCGCATCCTCCCGGTCGCCATGCGCATCGACGACGGCGAGAAGGACAAGGTCGACGCGGGACGGGCGTTGGCCCGGGAGCGCTTCGAGGACCTGCCCAGCGGCCTGGACGCCGAGGAACTCGACGCCTACTGGGGCGCAGTGGAGATCCCCTACCGCCCCTACTACGCCTACGAGGAGATCCTCGCCCCCTTCGGCGACCCGCCCAAGGTCGCCAGCTCCATGCTGACCGCCTGCGAACGGCTGACCTCCGTCGTCACTGCGGGCCGGGTGTCCTCCCTGCCACCCCTCAACGACGTCAAGCGCAACCAGTACGTCTCGGCCTACACCCGCCGCCGCCCCCTGCCGCCGTCGAAGCTGCTGCTGCAGTACGTCTCCGAGGACCGGATGTGGGTGGACTGGCTGGAGTCGGTGCTGCGCGAGGCGCGCTTCGAGGTGGTCTCCCAGGACGTACGGGCGATGACAACCCTGGAGATCGGCGGCGAGGCCGTCTCCAGCGGCTCGCACCGGGTGCTCGCCGTGGTCTCCCCCACCTTCCTCAGCTCCCGTACGGCCATGGCGGCCTGGGACGCCACGGTGCACTTCGGCGGTTCGCAGAAGCACCAGCCGGTCGCCCTGCGGGTCGGGGACGTGCAGCAGATCCCGCACGCGAGCCGGGGCGGCACCATCGATCTGGCCCGACTGGACGAGGAGACGGCGACGACCGCGCTGCTCACCGGTCTGGGCCGCCCCGGATCACCCCAGACGGTCGTCCGCCCGCACGGCGCACGCTTCCCGAACACCAGCACCAGCGTGTCCAACGTCCAGCCCCGCTACCCCTTCTTCACCGGCCGCTCGCCGATCCTGGAGCAGGTGCGCAGTCAGTTCGTGGCCGTCGCCGCCGGACAGCGGCTGCCCCAGGTGCTGCACGGTCTCGGCGGCGTGGGAAAGACCCATCTGGCCCGCGAGTACGCCAACCGCTTCAAGGCAGACTACGACCTGGTGTGGTGGGTCGACGCCGAACAGCCCGACCTGGTCGCGCCCAAACTCGCCGACCTCGGCCGACGGCTCGACCCGAGCATCGGCGACGACGTGTCCGAGGCCGTCGAAGCCGCGCTCCAGGCACTCAGGGCCGCCCGCCCGTACAAGCGCTGGCTGCTGGTCTTCGACAACGTCGAGGACCTGGACCAGGTGATCAATCGTTTCAGCGAGCTGACCGGTCCGATCCCGGACGAGGTCTACGGCCATCTCCTGGTCACCACCCGCACCAAGCCGACCTCCACCCAGGTGCGGCCGCTCCAGGTCGACGTCTTCACCCGGGAGGAGAGCGTCGAGCACCTGACCCGGCGGGTTCCGGGGCTCAACGAGGAAGACGCGGCCCGGGTCGCCGACGCGGTCGGCGACCTGCCCCTGGCGATCGAGGTCGCGGCGGGCTGGCTGGAGACGACCGCGACGCCCGTGGGCGAGTACATCGAGCAGCTGCGCGAACAGAGCACCCGGGTGCTGTCGGTGCCGGCCGCCGTCGACGCCGTGGAGTACCCGTCCTCCGTGGGCGCCACCTGGAACATCTCCATCACCCGGCTGCGCCATGAATCGCCCGCGGCGGCCCGGCTGCTCGAACTGTGCAGCTTCCTGTCCGCCGAACCGATCTCCATGACCCTCGTCGGCAGCGACCCCATGATCAAGGCCCTATTGCCCTACGACAAGGACCTGCGCGCCCGGTACATGCTCGGCAAGGTCACCCAGGCGCTGCGCAAGTTCGCGCTGGCCAAGGTCGACTCCACGGACAACTCCATCCAGGTGCACCGGCTGGTCCAGTCCGCTGTGCGCGACAGCATGGACCCGGCCGTGGCCGAGGACACCGTCCACGAGGTGCACCGCATCCTTGCCGCCGTACGACCGCCCGAGGGAGCGGTGGACGACCCCGCCAAGTGGGACGAGTTCGAGGTGATCTGGCCGCATCTCGTCCCCTCCAACATCCGAGAGTGCGCGGAGGAGGAGCCCCGGCAGCTGATGGTGGACCGGATGCGCTATCTGTGGAAGCGCGGCGAACTGCATGTCGCCCGCACCCTGGGCACGCAGCTCAACGAGTTCTGGAGCACCGAGTTCCCGGACTCCAACGACGAGCAGATCCTCAACCTCCGTTTCGAGCTGGCCAACATCCTGCGCTCCCAGGGCGAGTACCAGGCCGCCCGCGAGATGGACGAGAACACCCTGGCCGCACAGCGCCGGCTCCTCGGCGAGGACCACCCCTCCCTGCTCATCACCTCCGGCAGCGTGGCCGCCGACCTGCGGGCGCTCGGCCGCTTCAACGAGGCACTGCAACTGGACCGGCGGATCTACAGCGGATTCCGCGAGATCCTCGGCGAGGACGATTCCCGGACCCTGCGCTCCGCCAACAACCTCGCCATCGACCACCGCCTCACCGGCAACAGCGAGGCGGCCCTGCAACTCGACGAGGACACCGTGCGCCGCCGTACCGCACTCGACGGCCCTCTGCACCCGTACACCCTCACGACCCGCAGCCACTACGCCCGCGACCTGAGGGAACTGGGCGAGTACGACGACTCGGTGGAGATCCTGCGCGAGGTCAGGGACAACTTCGGGCAGGTGCTCAACCCGTACGTTCCCGAGGTGCTGCGGGTCGACAAGAGCCTCGCCGTGTCCCTGCGCAGGGCCGGCCGGACCGAGGAGGCGCTGCGGCTGAGCGAGCAGACCTGGGAGACCCACACCCGCTACCGCGACCGGTACGGCCGCTCCATTCCCGAGGAACTGGCCTGCGGGCTCAATCTCGCCGCCGACTACTTCGCCACCGACCCCGAGCAGGGGGCCCGGCGGGCGGTACAGCAGATCGCGGAGGTGCAGGAGGGCTACCGGAACTCCTTCGGTCCCGAGCACCCGTTCACCATGTTCTGCCTCAACAACCTGGCGACCTACCACCGGGCCCTCGGCGAGCCGGAGAAGGCCGCGGAACTGGCCGAACAGGCCCGCGCCGGCCTCACGACGACCCTCGGCGACGCACACCCGTCCACCCTCAGCACGGGAACCACCCTCGCCAACGCCCTGGCCGACCTCGGTCGCCTGGAGGAGGCCGAGCACTGGGAGCGGCTGACCGTGACCGGCCTGCGGGGGCGTCTTGGCCCCACCCATCCCGACACCCTGAGCAGCATGGCCAACCTCGCGGTCACCCTCCGCGAGCTGGGCCTCGACAAGGAGGCCACCCAGCTCCACCAGGAGGCGGAGACCGAACTGGTCCACCGCCTGGGCGATACACACCCCTTGAGCACGGCGGCGGTCGGGTGGCTGCGGAGCGACCGGGATCTGGAACCGCAGCAGGTGTGACCGGGCAGGTGGGTCTCGTCCGGCGGGCTCATCGGCCGGGGGCTCCCGCCGAGCCCGTACGCCGAGCCCATCAATCGTGCTCACCCGTCGTGCCGGGAGGCCCATCCGATCACGCGGGTCATCACGCGCAGCGCGCCGAAGTGGGCGGCGTGGCGTTCGACCTCGACGCGGGCCCTGGGGATCTTGCGGCCGAGCCAGCGAGTGTGTTCCACCGGGGCGAAGATGTCCTCCTCGCCGTGCCAAAGGAAGACCGGGGCGGTGATGCCCGACAGCTCGAAGCCCCAGCCCGTGCTGAACGCCATGACGTCGTCCACCCAGCCGTCGGCGGAACTGCGCAGCCCCTCCGCGAAGTTGCGCTCCAGCATGGCCCGGATGCCGGCGTCCGCGATGATCCGGCGATCGGACTCGGGCAGTCCGCTGCGCATCTCGGCGATGGAGGCCGCCGGATCAGCGCGGATCGTCCGCGTGCGTCGCCCCAGCGTGGCAGTGAGCCGGTGCCGGCCCGCGGCCGCGTTGACGTACGCGTGAACGTTGGCCTCGGTCATACCGTCGAACCAGTCGAGGTCGGCGGCGTCCGGAGGGGCGAGCCCAACCAGTGAGCCAGCCCGTGCCGTGCGCTCCGGAAGCAGCGCCGCACAAGCGAGCGCGTGCGGTGCGCCGCCCGAGCGGCCCACGACCCCGAACCTGTCGATCCCAAAGGCGTCGGCGATCAGGCGGACGTCCTCCGCCGCCGCGCTCACCGAACGGCCGGGACTGCGGTCCGAGCCTCCGTATCCCGGCCGGTCGAACGTGATCAGCCGGACCCTCATACGGTAGAGGACCGAAGGCCGCGGCGCGGGTCCGAGTCTGCTGCCGGGGGTGCCATGCAGCAGGAACACCGGACGGCCCTGCGGATCACCCCGCTCCTCGACCGACAGCCGCCGTCCGTCCCTCGCTCGTACCGTCCACGCCATGGTCAGCCCCCCGTGGCCCGACGTCGCGCCGATTTCCCGTCCGGTCAGTATGCAGACCGGAGTCTCCGGAGTCATGACGTCGGTGGAAAGGGCGTCACACCGCCATCAGCGGCGCGTCCTTCCGCCACTTGAGCATCTTGTCGAAGCTGACCACCGCGCCGCCCCGGCCCGGCTTGTTGCCGATGGTGACGTGGTCGGCGAGTTCCTCGATCAGCGACAGGCCCCGGCCGTGCTCCGCGTCGTACGGGACGGCCGCGACGGGTACCGGGCGGCGCGGGGTCTCCGGGGCCACCGTGCTCGCCGTGTTCAGCGGGCTCGCCGGGAAGCCGGGGCCCGAGTCGGCGACCTCGATGCGGCACTTCTCGCCGTCGAGGTACGCGGTGACGCGATAGGCCCCGCGGGAGTCGCCGTGCGCGCCGTCCCCGGCGTGCTCGACGGCGTTCGCACAGGCCTCGCTGAGCGCGAGGGACAGGTCGTAGGAGATGTCCGGGTCGACGCCCGCCGTCTCCATCGTGCCCAGCAGCAGGCGTCTGGCGAGCGGAACGCTCGCAGCCTCGCGGCGCAGATGGAGTGACCACCAGATGCTCATGCTCCAGCCTCCAGGCCGCGGCTCGACATACTTGTACGTATTGCCGCGAGTGCCGGTGTGTAAGCACGCAGTTGACGTGATGCCGCCCATACGGGGGATGCGCTGCGGGCTGCAATCGGTGTATGCGGGGCGTTGATTAGCAGAAGTTGTCTTCCGCTTGTACCCGGCCGTACGGGGTGTAACCCGGCCGTACACCACCTTGTGGACCTGCCGTATGGGCGCCGTGGGGCCAGTGCGATGATGAGCCCGCCATGACTGCCCGCCGCCGGCGCACAGCGCCCTCCGGAAGCGCACTCCGGATGCTGAGGGCCGCGGTGTTCGCCGCGGTCTGTGTCGTGCTGGCCGGTGCCGGACACACTCTCGCCTCCTGCGCCTCCGTTCCGCTGTGGACCCTGGGCGCCGGTTTCCTCGGGATCCTGGCGTGCGCGGCACCGCTCGCCGGACGGACCCGCTCGCTGCCGGGCATCGTCGCCCTGCTGGCCGTCGGGCAGACGGTCCTGCACACCCTGTTCGGGCTCGGGCAGCACACCGCCACGTCGGCGGCGACTTCGGCTTCGACGGCCGCCGCTACGGACACCGACCTGGTCGCCCGGGCCGCCCGACTGCTGTGCGGTGCGCCGCTCGCGGCGATCAGCCCGGCCCAGGCCCAGCGGATCCTCTCCGACGCGCGAATCAGCACGGGCGGTACCGAGATGGGTGCCGGTGCGGACATGGGGTCCATGAGCCACTCCGCAGGCTCCCTCGCCCCCTCCGCCGGGTCCCTCACCTCCGTACTGCCGTCGCTGCCCATGCTGCTCGGGCATCTGTTCGCGGCCCTTGCCACCGGCTGGGTGCTGCGGCGCGGGGATCTGGCGCTGCTGCGGCTGATGCGGCTGTCGGCGCACGGTGTGGCCGAGGGGGCGCTCGTACGTTCCCTGCGCGGGGCGCTCGCGCTGGCGCGCGCACTCCGTGCGGGCCTTCCGGGTACGCCCGGTGCGGCACCGCGGGTCCCGCGCGCGTGCACCCTCGTACCCCTGAGGCCGCCCGCCGCCGCGCTCCAGCACACGGTGATCCGGCGCGGGCCGCCGGCCGCCGCTCTCGTGCTCGCCGCCTGACACGACGCGACCGCTCCCCGTCGGGTCCCCAGGGTCTTCGGATCCGAGGGCCCGGGGGTTCGAGGAGGCCGCCGTCGTGCGGCACGCGCGCGTGTGCACCGTTCCGCACGCGCGTCCCTCTTCCTCCGCGAACCCTCTCCGAACGTCCGGATCCCTCCGGGCCCTCGGACCTCACCGAAGTGGAGCGCCTTCCGTCATGAAGGTTTCCCGTATCGCCGCCGCCGGTGCCCTCGCCGGCGCCACCGTCCTCGTCCTCTCCGGCCCCGCCTTCGCGCACGTCAGCGTGTCCGCCGAGGGCACCGCCGCAAAGGGCGGCTACGCGACCGTCAACTTCAAGGTGCCGAACGAGCGCGACAACGCCTCGACCACCAAGCTGGAGGTCAGCTTCCCGACCGACCACCCGCTCGCCTCGGTGATGCCGGAGCCCATCCCCGGCTGGACCGCCAAGGTCACCAAGTCCAAGCTGGCCACCCCCGTCGAGCTGCACGGCGAGAAGATCTCCGAGGCCGTCTCCAAGGTCACCTGGACCGCCTCGGGCAAGGGCATCGAGCCCGGCTTCTTCCAGAAGTTCCCGCTCTCCGTCGGCCAGCTGCCCGAGGACACCGACGAACTCGTCTTCAAGGCGCTCCAGACGTACTCCAACAAGGAGGTCGTCCGCTGGATCGAGGTCCAGGAGGACGGCGCCGAGGAGCCCGACAACCCCGCTCCGGTGCTCGCCCTGTCCGCCGCCACCGAGGACCACCACGGCGGCTCCTCGTCCACGGAGGAGACCGAGGCGGCGGCCTCCGCGGAGCCCGCCGCGAAGACCACGACCACCGCCGCCGAGCCCGCCGACAGCAGCGACACCACCGCGCGCGTGATGGCCGTCGTGGGCATCGTCGTCGGTGTCGCGGGCGTGGCGTTCGGCGTGCTGGCCGGCCGTCGCCGCACCACCGTCTGACCCTCGCTCACCTCCGGTGCGCGCCGGGGGCGTGCGGTTGTCCCGCACGCCCCCGGTGGCCCACCGACACCACCTTCGGGAACTCTCCTATGCGCAAGAAGCTGTTCGCCGCCTCCGCCCTGCTCGTCGCGGCCACCCTGACCCTCTCCGCCTGCGGCAGCGGCGACGATTCCAACCAGTCCGTCGCCGATGTCTCCGTCGAGGCCGGCTCCGACAAGGCGGCCACGATCCTCGACCAGCCGTTCGAGAAGCCCGACCTCGTCCTCACCGACACCCAGGGCAAGTCGTACGACTTCCGCGCGGAGACCAAGGGCCGGCCCACCCTCATCTACTTCGGCTACACGAACTGCCCCGACGTCTGCCCGCTGACGATGAGCAACATCGCCGTCGCCAAGAAGCAGCTGTCCAAGGCCGACCAGGACAAGCTCCGCATCGTCTTCGTCACCACCGACCCCAAGCGGGACACCCCGGCCGCGCTCGGCAAGTGGCTCAAGGGCATCGACCCCCAGGTGGTCGGTCTGACCGGCGACTTCGCCACCATCCAGGCCGGCGCCCGCACCCTCGGCATCTCCATCGAGCCGACGTCGAAGGACAAGAACGGCAAGACGATCTCGATGCACGGCACCCAGGTCATCGCGTTCTCCCCCAAGACCGACGGCGGCTATGTCCTCTACGGCGAGGACGCCACCGTCGACGACTACACCAAGGACCTCCCGAAGATCATCAAGGGGCAGAACCCGTGAGGCGCCTCCCCCTGGTGACGGCCGCGGTGCTCGCGGGGGCGCTCGCCCTCACCGCGTGCGGGAGTTCGGACTCCGGTTCCGACGACAGCGGCGCCGGACTCTCCGTCGGCTCCGCCTACATGCCCCAGCCCGTCTCGGACACCATGGCCGCCGGATTCCTCGTCATCACCAACAAGGGCGCCGCCGGTGACGTCCTCACCCGCGTCACCAGCGAGGTCGCCGGCGAGGTCACCGTGCACAAGACCGTCGGGCAGACCATGGAGGAGGCCAAGAGCCTCGACATCCCGGCCCACGGCGAACTCGTCCTCCAGAGCGGCGGCGACCATCTGATGTTCGAACAGCTCAAGCGCAAGCCGCTGGAGGGCGAGAAGGTCGCCGTCCAGCTGCACTTTGCCAAAACCTCGCCGATCACCGTCGAGATGCCGGTGAAGTCCGCGACGTACAACCCCAAGACCGGACACTGAGACCGAGGGAGGGATCACCGTGACACAGACCATCGCCCCCCGCGTACGGCCCCTGGTGCTGCTGCTCCTCGCGGTCGCCGCCGCGCTGCTCGCCGGGCTGGCCGGCGCGGCGCCGGCCTCCGCACACGCGGCGCTGACCGGCAGCTCCCCTTCCCAGGGAATCGTGGTCGACAAGGCCCCGGACCAGGTGACGCTGACCTTCTCCGAGAAGGTCGCGCTGTCCGACGGCTCGATCCGCGTGCTCGACCCCAAGGGCAAGCGCGTCGACACCGGCAAGGCGGCCGAGATCAGCGGCACGACGTACGGCGTCCCGCTCCACTCCGGGCTGCCCGACGGCACGTTCACCGTCGCCTACCAGGTCGTCTCGGCGGACAGCCACCCCGTCGCCGGCGCCTACACCTTCTCCATCGGCGCCCCCTCCGTCACCTCCGTCAAGGTCTCCGACGAGGCTGCGGGCGGCGGAGTCGTCGGCGCCCTCTACGGCTTCGGCCGGTACGTCTCGTACGCGGGCTTCATCGTCATGGTCGGCGGCGCCGCCTTCGTCCTCGCCTGCTGGCAGCGCGGGGCCGGCGTACGGGCGCTCCAGCGGCTCGTCGCCGCCGGGTGGCTCGCGATGACCGCGGCCACGCTCGCGCTGCTGCTGATGCGCGGCTCGTACACCGGCTCCGGCAAGGTCGGCGACATCTTCGACCTGGGCCTGCTCGGAGACGTCCTCCAGACCAAGACGGGCGCCGCGCTCGTCTCCCGGCTGCTGCTGCTCGCGGCCGGCGCGCTCTTCATCGCGGTCCTCTTCGGGGCGTACGCCCGGCCCGAGGAGGAGGACTCCGACGAGGACGCGGAGGACGACCAGGACGCGGCGTACGACGCCACGGCGAAGCGGGATCTCACCTTCGGGCTCGCCATCGGCGGCGGTGTCGTGGCGATCGGCCTCGCCGCCACCTGGGCGCTCGCCGAACACGCCTCGACCGGGCTCCAGGCGGGCATCGCGATGCCGGTCGACGTGGTCCACCTGGTGGCCGTCGCCCTCTGGCTCGGCGGGCTCTCCGCCCTGCTGGTCGCCCTGTTCCGGGCACCCGCCGACGCCCCGATCGAGGGCTCGGCCGTACGCCGCTTCTCCCGCCTCGCCTTCGGCAGCGTGGTCGCGCTGGTCGCGACCGGCATCTACCAGTCCTGGCGCCAGGTCGGCTCCTGGTCGGCGTTCACCGGCACCTCGTACGGCCAACTGCTGCTCGTCAAGATCGGCCTGGTGATCGTCCTCGTCGGCCTCGCCTACATCTCGCGCCGCTGGACCACCCAGCTGCCGGAGACCGCCGACGCCGACGTGACGGAGCGTACGGAGGACGAGACCGCCGACGCCGAGAAGGAACCCGTCGCCGCCGGAGCCGTCAAGGGCGGGGACGCCAAGCGCGCCGCACAACTCGCCCGGCAGCAGGCGGCCGTCGACACCGCGCGCGTGAAGCGGCTGCGCGACGCCGACCCCCTGCGCACGGGGCTGCGCCGCTCGGTGCTCGCCGAGGCGGGTATCGCCGTCGTCCTGCTCGCCGTCACCACCGTGCTGACGTCAACCGAACCGGGCCGTACGGAGGAGGAGGCCAAGTCCGCCGCCGCGGCAGCGTCCTCGTCGTCCTCGTCGTCGGACTCCTCGGTCGGGACCGGCGCGCTGACCCTCGACATGACCTTCGACACCGGCGGCCAGGACGGCAAGGGCCTCGTCCGGCTCGACATCAACCCCGCCCGTGTCGGCGGCAACGTCATGCACGTGTACGTGGAGCGGCCCAACGGCCGGGCGTTCGACGTGCCCGAGGTGAAGGTCGCCTTCACCCTCACCGCCCAGAACATCGGACCGCTGCCCGTGAACCCGGACCGCGTCGCCACCGGCCACTGGACGGCGAACGAGGTCCAGATCCCCATGGCCGGCACCTGGAAGATCGCCGTGACGGTGCGGACCTCCGACATCGACCAAGTGACCGTCACCAAGAACGCGCAGATCGGCTGAACCGCACCATGTCTGACCAGTCCACCAAGGAAAACGACCAGGAAAGCGTTCCCGGAAGCACCGACGAGAACGGGGAGCCCGGCATCTCGCGCCGACGGCTGCTCGGTACCGCCGGGGCCACCGGGCTCGTACTCGGGGCGGCGGGCGGGGCCACCGGCTATGCCGTCGGCTCCTCCGCCGACTCCGGATCCGACTCCTCCGGCCAGTCCCTCCCGCTCACTTCGGTGGGCACGGACATGGCAAAGTTTCACGTGAAACATCAGCCGGGCATCACCGAGAGCCTCCAGGCGCGCGGCCACCTCGTCGCCTTCGACCTGGCGGCGGGCGCGGGTCGCACCGAGGCCGCCGCACTGCTGCGCCGCTGGTCCGACACCGCCCGGCGGCTCATGGCGGGCGAGGCCGCCGCGCACGACGACACGGACGTCGCCCGCGACGCCGGCCCCTCGTCCCTGACGGTCACCTTCGGCTTCGGCTACGGCTTCTTCGCCCGCACCGGCCTGGAGAAGCAGCGCCCGGTCGCGCTGGACCCACTGCCCGAGTTCTCCTCCGACCACCTCGACAAGGCCCGCAGCAACGGCGATCTGTGGGTGCAGATCGGCGCCAACGACGCCCTGGTCGCCTTCCACGCCCTGCGCGCGATCCAGAAGGACGCGGGCAGCGCGGCCCGCGTCCGCTGGCAGATGAACGGCTTCAACCGGTCGCCGGGAGCCACCGCGCAGCCCATGACCGCACGCAACCTGATGGGCCAGATGGACGGCACCCGCAACCCCAAGCCGTCCGAGGCCGACTTCGACAAGCGCATCTTCGTCCCCGCCACCGGCGAACCCGCCTGGATGGCCAACGGCTCCTATGCCGTCGTACGCCGGATCCGCATGCTGCTCGACGACTGGGAGCAGCTGTCGCTCAAGCAGCAGGAGGACGTCGTCGGGCGGAAGAAGTCGAACGGGGCGCCGCTCAGCGGCGGTACCGAGACGACCGCGATGGACCTGGAGAAGGTCGACGCCCAGGGCAATCTCGTCGTCCCCATCAACGCCCACGCCCGGATCACCCGGCCCGACGAGAACGGGGGCGCGGCCATGCTGCGGCGCCCGTTCTCCTTCCATGACGGGATCGGCGCGGACGGTACGCCCGACGCGGGGCTCCTCTTCGTCTGCTGGCAGGCCGACCCGCTGCGCGGCTTTGTCACGGTCCAGCGCAAGCTCGACCGGGGCGACGCGCTCTCCAAGTACATCCGGCACGAGTCGAGCGCGCTGTTCGCGGTGCCGGGCGGGGCGGGCGAGGGGGAGTACGTGGGGCAGCGGCTGCTGGAGGGGTGACAGGGAAGGGAAGCGTGCGTCGGTTTCTGCAAGGGCCATTAGGGTGAGGGCATGCCAGCCAGCTACGCGTATCTCGGCCCCGAGGGCACCTTCACCGAGGTTGCCCTGCGCACGCTTCCGGAGGCGGCCACCCGAGAGCTGATCCCGATGGTGTCCGTGCCGGCCACGCTCGACGCGGTGCGCAGCGGAGAGGTCGAGGCCGCGTTCGTACCGATCGAGAACTCCGTCGAGGGCGGTATCACCACCACGCTCGACGAGCTGGTCGCGGGCTCCCCGCTGATGATCTACCGCGAAGTGCTGCTGTCGATCACCTTCGCGCTGCTGGTCAGGCCGGGCACCAAGCTGTCGGAGATCAAGACCGTCACTGCCCACCCCGCGGCGCAGTCCCAGATCCGCAACTGGATGAAGATCAACCTCCCGGACGTCGTCTGGGAGTCGTCCGCCTCGAACGCGGACGGCGCCCGGCTGGTGCAGGAGGGCCGGTACGACGCCGCCTTCGCGGGCGAGTTCGCCGCCGCCCGGTACGGCCTGGAGGCCCTGGAGACCGGCATCCACGACGCGGAGAACGCGCAGACCCGGTTCGTCCTGGTCGGCAGGCCCGCCCGGCCCGCCGCCCCGACCGGCGCCGACAAGACGTCCGTCGTCATCTGGCAGCGCGACGACCACCCCGGTGGACTGCGCGATCTGCTGGACGAGTTCGCCGTACGGGGCGTCAACCTGATGCTGCTCCAGTCCCGGCCGACCGGGCAGGGCATCGGCAACTACTGCTTCGCGATTGACGCCGAGGGGCACATTTCCGACCGGAAGGTCGCCGAGGCGCTCATGGGACTCAGGCGGATCTGTCTCAAGGTGCGGTACCTGGGTTCGTACCCGCGTGCGGACATCGGGGTCGAGGACGTCCGCGCGCCGCTGCCGGGGACGTCCGACGAGGAGTTCGTGACGGCCGCCGACTGGGTGGCCCGCTGCCAGGACGGCCGCTTCTAACCGGCCCTGCCGTTCCTCGGGCCAGTCCTACCAGCCGATTTCCGTTATCCACAGAAGTTATCCACAGGCCAGCTTCTCGACCTGGGGACAAGTCGACAACGGAGTGCCAGTCTGTCGACAAATCGGCCTACAGGCCGTCGACTCGTCCACAGCCCGGCATGCCACCCTTCGTCCACTCGTTTCCCTGGCGTAACTCCCCGGGGTTACGCATTTCCACCCGAAAGTGGGCGTGAGGGTGGTTTGCTTCGGGAATTGGTCATCTGGCGGACACCTTCGGAAACGATCACTTCCGTCATCCACAGATCTTTCGCACAGCCTGTGGATAACTTTTCGGGGGTGTGGATTACCACGCCCCACCCCGCCCCAAGTCCCGTTCTCCACAAGGGATTCGAGTCAACCGGCGAGACCTCGGCAAACCCTTCCGGGGTCACTCCCCATTCCTCTTGACGTGATCGACATTTCGGTCAAATGGCAACACAAGGGGTGTATGGAAATACCGAGTCGTGAGCGCCAACCGCGCACCGGTAGCCTTGGAGGGTGATTGACCTTCGCCTGCTTCGTGAGGACCCCGACCGTGTGCGCGCTTCGCAGCGCGCCCGTGGAGAGGACGTCGCGCTCGTCGACGCTCTCCTGTCCGCCGACGAGCGGCGCAGGGCGTCCGGCGTCCGCTTCGACGAGCTGCGTTCCGAGCAGAAGGCGCTCGGCAAGCTGATCCCCAAGGCCTCCGGCGACGAGAAGGCCGAGCTGCTGGCGAAGGCCGGGCAGCTCGCCGCCGGCGTCAAGGCGGCCGACGCCGAGCAGCACGAGGCCGACGAGGAGACCAAGCAGCTCCTCGTCCAGCTCGGCAACCTGGTCCACCCGGACGTCCCGGTCGGCGGCGAGGAGGACTTCGTCGTCCTGGAGACGCACGGCACGATCCGCGACTTCGGCGCCGAGGGCTTCGAGCCCAAGGACCACCTGGAGCTGGGCGAGGCGCTTGGCGCCATCGACGTCGAGCGCGGCGCCAAGGTGTCCGGCTCGCGCTTCTACTACCTCACCGGCGTCGGCGCGCTCCTGGAGCTGGCCCTGGTCAACGCGGCGATCGCGCAGGCCACCGAGGCCGGCTTCATCCCGATGCTGACCCCGGCGCTGGTCCGCCCGCGCGCGATGGAGGGCACCGGCTTCCTCGGCCAGGCCGCGGAGAACGTGTACCACCTGGAGAAGGACGACTACTACCTGGTCGGCACCTCCGAGGTCCCCCTCGCCGCGTACCACATGGACGAGATCCTCGACGCCGACAAGCTCCCGCTGCGCTACGCCGGCTTCTCGCCGTGCTTCCGTCGCGAGGCCGGCACCTACGGCAAGGACACGCGAGGCATCTTCCGCGTGCACCAGTTCGACAAGGTCGAGATGTTCTCGTACGTCGACCCGGCGGACGCGGAGAACGAGCACCGGCGTCTCCTGGACTGGGAGAAGCAGTGGCTGACCGCCCTCGAACTGCCCTTCCAGGTCATCGACGTGGCCTCGGGCGACCTGGGCGCCTCCGCCTCGCGCAAGTTCGACTGCGAGGCGTGGATCCCGACCCAGGGCAAGTACCGCGAGCTGACCTCGGCCTCCAACTGCGACGGCTTCCAGGCCCGGCGGCTGTCCGTGCGCATGCGTGACGGCAAGAAGGTCCAGCCGCTCGCGACGCTCAACGGCACGCTGTGCGCCGTACCGCGCACGATCGTGGCGATCCTGGAGAACCACCAGCTGGCCGACGGCTCGGTGCGTGTGCCCGAGGTGCTGCGCCCGTATCTGGGTGGCCGGGAGCTGCTGGAGCCGGTCGCCAAGTGACCTCCGCCGCAGGCTCGTTCCCCTACCCGCTCGTCGCGACCGACCTCGACGGAACGCTCCTGCGCTCCGACGAATCGGTCTCGGCGCGCACCCGTGAGGCACTCGCCGCGGCTACCGCGCGGGGTGCCGCGCACATCGTCGTCACCGGGCGCGGGGTGCGCTGGACGCGGCACATCCTCGACGAACTCGGTTACGAGGGACTCGCGGTCTGCGGCCAGGGTTCACAGGTGTACGACGCCGGGGCGCACCGCCTGCTGACGTCGATCACGCTGGACCGGCAGCTGGCCTCGCTCGCGCTGGCGAAGATCGAGGCGGAGACCGGGCCGCTGTTCCTGGCGGCGAGCCGGGCGGGCCTCGACGGCGACGTGCTGGTCGGGGCGGGCTACTCGGGCGTGGGCGCGCTGCCCTTCGTCCCGCTCACGGACCCGTCGGAGCTGTGGGCAGAACCGCTGAGCAAGATCTACATCCAGCATCCGACCCTGTCCGCCGACCAGCTGACCGAGGTCGCGACCCGGACGGCGGGCGGTTTCGTCACGGTCACCATGGCGGGCGAGGACATAGTCGAACTGCTCCCCCTGGGCCTGTCCAAGGCGAAGGGGCTGTCCCTGGCGGCCCGTCGGCTCGGTCTGAGGTCCGCGGACACGATCGCCTTCGGTGACATGCCCAACGACATCCCGATGTTCGCCTGGGCGGCCCACGGGGTGGCAATGGCGGGTGCCCACGCCGAACTGCTGGCGGTGGCGGACGAGGTGACGGCGTCGAACGACGAGGACGGCATCGCGGTGGTGCTGGAGCGGTTGCTGGCGTAAGCCTCGCCGGCCGGCCGGGGGGCTGGGAGGGCGGCCCGCGCGAAGTGACTCGCGCGCTCGAAGTGGCCGCCCTGGGCAGTCCCCCTGCTGAGCGGACTCGACGGAGTCAGTGACGCTCCGGAGCCCGTCGCGGGCTGCCCTGAAGGAAGCCGTACGGACGCCGTGCATCGGCGTCGGTCGGCTCCCGCTCCCAGTACCCGGCCCCAGAACACCGGACACATCCGGCGTACTGGACACAACTACTGTGCCTTTACGCCGAGTCGGGCGCCACCGAATAAAACTGGTGTCCTACTTGCGGCGCCACCTGCGGCGACGGGACTTGCTGAAGAACCAGCCGGCCGGGGGCTCGTCCGACCGCCAGGGCTGCGGCTCGGGCGCCTCTTTCCGCCACCGTGCCGCCAGCATCCGGGCGCGGGCGGACGGTTCGGCGGTGTCGGCGGAGCGTATGAAGTCCTCGTCGAGAACCAGCGCGTCCCAGTCGTCTCCGGACCCACCCCGTGCTGTCTTCCCTGCCATCCCCGTCCTCCTCGCCCTGCTTCCCGTTTGTCCAGTGTGCCCGGACACGCGTGAAGTCTCTGTCAAGACCGACGCGCGCCCGGGGCCGTCCTATTCGTCGCCGGTCGGCGTGAGGGTGCGCAGCTTCTGGCCGGCGAACCAGGTGGCGAGGACGGTGACCACGATCAGCAGGATCGTCGCCGTGGTCAGGCCGACGTCCGAGGTGACCAGGTCGCCGTCGGTGACCTTGTGGCCGACGGCCAGCGCCCACTGCTGGACGCTCAGCGTGCGCGCCCCGGGCACCAGGGAGCCGAACAGGGCCTCCCAGACGAGGGCGTAGACGAGGCCGAAGACCACCGCGTGCCGGGAGACCGTGCCGAGCAGCAGGAAGAGCGCCGCGTAGGCGATGGAGGCGACGAGCGCCGCGACCGTGTAGGCGACGGCGACCTGCTGGCCGTTGCCGTTGAGGATCAGGCCGGCGATGAAGGTGGGCACCGCCGAGAACGCCATGGTGACGCCGATGGCGACGATCAGCTTGGTGTAGATGATCGTGGGCCGCTTCAGCGGCTTGGCGAGCAGGTAGATGACGGAGCCGTCGTCGATCTCCGGGCCGATCGCGCCGGTGCCCGCGATGACGCCGATGATCGGCACCATCGTGGCGAGCGCGAGCCCGCCCAGGACGTCCGCCGCGGTCTGGTCGTCGGCGCCGACGAGACCGCGTACGGCGACGGCGATGACGATCAGCAGCAGGGGCAGCGCGCCGAGGATGAGGGCCCGGCGGCGGCCGAGCAGGGCCCGGTAGGTGAGCCGGGCGACTGTGGGGTCGTACATGAGTCGGCCTCCTACGCGGCGACGAGATACGAGAACACGGATTCGAGGGACTCGTCGGACGGCGAGACCGTGAGCAGCCGGATGCCGTGGTCCCGGGCAACGCGGGGCAGCAGGGCGGTGAAACGGCCGAAGTCGACGGCCTGGATGCGCAGGGCGCCCTCAGCGAGGTCCACCTCGATGCCGGAGGTCGACGGGTCGGCGATCAGCGCGGCGGCGAGGGCCCGGTCGTCGCTGGAGCGTACGAGGTAGCGGTGCGGGCGGTCGGTCATGAGGCGGCGGATGCGGCGGAAGTCGCCGCTGGCCGCGTGCCGTCCGGCGACGACGACCTCGATGTGGGCGGCCAGTTGTTCGACCTCTTCGAGGATGTGCGAGGAGAACAGGACCGTGCGGCCCTCGGCGCCCATGCGGCGCAGCAGGTCCATGAGCTGCATGCGCTGGCGCGGGTCCATGCCGTTGAAGGGCTCGTCGAGGAGGAGCAGCGAGGGGTCGTGGACGAGCGCGCTGGCCATCTTGACGCGCTGGCGCATGCCCTTGGAGTACGTGGAGATCTTGCGGTCCTGCGCGTACTCCATCTCGACCGTGGCGAGCGCCCTTTGGGCCGCCTTGGCGCCGAGGCCGTGCAGTTCGGCGTTGGCGACGACGAACTCGCGGCCGGTGAGGAAGTCGTACATCGCCTCGCGCTCGGGGACGATGCCGATGTGCTTGTAGATCTGCTCGTTGCGCCACACGGGCTGTCCGTCGAGGGTGACGGTGCCGGTGGAGGGGGCCAGGAAGCCGCCCATCATGTTGATGAGGGTGGACTTTCCGGCGCCGTTGGGGCCGAGCAGGCCGGTGACGCCGGGGCCGATCGTCATGGTGATGTCGTTGACCGCCACCACGTTGCCGAACCAGCGCGAGACGTGGTCGATGTTGAGCGTGGTCACAGTCCGACCTTTCGGTAGCGGCGCATCAGAAGGCCGTAGCAGCCGGCGATCAGGCCCAGGACGGCGAGGAGGAAGATCACACCTTCGCCGGTGCTGGGGCCTACCCCTCCGGGGTAGGCGGACGTCGCGCCCAGGAAGGCCGTCTGCACCCCGTCGACGAGCGTGATGGGCGAGAAGAGGCCGATCCAGGGGACGGCACCGCTGCTGCCCTGCGCGTCGGCGATGGCCTGGAGCGTGGAGACCGCCCCGTAGGAGATGGTCAGTACGGCGATGACGGCCGCGATGCCGAAGCCGCGGCGCGGGGTGACGGCCGAGATGACGAGGCCGATACCGGCGAAGAGCAGCGAGAGCAGTGCCACGGAGACGAGCCCCTGGAGGAATCCCTTGGTCTGGTCGGTGAAGTCGAGCTTGGCCAGCAGGGCGCCCACGTAGAGCACGACCAGTGGCACCGCGGTGATGAGGAACAGGGCCGAGGCCAGCGCCGCGAACTTCGCGCGGACGTAGTCCGCGGTCTCGATCGGGCGCGAGAAGTACAGCGGGACGGTCTTGAAACGCAGGTCCCGGGAGACGGCCTGGGGTGCCTGGGATGCGACGTACAGGCCGATGACCGCCTGCATGACGATCGCGTAGTTCGTGTACTCGACGGGCAGTTCCTTGGCCGTGGTGGCGACCGTGACCGCCACCATGATGGCCGCCGGGGCGCACATCACGGCGAAGAGCACCATGGGCAGCACCTTGGACTTGACCGAGCGGCCGAGGCCGTAGGCGCCGCGCAGGGACTGCGAGTAGAGGGAGCGGCGGGCGTAGGCGCGGCCCAGGCGCTGGCCGTCGTACGAGCGGTAGCCGATGTTGTGGATGCGGGACTGGGCGCCCGCCTGTGCCGGGGTCTGCTCAACCGCCATGGCGGACCGCCTCCTTGCCCAGGTTCTGCGGTACGTCGCCGCTTTGTTCGTCGCTGTCGGTGAAGACCTCGGAGATGTGGTGCCTGCGCTGTTCCATGCGCACCAGGCCGAGGCCGAGGTCGGCGACGATGTCCCGGACGAGGTCGTAGGTCTCCTCGCCCTGGGCGGTGAGCAGCAGGATGTGTCCGGCGCCGGGCAGGCCGCTGCCGTCGTGGGTGTCCACCCCGCGCGCGTGGAGCGCCTCGCGCACCGCGTGGGTGCCGTCCGGGTGGTCGTCGGTGTCGGTCACCTCGATGGCGAGGACGGCCGTGTTCTGCGTGAAGTCCGTGGTGGAGCTGGACCGCAGGAGCTTGCCGCCGTCGACGACCACCACGTGGTCGCAGGTCCGCTCCAGCTCGCCGAGCAGGTGCGAGGTGACCAGGACGGAGATGCCGAAGTCGGTGTGGATCCGGCGGATCAGACCGAGCATCTCGTCGCGGCCGACCGGGTCGAGGCCGTTGGTCGGCTCGTCCAGGAAGACCAGTTGCGGGTCGTGGACGAGGGCCTGGGCGAGCTTCACGCGCTGCTTCATGCCGGTCGAGTAGCCGCCGATGGGGCGGTAGCGCTCCTCGTAGAGGCCGACATGGCGCAGGGTGTCCGCGGTGCGCTCCCGTGCGGCGGCCGGCGGGAGCCCGGACATGCGTGCCATATGGACGACGAACTCGGTGGCCGAGACGTCGGGCGGCAGGCAGTCGTGCTCGGGCATGTAGCCGACGCGCTCACGGATGGCGCCGCCCTCGGTGGCGACGTCGAGGCCGAGCACGGTGGCCCGGCCCTCCGTGGCGGGAGACAGACCCAGCAGGATCTTGATCAGGGTGGACTTGCCGGCGCCATTGGCGCCGACGAGTCCGGTCACACCGGGTCCGATGTCCATGGAGAGCCGGTCGAGCGCGGTCACCCGGGGGAACCGCTTGCTCAGGCTTTCGGTCGCGATCACAGTCACGTCCTCGACGGTAGTGGCGCACACCACACCGGTCGTCAACCCGTAGAGCTGTCTCGGCATCCACCTTCAGTCGTACGGGCCCGTAGGGGTCCCCCTGAGGTCGAACAACCGGCCCCTGAGTTTCCACATCGCCGGGTAGGTCGTCGGAAGATCGGACCCGGTTGTCCACAGACAGGCGTTCGACTGTTGACGCGGGCTCTAACAAGTGCCAGATTCGCAAGGTCAAGTTACGGGTGCGTAGCGCGTCGATGGGGACTGTGGGCGGCGACGATGGCGACGGCGGAGGCGGGTGAACTCGCCGCGGAACTGGCCGGGTTCAGGCGGGTGCAGCGGCTGGCGTACGAGTGCGCGGAGGCCGTCGCGGCGCGCCTGGAGCCGGGGATCACCGAGCGCGAGGCGGCCCGGATGCAGCGGGAGTGGCTGCGCGAGCGGGGTGTGCGGGACTGGTTCCATCTGCCCTTCGCCTGGTTCGGGGACCGCACGGCGTTCGTGAACTTCCGCATCCCGCTCCAGTTCTTCCCGACCGGCCGCCGGCTGGAGCCCGGGATGCCGTTCATCCTGGACATGGCCCCTGTCCACGGGGGTTTCGCGGCGGACATCGGCTACTCGGGCTCGCTCGGCGTCAACCCGGTGCAGGACCGGCTGATGGCCGACCTCGAAGCCCACCGCGAGCTGATCCTGCGCGAGGTGCGCGAGCGGCGCCCGCTGCGCGAGATCTACGAGGACGTGGACCGCCTCATGGTCCGCCAGGGCTACGCCAACCGGCATCGCGCGTATCCCTTCGGGGTGATCGCGCACAAGGTCGACCGGGTACGGGAACGGCCCTGGTCACCCAGGCTGTTCGGGTTCGGCACGCAGTCCCTGAAGGGGCTCGCCGGGGACGCGCTGCGCGGCCACCGCGAGGGCTGGTCGCCCCTGTGGTCGCCGTACCGCTTCTCCGACCACCCGCCGCGGCCGGGTCTGTGGGCGGTCGAGCCGCATCTCGGATTCCGGGGCACGGGCGCCAAGTTCGAGGAGATCCTGGTCGTCACGGACTCCGCGGACCCGCTGGAGAGCGCGTTCTGGCTGGATGACGATCTGCCGCATGTGCGGCGCTGGGCGGAGGCGAAGTGACGGTCGTGACCCCTGAGGACGCGCGTGAGCGCCGGACGGAGGACGAGTGACTCTCGACGGGGCGCGTGAGCGCCGGGTGCGGACGGGCGGGATCGAGCTGTGCGTCGCCGAGTCGGGCGACCCCGCCGATCCCACGGTGATCCTCGTGCACGGCTATCCGGACACCAAGGAGGTGTGGTCCGAGGTCGCCGCGCGTCTCGCCGACCGCTTCCATGTCGTGCTGTACGACGTGCGGGGCCACGGCGCATCGACGGCGCCGCGTCCGCTGCGCGGCGGCTTCACCCTGGAGAAGCTGACCGACGACTTCCTGGCGGTCGCGGACGCGGTGAGTCCGGACCGGCCGGTGCATCTGGTGGGGCACGACTGGGGCTCGGTGCAGTCCTGGGAGTTCGTCACCGTCGCGCGCGCGGAGGGCCGGATCGCGTCCTTCACGTCGATGTCCGGGCCGTCCCTTGACCACCTGGGCCACTGGACGAAGGGCCGCCTGAAGCGGCCCACCCCGCGCGCGGTCGCCCAACTCCTGGGCCAGGGCGGCAAGTCCTGGTACGTGTACGCGCTGCACACGCCCGTGCTGCCCGAACTCGCCTGGCGCGGTCCCCTCGGCAAGCGCTGGCCGAAGATGCTGGCCCGCGTCGAGAAGGTCTCCGGCGAGGGCTACCCCATGGCCTCCCTGCCCTCGGACGCGGCCAACGGCGCCTGGCTGTACCGGGACAACGTACGGTCCCGGCTGAGCAGACCGCGCGAGGACGCGTACGCACACGCGCCCGTACAGCTCATCACGCCCCTGGGGGACGCGTTCCTCTCCGAGCGGCTGTACGACGGACTGGAGCGGTGGGCGCCCCGGCTGGTGCGCCGCACACTCGACGCCAAGCACTGGATACCGCGCACCCGGCCCGACCAGGTCGCCGCCTGGATCGGGGAGTTCGTGACCGCCAACGAGGGCGGACGGCTCCCGGCGACGGCGACGGGCAAGCACGCGCAGCGTTTCGGCGGACAGCTGGTCCTGGTCACCGGGGCGGGCAGCGGCATCGGACGGGCCACGGCGTTCGGGTTCGCCGAGGCGGGCGCCCGCGTGGTGGCCGTCGACCGGAACGCCGAAGGTGCCGCCCGCACGGCCGAGTTGGCCCGTCTGATCGGCGCCCCGGAGGCCTGGGCGGAGGTCGTCGACGTCACGGACGAGCAGGCGATGGAGAAGCTCGCCGAGAAGGTCGCCACCGAGTACGGCGTCGTGGACGTGCTGGTGAACAACGCGGGGATCGGGCTCTCCGGGTCCTTCTTCGACACGACCCCGGAGGACTGGAAGAAGGTCCTGGACGTCAACCTGTGGGGCGTGATCCACGGTTGCCGGCTCTTCGGGAAGCAGATGGCCGAGCGCGGGCAGGGCGGTCACATCGTGAACATCGCGTCGGCCGCCGCGTATCTGCCCTCCAAGGCGCTGCCCGCGTACAGCACGTCGAAGGCCGCGGTGCTGATGCTCAGCGAGTGTCTGCGCGCGGAGCTGGCGGGACAGAGCATCGGCGTCTCGGCGATCTGCCCCGGCTTCGTCAACACGAACATCACGACGACCGCGCGCTTCACGGGAGTCGACGCCGAGGAGCAGTCCCGTAAGCAGAAGCGGACAGCTCGGCTGTACGGGCTGCGCAACTACCCGCCGGAGAAGGTCGCTTCGGCGATCCTGCGAGCGGTGGTCCGCAACGAGGCGGTCGCACCGGTGACACCGGAAGCCCGGGGCGCGCACCTCATGTCCCGTTTCCTGCCGGGGGCGTTGAGGGCACTGGCGCGGGTGGACCCGCCACTGTGACGGTCCACCCGTTATCCACAGTTTCTCCAATTCCCCTGTGGATAACTGCACTTGGCTGTGGATCAAACCTCCGGTCCAAAATCAAATGCGTGATCACGGTCTCACCCGGCACCCTTGCGGGGTGAACGAAAACAGGACGACCAAGAACGAGATGGATGAAAGACGCACCGTGAAGGTGTCGAAGTACCTGTCGAAGCATCTGCGGCACCAGCCGGAGCGGATCGGGCTCACGCTCGACGAGGCCGGCTGGGTCGAGATCGACGAGCTGATCGCCGCGTGCGCCGCCCACAACTTCCGGTTCACGCGCGAGGAACTGGACCATGTGGTCGCCGCCAACGACAAGAAGCGCTTCGCGGTCGACGGCACCCGGATCCGCGCCAGCCAGGGCCACAGCGTCGAGGTGGACCTCGGGCTGCCCCCGGCGACCCCGCCGCCGTACCTCTACCACGGCACGGTGGACCGCTTCCTGGACGCGATCCGCGCCGAGGGCCTGCGGCCCATGAACCGGCACGCCGTGCACCTCTCACCCGACCGCGAGACCGCGACCCGGGTCGGCGCCCGCCGAGGCCGGCCCGTCGTGCTCTCGGTGGACTCGGCCGCCATGCACCGCGACGGCCACGCCTTCCACGTCAGCGCGAACGGCGTATGGCTCACGGAGGCCGTACCGCCGCGCTATCTGCGCTTTCCCGGCCCACACTGACCCCGTACGGCACGAGCACCGGCATGATCGAGGGCATGGACCACCTGCCCACCACCGAAGCCGCCGTCACCGCCCTGCGCGCCCTCGCCGCCGAGTACGCCCGTGAGATCGAGGTCAGCCACGACATCGGCGCCGACCAGACCTCCCGCCGCACGGCCGCGGGCATCGGCGTCACCACGGACCCGGACGGCTCGCTCCCGCACGAGGCCTTCGCCGAGCTCGGCGGAGTCCCCCGGGTGACCGTCCGCCTCTTCCCCGACGACGACGCGCTGATCACGGTCGAGGGCGTCGAGTGCCCCGACATCCCGCGCGACGACGTCCCCGCCTTCCTCCGCTCGGTCTACGACGGCCTGGCGTTCGTCACGGCCCGCCGCTTCCTGCCCGCGCACCACCTGGTGGTACCGCTGCCCGGCGACCGCACGTACAAGGAGTACATCCCGCTGCTCGGCCTCAGCCCGTGGCTCAGCGCTCGCGTCCGGTGACCGCCCGGGGGCGCTCCGCGACTGTTTCACGTGAAACATGAACGGCGCCTAGGCTCTGATCCATGAGTCTGCGTCTGAGCACCGTGATCCTGCCGTACCGCCGCTGGCACGAAGGTGGCCGTTCGGCCTGGCAGCGCGCGGAGCAGCTCGGCTTCCACACCGCGTTCACGTACGACCACCTCTCCTGGCGCACCTTCCGGGACGGCCCCTGGTTCGGTGCCGTGCCCACGCTCACGGCCGCCGCCGCTGTCACCGACCGGGTGCGGCTGGGCACCCTGGTGACCTCGCCGAACTTCCGGCACCCGGTGACGCTGGCCAAGGACCTGATCTCCCTCGACGACGTGTCGAACGGCCGGATCACCCTCGGTATCGGCGCGGGCGGCACCGGCTTCGACGCCACCGCGCTGGGCCAGGACCCGTGGACACCCCGGGAGCGTGCCGACCGGTTCGGTGAGTTCGTCGCGCTGCTCGACAAGCTGCTGACCGAGGACGGCAAGGACGGCGTCTCGTACCAGGGCGACTACTACTCGGCGCACGAGGTGCGCAACATTCCGGGCTGTGTGCAGCGCCCCCGGCTGCCCTTCGCGGTGGCCGCCACCGGGCCGCGCGGGCTGGACCTCGCCGCGCGGCACGGGCAGGCGTGGGTGACCACCGGTGACCCTCGGCTGTTCGAGAACGGCACGCCCGAGCAGTCGCTCCAGGCGCTGCGCGGACAGGCCGAGAGGCTGGCCGACGCCTGTGCCGCGATCGGCCGGGACGTGAGCGGGCTCGACAGGATCCTGCTGACCGGGTTCACCCCGGACCGGGGGCGCCCGCTGGAGTCCGTGGACGCGTTCGTCGACTTCGCGGGCCGGCACCAGGAGCTGGGCTTCACCGAGATCGTGATCCACTGGCCCATCCCCGACTCCGACTTCGCGGCCGACGAGCAGGTCTTCGAGCGCATCGCCACGGAGGCGTTGGCACAGCTGGGCTGACCCGGCGCCGGTCCGTGCGGCCACTCACCTGTGCGGGCTCCCGCACGGCCGTGCACGCTCATACGCGAGAATGGCCGGGTGACCTCAGCGACCCGAGAGCCCGAGACCCCCGCCGCCACCGTCCCGATCCGGCTGATCGCCACCGACCTCGACGGCACACTGCTGCGCGACGACAAGTCGGTCTCCCCGCGCACGGTCGCCGCCCTGGCCGCCGCAGAGGCCGCGGGCGTCGAGGTCTTCTTCGTCACGGGCCGCCCGGCCCGCTGGATGGACGTCGTCAGCGAGCACGTCCATGGCCACGGTCTGGCGATCTGCGGCAACGGCGCCGCCGTGGTCGACCTGCACGGCGGCCCCGGCGCCCACCGCTTCGTGAAGGTGCGGGAGCTGGCCAGGGACAACGCGCTGGACGCCGTACGCCTGCTGCGCGAGGCCGCGCCGGGGACCGTGTACGCCGTGGAGCAGACGTACGGCTTCCACCAGGAGCCGGAGTATCCGAAGCTGCACATGGAGCTGCCGGACAATCTGGCGCCCGCCGAGAAGCTGCTGGCCCCGGGCGGGCCGAGCGACGGCGAGCCCGTGCTCAAGATCCTCGCGTACCACCGCACGATCGACCCCGACGCGTTCCTCACCACGGCCCGGCTGGCGATCGGCGACCGGGCCACCGTCACCCGGTCCAGCCCCAGCGCGCTGCTGGAGATCAGCGGCCCCGGTGTCTCCAAGGCGAGCACCCTGGCCCTGTCCTGCGCGGAGCGGGGCATCTCGGCCGAGGAGGTCGTCGCCTTCGGGGACATGCCGAACGACGTCGAGATGCTCACCTGGGCGGGCCGGTCGTACGCGATGGGCAACGCGCACCCGGACGTCCTCGCGGCGGCCTCGGGACAGACGGCGCCCAACAACGAGGACGGGGTCGCCATCGTGATCGAGCGGCTGCTCGCGGAACGCGGCTGAGGGAGCCGCTGCGGGCCGCGGTAAGGGGCGTCCGCCAGGGCACATGCCCCTTACCGACGCGCCCCACCCGCCTCCTACAACTGCACCCCGCGCGCCGAGAGCCACGCCGCCGGGTCCACCCCGGAGCCCAGTTCCGGGGTGACGCGTACCTCGAAGTGCAGGTGCGGGCCGGTCGAGTTGCCGGTCGTGCCGGTCTGGCCGATCCACTGGCCCGGGGTCACCCGCTGCCCCTGGTCGACGGTGACGGCGGCGAGGTGCGCGTACTGCGTGTAGTAGCCGCCAGGGTGCTCGATCACGATCTCGATCCCGAAGGCGCCCCCGCACGACACCGACACGACCGTGCCCGCGCCGACCGCCCGCACCGGAGTGCCGATCGGCACCGCGAAGTCCTGCCCGGTGTGCCCGTTGGCCCAGCGGTCACCGCCGCTGCCGAAACTCGCGGACAGCTCGTACGTCTCCACGGGCGTGACGTACTCCGGCATGGTCCCGGGGTCCGGCTGGTCGAGCCGGACGGCACCCCGGCACGAGCCCGCCGCGACCGAGGCGTCGGCGCGGCCCTGCAGCGTCCAGCGGGCCTCTTCGAGCTTCGCCTCGATGGTCCGCTTCAGCTTGGCGATCTCGCCGTTGCGCCGCTCCAGCTTCTGCCAGTGCGCCGCCGCCTTCGCCTCGTCGGCGGCGAGCCGGGCCTCCGCGCGCCGGCTCTTGTCGATCGCGTTGTTCACGGCGAGATCGGCCTGCCACACGGCCCGCTGACCGCGCATCAGCTCGTCGGGGCTGTCCGCGAGCAGCATCTGCGCGGTGAGCGGCAGACCGCCGCCGCTGCGGTACTGGCCACGTGCGATCCGGCCCAGATCCTCGTGCAGGACGGCGATGTCACGCCGTTCACGGACGAGGAGTTCCTCGTACCGCCTGGCCTTTGCCCCCTCCGCCTCGGCCTCGCGCCGTCCGGCCTCGTACTGCTGCGTGATCACGGCGGCATCCGCGTACAGCCGGGTCACCTCGGCGCTGAGGCCCGAGTCGGTGGCGGAGTCGGGGTCGACACCTTCGCCCGAGGCGTCCGTGGGCCGGGCGACCAGGACCACGAACGCGCACAGCAGAACCGGAACGAGCAGCGGATGACGGCGACGTGAGCCCATGTCAGCGATCGTGCACCGCAAACCGGGCAGGCTGCCTGTTCAAGTCGTACGCCTGGGGGACCCGTTGCCACGAACGGCTCAGCAACGGGGTTCACGACGGCCTCAGTACGGCGCTTGCCACACCACCGTCGTACCGCCGCCGTCCGGGCCGCTGCCGGGTCCGTGACTGCTGTCGCCGCCCAGCGACTCGGCACGCCGTCGCAGGTTCCTGAGGCCGCTGCGCCGACCGCCCTCGGGGATGCCGACGCCGTCGTCGGCGACGGTCAGCCGTACGCCCGGCCGGCCGTCCGGCAAGGTCACGTTCGCGTCGACCACGACGTCGATCCGGGACGCCCCGGCATGGCGGAAGGCGTTGGACAGCCCCTCGCGCAGGGCGGCGACGAGGTTCTTGCCGGTCAGCTCGCCGACGGCGGTGTCGACCGGGCCGACCACCCGCAGCGAGGGCGTGAAACCGAGCGCCACGGAGGCCATGTGGATCTCCCGCTCCACCCGTGTGGACAGTTCGGACGGCACTTCGCCGGGGTCGTCCTGGAGCGCGAAGATCGCGGTGCGGATCTCCTGGATGGTGACGTCGAGTTCGTCGACGGCCCTGCCGACGCCGTCCCGTACGCCGGGAGCGACCGATCCGCGCTGGGCGCTCTCCAGCATCATCCCGGTGGCGAACAGCCGCTGGATGACGAGATCGTGCAGGTCACGGGCGATCCGGTCGCGGTCCTCGTACACCGCGAGCCGTTCGCGGTCGCGCTGGGCCTCGGCCATCATCAGCGCGAGCGCGGCCTGTGCGGCGAACTGGACGGCGAGCGCGCGCTCGGTCTCCGTGAACGCGCGCTCTCCCCGCGCGCGGGGCATGGCGAGGCTGCCGACGACCCGGCCGTCGCTCTGCAGGGGCAGCAGCATGGCGGGCCCGAAGTCGCGGGTGAGGCCGGTGCCGAGGGCCAGTCGGGGGTCGGTGGCAGCGTCCTCGACGAACACCGGCTCGCCGTCGAGGAGTTCGGCGACGACCTCGCTCTCCGGCGGGACGATCACCCCGAGCGCGTCCGACGGGCCTTCCGCGTCCATGGCGACGATCTCCAGGCCGCCCTCGGCGGTGGGCAGCAGCACGATCCCGGCCGCGGCCCCGGAGAGCCGGCGGGCCTGTTCGGCGACGATCCGCAGGGAGTCGCCGATGTCGCCGCCCGAGAGCAGCGCGGTCGTCACGGCCACGGACCCGTCGATCCAGCGCTCGCGCTGCCGGGCGGCCTCGTACAGACGGGCGTTGCCGATGGCGATGCCCGCCTCGGTGGCAAGCACCCGGACCAGGGTCAGGTCGTGCTCGGTGAACGGCCCGCCGCCGCGCTTGTCACCCAGGTACAGGTTCCCGAAGACCTCACCGTGCACCCGGATCGGCTCGACCCACCGGGCGGTCTCCGCGTCGACGCCGTGGTGAACGAAGTCGGCGAAGCCGTCACCGTCCTCGGCGAGGACCTCGATGTCCGCTCGCTCGGCGTCCACCAGGGCGATCGCCGTCGCACAGATCCGCTCCAGCGTGGCATGCGGCCCGAGCCCGCTCCCGACGGCCCGCATCGCCTCCAGCAACTGCGGCACACACGGCTCGGGACGAAGCGGTGGGTCGGACATCCCCCGAGCCTAATTAGTACCGTTTGTCACCGAAAGTCGAGCAGTGCGCGGCTAGCTCCCCGCCGCCACCAGAGCCAGCCGCTCGGACTCCGCCTCCCGCTCCGCCATCCCCCGCAGCGGGCCGTCGACGGCGACCAGTTCCGCGTACGTCCCCCGCTGCGCGACCCGCCCGCCGTCCAGCACGATCACCTCGTCCACGGCGTCGAGACCGGCCAGCCGGTGGGTGATCAGCAGCGTCGTACGGCCCTTGGTCGCGTCCAGCAGATCGGCGGTGAGCGCGTCGGCGGTCGGCAGGTCGAGGTGTTCGGCGGGCTCGTCGAGCACCAGCACCGGGAAGTCCGCGAGCAGCGCCCGGGCGAGCGCCAGCCGCTGTCGCTGCCCGCCGGACAGCCGCGCCCCGTGCTCGCCGACCAGTGTGTCGAGCCCGTCGGGCAGCGACTCGGCCCAGTCCAGCAGCCGGGCCCGGGCGAGGGCGTCCCGCAGGTCGTCCTCGGTGGCGTCCTTCTTCGCGAGCAGCAGGTTCTCGCGCACGGAGCTGTCGAAGAGGTGCGCGTCCTGGGCGCACAGCCCGACCAGCCGCCGTACGTCGTCGCCGTCCAGCGCGTACGCGTCCACGCCGCCCAGCGTGTAGGAGCCGGCGTCCGCGTCCAGGAACCGCAGCAGCACCTGCGCGAGGGTCGTCTTCCCGGACCCGGACGGGCCGACCACGGCGATCCGACGTCCTTCGTCGAGGGTGAAGTCGAAGTGGGCGAGCGCGTCCCGGGCCTGCCCGGCATGGCGGGCGGCCAGCTCCTTGACGACGACCGGGAACGGCGACAGGGGCGCGGGCCGGGGCTGCTCGGGTTCGCGTACGGGCTCGGGCGCGTCCAGGACCTCGTACACGCGCTCCGCGCTCCTGCGCACCCGCTGCCGGTAGCGCACGGCGAGCGGCAGCCCTAGGACGGCCTCGAAGGCGGCCAGGGGAGTGAGGACGACCACGGCCATCACGACACCGCCGAGCCGCCCGTCGGCGACCGCCTGGGCGCCCACGAGGGCGGTGGCCGCCACGGTGAGTCCGGACAGCAGGGCGGTGAGTCCGTCGCCGAGCGCGGTGGCGGTGGCAGCGCGCTCGGCGATCCGGGTGAGCGTGGAGTCGGCCCGCCGGACTTCCTCGGTACGTGCGTTCAGGGCGCCCGCGACCGTCGACTCGGCGGTTCCGGTGAGCAGGTCGGCCACGTGCGTGGCGAGAGCCCCGCGGGCCGGGGCGAGCCGGCGTTCCGCGCGCCGGGCCACGGCGCTGGTCACGAGGGGGACGCCGACTCCTGCGGCGAGCAGCCCGGCGGCGAGCACGGCGCCGGCCTCGGGCAGCAGCCACGCCGTGAACCCGACGGAGGCGGCGGAGACGACGAGGGCGGCCCCGGCGGGCAGCAGCCAGCGCAGCCAGTAGTCCTGGAGGGCGTCCACATCGGCGACGAGCCGCGACAGCAGGTCGCCGCGCCGGGTCGTCCGCAGTCCTGCGGGCGCCAGCCGCTCCAGCCGCCGGTAGACGGCGACCCGGGTGTCGGCCAGCATCCGCAGCACGGCGTCGTGCGACACCAGCCGCTCGGCGTACCGGAAGACGGCCCGCCCGATCCCGAAGGCCCGCGTGCCCGTCACGGCGACCATCAGATACAGCACGGGCGGCTGCTGCGAGGCCCGCGAGATGAGCCACCCGGAGGTCGCCATGAGCCCGACGGCACTACCGAGCGCGAGACTCCCGAGCAGCAGCGCGAGCCCGAGCCGCCCGCGCCGGGCCCCGGACATGGCCCGCACCCGCGCAAGCACACCAACTCGCCCTGCGGGAGCGCCGGATACGAGTTCCTCCTCGTCGACCACGGGCAGCTGCGGAGCATCCACGAGGAGCCCGTCGCCGCCGAGGGAACCACGGGCCTGCTCGGAAACGGGCAGGTGAGCGGGTACAGCGGCCTCCGTCAGCCGTACCACCCGGTCCGCCACCCCCAGCAGCGCCGGCCGGTGCACGACCAGCAGCACCGTCCGTCCGACGGCGAGGCGTCGCACGGCGGCCACGACCTCGGCCTCGGTCTCCCCGTCCAGCGCGGCCGTCGGCTCGTCGAGCAGCAGCACGGGCCGGTCCGCGAGGAACGCCCGGGCCAGCGCAAGCCGTTGCCGCTGCCCTGCGGAGAGCCCGGCGCCGTCCTCACCGAGCGCCGCGTCGATGCCCTCGGGCAGCGCGTCCACGAACTCCAGCGCACCGGCGTCGGCCAGTGCCCTCCGTACGGCGGTGTCGTCGGCGTCGGGGCGGGCCAGCCGTACGTTCTCGGCGATCGACCCGGCGAACAGATGCGGCCGCTGCGGCACCCAGGCCACCCGTGAACGCCACTGCTCCAGATCCAGGCCCGCGAGATCGGCTCCCCCGACGCACACCCGGCCTTCCGTCGGCCGTACGAACCCGAGCAGCGCGTGCAGCAGCGTCGACTTGCCCGCTCCGCTCGGCCCGACGAGCGCGACCGTCTCCCCGGCCTCCACCGCGAAGGACACGTCGGCCACCGCGTCGACCGACCGCCCGGGATATCGGACGGTGACGCCCTCGAAGGCCACCCCGCCCTCCGGAACCGCCCCCGTGCCGGATTCCGGCACCGGCGTCTCCAGGACGGCGAAGATCTCCTCGGCCGCGGCCAGCCCCTCCGCCGCCGCGTGGAACTGTGCACCCACCTGCCTGAGCGGCAGATACGCCTCGGGCGCGAGGATGAGAATGACGAGCCCGATGTACAGGTCCATCTCGCCGTGCACGAGCCGCATACCGATGGTCACCGCGACCAGCGCCACGGACAGTGTCGCCAGCAGTTCCAGCGCGAAGGACGAGATGAAGGCGATCCGCAGGGTCCGCATCGTCGCCTGCCGGTACTCACCGGTGATCCGCCGGATCGACTCGGCCTGCGCCTTGGCCCGGCCGAACACCTTCAGCGTCGGCAGCCCGGCCACGACATCGAGGAAGTGCCCCGACAGCCGGGACAGCAGCCGCCACTGACGGTCCATGTGGGACTGCGTGGCCCAGCCGATCAGCACCATGAAGACCGGAATCAGCGGCAGGGTGCCGACGATGATCGCCGCCGACACCCAGTCCTCGGTGACGATCCGGGCCAGCACGGCGACGGGCACCACGATCGCGAGCCCCAACTGCGGGAGATAGCGCGAGAAGTAGTCGTCGAGCGCGTCGACTCCCCGGGTCGCGAGGGCGGTCAGCGACCCGGTCCGCTGACCGCTCAGCCACCCGGGGCCCAGCGCGACGGACCGCTCCAGCAGCCGCCCGCGCAGCTCCGACTTCACCGCGGCGCTCGTCCGGTGCGCGGCCAGCTCTGTGAGCCAGGAGACCACCGCCCGGCCGGCGGCGACGGCCGTCAACAGCAGCAGGGGCGTACGGAGTTCGGTGACCGACAGTCCGTGCTGGAAGGCACCGACCACCACCTCGGCGATGAGCATGGCCTGCGCGATGACCAGCCCGGCGCCGACGGCACCCAGGCCGACGACCGCGAGCAGGAAACGGCGTGTGGCACCGGCGTACCGGAGGAGTCGCGGATCGATTGGTTTCACGTGAAACATGCCCTTCGGTCCAGGGGGACGGTTTCGCGATGTTTCACGTGAAACATCGCGAAACCACCTCCCGCAGACAGCTGCAACTCAGTGCGCGGCTTCGGCGATGTGGTGCGTGCCGATCCGCTTGCGGAACACCCAGTACGTCCAGCCCTGGTAGAGCAGGACCAGCGGGGTGGCGATCCCGGCACACCACGTCATGATCTTCAGCGTGTACGGGCTCGACGAGGCGTTGGTGACCGTGAGGTTCCAGTCCGGGTTGAGCGAGGACGGCATGACGTTCGGGAAGAGCGTCAGGAACAGCATCGCGACGGCTGCCACGATAGTGACCCCGGAGAACGCGAACGCCCAGCCCTCACGCCCCTTCTGTGCCGCCCCCAGCGCGGCGACGAGCGCGAGCACGGCCACGATCATCGCGGCCAGGGAGCCTCCGTCGCCCTTGTCGGCCTGGGTCCAGGTCAGGAAGGCGAGCGCGACGACGGCGGCCACGAGTCCGACGCGAACCGCCAGCTTCCGTGCCCGTTCCCGGATGTCCCCGACGGTCTTGAGACCGACGAACACCGTGCCGTGGAAGGTGAACAGCGACAGGGTGACCAGGCCGCCGAGCAGGGCGTACGGGTTGAGCAGGTCGGCGAGATTCCCGGCGTAGTTGAAGTCCGCGTCGATCTTCACCCCACGCACGATGTTGGCGAAGGCCACGCCCCACATGAACGCGGGCAGCAGCGAGGTCCAGAAGATCACTGTCTCCCAGTTGCGCTGCCAGTTCTCCTCGGGCCGCTTCACGCGGTACTCGAAGGCGACGCCCCGAAGGATCAGACAGACCAGGATGAGGAGCAGCGGCAGATAGAAGCCGGAGAAGAGGGTGGCGTACCACTCGGGGAAGGCGGCGAAGGTCGCGCCGCCCGCCGAGAGCAGCCACACCTCGTTGCCGTCCCAGACGGGCCCGATGGTGTTGATGAGGACCCGCTTCTCGGCCCGGTCACGGGCGAGCAGCTTGGTGAGGACACCGACCCCGAAGTCGAAGCCCTCCAGGAAGAAGTAGCCGGTCCACAGGACGGCGATGAGGACGAACCAGACGTCGTGAAGTTCCATGGCGATTCCAGCTCCCTGGGCCTAGTAGGAGAAGGCCATCGGCTTGTCGGCGTCCTGTGGGTCGCCGCCGATCTTCGTGGGCGGGTTGAGGTCGGCCTCGGTCAGTTCGGGCGGTCCGGCCTTGACGTACTTCACGAGGAGCTTGACCTCGATGACGGCGAGAATCGCGTAGAGCGAGGTGAAGACGATCATCGAGGTGAGGATCTCGCCCTGCGAGACCCCGGGGGAGACCGCGTCCCGGGTCTGGAAGATGCCGTAGACGACCCAGGGCTGACGGCCCATCTCGGTGAAGATCCAGCCCCAGGAGCTGGCGATCAGCGGGAAGCCCAGGGTGAGGATGGCGATGCGCCAGTACCACTTGGTGAGCGTCGGGCCGAGGGCCTTGCCGGGAAGCAGCGAGAGGTTCGGCACCTCGTCGTCGCCGACCCGCAGATGCTGCGGCAGCATGAACTTCTTGCGGGTCAGCCAGAGTCCGGCAAGACCGATCGCGAAGGACGTCATGCCGAAGCCGATCATCCAGCGGAAGCCCCAGTAGGCGACCGGGATGTTGGGCCGGTAGTCGCCGGGCCCGAACTTCTCCTGCTCGGCCTTGTTGACGTCGTTGATGCCGGGGACGTACGAGCTGAAGTCGTCGTTGGCGAGGAAGGACAGCAGGCCCGGGATCTCGATGGCGACCTTGTTGTGGCCCTTGTCCACGTCGCCGTAGGCGAAGACGGAGAAGGGCGCGGGTGCCTCGCCGTCCCACAGGGCCTCGGCGGCGGCCATCTTCATCGGCTGCTGCTTGAACATGACCTTGCCGAGGGTGTCGCCGCTGATCGCGGTGAGCAGACCACCGATGACGACGGTGACCAGGCCGAGCCGCAGCGAGGTCTTCATCACCTGAATGTGCTTCTTGCGCGTCAGATGGAAGGCGGCGATGCCGACCATGAAGGCGCCACCCGTGAGGAAGGCCGCGGAGAGGGTGTGGAAGACCTGGGTCAGCGCGGTGTTCTGGGTGAGGACCAGCCAGAAGTCGGTGAGTTCGGCGCGCCCCTTCTGCTCGTTGATCCGGTAGCCGACGGGGTGCTGCATCCAGGAGTTGGCCGCGAGGATGAAGTACGCCGACAGGATCGTGCCGATCGAGACCATCCAGATGCAGGCCAGATGGATCTTCTTCGGCAGCTTGTCCCAGCCGAAGATCCACAGCCCGATGAAGGTGGACTCGAAGAAGAAGGCGATCAGCGCCTCGAAGGCGAGCGGAGCACCGAAGACATCGCCGACGAAGCGCGAGTAGTCGGACCAGTTCATACCGAACTGGAACTCCTGCACGATGCCGGTGACGACACCCATCGCGATGTTGATCAGGAAGAGCTTGCCCCAGAACTTGGTGGCCTTGAGGTACTTCTCCTTCTCCGTGCGCACCCAGGCGGTCTGCAGGCCGGCGGTGAGCGCGGCCAGGGAGATCGTCAGCGGGACGAACAGGAAGTGGTAGACGGTGGTGATGCCGAACTGCCATCGCGCCAGGGTCTCCGGCGCCAGAGCCAGGTTCACGGTGCCGCTCCTTACCTACGCTTGTGAAAGCGTTCACATTCACAAGCAATTATGCAGCACCGTTTCCTCAGTAGGTGAAGGGGGTCCCCGCCCGCTCGGCAGCGACCCCCTTCACCAGCTCTGACCAGCTGAAACGGCATCCGAATGTGCCCTAGATCTCCTTGCGGAAGCCCTCCGCCACCTTCAGGAAGATGTCGTTCGCCTCGGTCTCGCCGACCGTCACCCGGACCCCCTCGCCCGGGAACGGCCGCACGACCACCCCGGCCCGCTCGCACACCGCCGCGAAGTCCACCGTGCGCTCCCCCAGCCGCAGCCAAACGAAGTTCGCCTGGGTGTCGGGCACCGTCCAGCCCTGGCCGCGCAGCCCGTCGACCACCCGGGTGCGCTCGGACACCAGCGAACCGACCCGGCCGAGCAGCGCGTCCTCGGCCCGCAGCGAGGCCACCGCCGCGTCCTGGGCGAGCTGGCTCACCCCGAACGGCACCGCCGTCTTGCGCAGCGCCGCCGCCACCGGCTCGTGCGCGATCGCGAACCCGACCCGGAGCCCGGCGAGGCCGTACGCCTTGGAGAAGGTCCGCAGCACACAGACGTTCGGCCGGTCGCGGTAGAGCACGACCCCGTCCGGCACCTCGATGTCCCGCACGAACTCCTTGTAGGCCTCGTCCAGTACGACCAGCACATCATCGGGCACCCGGTCCAGGAACCGCTCCAGCTCGGTCCGCCGTACGGCCGTTCCCGTCGGGTTGTTGGGGTTGCAGACGAAGATCAGCCGGGTCCGGTCGGTGATCGCGTCCGCCATCGCGTCGAGGTCGTGCACGTCCCCGGGCGTCAACGGAACCTTGACCGACGTGGCGCCGCTGATCTGCGTGATGATCGGATAGGCCTCGAAGGACCGCCAGGCGTAGATCACCTCGTCGCCGGGCCCACTCGTCGACTGGACCAGCTGCTGCGCGACGCCGACCGAACCGGTGCCCGTGGCGATGTGGGAGACCGGCACGGCGAAACGTTCGGCCAGCTCGTTCATGAGCCCCGTACAGGCCATGTCCGGGTAGCGGTTGAAGGCCCCGGCCGCGGCCGTCACGGTCTCCAGCACGCCGGGCAGCGGCGGATACGGGTTCTCGTTCGAGGACAGCTTGTAGGCCACCGGACCATCGGCCGCGGCCGGCCTGCCCGGCTTGTAGGTGGGGATACCCTCCAGCTCGGCACGCAGCTTGGGGCTCGTCTCGCTCACCACAGTCCTCCTCGTGACCACCAGCTACCAATGCTCCTCACCTTATGAGGATTCGGCGCCGCTGCGTACGGGTCGGTCGTGTCCGGAACACGTCCACCGGCTTCGCCCCGCCCTGCGTGCGCCAACCCCACCTGTCACACAGGCATCAGGGGTACCACCGTACAAAGTTGTACGAATCAGGGGGCGCACCACACCTTTCGGCATGCGCCGGTGGCTCACGCCGTGGCGCGCATCCCTCGTAGAGGTGAGTTGAGACCTCTTCGAAACATCGGTCACTTGGCAGGCCTATGCGCGCGGACAAGTCACGTAGGGCAGTAATATCGTTCAACTGACTTTCTTTCTAAGGCAGTTGACGACTTTTGACCATGCAGAAACGTGCCTGTCAACGACTGCATATGCGTCCGCACTACCCCACCGCATGAGCCCTACTATCGGCTCGCCATGACAGCAGCAGGGAAGCACCAGGTGAGCCGCGCGGAGACAACCCGACGAGGCAGTCGGCCGGGACGGGCAGGCATCAGAGACGTGGCCGCCGCCGCCGGGGTCTCGATCACGACCGTCTCCGACGCCCTCAACGGAAAGGGCCGGCTCCCGGACGCCACCCGACGCCATGTCCGTGAGGTCGCCGACCGGCTGGGCTACCGCCCGTCGGCCGCGGCCCGAACCCTCCGTACCGGCAAGTCAGGACTGATCGGCCTGACCGTGACGACATACGGGGATGAACCTTTCACCTTCACCGAGTTCGCGTACTTCGCGGAGATGGCGAGAGCCGCCACCTCGGCCGCGCTCGCCCGGGGCTACGCCCTGGTCATCCTGCCGGCGACCTCGCGCCACGACGTGTGGTCGAACGTCGCCCTGGACGGCACGGTCGTCATCGACCCGTCCGACCACGACCCGGTGGTCACCGAACTCGTCCGGCAGGGCCTGCCGGTCGTCTCCGACGGCCGCCCGGCGGGCTCGCTCCCGGTAACCGCGTGGGTCGACAACGACCACGAGGCGGCGGTCCTGGGCATCCTCGACCACCTGGCCGCCGCCGGCGCCCGCCGCATCGGCCTCCTGACGGGGACCTCCACCGACACGTACACCCACCTCTCCACCACGGCGTACCTCCACTGGTGCGAGCGGGTCGGCCAGGACCCGGTGTACGAGGCCTACCCGGCGCACGACCCGTGCGCGGGCGCCGTGGCCGCCGACCGGCTGCTGGCCCGCCCGGACCGTCCGGACGCCGTCTACGGCCTGTTCGACCCCAACGGCACCGACCTGCTGGCCGCGGCCCGCCGCTACGGCCTGCGCGTCCCGGACGACCTGCTGCTGGTCTGCTGCAGCGAGTCCACGGTGTACGCCACCACGGAACCGCCGATCACCACGCTCTCCCTGAAGCCGCGCCGCATCGGCACGGCGGTGGTCCAGCTCCTGATCGACGCCATCGAGAACGTCGATTCGGACCTGCCGGTCGAGCAGGTGATACCGACGGAACTGATCGTGCGGACGTCCTCGCAGCGCCGTCCGCCGCGTACGACGGTCAGTCCGCCGCGGTCGCCCGAGGAAGGCTGATCCGGGGGCGGTGAGGAGGGGCGGGGAACGTGGGCTTGTGCGGGGCGGGCTCCCGACGAGCGGGGCCGTACGAGGGGTCGGCCCCGTAGGGGAAGCGGGAGCCCGGCCCCGTTCAGGAACGCGGGCACCGGCCTCGGGACAGTTCTCGGGCGCCGGTGTCATGATCGTACGAAGCGTCGGTGTCCGAGGGGTGGAGCAAGGTACGAAGCAGGGGAGTCCAGGGCGGTCCCGTACGGGAAAGCCCCTCCGAATCGGGGCGAAAGCCGCGATGAACTGGGCTCCTTCGCCGATTCACCACCCCTGGGTCATCACATGGCGCGATCCGCATTCCTATGATGGGCCCACGACACCGCGGGCCGCTGCGACCAGGCAGTCCGATGCGGTGCAGATGCGGCGCGATGGTGGAGGGGTCGATGACTCAGGGGGCCGGTCAGGGACCCGAGGTGACGCGGACGGCGACGTTGCGCGACTTCCGGGTGCCCGCGTACGTCCATGAGACCGGTCCGTACGCCGACGGCACGGCCCCCGGCGACAGCGCCGCCGGGGCGGCCGGCACCGAGGTCCAGGAGACCGCGGAGGGCGCGCAGACCCTGGCGGACCTGGAGGAGCACCCCGACGGGTACACGCCGACCCAGCGCGACCTGCCCGTCATCAACCGCGGTGACACGCTTCAGGTGACCGTCGACCCAGCCGACCTGGCCGCCGACGGCCCTGGACCCCTGTTCGTCGTCGGGGACGTCCACGGCTACCTCGACGAACTGGTGGGCGCCCTCCAGGAACAGGGCCTGATCGACAGCGAGTGCAACTGGTCCGCGGGCACCGCCCGGCTCTGGTTCCTCGGCGACTTCACCGACCGCGGCCCGGACGGCATCGGCGTCATCGACCTGGTGATGCGGCTGTCCGCCGAGGCGGCCGCGGCCGGCGGCTACTGCAAGGCCCTCATGGGCAACCACGAGCTGCTGCTCCTCGGCGCGAAGCGGTTCGGCGACACCCCCGTCAACTCGGGCGCGGGCACGGCCACCTTCCAGGCGGCCTGGCTGCTCAACGGCGGCCAGAAGACCGACATGGACCGGCTGCAGGACCACCATCTCCAGTGGATGGCCCGCCTCGACGCGATCGAGGAGGTCGACGGCCATCTGCTCGTGCACTCGGACACCACCGCCTACCTCGACTACGGCGACTCGATCGAGGCGGTCAACGACACCGTCCGCGAGACGATCACGCGCAACGACGCGGACGAGGTGTGGGATCTGTTCCGCAAGTTCACCAAGCGCTTCTCCTTCCGCGACGAGGGCGGTGCCGAGGCCGTACGCTCCCTTCTCGATACGTACGGCGGCACCCGCATCGTTCACGGCCACAGCCCCATCCCCTATCTGGTGGGCGACGTCGGCACCGAGGACGACGGCGAGGACAACTCCGGTCCGAACATCGAACATCCGCACGTCTACGCCGACGGACTCGCCATCGCGATGGACGGCGGCGTGACCATGGCCGGAAAACTGCTGGTCCAGGAACTTCCGCTGGATCTCTGACGGATATCCGGGCGTTCTTGGGGCAGGCGTTCCCCGGCGGTGAACCGCATCGGGCGGGGGACAGTCACACGGCAATTTCTTCAAACCCCCTGTCACCGCGCGCCGTCGCCGCTCTACCATCGGCTTATCCGTAGCAGGCTCCCCTCCGTTTCTGCCCGACGGCTCGTCAGCATGCCGAGCCCCAAGCCCTACGGAGCATCGGGGGATGCACATGAACAGCGTTCCGCAGCACCTGCTGAACGAGGACCGCCAGGAATACGAGCGGATCCTCGATGAGGCGCTGCGCTCCGCCCCACACCGCCCGGAACTGGCCGCCGTCGGTCAGCGTCTGAACCCCGAACAACTGCGCACCATGGCACTCAACGCCACGGCACTCATCACGGTCGCCGCGGCGGCCGAATACCAGCACTACGTGAAGGTCCGCGACGAACTGCGCCACCCGGCGCCGTCCAACCCGTCGTCCGTCCGCGGATCCGGCTCCACCGAGCCGGGCGCCATGGGGTTCGCCACCGGCATGGGCGAGGTCGCCGCCGAGACCGCCGGGGCGGGCGCCGTCGCCGTCGTCGCGGTCCTGGCTCCCGTCCTCGCCGGCACGGCCGCAGCGATCTTCCTGCTCGTGGGCTACATCCTCAAGATGCTCGACCCCGAGCCGGCGTTCGCCAAGACCATGCTCACCACCGGATGGGTGTTCGGTGCGGTGACCGCGGCAGCGATCCTCGTCGCCGCGGTCGGCCTGCTGCTCACCGCCCTGCGCAACAGCCCGGACCAGGAGGAGGCCGGGGCGTACGGCGAACTGACCGGGGAGGTGGCGCAGGCCAGGGAGGCCTGGCGCGAGGCCCTGCTGGAGCGCGGCATCCTGCCGTTCCTCCGCGAGGCCCTCGCCGACCCCGGTACGACGGCCATGCACCGCAAACCGGCCCCGGAACCCACCACCGGCCGCATGCCGAACCTCGGCTACAACCGGCCCGGCTTCACCAGCCCCGAAGGTGGCCCGACGACGAGCCACCGCCCCAGCTTCTCGAGCCCGGACTTCACCAGCCCGGACTTCGGAGGCCCGGACCACCCGCCGGAGTGACCGACCGGTGGTCCGCACGCAGGACTCAGGTGGAGCGGGCGGCTGTCTCAGCCGCCTGACCACCTGGGCTTCCGCACAGCCCCTCTGTCGCTGTCAGTCCGCGATCGGCAGATAGACCCGGTTGCCCGCGGCCGCGAACTCCTTCGACTTCTGTGCCATGCCCTGCTCGATCTCGACCGGTGTGCTGCCGTGCTCCCGGCGGATGTCGTGGGAGATCTTCATCGAGCAGAACTTCGGCCCGCACATAGAGCAGAAGTGGGCTGTCTTGGCGGGTTCGGCCGGCAGGGTCTCGTCGTGGAACTCGCGTGCTGTGTCCGGGTCGAGGGCCAGGTTGAACTGGTCCTCCCACCGGAACTCGAAGCGGGCGTCGGAGAGCGCGTCATCCCATTCCTGCGCACCTGGGTGCCCCTTGGCGAGGTCGGCTGCGTGGGCGGCGATCTTGTAGGTGATGACGCCGGTCTTGACGTCGTCACGATTGGGCAGGCCCAAGTGCTCCTTGGGCGTGACATAGCAGAGCATGGCCGTGCCCCACCAGGCGATCATCGCGGCACCGATGCCGGAAGTGATGTGGTCGTACGCAGGCGCGACGTCCGTCGTCAGCGGGCCGAGCGTATAGAACGGAGCTTCATCACAGATCTCCTGCTGAAGGTCGATGTTCTCCTTGATCTTGTGCATCGGGACGTGTCCCGGGCCTTCGATCATCGTCTGTACATGGAAACGCTTCGCGATTGTGTTGAGTTCCCCGAGCGTCCGCAACTCCGCGAACTGTGCCTGGTCGTTGGCGTCCGCGATCGAGCCGGGCCGCAGGCCGTCGCCGAGCGAGTAGGTGACGTCGTACGCGGCGAGGATCTCGCACAGTTCTTCGAAGTTCGTGTACAGGAACGACTCCTTGTGGTGCGCCAGGCACCACGCCGCCATGATCGAACCACCGCGCGAGACGATGCCGGTCTTGCGGTTCGCGGTGAGCGGTACGTACGCCAGGCGGACGCCCGCGTGCACCGTCATGTAGTCGACGCCCTGCTCGGCCTGTTCGACGACCGTGTCCTTGTAGATCTCCCAGGTCAGCTCCTCGGCCCTGCCGTCCACCTTCTCCAGCGCCTGGTAGAGCGGCACGGTGCCGATGGGGACGGGGGAGTTGCGCAGCACCCATTCACGGGTGGTGTGGATATTGCGGCCGGTGGACAGGTCCATGACGGTGTCGGCGCCCCAGCGCGTCGCCCAGGTCATCTTCTCGACCTCCTCCTCGATGGAGGAGGTGACCGCGGAGTTGCCGATATTGGCGTTGACCTTCACCAGGAACCGCTTGCCGATGATCATCGGCTCGATCTCCGGGTGGTTGACGTTGGCGGGCAGTACGGCCCGCCCGGCGGCGATCTCCTCGCGGACGACCTCGGGGTCCACGTGCTCCCGGACGGCCACGAACTCCATCTCGGGCGTGATCTCCCCGCGGCGGGCGTACGCGAGTTGCGTCACCGCCTGTCCGGTCCGGCTCCGGCGCGGCTGCCGGGGCCGTCCCGGGAACACCGCGTCGAGGTTCCTGAGCCCGCCGCGCGGCGAGGTGTGCTTGATCCCGTCGTCCTCCGGACGGACGGGACGGCCCGCGTACTCCTCAGTGTCGCCACGGGCGATGATCCAGTTGTCGCGCAGCGGGGCCAGCCCCCTGCGGACGTCGGTGTCGACCAGCGGGTCGGTGTACGGGCCCGAGGTGTCGTACAGCGTGACCGACTTCCCATTGGTGAGGTGCACCTGACGGACCGGCACCCGCAGATCGGGGCGCGAGCCGCCGACATATCCCTTGTGCCAGCCGATGGACTTCCGGGCCTCCTGGGACGGTTCGCCCTGAAGGGGCTGTTCGTCCTGGCTGGAGGCAGGCGTGCGTGCGTCCTTGATGGTCATGAGACCTACTCCCTACGCCGGCATTACCCGGTAACAGGTTCAGCGGTCGACGCAGCGGATTCCGTCTGCCGATGTTTCATGTGAAACATCACTCGTTCCACATGTTCCACGTGAAACATCGCAAAGACGGAGGTCAGCGCCCTCTCAGCCCGGTGCTCCGAGCTCCCGCGTGTGCAAAGGTGCCTCCACGCTAGCGTCAATTTGGGCGAGGTGAACAGAGGGCCCCTGCCGTTCTTGCGATGATCGGGCGGTGACCACGACGCAAGGACCCCCGTACCCGCCCTCCGAGCCACCGCGCGGAAGCGGTGCCGGGCGCGCCTCCGGGCCGGGCAGCGGAAATGGCGACGACACCGGCCCGCAGCGCAGGTTCCGGCTGGGCGACGGCCCCGGCGGCTCCGGTGGTGCGCCCGGAACCAGAGCCGGAACGGGCGGCGGCACCGGCGGAGCGACCGGACCGAGTAGCGGTCCCGGATACGGGCCCAGTCAGCGGATCGATCGCGGCTATGGGCCCGGATCGGGGGCGGGTCAAGGCAGCCGTACGGGCCCGGGCGGCCAAGGCCCAGGTCCCGGGTACGGAGCCGAAGGGCCCGGGACCGGTCAGTTCGGCCCCCTTCCCATGTCCGGTGGCGGGCGAGGTCCTGGCCCCGGGGCAGGCGGTGGGCACGATCACGGCGCAGACCATGGGCACGGGCATGGCCCCGGTGACGGCCACAGTGGCGGACCTGGCGGCAACTCCGGTGGTGGCCATGGCCCTGGACGAGGTGCTGGGCACGGAGCCGGACCGGGTGGCGAGCACGAGGGCGGGCACGGACCCGGGTCCGACGACTCCCACGGGCCCGACGACAATCACGGTTCGTCGCACGGCCACAGTCACAGCCATGGCCCGGCCGCCCCTGTCTCCATCCATCTGCGGAAGATCATCGGCGCGATCCTGATCCCCTTCGCCGCGGCGGTCGTGGTCGGGCTCGCGGTGCTGTGGCCCGGGGGCGCTCCGGCGCACGAGCGCACCGGCGTCGGATTCGACCGGCAGACCCAGGAGGCGACGGTCACCAAGGTCGTCGCGGTGGACTGCAAGTCCGTCAACGCCTCGGGGGACACCCCGACCGGCGACACATCCACCGCCGAGGGCTCCTCCGCCCAGCAGCAGGCGACCGGTGACTGCAAGAGGGCGACGATCCGGGTCGACACCGGTGACGACAAGGGCCGTACGTTCACGGAGATCGTCCAGCCGGACCAGTCACGGCAGTTGCACCAGGGCGAGAAGGTCGTGGTCGCCTACGAGCCCTCCGCGCCGAGGGACCTTCAGTACTCGGTCACCGATGTGAACCGCAGGCTCCCCATGGCCCTGCTGGCCGGCATCTTCGCGCTCGCCGTCGTGGTCGTCGGCCGTATGCGCGGTGTGATGGCGCTGGTCGCACTGGCGGTCAGCTTCATGGTGCTGACCTTCTTCATCCTGCCGGCGATCCTCCAGGGCTCGAATCCGCTGGTCGTGGCGGTCATCGGCGCCAGTGCCATCATGCTGATCGCGCTCTACATGTGCCACGGCCTCTCGGCCCGTACGTCCGTGGCGGTGCTCGGCACCCTGATCTCACTGGTGCTGATCGGCGTCCTCGGCTCGGGGTTCATCGACTGGGCCGCGCTCACCGGCAACACAGACGACAACACGGGCCTGATCCATGGCCTGTATCCGTCCATCGACATGAGCGGCCTACTGCTCGCGGGCGTCATCATCGGTTCGCTCGGTGTCCTCGACGATGTGACGGTGACGCAGACATCGGCGGTCTGGGAGCTCCACGCGGCCAATCCGACAATGGGGTGGCGTGGGCTGTATCGCGCAGGCATCCGCATCGGCCGCGACCACATCGCGTCCGTCGTCAACACCCTCGTACTCGCCTACGCGGGCGCCGCGCTGCCGCTGCTGCTGCTCTTCTCGATCGCGCAGAGCAGCGTCGGGACGGTCGCCAACAGCGAACTCGTCGCGGAGGAGATCGTACGGACCCTGGTGGGCTCGATCGGCCTGGTCGCGTCCGTGCCGGTGACCACGCTCCTGGCGGCCCTGATGGTCTCCGCCGACCGCCCGGGCACGGCACCTCTGGCCGCGGGAGCGACAGCGGGGGCCGGGCCCGCGACTCCGGCGGGAGCAGGCACGGGAGCGGGAGCAGGGGCGGCGGCCCAGTCGGCCCCGGCCCGCGCGGGGAAGGGCCGTCGCCGCAAGCACTGAGCGAGGCGCGACTGGGCACGCTTCTCCTCCGGCCGAGGAGGAGAAGCGTTACGTCACCGCCGGGAACTCCGCCGCCGATCCGTTCAGCCGGCGCTCTGTTCCTCCGCCAGGATGCGGACCAGCGCCTCGTCGAGGTGGGCGTCGAAGTCGGCGAGGGAACGCTCCTGCCCCAGCGGCACCAGCTTGTCCGTGCGGTCGAGGAACGCCACCAGCGGCGCCGCCCCGGAGCGGAACAGCGCCTGGTCGCCGCCGACCTGAAGCCGGATCAGCACCTCGCCCAGGACATCCGCGTCGGCGGGCGAGATCCGCACATCTCCGTCCCCGCACGGCCGACCCACGCCGTCGATCAGCAGCTCGCGCCCGAAGGCCCAGGTCACAGGGGCGTCGCCAGGCAAATGGAAGGTCAGCCGGACGGCATAGGGATCACAGGTCTCGTAGCGCAGCTCCACCGGAATGCGGAAGGAGAGCTCCTCCGAGACAAGAAAGCTCATCATGACTTCTGCCTGCACCGACTCGCGCATCGCCTACCCCGTCACTTGCCGTGAACTGGCCTGGAATCATCGCTCTGATACTGCTCGCATCTTGCTGAAAGTACACGGTGAATCACAAGGAGTGAGTTTTCAGATACTGATAGAGATCGCAAGGGACCCGAGCAGTCTTCCGACCTCTGTTTGCAGCTGTTGCGCCGCGATTAGCAGTCGATCGGCCTGGCTGGAAGGTAGAGAAATGGCCAAAGTGGCGGCCGTGGATCCGATGGTGATCGGAATCGCCGCACAGACCGTCCCCAGCGCGTACTCCTGCCGCTCCACGACCAGTTCCATCCGCCGCATCCGGTCGAGGCGGCGCAGCAGCGCGTGACTGTCGCGGACCGTGTAGGGGGTGACCGCCTGCACGGGGTGACGTTCGAGATGGTCGCGGCGGTCCTGTTCGTCCAACTGCGAGAGCAGGCACTGTCCGACGGCGTGCGCGTGCCCGGTTTCGCGGAAGTCCGCCCACTCCTCGACCGCCGGGTTGGCGGGGGTGTCCGAGACGCACATGACCTCGACCTCGCCGTCGCGGTACACCGCGTAGTACACGGGTACGCCGATCGCGTCCCGCCAGTGCGCGAGTGCGTCCACCACCGTGCTGCGCCGCTTCTGCCGTGCACCGCTGCTGCCCAGCTGCTCGGCCGCCTCGCCGAGGAAGAACAGCCCTTTCTCGCGCCGCAGATAGCCTTCGAAGACGAGCGTCCGCAGCAGGTGGTAGGCGGTCGGGAGGGCGAGGCCGGTCTCGCGGGCCAGTTGTTTGGCGGGAGCGCCGTGCTCGTGCGTGGCGACGGACTCCAGCAGTCGCATCGCCCGCTGTACGGAGCCGATGAGGGTCGCCGTGGGGTGCGGTTCGGCGGGCGGCACGAGGACGGGGACAGATGCCGGTACGAGCGCGGCCACGGGTGCCGGCGCGGGTCTCTCGGTGGGCCGGACGCGTGTCCCCGGGGAGGGCGCGGCCCGCTGCTCGGGTCGGCGCTGTACGGGTGGAGCCTGTGGTTCCGCGGGTGCGGTGTCGACCATGACGAGGGTCACTCTCGAAGGCGAGGGGGCTGCCCGTGCGGAGAGACACGGAAGGAGGGGATGCGCCGTCCGCGGGGGCCGTCCCCGCGTCGGGTTCCGGACTCTAACCGCCTGTCGCCGCGCGCAGACGGCCCGTACGGGAAACTTCCCCCGCCCGAGGGAACCGGCGAATCCTGTTACCGGCGCCCGCGTTGTCCCGCTCCCGTACGCCGATCACCCCTCGCCGGTCACCAGTCGCTGCGTGAGGACGAACTCGACATGAACTTCCGTACGACGTAGATGAGTCCGCCGACCAGGGCGACGAAGACCAGCGCCTTGAAGAGCAGGCCGATGACGAAGCCGACGACGGTCGCTATCAGACCGCCGAACACGACGAGGGCGATGACCGGCACCGCGACCCACTTCACCCACCACGGCATTCCCGCGAAGATCTCTCGCATCGCCCTTTTCCTTACTGTTCCGCCCGTCGCATCCGCCGGGGCCTGTGCCCTTCGCTCGTGCCGGGACATTCGATGTTCCGCCTTCGATGCTAGGGGCGGAGGGGGCCGGGCGGGGGCCTCGCATCCCTTGTCCTCCCCTGATCGAACCCCTAGGGAACCCTGAGGCCGCAGGTCACCTCTCGGGCGGAGAGAAGATCACCATGACCCGCAGATCCTCGCTGATGTGGTGGAACTTGTGGGCCACCCCGGCCGGCACGTACACGACGCTGCCGCGTGCCACCTGGGTCGTCTCCATGCCGACGGTGATCGCGGCGCGCCCGCTCACCACGAAGTACACCTCGTCCTGGCTGTGCGGCTGCTGCGGGTCCTGCTCGCCCGCGTCCAGTGCGTACAGGCCGACCGACATGTTCCGTTCGTGCAGGAACTGCAGGTAGGCGCCGTCGTTGGCGGCACGTTCCGCCTCCAGTTCATCCAACCGGAATGCCTTCATCGCCCTCGCCCACGCTCGTAACCGATCTCGTCTGCCACGATCAGACACATGAAGAATTTCGTAGTCAAGACGATCGCCAACGCGGGTGCTCTCGGCGTGGCCGTGTGGGTGCTGGACAAGATCACCCTGACCGGTGACAGCACGGGCAAGAAGATCGGCACACTGATTGTCGTCGCTCTCCTGTTCGGCCTGGTGAACTTCCTGGTCAAGCCGATCCTCCAGGTGCTCACCTTCCCGCTGTTCATCCTCACGCTCGGCCTGATCACCCTGGTGGTCAACGCCCTGATGCTGCTGCTCACCTCATGGCTGGCCGACAAGTTCGACCTGAGCTTCCACGTGGACGGCTTCTGGACGGCAGTCCTGGGCGGCCTGATCATCTCGATCGTCTCCTGGGCGCTGCACATCGTCCTGCCCGACAATGACTGAGGACTCCCGATGACCTACCGCGTCTGCTTCGTCTGCACCGGCAACATATGCCGCTCCCCGATGGCGGAGTCGGTCTTCCGCGCGCGCGTGGAGGAGGCCGGGCTGGCAGGCCTGGTCGAGGTCGACAGTGCCGGCACGGGCGGCTGGCACGAGGGCGACGGCGCGGACCCGCGTACGGTCTCCGTGCTGGCGGCGGCGGGCTACGAAGGCGACCATGCGGCCCGTCAGTTCCGGGCCGCGTGGTTCGCCCGCCTCGACCTCGTCATCGCCCTCGACGCAGGCCACCTGAAGGCGCTGCGCCGCCTCGCACCCACTCCTGAGGACGCGGAGAAGGTGCGGCTGCTGCGCTCGTACGATCCGGCCGCGGGCACCGATCTCGACGTACCGGACCCGTACTACGGGAGTGTCGACGGCTTCGAGGAGTGCCTTGAGATGGTGGAGGCGGCGAGCGAGGGCCTGCTCGCCGCGGTACAGGCGGAAGTGGAGGGACGGGCGGCATGAGCGATCCGGCTGCGGACAAGGATTCGGGCGTACGCGCGAACCCGGGTTTGGGTGACGGCACGCGCGCGGTGCGGGCGGGGCTGCCCGAGCCGGTCAAGTACGAACCGGCCCTCCCCGGTCCGGTGTTCGCGGCCCACTACCACCTGCCGGGTGCCCCCACCGGCCCCTATACCTACGGCCGCGACGAGAACCCGACCTGGACGCTGCTGGAGCGCGCCATCGGCGAGCTGGAGGCTCCGGGGCGGGACGGCGTCGAGACACTCGTCTTCGCCTCCGGCATGGCCGCCGTGTCGGCGGTGCTCTTCTCCCAGCTGCGCACCGGGGAGACCGTCGTCCTGCCCGACGACGGCTACCAGGCTCTGCCCCTGGTACGGGCCCAACTGGAGGCGTACGGCATCGAGGTGCGCACCGCTCCGACGGGTGGCGACGCCCAGCTAGACGTTCTCGACGGCGCGCGCCTGCTGTGGATCGAGACCCCGTCGAACCCCGGACTCGACGTGTGCGACGTCCGACGGCTCGCCGAGGCGGCACACGCGCGTGGCTGTCTCGTGGCCGTCGACAACACCCTGGCGACACCGCTCGGCCAGCGCCCGCTGGAACTCGGTGCCGACTTCTCCGTGGCCAGCGGAACCAAGCAGCTCACCGGGCACGGCGACGTGCTGCTCGGTTACGTCACCGGGGCGGACGCCTCCGCGATGGCCTCCGTACGGCGGTGGCGCAAGATCGTCGGGGCGATTCCCGGGCCCATGGAGGCCTGGCTCGCGCACCGGTCGATCGCCACGCTCCCCTTGCGGGTCGACCGGCAGGACGCGACCGCGCTGGCTCTCGCCGAGGCCCTGCGCGGGCGGCCCGAGGTGACCGGGCTGCGCTATCCGGGGCTGCCGGAGGATCCCTCGTACAAGATCGCTTCGCGGCAGATGCGGCGCTATGGGTGTGTGGTTTCCTTCGTGCTGCCCACGCGCGCGCGTGCCGACCGTTTTCTCGACGCGCTGCAGCTCGTGGACGACGCGACGAGCTTCGGTGGTGTGCGGTCCACGGCCGAGCGGCGCGGCCGGTGGGGCGGGGACGCCGTGCCCGAGGGCTTCGTGCGCTTCTCGGTCGGCGCCGAGGACCCGGAGGACCTGGTGGCGGATGTGCTGCGAGCGCTGGAGGAGTCGGCCGAGTGACCACTCGGCGCGGGGCGGAGAGGCGCTCAGCTACCCGCGACGGCGGTCCGAGCCTCCCCCCTCGTGGCTCGGACCGCCGCGGTTCCGCGCGCGAAGAACCGCGCAAGCAAGGCTAGTTGACTCTGTGTCAGTGTCCAATCACTGTAGCGACAGAGACCTATCGACTTATTTATAGTTGGGCGCGGCCGGGGGGCCGGGAGAAGGGCAGAGAAGCGGAGAAGGGGAGGGCGCGGCATGGACCTGGCCTTGCTGCGCACCTTCGTGACCGTCCACCGTGCCGGCTCCTTCACCCGTGCCGCCGCTCTGCTCGGCCTCTCGCAGCCTGCCGTCACCTCGCAGATCCGCACCCTGGAGCGACAGCTGGGGCGCCCTCTGTTCCTGCGTCAGGCCCGTGGAGTGACCCCCACGACCATCGGCGACGAGCTCGCGCACAAGGCCGCGCCGCATCTCGACGCGCTCGTGGAGATCACCGAGACCGGTCTCGACGAGGACTCCTCCGTACGGACACTGCATCTGGCGGGACCACCGGAGTTCACCGCCGAGCGCGCGCTTCCCGCGCTCACCGAACTGACCGGGGACGACGGCCAGGGCTTCGCGCTGCGTGTCTCGTTCGGCAATGCCGAGGAAACCCTGGAGGGACTGTCCGCCGGACATCACGATCTGGCCATCAGTACGGCCCGTCCGCGTGGCTCCCTGCTCACAGCGACTGCGCTCTGCGACGAGGAACACGTCCTGGTCGCCGCGCCGCGCTGGGCCGGCCACTTCGGCCCCGGGAAACTGCGCCGCAAGGGGGCGTCCGTCCTGGAGAACCTCCCTGTGGTGGAGGTCCACGAGTCACTGCCCTTCATCGCCCGCTACTGGGCCTCCGTCTTCGACTCCCGCCCGGCGGCCTCGGGCACCGTCATCGTGCCCGACCTGCGCGCGGTGCTCACGTGCGCCGCTGCGGGCGCAGGGCTCGCGGTACTGCCCCGCTATCTGTGCGCGCCCGCGCTGGAGCGCGGCGAGGTGGTTGCCCTGCTCGATCCGGCGGTGCCCCCACTGCGGACGTACTTCCTGGTGGTCCGCACCGGCACACTGGCGATGCCCCATATCGCGCGGGCGCACGAGTGGCTCCAGCGTGCGGCCGCCGACTGGGCCTGAGCCTCCATGAATCCCGGTGATCCTTCTGCGGACCTCTGCGATGTTTCACGTGAAACAGGCATTTCACCCGTGCGGACCCAGCGCATTTTGCGCGGCCGAGAACGCTTCATGGGGAGCCGATATGTTTCACGTGGAACCAGCCGGGCCACATTTCTCCCATGACCGTCCGACCCGTGGTCAAGCGCACCGCACGCGCCATCCTGCTCGATGGCAATGACCTGATCCTCATCAAGCGGACCAAGCCGGGGGTCGATCCCTACTGGCTCACTCCGGGCGGCGGGGTCGAACCGGACGACACGACCGTCGTCGACGCCCTGCACCGTGAAGTGCACGAGGAACTGGGCGCCAAGGTCACCGACGTGGTGCCCTGCTTCGTGGACACCGTCGAGCACATCGGCGCGGACGGCGGTGCCACGGGTGTGAAGGTGCAGCACTTCTTCGTCTGTCGGCTGGAGTCCATGGACCCCGCGCTGCGCCATGGCCCTGAAATCGACGAGCCCTGCGGCGAGTACGAGATCGTTCGTATCCCCTTCACCCGGGTCGGCATCGCCTCCGTCCACCTCGTGCCGCTGTCGCTGCGCCACTATCTGGACGGGAACATCGAGGGTGTACGAGCGATGCACGCGCCCGACCTGGGCTGACATCGCTCAGGCGGGTCAGTTCCCGGTGACGACCAGTTCCTCCACCGCGTCGTGGCGGATCCGCTCCGCGGGGAAACCTGCGCGACGCAGCGCGTCCACACCGCTGCGGATCATCCCGGGCGGGCCCGACAGATAGGCGTCGTACTCGTACCAGGGCCCGTACTCCCGTACGGCGTCGGGGAGCTGGAAATGCGACTGCTCGTCGATGACCGCACGTACGGCCAGCCAGGGGTGGTTCTGCTGGAGGCGCAGCATGGTGTCGATGTCGTACAGGTCGACATCCGTACGGGCGCCGTAGAACACCTCGACCCGCCGCCGGTCACCGTGTTCGGCGACGTCCTCGACCAGTGCCTTGATGGGCGCGATGCCAGTGCCCCCGCCCAGACAGAGCAGGCCGCTGTTGGTGGTGTGGTCGACGGTCATCGTGCCGGCGGGCGGGCCGAGCCGGACGATGTCTCCGGGCCGGGCCCGGTGCACCAGCGCGTTGGAGACCCAGCCCGCGGGCACCGCCTTCACGTGGAACGACAGCAAGCCGTCGGAGCGGGGCGCCGAGGCGAAGGAGTAGTGCCGCCAGATGCGGGGCCACCAGGGCGTCTCCAGGCTCGTGTACTGCCCGGCGAGGAACGGGTACGGCTGGTCGGGCCGGACGGTGAGGACAGCTATGTCCGGGGTCCTGAGTTCGTGCGAGACCACCTCCCCGTACCACCAGGCAGGAGCGCGCAGTTCGTCGACGGCCGCCGCGTCGATCATCACCTGCGACATCGTCGTGTACGCCCGTACCCAGGCCGCCTCGGTCTCCGGGTTCCAGATCTCGGCGGCGTACCGGCTCAGCGAGCCGATGAGGCACTCACCGACGGCCGGGTAGTGCTCGGGCCGGGTGCCGTACTTGCGGTGGCCCCGGCCGAGGTTCTGCAGATACGCGACGAGGACCTCGGTGTTGTCGATGTGCTCGGCGGCGGTGAGCAGCGCCTTGAGCAGCCGGTCCCGCTGGGTGTCCATCGCTGCCGGGAACAGTGAGCGCAGTTCGGGATGACGGACGAAGAGGAGCGCGTAGAAGTACGAGGTTGTCTTGTCGGCGACAGGACCGACCACGGACATGGTCCGCCGGATGAGCACCGCGTCCGAGGAGGCCTCCCGGAGGGGCTCGGAAGCGGCGGCCACGGGAACCGGCTCCAGTCGGGGACGGGCGGGTCCTGCGGGGGGAGCGGCCTCGGGTGCGGGGGCCGGCGTATCGGAAGCTGGGGGTACTGATGCGGGGGGTACTGATGCCTGGGGCCGTGGGGCGAAGGGCGGGGGCATCGGGGCTTCGGTGGCCGGAGGCACCGGAGCGAAGGGCGCGGGAAGCGGTGACGCGGGAGCAAGGGGCAGGGGAGGCAGGGGTGCGGGAGTCGGAGGGACCCGCGGAGGCTGGGGGGTCGACGGCGCGGGTATTCGTTCCTGCTCGGGCACGGGCTCTGCCACGGCCGGACGGGCGCCGTCGTCCGGCGAGGGGCTCGGGGAGGCGCCCGTACCGGGCCTGCCCACGGGACGCAGCGCGGCCAGCCGACTGCCTTCCGTCGCCTCCTGCTCGCCGCCCGGGGGTGCCTCCGGCTGCTTGCGCGGCTTGAACCAGCCGCCCCCGCCGCTGCCGCCGGAAGTGCCGTTGTCGGCGGACGTGGTGGTCGGAGCGTCCATGGTCTGCCTCGCCTCGAACATCTTTCGGTCGGTCTGCGCACTTCCTCGGTCGGAATGTGCCCGCGTTCCCCCGCTGACGGCTTGCTTTTCCCTGTTCGGCCTCTGTCCAATGCGGCCACATTCAACCCGGATTACCGTCCCGTACGGACAAGTAAGGCCAGAGTGTGACAATCACCGCAGTCCTCTCACCGCAGCGTCCCACCATGGACGAACGCCTCCACCGCGTAACCGGAAATGCGAGTCTTCGATCTCTCCGTCCCGTTAGGCTGTATTGCCCTGCTCTTGCCGCGTGTGCGGGATACGCGCCCCGACGCGGACATGAACCGGAGTCGACCATACCGGCCGTTGCCGCGCACACAAGTCCCGCCCTTCTTCACCGTGAAAGAGCATGGGGCGAACCATGAATTCCCTCAATTACCGGGCGCCGCACACCAATTCATAGGCATCCCACAAATCCCGCCCCGCGTAGGCGTGAGTCGCCAGGCCCGCCAGATGACGGTCCGCGTTCACCGCGACAGAGACCGGCACCGCCCCGAAGAGTTCCGTGTCGGAGAGCGAATCGCCGTACGCGACGCAGTCGGCCCGGGTCAGCCCGAACTGCCCGCAGAGCCGGTCCGCGATCTCCACCTTGGCCGCCGGAGTCAGGATGCCGCTGGGATCCAGGGGCTCCGTGAAAGGCACCGCGGGGAAACGTGAGCCGTGCGCCGCGTGCGCGCCCCACCCCGTCAGCCGTTCGACGAAGAACGAGGGCGACAGGGAGACGACCGCGCAGTACTCCCCTCGGTCCCTGATCTCGGCCCAGGTCTCCCTGATCCGCAGGAGCCACGGCGCTCCCACGAAGGCCGCGTCGACATGCGCCTCGGTCAGCTCCGCCCAGAGAAGACGCACACGGCGGGCGTACTCCGCGGGCTCGACGCGCCGCATCACGAAGTCCCGCTCCAACTCGGCTATTTCGCGGTCCAGTCCCAGTTGCCGGGATATCTCCACTGGGGCAGCCGAGCCATACAACAGCGTTCCATCGAGGTCGAAGAGATGCAGTCGCGTCATGTGTACCGAGGCTAGAGCCTGTCGCCCGATGACCGATGCTCAGCGTTTCACGTGAAACATCTGTCCACGCGCTGTACGGACAGGCACGACATGGCCAAAAGAACGTGCGTCCGACCGCAAACAGGTGGACGTCAGGGGCGCCGGTCGGACAGCCTGACCTGCGTGCCGACTCCTTCCCCCGCTGATCTGCCCATCCGCCGTCTGACGCACCGCGATCTCACCGCCTGCGCCGACCTGTCCGAGAACCGGGGCTGGCCCCGCGAAGAGCACAAGTGGGGCCTCCTCCTCACAGCCGGGAAGGGCTACGGCATCGACGACCCCGGCGGCGGGCTGGTCGCCGCATGTGTCGTCACCGAGTACGGGCCGTACGGAAACCCCGACTTGGGCGCCATCGGCATGGTGCTGGTCGCCGAGCGGCACACCCGTCAGGGCATCGGACGGCGGCTGATGCAGTACGTCATCGCCGCGATGGGCACCACTCCGCTGACGCTGCACGCGACCCCGTACGGCCGTCCTCTCTATGAGGAACTCGGCTTCAAGGTCACCGGCAAGGCCGAGATGGTGCGCGGGCGATTCACACCGCACGGGCCGGAGTCGGAGGTCGGCACACGCGCGGCCACGGCCGAGGATCTCGCCAGGATCATCCGGCTGGACGAGGAGGTGTTCGGTACCGACCGCACGCACATCATCACCCGGCTCCCCGCCTTCGCCGACCAGCTGCGCGTCGCCGAGGAGAACGGCCGGATCATCGGCTACTCGGCGGCCTGGCCCACCACGGACACCCAGGTCGTCGGCCCGCTGATCGCCCGCGACACGGAGACGGCGAAGGCACTCCTCGCCTCACTCGCCGCCCGCACCGACCGCCCGCTGCGAACGGACATCGACGTACGGCACGAGGAACTGCTGACGTGGGTGAAGGAGCGCGGACTGGCTCCCCTGAGCTTCAACGCCGTGATGACGTACGGGATCTCGGAACTGCCGGGCGACTGGACACGACGGTTCGCGCCACTGACGGTCGCTGCGGGCTGAGGTCGCGGCGAGACGGGAATCTGCCCGCATAGGCTGCGGCCATGGGAGATCTTGAGATGCGGCCCGTGACGACGCAGGACATTCCCGCGGTCGTCGGCATGCTCGCCGACGACCCGCTGGGCGCCGAGCGCGAATCGCCGGACGACCTGACCCCGTACTACACCGCGCTGAACCGTCTCGCCGCAGACCCGAACCAGCACCTGGTCGTCGCGGTCCGCGAGGGTCAGGTGGTCGGCACGCTGCAGCTCACGATCGTGCCCGGACTGTCCCGCAAGGGCGCGACCCGGTCGATCATCGAGGGTGTGCGTGTCCACGCCGCCGAACGCGGCAGCGGCCTGGGCACGCAGCTCATCGAGTGGGCGATCGACACGTCACGCCGCGAGAACTGCCAGTTGGTGCAGCTGACGTCGGACGTCACTCGTGCAGAAGCCCATCGCTTCTACGAGCGGCTCGGTTTCACGGCTTCGCACGTGGGCTTCAAACTCCAGCTCTGACCGGGAAAGCGTCATGTTTCACGTGAAACATGACGCTTTCCCGTGTCCGACGCCTAACTGATCCCGCGCCACCCCTCCGGATCCACCCCACCCGGCACAGAAGCCCCTTCCTCGTACGGCTGACGCACGAAGACGAACGACCCGAGGTCCAGGTGGTCCACGGTCTCGTTCGGCCGCCGTACGGCCCGCAGAAGCTCTCCGGCGAAATAGCCGTCGAGGCCCGTCCAGGTGCCGTCGCCGTTCGCCCTGAAGCGCGAGCGGCGGCCGATGCCGGTCAAGGGTCCCAGTGAGACGCCTCCGTCGGCCGACAGCCGCAGGGCATACGGGGCGGTCCCCCAGTACCACTGGCCAGTCAACTCCAGTACGGAGCTGTCGACTTCGGGCAACGGTCGCCACGGCTCGGGAATCCGCGGCTCAGCCTCCGCGACGATCCTCACGAGGTCGGCGGCGACCGCGGACACCAGCGGACCGGAGGTGCAGTTGGCCAGGACGACAGCCGCGAGGTCGTCCGCCACGCAGATGGTGAGGCTCGCCAGAAAGCCGGGCAGCGATCCGCCGTGTCCCACCAGCATCCGGCCGTCCCGGTACTGGACCTGCATACCGAGGCCGTACGCCGAACCTGCGGCCACGTCCGCCGCCTCGGGCGGAGCGGCCGGCGTACGCATCTCCGCAACGGACGCGGCGCTCAGCACCCGGTCGTCTCCCTCGGCGAGGAAGACGGCGAAGCGCGCCAAGTCCCCTGCGGTGGACCAGAGCTGACCGGCCGGTGCCATCCGCCCGAGGTCCTCGATCGGCTCCGGCAGCAGTACATCGGCCCAGGGATGCACCGCCCACCCGCCCGCGTGCGGTGCCTGCGGCTGCCCGCTGGTCCGCTCCAGCCCCAGGGGTTCGAGCACCTCACGCCGCAACACGTCCTCCCACGGAGCACCGCGCAACTCCTCGACCAGCGCGCCGAGCAGGCTGTATCCGGGGTTCGAGTAGTGGTGACGCCGACCCACGGGATGCAGCAACGGCCGCTCCCCGAGGACGTCTGCCAGTTCGGGCCGCAGGGATCCGGGCGTCCGCTCCCACCAGGGAGGGGGCGACTCGGCCGCCAACCCACCGGTGTGCGCGAGGAGTTCGGCGATGGTGGCCTCCCCCGCACCGGTACCCGGCAGATGCTTCTCCAGCGGGTCGACGAGATCGAGCAGCCCCTCGTCGCGCAGCCGCATCACCAGTACGGCGGTGAAGGTCTTGGTGATCGAACCGATCCGGTACTGCACGTCGGCGTCGGGCACCTCACCGTCCACCGAACTCCGCGCCCCCGTCCACACCGTCTCCCCGCCCCGCACGAGCGCCGCGACCAGCGACGGCGCCCGCCCCTCGCTCTGGGCAACAGCGATCCGGTGCAGCAACGCCCGTCGCGTACCGGGAAGAAGTTCGTCCTGAGGTGTTGTCATGGGGCAAGTCCATCGGCCGGGCCGCGTCGCGTCGAGCGCATTTCCCCTCTGTCGCGGACCCGGTCCTACGTCTGGGCCATGTCCACGAACCGTGAATAGTGGCCCTGGAAGGCGACCGTAATCGTCGCCGTCGGGCCGTTTCGGTGCTTGCCGACGATGATGTCCGCCTCGCCCGCGCGCGGTGACTCCTTCTCGTACGCGTCCTCGCGGTGCAGCAGGATCACCATGTCCGCGTCCTGCTCGATCGAGCCGGACTCACGCAGGTCGGAGACCATGGGCTTCTTGTCCGTGCGCTGCTCGGGGCCACGGTTCAGCTGCGAGAGCGCGATCACCGGCAGCTCCAGCTCCTTGGCCAGGAGCTTCAGGTTTCGCGACATGTCGGAGACCTCCTGCTGGCGGCTCTCGGAACGCTTGCCGCCGGACTGCATCAGCTGGAGGTAGTCGATGACCACGAGCTTCAGATCGGCGCGCTGCTTGAGGCGGCGGCACTTGGCGCGGATCTCCATCATCGACAGGTTCGGGGAGTCGTCGATGTACAGCGGCGCGGCCGAGACGTCCGGCATCCGGCGGGCGAGCCGGGTCCAGTCGTCGTCGGTCAACGTGCCGGAGCGCATGTGGTGAAGGGCCACGCGTGCCTCGGCGGACAGCAGACGCATGGCGATCTCGTTGCGGCCCATTTCGAGGGAGAAGATCACGCTCGGCATGTTGTGCTTGATCGAACAGGCACGGGCGAAGTCCAGCGCCAGCGTCGACTTACCCATGGCGGGGCGAGCCGCGATGATGATCATCTGTCCGGGGTGGAGACCGTTGGTGAGCTGGTCGAGGTCGGTGAAGCCGGTGGGCACACCGGTCATCTCCCCCGAACGCGAGCCGATCGCCTCGATCTCGTCGAGCGCGCCCTCCATGATGTCGCCGAGCGGCAGATAGTCCTCGGTGGTGCGCTGCTCGGTGACCGCGTAGATCTCGGCCTGGGCGCTGTTGACGATCTCGTCGACGTCCCCGTCGGCCGCGTATCCCATCTGGGTGATGCGGGTTCCGGCCTCGACCAGACGCCGCAGGACCGCGCGTTCGTGGACGATCTCCGCGTAGTACTCGGCGTTGGCCGCTGTCGGCACCGTCTGCACCAACGCGTGCAGATAGGGTGCGCCGCCGACCTTGGTGATCTCGCCGCGTCTGGTGAGTTCGGCCGCGACCGTGATGGGGTCGGCCGGCTCGCCCTTCGCGTAGAGGTCGAGGATCGCCCCGTAGACGATCTCGTGCGCGGGCCGGTAGAAGTCATGGCCCTTGAGGACCTCGACGACGTCGGCGATCGCGTCCTTGGACAGGAGCATGCCGCCGAGGACGGACTGTTCGGCGTCGAGATCCTGCGGCGGTACCCGCTCGAAGGACGTGCCCTCGCTCTCCCACGCACCGTTCTCGCGGCCGCGGTCGTGCTGTTCGTCGCGGCCCCGGCCCCCTTCGCGGCGCTGCCGGGAGGCGGGCAGACGATCACTGGGACCGCTGTCGGCCCACGGGTCGTCCAAGGGCTCGGAAATACTCACCGAGCCACCTCCTCCCGTCCGCCGAGCGGACCTCGCCGTGCCTCTCTGTTCTACGGCACGGCACTGACAAATAAGAGGCCCAACTCCGGTTCCGGCGCGTCGGTTTTGTGACGTTTCCGAGGCCAAGGGAAGGGAGCGGGCGCCGCACCACCGTAGGCCCGTCGGCACCGTCAGCCAATCTGGTTATCCACAGGCCATGTGGACGACGGCCCGGATGCTGTGGAGAACTTGCCAAAACCTGTGCACGACCCGGTGGACAGCCCTGTGAACAAGCTTTCGCGACTTCCAAAAAACCCCTTCTGACCAGCACGTTTCCCATCCACCGGCTGTGCAGAAGAAAAAGTTTCCTCATTGGGCCAAGATCTCCGCGAACGGCGCGTGGCAGCGCACACCTCAGGAGGAGAGGTAATAGTCACAACCGCATTGCATCTCTTACCTGTGGAAGATTAGATTGGTGGTCATGACACAGGCTCCAACTGCACCCAGGGCGACCCGGCGCCGGCACGACCGAGAGATCGTCGCACTGGCCGTCCCCGCCTTCGGCGCACTCGTCGCCGAGCCTCTCTTCGTCATCGCCGACAGCGCGATCATCGGCCACCTCGGCACAGCTCAACTGGCCGGACTCGGCATCGCCTCCGCCCTTCTCACCACAGCCGTCAGCGTCTTCGTCTTCCTCGCATACGCCACCACGGCCGCCGTCGCCCGACGCGTCGGCGCGGGCGATCTCCAGGCCGCCATCCGCCAGGGTGTGGACGGCATCTGGCTCGCCCTGCTGCTCGGAGCCGCCGTCATCGCCGTCGTCCTGCCCTCGGCACCCGCACTCGTGGGCCTCTTCGGCGCCTCGGACACCGCGGCCCCGTACGCGGTCACCTATCTGCGGATCTCGGCGCTCGGCATCCCGGCCATGCTCGTCGTCCTCGCCTCGACCGGAGTTCTGCGCGGCCTCCAGGACACCAGAACCCCGCTGTACGTGGCCGTCGCGGGCTTCGTCGCCAACGCCGTCCTCAACGCAGGCCTCGTCTACGGCGCGGACCTCGGCATCGCCGGCTCCGCGTGGGGAACCGTCATCGCGCAGTGGGGTATGGCGGCGGCCTATCTCACGGTCGTCGTCCGCGGCGCCCGTCGGCACGGCGCCTCACTGCGCCCCGACACCAAGGGGATACGGGCCTCCGCCCAGGCGGGCGCCCCTCTCCTTGTCCGCACGCTCTCCCTGCGGGCGATCCTGATGATCGCCACAGCCGTCGCCGCGCGGCTCGGGGACGCGGACGTCGCCGCGCACCAGATCATTCTGTCCTTGTGGAGCCTGCTCGCCTTCGCGCTCGATGCGATCGCCATCGCAGGGCAGGCCATCATCGGGCGTTACCTCGGCGCGAACGACACCCAGGGTGCCCGTGAAGCCTCCCGACGCATGGTCGAGTGGGGAATCGCCACGGGAGTCGCGCTCGGTTTGTTGGTGATCGTCAGCCGTCCGCTGTTCCTGCCGCTGTTCACCAGTGACTCCGTGGTCAAGGAAGCCGCGTTGCCTGCCCTGCTCGTGGTCGCGTTGGCACAACCGATCTGCGGGATCGTCTACGTCCTCGACGGCGTACTGATGGGCGCGGGTGACGGTCCTTATCTGGCCCGGGCGATGGTGGTCACGCTCGCCGTCTTCACACCGGTGGCCCTGCTCGTGCCGACTCTCGGTGGCAGCCTCACCGCGCTCTGGGGAGCGATGACGCTCATGATGGCTGTCCGCATGCTGACCCTGTGGCTGCGAGCCCGATCGGGCCGATGGATGGTCACGGGCGCGACCCGCTGAGACCGCCTCGGCTCCCTGTTTCACGTGAAACATCGACCGGATTCCTGCTGTTTCACGTGAAACATCGGGTGCGCCCAGCGCAAGCAGAAGGGCCGCACCCCGGAGGGTACGGCCCCACAACTGCTCAGTGAGCGCTGGGCTCAGGCAGCAACGACCTCGATGTTGACCTTGGCGGCAACCTCGGGGTGCAGGCGCACGGACGTCTCGTGGGCGCCGAGCGTCTTGATCGGGGAGCCCAGCTCGATGCGGCGCTTGTCGACCTCGGGGCCACCGGAAGCCTTGATCGCCGTGGCGATGTCGGCCGGGGTGACGGAACCGAAGAGACGACCGGCGTCGCCGGAGCGGACGGCCAGACGGACCTTGACGCCTTCGAGGCGGGCCTTGATGTCGTTGGCCTGCTCGATGGTCTGGATCTCGTGGATCTTGCGAGCGCGACGAATCTGCTCGACGTCCTTCTCGCCGCCCTTGGTCCAGCGGATCGCGAAGTTCCGCGGGATCAGGTAGTTGCGAGCGTAGCCGTCCTTGACGTCGACGACGTCGCCCGCGGCACCGAGGCCGGAGACCTCGTGGGTGAGGATGATCTTCATTAGTCGGTCACCCTTCCCTTATCGCGCGGTGGACGTGTAGGGCAGCAGCGCCATCTCACGGCTGTTCTTGACGGCCGTGGCGACGTCACGCTGGTGCTGCGTGCAGTTGCCGGTCACGCGGCGGGCACGGATCTTGCCGCGGTCGGAAATGAACTTCCGCAGCATGTTCGTGTCCTTGTAGTCCACGTACTGGACCTTGTCCTTGCAGAAAGCGCAGACCTTCTTCTTAGGCTTGCGCACAGGCGGCTTCGCCATGGTGTTTCTCCTGTGTGATCAAGAAGTGTGGGTACGACCCGCCCTCGGCCCGAAGGCCTAGAAGGGGGGCTCGTCCGAGTAGCCGCCGCCACCGCCGCCACCGCCGCCACCGCTGGCGCCGCCGGAGTTTCCACCCCAGCCGCCACCGCCGCCGCCCTGGTTGCCACCGGCGGGAGCGCCGGTCGCCCAGGGGTCGTCGGCCGGAGCGCCGCCGCCCTGCGGAGTGCCGCCGGAGTTTCCACCCCAGCCGCCGCCCTGCTGGCCGCCACCGCCACCGCCGCCGTAACCGCCCTGGCCACCGCGGCCGGCACCGCCGGCGGTCTTGGTGACCTTGGCCGTGGCACTGCGCAGGCTGGCGCCGACTTCCTCGACGTCCAGCTCGTAGACCGTGCGCTTGACGCCCTCACGGTCCTCGTAGGACCGCTGCTTCAGCCGGCCCTGCACGATGACGCGCATGCCTCGCTGGAGCGACTCCGCGACGTTCTCCGCCGCCTGACGCCAGACCGAGCAGGTCAGGAACAGGCTCTCGCCGTCCTTCCACTCGTTCGTCTGACGGTCGAACGTGCGGGGCGTGGACGCGACACGGAACTTCGCGACCGCCGCACCGGAGGGGGTGAAGCGCAGCTCGGGGTCGTCGACAAGATTGCCGACGACCGTGATGACGGTCTCGCCTGCCATAGGGGAACCTCTCGGCGGGTTTGCTGCTGGCTGCTTTTGGTGCTGCTACTCGAAATCCCGGGATCAGCTGAGCGGGAGGCTCAGTGGGTCTCGGGGCGGAGGACCTTGGTCCGGAGGACCGACTCGTTCAGGTTCATCTGGCGGTCGAGCTCCTTGACGATCGCGGGCTCAGCCTGCAGATCGATGACCGAGTAGATGCCCTCGGGCTTCTTCTTGATCTCGTACGAGAGACGACGACGGCCCCAGGTGTCGACCTTCTCCACCTTTCCGTTGCCCTCACGGACGACGGAGAGGAAGTTCTCGATCAGAGGGGCGACAGCGCGCTCCTCCAGCTCGGGGTCGAGGATGACCATCACTTCGTAGTGACGCATGTGGAACCCACCTCCTTTGGACTCAGCGGCCACGGTCGTTCCGTGGCAGGAGGGTTGTTGATGCGTACGCAACGGTATCCGCGGCCACTGACAATCGGAGTTCCCGGAAGGAATTCCTCGTCATGGCCAGGGCAGACACCGGTGCAGACGGTACAGAGTACCCGCACAGCGGCTTCCGGTTGAAATCAGCCCCCTGTGACCGTCAATCTGTACACATCGGGTGTGTACGGCGCTACGATGCGCCGCCTTCCGCAGGAGGTGCCACATGGCACAGGCATTGCGACCCAACACCGCCGGATCCCTCTTCGCCACCGACGGCAAGCCCCATCCGCTCCAGGACAGCCTCCTCGCTGTGACACTGGTGCTCGGGGTGACGGCCTTCGTCACGGCGATGTTCCACAGTCTGCATCTGCTCAGTTCCTGGACCGGCCTGGTGGGGATCCTCACCGGCGCGTACGGACAGTTCGTCTCGGAGACGACCCGTGAACGCTTCGGGCTGATCCTGGGCCTCGGCGCCGCAGCGGTCGGCTTCTTCCTCGGCATGGCGCACGGCGGCCTCTTCGGCGGCGTGATCGGCTGACGCGGACCGTGCTCCCGTGCCCCGGCCGACGCAGAGCCGGGGCACAGGTGCCATACGGCCAGACGAGGCGCTCGCAGGGCGCAGTAGGCTTCGGCGCGAGAGCCGGAGCCCCTGTACCCATGGGGACACACCAGCCCGAGGAGCGCCCCGAATGAGCCTGACCCTGAGGACGATCAGCCGAGAGCAGCATCTGGCGTACATCCAGAGCCTGCCGTCGGCGAGCCACATGCAGGTTCCGGCCTGGGCCGACGTCAAGGCGGAGTGGCGCTCCGAGAACCTCGGGTGGTTCGACGACCGGACCGGCGAGATCGTCGGCGCGGGTCTTGTGCTGTACCGCCAGCTGCCCAAGATCAAGCGGTATCTGGCGTATCTGCCCGAGGGCCCGGTCATCAACTGGTTCGCGCCGAATCTCGACGACTGGATCCAGCCGATGCTGGCGCACCTCAAGCAGCAGGGCGCCTTCTCCGTGAAGATGGGCCCGCCAGTGATCATCCGGCGCTGGGACGCCCCGTCCATCAAGGCCGGCATCCAGAGCCCGGACGTGAAGCGGCTGCGCGACATCGAGGCCGACTTCATCGAGCCGCGTGCCTTCGAGGTCGCCGACAAGCTGCGCCGCATGGGCTGGCAGCAGGGCGAGGACGGCGGTGCCGGCTTCGGCGACGTACAGCCTCGCTACGTCTACCAGGTGCCGCTGGCGAACCGTTCACTGGAAGAGGTGCACCAGAACTTCAACCAGCTCTGGCGCCGCAACATCAAGAAGGCCGAGAAGTCCGGTGTCGAGGTCGTCCAGGGCGGTTACCACGACCTGGAGGAGTGGCAGCGGCTGTACGAGATCACGGCGGTGCGCGACCACTTCAGGCCCCGCCCGCTGTCGTACTTCCAGCGCATGTGGACGGCCCTCAACTCGGAGGACCCCAACCGCATGCGGCTCTACTTCGCGCGCCACAACGGAGTGAACCTGTCGGCGGCGACGATGCTGATCGTCGGCGGGCACGTCTGGTACTCGTACGGCGCCTCGGACAACATCGGCCGTGAGGTCCGTCCCTCGAACGCCATGCAGTGGCGGATGCTGCGCGACGCCTACGCACTGGGCGCCACCGTGTACGACCTGCGCGGCATTTCGGACTCGCTGGACGAGACGGACCACCTCTTCGGTCTGATCCAGTTCAAGGTCGGCACAGGTGGGCAGGCTGCCGAGTATCTCGGCGAGTGGGACTTCCCGCTCAACAAGCTGCTCCACAAGGCGCTCGACATCTACATGTCGCGCCGCTGATCTCCCCGATTCTCCGTTCGTACCTCTGACAGATCGCAGCCACGAGAAAGGTTCCAGGTCCCGGCCATGGCGCTCACGCTCTACGTCGACACCGCGCGCTGGCGTGCGCACCACAAGCACGTGTCCGAGCAGTTCCCGGGGCTCGTCCCGGTCTGCAAGGGCAACGGCTACGGCTTCGGGCACGAGCGGCTGGCCGAGGAGGCCACGCGGCTGGGCTCGGACGTCCTGGCCGTCGGCACGACGTACGAGGCCGCGCGGACCAAGGACTGGTTCAGCGGCGATCTGCTGGTGCTGACTCCCTTCAGACGGGGCGAGGAGCCCGTACCGCTGCCCGATCGCGTCATCCGCTCGGTGTCGTCGGTGGACGGCGTGCACGGCCTCGTCGGCGCCCGTGTCGTCATCGAGGTCATGTCCTCCATGAAGCGCCACGGTGTGACCGAGCAGGAGCTGCCCCAGCTGCACGCCGCCATAGAGGACGTACGCCTCGAAGGCTTCGCGATCCACCTGCCGCTGGACCGCACCGACGGTTCGGACGCCGTGGAGGAGGTCATCGGCTGGATGGACCGGCTGCGCGCGGCCCGGCTGCCGCTGCACACCATGTTCGTCAGCCATCTCAAGGCCGAGGATCTCGGGCGGCTTCAGCAGCAGTTCCCGCAGACCCGCTTCCGCGCCCGTATCGGCACGCGGCTGTGGCTGGGGGACCACGAGGCCACGGAATATCGCGGCGCGGTCCTGGACGTCACCCGCGTGGCCAAGGGCGACCGCTTCGGCTACCGGCAGCAGAAGGCGGCCTCTGACGGCTATCTGGTGGTCGTGGCGGGCGGTACGTCGCACGGAGTGGGCCTGGAGGCCCCCAAGGCGCTGCACGGCGTCATGCCGCGCGCCAAGGGCGTCGCCCGGGCCGGTCTCGCCACCGTCAACCGGAACCTCGCCCCGTTCGTCTGGGGCGGCAAGCAGCGCTGGTTCGCCGAGCCGCCGCACATGCAGGTCTCGATCCTCTTCGTGCCCTCGGACGCCCCGGAGCCGAAGGTCGGCGAAGAACTGGTGGCCCATCTGCGACACACCACCACGCAGTTCGACCGGATCGTCGACCGCTGACCGCACAGCCGCGAGCCATGCGAAAGGCCGTACACGAAGTCCGTGTACGGCCTTTCGCATGGCCCTTCCCTGCCGCGTTCGCTCAGAGCGAACGCTCCTCGTCCTCCCGTACCGGCCGGCTGCCCCACTCCACCTGAGGCCCGTCGAAGTGCGCGGCGTGCCGCGGCGGACGGGCGGCGGCGCCGAGCACGAAGACGTCCTCGGCGCCGTCCAGCACACCCCCGGACGGATCGTCGTCGCCGGCCCGGCGCACCACGTCCCGCTCCGGCATGAGGATGTCCCGGACGATCACGGCGCACAGGTACAGCGTGCCCACCAGGTGGGCGGCGATGGCGAACTGATAGCCCTCGGTGGGCAGGCCCTTGTGGGCGTCACCGCTGGTCGTGTAGGCGAGGTACATCCAGATCCCCAGGAAGTACGCAACCTCGCACGCCTGCCAGATGAGGAAGTCCCGCCACTTCGGGCGGGCCAGTACGGCGAGGGGGACCAGCCACAGGACGTACTGGGGTGAGTAGACCTTGTTGGTGAGGATGAACGCGGCGACGATCAGGAAGGCCAGCTGGGCGAAGCGCGGACGGCGCGGGGCGGTCAGTGTGAGTGCCGCGATGCCCACGGCCGAGGCCAGCATCAGCAGCGTCGCGAAGGTGTTGACGGTCTCAGTGCTGAACGGATAGTCGAAGCGCTGGGCGATGATCAGCCAGAAGGAGCCGAAGTCGACGCCCCGCTCCTGGCTGAACGTGTAGAACTTCGACCAGCCCTCGAAGGCGAAGACCATCACCGGCAGGTTCACGGCGACCCAGGCGACCACGGCGCCCCCCAGTGCCGTGCCGAACGGCCGCCACTTGCCCGCGCGCCAGCACAGCACGAACAGCGGGCCCAGCAGCAGGAAGGGATAGAGCTTGGCGGCCGTGGCGAGCCCCAGCAGGACACCGAAGGCGAGCGGCCGCCCCCGGGACCACATCAGCATCGCCGCGGCCGTCAGAGCGACCGCCAGCAGGTCCCAGTTGATCGTGGCGGTGAGCGCGAAGGCGGGCGCCAGGGCGACCAGCAGACCGTCCCAGGGGCGCCGCGCGTGGGTGCGCGACACGCATACGGCGATGATCGCCGCGCACACCATCAGCATTCCAGCGTTGACGAACCAGTACCACTGCTCCTGGTGCTGGATGGTGCCGCTGCCGGGCGTGAGCCAGGCGGCCACCTCCATGAACACGCCGGTCAGCACCGGGTATTCGAGGTACTTCATGTCGCCGGAGAGCTTGTCGAAGTACGGCACGAGTCCGTCGGCGAATCCACGGCCCTGGTAGAGGTGCGGGATGTCGGAGTAGCAGGCGTGGGTGTACTGCGTGCTGGCCCCGAAGAACCAGCCGCCGTTGTAGCAGGGCGCCTTCTGGACCAGGCCGAGGGCGAACATACCGATCGCCATGAGCGCTACCACCCGTACCGGAGTCCACCAGGACGTCCCCAACAGGGCACGGCGGCCGATGGGGCCGCCGATCAGCTCACTGCCGGCCACGGCGATCTCGTCGTCCTTGGTCGGCCGTACCAGGTCCGGTTCGCGCACGCTCGCTTGCGTCGTCTCTGCACTGGGCATGGGCCTCATCCTGCCGTACGCATCTAGGAATACGCCGAGGGCCGCCGCACCTGGTCGGTGCGACGGCCCCATGTTTCACGTGAAACAGCGCGAATCGGATCGGTGTTTCACGTGAAACACCCGCGCCGGGCGCTGATCCGGTCCTCAGCTCGGTCAGCCGAAGATGCCTCCGCCGTTCCCGTTCGCGTTGCCGTTACTTTCCTCTTCGCTTTCCGTCGGCGTTGGACTCGATGTCACTCCGCCGTCGGTAGTGCCTTCGTCCGTGCCGCCCGTCTCGGTCCCTCCGGTGTCTTGGCAGCTGACGTCGAAGGTGCCGCAGGTCTCGCTCGGCGAGGGCGACGGAGAGGTCTCGATCTCGTCGGTGGGCGTCGGACTCGGTGTCGGGATCTCTTCTTCCTCGGACTCGGTGACGGAAGGAGTCGGGCTCGGCAGCGGGTCCTCGTCGACGACCTCGCCGTAGGGCTCGGGAGTCGGGAAGTTCTTCACCGGTACGCCCTTGAGCGCCTGTTCCATGTAGTCGTGCCAGATCTCGGCCGGGAACGAGGCGCCGTGGATCTTCTCCTGGCCACCCGTGCCGTACATCTCCAGGAACTCGCGGTTCTTCTTGGTCTCGTCGTCGTCCATCCGGAACATGCTGATCGCGGTGGACAACTGCGGGGTGTAGCCGACGAACCAGGCCGACTTGTTGCCGTCGGTGGTACCGGTCTTGCCGGCCACCTGACGGCCGGTCAGCTGGGCCGCCGTACCCGTTCCGTCCTCGACCACGGTCTTGAGGACGTCGGTGACGTTGTCGGCGACCTGGGCGGTGAACGCCTGCTTGGCCTTGGCGATCTTCCTGTGATCGAAGACCGTGCCGTCCTTGCTGGTCACCTTCTCGACCGAGTAAGGGTTGTTCTGCTTGCCGCTCGCCGCGAAGGTCGCGTAACTGCCGGCCACGCGGATCGCGCTCGGGTCAGAGGTACCGATGGAGAACGACGGGAAGTCGGCGCTGGCCAGACTGCTGTCGAGGAGGCCCGCATCTGTGGCGGACTCCCTGACCTTGTCCAGGCCGACATCCATACCGAGCTGGACGTAGGCGGAGTTGGAGGAGACCCGCATCGCCTCACGCAGGTCGATCCGGAAGCTGGGCGCGTTGTACGACTCGTCGCCGTCGTTGCGCTGCAGCCACTCCTTGTCGTCCTTGTCCTTCCAGATCGTGCCGTCGTAGTTCTCGATCTTGAGCTTGTTCTTGCCGCTGTAGATGCTCTCCGGAGAGACCTGGGTCCGCTCGTCCTGTGCCTGCGTCGCCCCCAGATCGGGATCCCGGACGCCCCACTTCATCGCGGCGGCGAGTACGTACGTCTTGAACGTCGAACCCACCTGGGCGCCGGTCGTGTCGGCGTTGTTGGTGAAGTGCTTGGTCGCGTCCTCACCGCCGTAGATGGCCTTGATCGCGCCCGTCGTCGGGTCCACGGAAGCGCCGCCGAACTGGACGTACTTGTCGGTGTCCGGGCGTTCCTTGGGCTTGATGTTCGCCTTCTGGACCTTCGTGACCGCCTTCTCCAACGCCGCGACCTTCTTCTTGTCGAAGGTCGTGTAGATCGAGTAGCCGCCCTGCTGCAGTTGGTCGGCGGTGATCCCGGTCTTGTCGGTGTTGTTGATGAGGTAGCCCTTGGCGAGGTCGACGAGGTAGCCGACCTGGCCGCCCAGCGCGGTGTTGGAACGCGGGCTCTGGATCTTCGGGAAGGTCGTGATCTTGGCGCGATCGACCGCGGTCATGCGCCCGTCCTTGACCTCCTCGTTGAGGATCCACTCCCACCGTTCCTCGACCCGCTTGCGGTTTTTCTCGGGGGTGGCGTTCACGGGGTCGACGGCCACGTTGCCGGCCGGGTCGTAGTACGTGGCGCCCTTGAGCACCGCGGCCAGGAAGGCGCACTCGCTGGGGGTCAGGTCCTTGGCGTCCTTGTTGAAGTACGCGCGCGCGGCCGCCTGAAGGCCGTAGGAGTCACGACCGAAGTAGCCGGTGTTCAGGTAGCCGGCCATGATCTCCTCTTTGGAGACGTTGGTGCCGACCTTGATGGAGATGAACAGCTCCTTGAACTTCCGCGTGAGCGTCTGCGACTGGTCGTCCAGGCGGGCGTTCTTCACGTACTGCTGGGTGATCGTCGAACCACCCTGTGTCTGACCGCCCTTGGCCATGTTGAACAGGGCCCGGGCGATACCCATCGGGTCGACGCCGCTGTCGGTCTCGAACGTCTTGTTCTCGGCCGACATCACGGCGTACCGCATCGACGCAGGGATCTGCTCGTAGCCGATGATCTGGCGGTTCGTCTCACCACCGGTCGCGACCATCTGGCTGCCGTCGGCCCAGTAGTAGACGTTGTTCTGGGCGTTGGCGGCCTTGGCGACATCCGGCACACCCACCAGGGCGTAACCGATGCCGGCCACCGCCACCAGGCTGCCGACGAAGCCGATGAACAGCCCCGTCACCTGCCGCCAGGACGGCATCCAGCGTGCCGCTCCGTACTTGCCCGCGCGCGGATAGTCGATGAAACGCTTCTTGGGCGGGGGACCGGCAGCGCGGCCTCTGCCGCGCCCGGGTCCGTTCGGGCCGCTGGGACCGCCGCGGCGTCCGCCGTCCTCGGCCCCTCTGCGACGTCCACCAGTACTTCTCTGGGCGGCGCGCCGGGACTCGGCGCGGCCTGCGGACTGGCGCTCGTCACCTTCGGCTCCGTAGGGACCCAACCCGTAGGAACCCGATCCGTAGGAATCGGAAGGAGACTCGGTTGCGCCCCGCGGTGCCGCACGGCGGCCGGAGGACGAACCGGACTGGCCGCGTCGGGCCGCGGCACGTCCGCCTCCCTGCGGCTGCGGCGGTTTGCGACGGTGCTCGCTCATCGAACGATTACTCCTTGGGCAGGCGCACCCGCGCGCGCCTGGAAACGGCGGCTGGTTTCCGGTCCCCCCCAAGTACGGATGCGGCCGTGTTCGCATTCACCCGTACCGCACCAAGCACGACGACGTCCCCAAACGTCACTCGGTTCCCGGTGGACTGCATGCCGCACAGACTACGCACCGTCAAAACCCGCCTAGCGCCGAAGTTCACCCCAAATCAGGCAACTTGCTTCCTACGAATCGGTGATGTGATCCCGTTCACCACCTCCCCTCTTGTCGCATCCACGGGGTCGATCTATCGTCTAGATGTATCGAGTCGATACATCAGCTCGGCATAAACAGTGCTGGAGACGTCACGGTCGGACCGTGGGAGAAAGGAGGCGACGATGAGCCGGCGTTCCGGGATCCTCGAGTTCGCCGTCCTCGGTCTGCTCCGCGAGTCCCCGATGCACGGCTATGAGCTGCGGAAACGACTCAATACGTCACTGGGTGTGTTCCGCGCCTTCAGCTACGGCACGCTGTACCCCTGCCTCAAGACGCTCGTCGCGAGCGGCTGGTTGATCGAGGAGTCCGGAGGCGCGTCGGAGGACGCGCTCGCCGTTCCCCTCACAGGGCGCCGCGCCAAGATCGTCTATCGGTTGACGGCGGAAGGTAAGGAGCACTTCGAGGAGCTGCTCTCGCAGACGGGCCCGGACGCGTACGAGGACGAGCACTTCGCCGCTCGTTTCGCCTTCTTCGGGCAGACGTCCCGCGATGTGCGCATGCGCGTGCTCGAGGGCCGTCGCAGCCGGCTGGAGGAGCGTCTGGAGAAGATGCGCGCCTCTCTGGCGCGTACGCGGGAGCGCCTCGACGACTACACCCTCGAGCTCCAGCGCCACGGGATGGAGTCCGTGGAGCGCGAAGTGCGCTGGCTGAACGAGCTGATCGAGAGCGAGCGGGCCGGACGGGACCTCAAGGGTGCCGATTCCGGGGAACCCGACTCGCAGGACACCACATCTGGAGCGCCGGGCGGCCTGCCCCGGTCCCGGGAGGACGACTCCCGGACCGGTCCGTCCGACGACACCGCCACGTGAGGCCCCTGCCAGGGCCTCACTCGTACACACAGGGAGCAACCGAATGGGTTCGGTTCGCGTAGCCGTCGTCGGCGTGGGCAACTGCGCCGCGTCGCTGGTACAGGGAGTCGAGTACTACAAGGAGGCCGATCCGGCGTCCAGGGTCCCGGGCCTCATGCATGTGCAGTTCGGGGACTACCACGTCAAGGACATCGAGTTCGTCGCCGCGTTCGACGTGGACGCCAAGAAGGTCGGCCTCGACCTGGCGGACGCCATCGGCGCCTCCGAGAACAACACCATCAAGATCTGCGACGTCCCGAACACCGGTGTGAAGGTCCGGCGTGGCCACACCCTCGACGGTCTCGGCAAGTACTACCGCGAGACCATCGAGGAGTCCGAGGCCGAACCGGTCGACGTCGTCAAGATCCTCAAGAAGAAGCAGGTCGACGTTCTCGTCTGCTACCTGCCCGTCGGTTCCGAGGCGGCGGCGAAGTTCTACGCCCAGTGCGCCATCGACGCCAAGGTCGCCTTCGTCAACGCCCTCCCGGTCTTCATCGCCGGTACGAAGGAGTGGGCGGACAAGTTCACCGAGGCGGGCGTCCCGATCGTCGGTGACGACATCAAGTCGCAGGTCGGCGCCACGATCACGCACCGCGTGATGGCGAAGCTGTTCGAGGACCGGGGCGTGGTCCTGGACCGCACGATGCAGCTGAACGTCGGCGGCAACATGGACTTCAAGAACATGCTCGAACGTGAGCGCCTGGAGTCCAAGAAGATCTCCAAGACGCAGGCCGTCACCTCCCAGATCCGCGACCGCGAACTGGGCGCCGACAACGTCCACATCGGCCCGTCCGACTACGTGGCCTGGCTCGACGACCGCAAGTGGGCGTACGTCCGGCTGGAGGGCCGCGCGTTCGGTGACGTCCCGCTGAACCTGGAGTACAAGCTGGAGGTCTGGGACTCCCCGAACTCCGCCGGCGTCATCATCGACGCCGTGCGCGCCGCGAAGATCGCCAAGGACCGCGGTATCGGCGGCCCGATCCTCTCCGCGTCGAGCTACTTCATGAAGTCCCCGCCGGTCCAGTACTTCGACGACGAGGCACGGGACAACGTCGAGAAGTTCATCAAGGGCGAAGTCGAGCGCTGAGGTCGTGCGCTGAGAGGAGTCCAGCGCCGGTCGAGCTCCCACAGGCTTGTCGCTCCTGCCCGTCGAGGGTCCCCGGGTCATCCGCCCGGGGACCCTCCTCGTATGTGAGGCTGTGCCCCATGGCTGTCGTACGTGACCTGCGCGTACTCCTGCGTCTGAGGAACTTCCGGCGCCTGCTCGCCGTACGGCTGCTTTCCCAGGGCGCCGACGGCGTCTATCAGGTCGCACTCGCCACGTACGTCGTCTTCTCGCCGGAGAAGCAGACCTCGGCGGCGGCGATCGCCTCCGCGATGGCGGTCCTGCTGCTGCCGTACTCCCTGGTCGGCCCCTTCGCGGGCGTCCTGCTGGACCGCTGGCGACGCCGCCAGGTCTTCCTGTACGGCAATCTGCTGCGCGCCCTTCTCGCATGTGTGACGGCCGTTCTGATGCTGAGCCATGTCCCCGACTGGCTCTTCTATGTCTCCGCCCTCTGCGTCACCGCCGTCAACCGCTTCGTGCTGGCCGGACTTTCGGCGTCCTTGCCGCGCGTGGTCGACGACGACCGGCTGGTGATCGCCAACTCGCTCTCCCCGACGGCCGGCACGCTCGCGGCCACGGCGGGCGGCGGACTCGCCTTCGTCGTACGGCTGGCGGCCTCCGACTCGGACGCCGCGGTGGTTCTCCTGGGCGCGGCTCTGTACCTCTGCTCGTCGCTCGCCTCCCTCCGCCTCGACCGGGAACTGCTGGGACCCGACCCCGAGTTGGTGCAACCCCGGCTGGCGGCCGCGCTCAGCGGCACCGCACGTGGCCTGGCGGCGGGCGTACGGCACCTTGCCGAGCCGGGGCGTCGGGAGGCGGCCTGGTCGCTGGCCGCGATGACGCTGATGCGGTTCTGCTACGGCGCCCTGACGGTCATGGTGCTGATGCTCTGCCGGTACGCCTGGTCGGACGGCTCCGACGACGGGCTGGCCCTGCTGGGCCTCGCCGTGGGGATCTCAGGGGCGGGCTTCTTCGTCGCGGCCGTGATCACCCCGGCGGCGGCCGTACGGCTCGGTCCCGGCGGCTGGATCGTGGTGTGCGCCGGAGCGGCGGCGGTCCTCGTGCCCGCGCTCGGCCTGGCGTTCACCGAAGTGCCCATGCTGATCGCGGCGTTCGTCCTGGGCCTCGTCACCCAGGGCTCGAAGATCGCCACGGACACGATCGTCCAGTCCTCGGTCGACGACGGCTTCCGCGGCCGGATCTTCTCCCTCTACGACGTCCTGTTCAACGTCGCCTTCGTCGGCGCGGCCGGAGTGGCGGCCCTGATGCTGCCCTCCGACGGCCGCTCGGTGTCTCTGTTGGTCACGATCGCCGTTATCTACGGGGCAATTGCTGTATCTATGGCCCGCTTTGAACGCCGGTAAGTGTCACATGAAGGCCACAGAGACTCTCTGAGCTACAGAGTTGTCAGTGGGTCCCGGTAACTTACGTGCGTCTTACTTCGCACCAAGCACACCCATAGCCAAGGGGGACCCCCGAGTGACCACTCCGCCGCAGGACCAGAACCCGAACACCCCTGCCTCTGTCGAGCCGACGGCGCCCCAGCAGCCGTACCCGCCGCACCAGGGTGCCCCGTTCCAGGGAGTTCCGGTCCCGCCGCCCGCGCCGGCCAAGCGCTTCAGCAAGAAGCTGCTGCGCATAGGCGTGTTCATCGTCGTCGCCATAGCCATCGCCGGCGGCAAGTGGTACTTCGGCCAGAGCGACGCCGAGACGACGTCGGTGGGCTCCTGCATGCACAACGACGGTACGGACACGAGCCCCGACCTCAAAGAGGTCGACTGCACCTCCAGCGACGCCCAGTACAAGGTTGTCCAGAAGTTCGACAACACCAGCGACGCCAACAAGTGCGAGGCCGTCACCGAGGCGACGATCTCCTACTACCAGCAGGGCAGCAGCCACGACGTCGTGCTCTGCCTCAAGGAAGTCTGAGCAGTCCGGGCTGACGCAGCCCACACGCACAGAGGGCGATGTTTCACGTGAAACATCGCCCTCTGTGCGTTCCGGCGGTGATGTTTCACGTGAAACATCACCGCCGTTTCACGGCCTCAGCCCTGCTCGGCCCACCACTCCTTCAGTGCCGCCACCGCCGCCTCCTGCTCCATCGGCCCGTTCTCCAGCCGCAGTTCCAGCAGGAACTTGTACGCCTGCCCGATCGCCGGCCCGGGTCCGACGCCCAGGATCTCCATGATCTGGTTGCCGTCCAGGTCGGGACGGATCGCGTCCAGCTCCTCCTGCTCCTGGAGTTGAGCGATGCGCTCCTCCAGGCCGTCGTACGCACGCGAGAGCGCCGTGGCCCTGCGCTTGTTCCGCGTGGTGCAGTCCGAGCGGGTCAGCTTGTGGAGGCGGTCGAGGAGGGGGCCTGCGTCCCGGACATAGCGTCGGACCGCCGAGTCCGTCCACTCCCCGGTGCCGTACCCGTGGAAGCGCAGGTGGAGTTCAACCAGACGTGAGACGTCCTTCACCAGCTCGTTGGAGTACTTCAGCGCCGTCATCCGCTTCTTGGTCATCTTCGCCCCGACCACCTCGTGGTGATGGAACGAGACCCGCCCGTCCTCCTCGAAGCGGCGCGTGCGCGGCTTGCCGATGTCGTGCAGCAGCGCGGCAAGACGGAGGACGAGGTCGGGAGCGTCCTGCTCCAGCTCGATCGCCTGCTCCAGGACGATCAGTGTGTGCTCGTAGACGTCCTTGTGCCGGTGGTGCTCGTCGCGCTCCAGGCGCAGGGCCGGCAGCTCGGGCAGTACGTGGTCGGCGAGGCCGGTGTCCACCAGCAGCGTCAGGCCCTTGCGGGGGTGCGCGGACAGGACCAGCTTGTTCAGCTCGTCCCGTACCCGCTCCGCCGAGACGATCTCGATGCGCCCGGCCATCTCGGTCATGGCGGTGACGACCTCGGGGGCCACCTCGAAGTCGAGCTGGGCCGCGAACCGCGCGGCCCGCATCATCCGCAGCGGGTCGTCGGAGAAGGACGCCTCGGGCGTGCCCGGGGTACGCAGTACCCGCCTTGCCAGGTCCTCGCGTCCACCGTGCGGATCGATGAACACCTTCTCCGGCAGCGCCACGGCCATCGCGTTCACCGTGAAGTCGCGCCGGACGAGATCCTCCTCGATGGAGTCGCCGTACGACACCTCTGGCTTGCGCGAGGTCCGGTCGTACGCCTCCGACCGGTACGTGGTCACCTCGATCTGGAAGCCTTCCTTCTGTGCCCCGACGGTCCCGAAGGCGATCCCGACGTCCCACACCGAGTCCGCCCAGGGCCGCACGATCTTCAGTACGTCCTCGGGCCGGGCGTCGGTCGTGAAGTCCAGGTCGTTGCCGAGCCGGCCCAGCAGCGCGTCCCGGACGGAGCCTCCGACCAGGGCGAGCGAGAACCCGGCCTCCTGGAAACGGCGGGCGAGGTCGTCGGCGACCGGGGCCACCCGCAGCAGCTCACTCACCGCGCGGTGCTGCACCTGGCTCAGGGCGCTGGAATTGTCTTCGTTGGCGTTCGGCACAACAGAAAAGGGTACGTGGCCCGGGCGACGGCCCGCGCCTCCATAAAACGTCCACGCCCACCAGTGGGGACTCCTCCATCAATACACGTACATAGAGGACAGCCGGACGGTGTTCCACGATCTTGTGGAGCAGTCCGCGGCACTTCCCCTCAGCGCGCATCGTTACCATGCGTGGACGCACATTCCGACGACCACTGACGACTAGGGACGGGCGAACGCGTGGCCGAGCCGGCAGACTTCCCGGGGCTGACTCCCTCTCCCGCGCGCCGGTGGTTCCGGCGGGCCGGAGTGCTGCTCACGGGGGCGCCCCTGCTGGCCGGTCTCCTCCAGCTCCCCGCCGGACAGCCCGCGTACGCCGCCGGGTCGGACCCGGTGGTCGTCTCCGTCGACACCCTCACCCCCAGCGCCCCCACGGACGGCGACACGCTGACCGTGTCCGGCACGGTGACCAACAAGGGCAAGCGGACCGTCACCGACGCCCACGTGGACCTGCGGGTGGGGCAGCTGCTGACCACCCGCTCGGGGATCGACGATGTCGCCGCACGTACCGACTACGTACCGGGAGCCGACGGGACGGAGATCGGCGGCAAGTACGTCGAGGAGTTCTCGAAGCTCACTCCGGGCGTCGCCCAGCCGTTCACCATCTCCGTACCGGTCGACAAGCTGGACCTCGGCCAGGACGGCGTCTACCAGTTCGGCGTCTCCCTGTCCGGCGAGACCGCCGCGGAACCGTACGAGCAGGTGCTCGGAATCCAGCGGACGTTCCTGCCGTGGCAGCCCGAGGAGGCGGACACCAGGACGCGGACGACATATCTGTGGCCGCTGATCTCCACGGTCCACATGACGGCGGAGACCGGCCCGGGCGAGCAGCAGACGCCCGTCTTCCTCAACGACGACCTCACCACGGAGATCTCCCCGGGCGGCCGCCTGGACCAGCTGCTCACCCTGGGCAAGGACCTCGACGTCACCTGGGTGATCGACCCCGACCTGCTGGCCTCCGTCGACGCGATGATCGGCACCTACGGCGTCCGGGGCGCCGACGGCACCACCACGCCCGGCACCGGTCAGGCCGTCGCCAAGCAGTGGCTCGCCGAACTCCAGGACGCGGTCGAGGGCAAGGAGGTCGTCGCCCTTCCCTTCGCGGACCCCGACCTCGCCTCCATCGCGCACAACGGCAAGAACGTCACCGGCACCCTGAGCCACCTCAAGAGCGCCACGGATGTCGCCGCCAGCACGGTGGAGACGATCCTCCACGTCACCCCGAGCACCGACTTCGCCTGGCCGGTGAACGGTGCCGTCGACCCGTCGATCGTCAAGATCGCCACCTCGGCGGGCGCCGACAAGGTGATCGCGCGCAGCGACAGCCTCAAGGAGACCGGCGACCTGCCGTACACGCCCTCCGCCGCCCGCCCCATCGGCGGCGGCACCACGGCGGTGGTCGCGGACGCCCGGCTGTCCACGGCCTTCCAGGGCGACATGACGAACGCCGACGGCTCCACGCTCGCGGTGCAGAAGTTCCTCGCCCAGAGCCTGACGACCACCCTGCAGGCCAAGAAGCAGCGCACCGTCGTCGTCGCCCCGCAGCGCATGCCGTCCACGAGCCAGGCCCAGACGATGGCGGAGGCGGTCACCGCCCTGCAGAACTCGAACTGGTCCGAGTCGCAGGAACTCACCGCGACGGCCGACACCAAGCCGGACCCGGGCGCCACCACCAAGGTGCCCTCGGCGTCCTCGTACCCCGCGACACTGCGCAGGCACCAGCTGCCCCAGGCGGCCTTCGCACAGATCGCGACGACGCAGGACAAGCTCGACAACTTCAAGATCATCCTCACCGACCGGACCCGCGTGGAGACCCCCTTCGGGCGGGCCATCAACCGGGAGATGGCCACCTCGTGGCGCGGCCGGTCCGGCGCGGCGGACAGCTTCCGCAAGGGCGTGAAGTCGTACCTCGACGTCCTGACCGACCAGGTCAAGCTGATCAAGAAGTCCGAGACGAAGCTCTCCGGCGGCAGCGCCACAATCCCGGTGACCGTCCAGAACAACCTCGTCCAGCCCGTCGACAACCTCGTACTGCGGGTCACGTCGACCAACCCGACCCGGCTCAAGATCGGTGACGAGGACTACCAGGAGCATCCGGTCGAGGTCTCCGGCGGGCACAGCCAGTCGGTGAAGTTCACCACGTCGTCCAACGCCAACGGCCCTGTCACTGTGATCGCCCAGCTGTACACGAAGGACGGCCAGAAGTACGGACCCGCTGTCACCTTCGACGTGAAGGTCACCGAGTTCACGGCCATGGTGATGCTGGTCATCGGCGGCGGCTTCCTGCTGCTCGTACTCGCCGGCCTGCGCATGTACACCCAGCGCAAGCGCGCCGCCGCCCGGACCGAGGAGTCCGGCGACGGACCCGAGGACAAGGCCGCGGACGAGACCGACGGCATCGACAAGAACGACGAGAACCACGGCAGCCCCGATAACCGTCCTCAGGGGGAGTCGGACACAGCGTTGCGGGCAGACGCCCCGGAGCAGCCGAGTGACCCGGCGCCGGACACCGCACCGGAAAGCGCAGACCCGTCCGGGACGGGTGAGAGAGTGGACCGTTGAGCGATGTCGTGGCCGGTGGGCCCGGTGAACGATGAGGTGGGGTAACCATGAACGCGCCGTACGACGGTGACCGCGGTCAGGGCGCGGGCGACCCGGGCTACCCCGAGGGCCCGCCGCCCGAGCACGGCCAGGTGCCAGCGCAGCCCCCCGCGGACATGTACCTCCAGGACGCCTACACCCAGGATCCGTACCGGGCACAGGACCTCTCCGCCCAGGACCCGGTGGCCGAGGCGCTCTACGACCGCGCCGCGCACCCCCCGCCGCCCCCCGGGACTTACCAGCCGCAGCCCCCGCTCTACGGACAGCCCGCCCAGTCGCCGTACGCCCCCGACCCCCAGGTCTGGGCCCAGCCCCCGGCTCCCGAGCCGGACGGAGCCACGCAGTACCTGCCGTACGGCGACGACCCCCGCACCACCCAGTACGTGGGCGTCGACGCCCTGGTCACCCAGGCCGGCGAGGAACGGCACGAGCCGGACGCCTTCGCCCATCTCTTCCGGGACCAGCAGCAGGGCGGCGGACAGCAGCCCCTGGAGCCCCCGGCGGTGCCCGGCCCGTCCCCCTCGCCCGCCCCGGGCCACGGCCCCACGCCGCAGGCGCAGACCCCGGCGTCCGACGCCACGATGCAGCTCACCCCCAAAACAGCGCCCGCCTCCGCGCATGCGGCCCCCAAGAAGGGCGGTCGTGCCGCGGGGCTGCTGAAGTCGAGCGCCGTCATGGCGGCGGGCACGATGGTCTCCCGCCTCACCGGCTTCGTCCGCTCCGCGCTGATCGTGTCGGCCCTCGGCCTCGGCATGCTGGGCGACTCCTTCCAGGTCGCCTACCAGCTGCCCACTATGATCTACATCCTGACCGTGGGCGGCGGCCTCAACTCCGTCTTCGTGCCGCAGCTCGTGCGCGCCATGAAGGAGGACGACGACGGCGGAGAGGCATACGCCAACCGCCTTCTCACCCTCGTCATGGTGGCCCTCGGCACGCTCACCGCACTCGCGGTCTTCGCGGCCCCGCTGCTGGTGCGCGCCCTCTCGGTGAAGATCGCCGACGACCCGGCCGCCAACGAGGTCGCCGTCACCTTCACCCGCTACTTCCTGCCCACGATCTTCTTCATGGGCATCCACGTCGTGATGGGCCAGATCCTCAACGCGCGCGGCAAGTTCGGCGCGATGATGTGGACGCCGGTCCTGAACAACGTCGTCATCATCGTGACCCTCGGCATGTTCATCTGGGTGTACGGCAGCGCCGCGGACTCCGGCATGGGGGTCACCACCATCCCGCCGGAGGGCCAGCGGCTCCTCGGCATCGGCGTACTGCTCGGCCTCGTCGTACAGGCCCTGGCGATGATCCCGTATCTGCGCGAGACCGGCTTCCGGATGCGGCTGCGCTTCGACTGGAAGGGCCACGGCCTCGGCAAGGCCGCGATGCTCGCCAAGTGGACGATCCTGTTCGTCCTCGCCAACCAGGCGGGCGCCCTCGTCGTCACCCAGCTGGCCACCGCCGCCGCGGGCGAGAACCCCAAGATCCAGGGCACCGGCTTCGCGGCCTACGCCAACGCCCAGCTCGTCTGGGGCCTGCCGCAGGCCATCATCACGGTCTCCCTGATGGCGGCCCTGCTGCCCCGGCTGGCCCGCTCGGCCCACGAGGGCGACGCCGGCGCGGTCCGCGACGACATCTCCCAGGGCCTGCGCACCACCGCCGTCGCGATCGTGCCCATCGCCTTCGGTTTCGTGGCCCTCGGCATCCCGATGTGCACCCTGATCTTCGGCTCCTCGGGCACCACCGAGGCCACCAACATGGGCTTCATGCTGATGGCCTTCGCCCTCGGCCTGATCCCCTACTCCGTGCAGTACGTCGTCCTGCGCGCCTTCTACGCGTACGAGGACACCCGCACTCCCTTCTACAACACGGTGATCGTGGCCGCCGTCAACGCGACGGCCTCCGCCCTCTGCTTTTTCGTACTCCCGTCCCGCTGGGCCGTGGTCGGCATGGCGGCCTCGTACGGCCTCGCGTACGCGATCGGTGTCGGCGTCGCCTGGAACCGGCTGCGCAAGCGGCTCGGCGGCGACCTCGACGGCACCCGCGTCCTGCGGACGTACGCCCGGCTGGGCATCGCTTCGGTACCGGCCGCGCTGCTCAGCGGCGCGGCCTGTTACGGCATCGGCCACACTCTGGGACAGGGCGTCGGCGGCTCGTTCGCCTCCCTGCTCGGCGGCGGTGCCGTCCTGCTCGTCGTCTTCTACGTGGCCGCCCGCCGCATGCGCATTGAAGAACTCAACTCGTTGGTGGGTATGGTGCGCGGGCGACTGGGACGGTAAGTCGAGGGCAAGCACAACCATCGTCTGCCACCGCGTGTCGTGCAGAGCGGCGGACTGTGGGCACAATTGGGTTTGGCGTCGGAAAGCTCGCATTGGATGGGGAGGCAGGAGCGACGGTGGCGGAACGGAGCACGGCTGCCGTCGACGTGGCAGACAACAGCGGCGACGAGCCGCTGACCGCGCAGGCGGACGAGTCCACGGCCGACGGCGTGGCCCAGAACCGGGAGCGGGACACGGAGAACGACGAGGCACAGGGGAGCGGCGGGACCGAGAGTCCCGAAAAGGCCTCACCGCCCGAACTGCACAGCGGCCACAAACTCGCCAGGCGATACCGCCTGGAGGAGTGCGTCACCCGTCTGGACGGATTCAGCAGCTGGCGCGCGGTCGACGAGAAACTTCGTCGCGCCGTCGGCGTGCACATCCTGCCCGCGGACCACTCACGGGCGCGTTCCGTGCTGGCCGCGGCCCGCTCCTCGGCGCTGCTCGGCGACCCACGCTTCGTGCAGGTCCTCGACGCCGTCGAGGAGAACGACCTCGTGTACGTCGTCCACGAGTGGCTGCCCGACGCCACGGAGCTGACCGCGCTCCTGGCCGCCGGCCCACTGGAGGCGCACGACGCCTACCAGATGGTCAGCCAGATCGCCTCTGCGATGGCTGCCGCCCACCGTGAGGGCCTCGCGCATCTGCGCCTGACCCCGGGCACCATCCTGCGGAGTTCGTCCGGCCAGTGGCGTGTGCGCGGCCTCGCGGTCAACGCCGCGCTGCGCGGCATCACTTCCGACACCCCGCAGCGCACGGACACGGAGGCGATCGGCGCCCTGCTGTACGCCGCCCTCACCCAGCGCTGGCCCTACGAGAGCGACGCGTACGGCCTGTCCGGGCTGCCCAAGGGCGTCGGCCTCATCGCGCCCGACCAGGTGCGGGCCGGAGTCCACCGCGGCCTGTCGGAACTCGCGATGCGCGCGCTCGCCAACGACGGCGCCACCGCCTCACGGCACGAGTCCGCGTGCACGACACCCGAGGAACTGGTCAAAGCGATCGGCGAGATGCCCCGCATCCGCCCGCCGGAGCCGGTGTTCACGGCCCCGCCCGAGTACCAGCGCACCACGTACCAGCAGGGCTCGTACGGCCGTCAGGCGCCCCGCCCGGGCGTCACCCAGCCCATGCCGACCCCGCCGCCTCCGCTGCAGAGCCGTACCGGCAAGGCGTTGAAGTGGGCTGTGTCAGCGCTGCTGATCGCCGCGCTGGGCCTGGGGAGCTGGCAGCTCGCGGACGCGCTCATGGACCAGGGCGGCAAGTCGGACGAGACGAACCAGACCCAGACGACGGACGACGGCGACAAGAGCGGTGACAAGGGCAAGGTCGCCAGCGCGCCGATCGCCATCGCCGGCGCCCGGGACTTCGACCCGTTCGGTGATGGCTCCGAGAAGCCGTCGGACATAGACAAGACGTACGACAACAGCTCCAGCACCTACTGGCAGACGGACTTCTACAAGGGCGCCGACTTCGGGAACCTGAAGCCGGGCCTGGGGATAATCCTCGACCTCGGCAAGGTCCAGGACGTCGGGAAAGTCACCGTCTCCTTCGTGGGCGACACGTCCGTCGAACTGCGCGCCGCCTCCAGCGACTCAGGTTCGGAGCCCACCTCCTTCGACGCCTACAGCAAGGTCGCGGAGGGTTCCGGCACGAGTGTCGCGCTCTCGCCGGACAAGGCCGTCAAGTCCCGCTACCTTCTGATCTGGCTGACCAAGCTCCCGCTGACGGACGAAGGCACCTACCGCGGCCGGGTGGCGGACATCAAGGTCACCAGCTGAGGCTGAGAGGGAGAGGGGGTCCGATGGCAGAAGGTGACGGGTACGACGGGACGAGCGATCAGGACCTCCTCGCCCGCCATGTCGACGGTGACCCCGACGCCTTCGGTGAGATCGTGCGGCGGCACCGTGACCGACTCTGGGCGGTGGCCCTGCGGACGCTGGGGGACCGCGAGGAGGCCGCTGACGCCGTCCAGGACGCCCTCGTCTCCGCCTACCGGGCCGCCCACACCTTCCGCGGCCAGTCGGCCGTCACGACGTGGCTGCACCGCATCACGGTGAACGCCTGCCTGGACCGCGCCCGCAAGGCCGCCTCCCGCAAGACCTCACCGGTCGACGACACCGAACGGCTGGAGCAACTGCTCGAACCGCACGAGTCCGCGTCGGCCCCGGCCGAACGCAACGACCTGCACCGCCAGCTCATCGAAGCCCTCGGCACCCTCCCGCCCGACCAGCGCGCCGCCCTCGTCCTCGTGGACATGCAGGGCTACCCGGTCGCGGAGGCCGCCCGCGTCCTGGACGTGCCCACCGGCACGGTGAAGAGCCGCTGCGCCCGGGGCAGAGCCAGACTGCTGCCGCTGCTCACCCATCTGCGGCCGGAAAACGCCGGTGACGGCAAGGAATCGGGTGACGGACGGAACCGGGCGTCGGGGACATCCGTCCCACCCGCAGCGGGACCAACGGATGCAGGGCCAAGCGATTCAGCTGCTGTGAAGGGCGGAGGTGGGCGAGCGTGACATCCACGACCGACACGGCCGGGCACCCGGACGTCACGGAGATCTCCGACCTCACCGAAGGCCTGCTCACACCGTCCCAGACAGCGGACGTGCAACGGCATCTGGACGAGTGTGTCCTCTGCGCCGACGTGTACGCCTCCCTGGAGGAGCTCCGCGGGCTCCTCGGCACCCTGCCGGCCCCTGCGCGCATGCCCGACGACATCGCCGACCGTATCGACGCCGCCCTCGCAGCCGAGGCCGATGTTTCACGTGAAACATCGGCTCCCGCCGACCGGCTCGCAGACCGTCCCGCGGGTCACGCTCACGCGGCCACCGGACCGGGGCGGAAGGACCGTGCGCGACGCGGTCGACGCCGGACCATTGTCCTGAGCACCGTTTTCACTGCGGCCGCGCTGGGGCTCGGCTCCCTGCTGGTGTCGTCGCTGGGCGATGACACCAATCAAACCGAGGCCGCGAGCACGTTCTCCGGGAAGAAGGTCGAGACCCAGGTCGCTCAGATCCTCAAGGACCAGGGCGTCAAGACAAACCGCGAAATCACGGGGATGGACACGGGCAACCCCAGGGTCAAGATCGTTCCATCGGTCCCCCCCTGCGTCTCCAACGGCATCGGCCGCGGCGACACACCCATCCTCGGCGTCAAGCTGGGCTCCTACGACGGCACGAACGCATATCTCGTCGTGCTGCCCGCAGCGAAGGACACCACCCGCGTCACGGCCTACGTCGTCGACTCGGCCTGTGTGAAGCGGCCGTCGGTTCCTGGAGAGGTTCTGCTGACGCAGTCCTACGCGCTTCGCTGAGCGCGGATGCTTCGACCCAGCCCTCCCATGTATCCCGTACCAAGCGGCGCCCTTGTGTGCCCGGACACAGCGGGAATGCGGGCCCCGTAGGATCCGTTGGGTGGGGTGAGAGTTCTGAGAGAGGCTCCCACCGGTCGACGAAGCCGTCCAGAAACGAGGAAACACGCCGTGAGCGACGTCCGTAACGTGATCATCATCGGCTCAGGGCCCGCCGGCTACACAGCGGCGCTCTATACCGCACGCGCGTCGCTGAAGCCGTTGGTCTTCGAGGGCGCTGTCACAGCCGGCGGTGCGCTCATGAACACCACCGAGGTCGAGAACTTCCCCGGCTTCCAGGACGGCATCATGGGCCCCGACCTGATGGACAACATGCGGGCCCAGTCCGAGCGCTTCGGCGCCGAACTCGTCGCGGACGACATCGTCTCCGTCGACCTCACGGGTGACATCAAGACCGTCACGGACACCGCGGGCACCGTGCACCGGGCGAAGGCCGTCATCGTCGCGACCGGCTCGCAGCACCGCAAGCTCGGCCTGCCGAACGAGGACGCACTGTCCGGCCGCGGTGTCTCCTGGTGTGCGACGTGTGACGGGTTCTTCTTCAAGGACCAGGACATCGCCGTGATCGGCGGCGGCGACACCGCGATGGAGGAGGCGACCTTCCTCTCCCGCTTCGCCAAGTCGGTGACGATCGTCCACCGCCGGGACACCCTGCGCGCCTCCAAGGCGATGCAGGAGCGCGCCTTCGCCGACCCGAAGATCCGCTTCGTCTGGGACAGCGAGGTCGCCGAGATCCAGGGCGACCCGAAGCTCTCCGGCCTGAAACTGCGCAACCTGAAGACCGGCGAGCTGTCCGACCTGGCCGTGACCGGCCTGTTCATCGCGATCGGCCACGACCCGCGCACCGAGCTCTTCAAGGGCCAGCTGGATCTCGACGAAGAGGGCTACCTGAAGGTCGAGGCTCCCTCGACCCGGACCAACCTGAGTGGTGTCTTCGGCGCCGGTGACGTGGTCGACCACACCTACCGCCAGGCGATCACCGCCTCTGGCACCGGCTGCTCCTCGGCTCTGGACGCCGAGCGCTTCCTCGCCGCTCTGGCGGACAACGAGGAGCAGGCCGAGCCCGAGAAGACCTCTGTCTGACCCCCATCCGCCCCACCGCAGCATCGAGTTAAGGAGCCCCCTGTGGCCGGCACCCTGAAGAACGTGACCGACGACTCCTTCGACGAGGACGTCCTCAAGAGCGACAAGCCCGTCCTGGTGGACTTCTGGGCCGCCTGGTGCGGACCGTGCCGCCAGATCGCGCCGTCCCTTGAGGCGATCGCCGCCGAGTACGGCGACAAGATCGAGGTTGTCAAGCTCAACATCGACGAGAACCCGGGTACGGCCGCCAAGTACGGCGTGATGTCCATCCCGACCCTGAACGTCTACCAGGGTGGCGAGGTCGCCAAGACCATCGTCGGTGCCAAGCCGAAGGCCGCGATCGTGCGTGACCTTGAGGACTTCATCGCCGAGTAGTCGACGCAGCAGCCGATGTTTCACGTGAAACATCAGTGGGCCGGTCCGCAAGGACCGGCCCACTCGTCTTTTCCCCAGCGCCTAGAGCGGCCGAAGCACCGGCTCCTTCTGTACGGCTCCCAGCAGCCGGTCGATCGCCAACTCCACGTCTTCCTTCCAGGAGAGCGTCGTCCGCAGCTCCAACCGGAGGCGAGGGTGCACTGGATGGGGCCGCACCGTCTTGAAGCCCACAGCGAGCAGATGGTCAGCGGGCAGGACGCAGGCCGTCTCCTTCCAACGGGCGTCCCCGAAGGCCTCGATGGCCCTGAAGCCCCGCCGTAGAAGGTCCTTGGCGACCGTCTGCACCATCACGCGCCCCAGTCCCTGCCCCTGATAGCCCGGCATGATGAACGCGGTCATCAGCTGCACCGCGTCCGGCGAGACCGGGCTCGTGGGGAACGCCGTGGCACGGGGGACGTAAGCCGGAGGGGCGTAGAGCACGAACCCCACCGGGTTGTCGTCGACGTAGACGACACGACCGCAGGAGCCCCAGTCGAGCAGGACCGCCGAGATCCACGCCTCCTTCTCCAGCGCCGGTGTGCCCGCCTTTACCGCGGCTTCCCCGCTGACGGGATCCAGTTCCCAGAAGACACACGCGCGACAGCGCTTGGGAAGGTCCTGAAGGTTGTCCAGCGTGAGCGGTACGAGCCGACGCCCCATGAAGGCTGTTCCTCGCTTCCCTCGCCCGCAGCGTCGCGGGCGGCTGTCAGAGCGCTCCGTTCCCTGAGCAGACTGCCGACGAACCCGCCGACGGCGCCCAGTCCCAGACCCGCGCTCACCAGTCCGGTGCGGTTCACCGTTCGCATGACCCCCGCCTCCTCAACTCAGAGGTGCTGCCAGGTGGATGCGCCATACCCGAACGCATCGTATCCACGAAGCGATTGCATCGATACCGCCTGAAAGCAAAGAGCGGGGTGTGTTCCGGTAGACACCGGAACACACCCCGCTCCGACCGCCGAATGAGCGGAAATCCGCCCGGCCGGCCGAGGACTCAGTCCTCCGTGTCCTCGGAGTCGTCGTCCAGAAGGCTCTTCTGAAGGACCGGCCCCTCGCCCGGGGCGAGGGAGCTGAGGATGCGCTCAAGGTCTTCCATCGAGGCGAACTCGACCGTGATCTTCCCCTTCTTCTGCCCCAGGTCGACCTTCACCCGCGTCTCGAAACGGTCCGAGAGACGGCCCGCCAGCTCGGTCAGTGCGGGAGACACCAGGGCTCCGGCCCGCGGCCCCTTGGAACGCGCGGCCGCCTTCGGCCGCGAGCCCATCAGGGTCACGATCTCCTCGACAGCCCGCACCGAGAGTCCCTCGGCCACGATCCGGTGGGCCAGCCGGTCCTGCTCCTCCGAGTCGTCCACGGAGAGAAGCGCCCGCGCGTGTCCGGCGGAGAGGACTCCGGCGGCGACACGGCGCTGGACCGCCGGCGAGAGCTTCAGCAGCCGCAGGGTGTTGGAGACCTGCGGACGCGAACGGCCGATCCGGTCCGCCAGCTGATCGTGCGTGCAGTGGAAGTCCTGCAGCAACTGGTCGTAGGCGGCCGCCTCTTCCAGCGGGTTCAGCTGAGCCCGGTGGAGGTTCTCCAGCAGCGCGTCCAGGAGGAGCTTCTCGTCCTCCGTGGCCCGCACGATCGCGGGGATCGCCTCAAGGCCCGCTTCACGGCAGGCCCGCCAGCGCCGCTCGCCCATGATCAGCTCGTAGCGGGCGGGACCCACCTGCCGTACGACGACGGGCTGGAGGAGACCGACCTCCTTGATGGAGGTGACCAGCTCCGCCAGCGCGTCCTCGTCGAACACATCACGAGGCTGCCTGGGGTTCGGCGTGATGTAGTCGAGGGGCAGTTCGGCGAAGTGAGCGCCGATGGGCGGCGCCGGTGTCTCCCCGAATTCGTTCGAGGAGAAGTCCTCTGTTTCACGTGAAACAGGCGGCAGCGTGGCCACCTTCGCCGCGGCCACTCCGCGCTCGGCGGTGAGTACGGGTACCGCAGCCGGTGAAGTGGAGGCGGCACCACCCCCCATCGCCGGTGGCGTCGGCCTGTCTCCGGTCGGTGCAGCAGGGATCAGTGCGCCGAGACCACGGCCCAACCCCCTCCGTCGCTCGCTCACTGGATCCCCTCCACGATGCTCTGTTCGCTCTGTGCGCCGATGTGGGCGTGCTGCGCGTCATAGCTGACGCCGACACCCTTCAGCGCGATTTCCCGGGCTGCCTCAAGGTAGGACAGGGCACCGCTCGATCCTGGATCGTAGGTGAGCACCGTCTGTCCATAGCTCGGTGCCTCGGAAATACGGACCGAGCGCGGGATGCTCGTCCGCAGCACCTCGTCGCCGAAGTGGTTGCGCACCTCGTCCGCGACCTGAGACGCAAGGCGCGTCCGCCCGTCGTACATGGTGAGCAGGATCGTCGAGACATGCAGGTCCGGGTTGAGGTGACCCCGAACCAGATCGACGTTGCGCAGCAGCTGGCCCAAGCCCTCCAGCGCGTAGTACTCGCACTGGATCGGGATGAGGACCTCGGCACCGGCGACCAGGGCGTTGACCGTCAGCAGACCGAGCGAGGGAGGGCAGTCGATGAGGATGTAGTCCAGAGGCTGCTCATACGCCTGGATCGCTCGCTCAAGCCGGCTCTCTCGTGCGACCAGTGACACCAGCTCGATCTCCGCACCGGCGAGATCGATGGTGGCGGGTGCACAGAAGAGGCCCTCGACATCGGGGACCGGCTGAACGACTTCCGAGAGTGGCTTGCTGTCGATCAACACGTCATAGATGGAAGGAACATCGGCGTGATGGTCGATCCCCAGTGCCGTGGAAGCGTTGCCCTGAGGGTCGAGGTCCACGACCAGAACGCGAGCCCCGTGCAGGGCCAGCGAGGCGGCAAGGTTGACGGTTGTTGTCGTCTTCCCCACCCCGCCCTTCTGGTTGGCGACCACCATGACGCGGGTCTGCTCCGGCCGTGGCAGGCCTTCGCCGGCCCGCCCCAGAGCCTCCACCGCCAATTGGGCAGCACGACCGATGGGAGTGTCGTCCATCGGGGGCGGTGTTTCACGTGAAACATCCTCCCCAATCGACTCGGTTCGGGGACCGGGGACCGGATCGGTCATCGGTCCCGCGATGTTGGCGTTGGACCGCAAGGATTCACTCTCCTCGACTTCAGGCTCGCAATGAACAGAGCCTGCCATGTCTTCGGGGTCGTGAACCAGTGAGGCCTGGTGTTCTGTGGAGAAATCCACCTCTGTGGACAACTCCGTTACCTCTCCGAGTGAACGGAGCGGCTTTCGGTCGCGGGGAGCGGCCGCGGCCCGGCCGCGGCTGATGATGCCGTGCAGCAGTGAGCGACGTTTCACGTGAAACAAGATGCCTAGCCGCGAGAGCCACGGTGGCGCGACACTCCGAGATGTATAGGTTTGGCAGCTTGTGTGGAGTAAGGCTCGTCGTCAGGGCGGATCAACGAACGTGACGAAAAACTCCCGACTCGGAGCCGACACCCTCAGCCCCGACACCCTCAACGCCGACGCCGGGTCCGTCCCGTCCGAGCAGCCTTGGCACGCTTCGCCGCGAACCGCACTCCGCCAGGACTCTCCCCGACCACGACCCGCACAACGGTGGACAGCGGATCCACCACGCCCTCACCCACATGCAGGATGGACGTCTCGACCGCCCCGAGCTTGCTCAGCGCGGTGGCCGAAGCCTTCAGCTCCTCCTCCGCCGTGTCCCCCTTGAGCGCGAGCATCTCCCCGTACGGACGCAGCAGCGGGATGCCCCAGGTGGCCAGACGGTCCAACGGAGCCACGGCACGCGCCGTCACCACATGGACAGGCTGCAGCGACCCCATGACCTCCTCGGCACGCCCACGGACGACCGTCACATGGTCCAGGCCCAGCAGCTCGACGACCTCGGAGAGGAAGTTGGTCCGGCGCAGCAGGGGTTCGAGCAGCGTGATCTTCAGGTCCTCCCGGACCAGCGCCAGCGGAATACCGGGCAGACCGGCACCCGAGCCGACATCGCACACCGTCACGTTCTCGGGCACGACCTCCGAGAGCACCGCACAGTTCAACAGATGCCGCTCCCACAGGCGGGGCACCTCACGCGGCCCGATCAGACCGCGCTGCACACCCGCCTCGGCGAGCAGCTCCGCGTATCGGACCGCGTCCGCGAAGCGATCGCCGAACACCTCGCGCGCCTCCTCGGGCGCCGGGGGAAGCTCCGCTGCCTCCGTCACGGGGGACCGTCCTTCCGTACCGCATGAGCGCACTGGGCGCTGATCACCAGGACTATCAGGGACCGGTGCTGTCGAGGACCACAAGGGGACGAACAGGGGGCCAACAGCTGCCGGGAACCAAGGCTGACAAAGTTCGGCCCCGTCTGCGCAACAGACGGGGCCGGAGTGACGTACGTATCGATCAGGCGGGAAGGACGACGACGAAGCGCTGGGGCTCCTCGCCCTCGGACTCGCTGCGCAGGCCGGCGGCCTTGACCGCGTCGTGCACGACCTTGCGCTCGAACGGGGTCATCGGCTTCATCTTGACGGGCTCGCCGGAGCTCTTGACCTCGGCCGCCGCCTTGGCGCCCAGCTCCGACAGCTCCTCGCGCTTCTTGGCACGGTAGCCCGCGATGTCGAGCATCAGGCGGCTGCGGTCCCCGGTCTCCCGGTGCACGGCCAGGCGCGTGAGCTCCTGGAGTGCCTCCAGCACCTCGCCGTCCCGGCCGACCAGCTTCTGCAGGTCGCGGCTGCCGGCGTCGCTGATGATCGAGACAGCGGCGCGGTCGGCCTCGACATCCATGTCGATGTCGCCGTCGAGGTCGGCGATGTCCAGCAGACCCTCAAGGTAGTCCGCCGCGATCTCGCCCTCCTGCTCCAGGCGGGACAGGGTGTCGACACCCTCTGCTGCGGCGGAGGTGGTGGTGCCTTCCGTCACGGGATGGACTCCTTCTTACTTCTTGGACGGGGACTTGGGGCGCTGCGGACCCTTGCGCTGTCCGGACTGGGCCTTGCTGCGGGTACCGGCGCCGGGCTTGGAGGCGGCCTGCTTGGCGGCTCCTCCGGCCGGCTTGGCGTCCTCGGGCTCGTCGGACTTGCTCAGCGAGGTCGTGGGGGTGTCCGGATCGGCACCGCCCGCGGGCTTGGGGCCGCCCGACTGACGCTGGGACTTGCTCTGGCGCTTGGGCTGCTGGCGCTTGGGCGTGCCGGTGGCGGGCGTACCGTCCTCGGTCTCGGTGACCTCCGGGTTCACGCCCTTCGTCACCGTGCCGTCGGCCTGGGCCGCCAGACCCGCCTTGTTCAGACCGTTGATGAACTTGCGCTCGAACTCGTTGCGGTCGCGGCCCTTGGTGACGATGGCCTTCACGATGGCGCGCTCACCGCGGCCACGGGTCTTGCCGTGGTGCGTGACGTGCTTGTGCAGGCGCTCCAGGTAGGCGGCCTGCGCCTTGCTGCCCGGGGTCGGGTTGTTGCGGATGACGTACATCTGCTGGCCCATGGTCCACAGGTTGGTGGTCAGCCAGTACACGAGGACACCGACCGGGAAGTTGATGCCGAAGACGGCGAACATGACCGGGAAGACGTACATCAGCATCTTCTGCTGCTGCATGAACGGCGTCTTCACCGTGGTGTCGACGTTCTTCGTCATCAGCTGGCGCTGCGTGTAGAACTGCGACGCCGACATCAGGACGATCATGATCGCGGTAACGATGCGGACGGTGGCCAGCGAAGCGTCGAGCGCCGTGACGTCCGCCGAGCTGTCGGTGAACTTCGCAGCCAGCGGTGCACCGAAGATGTGCGCCTTCTGTGCACTCTGCAACAGGCTCTGGTTGATGACACCGATGGTGTCGTTGTTCGCGATGCCGTTGAGCACGTGGTACAGCGCGAAGAAGAACGGGGACTGCGCCAGGATGGGAAGGCACGAGGAGAGCGGGTTGGTGCCCGTCTCCTTGTACAGCTTCATCATCTCTTCGGACTGGCGCTGCTTGTCGTTCTTGTAGCGCTCCTGGATCTTCTTCATCTCGGGCTGCAGCGTCTGCATGGCCCGGGTCGCCTTGATCTGCTTCACGAAGAGCGGGATCAGGCAGATGCGGATCAGGATCACCAGGGACACGATGGACAAGCCCCAGGCCCACCCGGTGTCGTCGCCGAAGATCGCGCCGTACACGCTGTGGAACTGGACGATGACCCAGGAAACGGGTGTCGTGATGAAGCTGAAAATACTGGCAATCGTGTCCACTAATCATGCTCCTTGGACATGGGACGGGGTCTCGGCGGCCGGACTCGAAGGATTCTGCCCCTCGATGGCCGCGCCGGCGGCGGAGGTCCCGCCCTTGCGTGCATGCCAGGCGTTGCGCAGCATTTCGTGCCACCGCGGACGCTTGCGCGGCGGGACATGGTCCACACCGCCGAGCGACCACGGGTTGCACCGCAGGATGCGCCAAGCCGTGAGTGCCGTTCCCTTGACCGCGCCGTGCCGGTCGATGGCCGTATGGCCGTAGTGGGAGCACGACGGGTAGTACTTGCAGACCGGCCCGAGCAGCGGACTGATCGTCCACTGGTACAGCTTGATCAGAGCCAGTAGCGGGTACTTCATCGCGCGCCCCCTCCCAGCAGCCGCTGCAGAGCGGCGTCCAGGTCTCGGGCCAGCTGTGCATGGTCGGCATCGCCCGCACCGGGCAACGCTCGTACGACTACCAGGCTACCGGGGGGCAGCTCGGCGACTCTGTCCCGCATCAGGTGGCGAAGCCTGCGCTTCACCTTGTTGCGGACGACCGCGCCGCCCACTGCCTTGCTGACGACGAAACCCGCACGCGTCGGGGGAGCGCTCTCCCCAGGCGCGTGCGGGTCTGTGGTACCGCTACGAAGATGGACGACGAGGAGCGGGCGGCCGGCCCGGCGACCCCGTCGTACCGCGGTCGCGAAGTCCTCGCGCCGCCTCAGCCGATGCTCGGTAGGCAGCACGACGTCATGACCTGATCAGGATCAGGCGGACAGGCTCGCGCGACCCTTGCCACGGCGGTTCGCGAGAATCGCGCGACCGGCACGGGTACGCATCCGCAGGCGGAAGCCATGGGTCTTCGCGCGGCGACGGTTGTTCGGCTGGAAGGTGCGCTTGCTCACTCGGGGGCTCCAGAAAGAATCGGTAGGTACCGGGGTGCCGTCTTGGCTGTCACCGTGCGCCCACGAGTAGCTCGCTTACGCCCGAGTGCACCGCTCCCGATCACTGGAAGGTGCCCTGGTGGGAGCACCTGTTGGTGATCTATGCCCATCGGAGGCAGGCGGCAGCAGCCATCGACAACTCGACCTGGTTACGGTACGCGGGGCTACGCCATCCGGTCAAACCAGCACCCTGGGCGAGACACTATCCACAGCCTGGGGACAACAACTTGAACCGCACCCGTCGCCCTGACTACCTTGGCCGGACTCCCATTCGCCCGTCCCACCCGATGTACATCCCGATACGTCCCAGAACCACACGTTCGTGGGACCCGTGAGAGAGCGTGCCCTGTGGCTGACGTACCTGCCGATCTTGCCGCAGTGTGGCCACGAGTGCTGGAACATCTCCTCGGTGAGGGCCGCGGACAGGGCGTCGAGGTGAAGGACGAGCGCTGGATCAGGCGCTGCCAGCCGCTGGCCCTGGTCGCGGACACCGCACTGCTCGCCGTACCGAACGAATTTGCGAAAGGCGTGCTCGAAGGCCGCCTCGCGCCGATCGTCAGCGAGACCCTCAGCCGCGAGTGCGGCCGGCCGATCCGTATCGCGATCACCGTGGACGACTCCGTCGGCGAGCCCTCCCCGCCCGCGCCCCCCGCCCCGCCGCAGTCGCGCTACGACGAGCCCGAGCTGCCGCCGTCCCGCGACCCGTACCAGGGATACGGCCGCCACCGCGCCGACAACCACTCCCAGACGCGCGACGACCAGCAGCCCTCCCACGGGGACCAGCTCCCCACCGCCCGCCCCGCCTACCCGTCCGAGTACCAGCGCCCCGAACCCGGCGCCTGGCCGCGGACCTCCCAGGACGACTACGGCTGGCAGCAGCCCCGGCTCGGCTTCCCGGAGCGCGACCCCTACGCCTCCCCTTCCTCGGACTACCGCCCCCAGCCGCCGCGCGACCGCTCCCCGTACGAACAACAGCGGTCCGAATACGAGCAGCAGCAGTCCGAGTACGGCCAACAGCGCAACGACTACGAACAGCAGCGCTCGGAGTACGAGCAGCGGGACAACCGCCGCGACCTCCCGGAGTCGCCGTCGGGCGGCGGCCACGCACACCGGAGCGGCCCCGGAGGGCCCGGCGGCTCCATGCGCCCCGGTGGAGGCGGCCCCGGCTCGTCCGCTTCGAGGCAGACACCGGCACCCGGCGAGCCCACCGCACGCCTCAACCCCAAATACCTGTTCGACACCTTCGTCATCGGGGCGTCGAACCGTTTCGCCCACGCGGCCGCCGTCGCCGTCGCCGAAGCACCCGCGAAGGCGTACAACCCGCTCTTCATCTATGGGGAGTCGGGACTCGGCAAGACCCACCTGCTGCACGCGATCGGGCACTACGCGCGGAGCCTCTACCCCGGCACGCGCGTGCGGTACGTCAGCTCGGAGGAGTTCACCAACGAGTTCATCAACTCCATCCGCGACGGCAAGGGCGACAGCTTCCGCAAGCGCTACCGCGAGATGGACATCCTGCTCGTCGACGACATCCAGTTCCTCGCGGACAAGGAGTCGACGCAGGAGGAGTTCTTCCACACCTTCAATACGCTCCACAACGCGAACAAGCAGATCGTGCTCTCCAGCGACCGGCCGCCCAAACAGCTGGTGACTCTGGAGGACCGGCTGCGGAACCGTTTCGAGTGGGGACTGATCACCGACGTCCAGCCGCCCGAACTGGAGACTCGCATCGCGATCCTCCGCAAGAAGGCGGTCCAGGAGCAGCTCAACGCCCCGCCGGAGGTACTGGAGTTCATCGCCTCCCGCATCTCGCGCAACATCCGCGAGCTGGAGGGGGCGCTGATCCGGGTGACGGCGTTCGCGTCGCTCAACCGGCAGCCGGTGGACCTCGGCCTCACCGAGATCGTCCTCAAGGACCTGATCCCCGGCGGCGAGGACTCGACCCCCGAGATCACCGCGCCGGCCATCATGGCGGCGACCGCCGACTACTTCGGCCTCACGGTCGAGGACCTCTGCGGCAGCTCACGCGGCCGCCAGCTGGTCACGGCCCGCCAGATCGCCATGTACCTGTGCCGCGAACTCACGGACCTGTCCCTGCCGAAGATCGGCGCGCAGTTCGGCGGCCGCGACCACACGACGGTCATGCACGCCGACCGCAAGATCCGCGCGCTGATGGCCGAGCGCCGCTCCATCTACAACCAGGTCACCGAGCTGACCAACCGCATCAAGAACGGCTGACAGCAGGGCAGTCGGACCACCGAGGGCGCCCCGGGACGAGTTCCCGAGGGCGTCCTTCGGCGTTTCCGGCACCCGGCGGCCGTTGCCGGGCCGCAACCCACTGTTCGAATGCGGGCCGCGTTACGGCCACCCTCCACAGATTTGGTGACTTTCTCGCATCCACACCCTGGGGACCGGGAAGTTGTCCAGACTGTGTCCACAGGCAAGGCTGGTGATAGACCATCAGACCAGGTCAGGTGGTTGTGGATTGGTGGACAAAAGATCTCCACAGGCTGTGGACGAAGAAATGATCCACAGGCTGTGCACGGAGTTGTCCACCGGCGGCCCACAGGCTGCGGCCGGTTGTCCCCAGCGATCACCGGCTTCTCCACACCTCTGTCCACTGTTCGGCAACACGACGCGCCTCCTCACCGTGTCGAGTGAAAGGCGTCACACGAAGGTGCCGGGTTGGGCTGTGGGAAAGATGGGTAAAGCTGGGGACGGCGCTGGGGAGAAGTGACCCCCGGCTGTGCATGGGGTGTGCAGAACTTTCTGTTCTCCACAGAGAGGCCGGGTTATCCACCGCCTCCACCCACAGGGTCAGTGGACAAAATCTCCCGCCTGAGCTGCGAAAACGGGGTTATCCACGGTATCCACAGCCCCTACTACTACTGACAACTAGAGAGAGCTGGGAATCCGTTTCGAAGGGGGTCCTGTGCACAACTCGCTGTCGGGAGCCCGGCTGCCCCTCGTCACGACTTGACCCCGACGGGCACCTACTGTCAGTGCCGTGCGTCAGACTGTTCCCCGGTGTCCTTCCCAGCACGGGGACCGACGACACCGAGACAGACGACGAAGCCAGGCAGGCCGAGAAGCGCCGGCAACAGCAGGAGGCGGCAACAGTGAAGATCCGGGTGGAACGCGACGTACTCGCGGAGGCAGTTGCCTGGGCGGCGCGCAGCCTCCCGGCCCGTCCGCCGGCCCCTGTCCTCGCCGGGCTGCTGCTGAAGGCCGAGGAAGGCCAGCTGAGCCTGTCGAGCTTCGACTACGAGGTCTCCGCGCGGGTCTCGGTCGAGGCCGAGGTCGAGGAGGAGGGCACGGTCCTGGTGTCCGGCCGCCTGCTCGCCGACATCTGCCGCGCCCTGCCCAACCGCCCGGTGGAGATCTCCATGGACGGTGTACGGGCGACGGTGGTGTGCGGCTCCTCCCGCTTCACCCTCCACACACTGCCTGTGGAGGAGTACCCGGCGCTGCCGCAGATGCCGACCGCGACCGGCACGGTGCCCGGTGAGGTCTTCGCGTCCGCCGCCGCCCAGGTGGCCATCGCGGCCGGCCGTGACGACACGCTGCCCGTCCTCACCGGTGTGCGCATCGAGATCGAGGGCGACCGGGTGACGCTGGCGTCCACCGACCGCTACCGCTTCGCGGTCCGTGAGTTCCTGTGGAAGCCGGAGGACCCGGAGGCGTCCGCGGTGGCCCTGGTGCCCGCCAAGACGCTCCTGGACACCGCCAAGGCCCTTACGAGCGGCGACAGCGTGATTCTGGCGCTGTCCGGCTCGGGTGCGGGCGAGGGCCTCATCGGCTTCGAGGGCGCGGGTCGTCGTACGACGACGCGGCTGCTGGAGGGCGACCTCCCGAAGTACCGCTCGCTGTTCCCGACGGAGTTCAACTCCATCGCCGTGATCGAGACCGCCCCCTTCGTGGAGGCCGTCAAGCGTGTGGCCCTGGTGGCCGAGCGGAACACCCCGGTGCGGCTGAGCTTCGAGCAGGGCGTGCTCATCCTGGAGGCCGGTTCCAGCGACGACGCACAGGCTGTGGAAAGGGTCGACGCGCAGCTGGAGGGCGACGACGTCTCGATCGCCTTCAACCCGACGTTCCTGCTGGACGGCCTGAGCGCCATCGACTCCCCGGTCGCCCAGCTGTCCTTCACGACGTCCACGAAGCCCGCGCTGCTCAGTGGCAAGCCGGCCGTGGACGCCGAGGCGGACGAGGCGTACAAGTACCTGATCATGCCGGTGCGTCTCAGCGGCTGAGGTCTTTTGGGCAGCTGATCGCCTTCCACAGGCAGGCCGCAGGTGTGGGCATACGTCTGAGCGCGTATGCCCACAGATGTGCGTGAGCGTCCGGGTTTAGGCTCGGACATGGGTACGAGCAACAGGAGTGCCCTCATGCCACGTCGCAACCTAAGGAACAACTGATGCAGCTCGGTCTCGTCGGCCTCGGCAAGATGGGCGGCAACATGCGCGAGCGGATCCGCCGCGCAGGCCACACCGTCGTCGGATACGACCGCAACCCGGACGTCGCCGATGTCCACAGCCTGAAGGAGCTTGTGGACGGGCTCAGCGCCCCGCGGGTGGTGTGGGTGATGGTCCCGGCCGGCGCCCCGACCCAGTCCACCGTCGACGAGCTGGCCGAGCTGCTCGATCCCGGTGACGTCGTCGTGGACGGCGGCAACTCCCGCTGGACGGACGACGAGAGGCACGCCGAGGAGCTGGCGGCCAAGGGCATCGGCTTCGTCGACTGCGGTGTCTCCGGAGGCGTCTGGGGCCTGGAGAACGGCTATGCGCTGATGTACGGCGGCGACGCCGAGCACATCGCCAAGGTCGAGCCGGTCTTCGACGCCCTCAAGCCCAAGGGCGACTTCGGGGCGGTCCACGCGGGCAAGGTGGGCGCCGGTCACTTCTCGAAGATGGTCCACAACGGCATCGAGTACGCCATGATGCAGGCCTACGCCGAGGGCTGGGAGCTGCTGGAGAAGGTCGACTCCGTCACGGACGTACGGCAGGTCTTCCGGTCCTGGCAGGAGGGCACCGTGATCCGCTCGTGGCTGCTGGACCTGGCGGTCAACGCCCTCGACGAGGACGAGCACCTGGACAGGCTGCGCGGGTTCGCGGCGGACTCCGGGGAGGGCCGCTGGACCGTGGAGGCCGCGATCGACCACGCCGTTCCGCTGCCCGCGATCACCGCGTCGCTGTTCGCGCGGTTCGCGTCCCGGCAGGACGACTCCCCGCAGATGAAGATGATCACGGCGCTGCGCAACCAGTTCGGCGGCCACGCGGTCGAGGCGAAGTAATCCACAGGGCCGTTCAGCGGTCCACAAGTTCGGGGGAGGTCGGCGAACGACCATGCACGTCACGCATCTTTCGCTGGCCGACTTCCGCTCGTACGCCCGGGTCGAGGTCCCGCTCGATCCGGGCGTCACCGCGTTCGTGGGCCCCAATGGGCAGGGCAAGACCAACCTCGTCGAGGCGGTCGGCTATCTGGCCACGCTGGGCAGCCACCGGGTCTCCTCGGACGCGCCCCTGGTCCGCATGGGCGCCGACCGGGCGATCATCCGGGCGCAGGTCAAACAGGGCGAGCGGCAGCAGCTGGTCGAGCTGGAGCTGAACCCGGGCCGCGCGAACCGCGCCCGCATCAACAGGTCGTCGCAGGTCAGACCCCGTGACGTGCTGGGGATCGTACGGACTGTGCTGTTCGCGCCGGAGGATCTGGCGCTGGTGAAGGGCGACCCGGGTGAGCGGCGGCGGTTCCTCGACGAGCTGATCACCGCGCGCTCCCCGCGCATGGCGGGTGTGCGCTCCGACTACGACCGGGTCCTCAAGCAGCGCAACACCTTGCTGAAGTCGGCGGCGCTGGCCCGGCGGCACGGCGGTCGCACGATGGACCTGTCGACGCTCGACGTGTGGGACCAGCATCTCGCGCGCGTGGGGGCCGAGTTGCTGGCCCAGCGGCTCGACCTGATCGCCGCGCTCCAGCCGCTGGCCGACAAGGCGTACGAGCAGCTGGCGCCCGGCGGCGGTCCGATCGCCCTGGAGTACAAGCCGTCGGCGCCGGGTGAGGCCCACGCGCGCGAGGAGCTGTACGAGCAGCTGATGGCGGCCCTGGCGGAGGTCCGCAAGCAGGAGATCGAGCGGGGCGTCACTCTCGTGGGGCCGCATCGGGACGACGTGCATCTCAAGCTCGGCTCGCTGCCCGCCAAGGGGTACGCGTCCCACGGTGAGTCGTGGTCGTACGCGCTGGCCCTGCGCCTTGCCTCGTACGACCTGCTGCGGGCCGAGGGGAACGAGCCGGTGCTGGTGCTCGACGACGTGTTCGCGGAGCTGGACACCCGGCGCCGGGAGCGGCTGGCGGAGCTGGTGGCGCCCGGCGAGCAGGTCCTGGTGACGGCCGCGGTCGACGACGACGTACCGCATGTGCTGGCGGGGACGCGGTACGCGGTGGCCGACGGGGCGGTGGAGCGCGCATGAGCGCCCAGGAGCCGTTGTCCGGGGGAAGCCCCGAGGAAGCCCCCAAGCCGTCCCCCGAGCCCTCCGGGGTGGATCTCGCGCGGGTGGCGCTGCGGGCGGCGAAAGAGGCGGCACGCGCGCGTGGGGACGCGGCGCAGCAGAAGAAGCAGTCGCGGCGCGGGGGCGGCCTGCGCTCCGGCTCGGGGCGGGACAGGCGTGACCCCATGGCGCTCGGTGCGGCGATCAACCGGCTGGTGACGGAGCGCGGGTGGGAGGCGCCGGCCGCGGTGGGCGGGGTGATGGGGCGCTGGCCGGAGATCGTCGGTGCGGACCTGGCCAAGCACTGCGAACCGGAGTCGTACGACGAGGACGAGCGGGTGCTGGTCGTGCGGTGCGACTCGACGGCGTGGGCGACGAACCTGCGGCTGCTCGCTCCGCAGCTGGTCGCACGCCTGAACGAGGATCTCGGGCACGGCCGGGTGCGGTTCCTCAAGGTGCTCGGGCCCAATGGTCCGGCCCGTCGTTTCGGCCCGTTGCGGGCGCCCGGGAGCATGGGTCCGGGTGACACCTACGGGTGAGCCCGAGCACTTCCTGTGGGTGAGGTGTGTCACATGGAGGGCAGGTCGGGGGCGTGCGGACGGTGGTGCGCGCTTCTGCGAATCGCCACCTGACTCCCCGGTAGCCAAGGGTTGACACCCGGAAGCGCTGAGTGCCTCTCCAAGCCTCTTGGAGCCCCGCTCCGCATATGGGGACTCGGGAGAGACCGGTTGAGGGCGGCACATGCGGACTCAGGTACCGGCAAACCCCCATCACTGTCGGCGCTACCGGTAGACTGGAAGCTAATCCCGCCCCATTGGAGGGGATCACCGGGAAATGGTGTCCCACCGCTGACCAAGGCTTACCAACGCAACATGCCGCAGCCGCTCCGGCCACTCGCCGGGAGTCCGGCTTGTGCTGTGCCAGAAAGGGCGCTTCGTGGCCGATTCCGGCAACCCCAACGAGAACATCCCGTCCACCGAGGCCCCGACGGCCGGAACCGCCGAGGCCTCGCCGACGGCGTACGACGCCAACGCCATCACCGTCCTCGAGGGTCTGGACGCGGTCCGCAAGCGACCCGGCATGTACATCGGTTCGACCGGTGAGCGCGGTCTGCACCACCTGGTGCAGGAGGTCGTCGACAACTCCGTCGACGAGGCGCTGGCCGGTCACGCGGACACCATCGACGTGACGATCCTCGCCGACGGCGGAGTACGCGTCATCGACAACGGCCGTGGCATCCCGGTGGGCATCGTCCCGTCCGAGGGCAAACCGGCCGTCGAGGTCGTGCTGACCGTGCTGCACGCGGGCGGCAAGTTCGGCGGCGGCGGCTACGCGGTCTCCGGCGGTCTGCACGGCGTCGGTGTCTCCGTCGTGAACGCCCTGTCCAGCAGGGTCGCCGTCGAGGTCAAGACGGACGGCTACCGCTGGACGCAGGACTACAAGCTGGGCGTCCCGACGGCTCCGCTGGCCCAGCACGAGGCGACGGAGGAGCACGGCACGTCGGTCACCTTCTGGGCCGACGGCGACATCTTCGAGACCACCGAGTACTCCTTCGAGACGCTGTCGCGGCGCTTCCAGGAGATGGCGTTCCTCAACAAGGGGTTGACGATCAACCTCGCTGACGAGCGCGAGGTGGCGAAGGCCACGACCGGTGCGGACGAGGCGGGTGCCGACGCGAAGGACGAGGTCAGGACCGTCTCGTACCACTACGAGGGCGGCATCGTCGACTTCGTGAAGCACCTCAACTCCCGCAAGGGAGACGTGGTCCACGCGACCATCATCGACCTGGAGGCGGAGGACAAGGACAAGAGCCTGTCCCTCGAGGTCGCGATGCAGTGGAACACCGGTTACAGCGAGGGTGTGTACTCCTTCGCCAACATCATCCACACGCACGAGGGCGGTACGCACGAGGAGGGTTTCCGGGCGGCGCTGACCTCGCTGATCAACAAGTACGCGCGCGACAAGAAGCTGCTCCGCGAGAAGGACGACAACCTCACGGGTGACGACATCCGCGAGGGTCTGACGGCGATCATCTCGGTCAAGCTGGCCGAGCCGCAGTTCGAGGGTCAGACGAAGACCAAGCTGGGCAACACGGAGGCGAAGACCTTCGTCCAGAAGGCGGTCTACGAGCACCTCAACGACTGGCTGGACCGCAACCCCGTCGAGGCGTCGGACATCATCCGCAAGGGCATCCAGGCGGCCACCGCGCGCGTGGCGGCCCGCAAGGCCCGTGACCTCACCCGTCGCAAGGGTCTGCTGGAGACGGCGTCGCTGCCGGGCAAGCTGTCCGACTGCCAGTCGAACGACCCCACCAAGTGCGAGATCTTCATCGTCGAGGGTGACTCCGCCGGCGGCTCGGCCAAGTCCGGCCGTAACCCCGAGTACCAGGCGATCCTCCCGATCCGCGGCAAGATCCTGAACGTCGAGAAGGCGCGGATCGACAAGATCCTGCAGAACCAGGAGATCCAGGCGCTGATCTCGGCCTTCGGCACCGGGGTCCACGAGGACTTCGACATCGCGCGGCTGCGCTATCACAAGATCATCCTGATGGCGGACGCCGACGTCGACGGCCAGCACATCAACACCCTGCTGCTGACCTTCCTGTTCCGCTTCATGCGGCCGCTGGTCGAGGCCGGACACGTGTTCCTGTCGCGTCCGCCGCTGTACAAGATCAAGTGGGGCCGGGACGACTTCGAGTACGCGTACTCGGACCGTGAGCGCGACGCCCTGATCGAGCTGGGCCGGCAGGCCGGCAAGCGGGTCCGCGAGGACTCGATCCAGCGCTTCAAGGGTCTCGGCGAGATGAACGCCGAGGAACTGCGCATCACGACGATGGACCAGGAGCACCGGGTCCTCGGCCAGGTCACGCTCGACGACGCCGCGCAGGCCGACGACCTGTTCTCGGTCCTGATGGGCGAGGACGTCGAGGCACGCCGCGCGTTCATCCAGCGCAACGCCAAGGACGTCCGCTTCCTCGACATCTGAGTCGGTCTCAGCTGACCGCACCGGAAAGGATCTTCACCAGCAATGGCCGACGAAATCACCCCTGGCACGCCTGAAGAAGGCGGCGAGATCACCCTGCGCGTCGAGCCCGTCGGGCTCGAGACCGAGATGCAGCGCTCGTATCTCGACTACGCGATGTCCGTCATCGTGTCGCGCGCGCTGCCCGACGTAAGGGACGGCCTCAAGCCCGTCCACCGCCGCGTCCTGTACGCCATGTACGACGGCGGCTACCGGCCCGAGAAGGGCTTCTACAAGTGCGCCCGTGTCGTCGGTGACGTCATGGGCACCTACCACCCGCACGGCGACTCCTCGATCTACGACGCGCTGGTCCGCCTCGCACAGCCGTGGTCGATGCGGATGCCGCTGGTGGACTCCAACGGCAACTTCGGCTCTCCCGGCAACGACCCGGCCGCCGCCATGCGGTACACCGAGTGCAAGCTGAAGCCGCTGTCCATGGAGATGGTCCGTGACATCGACGAGGAGACCGTCGACTTCACGGACAACTACGACGGCCGCAACCAGGAGCCGACGGTTCTGCCGGCCCGCTTCCCGAACCTGCTGATCAACGGCTCGGCGGGCATCGCGGTCGGTATGGCGACGAACATCCCGCCGCACAACCTCCGCGAGGTCGCGGCCGGCGCCCAGTGGTACCTGGAGAACCCCGAGGCCTCCCACGAGGAGCTGCTCGATGCCCTGATCGAGCGCATCAAGGGCCCCGATTTCCCCAGCGGTGCCCTCGTGGTGGGCCGGAAGGGCATCGAGGAGGCGTACCGCACGGGCCGTGGCTCGATCACGATGCGCGCGGTCGTCGACGTCGAGGAGATCCAGAACCGCCAGTGCCTGGTGGTCACCGAACTCCCCTACCAGGTCAACCCGGACAACCTCGCGCAGAAGATCGCCGACCTGGTGAAGGACGGCAAGATCGGCGGCATCGCGGACGTCCGCGACGAGACGTCGTCCCGTACGGGTCAGCGCCTGGTCATCGTCCTGAAGCGGGACGCGGTCGCCAAGGTCGTGCTGAACAACCTGTACAAGCACACCGACCTGCAGACGAACTTCGGCGCGAACATGCTGGCGCTGGTGGACGGCGTACCGCGGACCCTGTCCCTGGACGCGTTCATCCGGCACTGGGTGACGCACCAGATCGAGGTCATCGTCCGGCGTACGCGCTTCAGGCTGCGCAAGGCCGAGGAGCGCGCGCACATCCTGCGTGGCCTTCTGAAGGCCCTGGACGCCATCGACGAGGTCATCGCGCTGATCCGGCGCAGTGACACCGTGGAGATCGCGCGTGAGGGCCTGATGGGCCTTCTGGAGATCGACGAGATCCAGGCCAACGCCATCCTGGAGATGCAGCTGCGCCGGCTGGCGGCTCTGGAGCGCCAGAAGATCGTCGCCGAGCACGACGAACTGCAGGCGAAGATCCGCGAGTACAACGCGATCCTGGCCTCGCCCGTGCGGCAGCGCGGCATCATCAGCGAGGAACTCGCCGCGATCGTCGAGAAGTTCGGCGACGACCGGCGTTCCAAGCTGGTGCCGTTCGACGGTGACATGTCCATCGAGGACCTGATCGCCGAAGAGGACATCGTCGTCACGATCTCGCGCGGTGGCTACGTCAAGCGCACCAAGACCGAGGACTACCGCTCGCAGAAGCGCGGCGGCAAGGGCGTACGCGGTACGAAGCTCAAGGAAGACGACATCGTCGACCACTTCTTCGTGTCGACGACCCACCATTGGCTGCTGTTCTTCACCAACAAGGGCCGTGTCTACCGCGCGAAGGCGTACGAACTGCCGGACGCCGGACGTGACGCGCGTGGACAGCACGTCGCCAACCTGCTGGCCTTCCAGCCGGACGAGGCGATCGCGGAGATCCTCGCGATCCGCGACTACGAGGCGGCGCCCTACCTGGTCCTGGCCACCAAGGGTGGTCTGGTCAAGAAGACGCCTCTGAAGGATTACGATTCGCCGCGTTCCGGTGGTGTCATCGCGATCAACCTCCGTGAGACGGAGGACGGTTCTGACGACGAACTGATCGGAGCCGAACTCGTCTCTTCCGAAGATGATCTACTTCTGATCAGCAGGAAGGCACAGTCGATCAGGTTCACGGCGACGGACGACGCACTGCGTCCGATGGGCCGCGCCACCTCGGGTGTCAAGGGCATGAGCTTCCGTGAGGGAGACCAGCTGCTCTCGATGAATGTTGTTCGACCCGGTACGTTCGTGTTCACTGCCACAGACGGCGGGTACGCGAAGCGGACCAACGTCGACGAGTACCGCGTCCAGGGTCGCGGCGGCCTCGGTATCAAGGCCGCCAAGATCGTCGAGGACCGCGGTTCGCTGGTCGGCGCGCTGGTGGTCGAGGAGACCGACGAGATCCTCGCCATCACGCTGTCGGGCGGTGTGATTCGTACGCGAGTCAATGAGGTCAGGGAGACGGGCCGTGACACCATGGGCGTCCAACTGATCAACCTGGGCAAGCGCGATGCCGTAGTCGGCATCGCACGAAACGCCGAGGCGGGACGCGAGGCAGAGGAGGTCGACGGCGAGGACGCCGTCGACGAGTCGGCCGAGGGTGCCGCGACCACCGGCACGGACGAGGGCGATCAGTCCTCGTCGGAGTAGCGCGAGGAGTGAGTCATCGTGAGCGGAGCCACGGGCGCCGGTTCGTCCGGCAGTTCGTCCGGTCCCTCGACCGGTACGGACAATGACGGCGGCGGTCGTGGCTCCGCCGCGCGTGCGACCGAGGCGCAGGGTGCGAGGGACGCACAGAGTGCGACAGATCCGCACACGACCAACCTGCAGGCCATCAAGCCGCACAAGACCGGTTCACGCTCGCCCGACACACATGGATCCCATGGATCCCAGGGGGGAACTGTGACGGACGCCAGAGGTCCGCAGACCCAGCAGTACGGGGCCGGCGCGGGCCCTGCCGCCCAGGGCGCCGCGGGTGCCCTGCCGGTGGCGGAGCCGGCCGCGCAGCGCGCCACGGCGCCGCCGCAGCAGGCCTCGCCGTTGCCTGGTGAGCGCCAGCCGCAGCAGCCCGCGGGGCCCTACCACCCGCCGCAGGCCTACCCGCCGGCCGCTCCGGCGGTCCCCCCGGTCCAGGTCCAGCCTCCGGGGGCGAGTCCGGCAGGAGCCGTACGGCGTCCCCGTACGGGCGCGCGCACCCTGCCCCGTACACGCAAGGCGCGGCTGCGCGTGTCCAAGGCCGACCCGTGGTCGGTGATGAAGGTCAGCTTCCTGCTGTCGATCGCGCTGGGCATCTGCACGATCGTGGCGGCGGTGGTCCTCTGGATGGTCATGGACGCGATGGGCGTCTTCTCGACGGTCGGCGGCACGATCTCGGAGGCCACCGGCTCGAACGAGTCGAACGGCTTCGACCTCCAGTCCTTCCTGTCGCTGCAGAACGTCGTGCTGTTCACGTCGGTCATCGCGGTCATCGACGTCGTCCTCGCGACGGCGCTGGCGACCCTCGGCGCGTTCATCTACAACCTCTCCGCGGGCTTCGTCGGCGGCATCGAGCTGACGCTCGCCGAGGACGAGTGAGCAGTCGAGCAGGTATGTGAAGTCCGGGTGACGTGCGGGTCTCGCGCCGGTGAGGAGAGGCCTCAAACGTCGCCCGGCTATCGATTTTGGGACTGGCCACGTCGTGCGCTAATCTTCAGAGGTCAGCGCGCGGGACATACACCGCAGAGCGCGGCGGGGCTATAGCTCAGTTGGTTAGAGCGCATCCCTGATAAGGATGAGGCCACAGGTTCAAATCCTGTTAGCCCCACAGCGAAAAGACCCCCAGCCAGTGATGGTTGGGGGTCTTTCGTTTGTCCTGGTGGTGCTGTTCTGGTGCTTCTCCGTGTGGCTTTGTACGCAAGTTCGCCGCTACATGGGGAGGGGGGTCACAACAGGGGGATCACTGGATCGCAGAGGGATCGTCCGGTTCGGCGTCCGGCTCCGCTTCCGTGTCGGAGGGCGCGTGGTGGCGGCAGCTCGGTGAGGAGCCGTGGGCCTCGGCTCCGATGCGCTGTTTCATCGTGGGGGGCAGGGAGCGGGCATAGGACCAGTCCCAGGCGGCTGTCGTGCAGTTGCGCGCCGGACGGCTGTCGGCTACCGCCGTGGTGGCGGTCGTCGTGATCAGGCCGAGCGTCGTGCACAGCGCCAGGAAGGCGGTGACGACGGCGGTCCACAGCTTCATGACCTTGTTCTGGGCCATGGCCCCTCACTTTCGGGTCGGGCGATTTGCGTACTTTCCTCATGATGTGTATGGCGGCCGGGAAGTGGCGGACCTACGGCCGTGGCGCGTCGATCTTCTGATGAACACCACCCGGATGGGCGTAAGGGGGGTAATGGCCGCAAATGGTCACCGTGCGTGGAGGTGTGATCACCTTCCGATCGGAGCGGTGCCGTCCACTTCTACTGTGGTGTGCAGGGCGGGAGTTGGTGGCCGGCGTAGGTAACTGATCGGTCTCGGCCGGAGGGTATAGTCGGGCGCCAGAAGGTCCCCTACGTCAAGGAAAGACGAGGTCGCACGGTGAAGAAGCTTCTCCTGGTCGCACTGGCCGCCATCGGCGGGCTCCTCGTGTACCGCCAGATCCAGGCGGATCGCGCCGAGCAGGATCTGTGGACGGAGGCGACCGACTCCGTGCCCACGGGTTCCTGAGTATCGACAGCAGTCTGTGAGCAGACCCCGGCCGCCGACGCGGTCGGGGTTTTGTGTTGCTGGGGCAAATCACGACGCATAAGGGGCAGTCGTTTCGGGCGGTCGTGCGAATCGTGCGGTGACGGGGCGGACGGCGGGGCAGGATGAGCGACGGTCCGGGCAGAAACGGTGCCCGGACGGAGCTGGGCCGGTGGGCGGTTCGGGCGGCGAGTGGGACGAGGGGTGGCGCGTGATGGGGCGGCGCACGGTGCGGGGCGCGGTCGTGGCGGCGGTGCTGTGCGCGCTGGCGGGAGTGGGCGCGGGCCCCGGGGCCGGCTCGGAGGCGGCCGCCGCGCAGGACGCGTACGCCTATGACTTCGCCGAGGACGCCCAGGTCGTCGAAGGGGCCGCGAGCACCACGGACGCCGTCCGGCTGGAGCCCGGCTCCACCTACCGGAGCACCCTCCCGGTCAACGGCAGGCTCTACTACCGCCTCGCACTCGACGCCACGTCGAACGCGTACGTCTCCGCCACCGCTGTCCCCCGCCAGGGCACGACGGTGTCCTCCTCCGACGGCGTCAAGGTGGCCGTGCAGGACGCCGACGCCCGCTCCTGCTCCTACGACAGCACCCGCTTCGGGGCCTCCCGCAGCCCGCATCCGGTCGCCGCCTGGGCCTCGCGCGAGACCGACGGCACGACGACGGGCTGCCAGGACGCCGGTACGTACTACGTCGTCGTCGACCGCATCGACTCGGCGGGCTCGTCCTCGGACGACTGGGACCTGGAGCTGACGTACGTGTCGGAGCCGGGCCTCGTCAACCAGGCGGCGACGGTCGCGCCCGAGTCCCCCGGGTCCTGGGACTCCGCCTCGCCCGATCCCCTCACCGGAGACGCCGTCCCGCGCGCGGGGGGCGCCGGATTCGCCACGGCCACCGCGGTGGGGCAGGGCGTCTTGCAGGACGACATCACGCCCGGCCGGACGCTGTTCTACCGGGTGCCGGTCGACTGGGGGCAGCAACTCCACGCCGTCGCCGAACTGGGCAGTTCCAGCGGCGGAAGCAGGTTCCTCGGCAACGCGCTCGTCATGTCGCTCTACAACCCCGCGCGCGGGTACGTCGACGACGAGGGCCTCGGCTACAACGGCAGCCAGACCTCCGCCGCCCTCGACCCGCTGCCACCCGTCGAGTACGCCAACCGCTTCGGCGTCGGCGACCGGATCCAGGGGATGCGCTTCGCCGGCTCCTACTACCTCGTCATCCACCTCGCCGAGCAGATGACGGAACGATTCGGCGCGGGACCGTACGGGCTGACGCTGCGGATCCAGGTGAGCGGCACGGCGCAGGACGCGCCCGCGTATCTGGGGCAGTCCGTGCCCCGGGACACCTTCGCGGTCACGGAGGAGGAGCGGGAGGCGGCCGGGGGATGGACGTCCGGCGGGGTCGCGGGCGGTACCGGAGCCGACGAGAGCGCCGCCGGGAGCGACGGGACCGATGACGCCGCCATGCGGGTGGTCGCGGTGAGCGGTATCGGCGCGGGGAGCCTGCTGATGCTGGGGCTCGGGCTGTGGACGGTGGTCGCCCGACGGCGGTCCGCGCGCGCGTAGTCGCGTGGTTCAGATGCGGAACAGAGCCCAGAAACCGACCGCGTAGCAGGTCAGGGCGAGGACCAGCACCGGTATCGCCACCTTCGCGGACGGCCCGGGACGACGCTGGCGACGTCGGCCGCGGCGCTGCGGAACCGCCTGCGCGGACGCGGGAACCTGCGGGACCTGAGCGACGTACGAAGAGGTGGGGGCGTACGCGTCCGGGTGACGCAGCGTCGGAGTGGGGGTCGCCGTCGCGGTCGGAGCCTGCGTCTGGGTGGTGGTTCCGTGCGGGTGCGGATGGGGGGAGGGCGCGTGCGTCGTTTCGAAGGGTGCGGATACGTGCTTGGCGGCCGTGGGGGGAGTGGCGGGGGCGGTCAGCTGGGGAGGGGGCAGATGGAAGCTGCCCGTGTCCGACATGGAGGACGGCCGGGGCGGGGCCGCTGACGGCGGCTGCGGGGGGACGGGGGCGACGGCCTGGGCTGCGTTCGGGTCCGTGGGCGAGGGGAGGGAAGGCGCCGTGGACGGTGGGTGCGTGGGGCGTGGTGGTGTGGTGTCCGGGTGGGGCGGGATGCCGTTGCGCTGAGCGGGGTGGGGCTGCTCAGGGCTCGGCGGCTGGGGCGGTCGTACGGAGTCGTTGCCCGGCCAGATGGGGGCGGCGCCGGAGGACGGCCAGGGCTGCTCGGTCCCGGAACCGGTGGGTGAGGGGGCCTCGACCGGCCGGGAGGGGATGGCACCCGCGCCTGGTCCGGAGGGTGGGGAGACGGGATCCGGCATCGGGCCGGGCAACGGACTCCGCGTCGGCCCGGGGCCCGGTCCCGTGTGTGTGCCGCCCGTCGCCGGGCCGGTGGGTGTGCCGTCCGGGTTCGGTTCGCGGTACGGGTCGTACGGGCGGGCTGCTCCCGGGCCGGTGTGCGTGCTGTTCGAGTCCGGGCCGCCGTACTCGCCGTGTCCGGTGCCTGTGGCCGGACCGCCCGCCGTGCCGGCGCCTGTAGCCCCGCCGGTGCGCGCGCCGTTCATGGTCACGCCGGGGGACGGTTTGAGGGGACCGGCCGGGGCGAAACCCCTTGGGAGAGGCCCGAGTTGGTCGAAGATCTCGATCAACTCGTCGTCGGGGCCGGGCTCGGGCAGGAGCTCGGCGGCCTGGCCGAGGGCCTTGCGCGCGCCCGTGGCGGTGCGGAACCGCGCCTGGGGGTCCGGCTGCAACAGCGTGGCCACGACCTGCCAGAGCGGCTCCGGTATGCCCTGCGGGGCACTGGGCGTGCCGTGCTCCGCGAAGTACTCGATGAGGGCCTTGGAGTCCGGCTTGGCGCCCTCCAGGAGATAGAGCGCGACCAGGCCCACGGCGAACAGATCGGAAGGGAAGTCCGGGTCCGCGCCCAGCATTTGCTCCGGAGCGAAGTAACCCGGCGTGCCCACCACGTAGTCGGTCTCCGTCAGGCGCGGCTCGCCCAGCCGCATCGCGATGCCGAAGTCGGACAGACGCAGCCGCGGGCGGCCCGTACCGGTCGCTTCGAGCAGCACGTTGGCGGGCTTGATGTCGCGGTGCACGACGCCTTCCGCGTGCACGGCGGCGAGGCCCGAGAGGAGCTGGTCGAGAAGGGTGCAGACGAACGCGGGCGGCAACGGGCCGTAGTCCGCGATCAGATGGACGAGCGAGCCGCCGGCGACCAGGTCCATGGTGAACAGGACCTTGTCGTCGTCCGCCGCCCAACTGGCCGGGGCGAGCACATGCGGGTGGTCGATCCGCAGCGCCTGTTCACGGACGAAGCGCAGCAGCGAGTGGGCGTCGCTCTGCTGGAGCACCTTGGCGGCGACATACCGGCGGCGGCGGTGGTCCCAGGCACGCCAGACGGCGCCGACTCCCCCACGCCCGATCGGGTCGGCCAGTTCGTACCGGCCGGCGAAGACCTCACCCATGGCTCTGCGTCGATCCCCCTTCGGATCCCCGCTCGGTCGGCTCCGGACCGGCGGTTGGTACGGCTCCTCCTACCCCGCTCCGGAGCCCGCTGTCACCCCGCTCGCCCAGAACCTGTCTCCGTACCTGTTTTCCCGCCCGTCTCCCGTGCACCTGCCCCGTCCCCGCTGCTCCTGAGCCGGAGCCCGGCCGCCGAACCCCCGGTCGGCGGCCGGGCCGACGGCTCAGTTCTGGTGGGACTGGTAGTGCGTCACGGCGTCCGAGGTGCGACCCGCGCCGTACACCCGGAGGAACTCTGCCAGTTCCGGGTGGGTCGGGGCGAGAGTGTCCGCAGCCTCGATGATGTCCCCGGCGGCCGCCACCGAGCGCAGCAGCGACTGGATCTCGCGGACCACCCGCTTGACCGTGGGCGCCCCCGAACTCGTCGTCGACTGCGTGGTGTTGCTGAGCACCGAACCCCCCTGCGACTTCTTGATCTCGTCCATCCGCTCGGTCGCCTCGGCCGCGCTGACGCTGCCGTCCGCGACCTGACCGGCCAGATCCTGCAGCAACTGCACCCGCTGCACCACTGCCGGATTGCCGATCTTGGCCCGCTGGCCGCTCATCAGCTGTGACAGCATCGGCGCGGACAGCCCCAGTACCCCCGCGAGACGAGCCTGGTTGAGACCAAGATCGTCGATGAGCTTACGGAAGAGCGCCCCCAGCGGCTCCCCGTACCAGTTCCGCTGAAGCTCCCGCGCTCTTGCGGTGGCTTCCTGCTGTGCGGCATCCATTGCGTCTCCCCATCGCTTCCCCAAATACCGCGGTTCGCTGTAGCGAACCACGTCGAGCATCTTACGGAGAGTGGTCGTCCACGGGGACCCCCAATCCTTTTGCGGGATACCGGGGATGACCCGGTACTCTTGTCGACGGCACCCACCAGTACTTGGTTGTTCTGGGCGGACGCCTTTCCCTCGGGGCCTTAGCTCAGTTGGTAGAGCGCTGTCTTTGCATGGCAGATGTCAGGGGTTCGACTCCCCTAGGCTCCACATCAGAAATGCCCCCTGAACTGCGGAAACGCAGTTCAGGGGGCATTTTTCGCAGCCAGCCCCCGCCTGCCCCGGTAGTGCCTCCCGGCCCCCGATGGTGGGGCCAGCTACACCCCCGGTTCGGGAGTACACGTCATCGTTTCCATGAGCGCGCGACGGCATCGTTGAACCCAGTTGATCCCCGTGATCCACAGAGGTCCACAGCCAGCCCGCCGGAAGGAAACCGCCGTGAAGTCGCAGCTCTCGTCGAAGCCCAGCACGACCGGCGCCGCTGCTGCTCCCGGACCGCTCGCCTCCTTCGCCCGGTTCGTCCTGTGCGGCGGTGGCGTCGGCCTCCTCTCCAGCGGCGCCGTCGCGCTGCTCGCGGTGGCGATGCCCTGGGCGCTGGCCAACGCGCTGATCACGGTCGCCTCGACCGTCCTGTGCACCGAACTCCACGCCCGCTTCACCTTCGGGTCCGGCAAGCGCGCCGGTTGGCGACAGCACTGGCAGTCGGCGGGCTCGGCCACCGCCGCCTACGTCGTCACCTGCGTCGCGATGTTCGTCCTGCACCTGGTCCAGTCGTCGCCCGGCATGCTGACCGAGCAGATCGTCTACCTCAGCGCCTCCGGCCTCGCCGGCATAGGCCGCTTCCTGGTCCTCCGGCTGTTCGTCTTCGCCGCCGGCCGGAGCAAGGGCACGGTCCAGGTGGTCCCGGTGACCCTCGCGAAGCCGGTGGTTCCGGTGGCTTCGGTGATCCCGGTGCCCTCGACAGTCCGCCGCACCATCCTCCGTGCCCCGGCCACGAGGGGTATCGGCAGCCCGAGGACGAGCCCGCGACTGGCCGTCTCCTGACGACGAGGACACGGGCCGCCGACGGCACCGGGAACGGGCCTCACACCGTCACACCAGCGTCGACGTCGAGTCGGCGCTGTCGTCGGTGTCCGTACCGCCCGCCTCCGCCGCACGCGCCGGCGGATGCTCCTTGGCAAGCTTCTCGCCCTCCACGTCCACATGCGGCAACAGCCGGTCCAGCCACCCGGGAAGCCAGCTGACCCGGTCGCCGACCAGAGCCAGAACGGCCGGTACGAAGGCCAGCCGGACGACGAACGCGTCGAACAGGACGGCGATGGCCAGACCGAAGCCGATCATCTTGATCATCGACTCACCGGCGGTGATGAAGCCGGAGAACACCGCGATCATGATGAGCGCGGCGGCCACGACCACCCGCGCGCTGTACCGGAAGCCGGTGGAGATCGAGGCGCCGGAACTGTCCCCGTGGACGTACGCCTCCCGGATGCGCGAGACCAGGAAGACCTCGTAGTCCATGGCGAGGCCGAAGACGATGCCGACCAGGAAGATCGGCATCAGGCTCATGATCGGACCCGTGGTCTCCACACCCAGCAGCGAGGCGCCCCAGCCCCACTGGAAGACCGCGACGACACACCCCAGCGCGGCCAGCACCGACAGCAGGAAGCCCACCGCGGCCTTCACCGGGATGACGATCGACCGGAACACCAGCAGCAGAAGCACGATCGCCAGACCCACCACGACGATCAGATACGGGACCAGCGAACCCTGCACCTTCTGGGCCACGTCGATGTTCAGCGCCGTCGTCCCGGTCACGTCGAAGGTCGCTCCCGGCGCCGCCGACTCGATCGCCGACCGTTCGTCGCGGATGGTGTGGACGAGGTCCACGGTCTTCTCACTGGTGGGCGCGTTCGCCGGAACCGCGGAGAACATCGCCGTGTCACCCGCCGCGTTGAACCGCGGGGCGGCCACCGACACCACCCCGTCCGTCGCCCCGATCCGCTGCTCGATCGTCGCCACCGCGGCCTTCGGATCAGCGGCGTTCCGCGCGTCGACCACGACCGTCAGCGGCCCGTTGAAACCCGGTCCGAACCCCTCGGCCAGGTCGTCGTAGGCGCGCCGCTCCGTGGTCGCCGTGGACTTCGCCTCGTCCCCGGTCTGCCCCAGCTGCAAGCCCAGCACCGGCAACGCCAGCACGACCAGCCCCGCCACCGTGGCCAGCAGCACGGGCACCGGATGCCGCAGCACGAAATTGGCCCAGCGGCTGCCCATGTTGCCCACGACGCCCTGGATACGCCGCCCGGTCTTCTTGTACGGCCGTGACAACACCGCACGCGGCCAGAAACCCAGCAGCGCCGGCACCAGCGTCAGGGAGATCAGCACGGCGACGACGACCGCCCCTGCCGCCGCCAGCCCCATCTTGGTCAGCATCGGGATACCGACCACCGAGAGCCCGGCCAGCGCGATGACGACGGTCAGCCCCGCGAAGACGACCGCCGAACCCGCGGTACCCACCGCCAGACCGGCCGCCTCCTCCGTCGTATGCCCGTTGGCACGCTCCTCGCGGTACCGGAAGACGACGAACACCGCGTAGTCGATGCCACAGGCCAGACCGAGCATCGTCGCCAGGGTGCCGGTCGTCGACGACAGCCCGAAGGTGCTCGCCAGAGCCGTGATCGAGGCCATGGAGACCCCGACACCGACAACCGCCGTCAGCAGCGGCAGTCCGGCCGCCGCCAGCGACGCGAACGTCACCATCAGGACCACGGCGGCGATGGCGATACCGATGATCTCGCCCGCCCCGCCCGCCGACGGCTGGCTCGCCAGTGCCGTACCGCCGACCTCGACGGTCAGACCGGTGTCCCTGGCCCGCTCCACCGCGGCCTTCAGCGTGTCCTTGCTGGCGTCGGTGAGTTCGTCCGCCTGCACCGTGTAGGTGACCGTCGCGAACGCCGTCGTTCCGCTCTCGCTCACCGCGTTGGCGGCCTGGAAGGGGTTCACCACACCGGCGACCTGCGGTCCGCCCGACACCTCGTCCACCAGCCGGTCGATCGCCGCCCGTTCGTCGGACGCGGTGACCTTCTGGCCGTCCGGTGCGACGAACACCACCCGGGCGACCGCGCCGTTGGCCTGCGCGCCCGGGAAACGCTCTTCCATCAAGTCGAACGCCCGCTGGGACTCGACCCCGGGAGTGGAGAACTCGGTCTCAGGAGCCCCGGGCGCCTTGGCTGCGCCGAAACCGACGGCGGCCAGGACGGCCACCCACAGCAGGACGACGTACCAGCGCCGCCGGAAGGCCAGACGGCCCAGTCGAAACAGGAAGGTAGCCATGGACGGAGATCTCTGCTCTGCCCTCGGATGCCCCCAAGCTCTCCGAGTATGGAGCGACCGTGCGCCGTCCGCCCGTCGAGAAGATCTCGCCCGGAGAACGCCTCCGACGATGTTTCACGTGAAACAGCGAAGGGTGATGTTTCACGTGAAACATCGCTGTGGGGCGGGAGGCCCTCTGGTCTCCCGCCCCACAGCGACACCACACACGAACCGTCCGTCGAGCAGTTGTCAGCGGCGGTCCTCGTCGCCCTCCGCCGCCTCCGACTCGGCCTCCTTCGCCTCGACCTCGGGGTCAAGATGCGAGGGAGCGGTGCCGTCCACCGACGTCAGACGGCCCGTCTCCGGGACCTCGGTCGCGGCGGGCGGCTCGACCAGCCAGTCGGGGTTGGCCTGCTTGTCCCACCACTTCCACGCGGCGAAGGCGCCGCCCGCCAGGATGCCCAGCACGACCAGCCCCTTGGCGAGTCGGCCGGCCCGGGCCCGCCGCTCATGCCTGCGGGCCAGCTTCCGGATCTCCTGCGGAGTGACCTGGCCACGCAGCGCGGCCAGCGCCGCGACACTGCGTGCGGCGGCCTCCTCTCGTACGGGTCCGGCCGCCGCGACCGCCCGCTCCACGCGCGGCGCGGTGTAGTCGGCGGCCTGCCGGGCCGCCTTGGCGGTACGGGCAGCGGCTTCGTGGGCGGCATGGTCGACCTTCGGCGGCACATGCGTACGGGCCTGCTCCAGTCGCGGCGCCAGATGCGCGCCGTACTGGACACGGGCCTGTTCCGCAGCCTGGGACACCTTGGGCGCAAGCCGCACGCGTGTCTCGTGGGCGTACTGGGTGGCCCTGTCCTTGGCCGTGTCGGCGTAGGGCGCCACCACGTCCGCGGCGTGCAGGACGCTGTCCTTCGCCGAGCTGGTTGCGGCGCGCACGCTTTCGATGCGGGTCACGGGATCCTCCTCGTCGGTGGCGTACGGTTATTCGACTCTCCACCCTTTTACGGATCATGCCTGGCAATACGTCACGGGGCATGCGAGGGCGGGCATCCGGGTCATGGACGGCCGGTCCCACGGGACTGACGGCACCGAACCGATCGCATGTGGCAGCGGATGACGATCACATGCAATAGCGATGAATACCGGGCAACAGGAGCTTGTCGTCGACAATGCCACGGATCGCCGCGCCGTGCGCCCGTCCCGTGCCTACTCGACCGGTTTTCTGCGCACCGCCGGAAGCGCAAGCGAAACCGCCGGATTTTCGCTCGGAGGTGGGCGCCGGGCGACGCACCGCGTGGACCGTGCGAGGATCGGGGAGTCACAAGAGGACAACGGAAGGCAGATCGTGGCCGAGCAGCTTTACGCCACCCTGAAGACCAATCACGGCGACATCGAAGTCCGGCTCCTGCCGAACCACGCGCCCAAGACGGTCCAGAACTTCGTCGAGCTCGCCACCGGCGGGCGTGAGTGGACCAACCCGGAGACCGGTCAGAAGTCCACGGACAAGCTCTACGACGGCACGGTCTTCCACCGGGTGATCAGCGGATTCATGATCCAGGGCGGTGACCCCCTCGGTAACGGCACCGGCGGTCCCGGCTACCAGTTCGAGGACGAGTTCCACCCGGACCTCCGCTTCGACAAGCCGTACCTCCTGGCCATGGCCAACGCCGGCCCGGGCACCAACGGCTCGCAGTTCTTCATCACCGTCTCCCCCACGGCGTGGCTGACCCGCAAGCACACCATCTTCGGCGAGGTCACCGACGCGGCCAGCCAGAAGATCGTGGACGCCATCGCGACCGCGGCGACCAACCCGCGCACCGACCGCCCGGTCAACGACGTCGTCATCGAGTCGGTCGTCATCGAGACCCGCTAGAGCTCACCCCCGGGAACCCCTACCGCCGGCTCTTCCCGGAGGGGAACCAGCAGGGAACCAAACGCCCCGCTCATCCGTAAGGATGGGCGGGGCGGTGCATTGCATACGACGCCTGACCGAACGACGACGGACTGACGGACTTAGGGGATCCCATGGACCAGGCGCCAGGCAGCCCGCAGGGCCCGCAGGACGCCCAGAGCCTGCCCACCTGCTACCGCCACCCGGACCGCGAGACAGGCATCCGCTGCACCCGCTGCGAACGCCCGATCTGCCCCGAGTGCATGGTCAGCGCCTCCGTAGGCTTCCAGTGCCCGGAATGCGTGCGCAACGGCTCCGGCACGGGACACGCGCCGAGCGCCTCCCGCCCCCGCACCCTCGCCGGCGGCACCGTCACGGCCGACCCCAGGCTCCTCACCAAGATCCTGATCGGCATCAACCTCGCCGTCTACCTGCTCCAGATGTCGCTCGGCGACGAGTTCACGGACCGCTTCCAGCTCCTCGGCAGCGCCTACGTCCCGAGTCTCGGCTCGATGGAGGGCGTCGCGGAGGGACAGTGGTACCGGCTGCTGACCTCGATGTTCCTGCACGGCAGCGTCATGCACATCCTCTTCAACATGCTCAGCCTGTGGTGGATCGGCGGCCCCCTGGAAGCCGCCCTCGGCCGCGCCCGCTACCTCACGCTGTATCTCGTCTCGGGCCTCGCGGGCAGCGCGCTGACGTATCTGATCGCCGCCGCGAACCAGCCGTCGCTCGGCGCCTCCGGTGCCATCTTCGGCCTCTTCGGCGCGACCGCCGTCCTGATGCGCCGCCTCAACTACGACATGCGGCCCATCCTCGCCCTGCTGGTGATCAACCTGATCTTCACCTTCGGGTGGAGCAACATCGCCTGGCAGGCCCACATCGGCGGCCTCGTCGCCGGTGTCGTCATCGGGTACGCCATGGTCCACGCCCCGCGCGAGCGCCGGTCCCTGGTCCAGTACGGCGTCTGTGCGGTGGTCCTGGTCGTGGTGGTCGCCATGACGCTGATCCGCACGGGCCAGCTCATCTAGCACGCCTCGACGGGTTTCGGCGCGCCCGGACAGGTCACTCCTGTCACTGAGTGCCTGTTGTCCACAGTCCGTGGCGCTACCTGTGCACAGTGTGCGGGAACAGCTGTGCCCCCTGTCACCGACCGGAGTTTTCCCAGGTCAGGCAGGGGGCGAACAAGCTTGCGGTTACCGGTGTGTCAGTCGTACCGGCGTCAACACTCGATGAGTTATCCACAGATCGTCGTCTTTTCCCCAGGCGGGGTGTGGAAATTCAACCTGGCTGTGGATAACTCAGCGAAAAGCCCTGGGCAGAGCCCTGATGGCCCGCCCTGAAGGCCCTACTTCCACTGCGTGGAGACACCGAAGCCCGCGGCGATGAAGCCGAAGCCCACCACGATGTTCCAGTTGTCCAGTGAGTCGATCGGCAGCGTGCCGTCGGTCACATAGAAGAGGACGATCCAGGCCAGGCCGATGAGGAACATCGCCAGCATGACCGGTGCGACCCAGCCGCGGCTGTTCAGTTTGATGGCCGTCGCCTGCTTGGCGGGCGGCGGCGTGTAGTCGGCCTTCTTGCGGATACGTGACTTCGGCACGAGGGTCTCTCCTGTCGATGCGCTGCGTGGCCGCGCAGGGAACTGGTCGGGCTCCGGGGCAGCGTACAAGGGGACACTTAGTGCTCCCCCGGGCGTCCGTTAGCGTAGTGCTTCCGCGGCGCCGAAGGAGATAAGGGTACGTTGAGCAATTCCGCCGACTTCCCCGGGACGGATGTCAGTCCCGCCCGTAACCGCCGTTTCCGCCCGGTCCGGGTGCTCACCGTGGGGGTCTTCGCCCTCGCGGGGCTGATTTTCTTCACGAGCTTCGACACGGCCAAGGGTACGAACATCCGCACGGACGCCTCCCTGCTGAGGCTCTCGGACCTCATCCAGGAGCGCAGCCACAAGAACGGCCGGCTCGACGAGTCCAACGCAGCCCTGCGCGACGACGTCGAGGCCCTCGCCGAACGCGACGACGGCAGCACCGAGGCCGAGGACGCCAGGCTGGCGGCGCTGGAGAAGTTCGCGGGCACCCAGAAGCTCAAGGGCGAGGCGCTCACGGTCACCCTCAATGACGCCCCGCCGAACGCCACGGCGAAACTCCCCGGCTACCCCGAGCCGCAGCCCGACTACCTGGTCATCCACCAGCAGGACCTCCAGGCCGTGGTGAACGCCCTGTGGCAGGGCGGGGCCAAGGGCATCAAGGTCATGGACCAGCGGCTGATCTCGACCAGCGCCGTCCGCTGTGTGGGCAACACGCTGATCCTTCAGGGACGCGTCTACTCGCCCCCGTACAAGATCACGGCGGTCGGGGACCCGGAGAAGCTGCGGAACGCGCTCACCGCGTCCAAGGCGATCCAGAACTACATGGTCTACGTCAACGTCTACGGGCTCGGCTGGCAGGTCGACGAGGACGGGACGGTGACTCTGCCCGGTTACTCGGGCACAGTGGATCTGCAGTACGCGACACCTGTGAAGTAGCTGGCGTAGCTCACCACTGGGGGGCCTGTGTCGGGGCGCGTGATCATCAGGACGGTCAGCGAACTGTGCGTCACGGTGGGCACGGTGATCGTGCTCTTCGTCGTGTACGTGCTGTTCTGGACCGGTGTGAAGGCCGACGGCGTCATGGACGACCAGATCGACCAGTTACAGGACCAGTGGTCGAAGGGCACGGTGACCCAGGCGCCGGAGCCGGAGACGTCGGCCACTCCCACGAGCACGGCGGGCCCGAAGCCGCCCGGCCCCTACTCCTCGGGCAAACCCTTCGCGATCATGTACATCCCCCGGCTTGGTTTCACGTGGAACAAGCCCGTGCTCGAAGGCACGAAGACCAGCACCCTGAAGAAGGGGCTGGGCCACTACGCCACCACCACGCGGCTCGGCCAGGAGGGCAACTTCTCGGTCGCGGGCCACCGGCGTACGTACGGCGATCCGTTCAAGGACTTCCCGAAGCTGCGCCGCGGGGACGCGGTGGTGCTGACGGACGGGACGACGTGGTTCACGTATCGGATCGACAAAGGCCCCTACAAAACCGTGCCCACGGACATTGAGGTGATCGATCCTGTGCCACGTAAGAGCGGGTACACGCGTCCGGGTCGTTATCTCACGCTGACCACGTGCGATCCGGAGTGGGGCCACAGCCATCGGTTGATCGTCTGGGCGCACCTGGATTCCACACAGCCTGTGGAGGCCGGGAAACCTGCGGCGCTACGCCGTTAATCTGGTGAGGTACGCGTGAGTCCGGTGCCGCGAGTCGGGTGCCGTGGGCGACGGAAGGGACGGCATGTACGGCTGGATCTGGCGGCATCTGCCGGGGAACGCGTGGGTGAAGGCGTTGCTCTCCCTCGTACTGGCGCTGGCGGTGGTCTATGTGCTCTTCCAGTACGTCTTCCCGTGGGCCGAACCCCTGCTCCCCTTCAACGATGTGACGGTGAACGACCAGTGAGCGCCCGGATTCTCGTCGTCGACAACTACGACAGCTTCGTCTTCAACCTGGTCCAGTACCTGTACCAGCTGGGCGGCGAGTGCGAGGTGCTGCGCAACGACGAGGTGTCGACGGCGCACGCGCAGGACGGCTTCGACGGTGTGCTGCTGTCGCCGGGCCCGGGTACGCCCGAGGAGGCCGGCGTCTGCATCGAGATGGTGCGGCACTGCGCGGCCACCGGGGTGCCGGTGTTCGGGGTCTGCCTGGGCATGCAGTCGATGCAGGTGGCGTACGGCGGTGTGGTGGACCGCGCGCCCGAGCTGCTGCACGGCAAGACGTCCCTCGTGGAACACGAGGGCAAGGGCGTCTTCGCGGGTCTGCCGAGCCCCTTCACGGCGACCCGCTACCACTCCCTGGCGGCGGAACCGGAGACGGTCCCGGCCGAGCTGGAGGTCACGGCCCGTACGCACGACGGGATCATCATGGGCCTCAGACATCGTGAACTCCCGGTCGAGGGTGTGCAGTTCCACCCCGAGTCGGTGCTGACGGAGCACGGTCACCTGATGCTGGCCAACTGGCTGGTGGAGTGCGGCGACCCGGGTGCGGTGGCGAGGTCGTCGGGGCTCGCCCCGGTGGTGGGCAGGGCCACGGCGTGACCGCCCTGCGCCCCGAGCGCGAGTCCGGCTCCGCGTACGGAGACACCGGCGACCAGGGAACCTCGTACGGGCAGCAGGAGCCGTACGGGGTGCCGGGTGCGTTCGAGGCGCCGGCGGAGCGGCCGGTGGATCCGCTGAGCGATCCCTTGCCGGGGCAGCGGAACGATCCGCCGCCGGGTCCGGGCAGCGGGCGGCGCAGGCGTGGCCATGCGCGGCCGTACGACGCCTCGGCCGAGCAGGGGGCGGCGGAGCACCGGGGCTCCGGGCCCGAGTCGGGGTACGACTCGCGGGGGTACGCGCAGGACTGGCAGGTGGGGGTGTACGAGGAGCAGGTGCCGTACGTGGCTCCCGCGGCCCCTCCTCGTGCGACGCAGCCGCCCGTGGCTCCTCCCGTCGTGCTGCCTCCGGTCGACGAGGAGACGGTGGCGCTGCGGCTGGCGGATCTGCCGCGAATACCCGACGAGGAGTCGGTGTCGGACGCCTCGGCCGGCGCAGGGGCCACAGGCGCCTCTGAGAGCCCTTCGGCGGCAGGTGGGCGGGCAGCGCGCCGGAAGGCCGCCAAGGCCCGTCACGGGCGCCATGGAGGCCCTCAGGAGGCATCGGAGGGTCAGGCCGCCGATTCGGCGGAGGGCGCGCCCCTCTCGCGGGTGGCCGCGCGGCAGGCGGCGCGGGCGCAGAAGCCGGGCATGGCCGTGATGGCGAGCCGGGCGGTCGGTGAGGTGTTCATCACCACCGGCGTACTGATGCTGCTGTTCGTGACCTACCAGCTGTGGTGGACGAACGTACGGGCGCACGCGCAGGCCGGGAACGAGGCGAGCAGCCTCCAGGACGACTGGGCGAGCGGGAAGCGGGCACCGGGGGTGTTCGAGCCGGGGCAGGGGTTCGCCATCCTGGACATCCCCAAGCTGGACGTGGTCGTGCCGATCGCGGAGGGCACCAGCAAGAAGAAGGTGCTGGACCGGGGGATGGTCGGTCACTACGCGGAGGGCAGCCTCAACACGGCGATGCCCTCGGCGGCGACCGGCAACTTCGGGCTCGCGGGGCACCGCAACACGCACGGCGAGCCCTTCCGGTACATCAACCGGCTGAAGAAGGGCGACGCGATCGTCGTGGAGACGCAGGACAAGTACTACGTCTACAAGATGGAGGCGATCCTGCCGGTCACGTCGCCGAGCAACACGAGCGTGCTGGACCCGATCCCCAATGGCTCGGGTTTCACCGAGCCGGGCCGCTACATCACCCTCACGACGTGTACTCCGGAGTTCACGAGCAAGTACCGGATGATCGTGTGGGGCAAGATGGTCGAGGAACGGCCGCGCAGCAAGGGCAAGCCGGATGCGCTCTTGTAGTACCGGTCTCGTGCAGCAGTAAGGGCGATGAAGAGTGGCAGCGACGACGGACCACGACGAGCAGGCCGCGGACGTGCCCGTTTCCCCCTCGCAGGCCCGCCCCAGGGGCACGACCGGAAAACTGGCCACCGCGGTGAGCGTTTTCGGTGAACTCCTCATCACGGCGGGCCTGGTGCTGGGCCTGTTCGTGGCGTACTCGCTCTGGTGGACGAACGTCGTCGCGGACCGCGAGGCGGACAAGCAGGGCGACGAGGTACGCGACCACTGGGCCGACGCGGACACGGGTCCCGGTGCCCTGGACACCAAGGACGGCATCGGCTTCCTGCACGTCCCGGCGATGAAGAACGGCGAGGTCCTGGTCAAGAAGGGCACGTCGTCGAAGGTCCTGAACGACGGCGTCGCCGGCTACTACACGGACCCGATCAAGTCGGGTCTCCCCCAGGCGAAGTCGGGCAACTTCACGCTGGCGGCCCACCGGGACGGCCACGGCGCCAAGTTCCACAACATCGACAAGCTGAAGAAGGGCGACCCGATCGTCTTCGAGACGAAGAACGAGTGGTACGTCTACAAGGTCTACAACACGCTCCCGGAGACCTCGAAGTACAACGTCGAGGTCCTGTCCCCGATCCCGAAGGAGTCGGGGAAGCGGAAGGCGGGGCGGTACATCACCCTGACGACCTGTACCCCGGTGTTCACGTCGGAGTACCGGTACATCGTGTGGGGGGAGCTGGTGCGGGTGGAGAAGGTGGATTCGAAGCGGACGGTGCCGGAGGAGTTGCGGTGAGGTGACTGAGGTCCTGGGAGGACCTCAGTCCTCTAGCATGACAAAGGCCCGAAGCCGCAACTTTCTCTTGCGGCTTCGGGCCTCTTCCTGCGAGTGCCGCAGTTACTCCAGGATCTCGAGCGGCGCTCCGGCGCTCCACTCCTCCAGCAGCCCACGGTGTACGGCGGTGATGCCGCCGCTGGCGGCGATGCTCAGCGCCTCTGGGGTGAAGGGGCACGTTGCCACGTAGAGCGCCACTTCCGCGCTGTACAGCACCTTGGCCGAGCCGACGAACTTCTGTACGTCGGGGCTGGTGATGTTGAGGTAGGGCGCGAACCTCTTGCATTGGACGACGAGGCGTCGCCCGTCGGCCGTGAGCGCGATGATGTCGACGCCCCGGTCTCCGTGACCGCCTTGGACTACGACGTTCGTACATCCGTCGCGGCGCAGCAGTTTGGCGATGTGGTGCTCGAACGTGCGGCCGTTCATGGCGTCCATGGAGGCCATGACTCCGGGGAGGGGACGGCCCTCGTGCGGGCTTTCGAGCCTCTGCAGCCGGGCGTGGTGCTGCCGGAGCCGCTGCTCGACGCGCTGGACTCCTGCCCGCAGGGCGATGAGTTCCTTGCGGTGTTCGCCTGAGGTTTCGATCAGGGCGTTGAACATGGGGACGACTGTCTTGCCGAGGATGTGGGTGATGCGCTGGTCGATGCGGTCGTCGAGGGACTGTGTAGCTGCCTCGGCCGGGTTGTCCACCGAGTGGGTGGTGCGTGCCAGGTACTCCATGTCGAGGAGATAGGTGCGGACCTGGCGGGCCACCTCGCTGTCGCGGAGGAGCATGGCCGCGTTGAGAACGGCTCGGCGGGACCAAAGGGCCAGGCTGGAGCGGGGTTGTGGATAGCTCTCAGGATAGAGAGACAACGTGTCTCCCTTAAATCGCGCGAGTTCTTCGCCGCGCAGGATCCGCAGGCCGTTCACCGTCAGCTCGTCCCGGTGCCGTTGTGCCATACGGTTGACAGCGCGCTCCGCGACTTCGAAGTACGCCGCGACCATCGCCGTTGTCACATGCATGCCGTCCGGCAGTAGTGACAGAGCCTTGACCTTGTCGAGCACATCTGTGCGTTCCAGCACGCTGTCGCGCAAGGTCTTCGACTCCAGCAGTGCCGTTTCGTTGATCACGTTTCGTTTCTCCTCGACTCGTCGGGTTTTCCTCACCCGTCCAACGAGTCCAGGCATACGAAGTTCTGGTCGGATTTCGTACATGGGTATGAGTGAGCCCCGGCGCCTTCTCAGGTGCCGGGGCTCAGCTGCGTGACAAGAGACGTCAGCCGAAGATGCCGCCGTTGTCGTTGTCGCCGTTGTTTCCGCCGTTGTTGTTGTTTCCGAAGCCGACGCTCTGGAGCGTGACCTGGGTGTTGCCCGGGTCGTTGACCTCGCTGCCCTGGCCCGGGTTCTGGCCGGTGACGATCGCGGTGTCGCTCTGGTCGCTGTCGTTGGTGAACTGGATGTTGTTGAAGCCGGCTGCCTGCAAGGTCTGCTTGGCCTGTCCGACCGTCTGTCCGACGACGTTCGGGACCTCGGTCTTGTCGGCCGCCTTGCCGATCTGGATGGTCACCGTGGAGCCCGGGTCGGCCTGGGTGTTGGCCTGGGGCGAGGTCGCGATGACCTTGCCGATCAGGTTGTTGTCCTCGGTCTCGACCTCTGTGCACTCGCCGACGAGGTCGTTGTCCTGCATCTGCTGCTTGGCGGTGTCACAGTCCTGGCCGGTGACGTCCGGGACGGTCGACTTCTCTTCCTCCTTGGCGACGGTGAGGGTGATCGTCGTGCCCTTCTCCACCTCGTCGCCAACCTTCAGGGACTGTTCCAGGACGGTGCCCGGGTCCTCGGGGGATTCCTTCTCGACCGTCTTGACGTCGAACTGGTAGTCGTCGCCCTCGAGTTTCGTCGTGGCGTCGTCGACGTCGTCGCCGAGCACGCTCGGTACGACCACCTTCGGCGCCCCGGTCGACACCACCAGCGCGATGGTGTCGCCCTTCTTCACGTCGACGCCCTGGGCCGGCGTCTGGGAGCAGATGTTGCCCTTGGGTTCCGCCTCGCAGGCCTTGTTCGTGAACGTCAGTTTCAGGTCGACGTTCACCGCTGCCTTCTCGGCATCGGCTTTGGTCTGGCTGACGAAGTTGGGGTTCGTGATGGTGGAGTCGCTGGCGTTCTGGCCGTCGAAGACCCACCTGCCGATCAGGATCGCGCCCACCAGCACCAGCAGCCCCGCCACGACCAGCAGGATCGTCGAGGTGTTCGACTTCTTCGGCTGCTGGCGGCGCCGTGGACCGCGGTCGTCGTAGCCGAAGCCGCCGTCGTCCGGGTTCATCGGCGGGAGCATGGTGGTCGCGCCGGCGTCGGAGCGCAGGGCGGTGGTGGCCTGGTCGTCGGGGTAGCCGTAGCCGCCGTAGCCGACCGAGCTCATGGCCGCCGCTGCCGCTACCGGCTGGCCGTCGAGGCAGGCCTCGATGTCGGCGCGCATCTCGTCGGCGGACTGGTAGCGGTAGTCCGGGTCCTTGACCAGGGCCTTGAGGACGATGGCGTCCATCTCGGGCGTGATCTCGGGGTCGAACACCGACGGGGGCTGCGGTTCCTCCCGTACGTGCTGGTAGGCCACCGCGACCGGGGAGTCCCCGATGAAGGGCGGACGTACCGTCAGCAGCTCGTAGAGGAGGCAGCCGGTCGAGTAGAGGTCCGACCGGGCGTCGACCTGTTCGCCCTTCGCCTGTTCCGGCGAGAGGTACTGGGCCGTTCCTATGACCGCCGATGTCTGCGTCATCGTCATGCCGGAGTCGCCCATCGCGCGGGCGATGCCGAAGTCCATGACCTTGACCTGGCCGTTGCGCGTGAGCATCACGTTCGCCGGCTTGATGTCGCGGTGGACGATGCCGCTTCTGTGGGAGTACTCCAGTGCCTGGAGAATCCCGATCGTCATCTCCAGTGTCCGCTCGGGCAGCAGCTTGCGGCCCGAGTGGAGGAGTTCGCGGAGGGTCGAGCCGTCCACGTACTCCATGACGATGTACGGGATGGACGTCCCGTCGATGTAGTCCTCGCCGGTGTCGTACACGGCGACGATCGCGGGATGGTTGAGCGAGGCGGCCGACTGGGCCTCCCGGCGGAACCGGGCCTGGAAGGAAGGATCGCGCGCGAGGTCGGCGCGCAACGTCTTCACTGCCACGGTGCGGCCCAGGCGGGTGTCATGTGCGAGGTATACCTCCGCCATGCCACCACGGCCGAGCACCTGGCCCAGCTCGTACCGGCCGCCGAGGCGACGCGGCTCTTCCATAGCTTCCTACCAGCCCTCTCCGTCGGTCCCGACCGCACCTGCTGTGTGGTCCGGCGGTGTGCCGTCCGGGGATACGGTACCCGGGTTCATTTGTGTGACCTGGCCAAGCCCGTCAGCCGATACCGGACCGGTATCGCAACGTGCACCGATGTGAAGGGGACGTGACGGGGCTCACTGCTTGCTCTTGATGACCGCCTCCATCACGCTCTTGGCGATGGGCGCGGCCAGACCGCCGCCCGAGATGTTGTCACGGACGGCGCCCTCGTCCTCGACGACGACCGCGACGGCCACCGGTGAGCTGCCGTCGGCGAGCTTGGCGTACGAGATGAACCAGGCGTACGGCTTCTCGCTGTTGTCGACGCCGTGCTGGGCGGTGCCGGTCTTGCCGCCGACGGTGACGCCGCTGATCTGGGCGTTCTTGCCGGTGCCGTCCTTGACGACCGTCTCCATCATCGACTGGAGGATCTGGGCGTTCTTGGAGGACAGCGGCTGGCTCATCTCCTCGGGCTCGGTCTGTTCGAGCACGTCGAGGTTGGGGGCCTGGAGCTTGTCGACCATGTACGGCTTCATGAGCTTGCCGTCGTTGGCGATCGCGGAGGCGACCATGGCCATCTGCAGCGGGGTCGTCGCGGTCTCGAACTGGCCGATCGAGCTGAGGGCGGTCTGCGGCTTGTCCATCTTCTCGGGGAAGTTGGAGGCGGAGGAGCGGACCGGGACGAACTGCTGCTCGTTGAAGCCGAACTTCTTGGCCTCTTCGAGCATCTTGTCCTTGCCGAGGTCGGCGCCGATCTTGCCGAAGACGGTGTTGCAGGAGTACTGGAGGGCGACGCGCATGGTCGCGTTCTCGCAGGGGATGTTGCCCTCGTTCTTCAGCTCGGTCGTGGTTGTCGGCAGGGTGTAGGGGAGCGGCGAGTCGGTCTTTTCGTCGGCGTCCGTGTAGAGGCCGTTCTCGAGGGCCGCCGCCGCCGTCACGACCTTGAAGGTGGAGCCGGGCGGGTAGATGTCGCGCAGGGCCCGGTTGAGCAGGGGCTCGTTCGGGTCCTTGTCCTTCTGGAGCTTCTGCCAGGCCTCCGCGTCCTTCGTCGAGTTCCCGGCGAACACCGAGGGGTCGTACGAGGGGAAGGAGGCCAGGGCGAGGATCGCGCCGGTGGACGGGTCGATCGCGGCCACCGCGCCCTTGCCGCGGCCCTTGAGACCGTCGTACGCGGCCTTCTGGGCGGCGGCGTTGAGGGTGGTGACGACGTTGCCGCCCTGCTTCTTCTTGCCCGTGATCATGTCGAGGGTGTTGCGGAAGAAGAGCCGGTCGTCGTTGCCGGTGAGGATGCCGTCGTCGATGGACTCCAGCTGCGTCGCGCCGAACGCCTGCGAGGCGTAGCCCGTGACGGGCGCCCACATGGCGCCGTCCTTGTAGGTGCGCTTGTACTCGAAGTCGCTGCTGTTGGACGTGGTGGAGCCGGTGATCGACTCGCCGTCGACGATGATGTTGCCGCGAGGCGTGGCGTACCGCTCGATGGCGACGCGGCGGTTGAGGGTGTCGTCCTTGAGGTCGTCGGCCCGGACGTACTGGAGCCAGTTGTCACGGACCAGCAGGGCGAGCACGAGGAGCCCGCAGAAGATCGCGATCCGGCGCAGGGGCTTGTTCACGGTCGGACCACCTGGGTCATCTCGGCGTCGGGACTGGGGGCCGGGGCGGGCGCCGGCCGGCGGGCGGTGTCGCTGATTCTGAGCAGGATGCCGATGAGGGCCCAGTTGGCGATGACGGAGGAACCGCCGTACGCCAGGAACGGCATCGTCATACCGGTGAGCGGGATCAGGCCCATGACACCGCCGGCGACGACGAAGACCTGGAGGGCGAAGGCGCCGGAGAGGCCGATGGCGAGCAGCTTGCCGAAGGGGTCGCGGGCGGCGAGGGCGGTGCGGACGCCGCGTTCGACGATCAGGCCGTAGATGAGCAGGATCGCCATGACGCCGGCCAGGCCGAGTTCCTCGCCGAAGGTGGCGAGGATGAAGTCGGAGTTGGCGGCGAAGCCGATGAGGTCGGAGTTGCCCTGGCCGAGGCCGGTGCCGAGGGTGCCGCCGGAGCCGAAGGCCCACAGGGCCTGCATGGACTGCTCGGTGTGGCCGGCGACGCCCTTCTGGCTGAGGAGGTATTCGTTCATCGGGTCGAGCCAGGCCTCGACGCGCTGCTGGACGTGCGTCTCGAAGCTGGCGACGCCGACCGCGCCGGCCGCCGACATCAGCAGACCGAAGACGATCCAGCTGGTCCGCTCGGTGGCGACGTACAGCATGATGATGAACATTCCGAAGAACAGCAGCGACGTTCCGAGGTCGGTCTCGAAGACGAGGATCAGGATCGAGATGATCCAGACGACGATGATCGGTCCGAGGTCGCGGCCGCGGGGCAGGTACAGGCCCAGGAAGCGGCGGCTGGCGAGGGCGAGGGCGTCGCGTTTCACCATCAGGTAGCCGGCGAAGAAGATCGCGAGGGCGATCTTGGCGAACTCACCGGGCTGGACGGTGCCGAGGCCGGGGATCTTGATCCAGATACGGGCGCCGAAGATGTTGACGCCGAGGCCCGGGACGAGCGGCAGGATCAGCAGGACGATCGCGCCGGCCATGGAGATGTAGGTGTAGCGCTGCAGGATGCGGTGGTCCTTGAGGAAGACCAGGACGGCCACGAACAGGGCGACGCCCAGCGCGGAGTACAGCAGCTGGCGGGGTGCCGCCTCGACGAACGTGTCCCGCAGCTGGAGCCGCTTCGACTGGTCCAGGCGCCAGATGACGACCAGGCCGACGCCGTTGAGCAGCGTGGCCAGGGGCAGCAGCAGTGGGTCCGCGTACGGGGCGAACTTGCGTACGACGAGGTGGCCGACGCCGGCGATCAGGCCGAGGCCGAGGCCGTAGCTGAGCAGCCCGGCCGGGACCTTGTCGTCGATGGCCAGACCCACGTTGACGTAGGCGAACACCGGGATGACCACGGCGAACACCAGCAGCGCCAGTTCGGTGTTGCGTCGGCTGGGTGTGCCGATCGCGCCGATCGTGGACGTGTGGTGTGTCGGACTGTTGGTTGTACTGCTCATCGTATGAAGTGGCCCCTCACGGCTTGCCTACTGCTTACCGCACTGCGAGACCAGCTTCTGCTCTTCCTCGGAGAGGCTGGGGCCGGGTGTGGGAGTGGGTGCGGTTGTGGACGGGGACGCCGATCCGGACGGCGTCGGGCTCGGCGTTGCCTTGGACGCGGCGGCGGTACGGGTGGTTCCCGTGGTGCCTCCGGCCTCGCCTTCGCCGGTCTCGGCGTTGTTCGCGTTGCCGGCCGCGCGCCGGGCTTCCTGCTTCTTGCACGCGGAGGCCTGGGTGGCCAGTTCGGAGATCTTCGACTGGGCGTCCTTGAGGCCGCCCTCGGTGATCGTGGCCTCGACCTGCTTCTGCTGGTACGACGGCAGGTACTTGAGTTCGATCTCGGGGTGGTCCTTCTCGACCTTCGAGAGCGAGACCCAGGCCAGGTCCTGGCTGATGCCCCGGTACAGCGCGACGTGCTCGTCGTTGGCGCCGACGTAGTACTGGGTCTGGGTCCAGCGGTAGCCGCCGTACAGGCCGCCGCCGATGACGGCGAGGGCAAGCGTGATGTAGAGGGTTCTCTTGAACCACTTGCGGCCGGCGCTGGGCTTGACGAAGTCCTCGTCGGTGTAGCCGCCGAAGCCGCCGGTCTGGATGTAGCCGGTGGTGTCGCCGGAGCCGGGCGGGCCGAACTCGCCGCCCCCGCCGTGCGCGGGCCGCTGCCGGCCGAGCCCGGAGGCGCGTCCGGCGGGCGTCTGCATGGCGCCGCCGTCGTGCAGGTTGTGCTGGTTCTCGGCGACCGCGCCGACCACCACGGGTACGTCGGACAGCTGCCCGGCGAGGGTGTCCCCGGTGTCGAGGTCGAGGACGTCGGCGACGATCACGGTGATGTTGTCGGGGCCGCCGCCGCGCAGGGCCAGCTCGATGAGCTGCTGCACGGTCTCCTGGGGGCCCTGGTAGCTGGCGAGGGTGTCCTCCATGGTCTGGTGGGACACGACGCCGCTCAGGCCGTCGGAGCAGATCAAGTAGCGGTCGCCGGCGCGGACTTCGCGGATGGAGAGATCGGGCTCGACGTGGTCGCCGCTGCCCAGCGCGCGCATCAGCAGGGAGCGCTGCGGGTGGGTGGTGGCCTCTTCCTCGGTGATGCGGCCCTCGTCGACGAGGCGCTGCACCCAGGTGTGGTCCTGTGTGATCTGGGTGAGGACGCCGTCGCGGAGGAGGTAGGCGCGCGAGTCGCCCACGTGTACGAGGCCGAGGCGCTGGCCCGTCCACAGGAGGGCGGTGAGGGTCGTCCCCATGCCTTCGAGCTGGGGGTCCTCCTCGACCATCATGCGGAGCTGGTCGTTGGCCCGTTGCACCGCGGTGCCGAGCGAGGTGAGGATGTCGGAGCCGGGGACGTCGTCGTCGAGGGCGACGATCGTGGAGATCACCTCGGAGGAGGCGACCTCACCGGCCGCCTGTCCGCCCATGCCGTCGGCGATCGCGAGGAGGCGTGGACCGGCGTAGCCGGAGTCCTCGTTGCCCTCGCGGATCATGCCTTTGTGCGATCCGGCGGCGAAGCGCAGTGACAGACTCATGCGCACCTCGCCCGTCGGCTCCGGGTACATCCGCACGGTGCCCACCCTCCGGTCGGGAGCGCGCCGCGGTCCGTCGCGTGGACCGCCGCCGCGTGCTCGCTCCGCTCGCGCCTATTCATGATGTAGCACTACTTCCGCAGCTCGATGACGGTCTTGCCGATGCGGATCGGCGCGCCCAGCGGAATCGGTGTGGGAGTAGTCAGTCGGGTCCGGTCGAGATAGGTGCCGTTCGTGGACCCCAGGTCCTCGACGATCCACTGGCCGTCCCGGTCCGGGTAGATCCTGGCATGCCTGCTGGAGGCGTAGTCGTCGTCCAGCACGATGGTGGAGTCGTGGGCCCGGCCGAGCGTGACCGTCTGCCCCTGGAGGGCGACCGTCGTGCCCGTCAGGGTGCCCTCGGAGACCACCAGCTTGCTGGGGGCGCCCCGGCGCTGCCTGCCGCCGCCTGACGGCTGCTGCTGGCGTTGCTGCGGGGGCGCGGCGGCCTGTCGGGCGGCCGCCTGCTGCTGGCGGCCGCTGTCACGCCTCGACCCGCGCTGGGTGACACGCGTACCGAACAGGTCGCTGCGGATGACCTGCACGGCCACGATCACGAACAGCCACAGTACGGCCAGGAAACCCAGCCGCATGACCGTGAGGGTCAGCTCTGACATTGCCCCCGCTTCACCCTTCGGCTTGCCGGTAAATGATGGTGGTGCTGCCCACGACGATCCGCGAGCCGTCGCGGAGCGTAGCGCGGGTGGTGTGCGTTCCGTCCACCACGATGCCGTTGGTGGACCCGAGATCCTGGATCGTCGGGGGCGTTCCGGGACGGATCTCACAGTGCCGGCGCGAGACGCCGGGGTCGTCGATCCGCACGTCGGCCTCGGTACTGCGGCCCAGCACCAGCGTCGCGCGGGTGATCTGGTGGCGTGCGCCGTTGATCTCGACCCACGCGCGCGTGCGGCCCGCTCCCGCTGTCGGCCGCTGTCCCATGGGCGGACCCGCCGGGGCGGCTCCGGGACGTCCGCCGGGGGGCGGTGCGGCGGGCATCGGAGGCGGTACGGCGGCGGGCGGATAGCCGTAGCCACCAGCGCCCGCGCCTGGCCGGCCCATCGGCGGAGCCGCGGGAGCGGCGGTGCCGGGGCCCGGGCGGCCGGGTGCCTGCTGGTTGGTGGAGGAGGCGAGCGTTCGGCTGCGCACCCGGTACAGACCGGTGTCCAGGTCGTCGGCCTTCTCCAGGTGCACCTTGATGTCGCCCATGAAGGTGTAGCGCTGCTGCTTGGCGTAGTCCCGCACCATCCCGGCGAGTTCGTCGCCGAGCTGCCCGGAGTAGGGGCTGAGGCGGTCGTAGTCCGGTGTGCTCAGTTCCACGATGAAGTCGTTGGGTACGACGGTCCGGTCGCGGTTCCAGATGGTCGCGTTGTTGTCGCACTCGCGCTGCAGTGCTCCCGCGATCTCCACGGGCTGGACCTCGGACTTGAACACTTTGGCGAAGGTGCCGTTGACCAGACCTTCGAGACGCTGCTCGAACTTCTTCAGGACTCCCATGGGGCACCTCCTCCAGGTTGCTGCTCTGTCTGTACTGCTTACTGATCGTATCCACGCGCCGGGAAATCGGGTGGTTCCCCTTGTACTCAGATCGTAGAGGCGCCGCCGAACCAGTGTCCCGCACCTGACTGTGCACCTTGCCCGCCTCCTGAGGAGATGGGCTGGACCGGTACGAGGTTGATACGTGAACCGGCACGTGTTGATACGTAGTCGCAGCCGGTCGGGCTCGGTGGGGGTGGCCTGGGGCGGGGGGAAAGGGATGTGAACCCACCACCTCCAGCGTGCTAATCTTCTCGATGTCGGAAGGCGCCAGCACCGCGAGGAGCAGGGCCCGAGGACACACCCAATGCGCGGGTGGCGGAATAGGCAGACGCGCTGGATTCAGGTTCCAGTGCCCGAAAGGGCGTGGGGGTTCAACTCCCCCCTCGCGCACAAGGGAGCACCGACGAAAGTGCTCTAGCTACACCGACGGAACGGTCGACACCAAGATCATGGTGTCGGCCGTTTTGCGTTGGGCTCGCAGGTCAGGCGGGTGTGGAGTGGGAGAACGCAGACTGCCGACGGCCTTGAGGCCGTCGGCAGTCTTGTTTGTTTGGTTGTAGCGCAGGGGCAGAGGTTGGCGTCAGGTTGCTGCTGTGAGATACCCCACGGGTGTCCATTCGCCGAGGGACTTGGTGGCCCGTCGGCGGGTGGAGCGGCGCTGGGCGTGATCACCGTGGAGGGCGACAGAGCGGGCCCAGGCTGCGAGTTTGCGTTTGTTGGCGTGTGCCAGTTGGAAGGCCAGCAGGACGGCCTGGGAGGCGATCCCGCGGATGCGGCGGGTGCCGCCGGATTCGAGGCGTTCGTACAGCGGGTCCTTGCCGAATCCGTTCATGCCCTCGATGGCGTTGCGGAGCCGGAAGTAGACCCGCTGCCATTCTGCGGTGCCGTATTGGAGGGGCTGCCAGAGCTTGGCGCCGGCCTCGGGCGGGATGGTGATGGTGCGCTGGGTGCAGCAGGCGTACGGGTCGACGGGGGTCTTGCCGGGGTCGACGTCGATGAGGGGCAGGTGGATGCCCCGGCCGAGGGTGTAAGGCTTGAGGGGGCACTGGACGCGGTTCGCCTCGGCGGGGCACATCATGCGGCGGTGGCCTTCGGCGTCGGGGCGTTGTTTGGGCATGAAGAGGTGGGCTGTGCGTCCCCGGATCCGTTCGATCCAGGTCTGCTTGTCGATCTTCTTGGCGATCAGGTCCTTGGTGGCGTCCTTGAGGGGCTGGGGCATGGAGGGGCAGTACCAGTTGCCTTCGATGAGTTCGGCTCCGGCGAAGTCCGCCTTTACTCCGAGTTGGTTCTCGGCGAAGTCGTAGACGGGCTGGTAGCCCATGGCACGGATGGGGAGCTGGAATTTGTCCTGTTTCTGGTCGGGGTAGAGGCGGTCGCCGGCGAGGTATCCGCGCGGGTAGCGGGGATCGACGTGCTGGAGGGCCTCGATGGCGACCTCGGCGGGGCGCTCGCTGGGCTTGTCGAGGGAGAAGGCGACGACGAGGGCGGGGACGACATCGGGGTCGGCCGAGCCGTCGGGCAGCGGGGTGCCGGTGTGGTCGGGATCACGGGCGACTACGAGGAGGACGTCGTAGCCGTACAGGCTTTTCTTCACCCGGTCCTTCTGCTTGCCTTCCTGCTTCTCTGCTCCGCGGGCTAGGGGATCCTTGTGCCTGGCCGTGCGGACGTACCAGCCGGCGTCCGGGTCGCTGGCCGTGACCGGACTGTCGGAGGACAGGCCCTTGGAGTAGGCGCCGACGACGGTGGCGTCCAGGGCGGCCGAGCCGTTCCAGCGGCCTTCCAGGAGCGCGTGGGCGTCGCGCAGGGACATGGCGAGGATCAGGTTGACTATCCGGAGCATGAGCGCCCGCCTGTGGGCGAGCCGGTCCGGGTCGGCCTCGCTTCGCAGGCGGTTGGCGATGGTCTTGTCCAGGCGATGGTTCTTGGGCAGCGGCGACGGGTCGATGGCGCTGACGATGCGGTGGAAGCGGCGGCGGACGGTCGCGTACGCGGCTTCGAAACCCTGGGCGTGGTCGGCGTAGCGGCAGATCCCGAGCTGTTCGCGCGAGGCGTCGGACAGGGAGTAGAAGAGCAGGTCGGTGACCACGGTGAGGGTGACGGTGCCGACGTGGCGTGCGGAGGCCAGGCACATGCCCAGGAGCAGGGCTTGCACCGGCAGACGTGAGGAGCGGCCGGTGCGGCGGGCGAGGAGCGGTTCGATCTCCGCGACCAGGTGGGACTCGTCCAGTTCGGCCAGCAGTTCCTGGACCTCCGTGTCGGGGACGGGAGTGCGGCAGGAGCGGAGCTTGGCGATGCGTTCATGGCGGTCGAGTCGGCTGGTCACCTAGAACTCCTTCAGCATCGCGGCGGCTTGCTCGGGCGCGAGGTTGCGGACGTGGGGCAGGATCCGGTCGATGGAGCGAAGGGTGGTCAGCCCGGCGGCGGCCATCAGCGTGGGCAGGTGCATGCGGGCCTCGATGGCGTCGACGAGCCAGGTGGCGCGGGCCCGGCCCATCACCAGGGCCGGTGTGCCGGGCGACCGTTTGGACCGGGCGAGGAAGTTGGTCACGGTGTTCGTGCCGCGGCTGTGGCTGCCTGGGCGGAAGAGGTAGCGGGCCTGGCTGGGGCGGGACGCCCAAGCGGCGGCCTCGGTGAGGACCGGGCCCCACGCGGTGCGGCACAGTACGACGCGGGCGCGTGGTCCGCGTACGGCGACGGCTACGGCTCCGTTTGACGCGGTGCGCACGTCGTGGGTGCGCAGCGGGATGATCTCGGGTGAGTCCAGGGCGCAGCCGAAGCCGAGGGCGAGCAACAGCAGGGAGCCGTGGCGCAGTTGGTCGGTGGGCTGGGCGCGGGCGGAGGAGTAGAGCCGCGTCTGGTCGGCGCGGCTGTAAGGCCGGGAGGAGTCCGAGCCGGAGTACGCGGCCGGGTTGCCGGTGATGAGATCGGGGCCGAGCAGGGCGCGGCGCAGGTGGTTGAGGCGTCCTCGGCGGTTGGACCGCGAGGACTCTTGCAGGTGCTGGCAGCCGGTGGCGAGGTACCACTCGATCGCCTCCAGGGTGAGCAGGTGCTCGGCCTTGGTGGGGCGTCCGCAGGCGTCCGCGTGCGCGGCGGAGTACGCCAACGCGCCGAGCCAGTCACGGGCTTGTTTGGGGGTGGCCGGCTTGGCCTTGGTCACGGCGCGGCGGCAGTCGGGCCCGACGCGGCCCCAGACGGGGTCGGACAGCCGGGGCCGGTAGTACTCGATCGCGTCCATCGTGACTCTCCACCAGGAATAGACCCCGGGCGGGGTGATATTCCAATAACATTCGGTGGATGAGGCGGCCGCTGTCATGCCGGGAGGTCCGTATGGGCGACACTCTTCGCTGTGCCACAAGGAGACAAGCGCAGCCGCAAGCCCGTCGAGTACCTCCTCCAGGGCACTTGGCCGGGCGCTGTGCTCGATGACCACCACGGGGCGCAGGTCGCCCAGGAAGTGGCCGTGCGGCTGAAGAAGGCGATCGACGCGCAGGGCTGGACGATGGTCGAAGCATCCCGGCGGACTGGTGTCGACCGGCTGACCATCACGCGGGTGCTCGGCGGGCACGTGTGGCCCGACCTGCTGACGATCGCGACCCTGGAGAAGGCGCTCGACGTGGACCTGTGGCCCGGGCGTGAGCCGGGCAATCCGCCAAAGTGAATTCGCATGGGCATTCGGCTCCTCAGGAAAGAGGCAGACTGAATTGGCCGAATGCCGGGCACGCCCGGTCATCACCGGGGTAGTGTCGGAAACGGCCTTTGCGGGCCGACCGTCACCGCAGACCCTGGCTGCAATCCAGGGAGAACACTGCGGTGGCGGTCAATTGTTTGCGGTGGGACTCACGGCTGTTGCCGGTGCCGCTGATCGGCTCCGGGTCAGATGAACCTCCAGTTCATGCGCGCCCTGTAGTAGGTGCCGCTGTCGGAGGTGACGCGTTCCAGTGCGCCGCGGTCGACCAGGGAGCGCAGGTTCGAGCGCACCGCCCGCCGGCCGGACCGGTCCTCCTTCGCGACGCCCAGCAGGTCGGCGACGTCGCTGCTCAGCCAGTTGGCGTCGGGCCGGGAACCCACCACGGTCAGGATCTCCTGCATGCGCCGGCCCCGGACGACGACCTCTTTGCTGACGGGAGTGTCCGGAGCCGGGGTGTCCGCGGCCGTGGCGGTGGGGCCCTCCGGGCCGGGCGCCCCGGCGGCGGAGAGTGTCTGCGGCGGGGTGCCGGGCGCGGGACCGCCCTCGTCTTCGTCGTCGCCGGGGACGACCCAGAGATGGGTGGCGGCCCCCGGTGCCGACTCCATGAGGCCGAGGTCGACCGCGCGGTTGTACTGATGCAGCAGAATCGACAGAGCCGACTCTGTTGCTTCGTCCATGGCGTCGAGTTCGGCCTGCATCTCCCGCGCCTCGCTCAGCTTTTTCTCCAAGCCGCCGATGGTACGCCTGTACTCCTGCCTAACCGCCTTGAGGCGGCTGGGCAGGGCGCTCATCCCGGCCAGGGGAATACCGGAAGAATCTTCGGGGATTGGCTGATGGGCCATAGAAATACGGTAGAGGCCGGGCAGTATGCCCGCCATGCTTTCGAGCGTTCGCCCTCCCGGGGCCTGAGGAAAGTCCGATTTCACTCTATTCGTGAGGCGAAATGCATTCGGCTGCCGGACTGTTGTTTCATTTTCCGTGCGGACGCCTGAGGGGAGGGGATCCTTCCGTCTCAGGATAGATGGCTGCCCCCGGCAGGTATGAGGCGAACGTCCGGCTATAGCTGGCCACTTGTGCTCAAGGTTGCGTGGGTGGCTCGCTGGCCTCGGGCAGCCATGGGGCAGCGAGGGTGTCGAGCAACTCGCGGCTGAGGGACTCCGTGCCGTCGCGGATGGCCCGGATCGCGCCGCTGCGGACGAGATAGCCCAGGCGATGGACGGTGCCCCCGGTGACGCGGTAGAGGTGCTCGGACATGTCCGGAAGGGAGCCGGGCACCTGTTTGCGCAGCAGCAGTGCTTCTTCCACCCGTGTGATCAGGTCACGCCAGGCCGGCCCGGACGGTATGGGGCCGAGTGGCAGGGGAATCAGCCGACGGCTGCGCTGCCCGGCGGCGCGTACGGGGGTGATGATCCCGGCGAACACGAAGGTGGCCGGAACCTGGTCGCACAGGTAGTCCACCACGTCGGGGGCAGGGCCGGCGGCGCCGGGCGGGGTGTGCAGGTATTGGAACTCGTCGACCAGGACCAGTCCTGTGCCCGCGGCGCGGAGCGCGTCGCTCACCCGATGGGTCAGCTCGGCCGTGGTGGCTCGGGCCCGGACCGGTGCGTCGATCTGCCGGGCCAGTTCGGCCAGCAGGGTGCGAGGGGTGGCGGATGGCGCAAGCTGAATGTGGACGACCGGCGTGGGACGGGATCCGGGCCGCAGCGACTCCAACTCGGTGTGCCGGCGGGCCAGTTCCAGCAGCGCGGTCGTCTTGCCGGTTCCGGGGTCACCACACACCAGCAGTGCCGGACGGGCCCCCGTCGCATACCGGTTGAGGAGGATCAGCTCCTCTGCCCGGTCGATCACCGCGACCACATCCGGTGCCAGGAGCGGAAGTTGCGCGTGATAGGCGACCCTGACGCTGTCCGGATCATCGGCCGACGGAACCTGGCCCGGCGCACCGACGTCCGCTTCGGCCGGGTCCCAGGCCCTGGGACGGGTGCGGCGCCGGCCGGTCAGGGTGGGCACATCGGCTGTGGAGGGTGCGGGGCGCTCGGCGTGCGAGGGCAGCGCCTTCGTCGGCGAGGAGTGGGCAGGAAGGGGAGCGGGTTCGGGGAGGGCCGCGGGCACGGTCACCCAGCCGTTCTCCGGGGTGCACAGCCAGACATGACGGACGTCGTAGGGATCCCAGCGGATGTCGAACGCCAGGCGTCGTCCCCCCGAGTTGTCGGTGCAATGACGCAGACCGTCCAGTGCGGGATCGTCGTAGCGCTGTCCTGCGAAGTACAGCCCCGACGGGCCGACCCTCCTCCGGGCGGCGGGAAACAGGTCCACATATGTCCGGGGTGGCAGGGGCATGGAGATCCAGCCGGCCCTGGAAACCAGTGCGTCATACGCCTGGCCAGGACTTGCCGAACTGCCGAACAGGCCCGAAACGGGCGTGTCCGGTGGTAGTTGTCCCTCGGTCCAGACGTCATGGACCCAGACGTCCAGTACCTGCTGCACCATGTCCATGGGCCACCCTGCCGCGCGGGCCTCGTCGGCCTCCTCCGAATACAGGCGGTCCATGACGAGCGCCACGATCTTCGGGGCGAGCCGCTCCGCGATGGAGGACTTCGTCGAAGGAGACCGCGTTCGGGAGTACCGCACCTCTATGCCGTGCCGTCGGCACGCCTCCATGAACTGGCGGGTTCGTACGCGGACCGCGCCGTTGACGACGAGGGTCCGCGGGCGAACGAGCGGACCGGCAGCACCGGTCCCGTAGTACCGGGAGGTCCGCACATCCACCCGGACCATGGGCCAGTTGGTGCGCAGGTCCGGGGGCACGCACATCCGGGCCAGCACGGCAGCCGGCTCCATCGGATGCGGACGTGAGTGGACAACCACGGTCAGCAGTACACGGGTGTCGACATCCACGGCGAAGGTCAGCCACAGAGGACGGCGCAGGCCTTTGGGCGAGCGCAGCCTCGGCAACCGGACCGTATCCATCTCGACCACGCGCCCCGGCCACCGGTCCGGTTCCGCCAGCAGCCCGGCCGCTTCCGTCTCGGCGTACAGACGGTGAAACGTGGACCGGGAAGGCAGGGCCAACTCCCCGAAAGGGGGCTCGCTCCGGGCGAACTCCGCGACCGCCTTGCGGATGGACTCCACGCTGGGCCTGTCCTCCCGCGCTTCGTACACCGCCCGGCGCACCAGCTCCAGCACCAGCGGGTCCCACCGGGACTCGAGGTCCCGGCGGCGCCCCGCCCGGCCGTCCGCGAGGCCCGGCATCCCTTCCAGCTGGTACCGCTGCCGTTTGCGGCGGATCGTCCGCGCCGAAGCACCGCGCACGCCCGCACGGGCGAGCTCCTCCGCCTTGGCCGCCTCCCGCTCCCCCAGGGGGTTGCGCGCCGGATCGTACTGCGGTCGGGGCCGGGCACCGGCCGGTGCGTCCGGGGGCAGCCCGGTCATCACCTCGGTGATGTGGGCGTGCCACCAGCGAACCTGCTCGGAGACGGCAGCGTCGTCCGACGGGGACCGAACCGGCAGGCCTGTGTCCGTCAGCCCGTGGTCCAGCAACCTGAAGCCCGGCATAAGCATCACCGCCATCACGTCGGTGACCGCCACGAGGCCGGAAGCGTCCGACAGTATGACCCGCCGACCGCGCAACTCGCTGATCGTGCACGCGCGTCCCATGTACCGGACTCGGTCGCCCACGGCCAGCCGGTCGGGCCATTCGGTCGTCATGCCACCCCCGCCGTCCACACGCAAGCCCCGGCCGAGTTCACCCCGGCACTCCGCCCGAAGGCCGCCCGGCCTGGCAGCCTTCGTCCCCTGCTGCTCCGTCCCAGTTCACCGTACGCAAAGCTAGTCCACTACCTTCACTCACTCGAATGGCCTCCCAATAGGTGATATTCCAATATCTATCGGGGGAGGGTGGCGGTGTGACAAACCCGTGTTCCGCCCCGGCCGGCTCCGGCGGCATCGTTCGCCCGGTCGTCATCGACCCGGCAACCCGGCGCTTCCTGCTCTGTCCCGCTGACCGCGTACGGCCGGTTTCCTGGACCGTTCCGGCCGTGCCGGTGCGACCGGGCGAGCACTACCGCCTCACCGCGGTCCGCTACCTCGGACAGGAACTGCGGACTCCCGGCGTGCGGATCGGCGCCGTCGTCGGACGGCTTCCCGCCGGGCACGACCGTGACCATGAGGAGTATCTCGTCCTCGCAGCGCCCCCGGCCGCGGCATGGCCCGACGACGTCCGTGCCCGGCTGGCTGCCGGTGCGCGCTGGTGGAGCACGGCGCAACTGCGGGCCGCAGGCGTGCCCGTGGAACCCGGGTCGCTGGTCCTGCTCATCGAGGGCTACTGGGAGGGGTGGCTGCCCGACGGGGAGATCTCGCTCGAGTGAGAGCCGTCGCCGTACCGCAGCGGGGCTTCGTCGCACCAACGATTGAGGAGAGCTCAAGTGACCTTGTACGCCGTTGAGATCACCCTGACCCGTGCTGTCGGAGCCGTGGAACTGAGAGCCGCGCGACAGGAAGGCCGCCTGCCGCTGGTGGCCTCCGGGGACCGAAAACGCCTCGCCGTACTCGTGTCGGCGAAGGGCGAGCACCGGGCCATGAAGAAGATCTGGCGCCGACTGCAGCACACACTGCCGATTGATGTGCTGTGCAGTGTGTTCCCCGGGACCGACGGCAAATACCTCATGAGCATCCCCATGGCCGACGACGTGTGGGAGCGAGTCCGTGACCAGGCCGCCGCAGCCGGGAAGGCACCCGAGGACTTCCTGGGCGAGGCGGTCGCAGAGGCGCTCGCCCGCGAACGGTCCGATCGCCGGGCGCGGTTGGACCGCTCACTCGATGGGCTGCTTCGGGCGTTCACTCCCGAGGAGGTCACGGCGGCAGCCGCCCGGCGGATCGGACCGCAGGGCTGAACGCCCAGCGCTGACACGCCGTTCAGCGGAAGGCCGGGGCGTCATTGCCGCCCGTGCGGGCGCTACTCGCAACGGAGGTCTGCCCACCGTCCTTCCGCTGCTGTGGCTGCCGGTGGGATTCATGCGGTGGCGGACTCCCCGGGCTGGAGTTCGGGGAAGGCTTCCTCCCACACGCCGCGGACATGACGGCTGATCATGGTTCGCATCCGGGGCCACTGAGCGAGCAGAAGATCGCGGTTCAGGAAGGAGACGATGTCGTCGCCCTGCCCTTCTGCGAGCACGATCCGGTACAGGCTCATGCACTGCCGAGACTTGTCCAGGTCGTAGGTGCGAAGCCCTGACCAGGCCACGTGCAGAGGCAGGTCGACCCGCCCGTGGGCCGGTCCGGCGAGATCTTCGAGCGCGTCGGGAAGACGGCTGGCGTATCGCGTACGCAAGACATCGGCGTGGGAGGCCACGGCGTCAGGGTAAGGCTCCTGGACCATGGCTTCAGCATGCCCTGAGCGCCCTCCGCACGGCCATGTGGAGGGCGCTCAGGGGCCAGGCATCGCGGTTGACCCGCGCCTTCGGCATCGGTACCAGCGTGCCCCGGCACATGGTCCTCACCTCGCGCGCCGGCAAAGGCAAGCTCAGGTACGCCGTCACCACGCCTGGGTTCGCCGGGGAACAGCAGATCGACGCCGACCCGCTGCCCGTCGGTCGCCAGGCGCGGTCAGCCGTCGTCCTTCGGGACACCCCAGTCCACGACACGCAGCCCGGACCGCTGCAACTGCCCTACTGTGAGGTTGAGTTGCTGAATCGGTGTCTTCCCGTGCCGTGCGAGCCAGCGTGTCCTGCGCGTGCGTTCTCGCATGCTGAGGGTGTTCCAGTCGTCGAAGTGGAGGCCGCCCTCGGAGGTGAAGCCGGCCTCCCGGGTGGCCTGTTGTACGTAGGCGAATTCGTCGGGGCTGCCGGCCAGGGTGATGAGGGCCCAGGCGGTCGGGTAGTCGAGGGACGGGCCGTGCCGGCGGAGGAGGTGGTGGGTGCGCCATTGACGGACCGGGGCGAGGAGCCAGCGTCTGGTGCGTACGTTCATGCGGTGTCGACTCCGGGTTCGGTGAGGTGGCCGGACAGCCAGCGGGCGGCCGTGGTCTGGAGGTCGGTGCTGCCGAGCGTGCGCAGGGTCTGGGTGAGGGCGCGCAGGAAGATCTCGCGCTGGTGCGGGGTGTGGAGGTCGGTCAGTAACTGATCGACGAACCGCGTGACTTCGGCATGCAGGCCGTCGTGAGTGGAGTCGCGTGGTGGTTTGAGGTCCGCTACGGCCTTGGACAGCTGGGCGAGTTCGCCGAGGCGGTCGGGGTACTGGTCGATCCACCACACGGCACGCCGGTCGGGATCGGACAGGATGAGCTGGAGGAAATCGACGCGACGGTTGGTCTCTTCCCGGTCGAGGTCACCGTGCTGGGCGCGCCGGAGGTGTTCCTCGGCCAGGTCCTGGTCAGTGCCTGTGACGGCCAGGAGAACGACGCCTCGTGTGACGAGCCACGGCTCCGGGGACCACGGACGCGCGATGGTGGCGTTCACGGCGTCTTGCGCCGCGGGCGTCTCCAGCACGGAGTGGCGTCGGAGAATCCGAGCGGTATGCGCGCGCAGATGGTGGCGGGCGAACGACGACGGGTCGCCGTGGGGTGGCGGGGTGTCGCCGAGGGGCTGCCAGGCGCCGTCGATTCGTACCGTGAAGTGGACGCTGGACACCCGGCTGGGCATGCGCTCGTCCTTGATGAGGAGAAGGTTCTCTGTCGGCCCGGTGGCCGGGACCGCCGCCACTCTCGCCGGAGCGGACGGTGGTCCCGGCTGCCGGTGCCGCCTGGTGAACGGGTTCATGCGGCAGATGTGGTCAACTCATCTGCCTCGGAGGGCGGTTCATCAAGAAGCTCAGGCGCTTGTGGTGGTTCGGGGGCAGCGGGCAGGAGGCGACTGAGCACAGCGATGCGCCGTGTGCGCCCGGGCCCGGCCGGATCGCACTGTCCCACGAGCAGCTCGGAGACACGGGCGTCCCGCAGGCGTCCCGCGAGAACGGCCACGGCGACCTCTACAGCGTGGTCCTCCGGCACGGCCGGGGAGTCCAGCCAGGTGACCAGCGACTCCAGGGCCTGATCGGCGGAGGGTTCGTGGCGCCAGGTCGCACGCCAGCCGCGTACGAAGAGCTGGTCCTCCAGGCCGGTCTCCTTGTGCGCGGCCAGCTCCTGCACGAGCGCCAGGGCGAGCGGCACCTCGCCCGACGGGCTGGTCAGGTCGGTCAGGGCCAGGAACGCGCGTGCCCCGGCCTGCCGGACGACGTCCTCGTCGGCCTCGGTCCAGTCGACGATCTCCCCGAGGACCAGATCGCGGAGTTCTGGTTCGGCCGCGAGTTCGCGGACGGCGTGGGCGACGGCCTGGGCGCCGCGCTGGTCGGTACGGCCGGCCAGGAGGCGCAGCCGGGTCAGCGCGACGCGTGGATAGGTCCGGCCCAGTCGGCCCGCGCAGACCTCGGCCACCGTCTGTGCGAGCGCCTCGCTGAGGTTCTTCTGCTTGGCGGCGTCGTAGAGGTACTTGCGGACGGCCACACCGATGCCGGGATGTGTCGCGGTGCTCTCAAGCACGCCGGCCGCTAGCCGCCGGTGCGCGGCGCTTTCCGAGGCGATCCATTCGGTGACGATCCGCAGGACAGGTTGACCCGCAGAGCCTGTCGCCAGGCGGGTCAGTGCTGCGGCGACCTGCGTCCGGTACTTGTCGGCGATACCCTTCGGCGCAGTGATCTCCGAGGCCCAGCGCAGCAGTTCGCTGCGCAGGTGCGGGCGCTGTGCCCAGACGTGAGTGAGCACCGCTTCGTCGAGCCCGTGGCGCGCCTTGTCGAGCGAGAGACCGTCGTCCTTCACCCGTTTGGCGCCGACGATCTCGAGCCGTGTCGCCAGGTCGGGTCCCGCCAGGGCGCCACCAGGCGGCAGAACTCCCTCCACCTGAGCGAAGAGCCGGTCGGCAGCGGCCATGACGACGTCGGCCGGCAGCCGGTCGAGCAGCGCGATGGCGATGAGCAGCGCACGGTCGCGCAGATGCTCGGCCCCGTCGTGGTCCTTGAACCACTTCGTGAGGTGATCCCGCCAGTTCTCGAACTCTTCCTTGGCCGACGCCTGGCCGCCGTCGGCGGCTTCGGCGATGATCTGCGCGAGGCGGACCGCATCGGCAGGCGAGGTGGTGGAGCTCAGCAGGAGTCTCAACTCTGAGCCCTCGTCCAGCCAGCTCAGACGGTCGGCCTTCCGCTGCCGCAGATGGGCCTTGGCCACGTCCAGGGCCGACGGCGGTACGTGTTCGATGCGGGCGATGGACGCGAGTGTCGAGGGCTTCCACGTGCCGGTCGTGGCGAGGATGACGAGGTACGAGCCGGCAGCGGCCGCCTCCTTCTGATAGCCGCTGAGGCCCTGGTAGAAGTCTGCGGGCAGGCTGCTGTAGCCGGACAGATCCAGGACGTATCCGTGGCCCGGGGTGACGGGGAGCTGCTCCGTACGGGGGCGGTCCCAGTCGAGAAGCAAGCTGTGCAGATGCTCGGCTTCCACGCCCACGTCGCGGAGTACGCGCAGGGCTGTGGTGCGTCGGCCGGTGTCGGCAGCGCCGGTCAGCACGACAATGTTGTGCTGACCGAGCGGACGCTTCAACAACCGTACTGCCCGGGCGACTTGACGCTCCACGGACGGTACGGACGGCTCCGCCTGGACGTACTCCGACGCTACGAGGCGTACTTCGTCCTCGTCGAAGCCAACGGATCTCAGGTACTCCCAGCCGCGGACGTAGCGGTGGTGGTGTTCCTCGTAGTCCCCGGCCACCTGCTTGACCACGGCGTGGTCGGAAGCCTCCGCCTCCTGCCGCACCCGCCCCTCCGGGGGCTAGGCCACGGCGCTCATGACCGCTCCGGTTTGATGATGGTCTGGTCACGGCCGACCTGCGTGATGCGGGACTTGCCTCTGGCCTCGGCCCGCTGGCGGACCACTGTCAACTGCGGTGCGGTCTCGGGGTGCTCCGCCCGCCACTGCTTCACGTAGGCGAGCAACTCCTGGGCCGCCTCAGGATCTTCGTCCGCCGCGTCCTGCAGCCGCACGGCCCACGCGGACGACAAGTCCCCGGCGCGATCCGCTCTCTCGCCCTCCGGCACAGCCAGGAGCGTCTCGCGGTCCCGGTCCAGCCGATCGAGCTGACGGGCAGCGGCCCTGTCGCCTCCGCGCCCGAACCAGCGCCCCAGCCAGCCCCGGAAACCACTCCACCCGTCCCCCGTCATGGCCACGACCAACGCTGAGGCCGCAGTCGTCCCCGCCATGGCTAATTCCGCTGATACGTCCAAGACCGCCCCCATCTCTGCGCCTTTGCAGTAACGAGACCCATCCGTTCCCTTCGCATCGTCTTGCCATGGGCACAGTACGCAACATGGCGTGTTCATAGCGTTACGCGACTGGAAAGTGACCGACGGTCTGCGGAGCTCCGGCACTGGAGCCACCGTGGGCCACGGCGCGGTGTGAAGAGCAGCCTTGGTGCAAGCACGGATGTCCGGGAGACGTCTGGACTCCCCAGGTCGGGAGGCCGATCAGGCCCGGGACTCAGGCATGCCGGGCTGGGGTTATTCGTTTGGCTTGGACCGTCTTGGTCGTCGATCCTGGGACCTCTGGATCGGGATGTCGGCAGCCCAGTCCACAGTCGGCCGTATTTGCACGACGGGAGCGCCGATGGGCACCGGAGACCGCCTTGCCCGGGAGATCGAGACCCTGAGGGAGATGCTCGTCGACGCCGAGCCTGCCTCCCTGCGGAACGGCTATCTTGCCGATTCCTCGGCCGGAAACCCGGTGCTGCAGGGATCGACTGCGACGGCTCTCGTCCCACGTTGGAACGAACACCCCAGCGGGTTGTGGATCCCTGCCTCGTCCCAGGAAACGGCCCCGATCGACCTGACCGCGTTCTTCCTCACCCCGGATGAGATCTTCGGGTTCCAGCTGTCCACCGACTACACCGAGAACGAACTGAGGCGTCTCCCCCTGGAAGGCGTTCTGCGTTTCTGCGCCATGGTCCTCAACGCCTTGGCCGCCCCCAATGCATCCGTTGCCGCTGTGGATCGGGGGTTTGTCGACCTCGTGTTCAACGAACCGGCCCGTAGCCGTGTTCTGAACCTGCTCAGGGACGAGTCCCGCCGACTCCTCGTGCCCCAGGCGTTCATGCTCCTGGCCCGAAGGGCCATGGAGATCTCGCCGGACACGCTTCCCGAGGGCACCACCGAGGGCGATGTCGTGGGCGCCTTGTTCGGCCTCACCCAGACGATGGGGCGGTTTCCCGACCCCAGCACGAACGTCATCAGCGACCAACCGGGCACGCTGGGCCGGGAACTCATCGCCAACCAGCACTTCAACCACAGCTGGTCCGTCGCGGGAATCCTGGCCCGATACGCACGCCGCTGGCTGCAGTTGCCAGCCGAGCACCAGGGCGAGCCGGGCATCGTCGACCTCAGACAGGCCTACCGGGACAGCACGGGTATCCAGTTCGAGGCTCTGGCAGCTGTCGCCGGCTATCTGTGGATGGTCACCACCACCGGCCGCTTCGTCATCGCACCGGGAGAGTTGACCAACCTGGACATACCCGCCGAGCAGGTCGAGGCGGTCCTGGCGCTGATCAGCACCGACCTGCCGGGCATGCGGAATGCGGTGCGCAACGGACGGCCCGGACAACGCACCGAGTGGTCCTTCGACCCGTTCCAGCAGTGGCCGGTCCTCCGCCTGCCCGAAAACGGGCTCCTCATCCTCGACCCCCGCCACCTGCTCCACCGCGCCTTCGGATGGCTGCCGATCTGGGACATCAAGTTCCCGCCGCCGCAGCACAGCCGACCTGTCGGCCACCGCAAGTTGGCTGCCCGGGCCGAATCGACCCTGCGCCACCTCAGCGAGGTCTACGTCAGCGAAGTCCTACACAGGATCACCGGCGACGAAAGCACCACGCGTCGGGTCTACGACGACGCCGAGCTCAAGGCGGCCTACACCGCCGAGGGCCAACGTGTCGCCGACGCTGTGATCGACTATCCCGGCACCTGGATCGTCATCGAGGTCACGACCACTCAATTGCGGCGTGAAGCAGCCACTGCCGTACCCGACGAATCGCAGATCGAGGACATCGACAAGCTCATCGATGAACTCGACCAGATCAACGCGACGATCACCGCCCTGCGCCGTGATGAGTCCGCGCTCACCGGCTCGCCCGCCACCGCCGACCGCCGCTACCTGCCGCTGCTCGTGCTGCCCGAGGGCTTCCCCGTCAACCCGATCACCCTCACCGTCATCCGTGAACGCGCCCGGGCCCGCGGGCTGCTGCAGGTACCGGACACGGATCCGGTGGAGATCGTGGACTTCGAGGAACTGGAGATGATCGAAGGAATCCAGGAGGAGTCCGGACCCACCATGCTGGACATCCTGCGGGGCAAGCAGTCCGGCAGTCTGCGCAACTCAGCCGTACGCGACCACATCTTCCACGTCATGCGGCTACGGCCCAGCCGCCCTGCCCGGCAAGCAGACTTGTTGCATGCGGCGCTGCGGCCGCTCGCTGACGCTCTGCCGCGTCCGACGCAGGGCCAGGCGCCCCGCGAGCAGGGCTGAAACCGGCGACGTCGGCTTGGACGAAGTGCCACTGGGCGGCTTCGTCCTGGCCGACGTCGAATGCGGTCCATCCGGCCAGCCGGGACAACTCGGCTGTGACGGAGAAGAGTTCGCGGCCGATCTCGTCGGAGAAGCTGCCCTGAGGGAGCGGGGCGGCCCGGTGGTCGAGGCAGTCGGTGACCGAGTTGGCCTTCCAGTTCCCACCGCCGTACTTGGAGTCCCAGCTGGTCCGTTCGCGCCTGGGCCACCTCTCTGGCAGCCGGGACACGAGCGCTGAGTCGTCGCCCGCACCCGCCCCGTTGCGTCAAGCGAGGACACAGCTGAGGTGGTCGTGCAGGCCTTCCTGCTCACGGCGATAGTCGTTGTCGTCGGCCCGGGGCTCACCAGTCAGCCGACCGCGGCCGTCCCCAGCTGTTCGCGGTATGCCCGGGCCGTGGCCATCAGTTTGTCGAGTGCGTCCCTGGTCCGTACGAGGTCGGTGATGTGTGTGGAGAGGCGGTCGCGCTCCTGCGCCATCCGCTCCAGTGCGGAGTCGGAGTTCGCCTCGTCGGGCGTGTCGACGCAGGGCAGCAGCTCGGCGATGGTGCGGCTGGACAGGCCCGCGGTGTACAGCCGCTGGATGAGGGCGACCCGCTCGACCTCGATGTCCGTGTAGTGCCGCTGTCCGCTGGGACTGCGGGTGCTGGTGAGCAGCCCCTGCTCCTCGTAGTAGCGCACGGACCGGACGCTGACTCCGGCCCGTGACGCGAGTTCCCCGATTCGCACGATGCCCTCCCGGCCATGTCTCATGTCACAGGAGCTTGCCTCTGACGTCAGTGTGAGGTTTTAGCGTAGCTGATGTGCCCGACATCCGGGCGCTGCGGACCGTGAAGGAGTCCTGATATGACGACCCTTTTCACCAGCTACCGGCTCGGCGGCCTCACGCTGCCCAACCGGGTGGTCATGGCCCCGATGGCCCGGGTCCGGGCCACGGCCAGTGGCCTGGCGACGCCGTCGATGGCGACCTACTACGCCCAGCGGGCCACAGCCGGGCTGATTGTGACCGAGGGGACGCAACCGAGCGTGATCGGGCAGTCCAACCCGGGTACACCGGGACTGCACACCGACGAGCAGGCCGAGTCATGGCGCCCCGTGACCGCCGCTGTCCACGCCAACGGAGGTCGGATCTTCGCCCAGATCATGCACGGCGGCCGGGTCTCACATTTCGACACCATCGGCATGCAACCGGTCGGGCCCTCGGCGGTCCCCGCTGTGGGCGACGTGTTCACCCCGACCGGGCTCCAGCCTGCTCCGATGCCGCGCGCGCTGGACACCGCCGAAGTGCCCGAGCACGCGCGGTCGTACGCCGAAGCCGCCCGCCGCGCCGTCGACGCGGGCTTTGACGGAGTGGAACTCCACGGCGCCAACGGCTACCTGATCTCGCAGTTCCTCTCGTCCAACGCCAACCTGCGCACGGACCGCTACGGGGGCTCGATCGCCAACCGGATCAGGTTCGCCGTCGAGGCTGTCGCCGCCACCGTCGAGGCCGTCGGCGGGGACAGGACCGGCATCCGTTTCTCGCCGGGCGGGTCAATCTGGGGAGTCGAGGAGACCCAGGTCCGCGAGCTCTACACCGCGCTGCTGACCGAACTGGCCACCCTCGGGCTGGCATACGTGCACCTCGAAGGCAGCACCGACGAAGAGGTGCTCGTCGCTCTGCGGCGGGCGTGGCCGGGCACCCTCATCATGAACCCCGGGCGTCCGATGGGACCGAAGCAGACCAGCCGGGACGACGCCGACCACTGGCTCGGTCTGGGCGCCGATCTCATCAGCTTCGGCCGCGCCTTCCTCGCCAACCCCGACCTGGTCGAGCGGCTGCGGGTCGGACTTCCGATCGCCCCCGTCGACGAGGCCACGTACTACCAGGGCGGTGACGCGGGCTACCTGACCTACTCGGCCCACCAGTACACGGCTTGACCCCGAGCTGCGGCGAACGAGCGGAGCGGGCGCGGGCGGTGGTGCTCAGCTTCGCTCGCGAGCACCTTCCGCCGGCCTGGTAAGCACGAGCGTGCAGCACGTCGGGCAACACCGTCACCGGGACGCCAGAGGCGCGACCCGCAACAAGCACACTCGCGAGGGCGAGGCTGACCCGCGCGAGGGGGGAGGGGTCCAGTCCGCCCCGTCCGCCAGGGCGGATCGGCCGCCGTAGACCTACGACCTTGCGCCGACGGTGGCTCCGCCGTCGACGGGGATCACCGTGCCCGTCATATATCTGGACGCGTCCGCGGCGAGAAAGAGCGCCGTTTTCGCGATGTCGAGGGGATCCGCCAGCCGGCCCAGCGGGACCATGGCGGAGATGGCTGCGAGCGAAGACTCGATGGTTCCTTCCTGGAAGGCCGCTCTCAACCCCGCGGTGTCGGTGCCTCCGGGACAGATCGCGTTGGCCCGGATTCCTTCGGGGGCGAGCGTCAACGCGACCGACTTCATGAACTGGATGACCGCTCCCTTGGACGCGGCGTAGACGGGCAGGCCGGGTACGCCCACGATCCCCGCGGTCGAGGCGGTGAAGATGATCGACGCCGCCCGCGATCGCCGTAGGCTCGGCAGCAGTTGCTGTGTCATCACCATCGGCACCCAGGCGTTGAGCGTCATGCAGGCGCGCCAGCTCTCCGCGTCGAAGTCGAGGCCGGGCGGCCCCGTGACGCCGACGTGGTTGAACAGCACGTCCAGGACCTCATGACCGGCCCGCACGGAGTCGAGGAACGCGTCCAGTGCCTGCTGGTCGCCCACGTCGACTGCGTGCGCTTCTCCCGAACCTCCTTGCCGGCCGATCTCGGCGACCGTCTCCTCGCAGCGCGCGGCGTCGATGTCGGCCACGATGACATGGGCGCCGTGGGCGGCGAACAACAGAGCCGCAGCGCGGCCGATACCCGAGGCACCGGCGGTGATCAGCGCCGTCCTGCCCTTGAGCGAAAGAAGCTCGTCCGGCTTGCTCATGGCGGGGTCGGCCCGCTCACTTCAGTGCCAGCGGAGTGACGGGGGAGCCGACCGCGCCGGTCACCTTGAGGCCCGGAGCGCACAGCAGGAACTCCCAGACGCCGTCCTGCTCGCAGTCGGCTGCCAGATCCTCCAGGTTGAACATCTCGCCCAGGGTCAGACCCATGTCACGGATCACCACCTGGTGGAACGGGATGGTCGCGTTCGGCACGGTGCTCGGCCACACCTCTCCGGACCAGTTGTCGACCGCGAGGGCCGCGATCTCCCGCTCGTACAGCCAACGGCAGCTGTCGAGGCCGGGGCCGGAGGCGTTGCCGAGGAAGTGCTCGCGGTCGCCCTCCAGGAACCACCGGTACCAACCGGTCCGCAGGAGCAGGATGTCGCCCGATCCGACCCGCACGCCTTGGCGTTCCTCGGCGGCCGAGAGGTCCGCGGCGGTGACTTCGTAGGAGTCCGGCAGACGGTCGACGCCCTTGAGGCCCGCGATGTCCAGCAGTACCCCGCGCGAGACGAGACGGTCTATGACCTTGGGGAAGTCGATCCTGGCCGCGCCGGTGAAGTTGTTGACCACGGCCGCCGGCACACCGTTGTAGAAGGTGCCGCCGTAGCCCACGTGCGCGAGACCGTCCCACTGGGTCGCCGACTGCAGACCGGTGATGACCATGTCGTCCGCGGATATGAGCCCGTCGGGGGACTGCTGGGTGTCGGACGGCAGGAGGGTCATGACATGGATCGGATTCACCCGGAACCCACCTGCGGGGAATGGTCCGTTCTTGTCGAACGGCATCCCGAGGTCGAACGTCTTGCCGGTCCTGACTAGTTGGGCGGCCTGCACCCGCTTCTCGGGCGTGACGAAGTTGAGAGTGCCGATCTCGTCGTCGTCGCCCCACCGTCCCCAGTTGCTGAGGCTCTTTCCGAGTTCGTGGTGCGGCCAGCTGGTGGTGATGGTCGTATCGCTCACAACGGCTCTCTTTCCAAACGGCGTTGTTCGGTCCGACCCGGCCTCGGCGACCGGGCAGCAGTGGTGGTCAGTGGACGCGCGGGTCTCCCGGCGTCAGTGCCGTGACGAAACGCCACGGCACGCCGAGGCTGCTGGCGGGGCTGGTGACGACGGCGTCGTCGGTGCGGGTGGCGATGCCCACGCCCTGAGCCCTCAGGTGGCGTTCCGCACGGTCCAGATCGACGACCTTGAACGCGATCGCGTGGTACGTGTCCTGCGGAGCGCTCGCTGCCCAGTCGAGGTGCGCCGCGGTGCCCTCGTCGGGGGTAGCCAGTTCGTAGACGGCGTCGGCAAGGTGCACGTAGATGCTCGTGGCCCCGATGACGTCGTCCCGTCCCTCGTGGATCACGGTGCCGCCGAGCACCTCGACGAAGAGGCGCAGTGCCCGTTCGGGCCGGTCGGTGAGCACGGTGTGGTGGGAGCAGCACTCGATCCCGAGCGGGTCGTCCTCGGAGACCGCGGGCAGGACCCAGTCGGGCTCGACCCGCGGATCGAGGGGGAACGGAATGGGTGGCACGAACTCGTACCGCAGCCCGGCATCCTCGGCGACCGTGAAGAACAACGGCATCGGACCAGCGGTAGGAGGGTCGTCGCCCTCGGCGACCTCGTCGAGCTGGCTGACGATCCGGAAGCCACGGCTTCTCAACTCGCGGTAGAGATCGGCGACCCCGTCCACGTACCAGCCGAAGCCCTTCAGATGCGGCTGCTCCACCGAGGGGTAGCGCTGCACGCCACCCAGGATGTACCGCCGGGGATCGATGGTGTCGAAGAGAACGTCGCTGATCGGCGTGAAGGTGGAGTAGTCGTTCCGCCGTCCGGACCCGGCCGGCGCTTCGCCCATCACCGCGACGATGGACGTGCTCGTGCGCCCGAAAACGCGCTCGAACCAGCGTTCGGCGTCACCAAGATCGAGGACATGGTGGCTGGGGTGGTACATCATCGTCACTCGATGGTCGTGCTTCGTGTCGCCGCTCTCCGTCGAGGCGGGCCCGTCTTCGGCCGTCACGTTCTCCTCCTTCTCCTCGATGTGGCCATGGCCACATCGAGGGTTGACCCTGCACGGTGGAGTCGGGATCCCCGGCCCCTGTTCAGCTCGTCCTACGGCACCAGCGGCCAGGCCGACCCGCCGAAGTCGGCGCCCTCCAGTGCTGCGAGCGCGGCCGTCGACACCGGAGCCCCGAGAAACGCGGTCAGGCCGTCGATCAGATCCACGACGTGTACGGCGAACGGCAGTACATCCCCACCGCCGGCCCGCACCAGCTCACGCTCGGCCCCTGCGTGCACGCCGAACGTCATCGACTGGGCGATCCGGTGGGTCCGCAGCGGTTCGGGAACGTGCGTCATGTAGAGACCCATCCGCTCGCGGAACTGCTGCGCGCTCTCCAGGTGCTCCTCGTCCATCCCGTCGGCGACGTCCTGCTGGTCGGGGCGCCGCAGCATCTCCGGGAAACTCAGGTGGCCGTGCCGCTGCAGCATCGCGACGAAACCCAGATATCTGCCCGCCCCGTGCTCGCCCAGTTCGAGGACGGGCAGTACGTAGCACTCGACCCACGACCTGAGATCGGCCGGGCGCCGCAGCGCGACCAGCGTCCTGCGCCGCTGGTGCAGGTAGGGCAGGCGGTACTCGAAGATCGCCTGGACCAGCCGCGCCTTCGACCCGAAGTGGTACTGCACGGCGGAGTTGTTGCCGTTGCCCGCCTCCACGCCGATCTGCCGCAACGACACTCCGTCCACACCGCGCTCGGCGAACAGACGCTCCGCGGTGCGAATGATCTGTTCCCGGATCGATGACGGTGGAGTGACCACACAAGCCCCTTGGGAAATCAGACAACCCGTGAGAGAGAACGAGATTCTCGCCTGCCGACAGCGAAGCACTCCGCTCCGGTGAAGTCAACTGTCTTAAATCTAAGAAGACCGAGTTATCGAGCACGCTGCGGCGTCGACCTGGCGTCGATCGGCATGTTCGAGTCCTCGATGCCATCCATGAGAATGACCTTCTCGATTTTGAGAACATCACTGGTATCGTCGAGCCATGAAGTTTGCCCTGCGCTTCGACTTCCGCAATCCGGTGATGTCGGGCACGACCATGGCTGACCGCTATGCGGCGGCCCTCGACATGGCCGAATGGGCCGACCGGCTCGGGTGCGTGAGGATCACCGTCTCCGAGCACCACGGCTCACCGGACGGGTATCTCCCCAGCCCGATCCCGATGCTCGCGGCGATGGCGGCCCGCACGAGCGATGTCCGCTTTCTCATAGCCGCGCTGATCGCTCCGTTCCACGACCCGCTGCGCCTGGCCGAGGACATGATCGTGCTCGACAACCTGAGCCGGGGACGGGTCGACCTGATTGCCGCCGGCGGCTACGTGGACGAGGAGTTCGCCATGTTCGACGTCCCGATGGGCGAGCGGGCGAGGCGCGTGACCGAGGCGGTGAGCACCCTCAAAGCGGCGTTCGCCGGGGAGCCGTTCGCCTACCGGGGCCGCACGGTGCACCTGACGCCCGCGCCGTTCCGCCCGGGTGGGCCGACTGTCCTGATGGGTGGCAGCAGTGAGCCGGCCGCGCGGCGGGCCGCCCGTATCGCGGACGGGTTCGTCCCCTCGGTACCCGAGGTGTGGGAGTTCTACCGGGACGAGGTCCAGCGGCTGGGCCGGCCCGACCCCGGCGCCAGTCCCATCGGCGAGAACCGCGTCGTGGCGCTCGCCGAGGACCCCGAGAAGGGGTGGGAGCAGATGGCGCCGTTCTTCCTCCACGAGACGAACGCCTACGGTGCCTGGCAGGCCCGGAGCAATGCGGCCGCGCCGTTCCGCACCGTCGTCGACAGCGCAGAGTTGCGGGCCACCGGCCAGTACCGGGTGCTGACGCCCGATCAGTTCGTGGCGGAGCAGAAGGCGTCGGCGTTCCCGTTCGTCCAGTTCCATCCGCTGTGCGGGGGGATGCCGATGGAGTTGGCCTGGTCGAGCCTGCGCCTCTTCGAGTGCGAGGTGCTGCCCGCCTTCGCCTAGCCTGCGGGAGCGTGCTTCCGTGCGCTTCCACGCCATGCCGGGTGTTTCTCACAACGCCCGGACGCGGCAAGGGAGTTGCTTGGGGTCGGGGCCAGCGCCCGGCGCTACCGCGGTGTCCGTCCGCGGACAGGTTTCGGCCGGCCTGGAGGTGCGAAGGCCGTTACGAGCGTGCCGCCAACGTGCTGCGCCGGTAGCGGCCGGGCGCGATGCCGTGTTCTCGGGAGAAGGCCCGGGAGAAGGCGAACTCGGAGCTGTAGCCGACGGCTTGGGCGATCTCGCCGACCGGGTCGGCGGTGTCGCGCAGCAGGCGGGCGGCCAGGTCGATGCGTACGCGGGACAGGTAGGCCAGCGGGGTGAGGCCGACCACGGCCTTGAACTGGCGGGCGAAGGCCGGACGGGACATCGCGACGGTGTGGGCCAGGCTCGCCACCGTCCAGTCGCGTTGCGGCTCCTCGTGCATCAGTGACAGGGTGGTGCCGATGCGCGGGTCGCGCAGGGCCGTCAGCCATGACGGCCCCGTCTCGTCGGCGCTGTCGGCCCGTTCGAGCCAGGCGCGGACCGTCAGCACGAACAGCACCTCGGTCAGGCGTGTGGCCACCGCCCGCGATCCGGGCTGCCCGTTCCGCGTCTCGGCGGCCAGGATCCGTATGACGCCCTGCAGTTGCGGGTCCGCGCTCATACCGGGCACGTGGATGATCTCGGGCAGCGCGGACAGGACCGGATGGCCGTCGGTGCTGCCGGCGTAGTGGAACTGCCCGCACACCACCCGGACGACCGGACCGTTGCCGCCGAGGTTGAGCACGCCGCTGCGGTCCGGCGGGTGGGCGGCCTTCAGCTCCGCGTAGGGCAGGGCGTCCTCGTCGGGCGCCCCGATGAGCGTGTGCGGTGTACCGCGCGGCAGCAGCACCACGTCCCCGGACACCAGCTGCATCGGTGGTGCATCGGCGATCTGCAGCCAGCAGGCACCCTCGGCGATCAGGTGGAAGCCCGCGGTGTCGAGCTGTTCCAGGGCGCAGCCCCAGCCGGAGCCGAGAGAACGCAGCTGCCCGAGCAGCACGCCCTTGAGGCCGGTGGCGGCCAGTACGTCAGCGAGCACATCCATGCCCGCACCCTAGCGGCGGAATAACCCTGAGGATCCGAGGGTGAGACTCTGAGGCAAATTTCTGATCCTTTCTGTCATGGATGCTCTTGTGATCGCTACATAGAGTCGAGGGTGAACGACGACTTCAGAACGGCGCGCGGTCGCCGTCCGACCAGGAGAAAGCCATGAAGCTCGGCATCGCCATGTTCCCCGCGGACTTCGCCGTCCGCCCCGACGAACTGGCCGTGGCGGTCGAGGAGCGCGGGTTCGAGTCGTTGTTCCTTACCGAGCACACCCATCTGCCCGCCACCGAGCGCACCCGCGCCGAGGTGGGCGAGCTGCCCGCGCACTTCTCTCACATGTACGACCTTTTCGTGGCCCTCACCTACGCAGCGGCCGCCACCCGCGACCTGCTCGTCGGCTCCGGTATCGCCCTTGTGCCCCAGCGCGATCCGATCGTCACCGCCAAGGCACTGGCCAGTCTGGACGTCCTGTCGGGCGGACGGGTGCTGTTCGGGGTGGGCGCCGGATGGATCAGCGAGGAGATCGCCAACCACGGCACCGACCCCGCGCGCCGCTGGAGCGTGACGGCCGAGCGGGTGAAGGCGATGCGTGAGATCTGGGAGAAGGACGTCGCCGAGTTCCACGGCGAGCACGTGCGGTTCGGACCGCTGTGGTCCTGGCCCAAGCCGCACCGGCCGTCCGGCCCGCCGGTACTGGTGGGCGGCTCCGGCCCCCGCGCGACCGCCCGCGTACTCGACTTCGGCGACGAATGGATGCCGCACGCCGGACTGCCCGTGGCCGAGCTGGCCGACCGCATCACCAAGCTGCGCAAGGCGGCGCACGAGGCGGGACGGACCGCCGAAGTGCCGGTGACCGTCTTCGGCGCCCCGGCCGACGCCACGCACCTGGCCCAGCTGCGGGAGATCGGCGTGAACCGCGCGGTGCTGTACGCGCCCCCGGCCGAAGCCGACACCGTACGCCGCTTCCTGGACGGGATCGCACCGCTGGTCGCCACCTTCCAGGACTGACCGCACGGCCGACCGGAATCCCGCCCGGCTCAGCCGTCGGGCTCTTGAACGTCAGCACCATCAAAAACGGAGAAGCACCATGAGCAAGATCTGGTTCGGAGCGAAGACTGCGGCATGCGATCGGCATTCGATGGGCTCGGCGTCGTACGGGTGAAGAGCCGTGCGTTGCGTCCGACTGCCGCGTCCGACCGTTCAGGACCGGGCGCGGGCGGCTTCGATGAACGCGGTGATCAGCGCGGGGTCCTTGACTCCCCGGCTCTGCTCGATGCCGCTGGACACGTCGACGCCCCAGGGCCGTGCGGCGTCGATGGCGGTCCGTACGTTGCCCGGGGTGAGGCCACCGGCGAGAAGCCACTTCTCCCCGGGGTCGGCCAGAGGCTTCCTGGTCCAGTCCCAGGTGACGCCGGAGCCTGCGACGGGGGCGTCAAGAAGGAGGATCTCCTCGCCCATCTCTCCATAGCGCGGCACGGGGTCGCCGAACGCCGTGGCGCGGATCAGTGTCCATCCGCCTGAAGCCAGACCGTCGTAAAAGCCGCGGTCCTCCGGACCGTGCAGTTGGACGGCGCGGATTCCCGCGTCGCCGGCCAGGGACCGTACGTCCTGGAGCGTCTCGTTTCGGAAGACGCCGACGGTCAGGACGTTCTCCGGTACGCGACCGCACAACTTGGCCGCCGTTGCCGCGTCGATGCGGCGCGGACTGTCCGAGAGGACGAACCCGATGGCATCGGCACCCGCGGCGACGGCCGTGTCGACGTCCCTCTCGGTTTTCAGGCCACAGATCTTGACGAACAGGGAGTTGCTCAAAATGGTGCTCCGATGCGGCGTCCGTCGGTCAGTTCGGGGTGATGGTTCCGGCGACCACGTCGACGGCGAGCCGGCGATGTGCGGCGAAGAGCCTGAGAGCCGCGTCGGTGTCGCGGGCGCGCAGGACGGCGACGAGCTCGCGGTGCTCCTCCGGGATGCGCGCGAGGTAGCCCTCGGTGCTGTGGGTGATCCGGGTCAGCAGGAACAGGTGGACCTGGCAGCGGATGGCCTCCCACGCGTCCTGCAGCCGCAGATGTCCGGCGGCGGCGAAGACGGCGTCGTGAAAGGCGATGTCCAGGCGCACCATTTCGTGCTCGTCCGTGGTGCGCTCCATGAGGCCCGCCGCCTTTTCCACGGCGGCCAGGTCCTCGTCCGACGCGTGGGCGATCACCTGCCGCACGGCAAGCTCTTCCAGCGCACCGCGCAGGCTGTCCAGCTCCGCGACGTCCTCGGCGGACAGCGCCGTCACCGTGGTGCCGCGGTGCCACGCACAGTGCACCAGGCCCTCACGCTCCAGCAGCCGCAACGCCTCGCGCACCGGACCGCGGCTGACATCCAGCGCGCCCGACAACTCCACCTCACGCAGCTGCGCACCGGGGGCATAGGCCCCGCTGAAGATCGCCTCCCGGATACGGTCCGCGACCTCGTCGGCCAGACCCCTGCGCCGTGCGGGGGCCACCCCGCCCTGGCTTCTCATGATTTCTACCTCCTCGATGTTCTAATGTTAACATTCAGTCGTTGTCCCAATGTCAACATTGGGACAAGTACTCCAGGGCCCAGAAGACCCGAGGTCAGAAGGTCCGAGTCCAAGAGAGGTGGTCCCTCATGAAGGTGTTCCAGATCGGTGCGGCCGGCGGTATCGGGAGCAGGCTCACCCGCCTGCTCACCGACCGCGGCGACGCGGTCACCGGTATGCACCGCAACCCCGCCCAGGCCGACACCGTGCGCGCCACCGGCGCGGGTCCGCTCCTCGGGGACCTCATCGAGGACTCCGTCGAGGAGCTGGCGCAGAAGTTCGTCGGTCACGACGCCGTCGTGTTCTCGGCCGGCGCCCACGGCACCGGCCGGGAGCAGACGACCCTGATCGACGGCAAGGGCCTGGAGAAGGCCGCCGACGCGGCCGTCCGTGCCGGGGTCCCGCAGTTCGTGCTCGTCTCCGTCTTCCCGGACGCCCTGCGCGGCGGCGAGGCCGGCGAGGGCTTCGAGCACTACATGCGGGTCAAGAAGACCGCCGACGTGTACCTCACCCGCACCAGCCTCGACTGGGTCATCGTCCGCCCCGGCACGCTCCTCGACGAGCCCGGCACCGGCCGCGTCACCGCGGGCCAGGCCATCGAGTACGGCGACGTGCACCGCGACGACGTCGCGGCGTTCATCGACGCCGCGCTCCACGAGCCCGACCTGAACCACGTCATCGTCGAGCTCACCGGCGGCGAGACCCCCGTCGCCGACGCGGTCGCCGAGCTCGTGACCTCGACGACCGGCCGACGCGCTCCCTGAACCCCGGGTGTCCGCACGGCCCCCGGTATCCCCACCCGATCACCCCGATCACCCCGATCAAGAACCAGAAATCAAGAGGAGAAAGACCATGACGACCCAGTCCTTCAGCTTCGACATCGGCGCGGAGCAGGTCTTCGGCTACTCCCAGGCGGTCAAGGTCGGCGACACGATCTACGTCGCAGGCCAGCTCTCGTACGACGAGGACGGCACCTTCCTCCACGCCGGTGACTTCGAGGCCCAGGCCAAGCAGTCCTTCGCCAACCTCGACAAGGTCCTGGCCAACTTCGGCGCCACCCGCAGGCAGATCGTGCAGGACACCGTCTTCGTCGTGAACCTGAGCCAGTACGTCGACGCCCTCGCCGCCGCCCACGTGGGGTACTTCGGCGACCACCGCCCCGCCACCACCGGCCTGAGCGTCGGCGGACTGGTCTTTCCCGGCCAGCTCTTCGAGATCAACGTCGTCGTCGACCTGCGTGCCGACGCCTGACATCAGGCCAGGAGAGTCAAGGAGGAGCCGGACACATGCGTGTTGTCATCGCCGGAGGGCACGGCAGGATCGCCCTCATCCTGGAAAGACTCCTGTCCACGCGGGGGGATTCCGTCGCCGGCCTGATCCGTGACCCGGACCAGGCCAGGAGCCTGGCGGTGGCAGGCGCGGAAGCCCTGGTCGTGGACCTGGAGAGCGCCTCGGCCGAGGACGTCGCGAAGCACCTGGACGGCGCGGACGCCGTGGTGTTCGCGGCGGGAGCCGGAGCAGGCAGCGCGGCCGCGCGCAAGGAGAGCGTCGACCGCGATGCAGCGATCCTGCTGGCGGACGCCGCCGAGGCCGCTGGAGTACGGCGCTACCTGCTGATCTCCGCGATGGGCGCCGACCTGCGGGCACGGGACGACGCCCCCGACCCGGTCTTCCGCGCCTACCTGCGCGCCAAGGCCGCCGCCGAGGAAGCGGTGCGCGCCCGAACCGCGCTGGCCGTGACGGTCGTACGACCCGGGCTGCTCATGGACGCCGAGGCCACCGGCCGGGTGACGCTCGCCGATGTCACCGACGCTGGCGGCATCACCCGTGAGGACGTGGCCGCCGTACTGGTCGCCCTGCTCGACGTACCCGGCAGCGAGGGCCGGACGCTCGAGGTCATCGCGGGAGGCACGCTGATCGCGGACGCCGTACGGGCTCTCGCCCCGCGCTGAACGAGCCGCCCGCCGCGCTCATCCGCCCGTTCACGGCGGGCGGTGCCCACAGCGGCACGGCCGACACACCTCGGTACACCCGGCGGCCGAACGCAGAACCTTGCATACCCCCCCCATAACACCCGAAAGGCGGGCCACCGTCCGTGGCCGAGCAAGCCCCCCACCCTGAGGAGCACCACCCGTGAGCGCCCTGTTCACCCCGCTGACCCTGCGGTCGCTGGAGATACCCAACCGGGTCTGGATGTCCCCGATGTGCATGTACTCCGCCGCCTCCGACGGGCCGGACACCGGTGCACCGACCGACTTCCACCTCACCCACCTCGCCTCGCGGGCGGCCGGTGGTGCCGGGCTGGTGATGGCCGAGGCCACCGGTGTCCGTCCCGATGGGCGTATCAGCCCGTGGGACCTCGGTCTGTGGAACGACCGCCAGCAGGAGGCGTTCGCCCGGGTCACCGCGGCCGTCAAGGCCCATGGTTCGGTCCCGGCCGTCCAGCTCGCCCACGCAGGCCGCAAGGCGTCGGTCGACAAGCCCTGGCTCAGCGACCGGTACCTGCCCGAGGTGGAGGGCGGCTACCGGGCCGTGGCGCCCAGCGCTGTCGCCTTCGACGGGCTGCCCGTTCCGCACGAGCTGACCGTCGACGAAATCCAGCAGCTGGTACGGGACTTCGCCGCCTCGGCCGAGCGCGCGCTGGCCGCCGGTTTCCAGGTCGCGGAAGTGCACGGCGCCCACGGCTACCTGATCAACTCCTTCCTGTCCCCGGCCTCCAACCACCGCACCGACGCCTACGGCGGCAGCTTCGACAACCGCATCCGCTTCGCCCTCGAAGTCGTCGACGCCGTGCGCGCCGTGTGGCCCGACGAACTGCCGGTCTTCTTCCGCACCTCGGCCACCGACTGGCTGACCGAGAACGCCGAGGACGACCGCGAGGGCTGGACGGGCGACGACACCGTCCGCCTCGCCAAGGAGCTCCAGGCGCACGGCGTGGACCTGCTCGACGTGTCCTCCGGCGGCATGGTCCCGGATGCCCGCATCCTCACCGGGCCCGGCTACCAGGTCCCCTTCGCAGCCCAGGCCCGCACCGCGACCGGCCTTGCCACCGGCGCCGTGGGCATGATCACCGACCCCCGCCACGCCGAGGAGATCGTCGCCGGCGGACAGGCCGACGCCGTCCTGCTCGCCCGCGAACTGCTCCGCGATCCCTACTGGCCGCAGCACGCCGCGCTCGAACTCGGCGCCGAGACCCGCTGGCCGGACCAGTACGCCTACGTCGTACGACGCCGCACCAAGCGCTGACCTTCGCCCCCGGACCACCTGAAAGGACACCCTTCATGAACCACCTCGACGGCAAGGTCGTCGTCATCACCGGCGCCTCCTCCGGCATCGGCGCCGCCTCCGCCAAGGCTCTCGCGGCGCGTGGCGCCAAAATCGTCGCCGCCGCCCGCGACCAGGACGGGCTCGACAAGCTGGTCGCGGACATCCACAAGGCCGGAGGCACCGTCACGGCCAGGGTCACCGACGTGACGGACGCCGACGCGGTCCAGGCGCTGGCCGACTTCGCGGTCGACACCTACGGCGGCATCGACGTCCTGGTCAACAACGCGGGCCTGATGCTGTTCTCGTTCTGGAAGGACCGCGCGCTCGACGACTGGAACCGGATGATCGAGGTCAACATCCGGGGCTACCTCAACGCCATCCACGCGGTCCTGCCCGTGATGCTCCGGCAGAACTCCGGCCACATCCTGAACATGGACTCCGTGGCCGGCCACCAGGTCGGCGACGGCGCAGGCGTCTACTGCGCCACGAAGTTCTTCGTCCAGGCCGTCACCGAGAGCATGCGCAGGGAACTCGGCGTCCGTGAGGGCATCAAGGCCAGCACCATCAGCCCCGGCGTCATCGACACCGGCTGGGCCGACAAGGTCACCGACCCCGTGGGCAGGCTGGCCGCCAAGCAGCTCAACGAGATCGCCATCACCCCGCAGAGCGTCGCCGACGCCGTCGTCTACGCCCTCGACCAGCCGGCCGATGTCACCGTCAACGACCTGATCATCTCCCCCACCCGCCAGAACTGGTAACCGAACCCCCCCCAATAACAGGAGCAACACCATGACCACCATCGACTCCTTCAGCCACAACGTCTCCGGCGAGGACGATTTCGGCTTCGCCCAGGCCATCAGGTCCGGCGACACCATCTACGTCTCCGGCCAGCTCTCCCACGACGAGAAGGGCGAATTCCTCCACCCGGACGACTTCGACGCCCAGCTGAAGCAGGTGTACGCCAACTTCGAGAAGGTCCTGGCCCACTACGGCGCCACCCGCAACCAGGTCATCTCCGAGACCCAGTTCGTGGTGAACCTGCCCGAACACAACATGGCCATGGCCGCCGCCAACCTCGCCTACTTCGGCGCCCACCGCCCGACCAGCAGCACGGTGGGCGTCGCTTCGCTGTTCTTCCCGGGCCAGCTCATCGAGATCAGCTTCGTCCTCGACACGCGCCTGCCCGCCTGAGGCCACCGCCAGTCGGCGACGGCACCCCCAGGGTGCCGTCGCCCACCCGAACAGTTCCCAGGAGTAGTCATGGCTGAGGCCTATTGGAGTTCCGTGTTCACCAGCTCCGCAGATGAACTGTGGTCCGTCCTGCGGCAGTTCAACGGTCTGCCCACCTGGCACCCGGCCATCCGGTCCAGCGAACTCGTGGAAGGCGAGGGCGAGTTCGCGCCGGGCGCGGTGCGTGTCCTCACCGGCGCCGACGGCAGTACGTTCCGGGAGCGGCTCGTGGCTCTCGACGACGCGCGCCACTCTCTGACGTACGAGATCATCGACTCGCCCCTGCCGGTGCGCGGCTACCGCTCGACCCTGCAGGTCTGGCCCGTCGCCGACAGCGGTGGAGCCTTCCTCACCTGGTCCGCGACCTTCGACGCCGCCGACGGGCACACCCCCGACGAGGCCGTCGCCGCCATCACCGAAGGGGCCTACGCACCCGCGATCGCAGCCCTGCACAAGACCGTGCACTGACCGGGACCTCCTGGCTCCCCACCCCATCAGCACCATTCGCTCGTGCCGACCAGATCCACGAAGCCTTCCAACACGTCCTCAACGCGACGTCCGCTGAAAGTTCCTCCCACATGGAGCCGTTGTGTGTTGTCACTTCGTTGCCCGATCGGGTGTATCCCCCGCGCGATCGTTGTCGGTCGCCCTGGTGAACCCGCAGGGGCGCAGGCCGATCCACCTCACCGGGGTGTGCGCCCGGCTGGTCCGTGAACCGCACGAGATCCGCCCGAGTGACGACGTCGTGCTGTTCTACGGGGACTGCATGGGGCAGAGCGTGCGCCGGTTCTCGGCCGAGACCGAAGGCGGACTGCCGCCCGCAGTGGTCCTCGCGCCCGGACTCGACTGGGACGATGTGTCCCTGGCGCTGCACCACGGGGCTGTCGGTTATCTGCTGGAGAACCAGTATGTGTTCCTGCTCGCCGAGGCACTGCTGTGTGCGTCCCGGGGGGCCAGCATCCTGGACCCGGTGGTCGCCGCCGAACAGGTCAGAGTCGCGTGCAGGGCGCGTGGGGACGCGGAGACAGGGCACGCGGAGCCGAAGGTGCCGCACGGCAGACCCGGGGCGGTGTCACCGGACCGGCTTCCTCGACTGTCCCCGCGTGAGCGGCAGGTCATGGATCTGCTCGTTGCGGGACTCGGGGTCCGTGAGGTCGCCCAGGAGATGTTCCTCACGGACAAGACGGTCAGGAACTATCTGAGCCGCATCTACTCGAAGCTCGGGGTGCGCCGCCAGTCGGAGGCAGTCCTGCACTGGGTCGGACAGCCGGCAGCCACAGGGCCTCGCGGTCGCTGAGTTGTTCAGCTGCAGAAGCGGAAAGCGTGCTCGGCCTTGGCAACTCCGCGTGCGACAGTCGTGCAGTTCAGGTTGTTCTCGCGGACGTCGTCATCTGCCTGGAACCTGTACTCAGGTTCCAGGTGACGTCCGCGTGGATGACCGTCCCTGTATCGGTGGTTTTCGAGCTGGTGTTGAGCTTCGCGCAGGCGGTGGCTCCCGAGGCCGGGATTTCGAGCTTCACACTGCCAGTTCCCGAGGGGATATTGGCGTTGATGATCTGCACTTTCCACGCGCTGTTGACTGAAGCAGTACCGGTACTTATACCGAAACCGATGCCGGACTTGAGTGAAGGGCGACGGCGAGGGGTGCGAGTGGGCATGCCGAACCCCCTTGATCCAAGTGTCTGCAGCGCGGTGCGGCAAGGAATAGAGTCATTTGCCTCTATCCGCGGTGCGGCAAAGGTGATCTCGAGATACCGGTGACGATTGGCGCGGACTGCAATTGAGGCGGTGACCTGGGCGGATATCCTCGCGGACTGACCTGAATACGACGGCTGCAGTATTTCGGCAACGAGATGGTCAATTTGCAGTATTCACACCAACCGACCTTGACTCTTGTCGCGAGCCTCCGACAGGCTCACTTCGTGAGACTGTTCAATAATTCGGCAGCCTGGAACTCCGCAGAGGCATGAACTCATGGTTCCCGAGGTGGTACTGGCGGCGGAAGACGGAATGCCCGCCGTGAGGATCTCGCAGGAATTCCTCCGGCCGGGATCGGTGTCGGCGAGCCTCGGTCCTGGAATGAGATCCGCCGCGTCCCGGGCCGGTTGCGCCTGAGCAGGATCGCCGCCAGTCGCGGTGAAGGAAGTCACAGCAGTGCAGATCGCGGAGCAGGTACCCCTCCTGGCGCCCGATGCACATCGAACAGGAGCACAGCATGGAATCACCGACACCTGTCGGCGTGGCGAGCGGGCGCGAGCCGGGTTCGCACGAGGCGGACAGGAGGAAGGAGGAGATCGCCAAGAAGGTCTTCATCTTCCTCATCCCGTTCCTCATGGTCACGATGATGTACGCGACGTACATGGGCACCATGCACTCGCCGCAGACCCGGGACATGCCCGTCGCCGTCGTCGGCTCCGGGGCCGTGGCCCAGTCCGTCGTCGACGAACTGGAGTCCGTTCGGGACGGGGCCGCCGCGCCCCGGCTGGTCTCCGACCGCTCGAAGGCGCTCGACCTGCTCAAGGACCGTGACGTCGCCGGCGTCCTGCTGATCCCCGCGGACGGCTCCACCGAGGCGACCGTCTACACGGCCCAGGCGGCCGGCGCCTCACAGGCGGGAACGGTGAAACAACTCCTCACCCCGGTGGCGGCGGGGCACGACTGGACGACCAGGACCGAGGACATCGCGCCACTGCCGTCCGGCGACAGCTCCGGCACCGCGATGCTGTTCGCCACGATCGGCATGATCATGGCCGGGTACGTCCCGCTGAGCGCGATGACGGGGGCGACTCCGCAACTGCTCGCCCTGCGCAGGTTCCTGCCCCTGCTGGCGGGCTGGGCGGTGGGCACCAGCACGTTGATCTGGCTGATCCTGGGACCCATCGTGGGCGCACTCGACGGCAACTACCTGAAGTTCGTCGGAGTCGGACTGGTCGCGACATCCGCCGCGGCCCTCGGCCAGCTGCTGCTCGTCAAGACCCTGGGCAGACTCGCGGTGGTGCCCGGCATGCTGCTGTGGGTCGTCTTCGGGGTGCCCTCGTCGAACCTCGCCATGTCGATCCACCAGATGCCCGGCTTCTTCGGCTTCCTGCACGGTGTACTGCCGATGCCGGCCACCGGTGAGGCACTGCGGTCGATCACCTACTTCGACGGCCGGGGAGTCGGCGGTCACCTGCTGACGCTCGCGATCTGGATCGTGGTCACTCTCTCGCTCTCGGTCCTGATCGAACGCCGCAAGGGGAACGTCGTCCCGGGCGACGAGCCGTCCGAGGACCCCAATGCTCCGCTGCCCGCGATGGCCGGCGGTCCGATGCGCTCCAAGCGGTTCCGGTACTTCGCCGTGGCCGCCTTCCCGCTGGCCATCCTCACCGTCGTCGTCGGCCTGATGAGCGCTTCCCTGCACCAGCCGGAGGTCCGCGACATGCCCGTCGTGGTCGTCGGAGCCTCGCAGGACCAGGCCGACCAGGCGGCCCGTGGTCTCCAGGACGGCATGGGCGGCCTGCTCGCCCTGACCACCAGCACCTCCCTCGACAAGGCGACGGACCAGATCCGCGACCGCGAGGTCGTCGGCGTGTACGTACTCCCCGCCTCGAAGGACGGCGCGGCGACGCTCTACACCTCCTCGGCCGCGGGTGCCAGCCAGCACTCCGCCCTGCAGGCGATGTTCCAGCAGGTCGCGACCAGCCAGCACACCCCGCTGAAACTGACCGATGTCGAGCCGCTGACCGAATCCGACTCCAACGGCAGCAACAGCATGTACGCGGCCATGTCCTGGATCATGTCCGGCTTCCTGATCATGGCGGTGCTGCGCGGGGCCGCGCCGGAGATCAAGCGGCTGCGGAAACTCCTGCCGATGGTGATCGGCTGGTCCATCGGCATGGGCGTGTGGCTGTGGTTCCTGTTCGACGTCCTGATCGGCGCGATCAACGGCCATGCCCCGGCGATGATCGGCTTCGGAGCGCTGACGATCTTCAGCATCGCGATGTTCACCGGAGTCTTCACCCGCACGCTCGGCATCGCCGGCCTCATCCCCGTCATGGTGATCGCCCTGATGATCGGGATCCCCGCCTCGGGCGGCGGCATCTCGCTCTACATGGTCCCCGAGGTCTTCCGCGACCTGAACGACGTCCTCCCCCTGCCCGCCGCGGTCGACGTGATCCGCGCCACCGTCTACTTCGACAACAGCGGCATCGGCGGCCACCTGCTGACCATCGCCGCTTGGGGAGCCGTGTGCCTGCTGCTCCACCTGGGGATCGACAGGGCAATCGCCCGCCGTGACCGCAGGCGGGGCACGGACGGGACGAACGGCGGCGGTCCTGCCGGGGACGACCGCCAGACCGGGCCCACCCTCGACCGGACCGGCATCGCCTGAGGCGCCGGTGTGACCAACGCGGCTCCTGTGCCTGCGGGTTGAGGCTTCGAACGCCTCTCCCAACGGCACGGGAGCCTCGTGCGTTGTCCGGGGGCATGTAGCTGTGGACCCGTACCGTCCCTTCTAGATCTGCTTGCCGGCCAGCGGTGTCGGTGGACGGTCTGACACCCACCTTCTTGATCCCGAGTCGGACATCGGAGAGTTCATCCATGCCCATACCGTTAGACGCGGCGCAGCCGCCGACGCCGTACGTATCGCCAGGGGGCGACTCGATTCCCGAGTTCGGGTTCAACGCGCCGGACGCACCCGTGCCCGGGCTCGAAATGGTCGACCTGGCCACGCTGCGCCGTCGCGTTCAGGGCGGCCGGCTGCATCGCGTGCACCGCGTGGACTTCCACACGATCACCCTCGTCACGCGCGGCGGCGGTGAGCACACCGTCGACTTCGTCGACTACCCCTGCCGCCCCGGCACACTGCTGTGGGTGCGGCCGGGCCAGGCACAACGCTTCGGTACGACGGACGAGCACGACCCCGAAGCGAAGCTGAACGGACCGCATCTGATCTTCACGGCCGACTTCCCGCCCGAATTCAGCGCCGCCGACCGGCTGATCACCGACTGGTTCGGGCCCGTCTGCTGGCAGTTGGGGACCGGCCGGGAGTACGCCCGGGTATCCGGCCTCCTGGCTCAGCTCGCCGCCGAATACACCAGCTCACAGGGTACTGTCTCGCGTGAGATCCTCCGACTGCTGCTGGCCACGCTCATGCTGCACATCGACCGCCTGCCCCGCCCGGGGACGGACCCGCGCTCGGCCGGCGAGGTGTACGCCCGCTTCCACGCCGAGCTGGAACGTTCGTACGCCACGACCCGGCGAGCCGAGGACTACGCGGCCCGCCTGGGCTACAGCGTGAAGACCCTGAGCCGGGTCTGTCTTGCCGCCACCGGGCAGCCGGTCAAGTGCGTCATCAACGCCCGGGTCGTGCTGCAGGCGCAGCGGCTGCTCGCCCACACGGACGACCCGGTCGCCCTCGTCTCGCAGCAGCTGGGCTTCTCGGAACCCACCAACTTCGGCAAATTCTTCGCCCGTTACACCGGTACGACGCCCGGGGACTTCCGCCGTGCCCACCGTGAGGAGACATGACGGGCGTGTCCCGGCCTCCTTCGGCTCACGGCCGGTCGGGGAAGGTTTCCTTGGTCGGGGAGTCGCCCTTCGGGGCGCCGAGGTAGAAGACGATCTGGTTGCGGAACTTCTCGACCTCGGTGCGGTTGCGCAGCCACTTCGCGAACGCGGTCGGGTCGGTGTTCTCGTAGTCGAAGATCGTGCCCCAGCCGTTCTTCGCCTGGACGTCGGAGCGTACGGACCACTGGGACACCATGGTGTCCTGGTACTCCTTGGAGGTCAGCCAGCTCAGGTACAGCTTGGCCGTCTCGGGGTGCTTGGCCTGCTTGAGGATCGACGCCGACTGCGCCCAGCTGAGGAAGCGGTCCGTCTTCGGCAGGGTGAACGCGACCGTGGAGTTCGCGGGCTGGTTGAGCGCGTTGGACGCGGTGAAGGTGGCCTGCTTGGTGCCGGCGACCACGGTGTTGGCGGCCGGACGGGAGCCGCGGATCCACTGCGGGTTCTGGGCGCGCAGCCGGTCGAAGTAGTCCCAGCCGTACGTCTTCACGAGTTGCTGGAACTGCCACAGCACCGCGTCGTCGTCGTTCGGGTAGGTCAGGACGAGTTGGTCCTTGAATTCGGGCTTGAGGTAGTCGAGGGCCTCGACCGGTGCCTCGCCCTTCGTCTGGAGGTCCTTGTTGACGACGTTGGCGAAGGCGGTCACGCCCATGCCGGTGATGTAGCCGTCGTCCTTGAACTGCGGGTAGATCCTGTTCCAGCCGATCGGCCGGTACTTGAGCAGCTCGCCCTCCTTCTTCCATCGCTCCAGGTCGTTGGAGAGCTGGATGTGGGCGATGTCGGCCTTCACCTCACCGCGGGCGATCTCGTTGTCGATGCGCGGGACCAGGTCCTTGCTCAGGTCGACCTTGATGTCGATGTCCAGCCCGGGGAAGCGCTGTTCGAAGGCCTGCACGACGCGGTCCTGACCGCGGAACGCGTCGCCGCCCGCGTAGACGGTGAGCGTGCCGCCCTCCTGCTTCGCCTTCTCGTACAGTGCGGCAAGCTGGTCGCTCTCGGACGCGGCCTTCACTGTCCCGCCGGAGGGCCGGGCGCCGGCCGTGGTGACACCCGCGGTCACGGTCACCGTCAGCACAGCGGCCAGAGTGGTCAGTCGACGTCGATTCGACTTGCTGGTCAAGGGAGCTCCTGTCCATACGGCTGCCATGACTGCGCAGCCCTTGATCAGAAGCCTCACGCGCCCTCTTCGGCGCTGCCAGGTGTCCTCCGGACTCGTACTGGTCATTCGAGGACTCGGGCGGGGATACCGCCCGGCGTGTACCTGTTGTGCACCTGCGCGGAGGCCCTTCCCGTCCGCCGGACGGGAAGGGCCTCCGCCGGTGGGCTGTGTGCCCGTCGGCTCGGTTTCGGTCAGTAGACCGGGTTCCAGCCGTCGGTGCCGGCCAGGTACTTCCTGGCGGTGTAGTCAGGGGCCTGGGCGTCGGTCAGCTGCGGTGCGTTCGGGTTGTCTCCGGCTCCCTGGCCGTAGTTGTTGTATTCCTTGAACCGGGCCTGCGTCCAGGAGTAGTCGGTGGTCATGTCGGTCCAGGGGTGGTCGGAGTTGACGCCCGAGTGGATCACGCTGTCGCGGACGACCGCCTGGGGCGAAACGTCCGGCGAGTTGTGCCACGGCCGGCCGAGGTACATCGTCTTCACCGGCACGCCGTTGGTGAAGATCTCGCTGCCGGAGATCAGGATTCCGTACTTCTTGCTCTTGTCGGTGTTGGGTGCCAGCACCGTGCCGCCGACCCAGTTGCGCATGGCGATGTTGCACCGGTCGAACACCGCGGTGGCGTTGCCGAAGATGAAGTCGACCGTGCCCTCGATGTAACTGCCGACGAAGTACTGGCGGGCCTGGTCCGTGGGCTGTATCCCCTTGACGAGCACCGTGTCCTGGCGGCTGATGATCCGGTCCTGGCTGAAGGTCTGCCGGTCGCCCATGGCGGCCACCGCGACGGCCTGCGTCTCGTACGGGCCGACCTCCGGGTGCTTGGCGGGGTCGAACGAGTTGACGATCGAGATGGTCGCGACAGTGATGTCGGGCGCCTTGAAGGTGGCCACGGCGCTGCCCTGGGTTCCGTACGGCGCGCCGGTCGCGGGATTGATCATCCCGTGGGCCTTGTCGGCGGTGATGACGACGTCGGCTGCGTTGCCGGTGGAACCCTTGATGAACAGCTTGCGCTTGCTCGCCGGGACGTTGATCGTCTCGTGGTAGGTGCCCGGCGCGATGATGATGTTGTGCTCGACCCCGTCCGTGGGAGCGGCGTCGATCGCGGCCTGCACGGTCGGGTAGTCGCCGAAGCCGTCGGGCTGGACATACTCCGAGAAGTCGCCCTCGGCAAGGTGCCTGCCCTTGGTGTTCACGTTCGAGTGATGGGCCGTCATGACCGCGGCCGCGAGGGCCGCCACGGTCCCGAAGACGACCGCGCCGACCTCGATGGGAGCCGCGAGGACGGCGACGCCCGCGACGATCGCGACCAGGAGCGCCCTGCTCATGGTGGCCCAGTTGTTCTGCTGCGCCATGTGCTGCGCGGTGACGGTGAAGGCCTGCCCCCTGCCGAACGCCGTCGCCGTTTCACCCGCTTGGTTCCGGAACCGAGAACCTTCGGCGACTGCCACGATCACCTGAAGGATCGACTGCGCCCCGAGCCTGGTCTCGATCTGCTCACCGCCCTGGAGCCTCAGCACGGCGGTGTTCAGGCTGGCCGGAGTGATCTGCATGCCCTCGCGGGTGGCGCCCTGCTGCTGCAGGTCGCTGTAGTTCGCCAGGTTCTCGAACCGCGAGTTCACGTTCGCGCCATTGCCCGTCCGGATGGCCCCCGGCAGGTTCACGTGGGGGTCCAGCGTCAGGAAGTTGCCGAAGTGCACAGCACCGGCACCGTCCTCGGTGGCCACCCGCCATCCCATGACGTAGGAGTCCGACCGGCGCATGAACACCCGGATGAACTCGGGTCTGTCCTCGGCGTGCAGGTCGACGGTGATGAACTGGTTGGCCCCGTCGACGTCGGTGACGTCGACGGCCGGGCCTCCCGAAACCGGTCTGACCCTGCCGGCCCTGATCGCCTCCCTGATGCCGTTGAGCATGGTGACGTAGCCGGTCTTGGCGTCGGCGGGCTCGCTGCTGATGCGCCAGGTGACGTTCGCACCGGTCGCGGCGCTCGCGCTCTGCAGTACGCCCAGCGGGCCGAGCAGAGTGGCGAAGATCGACAGCACGACCGTGGTCACGATCGATCCGACGGTGACCCTGCGGGCGCCTCGCCGGGGCGGAGGCTGGGGTACCCCCCGTTCGGGGAGCGCCGTGATGTCGGTAGAGGACATGCGCTGTTCTCCAGGTGCTCGGTGGGCCGGGGATCCGGAGATCCGGGCTGACGTGACCGAGGCTGACAACGCACAGGTTGTTGCTCACCCCCCTGCATCAGGGGAATCAATCCCGCGCGGTGCCGCCGAGTTGATGCGCGGCCCGTTCCATCACTGTCATCAACGTCACATCTCGGAGGAAAGCGGTGACTACCGAGCGGCAGGAAACATATGTTTTTGGTCCTTGAGTAGAGATTTCACCGCTCTGCGGAATCTGCATGGAAGTGGGCAAGTCCGTGGCGCGTCCCGAAAGACCTCTGGATCCGGCGGCCGGACCGGCGCAGCGCTTCGCCCATGAGCTGCGGGAGTTGCGAAGGGCCGCCGGCAACCCGTCGTACCGGACCATGGCCGACGTGGCGGGGTTCTCGGCGGCAACGTTGTCAAAGGCTGCGGCCGGCACCCGGCTGCCGTCGCTCGCCGTGGTCCAGGGGTACGTGCGCGGCTGCGGAGGCGATCCGGGCGAGTGGGAGTCGCGCTGGAAGGAGGCCGCGGCCGCGGGGGAGGCACGGGAGGATGCCGAGGACGCGCCGCCGCCGTACCGGGGACTGGCCCGGTTCGAGCCGGACGACCGCGATCTGTTCTTCGGCCGGGACCGACTGACGGAGGAATTGCGGGAGTTGGTGTGCGAGCACCGGTTCGCGGTGGTGGTCGGGGCGTCCGGCAGCGGCAAGTCCTCGCTGCTGCGGGCCGGGCTCATCCCCCGGCTGCGGGAGCGGATCCGGGACCTGGGCGGCCCGGCGGTGCTGCGCATCCTCACCCCGGGGCCACGGCCCGCCGCCACGTACGGCCATCTGCTGGCCCCGGCGGAGAGCGAGCCGGAGAGCTGGGTCGTGGTGGACCAGTTCGAGGAGGTCTTCACCCTGTGCCGGGACCGCGCGGAGCGGACCCGCTTCATCGACCTGCTGCTCGCCGCCCGGGACCCGGACAGCCGCGTGCGGGTGCTGATCGCCGTACGGGCCGACTTCTACGCCCGCTGCGCCGAACACCGGAACCTGGCGGACGCCCTGCGCGGCGCGGCCCTCCTGGTCGGCCCGATGTCGGCGGACGAACTGCGCGAGGCAGTGGTGAAGCCTGCTCAGGCGGCCGGTCTCCTTGTCGAGCGGGAGCTGACGGCACGGATCGTCGAGGAGGTGCTCAACGAGCCCGGCGGACTGCCGATGCTCTCGCACGCACTGTTGGAGACCTGGCGGCGGCGCCGGGGCCGGACACTGACCTTGGCCACCTACCAGGCGGTGGGCGGTGTACACGGCGCGATCGCGGCGACTGCCGAAAAGGCGTTCGCGCAGTTGTCGCCCGAGCAGGCCCGCACCGCCCGGCACCTGCTGCTGCGGATGGTCGAGCCCGGCCAGGGCACCCCCGACACGCGACGCCCGCTCACCCGGGCCGAACTTGAGGAGTGGGCGGGAGCCGACGTGTCGGCGGTGGTGGACCGACTGACCCGCGCCCGGTTGCTGACCGTCGACGAGGACGGCGCCCAGCTCGCCCACGAGGCGCTGATCACCTGCTGGCCCCGGCTGCACGGCTGGATCGAGGAGAATCGCGAACGCCTGCGCCACCACCGGGCCCTGGCCGAGGCCGCCCGCACCGGGCTGGAGCACGACCGCAACCCCGGCGCCCTGTACAGCACCCGGCTGGCCCGCGCGGAGGAGCTGTTCGCTGACGACGACGGCCTGCTCACCGCGACCGAGCGGGCTTTTCTCACCGCCGCGCTGGACGCCCGCGAGGCCGAGCAGCACGCGGCTGCCCGTTCCGCGCGCCGGTGCCGGGCACAGCTGGTCTCGCTCGCGGCAGTCCTGGCCGTATCCCTGGTCGCCGGCCTGGTCGCCTGGACACAGCACAGCGACAACCAGCGCCGGCGTACCGAAGCAGCGGCCCACCGGGTCGCCGAGGTCGCCGACGCCCTGCGCACCACCGACCCGCGCACCGCTCAGCTGCTCGGCGTCGCCGCCTGGCGGGTCACCGAGTCGCCGGACACCCGTCGCGCCCTGCTCGGCGCCCTTGCCCAGCCCGAGACCGACACCTTCACCGACCCGGCTCCCGGAAGCAGCCCCGCCCGCTTCCTCACCCGCTCCGGCCGTACGTTGCTCAGTGCTGCCGACGGCACCTGGCGCACCTGGGACGTGGCGACCCACCACCGGCTCGCCTCGGGCCGGCTGCCGGACGGAACCGTGGCCGGGGCCGACCCCGAGGGGCGGCTGCTGGTGGTCGCCGGGGACGACGGCACCCGGCTGTGGGACACATCGGCCGGGCGGTGGAGCGGCGCCCCTGTGCCGGCCGACGCCGTTGTGAACTTCGGCGCCGACGGCCGCAGTTACGCGGTGAGCGGTCCGGACGACGACCGGGTGCGGTTGCGCTCGGCCGCGGACGGCACACTGCTGTTCGAGACACGGGCGACCCGCCTCGCGAACGTCGCGGCCGGCACCGGCGGCCGACTGCTGGCCGACTGCCCCAACGGCAGGCCGCCGCGGCTGTGGGACACCGAGCGCGGGCGTACCCTGCCCGGCGACTGGGAGGACGCGGGCGCCCTCTGCGACGACGACTCGACGCTGGTGTTCGGCGGCCCGGGCGCCGGGGCCGACCGGTTCGCCATGGCCTCCCCCGACGGCGTCCAGGTCTGGGACGCCGTGTCAGGACGCCTGATCGTCGGCCTCGCGGACCGGGACGTACACAGCCTCGCCTTCAGCGAGGACGGGGCCTTCCTGGCGACCGCCGGCGGCAGCGAGATCAGGGCCTGGCGTCTCACGGCCGTCACGACAGACGCCCCCGCCCCGGCGTTCCGCCACCCCCTGAACAACGAGCACCTCTACGGCGGCCTCGCCTGGGACCCCGGCCGGCCGCTGCTGCGCTACCTCGAAGGCGGCACCGTCCACACGCTGGACCTCACGGGCGCCGTCACCTCCGCATGGCGCGACGATCCCCTTGAAACGGTGCTGCTCAGCCCGGACGGCCGTACCCTCGCCACCGCCGAACGCGCCGACAACATGTACCGCTTCCAGCTGCGCGACACCCGCGACGGACACGTGGTGCGGACGCTGCCGCCGGTGCCCCTGCCCGTCTCGCGCGATCCCGACGGGCCGGTCCTCGCGCAGGACACCCTGGCCCTGATGGCGTTCGACCCCGAGGGCGGCGCGCTCGCCTACGGCGTCTCCGCACCCGGCCGCCTCGCCTCACCGCAACGGTTCACCCTCTGGGACACGGCCCGCGGCCGCGCACGGACCGCACTGGATCTGGCGACGCCGTCGCCCGTCGGAGCGGTGGTCACCCTGGCCCTGGGACCCGACGGCCACGCCCTGTACGCCGTACGCACAACCCCCCTCGGCAAGCCGAGCAACGAGGTGTGGGACACCGCGCGGCACCGGCGGACCGCCGTGCACCCGGACGCGACCGGCACCGAGCTGGCCGTCCGCCCCGACGGACGACTGCTCGTCGGCGCCGACCGCGCCGTCCGCCTGCCCTCCGGCACCGTCCGCTCCCACGACCTCGTCCAGGGCAACAGGATCGGTGCCCTCGCCTTCGCCCCCGACGGCTCCCGGCTCGCGGCGGGCGACCAGACCGGGCGGGTCTCACTGTGGGACGGCGCCCTGAAGAACCGCGCGGGGGTGCTGCGCAACGTCTTCCCCACGCCGCTCGGCGACACGGCCGAGGCGGTCAGCGCACTCGCCGTCAGCCCCGACGGCCGCACCCTGGCCGCCGGCGGCGACGCCGGCACGCTCCAGCTGTGGGACATCGCCACCCAGCAGCCCCTCGGCGGCCCGCTGACCACCCCCGGCGACGCCATCACCTCCCTGGCCTTCGATCCCGACAGCACCACGCTCCACGCGGCCGGCGCCCACGCCCCGCTCCAGCGGTACACCATCGACCCGGCCCGGGCCGTCACCCGGATCTGCGCCCGCACCGGCGGCGCCGACCTGACCCCCGCCCAGTGGCACACACACGTACCCGACGCGCCGTACCGCAAGGTGTGCGGGCGCTGATTCCGGGGCCGTTGGTCGCGGCGCGGTGGCGTGGTTGAAGTCGGTGCCGGCGTCCGCTGGGTGCCGCGTTCGGGGTCGTGGGCCGTTGAGTTGGCGTGGGCGGGCTGTCCGGTGTGCCTTTCACTGAGTCTCCTTCATCGCACAACGGTCGCCCTACGCGGTGCCCGTGGAGTTCGCCGACGACCAGGACCTCGAAGCGTGGTGGTGGCAGCTGTAGGCCCCGGCAACGGGGGTCGCACAGGCTCAGTCCACCCCGCCGAGCACCGCCTTTCCCTCGGCTGCGGCGGCCGCGAAGAACGGGCCCAGGTCCTGGAGCCCGTGGTCCTCGCTCTCCCCGTCCCAGTCGGCCGCCGTGGCACCGACGGCCCAGCCTTCGGCGACCAGGCCCTTGGCGACCTGACGGACCTCGTCGGGGGTGAGGATGAAGGCGGGCCCGTAGCCGAACCGGTGCTCCTCGATGACGACGCAGCCGTGGCCGGTCGACCTGGCGAGCCATGGGTAGGCCTTCGTCCAGTCCGCGGTGCCCTCCTCGACCTCGGCACGGCCTTCGGCGACGGCGCTGAGCAGGCGGTAGTCGCACCCAAAGGAGTCCCCGGTCCGTCTGAACTCCTCCAGCGCCGACTTGAGCAGCGACGGTTCGAGCTTCGTGAGCTTCAACCACATGGACATGGGGCCTTGCCTCCGTTCGGCATGTTCACCTTCCGCCGTCACGGATCAGGAGCAGGTCGCGGCCGTGGACGATGGTCGCGTCCACCCACGCCGGGAACGACTCGTCCAGCAAGGGCACCACTTCCTCCACGTCGTCGCCGCCCGGCAGGAAGCCGTAGTCGTCGTAGACGCGGTCGGTGTCGAAGGCGGTGAGCTCGTCCCGGATCCGGTCCAGCTCCTTGAGCGGCGCGAGCACCGGGAAGGGCCACGGGTCGGGTTGCCGTGGGTTGTCGGTCAGGGGGAACGACCAGGCACGCCCCCAGAGTTCGGCGAGAGAGGCCAACCCCCAGGAACACAGCGCCTTCTCCAGGTCGTGCCATCCCCGCCCCGGCAGGACCACCTCACCGACGGGCTCCCCGAGAGCAGGGGCTAGGAGCTCCAGCAGCCAGCCGTACCCACCTGCGCGGGATGGGGTGGGCAGCCCGGAGACGATCTCCCGGAGCGCCCGCTCCACCTCGCGGGCGTCCGTGGCACGCAGCAGTTTCCCCGCCTTCCGCAGGGGGCGGACAGCGGCGACGGCCGTACGGACGAGGTCCTCGTCCCGGGAGCCGACCATGGCCCGGAAGTGCTCCTCCTCGACGACGAACGCCGATACGTACTGCTCAGCCACTGCTCTCGTCCTTGAACAGGGGCCGGCCGGCGTGCAGCCGGGCACGGATCCGGTCATAGCTCGGCCTGCGCGACTCCGACTCTTCCTCCTCCGCGTCCCGGTCCTCCTCGTACACCTCGGGGACGAAGATCTCGTGGGCGGCCCGGAGCTGCTCGGGCGTGGGATCGTACGCGTCGATCTCCACCCCCAGGGTGCCCCTGCGGTAGTCGCCGAACTTGTCGTCGAGGATCAGGGCCCGGGCGTGCACCGCGCCCGCGACCTCGAAGGTGAAGTCGTTGTAATAGGCGTGGACCACGCCCTGTGAGCGCAGGTCGCCCCCGACGTAGAGCGCGCCCCACGACAGCAGGTCCCGTACGACCAGGTCGCCCAGGACGACCAGCATGCCGAGGCCGGACACATGGTCGTCGAGGAAGCCGTGCACCACCAGGTCGCCGTCGACGACCAGCGCGATGTCAAGGTCGGTGTCGTCGGGGAGGATCAGGTCGCCGGCGTGGTGGTACCAGCCGTGGTCGTGCCTGAGGAAGTCGGCGATCTGGCCACCGGTTTGCCGGGCCACACCGGAGGTGTCGTGCAGGGGGTCGAAGCGGGCCCGCCAGGTGGACAGCGTCAGCACTGGCTCCCACCTCGTCCGGCGATCAGCCCCTGCCCTGGAAACAACTGCTCGTAGAGGGGGGCGAACTCGAACGGGTACTCCACACAGGTCTCGCCCGCGAAGCACTGCACGGCGTGGCGGCGCATCCGGGGCCCGTAGGTGCCATGGTCGATGAGGTCCGTGTAGGTCTGCCGCTTGCCCAGTTCCAGCAGGCCTGCGGTGTCGGCGAGGTAGACGTCGAAGCCCGGGTACATGAGTCCGAGGTACGGCATGTCGTCCAGGTCGAGCGCGAGGACGGGGTACTCGCCCTCCTCGTCGGGCTCCGTGACGGCCAGGATCCGTCGGGAGTCCGATCCGCCTGGCAGGAGGAAGCACTCGGAGAGGTGCCCGGACAGCCATGCGAATGGCTCGGCCCAGAAGTCGCCCATCTCGTCCCCGACCAACTGGTCCAGTGGCCGCGGCGCGAACCCGCCGTCCGGGGCGAACCACTTGTGGCGCTCCAGCAGACTGGTGTCGTACGCCAGCCAGGCGCGCAGGCTCGGCGGCAACGGGCGCCCGGACGGGAACACGGCCTCCGCGAGCACGTCCTCGGCCATCGGCCTGGCCTCACCGCCTTCCACCCAGGGCACATTGACGTACGGCAGCAGGTGCGGCAGCGCGCTGGCTCCCGGATCGCGGCGCACCGCCTCGATGACCCGCTCCGTCAGCGGCACTCCATGCATGGACTTACCTCTCGTTCGTTCGTGATGGGTGCGCTCATGGGGTGTGATCAAGGCAGGAAGGGGCGGACCCAGTCCGCGAACCGCTGCCCCAACTCCTCCTGCGCCGCCGCGAGGACGGCATCGGGGTTCGTGGCCACGGGCAGACCGAAGTGCTGGTCCAGCCAGGCCACGTACTCGTCGCGGCCTTCGGTGTACGGCTCGTCCTCGTCGCGGTAGAAGTAGGCCCTCTCCCAGTCGACGCTGATCTCCGCGTCGAAGCCGAGCAGCTGGAACAGCTCCCGCACATCGCGGGCCACCACGTGCTGCCCGCCCTCGTCGCCGAAGACGACCACAGGCAGGGTGGCGAGGTCGGTCCGGTCGTCGATCTTCCAGAGCGCGTAGAACGAGCCGCCGCCGGTGGCCTGCGCGAAGGGAATCAGCCGACCCGTGAATTCGAGGTCGTCCGACCAACCCGCCACCAAGCCGGAGAGGTCACCGTATTCCGTCAGACCGAATCCGTCGGCGAAATTCTCGTAGCCGATCCTGTCCTGTAGATCCATCAGGAGGTTGAATTCCGTTACGGGTGAGTATGCGGTATTCATTGCGTCTCCGGGCAGGGGAATAGGAGTTAGGGGTGGGGAAAGCAGTGTCGGATACGGTCGGCGCGCGGACTCGGACCCGGTCGCGGTGAGCGCCTCCTTGAGCCTGGCCGCCACCCTGTCGAGGACCGCCTGCTGCTCGGCGGCGAATCGCAGCACTCCGGCGATCCCCGACACCAGGGCGTCATGGGTGACCTGCGGCACCAACTCCCGTACAGCATCCGGGAGTTCGTCCTCGGATCGCGTCGAGGCGGCCCCGAGCAGGGCTCGCGCCGTGTCGTCGTCGATGCGGCGCAGTGCGGCGGAGCCCTGGGGGTCCCGGGGGCGCAGACAGTGCCAGTAGGTCGGGGGCGGGAGGATCGGGGTGCCCTCCGCGAACGCGCCGGGGGCGCCGTCCACCCGCGCGGTGGCCGTGACGACGCCGTCCGCATCGACGAGGTGGACGGCCCAGCCGGTGTCCCGGCTCGCGGCCACGGGCCGGTCCGCGCCGGGAAACACCACCGCGGCGCACGGCAGCCCCGCGCCCGCCGGCACGGTGACGCGGCGTCCGGCCAGGTCCTCGCCGCGCCGCGAGCCGTCGGGCAGCCGGATCACGCGCCAGCCGAGCAGTTCGTCCACCGGCGCCGCGGCGGGGCCGAACTCGGCGTCGTAGTGGGGCAGCAGCGTGCCGTACTCGAACGTGCTGCCCTCGGGGGCGTCGAGCGTCGCCTCGGTGAGAAAGGCGGGCATGCTCTCGGGGCCGAGCGTGCCGGTGTCGGGGTCGAATCCGAGCCAGGTGTCTCCTCCCCGCATCCAGTACGAGTCGCCGTCGCTGAGCAGCAACGCCTCCTGATGCAGGAAGGTGCCGCCGAGGTGGAGGACACCCGGCCCGACGATCCGTCCGCCGCAGGGCAGGGGCAGGGTCGACACCCCGGTCTCCTCCCGGTACCAGTCGATGCCCATGCGGGCGCCGCGCAGGCCCTCCAGGGCCACGATCCGGTCGGGCGTGTGGTGCCAGTAGCCGCTGTTTCCGTGGTCGCCGGTCCGCCAGTGGACGAGGAGTTCACCGTCCACGAAGTGGAAACCGGGACGGTCGTAGTACCCCGCCGTCTCCGGCAACCGCAGATCATGGACGAGCACCGTGCCGTCGGCGTCGATCACCCGGACCTGCGAGTCACCGGCGACGACGAGGTACGGCCAGGCGTCCGCGACATGCAGGAACTGGATGTCCTCCTTCTCCACCAGGGCGCGGGCCGCCTCGTCCCAGGCGGGCCAGCCGAGTTCGTCGAAGAGGCCGGTTCGCAGGGTCCGGGCCAGCAGTGGGGCCAGGCCGGCTGCGGCCGCTGCCCGCATCTCGTCCTCTGCCAGGTTCAGCACCTCGGCGGGGAGCCAGTGCAGGGGGCCGAGTGCCTCGGGGAGATCGGGCAGTCCGGCGGCGGGCGCGCGCGGCGCGACCTCGCGCACCCAGTCCGCCAGCATCGGACGGCCGCCGGGCGACCGGGCGAGGACCCTGAGCGTGTGCAGGTGGTCCGTACTGCCGTAGAACCCGTCGGCGCTGCGGTGGAAGACCTCCTGGAAGCGTTCGTCGGCCGCGAGGGCGAACAGGTCGCGCCGGTCGTCGAAGCTCACCCACTGCTCCAGGGGCAGCCGGTGGTTCTCCGGGAACGGGGCGACGGGCACGTTCCGGGCAAGCAGCAGATCCAGCAGATCGAGATCCCGCACCACCTCCAACTCCCGCCCTGAACCGGCGAGTTCGGTGCGCAGTCGGTCGGCGGCACGCTCCACCAGCCGGTACAGCGCGGGCAGGCGGGCGGGTTCGCTCCAGTGCAGTGCCCCGGTGTGGAACTCCAGGAACCGGACGAACCAGCCCGCGGTGCCGTCCCGGGGCCGCCGCTCCTCGGGCAGGGTGTCGTCCCAGAGCCCGGCGAGGGCCCCGGACTCCTCCAGGACGTCCAGCCACAGCACCAGCACGTCCTGGTCGTAGGAGACGGGCATCGCGTCCAGGAGCGCGCCGCGCGCCGAGGGATGTCGGCGGGCCAGCTCGACGAGGGCCGTCCGCTGGGCCTTCCACCAGCCGGTCGGCGCCCTCATGGCGGCGGGCAGAGCGAGCAGTTCCACGAGGTATGTCTGCTCGGCCTCGGCTCCGTCCGGCCCGACGGCGCGCGCCAGCCTGCGTATATCGACCCCCGACCGGACGGACGGCACGAGCCCGCCCGCGCTGCCCAACAGACACAGCCGGGTGAACCGATCCAGAGCCTCGGGCGCCGGCAAGCGGGCGGCCAGATCCCTGGCGTACGCCGACAGCGCCTTCACCGACACCGCCCCGGCGAGCGCGAACTCCAGGAAGACGGCGTCCTGCCGCTGCTCGTCCACCGTCAGCCCGTGCTCGGCCTCGGCCTCGCGGGCCCGGGTGAACATCTGCGCCGCGTACGCCGTGCTCTCCGCCGACAGGAAGATCCGCCCGACCTGTTCGTGGAACGTCGGCAGGAAGTGCGGCACGGAGGCGGCCAGTCGCCGGGCGACCTTCCGGCTGTCGTCCATGGCGGCCTGCACACTGGACTTCGCCCGGCGGGCGATCCGCTCCAGCTCCGGGACGACGTCCAGCGCGTGCTGAGCGTCCTGCGGGTGGTGCACCAGCACCCACTCCGGGAAACCGAGCGCCCGGCGCGCCGCCAGCCCGACCTCGACCGGTTTCCCGTCCGGTACGAAGCCGGCGTGACCAGCGGCCAGGTCCTCCGCCGCGCCCAGCTCCTCGGTGACCAGCCGCACCACCACCCGGTCGTCCGGCCCCGGCTGACGGTACGTACGTGCCGTCAGCGGCACGGCCCGCTCACCGACGTCCCGTGAGCCGCGCGGCAGTACCGCACCGGCTTCCAGCAGTTCCTCGTACGACACCCGCGTCCCCCCGCTCACGCGCCCGTCCCCTCCTCGATCACGCGCCGGGCATAGAGTGCCGCAGCCATCCGCATCCCCTCCGACCAGGCCACCGGGCCGACCTCCCGCAGCCGGAGCGCGCGGTCGCCCCAGAACAGGGCCCCGCTCTGCGTGCTGTACTCGTACGATCCGGTCCACAGCAGGCGTCGACGGTCTGCCGCCCGTCGTGCACGCGGCAGCTGGTGTAGCCGGCCGTCGTCCGGTAGCCGAGGGAGGAGGCCAGGGCGGCCAGCGCGTAGCGCGAGCCGAAACTGGCCCCGGCGAACTCCGTCACCTCGGTCCCGTCGCCGTACAGGTTCGCCGGCTTGCGCCAGACCGCCCGGTGAATCTGCTCGACGCGCTGGACGATCCCTTGTCCCGTCGCGAACTCCCGCAGCTCCTCCAGGTCCGGCAGCAGTACCGGATGCGGCAGCGTCACCGTCCTCGGCGACAGCCGGACCGTCTCGCCGTCCAGGTTCACCACCCGCAGCTCGCCCGACTCGGTGGCATCCCGCAGGAACCCCACCTCGTCCGGCGCGTCACCGACGACCACGAGGTCACGCAACGCCGACCGCCACACCTCGTCCGGCCACACCCGGGCCACGAGCTCCGTCGGCACCGGAAGCGACGACGAGATCCACGCGTCGACCTGCGCCAGGCACGCAGCCGTGTGCCGCTGAAGCCACTCGGCGAGCCGGCGCAGCCGCTGCACTTCCGGATGGTCCCTCACCAGGGCAACCTCGTACCCGTCACCCGCAGTCAGCCAGCTCACTGATCTTGCCTTCCGTATCAACAGAACCTGCAATCGGCACGGTCAAGCCAGGACTGACGCAAACCAGGTGTGCGGAGCGGGTCTCTCCGGCGTACAGCGAGTCAAGCCCTTGCGGCACCCGGACGCATCCGTGGAAGCACGTAACGGGGGTACGTACTGTCGATCGGTCATCATCCAAGGGAGCCCGCCCTCAGGTGGGCGGTGGGCGGTGTCAGAGGGTGGGCTCCGGACCGGCGTTCGACAGCGCTGTGGCCAGCGCGGTCCGGGAGCGCACACCGGCCTTGCGAAAGATGCGGGTGAGGTGGGCCTCGACGGTCTTCGACGAGACGACCAGGACGCGGGCTATGTCGTTGTTGGACATGCCGAGAGCCACCATGCGGGCTATCTCCTGCTCCCGCGCCGACATGTCCGGCAACGATGTCGCGGCTTCCCGCACCGGGCGGGGCCGACGAGCGCCCAGCCGCCGCTGGATGTCCACCGCCTCCCGGTAGAGACGGCGCGCCCCCGAGGCCTCCGCGAGTGATTTCGCGCGATTGGCATGCTCCAGCGCCTGCTCCAGCCCACGTATCTGGTCGCGTGGTCCGCGTGACGTGAGTTCCGCGGCGAGCAGCAGCCTGGCCCGGCACTCCATCGGGACCAGACCGCCGGCCCTGAAACCGGAGACCGCCTCCTGAAGCGGGCCGACGGGATCCGGGGCGCTGTGGGCCCGAGCGAGGGCGGCGTATCCACGCTGCCCCGGCAGACCCAGCAGATCCGCGTCGAACGACGCCCGCCGCGCCCACTCGGCGGCCTCGTCGCGGTCACCCAGCGCCGCCGCGGCCCGGGCCGCGGCGGCGTACCAGATCGGCCTGATGGACCGGGCGGTGCCGGGATGCCTGTCGTGCTCCATGGCCGACCGGATCAGCTCCAGGCTCTCGCCGGGCCGCCCCTGGTCGAGCCGGACGTCGGCGAGTACCCCGGCGGTGACCGCCCAGAGCCTGCCGCCCGCACCCAGCTCCTGCACCGCCCGCTCTGCCGTCGTCGTGGCGACGTCCGGGCCGTCCACCAGCGCGGTGGCCCAGGCGCGCAGGGCCAGGGCGAAGCCGAGCAGGGCCGGCCGCTCCATCCGGTGGGCGTCCTCCTCGGCGCCTTCGGCCGATCTCAGCGCGTCCGAGAGCCGGCCGACGCTGACGCTGGCGTAGGCGTGCGCGAGCCGCAGGTAGGGCAGGACGAACAGTTGTCCCGAGATCTGCGCGAGCCGGATCCCGCGGGCCGTGTGGCGCAGCGCGTCGTGATGCCGCTCGGCGAGGGCCTCGGCCCAGCCGAGTTGGGAGACGGTGTCCAGGTGCGGAGTGAGTTCGCTGTCTCCCGTCGAGTCCACCAGTGCGCCGGCCTCCCGGGCCCGGTGCAGCAGAGTGGGGACGTCTCCCGCGAAGGCACTGCAGTGGGTGAGACGGACGGTGGCAGCCATGCGGAGGTGGCGGTTCTGTACCTCCGTCGCGTGCCGCAGCACATCCTCGGCCAGTGCCCGTGAGCGGGGGAACGCGCGGCGCAGGAGACTGACCGTGGCCAGCTCCAGCCGCAGAGGGTTGCTCAGCTCGGCGAAATCGGCGACGCCGTCGTTGTCTTCGGCGTCTTCGGCCATCAGGGCGAGTTCGGCTGTCAGGAGGGACTCGGCCCGGCCGTAGTTGCCGAGGTGGCGTTCGACCATGGCATGGAACGCCACGAGTTCCGTGTCCGCCCTGGTGCGGGGTGCGCCGGACGGCCGGGGGATCCGTCGCAGCAGTTCCCGGCATTCGCGCAACTGCCCGATGGCTCCGAGCGAGCGCGCCAAGGACGTCGTCAGCCGCACCCGCAGCCCCTCTCCGTCCTCGCGGATGAGGCTCAGCGCCGTGCTCAGCCATGACGCGGCAGCCGCCGGATCCGTGTCACACACCTGATCGGCCGCTTCCGTCAGCAGGCGGACCGCGTTCTGGTCACCGGGCTCAGCGCACCGGGCGACGTGCGGAGCACGCTGCGCCGGGTCGGCGCCCGCCTCCCGGAGGACGCGGTCGGCGCGTGTGTGCGCGGCCAGGCGCCAGCCGTGCGGCGCGCCCTGATAGACAACGGTGCGCAACACCGGATGGCGCAGGCGGCACCGCCGTCCCTGGGCGTGATCGGCGCGGACCAGGTCCATGGCGATCAGACGGTCGAGAGCCTGTGTGGTGCTCGCCGGGTCCCGGCCTGCCAGTTCGGCCAGGTGTGTGGGGTCGAACTCCTCGCCCAGCACGGCGGCGGCCCGCAGGACGTCCTGCTCCGCGGCGTCCAAAGGGGCGAGTTCACGTGCCAGCACGGAGCCCGCTGTCATGACCGTCTCGTCCGACAGGACCCATGGGTTGATCCCGCCGGGTGGCGCGAGCGGTCCTGGTGACTGGGACAGCACGCGCAGGTAGAACGGATTGCCGCCGGCGGCCTCGTACAGGAATCGCTGCCGTTCGGTGGTCGCTGCGAGGCCGGGCAGCTCACCGGCCGTGCCGCGCGGCAGCGGCCGGAGCCGGAACCGCTCCACGCGGAAGGCGTCGTCCGGATCGGCGAGACACGCCGTCAATGCCGTCGGCCGCTGCCTGGGGCGTACGGAACACACGAGGATCAGCGACGTGCCAGGCCGGGGCCGGCGCAGGAGATGGCCCAGGAGCTCGACGGACTCGTCGTCGGCCCACTGGAGGTCGTCGAGGCAGAGGGTCAGACGACGGCGGTCACCGGCCGCCGCCCACAGGAGACCCGCGATACATCGGCGCAGTCGAGGTTGTTCCTCGGCGGGGGGCTCGGCCCCGGCCGCCGGTCCGTCCGGACCTGCTTCCGGTACCGGTCCTGTTTCCGGTTCTGGCTCCTCCTCCCCCTCCGCTACCGCTTCCGTGAAGTGGCGGAGCAGGAATGCCCGGTCCTCCGGGGCGACCGCTGCGAGCACACCGGGAAGTTCGAGGGCCCGGACGACCGGTGTGCGAAAGACCCCGAACGGCCGTCCCCGATCCGCCCCTGACACTCTGCCCGACAGCACGGTCAGCCCCGCCCTCTCGGCGAGCCCGGTCCATTCCGTCAGCAGCCGGGTTTTGCCGATGCCGGGGTCTCCGGTGATCTCCAGCAGCCAGGGCCCCGCGTGCGTGCGAGCCGTGACGACCCGCCGTAGCCGTTCGGTCTCCCGCTCACGACCGGTCAGAGGCTCCTCACAGACGGAGGATCGTGCTCGGTCCAAGGGCGTGTCCAACGATGTCTCCCTCACAACAGTGGTCAGCTGCGAGATCAACCTTCATCGAACCCAAGTGCGAATACGTCGGGGGAAGTACGTAAGCCTTGTACGTACCTGCCGTACCGTTGGGCGTCAGGGGACTCCTCCGGCTGACGTCGCCGAATTGCTACGGTCGCGTCCGGACACCCAGGGAGGAAAGAGGAGCGCGTGACGGCCCGTATCGAGCTGGACGCAGTCGACAAGGTTCTGATCCGGCTGCTTCAGCAGGACGGCCGCGCCTCGTACACCGACCTGGGCCGGGAGGTGGGGCTGTCCGCTCCGGCCGTGCGAGCCCGGGTGCAGCGCCTGACGGAGCGCGGCCTGCTGGAGTTCGCCGCGGTCACGGACCCGCTGAAACTCGGACTGCCTGTCATGGCGCTGCTCGCCATCAAGGTCGACGGTGGACTCCCGGAGATCATCGACGCGCTGGAGGCCATCGACAGCGTGATCTACCTCGTGTCCACAGCCGGTTCCTGCGACCTGTTCGCGGAGGTCGTGTGCCGGACCATGGACGAGCTGTCCACGATCATCAACGACAGGGTCCGCACCATCCCAGGAGTGCGCGCCGTGGAGTCCTTCCCGTACTTCGGTATCCATGTGCACCGGTTCACGTGGGACATCCCTGACTGAGACGGCTGCAATACGCAACTGTGACATCGCAATCGACGTCCAAGTATGCGTGTCACTTCAAAAACGGAAGTCGAGTCCAGTGGTTTCCGTCTGTATGGTTGTCCTGTCAGTACCCTGTGCGGAGGGAGAACGGCGTTCATGGCCGCAGCGCCCATACCGGCTGCCAGGGAGCGCCTCGTCGGACGGCAGGCCGAACTCTCCTTGCTCAAGCGAACCGTGGAGGCGTTGGGAAACGGTCAGGGCTCGGTCGTCGAGATCTCCGGAGAGCCGGGCATCGGGAAGACCAGCCTGGCCACCGCGCTGACCGAGCTGGCCGCGCAACGGGGCATCCCGGTGGTCCGCGCCCACGCCGTACGCGGCAACACCGCCTCGTTGCAGGTGTTCCGCGACGCCTGGGCGGCACGCGCGGCCGACGGCGGCCCGCGGCGCTTCGACGAGGTCGGTGACCGGCCCGCCGAGTGGGCGGCGGGTTGCGCCCTGGTCCTGGACGACATCCACTGGTGCGATCCGGACTCGACGGCGCTGCTCGTTCGGCTGGTGCGATCCGTGGTGCCCGGCCCTTTCCTGCTCGCCCTCGCCCACCGCCCCGGTCAGACGCCACCTGAGCTTCGGGAAGCGCTGGAGGACGGGGCACGGGCCGGCGCGGTGACGCGTGTCGAACCGGGCCCTCTCGCCCCGGAACCAGTGGCCGCGTTGCTGGCCGACCTGCGCGCCCCTGGGGGCTCCGGATCGCGTACCCCGGCCGTACTCCAGGAGTTCGCCACCCAACTGTGCACCGCGGCCGAGGGCAATCCGCGCCACGTGCGGCTGCTCGCAGCGGCGAACTGGCACCCCGAGCACTGGCCGGAGCGCCCGGGCACCGACACCGCCGGGCTGCTCCGCGAGGCGAAGCCACTGATCGCCGAGCTCGACGCGCTGTCGCCCCAGGCGGCGGTCACGGCGTCGGCGGCGGCCGTCATCGGCAGCCCGTTCCGGCCGGAGGACACCGCCCAGGTCTCCGGCCTGGGGATGGACAGCACGCTCGACGCACTCGCCGAACTGGAGCGGGCGGATCTGGTGCGCTCGGCCGACTGGAAAGGCGGCCTGACCTTCCGTCATCCCGTTGTCGGCCATGTCGCGCACGAGCGAGCCGGACTCTCCTTCCGGCTGCGCGCCCACCGTCGCGCCCTGCAACTCATCACCGGCCGTGGCGGGCGGGCCCGCGAACGAGCCCGCCACGCCGAGCACCTGCTGGGCACCGACGCCGCTCTCGCCGCGCGCACCCTGGCGGAAGGGGCCGCCGAGATCACCGCACAGGAACCGGCGACCGCGGCGCACTGGCTTCGGCTGGCCCTGGAGGCCCTGCCCGACGGGGGAGGCGATTCCACCGTACGGACCGAGATGGAAGTCGCCTGCTGTCGTGCGCTGATCGCCTCGGGCCGGCTGGACGAGGCCCGCACCCGCGCACACGAACTACTGGGACGCCGGCCCGAGACTCTCGGCGAGCGGCAGTTGCTTCAGACCCACGCCGTCTGCGCCGGCGCCGAGCGGCAGCTCGGCCGGTACGCGGAAGCGGCGGCCATCGCCGGCGCCGCTCTCGGACTGCTGCCCAGACCGCTGCCCGATCCGTTGCCGGCCGAGGCCGCCGAACTGATCATCGAGTACGGGCTGGTCCATGTCCTGCGCGGTACGCACGACCAGGCACGCGTCCTGCTCCGGGAGGCCGTACGGACGCCGGGCGAAGCGGACGGTACGAAGGAGACGGATCGCACCGTACTGCGGGTCCTCAACGCCCTCTGCGCCACGCACGCCGGTGACCTCGACGAGGCCGCCGACGAAGTCACCCACTGTGCCCGGCTCGTCGACGCCCTTCCGGACCCCCTCGCCGGGCGCACGCCGGAAACCCTTGCCCTGCTCGGCAGCGCCGAGCTCTACCTGGAGCGGTTCACGGACGCGGTCCGCCACCTGAGCCGGGGGCTGGCCGCCGACCACACGGGCCCCCAGCAACCCATCCTGCTCCACCGGCTGCTGGGACTCGCCATGGCCGAGCAGTGGACCGGCCACCTGGACGCCTCCCAGCGGCATGCCCGAGAGGTCGAGACTCTGGCCCGCTCCCTGGGCGTGCCGCCCGCGGTCGCCCTGGCGCAGGCGATGCGCGCGACGGCGCTCGTGTGGTCCCGCGGCCGGGAGTACGCCGACGAGGCCGTCGCCCTCGTCGAGGAGGCGACGAGCATCACCTCGGCAGGCCACAACTGGTGGGCCGCCTCGGCGACGGGCCTGCTCGCACAGGCCCGGCTGCTCGCCGATGATGCCGCCGGGTGCCGGCGGACCCTGCTGGACAGCGGGGTCAGCAAGGGACTGCCGCTGGTCAGGCCCTTCTCCCGGCCCTACCTGCTTTCCCTCTTGGCCATGGCCACGCTGAGCTGCGGGGACCGCGAGGAGGCACACCGACTGGTCCGGTCCGCCGAGGCGGAGGCCGAGCGGCTCGGACTGCCGGTCCAGGAGGCATACGTACGCCGGGCCCGAGCTCAACTCCACATGAGCGACGGCGAACACGACGCGGCGTCCAAACTTTTCGAACTCGCCGGGGAGGCCTTCCGATCCGCCGGCATGCCCGTGGAGTACGCCTGGACCTTGGCGACCGGCGCCCGCTCCCTCCACGAGACGCAAGGCCCGGCCGCGGCCTTCGGCCACCTCGACGCGGCCGAGGCGATCGCCCGCGCCTCCACGGCGCTGCTCGTGCAGGAACACGTGGCCCAGCTGCGCGCCGAACTGTCGGCGGACAGCCGCACCGCACACCCTCTCGGCCTGCTCAGCGACCGCGAACGGGAGATCGCCGAACTGGCCGTGGCGGGGCTGCGCACCCGCGAGATCGCCGAGCGGCTCTTCCTCAGCCCTCGCACGGTGGAGACCCATCTGTCCCGCGTCTACCGCAAACTCGACGTCACGTCCCGGCTCGCCCTGTCCGACCTCCTGCGCCGGATCAGCTAGACGCCCGGCCCGGCAGACGGCCCGGGTCCGGCGAACCGAACAAGCGCGCCAGGCCCGTCCGCCGGGACCGTTCAGGAACTCCCGCTGGGCCGGGCCTGGTTGATCATTCGGATGCGGGCAGTGCTCGTCGTTCGCGTTCACCCCGCACCTCCTCGAGTCCGGCATCGAGCCTCGGTCGGTACATCGGCGACGCCCTGGACAACGTGCTCATGGAGTCCCGGATGGGCCTCCGCGAAACGGGGCCGGCCCAGCTCTGCGGGACTCGGCGCGCTCTCCACACCGTGCTCGACAGGCCCTCCTGCGCGACGGGCGACGCTACGAACGCCCACCGTCCACCATGACTTGGCCCGGCCGTTCGGTCACGTCCGTCCGGCGGGCAGCAGGAGCAGCCACCCCAGCCGGGCGTCCCCGATCGGGGATAGGGATCTCCCCAATGCTGCGGGAGGCGCCAGTGCGAAGAATCGACCGTGTTCGCAGGAAGGGACGCCAGGGACGCATCCCCCGCCATTCCTGCGGCTTTCCCCGCACGCTCGATCTTGGAGTTCCTTGTGGCACTGGGCAACCCTGGGGCCGGCGACGCCGGTTTTCCTCTGCAGGCACTGGTGCGCTTCGTGCTCGACGACGAAGCGGGTACCCCGGACTGGGAGACGGCCGAGCGAGGCTTCTGGTGCCGGGTCGGGCCGGTGGAGCAGGAGCGCCGGGTGCAGGGCTGGAAGCTGCACGTGTCCGCGACCCCGCTCTCGGCGCCCGAGGTGCTGGTCCGGGCCGCGCGGGTGCTGGTACGTCACGGGTGCCCGTTCAAGTTCGCCGCGCGGGCCGCGTACGTCGAGGAACTGACGGGCATCCGGTACGACCGCGCCCAGTGCGGCAAGTTCATCACCGCCTACCCCAGCGACGACGACCAGTTCCGGGCCCTGGCCGAGGAACTGGACCGGGCCACCGCCGGACTGCCGGGCCCCCACATCCTGTCCGACCGCCCCTACCGCCCGGGCAGTCTGGTCCACTACCGCTACGGCGCGTTCCGCGGTGTCCCCCACCTGACCCACGAAGGCGTCCACCAGGCCAGGCTCCAGGCCCCCGACGGCAGTGCGGTCGAGGATCTGCGCACCCCCTGGTTCGCACCGCCGGCCTGGGCGGAGCTGCCGTTCCCCGGCCCGCCCGGCAGACCCGGAAAGGCGCCGAGCGCACCCCGGCAGGTGCTGCTGCGGGACCGTTACGCCGTCCACGACGCGATCCGGCACTCCGCGCGCGGCGGTGTCTACCGCGCGGTGGACCGGCAGACCGGCGACGAGGTCATCGTCAAGGAGGCCCGGGCGCACGTCGGAAGCTGGTACACGGGACTCGACGCACGGGACGCACTGCGCGCGGAGGCGACGGCGCTGACCGGACTGGCCGGGCTCGGACCCGACCTCGTCGAACTCTTCGACCACGAGGACCGCACGTTCCTCGTGGAGGCCGTGGTCCCCGGGACGACTCTGACGCGCTGGGTCGGCGAACGGTTCGACGCCCTGCCGGACCCCGTCACCGGGCCGCCCCTCGACGACATCCGCGACATCGCCCTCCGGCTCACCCGTCTGCTCGGCGAGATCCACGACCGGGGCCTGGTCTACCGGGACTTCACCCCCAACAACGTGATGGTGACCCCGGACGGGGAACTCCGGCTCATCGACCCCGAGTTCGTGGCCCGCCCGGGCGAGTGGGGGACCCGCGCGTACACCCCGGGCTACGGCGCACCCGAGTACGCCGACGGACCCCGGTACGGACCCGCCCCCGGGTTCACCGTGGACCTCTTCTCCCTGGGCGCCACCCTCTTCTTCATGGCCACCGGCGTCGGCCCGGCCTTCGCGGGCGACGAGCCCGCCGACCGCCGTACCGTCGTGGAACGACTCGACGCCGTCCTGGCACTCACCGTCGAGCACAACACGGCGGCCCGGACCCTGGCGCCGGCCGTGCGCGGCCTGTGCGCGCAAGATCCGGCGGACCGCTGGTCGCCGGAACGGCTCGTCGACTTCCTGGAGGACCAGGCGGGGGACCAGACGGAGGCGCACGCTGAGGATCCGCGTCCCGTCGGCTCCGGACCTCTGCCGCGCTCTGGCGATTCCGGCGGGGATCCGGTGGATCGGCCGGTCGGCTTCCTGGAGGGAGATGTGGAGCAGCCGCGTCCTGTCGGCTCCGGATCTCTGCCGCGCCCCCGCGACCCCGTCGACGACCCGGTGGACCGGCTCGTCGACGACGGTCTGGCCCACGTACTGGCGACCACGGCCGACGACGGCGCCGAACGACTCTGGCAGAGCACACCCTTCGGTGACACTACGGACCCGTGCAACGTGCAGCACGGTGCCGCCGGAGTCCTCGTCACGCTGGCTCAGGCCGACGCGGCGCTCGCACGCCCCGACCTCCGGGCCGCCATGGCCCGGACCGCCTCCTGGCTCACCGCCCGCCTCGACACGCCCGGCGCCCGACCGCCGCTGCCCGGTCTCTACTTCGGCCGCGCGGGCACCGCCTGGGCGCTCCACGACACGGCTCGCCGTCTCGACGACGCCGGTCTCGCCGAGCGCGCGGAACGGCTGGCGCTGGCACTGCCCCTGCGATGGGAGAACCCGGACCTGTTCCACGGCGCGGCCGGAGCCGGCCTTACACAGCTGCGGCTGTGGCGGGCGACCGGACGCGAGGAGTTCCTGGACCGCGCGGCGGTCTGTGCCGACGGCCTCGCGGAAGTGGCCGTGCGCGGTGACGACGGGGTGTTCTGGCCCATCCCGGCGGACTTCGACTCCGCGCTCGCCGGTATCACCCACCTCGGATACGCCCACGGGGTGGCGGGCGTGGGCGCCTTCCTCCTGGAGGCGGCGCTGGCCACCGGCCGCGAGGACCTCCTCGACCTGGCCCGGGAAGCGGGCGACACTCTGACGCGCTCCGCCGAACGCGGTGTCTGGGGGGCACGCTGGCGCACCGACCGCACGGCGGAGAACGGCACCGGCATGCTCTACCACCTGTGCAGCGGCGCCTCCGGGGTCGGCACCTTCCTGCTCCGGCTGTGGCGTGCCACCGGCGAGGACACCCTGAGGGAACTGGCCGAGGAAGCGGCGACCGCCGTCCATCGCGCCCGTACGCGTACCGGAACCGCCGTCTGCCACGGGCTGGCCGGCAACGGGGACTTCCTGCTCGACATGGACCAGTCCCTCGGCGGTCCGTACCGGGCCATGGCCGAGGATCTCGCCGCCACCCTCCACACCCGGCACGCCCTGCGCGACGGCCGTGCGCTGCTGCCCGACGAGAGCGGTACGCGCATCACCGTCGACTACGGTGTCGGCCTCGCCGGGACTGTCTCCTTCCTGCTGCGTCTGCGGCACGGCGGTCCGCGCCCCCTGCTCGACGACGCGGGGTGGCCCGGGCAGCGCGTCGTACGGGCCACCGCGTTCGATGAGGTGCCGGCATGACGCCCCGGACCCTCCACCGCGGCAGCAGGGCGTTCTCCCCGAGCGGGTTGCGGGCGGTCTGCGTCGCCGGCGACGAGGCCGGCGCCCGCCACCTGGAGACATGGGAACTCACCGAGGCCGGCCCGCGCAGAAGGCTGCGGATCACCCTCGACCAGGACCTGCCCCTGACCCAGTGCGTGGCGCTCGACGACGGCCGGGCCCTGCTCTCCTGGCACGAGCCGGGCGGTGTCCAGCACATCGACCTGTTCGACCTGACCGGCGGACGCCGATCGCTCGGCCCCTGTCCGACACCACTGCGCCTGCTGCCCGGCCTGGACCTGCCCGGCTGGATCGCCACGGCCGTCGCGTACGGAGCCGACGACCATTCCACGGTGTTCCGGGTAGGGGACGACGAGCCCTGGCTCACGCCCGTCGTCCGGCTGCCCGGACGACTGGGCGGCGCCGCGGCCGTCGGCCCCTGTCTGGCGGTCACCGCGGTCGTCGACGGGACACCGACCCCGCTCCGCATCGACCCCGCCGCCCTCGAGAGCGACCGGGTCACCCGGCTCACCGGCGACGGCAGCGGGGCCGGCGTCGGCCATGTCCTGCTGTCCCGCGCGGGCCGGGTGCTGCTGGCCCTGGACACCGGCGCCGGACTGCGCCTCGGGGTGACGACCGGTACGGTCGTACGTCTCCTGGACGGGCTGGGGACTCCGGACTCGACCGTCACCCCGCTGACACTGGACCCGACGGGAGGTCTCCTGGCCGCGTCGGTCAACAGGGGCGCGCGCTCCGAACTCGCCCTGTACGACGTGGAATCCGGCGCCATCCGCCAGGTGGCGACGCCCCCCGGTGTCGTCGGGCCCGAGGCCGCCTGGACCCACCGGGGGCTGTGGCTGGCGTACACAGGCCCGACCAGGCCCACCGTCTTCGGCTGGGTACGGCCCGGCGAGAGCGAACTGCGGTCGGCGCCCGCTCAGGCCGGCCGGCATCCCGCGCGGCTGGAGCGGCTGCCCGGCGCGAAGGGCTCCCTCGAAGCCGTGGTCTACGGGCCCGACTGGCGTGCCGGCGCCCCGGTGGTGATCGTGCTGCACGGCGGACCCGACCGGCACTGGACGCTCGCCTTCGACAGCCTGTTCCAGCTGTTCGCCGACGCCGGCCTCGCCGTGATCGCCCCCAACCAGCGCGGCAGCACGGGCTACGGCCGTGAACACGCGGACGCCATCCGGGGCGCGTGGGGCGGGCCCGACCTCGCGGACATCCGTGCTCTGCGCGCCTACGTCGACGAGACGCGCGGACCGGACGCACCCCGGCCGGCGGTGTACGGCAGCAGCTACGGCGCCTTCCTGGCCCTGCTGGCGGCTGCCGCCGACCCCGACGGATGGTCGGGCTGCGTGGCCGTGGCGCCGTTCAGCTCGGTACCGGCGCTGTACGCGGACGCGTACCGGCCGACCCGCAACCTCATCGACCGGCTGGTGGGCCACGGCGACGTGGACGACGTACTGGGACCGCGCGATCTGCTGCGGCTGGCGGGGCTCATCCGCACGAGGGTGTTCCTCCTCCACGGACGACTCGACGAGACCATCCCGGTCGCCCACGCACGGGCGTTGGCGCACCGGCTGATCGACGCGGGACACGGCCATGTCACCTACCGGGAGCCCGCCGACCGGGGCCACACGGCCCTCACCGCTCTCGCGGGCGCTCCGCAGCCGCGCGAGATCACCGACTTCCTGACCCGGCCGGATGCCCGTCGCGGGGCATCCGTGGGCCAGGAAAACCGGCCGCCTCTGGCGGCCATGGCACACAACTGAACGCAAGACATGAGGAAAGGAGGTGAATTCATGGACATGGAACTCGAAATCGAGGCGCTCCAGCTGCTCGGCCCCGCCGACGCGTCGCTGTACGACGGCGGCGGCCTGGACCCGGCGACGTGCGGCATCACCTGCGACGGCCCCACCTGCAAGGCCACCTGCGGCGCCACCTGCACCGTCACCGGCTGATCCGGTGACCGGGCAGGACAGGCACAACCGTAACGACACCCGAGAGGAGGTGACTTACGGACATGGACACCACCATCGACCTAGGCCTCGACGCTCTCCAGCTGATGACCAGCGAGGAGGCGCGGCTCTACACCGGTGACCGCGACAAGGACGAATGCGGCACGTTCACCTGCGCGGTGAGCTGCAACTACAGCTGCGACATCACCTGCAACCTCACCAGCGCTCTCTGACGAACCGGCCGGGCGCGCAACGCACGCGCGCCCGGCCGGTCACCCACCCTACCCAGAGAAGAAATGGAGACACAGCGTGATGGAGATCGAGACGGACGCCCTCCAGCTCCTCCTCGCCGAGGAGAGCCAGCTGTACGACGGCGACCTGGACCCGGATGCCTGTGGCGTCACCTGCATGTGCACACGTCCCTGCGAAAACAGCGTCTGCGTATGACGAGCCGGCTGATGCGGCCTCTGGAGATGCAGACCATCGAGCTGGGCCTGGACGTCCTCCAGCTGATGACCAGCGAGGAGGCGCGGCTCTACACCGGTGACCGCGACAAGGACGAATGCGGCACGTTCACCTGCGCGGTGAGCTGCAACTACAGCTGCGACATCACCTGCAACCTCACCAGCGCTCTCTGACGAACCGGCCGGGCGCGCAACGCACGCGCGCCCGGCCGGTCACCCACCCTACCCAGAGAAGAAATGGAGACACAGCGTGATGGAGATCGAGACGGACGCCCTCCAGCTCCTCCTCGCCGAGGAGAGCCGGCTGTACGACGGCGAACTGGACCCGGAACCCTGCGGCAGCACCTGCAAGATCACCTGCTGGTTCTCGGTCCAGTAGCCGGACGCGTTCCCACAGCCGGAGGAAAAGGAGAGGCCCGGAGCATGGCGGACACCGACACCGACATCGACGCCCTGCAACTGCTGAACGGTGAGGAGACGCACGTCCAAGCCGTCGACTGCGGCATCACCCTCGACGACATCGCCACCCGCACCTGCGCCACCACCTGGTAACGCGCGGGACAGCACGACACGGACAATTCGGCACAGGCGGTACGACACGAAGGAGAGAGCGACATGGCCCCGGACGGAAGCCGTGCACTGCTGCTGAGCACGGCGGCGCGTGTCCGCGGCCCGCTGACCGCCCTGGTGGCCCTCATGGTCACCAGGGCACTGCTCGGCCTGGCCACCCCCACACTGCTCGCGGCCTCGGTCAAGGCCGCGCTGGACGGCGGCAACGCCGTGCGCCCGGTGGCCCTGCTCGGCGCGGCGGTCGCGCTGTCCGGTCTGCTGGACGCCACGACCGCCCCGCTGGGCGCCTCGGTCGTGGGACGGGCGGGCGCCTGGCTCCAGACGCACACCGTGGGACATCTGCTGACGTTCGGTCACCGCTCGACACTGGCACCGGGCGATGCCACGGCCCGGGTGGTTCAGGCCGCGCCGGGCACGGCGGGGCTCATGGTGACGGTCGCCGGTTCGGTGATCTCCCTGGCCAGTTCCGTGGTCGCGCTCGGTCTGCTGTGGTGGATCGACCCGTGGGCGGGACTGGTCTTCACCCTCGCCGTGCCGGCGGTCGTGCTGGTCTCCCGGCGCTTCATCGGCGGCGCGACCACCGCGCAGGCCGGCTACCTGGAGGCCCAGTCCGCCATCTCCGCCCGCCTGATGTCGGCGCTCGCGGGCGCCCGTACCATCAGGGCCGCCGGCACGGTCGGCGCCGAGACCGACCGGGTGCTCGCCCCGCTGCCCGGGCTGTCGGCGGCCGGACAGGCCCTGTGGAACCTTCAGCGCGGCACCGTATGGCAGCTGAAGCTGCTGATCCCGCTGACCCAGGTCGTCGTCCTGGCGGTCGCGGGCCTCGGCGTGGCGTCGGGCCGGACCGGCCCGGCCGAACTCCTCGCGGTGACCGGGTACTTGGGCATGGCCTCCGGCGCGCTCGCCCAGATCGACGTACTGCTGGAGATAGCCCAGGTCCGCGCCGGCACCACCCGCCTCGCCGAGATCCTCGCCCGCCCTGGCCCCGTGGACGGCACCCGGCAGGGCCTCCCGGCCGGTCCGGGCGAGGTGGAGCTGCGCGAGGTGACGGTCACCAGGGACGGCGTGCCCGTACTGGACCGGCTGGACCTGCGACTGCCGGCCGGGCGCTCGATCGCGCTGGTGGGCCGCTCCGGCACCGGCAAGAGCGTGGTCGCCGGACTGATCGGCCGGCTGTCCGACCCCGACGGCGGCCAGGTGCTCCTGGACGGCGTGCCGGTCGACGAACTGCCCCTCACGGAACTGGGCCGCCAGGTCAGCTATGCCTTCGACCGTCCGGCGCTCACCGGCGCCACCGTCCACGAGGCCATCGCGTACGGCGGGCCGGGTCTGGACCACGCCGACGTCGTCGAGGCCGCCCGGACAGCGCACGCCGACGCATTCGTCCGCCGGCTGCCGCACGGGTACTACACCGCACTGGCGGACGCCCCCATGTCCGGCGGCGAACGCCAGAGGATCGGCCTGGCCCGCGCTCTGGTCCGCCCCGCGCGCGTGTACGTCCTCGACGACGCGACCTCCGGACTGGACACAGTCACCGAGGCCGAGGTGACCGAGGCGCTCACCACCCGGCTGCACGGCCGCACCCGCCTGATCGTGGCCCACCGGGCGGCCACCGCGGCCCGCTGCGACCTGGTGGCATGGCTGGACGGCGGACGGATCGCGGCCCTCGCCCCGCACGCGGAACTGTGGCGTGACGACGGATACCGCGCGGTCTTCGCGGAGACGGAGACGGGGATGGCGATGGGAACAGGGATGGAGACGGCGCCGGAGACGGAGACCGGCACCCCGATTCCGGCCCCGGCCCAGACTCCGAGTTTGACCTCGCCACCGACTCCGGCGCACGACGAACAGGAGACAGCCGATGTCTAGTGTGGTGAGCGGCGACGGCCTGCGGCTGCTGCGCTCGGGACTGCGTGGGAGCCGCCGCCCGCTGACCGGGCTGGCGGCCTGGTCGCTGGTCGAGGCGTCCCCCGCCCTCGCCTCCGGCTGGGTGACGGCCGCCGCGATCGACCGGGGCTTCCTCGCGGACCGCCCCCTCACGGGTCTGGCCTGGCTGGGCCTGCTGGCCGTCCTCTACGGGGCGCGGGCCGGCGCGGAGCGGGCGATGTTCCCGTACTTCGCCGCCGTCGTCGAACCGCTGCGGGACCATCTCGTACGCGTCCTGGTCCGCGCCACCGTGGAACAGGCCGCCCGACAGGGCCGGGCCGACTCCGCCGCGGTGGCCCGGCTGACCCGCCAGGTGGAGCTGGTGCGCAACCTGGTCGCCACCCTGCTGCGCACGGCCCGTCCGCTCGCGCTCACCCTGGTCGCGGCGGTGATCGGACTGCTGCTGCTCGACCCCGTCGCGGCGGCCGTCGTGGTGCCCCCCTTGCTGTCCGTCCTTCTGGTGTTCCCGCTGACGCTGCGCGCCATGATGCGCCGGCGCCGCGCGGTGGTCCTCGCCGAGGAGCAGGTGGCCGTACGGACCGGGGAGGTACTGGGCGCAGCCCGTGACATCTTCGCCCTCGGCGCGCGGGAGCACGCCCTCGGCCAGGTCGAGGCGGCGACGAACGCGTATGTCCGGGCGGGCGTGGCCGCGGCCCGGTTCGGGGCGGTGCGGGTGCTGCTCGTCTTCCTCGGTGGCCATCTGCCGCTGCTGGCGCTGCTGCTCACCGGACCCTGGCTGGTGAGCACGGGCCGGATCAGCCCCGGCGAACTGGTCGGCGCGATCACCTATGTGACGGGTTCCCTCATCGGCGCGCTCGCGTCCGTCACCGGATCCGTCGGCGGCTACTGGACCCAGCTGGGCAGCACGTTGACACGGCTGGCGGAAACGGCGTACATCGAGCCGGAGACGGCGCCGGGCACGGCCTCCGTCTCCGCACCGGACGGCTTCCGGCTGACCGCCGAACGCCTCACCTTCGGCTACGGCCCGCACGCCGAGCCCGTCCTGCGCGACCTCTCCCTCGACGTGCCCGAAGGCGGGCATCTGGCGATCGTCGGCGCCAGCGGCATCGGGAAGTCCACTCTGGCGGGCCTCCTGGCGGGCCTCGAAACGCCCAGCTCGGGCACGGTTCGGCTCGGAGGGAGCGACCTCGCACGGCTCGACCCGGGCAGCAGCGCCCGTACGGTCGCCCTGGTCCCGCAGGAGGCGTACGTCTACCACGGCAGCGTCCGCGAGAACCTCCGGTATCTGGCGAGTACCGCGACCGACGCCGAACTCGCCCGTGCGGCCGTGGAGGTGGGCGCCGACGCCGTGATCGAACGACTCGGCGGCCTGGACGCCGAACTCGTCGACCCGGCCACCCAGTTGTCCACCGGGGAGCGGCAACTGCTGGTCCTCGCACGGGCCTTCGTGTCACCGGCCCGCGTCGTCGTCCTTGACGAGGCCACCTGCCACCTCGACCCGGCGGCCGAGGCCCGCGCGGAGAGCGCCTTCGCCGCCAGACCGGGCACGCTGATCGTCATCGCCCACCGCATAGCCTCCGCCCGGCGCGCCCGGCACGTCCTGCTGCTCGACGGCGAGCACGCCTACCTGGGCACCCACAAGGATCTTCTCGCCGTCTCCGCCGGCTACGCGGACCTCGCCGGCCACTGGGCCGCCGAGGTGGCTCGGTGAAGCCCGCCCCTGCGGGGGCAAGTGGCTACCGGCGCCGACACCGACGATGGCGCGGTATACCCACTCCGGTCGAGTGCAGACGACGAAAGCGGGGACGCTCGAACCCCTCTGGGGAAGAGGTTCGGCGCGGAGACGCCGTCGAACCAATCGCCTCGAGCCGCGGCGGGTGGGACGCCGCCCGGTCCAATGCCCGCGACGGCCGGGTGGTTCGCCTGCCTTGACAGCGTCTGACCGCAGAGCGCGGGCGGCACCGGTCCCACACGGCCGGACCCCGAGCAACAGGAAAAGCAGGGAAGGCAGGACCAGATGATCCGCATCTCCTTCAACGCCGAACGCCGGCCGGCAGATGCGGACACGGGTGAGCTCGTTCGCCGAACTTCCGGGTCCCAAGGTCTCGTTCCGCCCGGTACTCCTGCTGTAGATCGTGATCATGTTGGCCAGCAGCCAGCTCGGTTGTAGTGGTTTGCTCGGGAGCGGTCCTGGTGGGAGTGGCTGTGCCGCTGCTTGTCAAGGCAGCCGGAGTCTGTTCGGAGGGGTGCAGGGTGACGGGGTCGGTTTCGAGGCCGTCGGCGGCAACGCCGGCCGATGTGAGGCGGGCGTGGGCCGAGACGGAGGTGAACCTGCCGGCTCCGCTGGTGGCACTGTGGAGCGTGAGGGACGGCCTTCTCACCGAGTCCGGTGTCGCCGTGTACTCGGCAGGGGACATCGGTGAACGCAATGCCACGTACGAAGTCGCGCAGTATGCACCGGGTTTCCTCCTCGTCGGTGATGACAGCGGTGGCCGCGGATTCCTCCTGCGTGCCGATGACCCGGACTCCGCCGTGTTCTCCTCCGGGCTGGGCGATCTGGATCCTGCGGACTTCGACGTCGTGTCCGCGGACTTCGTGTCCTGGATCGAATCGCTTGGTCCTGCTCCTTGCTGTTGACGAAGGGCACTCCCGGGTTCGCTTACCGCGGGGGTTGGACGGGGCCGATCGGACTGCGGGTCACGGCGTAGACCCTGCCTGTGGGCAGGAGGCGTTCGAGGTCCTGATGGGCCGGTTCGCGCGGGTTGAGCCCCGGCGCCGCATCGTCTCGGCTGCGGCCAACGGACTTCCGCCCCTACCTGTCCGCTGCGATCGTCACACTGCGTATGCTCATCCGCCGTGCGACCCCGCGCTACCGCTGGGACGGCCGCCCCACCAGCAGGCGACTGGAGTGATGCCTACCGCAGGGCGCTCTAAAAATCGATCGGCTGTGTGGCTACCCTGCGGGAATGCCGTACGAGCTCAACGCCGTCATTGGAAGCTTCGACCTGCTCAGGAGCCGGACTGCCGGGATTCGGGAAGCGGCTGTCGCCCCGCTCCGACAGCGCATGGGGCTGGTGCCAGTCACCAAACAGCTCCTCGAGGAGGCAACTGGTCTGCTTACCGGTCAGGATGGCGCCGGGCCTGGTCAACCATTCACGGTAATGTCCCCGGCCTTCGGGCAGACCTTGGGCTACTGGTCCCGGGGCGGGCCGATCGCCTACGTGCAGGCAGACTTCCACGGAGGAGACGGATACCAGACCGCTGCCGTGTGGCGAACCGGCGCGAAGGTGTGGGGCCCGGCCCATACCTGGGACTTCACCGGTCCACGGGAAGACTGGCCGATCAACGCCGCGCTCGCCCTGCTCGATGTCGTTCCGCGCAGCTCCGAAGAAGCGAACTACCACGACCTGTTCCGGGAGGTGGGGCTTGGCCGGGAACAGGACATGGACGGCTGGCAGTTGGCCGGCCGGACCGCTCGATGGGCGGCAACCTACGACGAGTGGCATCAGGAGCAGCTGGCGGAGCATGAGAGAACAGCGCGTGCCGCTGCGAAGGTCGAGAAATACAGAAGGCTCCCAAACGTTGCGGTGGCTCTGGACGGCAAGGCCATCATGGAGCTCCTCGGCATACCTCCAGGCCCACTGATCGGCGCGGCCACTCGCCATCTACAAGAGCTGCATCTCGAACGCGGCCCGCTGTCACGGGAAGAGGCCGTGACCCGGCTGCGGACCTGGGCCGCGGAGCAGGACACGGGATACCGAGGCCGGTGAGCGGTCAGGTATTCGTTTCATGAGGACTTCAATCATGCCGCCACCCGAACCGCGGGTCGGCGCGTTCCGAACAGAGATGACGCAACACGGGTAAGAGGTCCTTTGCGATCACAGAACGTCAACCCTCCCGTGATCATGTGAGCCTTTGCCCGCTTCGTCGCGACCAACTCGGTTTCCCAACAGTGCACGGCCTACTGCCGGTCGCTCCATGCCTTCGAACCTGACTTCTCACAAGGAGAGGGGGCACAGCGGCAGTTCGACGAAGACTTCGAAGCCGCCCTGAGGGCGATGGCCCACGCGCAGGCGGCCGCCGGCCGAGGCGGCGCGCTCGCGCATGCCGATGAGGCCGTATCCGCTGTCCGGCGCAGGAGGTGAAGGCGGTTTGCTGCCTCCCTCGTTGGTGACGGTGATGCCCAGCAGGCCATTGGCGTAGACGAGCCGCACGTCGGCCGAACCGGTGACGGCGTGCTTGGTGACGTTGGTGAGTGCCTCCTGCACGATGCGGTACGCCGTGAGTTCCGCTCCTGCGGAGAGCGGCCGGGGGTCCCCGTCGGTGGTGACGGTGACGATGAGTCCCGTGCTCTGGAACGAGGCGGTCAGTTCCGGGAGCTGAGCGAGCCCGGGAACGGGTTGCAGGGGCTCGTCCGTGTCGTCGGCGCGGCGCAACAGGCCGACGGTGGCCTTGAGTTCACGCAGGGCTGCGGAGGTTGTTCCGGCGAGTTCGGCGACAATTTTCGCGGCCTCGTCCGGTCGGCTGCGCATGAGGTGGGCGACGGTGCTGGCCTGCGCGTTGGCCAGGGCGAGGTGGTGGGCGGCGACGTCGTGCAGTTCGCGGGCGATGCGCACGCGCTCTTCGATGACGCGATGCCGCGCTTCGTCCTCCCGGGTTCGTTCCGCGTGCTCGGCGCGGGTCTGTACGGCTTCCAGGTAGGCCGCGCGCAGCCGGTGGGTGGTGCCGAGGACGGTGGACATGATCAGCCAGGCGGCGGGGCTGATGGTCCTGAGGGCCAGCGGTTCGTCGGTCGGGCCGTCGAAGACTGCCGTCCCCACCAGCATGGCGATGCAGGTGAAGGTAACGGCGTACGCGGTTCTTCGGTCGGTGCGGACGGCCAGTGAGTAGAGAGCGGCCATGAGCGGTCCCAGCATCAGGGCGGTGACCAGGTAGCCGAGCGCGGCGATGGCCATGGTGGAGACGGTGATTACTGCCACTGCGGTGCGGGGGTGACTGCGGCGCCACAGCAGGGCGGTGCAGGAGACGCCTGACAGCAGCACGCCGGGCCACCACGTGACCGGCAGCGCTGCGCCGGGGAGCGTGACGATACTGCCGAGGGACGAACAGGCGAAGGGCACGACGGCCACCGTCACATTGACGGCGCGCGGGTGATCGAGCACGAGTCGCCGCAAGCTTTTGATCATGGGGGGAGTTCCTGGCGGGAGCGGTACTGAGGAACGACGGTTCAACGGCGCCGAAAGGGACGCTGTGTTCGTTTGGGCGCCGCTTGGTCGGGTCGAACCGGACGGCCTGGCGATCGCGGCGGCCCGGGGGGTCCTTCGTGCCTGAGTGGGATTGCTGCTGTGGTTCCTGCGGCCGACCCTGGTCAGCCGCAGGAACCACCGAGCCTCAGACGTGGCGAGGGGTCCTCGTCAGATGGCGGACCAGCCGTTGTCGACGGGCAGGACGGCGCCGTTGATGTTGCTGGCGGCGTCGGAGGCGAGGAAGAGGATGGCGGCGGCCTGTTCGTCGGCGGCGGCCGGCCGTCCGGAGAGGCCGAGGTAGGGACGGAGCGTGGCCGGCCCATGGGCATCCGCCCGGGCGTCGACCTGGATGCTGGTCGCGGTCGCCCCGGGAACGATGGCGTTCGCCCGGATCCCCACCCCGCGGTACATGACGGAGAGGGACTTGACCAGCCCGACGATGCCGTGTTTGGAAGCGGTGTACGCGGCGCCGGCGGCGCTGCCCCGCAGGCTCGCCTCGGAGGCGGTGAAGACGATCGCGCCGCCGTCGGTGTTGGCCAGCATGTGCGGCAGGACCGCCCGGGCCAGCAGGAAGGGGGCGGTGAGATTGACCCGGATGACGCGCTCCCACTCGGCGTCGTCGGTCTCACCGAGAGCCGACATGCGGTCCATGATCCCGGCGTTGTTGACCAGGACGTTCACGCCGCCGAAGGTATCCACGGCGGTGGCGACGACCTCGTCCACGACGCTCTGGTCGCTCAGGTCGCCGACGACCGCGCGGGCGATGCCACCCTCGTTCTCGATGGCCTTGACGGTCTCCCCGGCGCCTTCCGGGTTCAGGTCGGCGACCAGGACCCGCGCTCCCTCAGCGGCGAACTTGAAGGCGGCGGCGCGGCCGATGCCCGATCCCGCTCCGGTGACGACGACGCTGCGTCCTTCAAAACCGTTACTGCTCATGGTGTGCTCTCTTTCATCGGTGTGCTGGGCGAACGGGCAGGTCTGTTCTTGCTCTGTTCGTCCTGCTCGGGCTTCAAAGAGGGGCTCCCGGACCTGGGGGGAATATCGGGTCCGGGAGCCCCGTGCCGTACCCCGTCCCCACGGGGTACGGCGTGGCGGGACCCCCTCCGCTCAAGGCGGTCCCGGTCGGTGAGGGCCATGGCGCGCGGTGCCGTGGCCCTGTGCGGGGAATGGACAATCGGCTCAATGGTGATCATTTCGAAGCGCTGGCGGCGCGCAACACGGCGTCGGCCATGCCACGGGCGCCGCGCTCGTTGGGGTGCATGGGCGCGGCGGGGGCGCTGGGCAGAAGCGGCTCGACCCAGCGGGTGTCCCTGTCCGAGCAGGCGTCGCGGCCGACGGAGGGCTGGTACGTGTCGACGTATCCCGCTCCGGCGTCCTGCGCCCGTTGGCGCAGCATGCTGTTGAGCTGCTGTTCCTTGGCGTTGAGGTACGTCGCGTCGCCGGGGGCGATGGTCATGTCGTCGCGGCAGCCGTCGCCTTTGGCCGGCAGGATCGCCGGGTATCCCACGACGTACACCCGGGCCTGCGGCGCACGGCGCTTCACCTCGGTCAGTGTCTCCGACAGCCGTTCACCCGCCGTACTGATCTTCTGCTGTACGTCGTCGGTGTCGCCGGAGACGTACTTTCCCCGGCACGGTGCGTCGTTCCCGGTGTACTTGCCGCGGCCGGTCGCGTCGTAGACCACGCCCGCCTTGACGCAGGTGGTGATCAGCGAGCTGAAGCCGATGTCGTTGCCGCCGATGCCGAGGGTGACCAGCCGTGTGTCGGCGGACAGCGCCGACAACTGGGCCGGATTGGTCCCGCCATCGGTGGACTGCGGCGCGGTCATGTCGGCGGTGGTGGCCCCGCTGCAGCTCACATCGCGGAAGTCGGCAGCCTTCAGCCCCAGCTCTTCGGCGACCAGCGCCGGGTAGTTGCGGTCGGAGCGGTCGCACCCGGCCGGGGATCCGGTCTGGTTGGGTATCTTCGGCCCGGCGGTGTAGGAGTCGCCGAGTGCCACATACGGGCCCCGCGGGGCCGTGGAACCGGCCGGGTCGGCGTCGTCGTCGTGCCGTGCGATGCCGAGCGCGGTGACCAGGGTGCCGCACGCGAGGAAGACCCCGACCAGCATCGTGCGTACGTGAGTCGTCATCAAAGCGTCCTGTCTTTTCCGGCGATGCCGGACCGGGGGGTGGAGGCGCGGCGGCTGAGGGCTTCTCCCTCTGTGCCGGCGGGGACGAGGGCCATGCGGACGACGAAGGCGTCGAAGAGGACGGCGACGGCCAGTCCGAAGCCGATCAGCTTGATGGCGGATTCGCCGGAGCCGATGAGTCCCGAGAACACGGCCGTCATGATCAGCGCGGCCGCCGCCACGACGCGGGCGGTGTACCGGAACCCGCTGATCATGGCCTGGGCCGGGCTGTCGCCGTGGACGTATGCCTCCCGCCGCATGCCGAAGATCGGCATCATGCTCATGATCGGTCGGGTCGGTTCGACGCTCGGGAGGCCGGCACCACCACCCACAGCGCGGCGACGGACCAGCGCCGCCGGAAGGCGGGCCGGCCCGGTCGATGAAGGAAAGCAGCCATGGCAGAGGACTCCACATCCTGGCCTCGGGGACCTTGCCAGGCTCCCGGAACGGGACTGCGTAGTCGTCGTGCGGCTGCCGACAATCTGTAGTGGTTCTTATGTATTACAAAGGTGGCTCACATACGACTGGCGTAGTAGCTCTCCGCCGTGAGCCGCCTGAGTGTTCAGCTGCTGTGCACGGTGGCGACGAGACGGCCCAGTCCTTCGCGGAGGTCGTCGATGCCGCAGGCGTAGGAGATGCGCAGGGCGTGCTTGCCGCCGTCGGCGTCGAAGGCGGTGCCGGGTACGACGGCGACGTGCTGTTCCTCCAGCAGGCGCCAGGCCAACTCGTCGGAGGGGCCCAGGCGTTCGGGGTAGCTCAGGTACATGTAGAACGCTCCGCCCGGCTCACCGAGCGACAGGACGTTCTGCTGGGCCAGCACTTCCAGTGCCGCGTTGCGGCGCCGTTCGAACTCCTGGCGCATCGCCTCCCGTTCGGCGCCGGCCTCGTCGAGCGCGGCCGCGCCGCCGAGTTGCGCGAACGTCGTCGGGCAGATGGTGGTGAACTGCCGGATCCGCAGTGCGGGCCGTACGAGTTCCTTGGGCCCGGCGAGCCAGCCCAGCCGCCAGCCGTCCATCGCGTACGCCTTGGCGAAGCCGCCGACGACCAGTGTCCGGTGGCGCAGGTCGGCGACCGAGGCGGGCGAGATGTGCCGGCGTCCGCCGTAGACCAGCTCGGCGTAGATCTCGTCGGACAGCACCAGCGCCCGGGTGTCCCGGACGACATCGGCGACCCCGGCCAGCCGCTTGGGGTCGGTCACCGCGCCGGTCGGATTGTGCGGAGTGCACAGGACCACCATGCGGGTGCGCTCGGTCATCACGGCCGCCAGGGCGTCGGGGTCGACCTGGTAACCGTCGTCGGCGCTGAGCGGCAGGATCACCGGGGTCGCGCCGGCCAGCCGTACGCAGGCCACGTACGCCGACCAGGCCGGCACCGGTATGACGACCTCGTCGCCCGGGCCGCAGAACGCCATGATGGCGAGGAATACCGCCTCGTTGGCGCCGATGGTCACGAGGACCTCGTCGTCCGGGCTGTATGTGAGGTTGTGCCGCCGGTCCAGGTAGCGCGAGATGGCGGCACGCAGTTCCGGCTGGCCGGCGTTGGGTCCGTAGTGCACCTTGCCGTCCGCGATCGCCTGGGTCGCGCGCTGCTTGGCCACTTCGGGGGTGTCGAAGTCCGGGCGTCCGATCTCCAGGTGGATGACACGCTCTCCGGCGCGTTCCAGCTCGCTCGCGCGGTCGAAGATGGCGCGGATCGGGGAGGGCTTGATGTCGGCCAGCCGGGCGGCGGGCTGGGCGAGGTCGAATGTGGAATTCACCGTGTTCAGTCTCCTCAGAGGGGGCCGAGGCGTGGTCGGTAGGGCCGGGAGCGGCCTGCGGGTGCCGGGAAGGGGGGTGTCAGCGCACGCGTGCCAGGAAGCTGCGGGTGCGTTCGGCCCGGGGATTGTCGAGCACGTCGCTCGGAGGGCCCTGTTCGACGATCACTCCGCCGTCCATGAAGATGACGCGGTCGGCGACGTCGCGGGCGAAGCCCATCTCGTGCGTGACGACGATCATGGTCATGCCGTCGCGGGCGAGGTCCTTCATGACGGCGAGTACCTCGCCGACCAGTTCCGGGTCGAGCGCGGAGGTGGGCTCGTCGAAGAGCATCAGCTTCGGCCGGAGCGCGAGGGCGCGGGCGATGGCGACGCGCTGCTGCTGGCCCCCGGAGAGGTGGTTGGGGTAGGCGTCGACCTTGCTCGCGAGGCCGACTCGGTCGAGGAGTTGGAGGGCGTGGGCGCGGGCCTGCTCGCGCGGTTCCTTCTTGACCACGCACGCACCCTCGATGACGTTGTCGAGGATCGTGCGGTGCGGGAAGAGGTTGAACCGCTGGAAGACCATGCCGATATGGCTTCGCTGGCGGGCCAGTTCCTTGCCGCGCAGTTCGCGGAGGTGGTCCCCGGACGCGCGGTAGCCGATGATCTCGCCGTCGACGCTGATCACTCCGGCGTCGGGACGCTCCAGATGGTTCACGCACCGCAGCAGGGTGGACTTGCCGGACCCGGACGGGCCGAGCATGCACACGACTTCGCCGCGTTCGACGTCGAAGTCGAGCCCGTCGAGGACGGTCAGCATGCCGTACGACTTCTTCAGGCCGCGGGCCTGCACCATGGCCGCCATCACTTGGCTCCCTTCACGGTCTTGGTGGCCTTGGCGGTCGCGTGCGCGTGGCCCTGGCCGAGCCGCTTCTCCAGGACGTGCTGGCCGAAGGTGGCCAGCGACACCAGGACCAGGTACCAGATGCTGGCCACGATCAGCAGCGGGATGACCTGGTAGTTGGTGGCGTAGATGTGGGTGACGGAGGAGAGCAGGTCCTGGCCGGAGATGAAGGCGACCAGGGAGGTGGCCTTGAACAGGTTGACGAACTGGTTGACCGACGGGGGCACGATGACCCGCAGGGCCTGCGGGAGCAGCACGCGCCGCAGGGTCTGGCCGCCGGTCATGCCGAGCGACTCGGCCGCCTCGGTCTGGCCCCGGTCGATGGCCAGGAAACCGCCGCGTACGACCTCGGACATATACGCGGCCTCGTGCAGGCCGAAGCCGAGCAGCGCCGCCATGAACCAGTTGATCGCCTGGTTGGTGTCGATGCCGCCCGCGCTCTCGCCGAAGAAGACGGCGGGGCCGAGCAGCGGGAACACCAGGGCCAGGTTGAACCAGAAGATCAGCTGCACCAGCAGCGGCGTACCGCGGAAGAACCACAGGTAGAGGGAGGCCGCCGCGGACAGGACCCGGTTGTCCGAGGTGCGCAGGACCGCGATGACGACGCCGAGGACGGTGGCCAGCACCATGCACAGGACGGTGAGCAGCACGGTCCAGCCGACCCCGCGCAGTATCTCGGCCTTGAACAGGTAGTCGCCGACGACCGACCAGCCCATGTTCTCGTTCGTCGCAACCGACGCGACCATCAGCCCGAACAGGACGACGAGGACCGCGGTCGCCGCCCACTGCCAGGGCTTGCGATTCGGGGCAATCCGCAGACCGACGAGCCGGTCCACGTCCAGGGCGCTGTCGGACGTCATCGCAGTGCCCGTGGTCATGACGTCGCCGCGTTCACGCTCGGGGCCGGCATGGCCAGGTCCTTCATGCCCCACTTCTCGAGGATCTTGCCGTAACTGCCGTTCTGGATGATCTCCTTGAAGCCGGCCTCCAGCGCGTCCCGCAGCTCGGTGTTGTCCTTGCGGACGGCCGCACCGTGGAACTGCGGGTAGAACGGCTCGCCGACCACCTCGCCGTACTGGCCGGTCTCGGCGACATGACGGCCGATGACGACGTCGATGAGCATGGCGTCGGCGCGCTTGGTCTTCACCTGCATCATCGCCGCGGATATGTCCTCCAGCTGCAGGACCTTCACGGCTTTCTTGCCCGCGTCCTTGCACGCGGCGCTCTGCTCCTCGGCGAGCCGGGCGGAGATGCTGCCGGTCGCGGCGGCCACCGAGGCGCCGCACAGGTCGTCCTTGCCGGTCAGCTTCTTCGGGTTCCCCTTCTGCACGAACAGCGACTGGTACGACTTCGTGTAGTCGACGAAGTCCACCGCCTGCTGGCGTTCCTTGGTGTCGGTGAAGTCGCCCATGGCGACGTCGAACTTCTTCGACTGCAGTCCGGGGACGAGCGCGGGGAAACCGGCGTCGGAGAACTGGACCTTGACGCCCAGCGCCGAGCCGAGGGCGTCCATCAGCTCCCGCTCGAAACCGGCGGCCTTGGAACCGTCCTTGTAGAGGTAGGGAGCGACCGTGGTGCTGCCCGCGATCTTCAGCGTGCCGGAGTCCCTGATGCTGTCGGGGAGCTTGGCGTTCAGGGGATTCGAGGAAGCAGCGGCGTTCTGCGACGACGACTCACCGGAGCCGCAGGCCGTGAGCGTGAGGGCGGCGACCGTACAGGACGCGGCGAGGAACAACGTTCTCTTCATGGTGTCCTCCACTGAAGTGGTGAGGAGGGAAAGGGAGATGAAGGAGATGAAGTTGTGCTGCCGGCGGCAGGGGATCCGCCGGCACGGACTCACACGGACGCGATCAGTCCGCCGTCGATCCGGATGGTGCTGCCGGTGATGTAGCCGGCCCGCGGGCTGGCGAGGAACGCGATCATGTCCGCGTACTCGGCGGGCCTTCCGTAGCGCCCGACCGGGATGGAGGCGACGCTCTCCGCGGAGACGTCGGCGACCGGCCGTCCCTCGCGCGCGGCCTTGGCCTCGTCGAGCTGGGTGATCCGCCCGGTCGCGATCCGGCCGGGGACGACAAGGTTGCTGGTGATGCCGTACGCGCCGACCTCGCGCGCCAGTGTCTTGTTCCAGCCGACGAGGCTGGAGCGCAGCGCGTTGGACAGGCCGAGGTTGGGGATGGGCGCGATGACGCCGCTGGAGGTGCTGGTGATGACGCGGCCCCAGCCGCGCTCGCGCATGCCGGGCAGTACGGCGTCGGTGATGCCGATGACGGAGAGCACCATCGAGTCGAAGTACCGCGACCAGGTCGTACGGTCCTGGCCGGCGACCGGGGTGGGCGGCGGGCCACCGGTCACGTTCACCAGGACATCCACCGGGCCCAACTGCTCCCCGATCGCGGCCACATGACCGGAGATCGAGTCGAGGTCGCCGAGGTCCCACTGGACAGCGGCCGTCGCCGTCCGGGCACCCACGCGCTCCTGGACCGCGTCCAGTGCCTCCTTGTTGATGTCGGCGAGGGCCACCTTGGCCCCTTCGGCGGCCAGCGCGTCGGCGATCGCACCGCCGAGACCGCCTCCGGCGCCGAGGACCAGCGCCACTTTGTCCTGCAGGTTGAGATCCACGAAACAACTCCTGATGACTCTTGGGAGACGGCGAAGCCGGAAACGGCGTCAGTCGGCCTGGGGGTGGCGGGACTCCGCCCGCACCGTCGACTTCAGGTGCCCGATCCCGGGGATGACGGCCTCGACCAGGTCGCCGTCGGCGACCACGATCGCCCCCGGGGTGCCGGTCGAGATGATGTCGCCGGGGTACAGCGGCATCATCTGGCTGTGGAAGCTGATCAGTGAGGCCGGCCGGTGGGTCATGTTGGCCACGGTGTTGGTCCGGCGCTGGTCACCGTTCACGACCGTGGAGACCTCGATGTCCTCCACCGCTCCGAACCGCTCCAGGACCTCGGCCAGCGGGACGAGTTCGGGGCCGAAGCAGAAGAACGTGGGGAAGTTCTTGGCCCGGGTCAGGAAGCGGGGGTTCTGCCGGAGGATGTCCTCGGCGGTCTGGTCCAGGATCGTCGTGACGCCCCAGACGTAGTCGAGGGCGTCCGCCTCGGAGACGTTGCGGCAGTACCGCCCGATCACGATCCCCAGTTCGGCCTCGACCGTCGTGCGCTCGCTCTGCCACGGAATCACGATCGGCTCGTCGGGGCCGACGATGGTGTGGTCGCCCTTGATGAACGACGCCGGCTGGTCCGGCGCGGTCTCGCTCAGATCGGCGGCGTGGTCGCGGTAGTTGAGCCCGATGCCCCAGATCTTGTGGGGCCGCCGGTACGGGGCGGTGAACACCACGTCGTCCGCCGGGGCGAAGACCTCCGCAGGAGCCGTCTCCGCTGACGCCGTCACCTCGCGCCAGGTCTTCTCGTCCAGCAACGCCATCGCGTCCGATGGCAGGTGAGGCCAGAAGTCCTCCACCGCCGCCACGCCGCGATCGCCGACGACAACGGGAACCGGGCGCCCGTCCCGGACAATGCTCGCCAGTCGCATACGGATCGATCCTCTCTACACCGAGATACGGTATCTCGTATCCTGCTCTGGCGAGATACGGTATCTCGTATCTGGTTCCTGTCAACGGATGAGAGAGCACCGTGGCGCGGGCGGAAAATGAGTCACGAAGGCATGGGCCCTACACGGGCACGAAAAGTTCCTGAGGGCGGCACCGTCAGCGCTGTGTCAGTGAAGCCGCTGGTCAGGGCCCTGTCGCCGCGAGGGAGGCAGATCTTTCACGCGTCAGGTGACTGTGCTGAGTGACCAGCGGGACGCCGGGGAACTCCGGGCATGCCGATGACCCGTCCCAGCGAGGCCGGGACGGGCTGGCGTTCGTACAGTCAGGCGCCCTGTGCGCCCTGCTGTCCCGCGAGGGCGGAGAGAACCTTCTCCATCACATAGTTGATGTGGGTGTACATCTCCCGGGACGCGGTCTCGGCATCACCCGAGTTGATCGCTTCGGCGACGGCGACGTGGGCCTGTCCGCACAGCTGTGAGTCCCAGCCGGTGAGCACGTCACGTCGACGCAGGGTCTGGCACAGCACCAGTGTTTCGTCGATGCGCTGCTGCGCCGTCGCGTTGTTCGACGCCAGTGCCACCGCGTGATGAAACTGCTGGTCGAGAGTGCGGAAGCGCTCGGCGTCGTTGGCCTGGGCGGCCTGCAGGGACTCCTCGGCCAGTGGCAGCAGCTGTGCCCGCCGGGCGGTGTCGGCCCGCTCGGCGGCGAGCCGCGCCGTCAACGCCTCCAGTCCTGCCCTGACCTCGTACGCCTCGCGGATCAGCCGCGCCGAAGGGACGACGACGTGCGCGTTGCCGTCGATCATCGAGACCAGCCCGATCATGCGGAGCTGGAGCAGTGCCTCGCGCACCGGGGTCTTGCTCACCCCGAGCATCGATGCGATCTTGGCTTCGCTCAGCCGCTCCCCGGGCGGCAGCCGCTTGCTGACGATCAGCTCGCGCACTTGGTCGAGCACGATGTCGCCCAGTTTCCTGGGCCTCTCCAGCGAGACCTCCACCGAGACGTCGCTCGCCGTGCCGTTGCCCATCGAAGTCCTCTGCCATGTCGGACGGAAACCCTGCGCAGCTCGCCCTTGCGCCGGCCGAGTCTGCTGATGTCGACCATAGATGCCTGTCATCCTGAGCCGACGCCACCTGGAATACAAGATATCGTATCTCGTCAAGCTTCGGTCAGGCCATGGGGGAGGCACCGTCGGGTCCGGCCGGAGTCCGGAGCGGCCGACCGTGGACCGCCGACACGAAGCCGGGTCTGCGCGAGTGGGGGACGGGCCAGGCGGCCGTGGGAGATGAGGGAGGCGGCCTGCTTGAGGCGGCGGGCCCTGATGCTGACCCTGTAGCCGTTTCCGGTGCGTTCCAGACGGGTTGGGGCGACGCGCAGTCAGAGGGTGGCATGGAGATGGCGGCCGAGGCATTCGGATCCAACCCCCTGCGACCATTCGCAGGGCTGGGGTCTCGTTCGAGTGCTCGTGCGCGGTGGGCGAGTCCACTTGGCGTCAGCTCTGTGGGGCCGGAGCGCGGTGGGGCGCGGGCGGTGTGCCGACGCCGGTGGCCCCGGTGAGGTCCGCGCCAGTGAGGTTTGCGTCGGTGAGCGTGGCGCCTGTCAGGTTGGCGTTCTTCAAGCTGGCGTCGGTGAACGTCGTGTACGAGAGGTCGCAGCCGCTGAGGTTGGCTCCGTCGAGGTTGGACCCGGCGAAGCAGAACCCGCTCAGGTCGTGGTCGACCAGCTCGGCGCCGCGCAGGTCGACCTTCTCCAGCTCGATGCTGTCTCCCGGCAGAACCATGCTGCGTCGGCTCAGCGCCGCAATGGCTCCGCCGACGTCGTCGCGGAGCCCACCGGTGTAGCGCGGCCGTTCGGCGTCCACCTCACCGGGCGGACGGGTCGGCGGCCAGGGGGCCTGTTGCCTGACGAAGGAGGCCAGCAGCGCGGCCACATGGCCGCGGTAGTGCGGTGCCGCGTCGGCGATCTGCTCCATGGCGTACACGCCGCCGTGCCGAACGGACACCTGCTCGCTCGACAACTGCTCGATGGCCCGCGTGAACAGGTCGATGAACTGCCCTTCCCTGCTCACGCGGATCTGGCGCAGGGTCAGTACCGAACCCAGCCCGATGCCTCCCAGCGCGACCAGACCCGCCGCACCCTGCAGAAGCACCACGCGTACGTCGTTCGCTGCTTTGAGACGGTCGGCAGCCGAAAGCTGGAACCCGCCGTGGACGCCGATGTCGTGCCGCACGATCCACGCGGGCGCGAACGCCACGCACCAGCCCAGCAGTACGCCAATCCCCACCGTGATCACCACTGCCGGCAACGCAGTTCGCCGCATGCCCGAAGCATGAAGGCCATCCCCAACTGCTGACAAGGACGGGACCGGTCGACAGCGTGCAGTATCGATCACTCGTCGTCACAATCGCGGTCCGATCTGGACACCAACACCGGTGCTTGACGACGCCCGCAGTCGGACCTTGATCCGGTCCATCCGCACATGGTGCTCATGGACGTACGGATGCTTGGGATGAACGGGCTGGAGGCCGCGAGGGACCTGTCGGAATCCGAGATCGCCGGAACACTCGCCACGGACTCAGAAGATCGTCCTGAAACGAGATCTTCAGTGCCGTTCGTCTCCCTAGCCGCGCGTGGACGCGCTCCGGCTCATCGCAAGTACCGCGTCGCGGCGGTTGAGTCCGCCGAACGGTGAGCCGCCGGTTGGGGCGTCGCTGCCGCAGATCCAGGTGGGGCCGTCGGCCAGGTGGTCCAGCGCCTCCTCGGCAACGTCCCTGGGGTCGGCCGCCTCGCCGCCGTACGCGCGGCCTTGTGCCTCTTCCGCACGGCGCAGCGATGGAGTGTCGGTCCTGCCGAGGACGAGCCCCAGGACGTCCACTCCGCTGTCGCGCCACTCCGCCCACAGGCTTTCCGCCAGGATGAGATCGAACGCCTTCGTCGCGCCGTACGTGGCGAGCGTGGCCCCGCCTGCCCAGGCCGCGCCGGACGTCACCAACACCACGGCACCCCGCTTCCGTTCCACCATCGGGGCGCCGAAGCGGTAGGCCGCTTCCAGTACGGCGGCGCAGTTGCGGTGGACCAGTCCCAGGTGGGTGTCGAGATCCTTGTCGAGGAACGCGACGCTTCGGTCGTCGCCACCGGCGTTGTAGACGAAGAGCCCGACCTCCAGGTCGGAGGTCGCGCGTGCGAGTGCCTCCAGGGCGCCCGTGGCGCTGAGGTCGAGCGCGACCGTGCGGGCCTCGACGCCGTGCTGCGCCCGGATGTCGTCGGCGCATGCCTCCAGCACAGCTGAGCGCCGTGCCACCAGTACGACGTTCATGCCACGGGAGGCCATCCCGTGGGCGAACGCGGCACCGACTCCGTCGGATCCGCCGGCGACGATCCCCCACGGCCCGTACGTGGTCGTGAGAATTTCAGGCATTCCGTACTCCTCATCTGGGTCTACCGGTCAACTGGAATGAGCAGAAGGGCAGTTCACGCGCTCGCCTCGGCGAGGAGTTGCGCGGTCAGGACGACGACGAACACGACGTTGGCCACCAGGCGGTTGAGGATCGGCCGACCCGTACGGCCCGGGCCGATGAATCCGATCTTCACTCGTCCTCCAGGTGGCCGCGGATGGGCGGCGCGAGCATCTCCCGGTGTTCGGCGCTCCCGTCGAGGTTGGCGTTGACGCGTTCGGCGATGCGCCAGCCCTGTTCGGTGCGGACCCAGCGCCAGGTGTTCGCGGAGACCTGGAAGACCCAGAAGCGGCCCGCGTCGGCGTCCCAGCGCAGATGCAGCGCGTGGCTGCGGCCGGTGGCCTCGTCGCCGTCGACGACGATGTGGGGCGCGGTCAGGACGTGACCGCAGCCCTTGTGGATCAGGCTCTGGTGGCCGGCGCCGTGCACCATGCCGACGATGTCGTCCTGTCCTTGCATCCGTAGATGGGGGATGGCATCGAAGACGCCGTCGTCGGTCCACAGTCCTGCGGCGGCCTCGCCCGAGCCGCTGTCGACCGCGGGCCCGTACTGGGCGACGAGTTGCATGATCTCGACCTGGTCCTCCAGGGCGCGCACCTTCGCCGCCAGCCTTTCCACCGTGGCGCGCAACTGGGTAAGTTCGTCGGTCTCGCTCATCCGTCACAGCTCCCCGGGTAGAACGACGATGCGGGCCGGCCCGTTCGCGTCGCGTGCGGCGTCGAGCGCTTCGGGCACCTCGTCGAGCCCGACCGTCCGGCCGAGCATCGGCGTGACGTCGAGGCCGCCCGAGCAGACCGCCTCGAACGCCTCGTCCCAGTGGTCCGGTGACGGGCCGCCGCCGAACTGGATGTTGATGCCCTTCCGTTTGGCGGTCAAGGTGTGCAGGTGGTCGCCCTCCGGCGGACCGCCCACGGAGAAGATCCGGGTGCCGCGCTCGCACCCCTTGATGATCGAGTCGAGGACGCCGGGAACCCCGACGCACTCGAAGACGACGCACCCCGGCAGTCGGCCGGCCATCGCCGTCATCAGGTCCTTCGTCGGTCCGTCCGGCCCGTACGCCACATCCCGCCAGGCCCGGTACGGCGACATCTCGGCGGGATCGACGACCAGGTCGGCCCCCATGGCCAGCGCGGTCCTGCGCCGTGAGGCCACGAAGTCGACCGCGACGACCGGTCCCACACCGAGCCGTCGCAACCGCGCGATCACCGACAGGGCGACGGCACCGCAGCCGATGACCAACGGGACTTCCCTGGCCGTGACTTGGGCCCGTGACGCCGTCGACCAGCCCACCGAGATCGCGTCGGCGACACACACGACCTCGCTGGGCAGGTCGGAGGCCACGACCCGGGTCATCGCTTCGGTGAGCAGGAAGTACTCGCCGAATCCGCCGGGCGAGTCCGGGTTCTGCCCGATGATGCGGCGCCCGGCGGGCGTGGACAGCACCGGCAGGGAACTCACCCGGGTCCCGACGGGGATACGGCGTTCGGTGCCGGGCCCGTGGCCGACGACCTCGGCGCAGTACTCGTGCCCCATGACGATGTCGACGTCCTGGTCGTACGTCGACATCCCGCTGTCGTCGTCGGCGCCCGCCTCCGGATGGTCCATGAAATGCAGGTCGGAGGCGCAGATCCCGCACGCGAGCGAGCGGACGAGGAGCTGGCCGGGGCCGGGAACCGGGTCGTCGACGACCCGTACCTCGACCGTTCCGCCCCGCAGCACCGCAGCGCGCATCAGGTTCTCCCACCCGAGAAGCCGGTTCTCGCCTACGTCAGGGGACTCTAGCGACGCCGGGCGGATTATAGAAGACCGTCTCCTATAATTGAGGGCATGACAGAGTCCCGCCGTCGCCCGGGGCGTCCACGCGACAAGAGCATCGACGAACGGGCCCTCGCGACGACCCGCGAACTGCTCGTCCGGCGCGGCTTCGACGCGACGACGATCCAGGCCGTCGCGGAGCACTCCGGCGTCCACGCCTCGGCCATCTACCGGCGCTGGCCGACCCGGATCGAGCTGATCGAGGAGGCCACGTTCCCCGGACTCAACCCGTTGAGCGTCCGGCCGACGGGCGACCTCCGGCGTGACCTGCGCCGCTTCGTCCGCGCCTACCTGGCGGCCTTCGGCGCACCCGCGGCACGCGCGGCGGCGGCCGGTCTCCTCGCCCACCACCAGACCTCGGGGCGCCCCCGCACGCCGGAGACGGACCTGCGGGTGTCGGCGCGGCCCCAGTTCCGGGACATCCTGCGCGCCGCACCGCCCGGCAGCGTCGACCCCGCCGTGGACCCGGACGACGCCTTCGACATGCTCCTCGGCGCGGTGCTCGCCCGCACCCTTCTGCTGCCGGTCACCACGCGACAACGCCCCCTGGAGCGCACTGTCGACATGCTGCTCCGGATGTTGCGGCCCCTCGACCGGCCGACGTGACCAGAATGGGGCCGCGGTCCTCCCCGGTGACGGCGCTTCTGCTGACGAGGGGTTCCTGACCTGCGTACGGATGCCGCTCTGGTGATGATCGTGAGGTTGTCAGGCACAACTACCGATACGGCGCCCGTGCCTTCCGGCTCCGTACTCGAACGACCGGCCCTGGCGCCAGGGCCGGCTCCCGGGCAGCATTCCGCCCTCGGACGGCGGATATCAGCCGCGAGAAGGCTGCGAGCGGAGGCCCTCGATGAGACCTTCCATGTCGAGTTCGCCCTGACGAGTCTGTGCCCCAGCGGCGACGGCAGCGTGAAAGAACTCGACGACCTGCGGGCTTACGACCTGCCGCAACAGCTTGTTCTCCTCCTGCAGTCCGTCGGGCACTGACAGACCGAAGCCCAAGTCGACCGCCTGCTTGGCCAGCGAGACCGCTTCGGGCGGGAAGGAGGCGATCCGCTGAGCGAGTCGCTCCACGAACCCGTCGAGTTCGTCCGCGGGCAGCGCCCGGTTGATCAGCCCGTACCGCTCGGCGAGTGCGGCGTCGAAGGCATCGGCGCCGATGATCATCTCGAGCGCACGCGACCGTCCCAGGAGACGTGGCAGGTACTGCGAGCCTCCGCCGCCCGGAAGGACGCCCAGACTCACCTCGTTCTGAGCGAACAGCGCCTTGTCGAGCGCCGCGAACCGGAGGTCGAGGGCCGAGATGAACTCGATGCCGCCACCGCGTGTCCGTCCGGCGATCTTCGCGATCGTGACCTGCGGCAGGGTCCGGTAACTCTCGTGCAGTTCCTCGACGAAATTCAGTGCGCCGTCCTGGAGTAGCTGCTCCAACACAGCCTTGTCCTCTATGTCCACGTGGGCGTAGAAGTAGTCAGGATCGGCGCTGTCGAACACGATGACGCCCACGGTGTCGTCGGTCCGGACCTCGGCGCTGAACCGGGCAAGGTCGGAGAGCAACACGTGATCGCCGAGATTCATCGGCGGATGGTCGATCGTGACGTGCGCGATGCGATCGCTCACCTGGATCCGCAGAGCCTTGTAACCGTCGTAAGTCATGCGTCAACTCCTGCACAGAGCACTTCGGGGTACCCGAGGCGTATCGCCGTCCCGCCTCCCTACGCTAAAACCTGACGTCGGTGTGAGGGGCAAGCCCGTTGAAGGCCCAGGCCAAGAGATGATTCGGAATCCGGGCCCAAGACCCGAAACCGGTCGAGTCGATGCCGTCGAAAGCAGCGGACGACCTGCTGATCGACGAGTTGGTGAGCCGTGCCCAAGGTGCGGCCATCAACTGACCGGCGAGGGCGGGCTGTTGCCGCTGCCGGGGCGCCCGCCGGCCGACGGCCACGGTGACTGCATCGCTGTATTCGCCCGTTCCGACGCACGGGGAGTATGGCGCCCTGCCCTGTGGGAGGTATCCGCCCCCCACAGGGATGCCCGCGGTCGGCGAGCGACGTTTTACCTGGGCTGGGGGGATGTCCTGGTCTGGAGGATCTCGGTCACGGCCCCTTCGCGCCATCGCTGGAGGAGTTCGTGGAAGGCGACTGCGCCGTGGGGGTAGGCGGTCGGGCCGTTGGGCCGGCCGCGTCCTTCCCGGTTGTAGTAGCCGGGAGTGCATTCGGCGTGGAACCACTCGTGGTCGGGGGCACCCTCGGCGAGGGCGGCGATCCAGGCGTCCTCTGATGCGCGGGACGGCTCGACGAGGGCGCTCTTGGCTTCGGCAGCCGCGACCAGCGCAGCGGCGTGAACGGCTTGCTCGTCAAGGATGTGCGTGAAGTTGACGCTGCTGGCGTTGTGCAGGGATCCCATCTGGATCAGGTTCGGGAAGCCGTTGCTGGTGAAGCCGTGCAGAGTACGCGGACCCTGTTGTGCCCGGGCGTGCAGCAGTTGGGTGCCGCCTCGGCCGTGGACGGGCAGGTTGCCGGAGCTGATGCCGGAGGTCCCGGCGGAGAATCCGGTGGCGAAGATCAGGCAGTCGAGCTCGTACGAGGTGCCTGCGACCACGACGCCGTGTTCGGTGATGCGCTCGATGCCGTGGGTGTCCGCGGTGTCGACCAGGGTGACGTTGGCGCGGTTGAAGGCCGGGTAGTACTTGTCGGAGAACGTGGGGCGCTTGCAGGCGTACCGGTACCAGGGTTTGAGCTTGGCGGCCGTGTCCGGGTCGGTGACGGTCTCCTCGACGCGGGCGCGGAGCTCGTTCATCTTGGCGGCGTCGGCGATCTCGTAGGCGGCTTCGAACGCCGTCCGGTCGCCGTGTCGGCGGAAGCTCGGCAGGAGCTTCTCCAGGAGGCCCGCCGACCTCGTCCACTGGTCCGCCACGAGGTCCTCCTCGACCGGCTCGCCGGAGACGATGCGGAGGTAGTTCTCGCGACGCTCGCGTGCCCAGCCGTCGCGGCCGGCGCCGACATCGTCCGCGGTGGTGCGTCGGTTGGCGCGCACGTCGACGGTGGAGGGGGTGCGCTGGAAGACGTAGACATGTCCGGCGTCCTCGGCCAGCATCGGAACGACCTGGATACCGGTGGCACCGGTGCCGACGATGCCCACCCGCTTGTGCGCGAGGCCGGTCATGCCGCCGTCCGGGGTGCCGCCGGTGTAGGCGTAGTCCCATCGCGACGTGTGGAACGTGTGCCCCTTGAAGTCCTCGATGCCAGGTATCCCGGGGAGCTTCGGTTCCGAGAGGGTGCCGGTCGCGGTGACGACGTACGTGGCTCGGAACACGTCGCCGCGGTCGGTGGCCACGATCCACGTCTCGGATGCCTCGTCCCAGGTCAATGAGGTGACCGAGGTGGAGAACAGGGCGTCTTCGTAGAGGTTGAACTTCCGTGCGATCCGTACCGCGTGGCGGCGGATCTCCTCGCCGGGGGAGTACTTCCACTCCGGTACGTACCCGGTTTCGTCGAGCATCGGCAGGTAGACGTGCGACTCGATGTCGCAGTGGATGCCCGGGTACCGGTTCCAGTACCAGGTGCCTCCGAAGTCGCCTCCCTTGTCGATGATGCGGATGCGCTCCACGCCTTCCTGCCGCATGCGGGCACCAGCGAGGATGCCGCCGAATCCACCGCCGATCACGGCGACGTCGACGGTGTCGTGCACCGGCTCCCGTTCGGCCACTTCTGTGTACGGGTCGGCCGCGTAGTAGCTGAACTCGGCGTCGGTGGCGCGGTATTGGCCGGCACCGTCGGGCTGTACGCGCCGCTCGCGTTCGAGGCGGTAACGCTGCCTCAGAGCGATGAGTTCGGCGCGGGTCGGGGCGTGAGGAATCGTCACGTGGGGGGCCTCGATCCTGTGGGCGTGCTGATGTGCAGGCCGCCCCGCAGTCGAGGCGAGGCGACTTGCCGTTACCGTAGCAACTACCGGACAGTGGTGTCCGGTTGGGGTCAGGGGGCGCACTGTCCGGCCGGAAGGCGTTGTCCCCGGCGCAGGAGCCTCCCCCACACCGGCCCCGCACCTGGCCCTCGTCCATCGACAGGAAGAGCGATCCCCCCATGCGACAACTCACGATCAGGCGCATTGCCGTACTCGCCACGATCGGCACCCTGACCCTGACCGGATGCGGTACAGAGACATCTGGCCCCGGCAGCAGCGAGGCTTCCCCCGGTACGGCCAGGACCATCACGGCCCAGAAGGTCATGCAGCTGACGACGGTGCACGAAGAGACCGGGATGACCCTGCTGGAGGGTCCGACCTTCGGCAAGGACGGCAGACTGCTCGTCGTCGACGTCACCGCGCCCGCGGGCGAGCCGAAGGTGATGAGCGTCGACCTCGCGAAGAAGACCTCGCGGGTGTTCCACACCGATGACCGGGGGGCCTACACCTCCGCGCAGTTCAGCCCGTACGACGGACGGCTCTATCTGACCGATTACGCCCACGGTGAGGTGGTGAGCCTGGCCCCGGACGGCAGCGATCCGCAGACCTTCTTCTCCGGCGATGTCGACGGAGCTCCGATGAACCCCGACGACATCGCCTTCGACAAGGAGGGCAACCTCTACCTCAGCGACTCACGTGGCCTGTCCGAGGGCGAGGAACAGGCCCGCGTGGTGCGGATCGACCGCGACGGCGAGAGGGCCACCGTCCTGGCCGGGCAGCTGGCCGCGACGAACGGAATCTCGTTCGACGTGGACTACCGCGGGCTGTGGATCAGCGAGCTCACCCAGAACCGGGTCTCCTACCTCCGCCTCGACGGAAACGGGAAGGTGACCTCCCGGCACACCGCCCTCCGCGTCGACGGTGGGATCGCCCAGACCGACTCCATCGCGGTGGACGCGGACGGCAATCTCTATCAGGCACTGCACGGTCGGCCCGCGATGATCGTGTACAGCAAGTTCGGTGAGCGCCTGGCGACCGTCGAGGTGCCCGGCCGCGCCGTGGGTCTCGAATCGGCGACGAACGTCGCGATCAGGCCCGGCTCACGGACGGCCTACATGACCGTCAGCGGACCGGCCGGAGGATACCTGTACACCTTCGACGCGCTGGCGAAGGGCGTCCGGCAGTCCAACGGCGGCTGAAACCCGTCGCCTGTTCACTCCTCGAAGGGGCGCACCGGCCCCACCGTGACGCCGAGCAGCCGCCAGGCCGCCAGCGCCCGGCGTTGCCGTTCCTCGCGGCTGTGGCCGGCGACGGCGCCGGAGACCATGGCGACGGCGAGCGTGAGGTCGCTCATCTCCCGCAGCAGGCCACCGTCCGGCAGGTGCCCGTCCAGGGCTCTTTCCACCCGCTCGGACAGGACCAGTGAGTGCGCGAGGTTCTTGGAGCTGCGGCCCGTCGCCTCAACGGACAAGAGGCCGATGAAAGCCGCCGACTCCGCCAGATGCCAGGTCAGCACACCGAGAACACTCGCGGAGGTCGCGTCCGGGGCCGCGGCCGCCTGCTCGATCTGCCGTACGTTCTCCTCCAGCACCGCACCGGCCACGGCGTCACGGTTGGGAAAGTGCCGGTAGAGGACGCCCTGCCCGACGCCTGCCTGGCGTGCTATCGCGGACAACGGAGCGTCCAGACCCTCCTGTGCGTAGATCTCTCGGGCAGCGGCGATCAGGGCGGCCCGGTTGCGGGCAGCGGCCTTGGACCCGCCGCTCGCGGGCCGCCGCTCGTCCGGTACGGGGGGCTGGGTCATCCCGGAAGGGTATCGGCGACGTCCCCCTGTGGTCGTTCCGGGAGGAAGGCCCGTCGGGCAGCTCGTCGCGTTCAAGCTGGGGGATGAGAGTCGCATGGCGGTCAGTGATCTGGTCGAGCGTGACATGCAGCCACTCAGCCTTTTCCAACCTGAGGTTGCAGGTCACGGGGCTGGCGTGGGACGGGGGTGGGGTTCTCGGGCTGGCCGGGTCCTTGATCGACAGCATGTGATGGTCCGCCGGCGGGAGGGTTGCGCCGACACATGGATCGTGCTGCTCTTTCGAGTGCCCTACCAGAGGGTGGCCGGTCCCGCGATGACCCAGCCGGCTTCGACGGGCTTGACCCAGAAGCTCAATGCCACCTCGATAATCTGCGCGCGGTAGGTGATCTCAACGTAGACACCGCTGCCGGTGTCGTCCCAGTGGAAGTCCGCAAGATTCAGTTCGCCGAGCCAGGACAGATCCTGCTCCCACTCGTCGGCAGCAGGACTTCTGCTCACCTCGTCCCCGTCGGCGCTTGCTTCGACAGACCCGGTCCACAGCGACTTGAGCACATGACGGACCGAGCTGTGATCGATGAGCTGTTCGACCTCAGGGATCCTCCCAGCTTGGAGCAGGCTGAAGTAGCGGCGAACGACAGCTTCGACGTCCGCCTTGGCAGGGTGCTCCGTCCAGATCCTCACCGCGAGATCATACGAGTTCCGTGACTGCCTCAGTTTGAGCTGACCAGTTGCAGGGTGAGGACGGCTTGGACGACGTTCGTCATCCGGGTCGTTGAACAGCGGAGTTTGCGGAGGAGCCACCAGGACTTGAGGGTGGCGATGGCTTGTTCGACCAGTGCCCGGATCTTGGCCTGAGACCGGTTGACGGCCTGCTGGCCGATGGACAATTTCTCCCAGCGGCTTCGGAAAGGGTGACGCACAGTCCCGCCTGCGCCCTGGTAGCCCTTGTCCGCCCAGCAGGTGATGCCGGCCTGGGCGAGAGCGTCGATGATGCCGTGCTCGCGTGCGGCCCGTACATCGTGGACCGCTCCGGCCAGAGCCGGTGAAGTCCACAGCAGTCGGCCCCTCGGATCGGCTATGACCTGAACGTTCATGCCGTGCTTCTTGTGTTTGCCCGAAAAGAAGGGCCGGTCGGCGGCGATCCTGTCGATCGGTAGAAGTGTCCCGTCCAGGATCGGGTATGCCTTCATCGACGCGGCCCGTACTGCTTCGGCGAGCGTGGGGGCAGGGGCGGCAAGGAGTTCGACGGCCTCGGTGATGTACCGGTAGACAGTGGTGGTGCCGATCCCGAAACCGGCCGCGAGCTGGGCGTAGGGCTGGCCGTTGCGGAGGTGGGCGAGGGCGAGCAGGGCCTGTCGGCCCGCGCTCAGGCGCCGCCACCGGGTCCCGAGAGCGCGCCGGCGTTCCTTCAGACGGGCGGCGAGGAAGCGCAGGACAGAGCTGGACACGTCGACGCCGGACGGGTAGATAGGCATGCGAAGCCTCTGGTGGAGACGGTTCTCTTGGTCGATAACCCATCTACCAGGGGCTTCATCCGTCTGTCAGGCCAACTGCCCAGCCCGCGCGGGATGTTGGAAGCTGAAGAGGAACCGGGGTGAGCGGGGTGTCCTTCAGAGCCTCGTTCGCGCTGGTGACGAGGCCGAGAAGGGCGCGATCCCGGTCGGATACGGCCATATATACGTGCAAGAGGGTGGCGCCCTCGGGCCAGCGGGCGTCAGCGAGCTTGAAGACGAAGGGCTTCAGCACGCGTCACAGTATCGCCCTCACACACGAACTTGGTTTTGGTCGAAAGAAGTTCGCCCGGTCGCCGGTCCCTGCCGGCCCCCTTCCAGAGAGCCAGCAGGTCAGGGCTGAGCAGGGCCGATGTGAAGGCGGGCGGAGGGCGGCGGTGACGCGGCTCGCCCCGCCCGCTGCTACTACCGCGCAGCGCAGCTGGCAGCGTGAGCGCCGCCGCCAGCTGCATCAGTGCCGCTCCGAACGTCATCGAAGAGCTCGAAGGCGCACTGTTCGTCCTGGTCAAGGACGGTGGTAACGGCATATTCTTCCACTTCCCCGCGGGTGTCCATCGCGCGAGCCGATGACATCAGCTTCGACCCCCAAGCCCTCGCCGGGCTTCCGGTGCGGGCCACGGTGCTCGGCATGTCCGGTCAGGACTGGTCCCAGCAGGTCAGCCCGTGTTTTCGCTGTCCGTCCCGCTGGGGTCCTGGTGAGCCCTGTGAGGGCTGTTCGCTGAGGCTGTCTGCCGCTCTTGACGATGTTCCCAGACAATGTGAGTAGCCGGACAAGAGATCCTCTGTGAGGAGTGCTGTGCGAGAACTTATATACCTCTCCGATAGCAAGTTACGCCAATTCTTGCCCGAGAAGCGAAAGCGCGCTCTCCGGGGGAATTGGCAGCTGAACTCGCCAATGGGCGGCGTCGGGTGGGAGCCCGAAGCTGCGGATGAGGAACGGCTGCGTAGCGATCGACTGCGTCAGGTTGTCAAGCACGTTTCTTCCTCGGCGCGGTGGTTTACCGAGCAAAATCTGTCGCCCGGCACTTGGGTTGAGTTCGAAGCGCCGTTGAACTATCGGACTCTGCGCGGTGTGGCATCGGGGATGGTGCTGTTCGTTGATCCCCCCTCCCCTGTCACGGGGTACGACTCGGGCGGCTCGGTTCGGCTGCTGCTGCACGGCTCGTCACGCCACCTGACCAGCGGTCAAGGGCTGGAAGAGGCCGATCCGCCATCCCTGTCCGGCGATATCATCGATGGCGGGGCTGGTAGCGCTCCTCCAGTGTGGGTCGAAACAGTGCGGTCTCCGGCGGGTCTACTGGTCGATTCCCTCACCGACCAGCCGGCCGCGACGAGTGACGAGCCGTTGCATAGCGGCGACCCTTGGACGCTTGCGGTGGGAACGCGACATCTACTGGATGCCCTTGATCGGCAGTTAATGCCGGAAACCGCACCATGGGTACGCGGTTTCGCTCGGATCACCGTCGCGCTTAATCCTGAATTCAGAGACAGAAATGTTCGGTACGTGGTGGGGACACCTCTATATGTGGAATATGCCATCCATTGATTCAATTTCCGCCTTGAGTAACCGGGCGGTGTGACCTTTTCGCGGACCGCCACACCGCCCGGCGCGCGGCCGCACCTTGTGTAAGCGTCCGCGTGAACTCCCAGGAGGTCCGCACCCATGGCTTGCGTGACCAGGCCGTTGATGCAGGGGCTGCGTGAGCTCGCGGTGGCCTCGTGTGCTGCTCCGAGGTCAGCTTCAGCACAACAAGGTGTGTGGTCGCGTTCGATGCCGTTCTCCGCCAGGAGGGCTACCGGCATGGGCGGTGGAGCAGCCCTCCGAAGGGGCGTAGGGGGAGCGGCCGCACCGGCCGCTCCCCTCTCTGTTCCCGTGACGGTGTCAGCGCGAGTTGAGGGGAGGCTTTCCATGAGTACGGCCCAGCCGGTCCCGTCGGCTCTCGCGGGCGGCAGGAGGCGGCGGTTCCGGAGTGCCGGAGGGCGTGAACACAATCAGGTAAGCCTCCAGGCCGGAGGCACTCTCGGTATCCGCGCCCGGTGCGGCTCGAACACCTGATGCACCGCACCGCGCCTGACCGGGAGGCGATGGCCGCAGCCAGCTGGGACGCCGTGTACGCGTCCGCGGTCGGGGTCGAGGTGAACGCGGAGCGACACGTGACGGTAGTTCCCTCACTGTCCGGGTGGGACTGCCCCAGCGTGCTGTGGCTGCGCCCGACCTACCGGCTGGCCACCCCGTAACCGCCGACTCCCTGGGGCAGATCCACGGGCCGTCCGCGGGCATGGCTACGGGGGTGGAATACGACCTCGTGGAGCGAGACATACAGGTCCGCGGGACTCTAAAATGTTCGTTCCCGGGGTCAAAGGGTTCAGGGCATAGCCGGACACCCCGACCTCGCGGGGACCCGCCAGCGTCCGTGGCTGTACCTCTGGCCTGGGACGCGGGAAATCCGACAGTACAGCGCGGGAAACGATCTCTATCGACCCCTGTATAAGTCCTGACCAGCGAGTTCCGTCGGTGCCCCACAAGTGAACGGCCCTCATCGTGGATCACGATGAGGGCCGTTTCGCGTTGTCCTCGCACGTCTCGCGGGTGTGAGGTCTCTCTCATATGAGGTGCGTCCCACGGGTCGGACCTGGGTCGAAGAGTTATCCACAGGCTCTGACGGGATTTGTCCGGTGGCGGTACGGTCGTCGCGAGTTGATGTTGACAGCGGTGAACGAAGCGGGGGAGGCGGTCGCGATGACCGAGGTCGGTACGGAGTCTGCGGGCACCGGAGCGGCGCCGAGCCGGGCACGGGAGCTTCCCCGGGTGCGTGGCTTCGCCCAGTGGCAGGCGGAGGGCTCCTCCCCCAAGGAGGCGGGGAAGGCGCTGCGGCGACAGGTCCCGCGGGCCGCGCACGCCTCCTTCGACTCCGGCACGGACGGTTCGCGGCCGGACGCGGAGGCGGCGGTCAGGGAGTCCAACCTCGGCCGTATCCCCGAGCTCACCCCGATAAGGGTGGGCAGGATGGCGGCCACCCCGTTCGCGTTCCTGCGCGGTTCGGCGGGCCTGATGGCGTACGACCTGGCCCGCACCCCGATGACCAGGATCCGCGCCCAGATCTGCGGTGACGCCCACGCGGGCAACTTCGGGCTGTACGGGGACGCGCGCGGCGGTCTGGTCATGGACCTCAACGACTTCGACGAGACGGTCCAGGGCCCCTGGGAGTGGGACCTCAAGCGGCTCGCCGCCTCGCTCGTGCTCGCGGGCCGGGAGGCGGGCGCCGACGAGGCCACCTGCCGCGGTGCGGCGCACGGCGCGGTCGGCGCGTACCGCCGCACGATGCGGCTCCTCGCGAAGCTGTCGGTGCTGGACGCGTGGAACGCCATCGCGGACGAGGAACTCGTCTCCTACACGGACGCCCACGATCTGATCGGCACGCTGGAGCGGGTCTCCGAGAAGGCCCGGGGCAACACCAGCGGGCGCTTCGCGGCCAGGTCGACGGAGGCCACCGAGGACGGCGGACGGCGCTTCGTGGCGGCTCCGCCGGTGCTGCGGCAGGTGCCGGACGCGGAGGCCGCGGTGGTGGCGGCGTCCCTGGAGGAGTACGTGGACACGCTCTCGGAGGACCGCCTCCCGCTGGTGGCCCGGCACTCGGTGCACGACGTGGCGTTCCGCATCGTCGGCACGGGGAGCGTGGGCACGCGGTCGTACGTCGTCCTGCTCCTTGACCACCGTGGTGAGTCGCTGGTGCTCCAGGTGAAGGAGGCCCGGCCCTCGGCGCTGGTTCCGCATCTGGCGACCGCCGGCTTCGACCCGGTGGAGGCCGCGGGCGCGGTGCACGAGGGGCGCCGGGTGGTGCTCGGGCAGAAGCGCATGCAGGTCGTCAGCGACATCCTCCTCGGCTGGACCACCGTCGACGGACTGCCTTTCCAGGTACGGCAGTTCCGCAACCGCAAGGGCAGCGTCGACCCGGCCGCCCTCTCCGCCGACCAGGTCGACGACTACGGCCGGATGACGGGCGCCCTGCTGGCCCGCGCCCACGCCCACAGCGCCGACCCGCGACTGATCGCCGGCTACTGCGGCAAGGGCGACGAGCTGGACGAGGCGATCGCGACGTTCGCCATGTCCTACGCCGACCGCACGGAGGCCGACCACGCGGATCTGGTGGAGGCGGTGCGGGCGGGGAGGATCGACGCGGAGATGGGGGTGTGACGGTTGTTACGGGGGACGGGGGCGGCTTCACGGGCGCTGTTCGGTGGCCTTGGAGGTACGGGTGAGCCGTGGCCTACGCTGGGCGGGTGACGACCCCGGAAGCTGAGCAGTCCTCGTCCGTGCCCGAAGCCGACGGGCCGCGGGAGCCCCTTGACGCGCAGGCGCCGTCCGGCGCGGCCGATCGGACCGGGGGCGCGGCCGAGGGCGTGGCTGAGGCGGATCGGCCCGAGGCGCGGCTGGAGCGGGCCGTACGGGCCGCCGAGCAGGCGCTCATCGAGTACGAGATCGCCGTCGAGACCTTCCGTATCGAGGTCGAGAACTTCTCCCGGCTGCACCACCAGAAGCTCGGCCCGATGTACGCCCGCCTCGACGAACTGGACGCGAGCATCGCCGAGGCGAAGGCCGCGCGGACCGGCGCCCCCGAGGACGTGCTCGCGGCGCAGGAGGCACGGGCGCGGGTCATGCCGATGCCCGGTGTCGAGGAGCTGTTCCACGGCTGGATGGACTCCGAGGGACTGTTCCCGGAGGCCGTCGCGATGCTCACCGACCAGCCGGTGCGGCCTCCGCAGCGGGTCCGCCCGAGCGACGAGGCCCGCAAGCTCTACCGTGAGCTGGTCCGCAAGGCCCACCCGGACCTCGCGCAGGACGAGGACGAGCGGGCGCGGCGCGACGAGTTCATCTCCCGGGTCAACGCCGCCTACGGGCGGGGCGACGAGGGGCTGCTGCGGGAGCTGGCCGAGGAGTGGGCGGCCGGTCCGGCGCCCGCCGAGTGGCAGCCGAGTCACAGCGAGGAGCTGTACGCCCGCCTCGAATGGCTTTCCCAGCGCAAGGAACTGCTCACGCTGGTCGCCAGTGAGCTGGAGGAGGGCGCGATCGGCGCGATGCTGAAGCTCGCCCCGGACGACCCCGACCGTCTCTTGGAGGAGATCGCCGAGCAGCTGCTGGCGCAGGTCGCGCAGCGCGAGAGGGAACTCGCGGAGTTGCTTGAGCAGTGACCTGGGTATCGTCGGGGACATGAGTTTCGGAGCTGGTGTGCCCACGGTCGAGGTCTCGGACCTCAAGGACGGCGACTTCCTGCTGGACGTCCGCGAGGACGACGAGTGGCAGGCGGGGCACGCCGAGGGGGCGTTGCACATCCCGATGAGCGAGTTCGTCGCCCGCTACGGCGAGTTGACCGAGGCGGCACCGCAGGACGGCCGGGTCAACGTGATCTGCCGCTCCGGCGGCCGTTCGGCCCAGGTCACCAACTACCTGGTCCAGCAGGGCATCGACGCGGTGAACGTCGGCGGCGGTATGCAGGTGTGGGAGGCGGCGGGCCGTCCGGTCGTGACCGACGAGGGTGCGCCGGGCTTCGTGGCCTGAACCCCGTTCCCCGGTATGTGACGGCCCGCCGCGGGGTTCAGCCCAGCTGGTGGGCCGCGAGCAGGTCGCCCAGGGCCTCCTCGTGTGCGGCGGCCGGGCCGAGCGACAGTTCCAGGTACTTGGCCCAGGCGTGGAACCGGTGCAGCGGATAGTCGGTGTCGGCGCCGAAGCCGCCGTGCAGATGCTGCGCGGTCTGCACGACCCGTCGTACGCCCTCCGAGGCCCAGATCTTGGCGACGGCGACGTCCCCGGACACGGGCAGCGCGCCCTCGGCCCCGGTGCTGATCCGCCATGCCGCCTGCCACAGCGTGACCTCCATCGCGCGCAGGTCGATGTACCGGTCGGCGGCCTGCACGGCGACGGCCTGGAACGTCGCCAGCGGATGTCCGAACTGCTCCCGCTTTCCGGTGTAGTCGCTGGTCATGCCCAGCACCGCCGTCCCCAGCCCGAGCGCCAGCGCGCACGTCCCGACGGTCAGCAGATCGCGCAGCCACGGCCAGCCGCCTTCGGCGTCGAGGACGTACCGGCCAGGCAACCGCACGGACTCCAGGCGCAGTTCGCCGAGCCGCTCACCGGCGGTGGATGTCTGCTCGCCGAGGGCGACGCCTTCGTGGACGCGGGGGACCAGGGCGAGGACGGTCCGGTCGGCGCTGGTGCGCGCGGGTACGAGGACGAAGTCGGCGTTGTGCGCCCAGGGCACCGCCGTCTGCGTGCCGTCGAGGACCCAGAGGTCACCGTCCCGCCCGGCGGTCACGGCGAGTTCGGCGGGGTCGTGGCCGGTACGGCCGTGCGCGGCGACGGTGAGGACGAGTTCGCCGGTCCCGGCGCGGCGCAGTATCTCGCCCCGCAACTCCTCGTCCCCGTACGCCTGTACGGCCGCCGTGGCCGCGCAGCTCTCCAGCAGGGGCACCCTGGCCAGCACCTTCGCGGACTCGCGCAGCACGAGACACAGGGCGATGGCGTCGAGACCGGCCCCGCCGAACTCCTCGTCGAGCAGCAGGCTCAGCAGATCCGCACCGGCGAGCTTCTCCCACAGGGCCCGGTCGAAGTCGTCCGCGACGGCGCCCGCGACGAGCGACGGACTGGGCACCGAGTCCGGCGCGACTCCGCTGAACACCGCCAGGGCCGCCTCGACCGCCGCCTGCTGCTCCTCGCTGAACCTGAAGTCCATGGTGCTGTCCTCTCGGGGCGGGGACGGTATCTGACGGGGCGTCAAGATAGAACAGGTTCTAGAAGAAGGGAACGGATGGTGGGGTCGGGGGTGCGGAGTCGGTTGGCCGACCGATCGTTCGGTTTGCTCGAAATCGATGATCCGGCGACGGGCCGTAGGGTGTCAACGGCTGTGGATAACTCCCGGAGGGGGCTGCGCGGGACGGGTGGGTCTGAGTACCGTGCCCGTGCGCAGTGGGACCGGGGATCGGGAGACGGGGCGGAATGGACGCGTACGAGGCAGGCTCGGACGCCCGGCACGGGCGGGACGAGCCCGGCGGGGCCGAGGGCGCTCCGCCCGACGGACCCGCGCCGACGCCCGGGTCCGGCCCGCCGGACGGTGACAGCGCGCCTGCCCTTGGCACCCTCGCCCCCCACGGCTCCCCCGATCCCCAGGAAGCCCCCCGCACGTCGCTGGCCGCCCTCTCGCTCCCGTACCAGATAGGCGCCGCCCTCGCCGTCGCGGTCGTCGCCGTCGCCGCGTTTGCGCACCTCGGGATGGTCTTCCTGCATGTCGCGCCCTCGAACACGGTCACCAAGGAGCACGCGCGGGCGATCGACGACTGGATCTACCCGGAGTTCGAGCAGAACTGGAAGCTGTTCGCCCCCAACCCGCTCCAGCAGAACATCGCCGTCGAGGTCCGCGCCGATGTCCGTACCGCCGACGGCGGGGCCCGTACGACCGCCTGGTACGACCTCTCCGCGCTGGACGGCGAGGCCATCCACGGCAACCCGGTCCCGAGTCACACCCAGCAGAACGAGCTGCGCCGGGCCTGGGACTTCCTCGTCGCCTCGCACGACGCCCAGAACCGCCCCTCGGGCCTGCGCGGGGTCCTCGCCGAGCAGTATCTGCGCCGCATCGTCGTCCTGCGCCTCGACCGCGAGGACGCGGCCGGCCCCGGCGGCACGATCGACCGCGTCCAGGTCCGCTCCCGCAGTACCAACGTCCGGCCGCCCGAGTGGAGCCAGGAACAGGTGCAGGTGCCCGAGAAGCCGACGTACCGCGTACTGCCCTGGTGGCCCGTCCCCGACGACGAGAAGGCCCAGGCGGCAGGCGCGACCGACGCGACGCGGGCGGACGCCTCATGAGCCGCCCCGCGCCGGCCGCTCCCCGCTCGCTGTCCCGTTCCGTCTCCCTCGGCATCGGGCGGGTCACCGAGAACGCCCTGGGGCCCTACCAGGCCGCCGTCGTCCGGATCGGCTTCTCGGCGACCTGGCTGCTGTTCCTGCTGCGCGAGTTCCCGCACCGGCAGGAGCTGTACGGGCCCGACGGCCCCTGGAGCTGGGATCTCGCCCAGCAGCTCACCGCGGACAACGGCGCCTTCACGGTTCTGATGTGGTCCGGCAGCCAGATCTGGTTCGAGCTCGTCTATGTGCTCGCCGTGCTCGCCAGTCTTCTGCTGCTGCTCGGCTGGCGGACCCGCGCTCTGTCCGTGGTCTTCATGGTCGGCGTGCTCTCGCTCCAGAACCGCAGCATCTTCGTGGGTGACGGCGGCGACAACGTCCTGCACCTGATGTCGCTCTACCTGGTGTTCACGCGCTGCGGCCAGGTGTGGTCCCTGGACGCCCGGCGCGCCCGCGAGGCACGCGCGCGCGTGTCCCTCGATCCCGCCCCCGACCGGGTGGGTCCGGCGCTCTGGACCGTCCTCGGGCTGCTCCTCGTCGCCGGTACCGCCGCCGGCAAGCTCGACGGCGACCCGCTCGTCCCGGTGATCCTCTGGGGCATGTGGCTGGCGCAGGCCGTGTGGTGGGCCGTATCGCGACCTGGGCGTGGCGGTGAGCCCCGGATGCTGCTCGACATCGTCGGCAACCTCGTGCACAACGCGGCGCTCTTCGTGATCATGGCCGAGGCCTGTCTGATCTACGCGACGGCCGGCTGGTACAAGATCCAGGGCTCGCGCTGGCAGGACGGCACCGCCGTCTACTACCCGCTCCACCTCGACTACTTCTCGCCGTGGCCCGCGCTCTCCGACCTGATGTCGTCGAGCGGCACGATGGTGATGCTGGTGACGTACGGGACGGTGATCGTGCAGGTCGCCTTCCCCTTCACCCTCTTCAACCGGCGGGTCAAGAACGTCCTGCTGGCCGTGATGATGACCGAGCACGCCGTGATCGCCGTCGTCCTCGGGCTGCCCTTCTTCTCGCTCGCGATGATCGCCGCGGACGCCGTGTTCCTGCCGACCTCCTTCCTGCGCCGCCTCGGCGATGGGGCGGCACGCGCGCGCGTGCGTCTTCTCGCCCGGCTGCGGGGCGGCTGGCGTGCGGTGCCGGACCCGCCCGCCTCCGGTGCGGCCGACGAGCCCGCCGCGGACGAGTCGGCGGAGCCCCCGCACGTAGGCTTCAAGGCATGACGGAAGCGGCGACAGGGCCCGTGGTGGCCGAGTGGCATCGGCTCGAAGGCTCCTCCGTCCTGCTCGACGGCTTCCACGCCCTCAAGCACGCCGTCCGCTTCGGCGCGCGGATTCCGGCGGCCGTGACCACGGACCGACGCGCGACGCTCGCTCTCGCCGACGAGCTGGCCCCGGACGTACGGGACACCCTGGACGCCCTGCTGACCGAGGTCCCGGAGACGACGTACACGTCCCTCGTGCCGCGCCCGCACCCCACCGCGGTGGCCGCCCTGGCCGTACGGCCCTCCCGCGCGGCTCATCTGGAGGCGCTCGCGCGCACCCCCCGGACCGCGCCCGTCGTCGTGCTCGACAACCCGCGCAACCTCGGCAACGCCGGGGCGGTGATCCGGCTCGCGGCCGGGTTCGGCGCGACCGGGGTCGTCACCACCGGGACGCTCGACCCCTGGCACCCCACCGTCGTCCGCGGTGGGGCGGGGCTGCACTTCGCGACCGCCGTGGAGCGGCTGACGGTGGCCGAGCTGCCGTACGGGCCGGTGTTCGCGCTCGACCCTGAGGGCGACGACATCCGGGGCCTGAAGCTCCCGGACGACGCCGTCCTCGCCTTCGGCTCCGAGCGCAGCGGACTGTCCCCCGACCTACGCGCGCGTGCCGACCACCTGGTGTCCCTCCCGATGCGCCCCCAGGTCTCCAGCTACAACCTGGCGACGAGCGTGGCGATGACGCTGTACCACTGGAGCGTCACGGGGAACGGGACCTTCTGAGCGGAGCGGAACCGCGCCCCGATAGGGGCGCGGGGAACTGCGCGACCAGCCCCCACCGGCCCGCGGTGAACGAACCGCGTACCCAGCGGAGCGCCTATGCAGGCCGACGCACCTCCACCACCCGGAACCGGTTCGCCACGAACGCCCCGTCGCACAGGGCCGCGTTCGCCGCCGGGTTGCCGCCCGAGCCGTGGAAGTCGGAGAAGGCGGCCGTCTGGTTGACGTACACCCCGCCGGTCAGGTTCAGCGACAGCTGCGCGCACTCCTCCAGACAGGCCTCCTCGACGGCCTGTTCGAACTCCGGGTCGGTCGTGTACGCGCCGACCGTCATCGCGCCCTTCTCCCGGACCGTCCGCCGCAGCAGCTCCACCGCGTCCGCCGACGAGTCGACCGAGACGGCGAAGGAGACCGGGCCGAAGCACTCGCTCATGTAGGCGGCCTCCGAGTCGGGCTTGGCACCGTCGAGCTTCACGATGACGGGGGTACGGACCACGGCGTCCGGGAAGTCCGGGTTCGCGATCTCCCGTGAGGCCAGGGCGACCTCGCCGAGCCCGGCCGCCGCCTCCAGGCGGGCCTTCACGTCGGGGTTGACGATCGCGCCCAGCAGACCGTTCGCGCGGGCGTCGTCGCCCAGGAGGCCGTCGACGGCGGTGGCGAGGCCGGTGACCACCTCGTCGTACGACTTGTGGCCCTCCTCCGTACGGATGCCGTCGCGGGGGATCAGGAGGTTCTGCGGGGTTGTGCACATCTGGCCGCTGTACAGGGAGAGGGCGAACGCGAGGTTCGACAGCATGCCCTTGTAGTTGTCGGTCGACTCCACGATCACCGTGTTGACGCCGGCCTTCTCCGTGTAGACCTGCGCCTGGCGGGCGTTGGCCTCCAGCCAGTCGCCGAACGCCGTCGAGCCCGTGTAGTCGACGATGCGGATCTCCGGGCGGGTCGCCAGGGTCTTCGCGATGCCCTCGCCGGGGCGCTCGGCCGCCAGGGCCACCAGGTTCGGGTCGAAGCCGGTCTCCGCCAGGACCTCGCGCGCCACCTGGACCGTCAGCGCGAGCGGCAGCACCGCGCGCGGGTGGGGCTTCACGAGGACCGCGTTGCCCGTGGCCAGGGACGCGAACAGGCCCGGGTAGCCGTTCCACGTCGGGAAGGTGTTGCAGCCGATCAGGAGGGCGATGCCGCGCGGGACGGGGGTGAACTCCTTGGTGAGGGAGAGCGGGTCGCGCTTGCCCTGGGGCTTGTTCCACTCCGCCGTGCCGGGGGTGCGGACCTGCTCCGCGTACGCGTACGCCACCGCCTCCAGGCCGCGGTCCTGGGCGTGCGGGCCGCCCGCCTGGAACGCCATCATGAAGGCCTGGCCGCTGGTGTGCATGACCGCGTGCGCGAACTCGTGCGTCCGCCCGCTGATCCGCTTGAGGATCTCCAGGCAGACCATCGCGCGCACCTCCGCCCCCGCGTCCCGCCAGGCGCGTTGGCCGGCCTTCATGGCGGGCAGCAGCACGTCGACGTCCGCGTGCGGGTAGGTGACACCCAGTGCGATGCCGTACGGGGACTCCTCGCCGCCGACCCAGTCGTCCGTGCCGGGCTGGCCGAGGTCGAGGCGGGTGTTCAGGACGGCGTCGAAGGCGGCCTTGCCCGCCGCCAGGTCGAGGCTGCCGTCCTCCCCGTACGCCTTGGGGTGTTCGGGGTGCGGGGACCAGTACGCGCGTGTGCGGATCGCTTCCAGCGCCTGGTCGAGGGTGGGCCGGTGCTGGGCGATCAGCTGATGCGCGGTGAGTTCGGCGGCCATCGGGGAACAACTCCTCGTCTCAAGAGCACTTCGTTGAGCTCATGGCCTCGGACATGACCTGGGCCATGACCTGGGCAGGAAAGGCACGACAGAGTTAGAGTAACCGAACGATCGGTCGGGACAAGGGGGTCCGCCGCATCTGTGGACAACCTCGTGCGGGAGGATCGCGCACATGACAGCACTCGACCTCAGCAGCCCCGTGGCCGTCGTCGGCACCGGCACCATGGGCCAGGGCATCGCCCAGGTCGCGCTGGTCGCCGGCCATCACGTACGGCTGTTCGATGCCGCTCCCGGGCGTGCCCAGGAGGCCGCCGACGCGATCGGCGCGCGGCTCGACCGGCTCGTCGAGAAGGACCGGATGACGGCGGCCGACCGGGACACCGCCCGGGGCCGGCTGCACGCCGCCGGGAACCTCGCCGAACTCGCCGACTGCTCCCTCGTCGTCGAGGCCGTCCTCGAACAGCTCGACGTCAAGCAGGAGTTGCTGCGCGCGCTGGAGAACGTGGTCGACGAGGACTGTCTGCTGGCCACCAACACCTCCTCGCTGTCCGTCACCGCCATCGGGGGCGTCCTGCGCAACCCGGGGCGGTTCGTCGGGCTGCACTTCTTCAACCCGGCGCCGCTGCTGCCCCTCGTGGAGGTCGTCTCCGGGTTCGCCACCGACGTCACGTCGGCCACGCGCGCGTACGAGATGGCCCGCGCCTGGGGCAAGACCCCGGTCGCCTGCGCCGACACCCCCGGCTTCATCGTCAACCGCCTCGCCCGGCCCTTCTACGCCGAGGCATTTGCGGCGTACGAGGCGCAGTCCGCCGATCCCGCCACCATCGACGCGGTGCTGCGCGAGTGCGGCGGGTTCAGGATGGGCGCCTTCGAGCTGACCGACCTCATCGGGCAGGACGTCAACGAGGCCGTCACCCACTCCGTGTGGCAGGCCTTCTTCCAGGACGTGCGGTTCACGCCCTCGCTGGCCCAGCGGCGCCTCGTCGAGTCGGGCCGGCTCGGCCGCAAGACCGGGCAGGGCTGGTACGAGTACGGGGACGACGCCGAGCGCGCCGAACCGCACACCGCTGAGAAGGCCCAGGCGCCCGCGTACGTCGTCGCGGAGGGTGACCTGGGCCCCGCGTCCGACCTGCTCGCGCTGATCCGCGAGGCGGGCATTCCCGTCCGCGAGGACGAGGAGGACCACGGCACCCGGCTGGTACTGCCCAGCGGCGGCCAGCTGGTCCTCGCCGACGGGCAGACCAGCGTCGAGTTCCGTGACGTCGTCTACTTCGACCTCGCCCTCGACTACCGTCGCGCGACCCGCATGGCGCTGTCCGCCTCCCAGGACACCCAGCCGCAGACCCTCACCGAGGCCATCGGCCTCTTCCAGGCCCTCGGCAAGGACGTCAGCGTCCTCGGGGACGCCCCCGGCATGATCGTCGCCCGTACGGTGGCCCGGATCGTCGACCTCGCGCACGACGCCGTCGCCAAGGGCGTCGCCACCGAGGAGGACGTCGACACGGCGATGCGCCTCGGTGTCAACTACCCGCTCGGGCCCTTCGAGTGGAGCCGCAGGCTCGGCCGGAGCTGGGCGCACGAGATCCTCGACGAACTCCACCAGCGCGACCCGAGCGGACGGTACGCGCCGTCCCTCGCGCTCTACCGCCACGCGTACGCCACCGACAAGCGGGAGGGCACCCCATGACCACCGCCAAGCGCGACACGTACACGCCGACGACCCTTCTCCAGGTCGCCGTCCAGGTGTTCATCGAGCGTGGCTACGACGGCACCTCCATGGAGCACCTCTCCAAGGCCGCGGGCATCTCCAAGTCGTCGATATACCACCACGTCACCGGCAAGGAGGAGCTGCTGCGCCTCGCCGTCAGCCGGGCGCTGGACGGGCTCTTCGGGATCCTCGACGAGGAGCACGCGCGCGTGGGGCCCGCCGCGGGGCGTCTGGAGTACGTCGTACGCCGCATGGTCGAGGTGCTCATGGTCGAACTGCCGTACGTCACGCTGCTGCTGCGCGTGCGCGGCAACACCGACACCGAGCGCTGGGCGCTGGAACGGCGCCGGGACTTCGACCACCGGGTCGCCGAGCTGCTCAGGGCCGCGGCGGCCGAGGGGGACGTACGCGGTGACGTGGAGGTGCGGCTCGCGACGCGGCTCGTCTTCGGGATGATCAACTCGGTCGTCGAGTGGTACCGGCCCGACGGGCGCGGCATGGGCGAGCGGGAGGTCTCCGACGCGGTGGTGCGGCTGGTCTTCGGGGGGCTGCGCAGCCCGGAGTGAGCGTCCTGTGGAGGGGCGTCTCAGCCCTCCAGGTCCAGGTCCTCCTCCTCGAACACCAGCAGGGTGCGCGTGCTGAGCACCTCCGGCATCGCCTGCAGGCGCATCAGGACCAGTTCGCGCAGTGCCTTGTTGTCCGGTGTGTGGACCAGGAGCAGAACGTCGAAGTCGCCGCCCACCAGGGCGATGTGGTCCGCCCCCGGGAGCTGCCGCAGCTGTTCGCGGACCGTGCGCCAGGAGTTCTGGACGATCTTCAGGGTGATGTACGCCGAGGTGCCCTGCCCTGCGCGTTCGTGGTCCACGCGGGCGCCGAAACCGCGGATCACGCCGTCCTCCATGAGGCGGTTGATGCGCGCGTAGGCGTTGGCCCGGGAAACGTGCACACGTTCGGCCACGGAGCGGATCGAGGCGCGGCCGTCCGCCTGGAGCATCTGCAGGATGTCCTGATCGATGGCGTCCAGCGGGCGCGCGGGCGGCAGGGTGTTGCCGCCCTCCGGGCGTTCGGCCATTTGTTCAGGTGCCATGTCCCCCCGCCTCCCTACCATGGACGTACTGCGTCCATCTCAGGCTGTGGAGAACCGTTTGTCCACAGCCTGACGGTGCCTGTAGCCAAAATGTGCCGACGACCGAACAATCGGTAGGTGAGGCGCCTCACATCCGTGGCGTGCCCGAAGCCGTCTCCCACGAGGAGGTGCCGTCATGACGGTCATGGAGCAGCGGGGCGCATACCGGCCTACGCCGCCGCCCGCCTGGCAGCCCCGTACCGACCCCGCGCCGCTGCTGCCCGACGCGGCTCCGTACCGCGTCCTCGGCACCGAGGCGGCGGCGCAGGCGGACCCGGGACTGCTGCGCAGGCTGTACGCGCAGCTGGTGCGCGGGCGGCGGTACAACGCGCAGGCCACCGCCCTCACCAAGCAGGGCCGGCTCGCCGTGTACCCCTCCAGCGTCGGCCAGGAGGCCTGCGAGGTGGCCGCCGCGCTCGCCCTGGAGGACCGCGACTGGCTCTTCCCCAGCTACCGGGACACGCTCGCCGTGGTCGCCCGGGGCGTCGACCCCGTACAGGCCCTGACGCTGCTGCGCGGCGACTGGCACACCGGGTACGACCCGCGCGAGCACCGGGTGGCGCCCCTGTGCACCCCGCTGGCGACGCAGCTGCCGCACGCCGTCGGGCTCGCGCACGCCGCCCGCCTCAAGGGTGACGACGTGGTCGCGCTGACCATGGTCGGCGACGGCGGCACCAGCGAGGGCGACTTCCACGAGGCGCTGAACTTCGCCGCCGTGTGGCAGGCGCCGGTGGTCTTCCTGGTCCAGAACAACGGCTTCGCGATCTCCGTACCGCTCGCCAAGCAGACAGCGGCCCCATCGCTGGCCCACAAGGCCGTCGGCTACGGGATGCCGGGCCGCCTGGTCGACGGCAACGACGCGGTCGCCATGCACGAGGTGCTGAGCGACGCCGTACGGCACGCGCGCGCGGGGGGTGGTCCCACGCTCGTCGAGGCGGTGACCTACCGCCTGGAGGCGCACACCAACGCCGACGACGACAAGCGCTACCGGACCGACTCCGAGGTCGCCGCCTGGCGCGACCACGACCCGATCGACCTCCTCGAACAGGAACTCACCGCGCGCGGGCTGCTCGACGAGGACGGCATCAAGGCCGCGCGCGACGACGCCGAGGCCCTCGCCGCCGACCTGCGCGCCCGGATGAACCAGGACCCGGCGCTCGACCCCATGGACCTGTTCTCCCAGGTCTACGCCGAACCCACCCCCCAACTGCGCGAGCAGCGGGCACAGTTGCGGGCCGAGCTCGACGCCGAGGCGGAAGGGGCGCACTGATGACCACCGTCGCCCTCAAACCCGCCACCATGGCGCAGGCCCTCACGCGTGCGATGCGCGACGCCATGGCCGCAGACCCGGCCGTGCACGTCATGGGCGAGGACGTCGGCACCCTCGGCGGGGTCTTCCGGGTCACCGACGGGCTCGCCAAGGAGTTCGGCGAGGACCGCTGCACGGACACCCCGCTCGCCGAGGCGGGCATCCTCGGGGCGGCGGTCGGCATGGCCATGTACGGTCTGCGCCCGGTCGTCGAGATGCAGTTCGACGCGTTCGCCTACCCCGCGTTCGAACAGCTGATCTCGCATGTCTCCCGGATGCGCAACCGCACGCGCGGCGCCATGCCCCTGCCGATCACCGTCCGGGTGCCCTACGGCGGCGGCATCGGCGGAGTCGAACACCACAGCGACTCCTCCGAGGCGTACTACATGGCGACCCCGGGCCTCCATGTCGTCACACCGGCCACGGTCGCCGACGCGTACGGCCTGCTGCGGGCCGCCATCGCCTCCGACGACCCCGTGGTGTTCCTGGAGCCCAAGCGCCTGTACTGGTCGAAGGACTCCTGGAACCCGGAGGAGCCGTCGGCCGTTGAACCGATCGGACGCGCGGTGGTGCGGCGCCCGGGCCGCAGCGCCACGCTCATCACGTACGGGCCGTCGCTGCCCGTCTGCCTGGAGGCGGCACAGGCGGCGGAGGCGGAGGGCTGGGACCTGGAGGTCGTCGACCTGCGTTCCCTGGTCCCGTTCGACGACGAGACGGTCTGTGCTTCGGTACGGCGGACCGGGCGGGCCCTCGTCGTCCACGAGTCGGGCGGTTTCGGCGGCCCGGGCGGGGAGATCGCGGCCCGCGTCACGGAGCGCTGCTTCCATCACCTGGAGGCGCCGGTGCTGCGCGTCGCCGGGTTCGACATCCCGTACCCGCCGCCGATGCTGGAACGGCACCACCTGCCCGGCGTCGACCGTGTCCTGGACGCCGTGGGGCGGTTGCAATGGGAGGCGGAACGCTGATGGCACAGGTACTGGAGTTCAGGCTCCCCGATCTCGGCGAGGGGCTCACCGAGGCGCTGATCGTGCGCTGGCTGGTCGAGGTCGGCGAGGTCGTCGCCGTCGACCAGCCGGTCGTCGAGGTCGAGACGGCCAAGGCGATGGTCGACGTGCCCTGTCCGTACGGCGGTGTCGTCACCGCCCGCTTCGGCGAGGAGGGCACCGAACTGCCCGTCGGGGCGCCCCTGGTGACGGTCGCGGTCGGCACCCCGGCCCACCCCGAACCGGCGGGCGACGCGGACCGGGGCTCCGGGAACGTGCTCGTCGGGTACGGCACCTCCGAGGCGCCCGCGCGACGGCGCAGGGTACGTCGGGAACCGGCGGCGCCCGCCGCTCCGGTGGCCGTCACGGACGTACAGACTCCCGCTGCCCCCGCCCGGGTCGACGGTCCCGTGCCGGTCATCTCGCCGCTCGTGCGCAGACTCGCCCGCGAGAACGGCCTGGATCTGCGGGAGTTGGCGGGCTCAGGGCCCGACGGACTGATCCTGCGCGCCGACGTGGAGCGCGCCCTGCGCGACGGTGTCGCACGCCCAGAGTCCCCGACTCCGGTGCCCGCCGCGCCCATTGCCTCCTCCGAGGGCACCCGTATCCCCCTCAAGGGCATCCGCGGTGTCGTCGCCGACAAGCTCTCCCGCAGTCGGCGCGAGATCCCGGACGCGACCTGCTGGGTGGACGCCGACGCGACGGAACTCATGCACGCGCGCGTGCGGATGAACGGGGCCGGGGGGCCGAAGATCTCCCTCCTCGCGCTGCTCGCCCGTATCTGCACCGCCGCCCTCGCCCGTTACCCCGAGCTGAACTCCACGGTCGACCTGGAGGCCAGGGAGATCGTCCGGCTCGACCGCGTCCACCTCGGCTTCGCCGCGCAGACCGACCGCGGGCTCGTCGTCCCCGTCGTCCGGGACGCGCACACCAGGAACGCCGAGTCGCTGAGCGCCGAGATCGCCCGGCTGACCGAGGCGGCCCGCACTGGCACCCTCACCCCGGCCGAACTCACCGGCGGGACCTTCACGTTGAACAACTACGGCGTCTTCGGCGTCGACGGCTCCACACCGATCCTCAACCACCCCGAGGCGGCCATGCTCGGCGTCGGCCGGATCGTCCCCAAGCCGTGGGTGCACGAGGGCGAACTGGCGGTGCGCCAGGTCGTCCAGCTGGGGCTCACCTTCGACCACCGGGTGTGCGACGGCGGCACGGCGGGCGGTTTCCTGCGCTATGTGGCTGACTGCGTCGAACAGCCGGCGGTGCTGCTGCGCACACTGTGATCAGGGTGGCGCGCGCCCGTTCCCTGTGATCAGCGGGGGCCCGCATACTCGGAGGGTGACCGCGCATGAGCCCCAGCCCTCAGGGACCCCCGGCGCCGACGGCTACGACGCCGTCGTGCTCGCGGGCGGGGCCGCCCGGCGCCTCGGCGGCGCCGACAAGCCCGGCGTCCGGGTGGGCGGGCGCGCGCTCCTCGACCGGGTGCTCGCCGCCTGCGCCGACGCCGGCACCACCGTGGTCGTGGCCGGCCCCCGGCCCACCGCACGGCCCGTGACCTGGGCCCACGAGGACCCGCCCGGCGGCGGACCCGTCGCCGCGCTCGACGCGGGCCTGCGACAGACCGGGGCCGCGCAGGTCGTCGTACTCTCCGCCGATCTCCCCTTCCTCGGACCGGCGACGGTACGGCGGCTCCTGGGCGCCCTGGAGACGAGCGGCGCCGAGGGCGCGCTGCTCACCGACCCGGACGGACGGGACCAGCCGCTCGTGGCCGCGTACCGGACGTCCGCGCTGCGCCGGGAGCTGGGCGCGCTCGCCCTCGAACACGGCGGCCTCACCGGCCTGCCGCTGCGCCGGCTGACCGGCGCGCTCGCACTCACCCGGGTCTCCGACCCCGTCGCGTCCTTCGACTGCGACACCTGGGACGACATCGCCGCCGCCAGAGCACGCATCAGGGAGCATGGGCACGTGTTGGACGAATGGATTTCCGCAGCCAAGGACGAACTGGGCATCGACCTGGACGTCGACACCGGCCTCCTCCTCGATCTCGCCCGCGATGCCGCGCACGGAGTGGCCAGGCCGGCCGCCCCGCTGACGACGTTCCTCGTCGGCTACGCGGCGGGCCGGGCCGGGGGAGGCCCGGAGGAGGTCGCCGAGGCCACTCGCAAGGCCGTCGCCCTCGCCCTGCGCTGGGCCGAGGAGGCCAAGGAGGACGCGAAGGCCGCCGACGCCGAGCCCGGTGCGGGCCAGGCCCCCGACAGCCGCCCGGACGCCGGATGACCGCCCGCAGCGACCTGGACGACCTCGGCGCCGAGGAGGCGCTCGCCCTCGTGAACGAAGGCAATGGCAGCGGAACCGGCGGCGGCAGCGGTAGGCAGGGTGACCGGCCGACCGCCGAGGGCGCCGCAGTACCTGCCTCCACCGGGGAAGGCGTCTACGACGTGGAGGCAGACCTCCCCGGCCCCGGCACCAAAGGGGATCTCAACCCCGCCCGCCCCCGGGCCACCCCCTGGCCCCAGGCCCGCGCCATCGCCGAGCGCGCCGCCCGCCAGGTCCCCCGTACCGCCATGGCCCCCGTCTCCGTCCCCCTCGACGCCGTTCTCGGCCTTGTCCTCGCCGCTCCCCTGACGGCCCTCACCGACCTCCCCTCCTTCGACACCTCTGCGATGGACGGCTGGGCGGTGGCCGGACCCGGCCCCTGGGACGTGCGCGAGGCCGGTGTCCTCGCCGGGCACGCACAGCCCGAGCCGCTCACCGACGGCAGCGCGGTACGGATCGCTACGGGCGCCCGTATCCCGTACGACACGACCGCCGTCCTGCGCAGTGAGCACGGCCGCACCGACGACAAGGGCCGGCTGCACGCCACCCGGGACATGAGCCACGGCCAGGACATCCGGCCGCGCGGCCAGGAGTGCCGCTCCGGCGACCAGCTGCTGCCCACCGGCACCTTCGTGACCCCGGCCGTGCTCGGACTCGCGGCGGCGGCCGGGTACGACACCCTCGCCGCGATCCCCCGCCCCCGGGCCGAAGTCCTCGTCCTGGGCGACGAGTTGCTCACCGAGGGACTCCCGCACGACGGTCTGATCCGGGACGCGCTCGGCCCGATGCTGCCGCCCTGGCTGCGCTCGCTCGGCGCCGATGTCATCGCCGTACGCAGGCTCGGCGACGACGCCGAATCGCTGTACGCGGCTCTGAAGAACTCCCCCGCCGAGCTGATCGTCACGACTGGTGGCACTGCCTCCGGCCCCGTCGACCACGTCCACCCCACCCTGCACCGCCTCGGCGCCGAACTGCTCGTGAACGGCGTGCAGGTCCGCCCCGGGCACCCCATGCTGCTGGCCCGGATCAAGGAGAACCAGCACCTCGTCGGGCTGCCCGGCAACCCGCTGGCCGCCGTCTCCGGGCTGCTCACCCTCGCCGAGCCCCTGCTGCGGACCCTCGCGGGACGGGCGGCGCCGGAGCCGTACACGCTGCCGCTCAAGGACGAGGTGCACGGGCACCCGCACGACACCCGGCTCATCCCCGTCGTCGTGCGCGGCGACCGGGCCGTACCGCTGCACTACAACGGGCCGGCGATGCTGCGCGGTATCGCGGCGGCCGAGGCCCTCGCGGTCGTACCGCCCGGCGGCGCACGCCCCGGTCAGGAACTCGAACTGCTCGATCTGCCCTGGGCGGCAGCCACCGAAGCCGGGGTGTGTTTCACGTGAAACATTCGATACAGCCGGGCCGCACAGGAGGATGTTTCACGTGAAACTGCCGGGCCATGACGCCATCGCCCGCCAGGCGGACGAGCATCTGGTGACCCATCGGGTGAAACTTCCCCGGACCGTGGTGGAACGGCCGATCCGTCAGGTCGGCAAACGCGTCGCCATGGCGCTGCTGGTGCTGGTCGGGACCGCGCTCATCGTCTACGCCGACCACGACGGCTACAACGACAACTCCGACGGTTCCGTCGACCTCCTCGACGCCTTCTACTACGCCACCGTCACCCTCTCCACCACGGGATACGGCGACATCACGCCCGTCAGTGACGCCGCCCGGTTCACCAACATCTTCGTCATCACACCGCTGCGCGTGCTCTTCCTGATCATCCTGGTCGGCACGACTCTCGAAGTCCTCACGGAGCGCACACGCGAGGAGTGGCGGCAGAACCGCTGGAGGGCGGCCTTGCGAGAGCACACCGTAGTCATCGGGTTCGGTACCAAGGGGCGGTCGGCCGTACAGACCGTCTGTGTCACCGGGCTGAAGAAGGAACAGGTCGTGGTCGTCGACCCCAGCGCGAAAGCCGTGGAGGCGGCCACCGCCGAGGGATACGCCGGAGTGATCGGGGATGCCACGCGCAGTGACGTCCTGCTGCGGGCCGAGGTGCAGAAGGCGCGGCAGATCATCATCGCCACCCAGCGCGACGACACGGCCGTCCTCGTCACGCTCACCGCCCGGCAGCTCAACCGCACGGCGAAGATCGTGGCCGCCGTGCGCGAGGAGGAGAACGCGCCGCTGCTCAAGCAGTCCGGTGCCGACGCCGTCATCACCAGCGCGAGCGCGGCCGGGCGGCTGCTCGGGCTGTCCGTGCTCAGTCCCGCCGCCGGCATGGTCATGGAGGACCTCATCCAGCAGGGCAGCGGGCTCGACATCGTCGAACGGCCGGTCATAAAGGCCGAGGTGGGCAAGGGGCCGCGCGAGACGGACGACCTGGTCGTGAGCGTCGTACGCGGGCATCGGGTGCTGGGCTACGACGATCCGTCCATCGGGGAGCTTCAGGTGGCCGACCGGCTCATCACCATCGTGCGGGCGACGCCGGGCGCCCATGTGGCGCCCGACGTCCGTCCGATCCGCGACAACTGACTCTCGCTTCTCGGTTACTTGCGGTTGTAGAGCCGCATCGTCACCGGGCCGAAGACCAGCACCAGCAGGCCCGCCCACCCCAGCGACCAGGCGATCTCGGCGGCCGGCCACTCGCCGGCCATCAGCTCCCGTACCGCCGACGACACATGGGTGATCGGGCTGTTGTTGACGAAGGCCTGGAGCCAGCCGGGCATGGTGCTCGGGTCGACGAAGACGTTCGACAGGAAGGTCAGCGGGAAGATCACCATCATGCTGACGCCCATCACCGACTTCTCCGTGCGCAGCAGCAGCCCGAACATGGTCCAGATCCAGGAGAAGGCGAAGGAGAAGACCAGGAGGAGGGCGATCCCGGCGGCCACGCCCACCACTCCGTCGGGGCGGTAGCCCAGGATGATGCCGACCGTCAGCATCACCACGGACGCCATGGTGTAGCGCAGGGCGTCGCCGAGGAGATAGCCGACCATCACCGCGGGCCGCCAGATCGGCAGCGTACGGAAGCGGTCGAAGACGCCCTTCTCGATGTCCGTGTTGACCGAGACGCCCGTGTACATCGTGATCATCACGACCGACATCACCAGGATGCCCGGCAGCAGGAACTGGATGTACTCGCGCGGTGAGCCTGCCAGGGCGCCCCCGAACAGGTACGTGTACATCAGCACCATCATGATCGGGAACGCGGTGACGTCGAAGAGCTGCTCCGGGACGTGCTTGATCTTGAGGATCGCGCGCCAGCCGAAGGTGAGGGACGCCGAGAGCGCGCTGGGGCGCGGCGGCCGGTCCTTGGCGACGAGCAGCGCGGCGAGCGATTCGGCGCTGACCGGGGCGAGTTCCCGGCCTTCGGTGGTCGTGGTCGCGGTACTCATGCCGCCACCTCTCCTTCGGAGGAGTCAGCTGCGGAGTCGGCGGTGGAGCCGTCCTCCGTGTCGTGTCCGGTGAGGGCGAGGAACACCTCGTCCAGGCTGGGCTGCCCCAGGGAGAAGTTGTCGACGGTGATGCCGCAGCGGGCCAGCTCGGCGAGCGCGCGGGCCGCCTGCTCGGTCGCCGTGTCGCTTACGGACGTACCGATACGGGCCGTCAGCGCGACCGGGTCGGGCTCGCGCTGCACGGTCGCGTCGAGGGCCAGCCGCAGCACCTCCTCCGCCTCGGGCCGCTGGGCCGGATCGCGCAGCCGCAGATGGACGGAGCCGGCGCCGACGGACGCCTTCAGCTCGCCCTTCGTGCCCTCCGCGATGACCTTGCCCTTGTCGATGACGGCGATCCGGGACGCCAGCTGGTCGGCCTCGTCCAGATACTGCGTGGTCAGCAGCACGGTCGTGCCCTGGGCGACCACCGCGCGCACGATGTCCCACACCTGGTTGCGGCTGCGCGGGTCGAGACCGGTCGTCGGCTCGTCGAGGAAGAGCAGGTCGGGGGTGTTGAGGATGGACGCGGCGATGTCGATGCGCCGCCGCATACCGCCCGAGTAGTGCTTGACCTGCTTCGCCGCCGCCTCCGTGAGCCCGAAGGCCTCCAGGAGCTGGGCGGCACGCTCGCGCGCGGTCCGCTTGTGGTGGCCGAGGAGCCGGCCGAGCAGCACCAGGTTCTCGGTGCCGGTGAGGTCCTCGTCCACGGACGCGTACTGGCCGGTGAGGCTCACCCTGCCGCGTACCGCGTCGGCCTCGCGCACCACGTCGTGGCCGAAGACGTGCGCCTCGCCGCCGTCCGGCCTGAGCAGCGTGGCCAGCATCTTCACGGTGGTCGTCTTGCCGGCGCCGTTCGGCCCGAGGACTCCGTAGACCGTGCCGGTGGGCACGGTGAGGTCGACGCCGTCGACGGCCCGGGTCTCGCCGAAGGTCTTCACCAGACTCGCGGTCTCGATCGCGAGGTCGGGCGCCTCGGCCGCCCTGCCCGCTCTGGCTGCCTGTGGGCTCATGTCTCGTGGTCCTTCCGGAGTCCTTGCGCGTACGGGGTTGACGCAAAGGGAGACCGTCGGCTGGCCGGAAACTCATCGGTCGCGCGACCGTACGTCCCTCCACGGTCTCTCCGCCAGACGCGGACCGCACATCGATTTCGCCGGAGCGGGGAGTAGCGTCCCCTCATGCATGCGATCACGATTCCCGAACCCGGAGGGCCCGAGGCGCTGGTGTGGGCCGAGGTCCCCGATCCCGTGCCCGGCGAGGGCGAGGTGCTGGTCGAGGTGGTGGCCGGCGCCGTCAACCGTGCCGACATCCTGCAACGCCAGGGCTTCTACAACCCGCCGCCAGGAGCTTCCCCGTACCCCGGCCTGGAGTGCTCGGGCCGGATCGCAGAGGTCGGGCCGGGAGTGTCCGGCTGGTCGGTCGGCGACGAGGTGTGCGCGCTGCTCTCGGGCGGCGGTTACGCGACGAAGGTGGCCGTGCCGGCCGGGCAGCTGCTGCCCGTGCCCGAGGGCGTCGACCTGAAGCGGGCGGCGGCGCTGCCCGAGGTGGTCTGCACGGTCTGGTCGAACGTCTTCATGATCTCCCACCTCCGCCCGGGCGAGACGTTCCTCGTGCACGGCGGCTCCAGCGGCATCGGCACCATGGCCATCCAGCTCGCCAAGGCGGTCGGCGCGAAGGTCGCCGTGACGGCCGGGACGAAGGAGAAGCTCGACCAGTGCGCCGAGCTGGGCGCCGACATCCTCGTCAACTACCGCGAGCAGGACTTCGTCGAGGAACTGACACAGGCCACCGGCGGCAGCGGCGCCGACGTGATCCTCGACAACATGGGCGCCAAGTACCTGGACCGTAACGTCCGCGCCCTCGCCGTCAACGGGCGGCTCGCGATCATCGGTATGCAGGGCGGCCTCAAGGCCGAACTGAACATCGGCGCCCTTCTCACCAAGCGGGCCGCGATCAGCGCGACCTCGCTGCGCGCCCGCCCGCTCGCCGAGAAGACGGCGATCGTGGCCGCCGTACGCGAACACGTCTGGCCGCTGATCGCCGCCGGTCAGGTCCGGCCGGTCGTCGACAGCGAGTTCCCGATGAGCGACGCGGCGGCGGCCCACCGGCTGGTGGAGGAGAGCGGCCACGTGGGAAAGGTGCTGCTGGTGGCCCCGTAAAGGGGATGTCCCTGGGGTCAAGTCCTCCGCACGCGCAGTCGCAGCGCGAGGAATGCGAGGCCCAGGCCGAGGCCGATCAGCACGAGCCCGCTGCCCAGCGGCAGTATCCGCAGCACCGGGTGCGTGACCGGGGCGGGCAGCGCGGCCGTGTCCCGTGCATTGCCCGGGTCCGGGACGGTGGTGGGTACGGGGACGGGCACAGTCTCCTCGTAGGCCACCTCCTCGGGCGGCTCGGACTCCCGCCGCCCGGGGCGCTCCCGTCCCTCGCCCGCCCGGCTGCCGGCCCGGGAGGCGTCGGGGGCGGGCCGGGCGACGTGCGCGGCGTTGTCGTACGAGGGTGTCGCGCCGTGCGGGGCGGCGGCGAGCGTGGGTGCCGCCAGGGCCAGCAGAGTGCCGCAGACGCGCAGTGTGTGGAGCCATGGAGTCATGTCGGGCACCTCCCGCCGCGGAGTCGCCAGTCACCAGGGTTCGACGGGACCAGCCTCACACGCACCCGCCCGTCCGGCATCCCGGACGGGACACCGCCGGGCCGGACCCACCGGCCGGAACCGCGGCCCGGTGCGACAGAATGGCGGTATGGAGATGCCGAGGAACGAAAGGTCGCCGGAGAACCCCCAGATCCTGGTCGTTGGCCAGGACGGGATGGCTCTTGGGGGCGGTGGTGACGAGGACTCCCGAGAGATCCCGGTGACGGACATGGTGGAGCAACCTGCCAAGGTCATGAGGATCGGCAGCATGATCAAGCAGCTGCTGGAGGAGGTGCGCGCGGCCCCTCTCGACGAGGCGAGCCGCGTCCGGCTCAAGGAGATCCACGCCAGCTCGGTCAAGGAGCTGGAGGACGGTCTGGCGCCGGAGCTGGTCGACGAACTGGAGCGACTGTCCCTGCCGTTCACGGACGAGGGCATTCCCAGCGACGCCGAGCTGCGGATCGCGCAGGCCCAGCTGGTGGGCTGGCTGGAGGGCCTCTTCCACGGGATCCAGACCACCCTGTTCGCCCAGCAGATGGCCGCGCGGGCCCAGCTGGAGCAGATGCGCCGCGCGCTGCCGCCGGGAGTCGGCGGCCACGAGGGCGACGACGATCCGCGTACGGGCGGACGCACGGGCGGGCCGTACCTGTAACTCCCAGTGCCTGCAACTGCCCTTCCCGGGGAGTTGCAGGCACTTCACTGTCCGCTCACCGTCCACTCAGGACGGGTTGCCCGACGACACGCTCAGCTCGATCACCGGCATGTCGTCGGGGTCGGCGTCCGTGCCGGCGGAGGGGAACTGGTCGGTGACCGTGTCCTTGCCGAAGGTGTTCTCGTCGATCCGGGTCACCTTCATCCGCCACCCGGCCGCCTGGAAACAGGACTTGACCGAGGTCAGGTTCTTGTAGCGGAAGTCGGGCAGCTGGATCTTGTCCGGGTCGGTGTACGACTCCGCCGCCTCCGAGCACTTCTCCGCGTCGATCCTCTTGCTCAGGTCCGGCCCCTTGTACCCCGTCGCCGCCCCCGCCCCCGTCCCCGACGTCTGCGAGGCAGAGGCGCTCGCACCGCTGCCGCCGCCGTTGTCGGTGTCGTCCCCGCCCAGGTTCAGCGCCAGCAGCAGCCCGCCGACGGCGACGAGCGAGACGACGATCGAACCCACGACCACCGGGGTGCTGCTCTTCCGTCCCCCTCCGGGGGCGGGCGTCGGCGCGTACTGCGGTGCGTACGCGGCGGGCGCCTGGTACGAGGGCTGCTGCGGATAGCCGTACGCCGGAGCGGCGCTGTACGGATGCGGGGTCGGGGCCGGCTGGTACGGGGTCTGTACGGGACCCGGCGGGGGCGGAGTCGCCTGGTCCACCGGCGGGAACACCGCCGAGGCGACACCCGCGCCGCTCTGGGACGGGGCGCCCGGGACGATGTTCGGGGCGGCCGGATGGAGCGAGGCGGCCACGCGCAGACACTCGTCGCGCATGGCGACGGCGCTCGGAAAACGCTCGTTCGGGTTCTTCTTCAGCGCGCGGGCGACGAGCGCGTCCACCGCCGGGGGCAGCGCGCGGTTGACCGAGGAGGGAACGACCGGCTCCTCCTGGACATGCGCGTACGCGATCGCAAGCGCCGAGTCGGCGTTGAACGGCAGCTGCCCCGTGACCAGTTGGAACAGCATGATGCCGACCGAGTAGAGGTCGGAGCGCGCGTCCACGCCCCGGCCCAGCGCCTGCTCCGGGGAGAGGTACTGCGGGGTCCCGACGACCATGCCGGTCTGCGTCATCGACGTGACACCCGACTGCATGGCGCGGGCGATGCCGAAGTCCATGACCTTCACGACCCCGCGCTTGGTCATCATGACGTTGCCCGGCTTGATGTCCCGGTGGACCAGGCCCATCTCGTGACTGATCTCCAGCGCCGCCAGCACGTCCGCGGTGACCTTCAGCGCCTTGTCGGCGGGCATCGCCCCGAACTGCCGTACGTCCGCGTCGAGAACGGAACCGAGGGGCTGCCCCTCGACGTACTCCATGACGATGTACGGGGTCATCGTCCCCGCCACCTCGTCCTCACCGGTGTCGAAGACCGAGACGATGTTGGTGTGCGTGAGCTTGGCCACGGCCTGGGCCTCGCGGCGGAAACGCTCGCGGAAGGCCTGTTCCCGGCCCAGTTCGGTGTGCAGTGTCTTGATCGCGACCTGCCGGTCAAGAACCGAGTCGTACGCGAGGTGCACCGAGGCCATGCCGCCCTCGCCGAGCAGATCGCGCAGCTGGTAGCGACCGCCGGCGAGCGCGTGCCCCGTGTACCGGCCGTGTGCGCCGTCGTGGCTCATGTCTCAGCGTCCCCCGAGCTTTCTCACAGCCGCACGTGATCGATTGGCTCATACCGGGCCAAGTCTGCCGGAGGGCACTGACACGTCAAGCGAGGTGCCCGTTCCGTGACCGTACGAGAAGGAAGCGTCGCGGAAGCGTTACAGGTGCCGACCGGACGGGGCACGGAATTTGCACGACGATACCGGCAACGGGTTTGATGTCCGGTCTGCCCGGGACTCGTACCGGGGCTCCTTCCGGAGCTGCTCCCGAGCCGCCTCCCGGACCGGAGCCTTGCGTGGAGGCTGTAGCGTGGCCGACGGAGACCGTAACAACACCGCGCGCACCGCGGGCAGAAACGACGGCGAGGACTGATGGCACAGCAGCGCGCTCAGGGCCCGTCCGACCCCGAGGCGGCAGGCGGCGGTATGTCAGACGCGCCTGAGTTGTGGGGCAACGGCGGACTGGTGGGGGACGGCCGGTACCGGCTCACCCACAGACTCGGCCGGGGCGGCATGGCGGAGGTGTTCGCCGCCGAGGACGTACGCCTCGGGCGCACGGTCGCGGTCAAACTGCTGCGCGCCGATCTCGCCGAGGACCCGATCTCCAAGGCCCGCTTCACGCGTGAGGCCCAGTCGGTGGCCGGGCTCAACCACCACGCGATCGTCGCCGTGTACGACTCCGGCGAGGACACGGTGCCCAACGGCGGCTTCACCGCGGGCGGCGCCCAGTCCGTCCCGTACATCGTGATGGAGATCGTCGAGGGGCGCACCATCCGTGACCTCCTCATCAACGCCGAGGCGCCGGGACCCGAGCAGGCCCTGATCATCGTCTCCGGGGTGCTGGAGGCGCTTGCCTATTCGCACCAGCACGGGATCGTGCACCGTGACATCAAGCCCGCCAACGTGATCATCACGCACAACGGCGCCGTGAAGGTCATGGACTTCGGCATCGCCCGCGCCCTGCACGGGGCGTCCACGACGATGACGCAGACCGGCATGGTCATGGGTACGCCCCAGTACCTCTCCCCCGAGCAGGCCCTCGGCAAGGCCGTGGACCACCGTTCGGACCTGTACGCGACGGGCTGCCTCCTCTACGAACTCCTCGCGCTGCGGCCCCCGTTCACGGGCGAGACCCCTCTCTCCGTGGTCTACCAGCATGTCCAGGACATTCCGGTGCCCCCGTCCGAGGTCTCGGACGCGGCGCCGCCGGAACTCGACGGGCTCGTCATGCGTTCCTTGGCCAAGGAACCCGACGACCGCTTTCAGACCGCCGAGGAGATGCGCGGGCTGATCCAGTACGGCCTGCAGATGTTGTACGACCAGGGCAGCCACACCGGCACCTGGAACACCGGGCCCGTCGACATGCACGAGGGCCGGCACACCCCCTCGGGCGGCTTCGCCGGCACCGCGGTGATGAACCAGCACCCGGGCGACAACTCCGGGACCACCCAGATCCCCCAGCCGATCCTGCCCTCCGGGTACGGCGGCAGGGACGACGGCGGTTTCGAGGGGCACGGCAACCGGGGCGGCGGCCGGGGCAAGCTGTGGATACTGGCGTTCTTCGCGGTGATCGCCATCGCGGCGGGCGTCGCCCTCGCCCTGCAGGGCGGCAACGGCGACGGCGGCAGCACCGGCACCACCCCGTCACCGACCACCTCGCAGACGGCGACGAACGACGACTCCACGGCGAGTCCGAGCGACGAGGTCTCCGAGGAGACGTCGAGCGTCGAGACGGACGACGGCAGCGGCTCGGACGGAGGGTCCCAGTGGACGCCGTCGCCCACACCGTCGTACTCGCAGTCCGAGACCGCCTCCTCCGAGCCGTCGCCCACACCGTCGGACCCGGAGACGAGCGCGCAGCCGACGAACACGGCGACGCAGGCGACGAACACGGCGACTCCCTCTGAGGAGGAGACCGGCGACACGGGTGAGGAAGACGGCGGTACCGAGGGCGGCACCACCCCGTAGTCAGCCCCCACGCGCGCGTGCGGCCCCGAAGAGGGGCTCCACGCGCGCGTGCCTTTTCGTACTCCGCGGGCGTCAGTCCGTGAACGCCCCGCACACCGCGTCGTACTCGCGCGTCCACCACACCGCGAGCGCCGAGGCGGCCGGGAACTGGGAGTCGGCGCGGGTGTCGCCCCGCTCGTAGTGCCAGCGCAGCATCCAGAAGTCGTTGAGCCGCTCCCACCACACCCGGTGCACGGCGGCGGCCAGCTCGGAGGGTGTCGCCCCGGCCGTACGCCGGTACGCGCGCGCGTACGCCCGTGTCTTGGGCAGGTCGAGCGTGCCGGCGGGCCGTACGAAGAAGATCGCGGCGGCGCGTACGGCCTCCTCCGCGCGAGGCTGCACACCGAGCCGGTCCCAGTCGACGATCGCGGCGGGCGCGTCCCCCTTGTAGAGCAGGTTGAACGGGTGGAAGTCCCCGTGCACCCACCCCACCGAGCCACCCGGCGGCGGCCGCCGGTCCGCGTGCTGCTCCAACAGCGCCCGCCGCTCCAGCAGCCGGTACCGGGCCAACTCGTCGAAGGCGTCGGTGGGGCGGTGACGTCGGACCTGGGCCAGCAGGTCGTCGATGAGCGCGAAGGTGTCGACGGGGTCGGCCGAGGGGGCGTGCACAGGCTCGGCGGAGCCGCAGGTGGGAGCGGGGCCCGGGGCTGCTGGGGACGGGTACTGGGAGGGGCGCTTCGCGGAGGCTTCGGTGGCTGCGGAGGTTTCGGCAGCGGTGGCGGTGGCGGCCCGGTACCTGCCGGCCACCGAGGGCCGGCCTGTGGGGCGGTCCGCGTACCGGCCGCCGGATCCAGCTGGGTTCGGGTCGGTGAGGGGGCCTTGGTTTTGGCCGGTGGCTGCGTCCCAGCGCGGGGCGGCGGGTCCCCTTCGGTCCCGGTCGGCGACGATGCCTTGGTACCGGTCGCCAGTTCCCTCCCGCTCCCGGTCGGCGGATCCGTCCCCGTCCCGACGGGCGGATCCGTCCCGGTCCCGATCGCCCGGGCCGCCCTGGTTCCGGTCGGCGGCGCCGCCCTGTCGGGGTGCGGTTCTCCGTCGGGCGGGTTCGGCGCGCCTAGCGGTTCCCTCCCGTTGGCCTGCCTCCGCCTGCGGGGAGAGGCTGCTCCGTCCGGCAGCCTGCTCGCGGTCGGCGGTCGCCCTCGGCGCCGGGACGCCCCGGTTCCGTTCGGTGCCCTCGGTTCCGTCCCGTGTCGGCATCACGTGTTCCAGGCTTGCGTGGACCACGCCCAGTAGCGCGCCCAGGCGGCCGCACTGGACGGTGGTCAGCTGGCCGCCGTGGCGGTGGCGGCCGTCGATCCAGGGGTGCAGGGCGTAGGCGTGGCCGCCGACGACGGCGACCGTACGGCCGTCGCGGCCGGGCAGCGGTGGGGCCACCGGGACGCCGAGATCCGCGAGGCGCTGGGTCGCCCGGTGCTGGCGGGCGATCGCGGCGGGGTCGGCGGTCTCGGGGTCGAAGTGGTGCTTCAGGAAGTAGTCGCCGCGCGTGGTGGCGAGCCGGTAGCCGCGGTTCAGCAGCCCCTGGTCGACGGGGTCGCAGGTCAGCGCGGACCCGGCGGAGTACTGGCGGAGGAGGGCGCCCAGAGGGGGAGCGTGGGGCACAAGGGGTGGTACAGATGAGCGCGGCACGCGCCAGATGCTAGGGCACGAGCCGGGCGCGTGAGCGGGGCGCTTGTCGCAGGCAGTCACAGGTGACCGCGGGCTGTCATGGGCAGTCGGTTTCGATCACAGAGTGGACGGTGGCGAACTGGGGTTCGACTCGTAGGTAGACGGGATCGAAGGGCACGCCGTCCACCGAGCGCGGTGCGGGGCCGAACCGGTCGAGTTCGGCGGGGGTCGGCTCCACGGCCGCGCACTCCCCGACGACCTGCACGGACCACGACCCCCGGTTGCGTGCCGAGGGGACGTCCGCGCCGTACGCGACGACACCGCCCACGCACGCCCGGTGGTACCCGTGCCCCTTGTGCAGCCGCAGCAGGACCCGGCCGTCCACGACGATGTGCCGGGCGGACGCCAGGAAGGGCAGCGCGCGCATGCTGGTCGCGACCCGGCCGTGCTCGACGCGGCCGAGGAGGTCGGCGGCGCGCTGGTCGTCCTGCTCGTTCTGTTCCTCGGTCGGCATGCACTCACTGTGTGCGACGGACAAACGGGCACACCAGGGGCGCTCGCCCCGAGAAGAGAGGCCTTAGGTCCCGATTCGGGCGCCCCGGAGGGCTCTGAAGCCTTGGGAGCCTTGGAGCCTTAGAAACCCCGGCCCTGGCCCTGCTGTTCCGCCTGCATCCGTGCCACGTACGCCGCCGCCTGCGCCCGCCGCTGCATGCCCAGCTTGGACAGCAGCCCCGACACATAGTTCTTGATCGTCTTCTCGGCGAGGTGCAGCCGCTCGCCGATCGCCCGGTTGGTGAGCCCCTCGCCGATCAGGTCGAGGATCCTGCGCTCCTGGTCGGTCAGGTTCGCGAGCCGCTCGTCCCCCTGCGCCCCCGTTGCCGCGCTGCCGCCGCTCCGCAGCCGCTCCAGGACGCGGGCGGTCGCGACCGGGTCGAGCAGGGACTTGCCGGCCGCCACGTCCCGTACGGCCGCCAGCAGTTCATGGCCGCGGATGGCCTTCAGGACGTACCCGGAGGCGCCTGCCATGATCGCGTCGAAGAGGGCCTCGTCGTCGGCGTACGACGTCAGCATCAGGCATTTGACGCCCGCGTCCCGGGAGCGGATCTCACGGCACACCTCGACCCCGCTGCCGTCCGGGAGCCGTACGTCCAGCACCGCCACGTCCGGACGGGTGGCCGGAATCCGTACCAGCGCGTCGGCCGCCGTGCCGGCCTCGCCGACCACCTCGATGTCGCCCTCGACCGAGAGCAGTTCATGGACCCCCCGGCGGACGACTTCATGGTCGTCGAGGAGAAATACAGTGATTTTTCCGTCTTCGGACACGCGGACAGTCTCACATACCGACTCTTCCCGTGGCCTGGGTGCGCGGGATAACGTGCCGTTGTTCCGGCCCCCTGCAAGGCTGTGACCAGGGCCCCTTCCCGACTTGTTCAATTTACTTGGATTTCCAAGCAAAATCGCAGGTCAGGGGGGTTTCATAGAAATATGGCGCACTGGGTAACGTGATGCTTGCGGACGCTCGCCGGGACACCTGTCACGCCTGTTCCCGGCCGAGCGGCACCCACCCCGTGCACGGGTATCGGGAACAGGTGACCGCACTGGTTACCCGGCAACCCCGGGGCCGGACCGACGGAGGAGTACACGTGACCGTGGAGAGCACTGCCGCGCGCAAACCGCGACGCAGCGCCGGAAGCAAGACCGGTACCACCCGCACCACCGCGCAGAGCGCCGACGCACCGGCCGCCGACGCCCAAGCCACGGCCGCGCAGCCCGCCACTGCCACCGCGTCCAAGGCCACGGCCGCGAAGCGAGCCACCACCAAACGCGCCCCCGCCAAACGAGCCGTCCCCAAGAAGCCGACCGCCGAGCCGGCCGCGACGGGCGCCGATCCGGATCTCGTCCAGCTGCTCACCCCCGAGGGCCGACGGGTCGAGAACGCCGCCTACGACCCGTATGTCGCCGCCCTCACTCCCGACGACCTGCGCGGTCTGTACCGCGACATGGTGCTGACCCGCCGCTTCGACGCCGAGGCGACCGCCCTCCAGCGCCAGGGCGAGCTGGGCCTGTGGGCCTCGCTGCTCGGCCAGGAGGCCGCCCAGATCGGTTCCGGCCGGGCCACCCGCACCGACGACTACGTCTTCCCGACCTACCGCGAGCACGGCGTCGCCTGGTGCCGGGACATCGACCCGATCAACCTGCTCGGCATGTTCCGCGGGGTGAACCACGGCGGCTGGGACCCCAACAGCAACAACTTCCACCTCTATACGATCGTCATCGGCTCCCAGACCCTGCACGCCACCGGCTACGCCATGGGTGTGGCCAAGGACGGCGCCGACTCCGCGGTCGTCGCGTACTTCGGGGACGGCGCCTCCAGCCAGGGCGACGTCGCCGAGTCCTTCACCTTCGCCTCGGTCTACAACGCCCCCGTGGTGTTCTTCTGCCAGAACAACCAGTGGGCGATCTCCGAGCCGACCGAGCGCCAGACCCGCGTACCGCTCTACCAGCGCGCGCAGGGCTACGGCTTCCCGGGCGTACGGGTGGACGGCAACGACGTCCTGGCCGTCCTCGCGGTGACGAAGTGGGCCCTGGAGCGGGCCCGAAGCGGCGAGGGCCCGACGCTGGTCGAGGCGTACACGTACCGCATGGGCGCCCACACCACCTCCGACGACCCGACCCGTTACCGCCACGACGACGAGCGGGCGGCCTGGGAGGCGAAGGACCCGATCGCCCGCCTTCGCACATACCTGGAGGCCTCAAACCACGCGGAAGAGGGATTTTTCGCGGAACTGGAGGCCGAGAGCGAGTCGTTGGGCAGGCGAGTGCGTGAAGCGGTCCGTGCCATGCCGGACCCGGACCACTTCGCGATCTTCGAGCACACCTACGCCGACGGGCACGCGCTCGTGGACGAGGAACGGGCCCAGTTCGCCGCCTACCAGGCGTCGTTCGCAGATGTGGAGGGGGCGTGATCATGGCGGCAGAGACAGTGGCTTCGACGAACGCGGCGGCGAAGACCATGACGTCCAAGAGCATGGCCCTGGCCAAGGCGATCAACGAATCGCTGCGCAAGGCCCTGGAGTCGGACCCCAAGGTCCTGATCATGGGTGAGGACGTCGGCAAGCTCGGCGGGGTCTTCCGGGTCACCGACGGGCTGCAGAAGGACTTCGGCGAGGAGCGGGTCATCGACACCCCGCTCGCCGAGTCGGGCATCGTCGGCACGGCCATCGGCCTCGCCCTGCGCGGCTACCGCCCGGTCGTGGAGATCCAGTTCGACGGCTTCGTCTTCCCGGCGTACGACCAGATCGTCACCCAGCTCGCGAAGATGCACGCGCGCGCGTTGGGCAAGATCAAGCTTCCCGTCGTCATCCGCATCCCGTACGGCGGCGGCATCGGCGCGGTCGAGCACCACTCGGAGTCCCCGGAGGCGCTCTTCGCGCATGTGGCCGGCCTCAAGGTGGTGTCCCCGTCCAACGCGTCGGACGCCTACTGGATGATGCAGCAGGCCATCCAGAGCGACGACCCGGTGATCTTCTTCGAGCCGAAGCGGCGCTACTGGGACAAGGCCGAGGTCAGTGTCGAGGCCATCCCGGGCCCGCTGCACAAGGCCCAGGTGGTCCGCGAGGGCGCCGACCTCACCCTCGCCGCCTACGGCCCGATGGTGAAGCTGTGCCTGGAGGTCGCCAACGCGGCGGCCGAGGAGGGGCGGTCCCTGGAGGTCCTCGACCTGCGGTCGGTCTCCCCGCTCGACTTCGACTCCGTCCAGGCCTCGGTCGAGAAGACCCGCCGTCTGGTCGTGGTGCACGAGGCACCGGTGTTCTTCGGCTCGGGCGCGGAGATCGCCGCCCGGATCACGGAACGCTGCTTCTACCACCTGGAGGCACCGGTGCTCAGGGTCGGCGGCTATCACGCCCCGTACCCGCCGGCGCGCCTGGAGGAGGAGTACCTACCGAGCCTGGACCGGGTGCTCGACGCCGTCGACCGCTCGCTGGCGTACTGAGGAGAGGGACGTGACGACGATGACTGACGCGTCCGTTCGCGAGTTCAAGATGCCCGACGTGGGCGAGGGACTCACCGAGGCCGAGATCCTCAAGTGGTATGTCCAGCCGGGCGACACGGTCGCCGACGGCCAGGTGGTGTGCGAGGTCGAGACCGCCAAGGCGGCCGTCGAACTGCCCATCCCGTACGACGGGGTGGTCCGCGCACTCCACTTCCCCGAGGGCACGACGGTCGACGTGGGTACGTCGATCATCGCGGTGGACGTCGGGGGTGGTGGCGGCGGGGCCGCGGCGGAGATCGGGACTCCGGTTGTCGCCGAAGCACCCGAGGAGGCGAAGCCCCCGGCCCGGCAGCCGGTGCTCGTCGGCTACGGCGTGGCTGTGTCCTCGACCAAGCGCCGCCCCCGCAAGGGCGCCGAGGTTCCCGCCCAGGAGGTCGCGGCGGCGGTCCAGCAGGAGCTGAACGGCCACAGCACCGTCAACGGCCTGGCCGCAGGAGCCGCCCGTCCGCTGGCGAAGCCGCCGGTGCGCAAGCTCGCCAAGGATCTCGGGGTCGACCTGACGACGGTGACCCCGTCGGGCCCCGACGGCATCATCACGCGCGAGGACGTCCACGCGGCGGTGGCCCCGCCGGCCCCCGAGCCGGTGCCGGTGCGCACCACGCCGGTCGCCCCCGCGGCCCCGGCTCCGGTGGCCACGTACGACGGCACACGGGAGACACGCGTCCCGGTCAGGGGCGTACGGAAGGCGACCGCGCTGGCGATGGTCGGTTCGGCGTTCACGGCACCGCATGTCACGGAGTTCGTGACGGTGGACGTGACGCGCACACTCAAGCTGGTCGAGGAGCTGAAGCAGGACAAGGAGATGGAAGGGGTGCGGGTCAACCCGCTGCTCCTGATCGCCAAGGCCCTGCTGGTCGCGATCAGGCGCAACCCGGACGTCAACGCGTCCTGGGACGAGGCGAACCAGGAGATCGTGCTCAAGCACTACGTCAACCTGGGCATCGCGGCGGCCACCCCGCGCGGTCTGATCGTCCCGAACATCAAGGACGCCCACGAGAAGACGCTCCCGCAACTGGCGGCGGCGCTCGGCGAGTTGGTGTCCACGGCGCGGGACGGCAAGACCTCACCGGCGGCGATGCAGGGCGGCACGGTGACGATCACCAACGTCGGCGTCTTCGGCGTCGACACGGGCACGCCGATCCTCCCGCCCGGCGAGTCCGCGATCCTCGCGGTCGGCGCGATCCGGCTCCAGCCGTGGGTCCACAAGGGCAAGGTCAAGCCGCGCCAGGTCACCACACTGGCGTTGAGCTTCGACCACCGCCTGGTGGACGGGGAGTTGGGGTCCAAGGTGCTGGCGGACGTGGCGGCGATCCTGGAACAGCCGAAGAAGCTCATCACCTGGGCGTGACCCGGGCACAGCAGAGGGGGCCTGCCGCGCTCAGCGCGGCAGGCCCCCTTTTTCTCACCTGCTGAACGTCAGCCCAGGCGTGCGAAGCCGTAGTTCATCAGCTTCTTCGCGTCCGCCGTGCGGGTGGCGACCGACGTGGAGGCGAGGACCGTGCCGATGACCGTCTTGCCGTTGCGGGTCGCGGCGAAGACCAGGCAGTACTTGGCCTGCGGGCCGGAGCCGGTCTTGATGCCGATGGTGCCGGAGTAGCCCGACAGCAGCGGCTTGTTGGTGTTCTCCCAGGCCATCCAGCGGGTGCCACCGGTCTTGGTGGTGACCTTCTCCTTGAAGTTCTGCGTCTTCACTATCGTGCGGAAGGCGCCGCTCTTCATGGCGTTGCTGGCGAGCTTGGTCAGGTCGCGCGGCGTCGAGTAGTTCGCGCCGTTGCCGATGCCGTCGAAGCTGTCGAACTTGGTGTTCGTCATGCCCAGGCTCCGGGCGGTGCTGTTCATCTTGCCGATGAACGACTTGACCCGGGCGGCACGCGTCGAGCCGGTGCCGAACTTGTCCGCGAGCGCGTACGCGGCGTCGCAGCCCGAGGGCAGCATCAGCCCGTACAGCAGCTGGCGGACAGTGACCTTGTCGCCGACGATCAGCCGGGCCGAGGAGGCGTTGTTGGCGACGATGTAGTCGCTGTACGCCTTCTGGATCGTGACCTTGGCGTTGAGGTTCAGGTTCGCCTGTGCCAGCACGACCTTCGCCGTCATTATCTTCGTGGTGGAGCCGGTGGACAGCTTGGTGTCAGCGGCCTTCCCGTACAGGGTGGAGCCGTTGGCGTTGTTCATCAGGTAGCCGCCCTTGGCGGCGATGGTCGGAACGGCTACAGCGGCCTGCGCGGGCGCCGCGGTGAGCGCTCCGGTCGCGAGCACGGCGCCGGTGGTGACCACGACGGCTGCGGCTCTGCGGAAACGGATGCCCTGGATGCCGGTTATCAACTTCAATACCCCGATTACGTCTGAATCGTCCGAATGCCCCTGGAGAGCGGCCGAGTTGGCCGAGTCGTCGGCGGAACGCCGCTCTCGTGTGACTCGTAACTAGCACAGTTGGTTGTGCGCGTGCTGAGGCGGGTTCCCCGATTTTCCCTTTCTGGGGGACGCCGTATGGCTCTTCGTGGTTCCCGCGACCCTTCCGGAGATTGAACTGCTCTCCGTGCGGCGACGTCACGCCCCGACCGGGGATCGGCCTGAAGGATCGGTCCATATGGCGGACGGCCGCCCCTCATGCGTACGTGTTGTATCTATGCTGTCGGCATGAGCAGCCTGGCCGTGCAGCACGTGAAGCAACCTCCCGCCGCCGACCGCGTGTACACCCACGTCAAAGAGGGTGTCCTGGACCGCCGTTACGAAGGCGGGACCCTGCTCACCGAGGGCGAGCTGGCCGAGGCCGTCGGGGTCTCGCGCACACCGGTGCGCGAGGCGCTGCTGCGTCTTGAGGCCGAGGGGCTGATCAAGCTCTACCCGAAGAAGGGCGCGCTCGTCCTGCCCGTCTCCGCGCAGGAGATCGCGGACGTCGTCGAGACCAGGCAGCTGGTCGAGGAGCACGCGATCCGCAAGGCGGTGCCCGCCTCGCCCCGGCTGATCGCCCGCCTCACCGAACTCCTCGAACGGCAGCGCGAACAGGCCGCCGCGGGCGACCTCGCGGGCGCGGCCGTGACCGACCGCTGCTTCCACGCCGAGATCGTCCGCAGCGGCGGCAACGAGATCCTCTCCCGCCTCTACGACCAACTGCGCGACCGGCAGCTGAGGATGGGCGTCGCCGTCATGCACGCCCACCCCGACCGCATCACCAAGACGCTCGTCGAGCACCAGGAGATCCTCGACGCGCTGCGCTCGGGCGATCCGGAGGCGGCGGTCGCGATCGTGCACCGGCACGTCAGCTGGTTCTCCAACCTGGCGCGGGGCGAGGTCCGATGAGCCGCGGGGGTGAAGTGAAGAGCAGTTCCGGTTCCGGTTCGCTGCCCGGTGATCCGCCCGGTGGGCGCCGTGCCGTCCTCGTCTGGTCCGTCGGCGTCTCCGTGTACTTCGTCGCCGTCATCTTCCGTACGTCCCTGGGGGTGGCCGGGCTCGACGCCGCCGACCGCTTCCACGTGGGCGCGTCCGCCCTGTCGACCTTCTCGATCCTCCAGCTGCTCGTCTACGCGGGCATGCAGATACCCGTCGGTCTGCTCGTCGACCGGCTCGGTACGAAGAAGGTGCTGGCCATCGGGGCGGTGCTGTTCACGGCCGGGCAGCTCGGGTTCGCCTTCTCGCCCTCGTACGGCACGGCTCTCGCGTCGCGTGCGCTGCTCGGCTGCGGTGACGCGATGACGTTCATCAGCGTGCTGCGGCTCGGGTCCCGGTGGTTCCCGGCGCGGCGCGGGCCGCTCGTCGCGCAGCTCGCGGGGCTGGCCGGGATGACGGGCAACCTCGTCTCGACGCTCGTCATCGCCCGGCTGCTGCACGGCATCGGGTGGACTGCGGCCTTCGCGGGCAGTGCGCTCGCGGGTGTGGTGGTGCTGGTGCTGATGCTCGTGTTCCTCAAGGACCACCCGGAGGGGCACGAGCCGGAGCCGTTCCCGCATCAGGGGGCCGCTTACGTGCGCCGGCAGATCGCCGCCTCGTGGCGTGAGCCCGGGACCCGGCTCGGTCTGTGGGTGCACTTCACCACCCAGTTCCCGGCGATGGTGTTCCTGCTGCTGTGGGGCCTGCCGTTCCTCGTCGAGGCGCAGGGGCTGTCGCGGGCGACGGCGGGTGAGCTGTTGACGCTGGTCGTGCTGTCCAACATGGTGATCGGCCTGGTGTACGGGCAGATCGTCGCCCGGCACCACACGGCGCGGCTGCCGCTGGCGCTCGGTACGGTCGGCGTGACCGCGGTGACGTGGGCGGTGACGCTCGCCTACCCGGCGGTGTCCGGCGCCGAGCACGTTCCGATGTGGCTGCTGGTGGTGCTGTGCACGGTGCTCGGGGCTTGTGGGCCCGCGTCCATGCTCGGGTTCGACTTCGCGCGGCCCGCGAATCCGCCCGAGCGTCAGGGGACGGCGTCCGGGATCACCAACATGGGTGGTTTCGTCGCCTCGATGACGACGCTGTTCGCGGTCGGTGTGCTGCTCGATGCGACCGGGGACGACTACACGGTCGCGTTCTCGTTCGTGTTCCTGTTGCAGGGGGTTGGCGTCAGCCAGATTCTGCGGTTGCGGAAGCGGGCCGCTCTGCGGGAGTCGGAGCGGTTGGTTGCGAGTCGGGTGTCTACAGTGCACGTTCCGGTGTAGGTGGGCGGTGTTGGTGTGGGCGTCTCTGGGGGCTGCCGCCCCCAGGCCCCCGCTTCGGCCTGAACGGCCTCGTCCTCAAACGCCGGACGGGCTGAAGGTGCGGGCCGGCGCTGAGAAGTGGCCGTCACGCTTGATGAGTGGCCGCCCTGCTCGTCGAGTGACCGCCGGGCTCGATGGGTGGTCGCCAGCCCGACAGGCTCAGGGCGTCACCGCGAAGTGGCGCAGGATTGCTGCCGTCAGGCCCGGGTCGCCCTCTGCCTTGATGCGGTCGGCTACCGATTCCGGGGTCACCCGGCCGCAGGCCAGGCGGAAGTAGGTCTCCCAGTCGAGGGCGAAGGTGGCGGCGGGGCCGAGGGCCGGGGACGTTTCGAGGGTGCCGCGGCCGTTGATGTCGACGCGGATCGTGCGCAGGAACTCGATGGGACCGTGCACGTCGAAGACGATCGCCGAACTGCGCGGCGCCCCCGCGTCCTTGGCGACGACCTTCGGCAGCGCGCTGAGCAGCATGTCCCGCGCGATGTGCGCGCCGGGGGAGTCGATGTTGCCGGGCACACCGAGGGCGGTCCGCAGATCCTGCTCGTGCACCCACACGTCGAACGCCCGGTTGCGCATGGCGACTTCGAGGGCGGTCTCGCGGCCGTAGAGGCCGCGGATCTTCGCGCCCGGTTCCCGTGACTCGTTGCGCAGCTGGCGGTTGCGGCGAATGATCGTGTACTCCAGCTCCGACGTCATCTCGGGCGCCGTGTGGTGCCGCCGTACGTCGACCTGCATCTCCATGTAGCGCTGCTGCTCGTTGGTGACGTGGTACAGGTCGCGCGGGAGCGTGTGGATGGGCCGCGGGTCGCCCAGCATCTCGCACTCCAGGCCGATGACATGCGAGACGATGTCACGGACCGACCAGCCTGGGCACGGGGTCCGGCGGTTCCACTCGCCCTCCACGAGCGGCGTCACCAGCTCGGATATCGCTTCGATGGAGTGGGTCCAGGCGTCGGCGTAGGGCTGGAGAGTGGGATGCAGACTCACGGAACGGGACCCCTCGGGCGGTCGGTGCGCGGGCAGTGGGTGTCTTGGAACGTTAAGTTACGCTGCTGTGAGGCACCCCGGCAGTGCTTTCGTGTGACGATCGTAGGCCCGTGTGAACGGCTCGAATGTCAGGACGGTGGTAGTGTGCGCGCCTCGCTCATCCAGATCGGTGTAGAAGCGGGCGAATCGGTCGAATCGCGTCGGCGGCGTGTGGCGTCGCTGGTACGGGACGAGGCCGGTGCCGATCTCGTCGTACTGCCCGAGCTGTGGACGACGGGGGCCTTCGCGTACGAGCTGTTCGCGAGCGAGGCCGAGCCGTTGGACGGGCCGACGTACGAGGCGATGGCCAAGGCCGCGAGTGACGCGGGTGTGTGGCTGCACGCCGGCTCGATCCCGGAGCGGGATCCTGAGGGGCCGCTCTACAACACCTCCCTTGTGTTCTCGCCCGATGGAGAGCTGGCCGCCTCCTATCGCAAGATCCATCGGTTCGGTTTCGACAAGGGTGAGGCCGTGCTGATGGGGGCCGGCGCGGAGCTGGTGACCGTCCGGCTGCCCGAGACGACGGTTGGTGTCGCCACCTGTTACGACCTCCGTTTTCCTGAGTTGTTCCGTGGGCTTGTCGATGCGGGGGCCGAGACCGTCGTGATCTCGGCGGGGTGGCCGGAGCGGAGGCGTTCGCACTGGACGTTGCTGGCTCAGGCTCGGGCGGTCGAGAACCAGGCGTTCGTTCTTGCGTGTGGAACGGCTGGGGAGCATGCGGGGGTTCCGCAGGCCGGTCACTCGATCGTGGTTGATCCGTGGGGTGAGGTGTTGGGGGAGGCGGGGTCCGGCGAGGAGGTTCTGCGGGTTGAGTTCGATCCCGCAAAGGTGGGGGAGACTCGGGAGGTGTTTCCGGCGCTGAAGGATCGGGTGCTGGGGCTGGGGGTTCCGGGGCGGGGCTGAGTTTTCTCGCCCCCGCCGCCCTTACCCGTTCCCATCCCCTGGGGGCTGCGCCCCCAGACCCCCCTGTCGCGCTGACGCGCTCGTCCTCAAACGCCGGACGGGCTGAAGTGCCCGGCCGGGCTGAAAAGTGAGACCTCTCAGTCTCCCCCCCGTGAGACCCTCTCAGTCTTCCCCCCGTTCCTTCTCCGCCAGGTGGATCACGCATACCGCCACCGCGATCAGGAGTGCCGGGTCCGCGTCGTCGCGTACCACGTCCACTCCGTAGGTCTCCCGGATGTGCAGCCAGCGGCGGGAGATCTGGGCCAGCAGTTCGCCGTCGTAGTCGACTGCGAACTCTCGGTCCAGGATTTTTCCGCTGACGTCCAGTTCTGTGCCGTCCGCCAAGGACACCCGGTAGTGGTTGCGGAGCAGGGACAGGCGTTTGCGTTTGATGGTGGCCAGTGGGTCGCCGTCCCGTTCGATCACCATCGTGTCCCGCAGGGCGAACATCTTCTGGTGGATGTCGATCAGGACCTGGCCACGTGTGTCCTTCAGCTCGAAGGTGTCGCGCAGCCGCATCGCCTTGCCGTCCACCAGATAGACCTTGTTCCCGTGCTGGTCCTCGATCCAGTAGTCGTCGCCGATGCCGAGCAGCCGGTCGCGTACGAGGAATCTCATGTACTCACCGGTTCCCCGTCACCGCGGCCGAAACGCCGTCGGTACGCCGATGGGCTGAGCCCGGTCTCGCGGCGGAGCCGGGCGCGCAGGTTCGCCGCCGTGCCCAGGCCGCTGCGTGCCGCCACGACGTCGAGGCGTTGCTCGCCGCGTTCGATCAGGCGGCGGGCGAGGGTGACTCTCTCTCCTGTCAGCCAGGTCAAGGGTGTTGTGCCGAGTTGGGAGCGGAAGCGGCGGTGGAGGGTTGCCGGTGAGACCGACGCCCTGGACGCCAGGCCCGCCACCGTCAGGGGGTCCGCCAGGCGTTCCTGGGCCCAGGCGAGCAGAGGGCCGAGGGATTCGTCCGGTGTCGTCGGCACCGGGCGCTCCACGAACTGGCGTTGCCCGCCGTCCCGGTGGGCGGCGAACACCAGACGCCGGGAGACCGCGTTGGCGATCTCGGCGCCGTGGTCCGTACGCCAGATGTGCAGCCCTAGGTCCAGTGCGGCGGCGCTGCCTGCGGCTGTCAGGATGTCGCCGTCGTCCGTGAACAGGACGTCCGGTTCCAGGAGGACCCCCGGGTGTAGCTGTTTGAACGTGTCTGCCCACAGCCAGTGCGTTGTCGCCCGGCGGCCGTCCAGCAGGCCCGCCTCCGCGAGGGCGAAGCTTCCCGTGCACAGGCTCATCACGCGTGCCCCGCGCGCGTGGGTGCGTCGTACGGCGTCCAGCACGGCCTCACCACGCGGTACGACGTTGTCCGGGCGGCCCGGTACGACGAGGGTGTCGGCCTCGTCCGCCGCCTCCAGGCCCGGCACCCCGGTGAGGGTGAAGAAGCCGTGGTTCAGGCGTACGTCGGGGGTCGGGGCGCACACCGTGACCTCGTACAGCGGGCCCGGCAGACCGAGTTCGGGGCGGGGCAGTCCGAACAGCTCGGTCGCGACACCCACCTCGAACGGGTTCGTGCCCTCGTCGACGATCACGGCGACGCGGTGCGGGTGCCGTCCGGCAGCGGAATGAGAGGATCCTTGCGGCATGTGCGATTTCTAGCACTCGTACACGGGATGGTCACGCCTCACGATGGGGTCATGACATCCACCGAGCCCGTCTCCCTGCCCGCCGCCCTCGACTCCTTCTCCGCCCTGTGGAGCCCCCGCATCCTCACCACCGTCAACGACTACGACGTACGCGTCGCCAAGGTCGAGGGCGAGCATGTCTGGCATGTGCACGAGGGGACCGACGAGTTCTTTCTCGTCCTGGACGGGGAACTGCACATCGCCCTGCGGGAGTCGGAGTCGGGCAGTGAGCGCACGGTCGTGCTGCCCAAGGGCTCGGCCTTCACGGTTCCGCGCGGCACGGAGCACAAGCCGTACGCCCCGGTCCGTACCGAGATCCTCGTCATCGAACCCACCGGCACCCTGAGCGTGGGCGATCGCCATGACGACGTACCCGGTCATGTGGACGTCACGACGGGGCACGTTCTCTCGTCCTAGGGCGGTTCAGTACCGGCGGTCCTCGTCGATCACCGTCGTCGAGTTCGGCAGCAGGACCCGCCTGCGCCGGGCGACGCTGCGGAACACCAGGGCGCCGATCACCCCGACGATCATCAGGATGACGCCCACCAGGTCGAGGTTGACCCCTTCCATCTCCCAGTCGGTCGCGAAGGTGAGGATGGCTCCTACGGCGATGAGGATGATGCATCCGCCGAGACTCATGACTGTCGCCTCCCTGCCCGGTCCGGTAGTTCCGGATGGTCCGGTCGGTTCCGGGTGCCCGGACCCGGGGCAGGTATGCGCGACTACCCTTCCAGGAACGCCACCAGCGCGTTCGCCAGCAGATGCGGGTCGTCCGCGCCGCACAACTCCCGTGCGCTGTGCATCGACAGGATCGCCACCCCGATGTCGACCGTCTTGATGCCGTGCCGTGCCGCGGTGATCGGGCCGATCGTCGTGCCGCACGGCATGGAGTTGTTGGAGACGAAGTTCTGGAACGGGACCCCGGCCTTGTCGCAGGCCGCGGCCCAGACCGCGCGGCCCGAACCGTCCGTGGCGTAGCGGTTGTTGACGTTGACCTTGAGGATGGGGCCGCCGTTGACGCGCGGGTGGTGCGTCGGGTCGTGCCGCTCCGCGTAGTTGGGGTGGACTGCGTGACCCGTGTCGGAGGACAGGCATACGGTGCCGGCGAAGGCACGGGCCCGGTCCTCGTACGAGCCGCCGCGCGCGAACACCGAACGTTCCAGCACGCTGCCGAGGAGCGGGCCGTCCGCGCCCGTGTCGCTCTGCGAGCCGTTCTCCTCGTGGTCGAAGGCCGCGAGGACCGGGATGCACGGGACCTCGCGGCCGCTCGTCGCCACGGACGTCAGGGCCGCTGTCGCCGCGTGCACGGAAAGGAGGTTGTCCATGCGCGGGCCGGCCACCAGTTCGCGGTCGCGGCCCAGGTAGGCGGGTGCCTCGACGGAGTGGGTCATCAGGTCCCAGCCGGTGACCTCGCCCGGTGCGAGTCCGGACTCCTCTTCGAGGAAGGCGATCAGGTCGCCCTCGCGGACGTCGTCCGACATGCCCCAAATGGGTTGCAGGTGGCGCTGCTTGTCGAGCTTCAGGCCGTCCGTGTTCACGGCGCGGTCGAGGTGGATGGCGAGCTGGGGGACTCGCAGCAGGGGCCGGTCGATGTTCACCAGGCGCGTGCTGCCGTCCCGGAGGGAGAGGCGGCCGGCCAGGCCGAGGTCGCGGTCGAGCCAGGAGTTGAGCAGCGGTCCGCCGTAGATCTCGACGGCGACCTGGCGCCAGCCGTGTCCGCCGAGGTCGGGCACCGGCTTGACCCGCAGGTTCGGGGAGTCGGTGTGGGCGCCGACGATCCGGAAGGGGGTGTGCGGCGCGGCGCCCTCGGGGACGTACCAGGCCACGATCGCGCCGCCGCGCACCACGTACTTGCCGCCGCTGCCCGTTGCGGAGGCCGCCGATGTCTCCGCGTCCCAGGCGTCCGTCTCCGCGACCTGGCGGAAGCCGGCCTTCTCCAGCCGCTCGGCGGTGTTCGCCACGGCGTGGTACGGCGACGGACTCGCCGCCAGGAAGGACATGAGGTCGTCGGTGTGGCCGCGGTCGAAGCGGTGGGGTGCGCTCATGGGTTCACCTTAACGACGTAATAGGGCCCGCTCCCTGGGATGGTGAGCGGGCTCTCGTAACGGGGGTGTGAAGGCCGGACAACTGGCTGGTCATTCAGTTTTCGGACACCGGGTGGACCGTGGGGGTGTGTCCCGGTTCAGCAGGACGGCGGCCCGCCCCGGGGGTGAACCCGGGTGCGGGCCGCCGTACTTGGCCTGCTGTACGTACGTACGAGAAGGGTGTGGCTAGAAGGCCGCCTCGTCCAGTTCCATCACGTCGAGGTCGACGCCGGCCGCGAGCCTGCGGGCGCCGGTGACGCCCGGCAGGACGTTGGCCGCGAAGAACTTCGCCGCCGCGATCTTGCCGGTGTAGAAGGGGACGTCCTTCGCGGACGCCGTCGGGAGCTTCTCGGCGGCCACGGCGGCGCCCTTGAGGAGCAGGTAGCCGACGACGACGTCGCCCGAGGCCATCAGCAGGCGGGTGGTGTTGAGGCCCACCTTGTAGATGTTCTTGACGTCCTGCTCGGTTGCCGCGAGGTCCGTCAGCATCAGGCCGACGATCGCCTCCAGCTCGACGGCCGCCTTGGCGAGCTGCTCGCGCGCCGCCGCCAGCTCCTCGCCGCCCGTGCCCGGCGCGAGGAACTTCTTGATGTCCTCGGCGAGGGAGTTGAGGGCCGCGCCCTGGTTGCGGACGATCTTCCGGAAGAAGAAGTCCTGACCCTGGATCGCGGTCGTGCCCTCGTACAGGGTGTCGATCTTGGCGTCGCGGATGTACTGCTCGATCGGGTACTCCTGGAGGAACCCGGAGCCGCCGAAGGTCTGCAGCGACTGGGCGAGCTGCTCGTAGCCCTTCTCGGAGCCGTAGCCCTTGACGATCGGGAGGAGCAGGTCGTTCAGGGCCTCCAGTGCGGCGGTGTCCTCGCCGGCCGCCTCCTTGACCTGGATGTCGTCCTGGATCGAGGCGGTGTGGAGGACCAGCGCGCGCATGCCCTCCGCGTACGCCTTCTGCGTCATCAGCGAGCGGCGGACGTCCGGGTGGTGCGTGATGGTGACCTTGGGCGCCGACTTGTCCATGAAGTTGGCGAGATCCGGACCCTGGACACGCTCCTTGGCGTACTCCAGCGCGTTGAGGTAGCCCGTCGACAGCGTCGAGATGGCCTTCGTGCCGACCATCATGCGGGCGAACTCGATGATCCGGAACATCTGGCGGATGCCGTCGTGCTTGTCACCGATCAGCCAGCCCTTGGCCGGGTGCCGGTCGCCGAAGGTCATCTCGCAGGTGTTGGACGCCTTGAGGCCCATCTTGTGCTCGACGTTCGTCGCGTACACGCCGTTGCGCTCGCCCAGCTCGCCGGTCTCGAAGTCGAAGAGGAACTTCGGTACGAGGAAGAGGGACAGCCCCTTGGTGCCGGGGCCGTGGCCCTCGGGACGGGCCAGCACGTAGTGGAGGATGTTCTCCTCCATGTCGTGCTCACCGGAGGTGATGAACCGCTTCACACCCTCGATGTGCCAGGAGCCGTCCTCCTGCTGGACCGCCTTGGTGCGCCCGGCGCCCACGTCCGAGCCGGCGTCCGGCTCGGTGAGCACCATGGTGGAGCCCCAGGTCTTGTCGACCGCGATCTGGGCGATCTTCTTCTGTACGTCGTTGCCCTCGTCGTAGAGGATGCCCGCGAACGCCGGCCCGGAGGCGTACATCCACACGGCCGGGTTCGCGCCGAGCAGCAGCTCCGCGTACGACCAGATCAGGGAGCGCGGGGCGGTGGTGCCGCCGATCTCCTCGGGCAGGCCGAGGCGCCAGTACTCCGAGTCCATGAAGGCCTTGTAGCTCTTCTTGAAGGACGCCGGGACGGGCGCGGTGTTCGTCTCGGGGTCGAAGACCGGCGGGGTGCGGTCGCCGTCCGTGAACGACTCGGCCAGCTCGTTCTCCGCGAGGCGCGTCAGCTCTTCCAGGATGCTCTTGGCGGTGTCGGTGTCCATCTCCGCGAACGGACCCGTCCCGTACAGCTTGTCGCGCCCGAGGACCTCGAAGAGGTTGAACTCGATGTCGCGGAGATTCGACTTGTAGTGCCCCATGGCGACTGCTCCGTAGAGAGATCGGCGAGGCACTGACTCCTCGCGCCTAATACGCATACCAACTAGTAGCTTCTTCCCTACGATGATGCTACCCGCCGGTAATAAGGCGCAACCCCAGTCGGTCGTTTGTGACGCGTTACGCGCACTCGGGTCCGTGAATGGTCTAGACCGGGACGGTGAGGGTGGCCGTGTAGCCCTTGTCCACGCTGCCTTCCACGGTCGCCAGCTGCTGGTCGTAGCCGTCGCTGAAGATGTTGTCCGTCTCCAGGGAGAGCTGGCCGAGGTTCTCCACGCTCCGGCTGTAGCCGTCCGTCGCGTACACCGTGTCGCAGACGTCCTTCGGGAACGCCAGCTGCGAGGTGTTCGTTATCGACGTGGCCGCGGTCGCGTCCTCCAGGTTGCCGTAGACCTCGAAGTGGATGTGCGGCCAGCGGCCCGTGTAGCAGGCCGGGAAGATGCTGGTGAAGGTGACCTGGCCCTTGTCGTCCGTCTCCTGGACGCCCCGGAGGTAGTTCTCGTCGGTGACGCCCTCCGAGTAGAGGGAGTAGTTGCCCTCGCGGTCGCAGTGCCACAGATAGACGGCCGCGCCCACCTTGGGGGTCTCGCAGCCCGAGGCCGCGTCGACGACCGTGAGCGTGATGGTGAGCGGCACGCCCTCGGCCTTGCCGCCCGCCGAGTTCCCGAAACTGGATGTGATGTCGCTGCGGACGACTCCGCTCTCCTTGAGCACGTTCACCCCGTTCGAACCGTCGCCCGGGTAGGGGCCGGCGGTCTCGTTCGGGATGGTCGCGCACTCGCCGGAGGAGGCGGTCGTCCCGCTGGAGCTGGACGAGGTGTCGGTGGCGGCCGAGGACGACGAGTCGTCGTCGGCGGCGCAGCCGACCAGCGGCACCAGGCTCGCTCCGGCCAGCAGCCGGATCATCCGGCGGCGGGCGAGGACGGGGAGGTCGTAGGAGAGGCCTCTGTCGTGCTCGTGGTCCTCGTGGTCGTGGTGCCCGTGTCCGTGTCCGCTCATGGCCGTCTCCCTTTACCTGTACCCGGCCGGTGATTGCCCGGCCTTTGCCGCCGCCTGATGGTTTCTTTGTCCAGGCTGACGGTATGAGCGCCCACTGTGCGAAACCAGAGTCGCACCTGTGGACTCCCCATGGGACGTACCGGGCGGGGCGGGCGGAAGCGTCCCGGCGGCAGAACCAGGGGACCGGGCCGCCCCGGCTTCGCCGCGCTCTCGGTACTCTTGCGCGCATGTACGGCTATGACCAGAACGCTGGTGCGCAGCAGCAGTACGCCCAGCCGCAGCAGCAGATGCCGGGCGGGTACGGCCAGCAGCCGCCGCTGTACCCCGAGCCGTCCCCGCCGTCCCTCGCGGACGCGGTGCGCGCCTTCACGACGGGCTCGATGTCGGCGGAGGACTTCCAGCAGGTCTTCGCCACGTCGAAGGTGTACTGCCCGCGCGGCGACAACCCCGGGTTCCTGGCCCTGCACAACACCCAGCAGCCGGTGATCCCCATGTTCACCTCCCTGAAGGAGCTGCGCCGCTACGCCGGCAAGGAGTCCAAGTACTTCGTGATCACCGGCGCCGAGGTCATCGACCTGCTGCCGACCGGCTACGGCTTCGTCGTGGACATGGAGGGCGAGCACCGCATGGTGTTCGACGCGAAGGCGGTCGAGCAGATGGTGGAGTTCGCGATGCGCAGGATGTACGGCTGACGGCCTTCTCGCGTGTGGGAAACGTGGAGGAAATCCCCTCCACGTTTGTCACAGGCATGCCATAGGGTTCCTCCTGGCAGCCGCGCCCCGTCCGCCACCGCTTCCCGCGGTCGCGTTCGGATGTCGCGCGGCGCTCTCAGCTCCCGGTGATCCCGGGTTCCTTGTGGGGGGTTCATTACTGTGCGCATGCGCAGCACTTCGACCGCGACGGCACTCGCCGTCCTCTTCAGTTCGGTGGCGCTGAGCGTCGTCACCACGGGTCCCGCCTCGGCGGCGGTCGCCACCGTGCAGTCACCCGGCGGCATCGTCGCGGACGCGGCCCTGAAGCGGGTCTTCGTCGGCGACAACCTCAACGGCCGGGTACTGGCGGCCAACTACTCGGGCACCGTCGTCGACTCGGCCGGCGGTTTCGGCTCGGTCGCCGACCTGGCGCTCTCCGACGACGGACGCACGCTGTACGCGTCCCTGCCCGCGCGGAACCAGATCGTGGCCCTCGACCCGGCCACCCTGAACGTCAGGACCCGGTACGCGGTGCCCACCGACACCGGCCCGCGCTACCTCGCCTTCACCGGCGGCAAGCTCTGGTTCAGCTACGGCGACCAGTGGGACGGCAACCTGGGCTCGGTCGACCCGAACTGGACCGGGACCCCGGACCCGGTGCCGGACCCGACCCCGACGGACGTCCCGACGTCCGATGCCCCGTCCGTACCGCCGTCCGAGCCGCCGACATCGCCCGACCCGTCCACCGAGCCGAGCGCCGAGCCGTCCACCGAGCCGAGCGCCGACCCCGACCCGAGCGCCGAGCCCTCGACGGAGCCGCTGCCCGACCCGAGTGCCGAGCCCTCTTCGCCCGAGCCCTCCCCGGAGACCTCCGCCGACTCCCCCGCTCCCGACGCACCCTCCACCACGACCCTCGCGGCCGGGGCCGAGGCCGCGGACAGCCCGGTGGCGATGGACCAGCTCCCCGCGGGCCAGATGCTGTGGAACCCGGCGCTGCTCGACGCGAGCACGGCCGCGCCCGGTCTGCTGGCCCTGGGTGAGACCGGCAAGTCCTCGTCGGCCGTCGGTGTCGTGGACGTATCCGGAGCGACGCCGATGACGGTCGCCTGGAACAGCAACAGCTACGAGCTGAACTACGGCATCGGTGACCTCGATCTCGTCCCCGGAGCCCCCGAGGTGCTGGCCGACGGCACGGACCGGGACGCCTACGCGAACGGCACGCTCAAGAAGGTCGGCGCCTACCCGGCCGGCCAGCGCGCCGACATCGCCCCGAACGGCCTGGTCGCCCAGGTCAACGGCACCAAGGTGGCCGTCTACCGGCCGAACGCGACGAGGCCGCTGCGCACGTACACGAACGGCGCGTACGGCATCGGCGACCTGGCCTGGGCCCCGGACTCCTCCCGGATCTTCGCCCTGGTCGGCACCGGCACCGGCTACGCCCTCAAGGCGCTGACCGACCCGACGAAGAACGTCCCGACCCTGACTGTGAACGCCCCGTCGAAGGCCACCCGCGCCAAGAAGCTCACGGTCTCCGGCAAGCTGTCGGCGACGGTCGCGCTCCCCGCCGGGACCAAGCTGAGCGTCACCCGTACCGACCTGGAGACCCCGAACGGCAGGGCGCTGCCGTCGGTCGCCGTGAAGGCGGACGGCACGTACTCCTTCACGAACACCCCGCCGGTCGGCGGCACGGTCACCTACAAGGTGTCGTACGCGGGCGACGCGGCGCACACTCCGGTGTCCGCCTCCGACAAGGTCGCGGTGTCCCGGGCGACGACCGCGCTGACCCTGAACAACAACAAGAAGCTGTACGCCTACGGCACCGACGTCAGGTTCACCGCGCACCTGGGACGGACGTACAAGAACCGCACGGTCGAGATCTGGGTCGACCCGCACGGCAACGACAAGCCGAAGCGGCTGGTCAAGACGGGCAGGGTCAACGCGGCCGGGAATCTCTCCGCGGTCGTGGACATGACCCGCGACACGAACGTCACCGCGGTCTTCAAGGGCGACGCCCGCTTCGCGCCGAGGACGGTCAAGGTCACGGCGTACGCGAAGGTGCGGATCTCCATGGCCGTGTCGCGGCACTACAAGACGGCCAAGATCGGCTCGACGACGTACTACTGGTTCCACAAGAACACCGACCCGGTGCTGACGACCTCGATGCCCTACTACCCCGGCCGTCAGCAGCGCTTCGACCTGGAGGTCTACTTCCAGGGCACGTGGTACCCCGACTCCGAGTACTTCCCGATCGGTACGAGCGGCAAGTCGGCGGTGCAGCTCATCGCGCCTGGTGAGTCGGGCATTCGGGCCCGCGTGCGGTCGGTCTACGTCGACGGCGCCTCCGGCGACAACGTGAACTCGACGACGTACGGAACGTGGAAGTACCTGTACTTCAGCAACTGACCGACCTCGGTCGGCTGGCGAGGCCCGGAGGGAATGCCCTCCGGGCTTTCGCCGTTAGGGGTAGCAGAAAGTTCAATGCTCAACTAAACTGGCCGCACAAGGAGGTACCGACATGCCTGCAGTGACCGTCGAGAACCCGCTGACCCTGCCCCGTGTGGCCGCGCCGGCCGACGCCGTGGCGCGTCCCGTGATCGGTGTGACGACCGCGCCGAGCGGTTTCGAGGGCGAGGGCTTCCCGGTGCGCCGGGCGTTCGCCGGGATCAACTACCGGCACCTCGACCCGTTCATCATGATGGACCAGATGGGTGAGGTGGAGTACGCACCGGGCGAGCCGAAAGGCACCCCCTGGCACCCGCACCGGGGCTTCGAGACCGTCACCTACATCATCGACGGTGTCTTCGACCACCAGGACTCGCAGGGCGGCGGCGGCACCATCACCAACGGGGACACCCAGTGGATGACGGCGGGCTCGGGCCTCCTGCACATCGAGGCGCCCCCGGAGTCGCTCGTGGTCTCCGGCGGTCTCTTCCACGGCATCCAGCTGTGGGTGAACCTCCCGGCCAAGGACAAGATGATGGCCCCGCGCTACCAGGACATCCGCGGCGGCCAGGTCCAGCTCCTCACGTCCCACGACGGCGGCGCGCTGCTGCGCGTCATCGCCGGTGAGCTGGACGGTCACCAGGGTCCCGGTATCACCCACACCCCGATCAGTCTGGTCCACGCGACGCTGGCTCCGGGCGCGGAGGTCACTCTTCCGTGGCGGGAGGACTTCAACGGCCTGGCGTACGTCCTCGCGGGCCGCGGCAGCGTGGGTGCGGACCGTCGCCCGATCCACAAGGGCCAGACGGCGGTCTTCGGTGCGGGCTCGTCCCTGACGGTCCGCGCGGACGAACAGCAGGACGGGAACACGCCGGACCTGGAGGTCGTCCTGCTCGGCGGCCAGCCGATCCGCGAGCCGATGGCGCACTACGGCCCGTTCGTGATGAACACGAGGGCGGAGCTTGAGCAGGCGTTCGAGGACTTCCAGAAGGGCCGGCTGGGAACTGTGCCGGCGGTGCATGGAATGTCCGAGGGCGGTCTGTAGACCGTAGAAAAGTTCAGTACTGTACGAACGGGCCCGAAGCCGCAACTTTGGTTTGCGGCTTCGGGCCCGTTCCATGGGTGTCCGGCTACGGCAGGACGTACATGGGTGCTCCGTCAGGGGCGCAGCCCGTCTGCCGCATGCAGCCGCGCTTGAGCAGTGTGCGCAGACAGTCGTGGACGCGGGCGAGGGTGAGCCCGGTACGCGTGGCGATCTCCTCCAGACGGTAACTGGCCTCGCCTTGAACGAGCGCCGGCGCCAGGTAGGCCGCCACCGCATGGATGTCCTCGGTGAAGACGAGGTTCTTCGCCCTCCAGGTGGCCAGGAGCTCCTGGGGCGTCAACTTCGGTTCCCGACGACGGCCCCTGAGTGCCTGGGCGATCTCCTGAAGCGCGTCGGCGATCATGACTTGGCTGCGGATGATCGCGCTCTGGCTGTGAGCGATGGTGTGCTGGCTGTGGCTGATCTTCTCCAGAAGAACGGTCTGCTCTCTCTGGAAGGCCACCATCACCTCGTCGGCCTGGATGTTCCTCACTTCGAGCCGCACGATCGCGTCGGCGACCTCTCGGGGCATCAGATACGCGGTGCCACCGGTGGGGGCGGGTTGCACCGAGGCCGGTTCGAGAGAGTAGGAGCCCTCCCGCTGGATGGTGACGAGGACCTCGGAGACCCAAGCCCTGAAGGGCTGGGACTCTGGCTTCGTGCAGCTGTTCACCAGCTCGACAAGCCCCTGGAGGTTCACCAGCTTCATCGTTGTACGGAACCCGTGACCTGTGGGTTTGCGCCTTGCGTCGCTCAGGGCGACGCAACGTGCAAACTCGCCGAACGTTGTTGTGTGCTGTTGTGAGACCGCGCTCTGTACAGCGTCCCGTGTGTTCGCGTAGCCAAGATGCTTCGCCACATCCATGGCCGGAAACCAGTGCTCCCCGGCCGGCGTCGTCAGCCTCCGCACTCGCGCGCCCGTGGCCGCGAACACGAAGTCGTTGATGTCGATCGCGTCTTTGTGCGTGTTGTTCTGCTCGTTCATCGAGCATCACCTCCGCCTCGGAAGGTAGGCAGGTGGAGGCGTGGCCCTTGCTCATAGCAAGGATGTTCACCCGTTAGCGGGGCTTCTTTTCATACAACTCGAACCAGATGCTCTTCCCCTCGCCCCGAGGGTCCACCCCCCACGCGTCCGCCAGCATCTCGATCAGCATCAACCCCCGGCCCGACGACGCCAGTTCGCCCGGGCGGCGTTTGTGCGGGAGGTCGTCGCTGACGTCCGTGACCTCGACGCGGATGCGGCGTTCGCCGGGGTCGCCCGTGACCTCGGCGACCACCAGGGCGTCGGCGTCCGTGTGGACGAGGACGTTGGTGGTCGTCTCGGAGATCAGGAGGACCGCCGAGTCGACCTGGTCGGGGCTGGGCCAGTCGTGGAGCTGTTCGCGGAGCTGCTGGCGGGCCACGGCGACGCGCTCGGGTTCCGCCTGGGCGATCGTGAGCATCGTGCGGCGGACCGTGGGGCGTTCCCTCGGCGGTGCGGTGCCGTCCGTCACGCACTCCTCCGGGCGGCTCAGGAGCAGCAGCGCGATGTCGTCCTCGCGGCGGTCGGCCAGCGGGCCCGTGGTGTGGTGGGAGGAGGGGCCGTGTACGGCCTGGACCAGGGCGTCGGCCAGGGACTCCAGGTCGGTGTCCGCATCCGCCTTGTCCCCCTTGTGCTCCTCCAGCGTCTCGCGGATGCGCTGCCAGCCCGTCTCCAGGTCGTGGCCGCCCGTCTCGATCAGGCCGTCCGTGCACAGGAGCATCGTCTCGCCGGGTTCGAGGGCGAGGAGGGTGGTGGGGTAGTCGGCGTCCGGGTCGATGCCCAGGGGCAGGCCGCCAGCGGTCGGGCGGGTCAGTACCGTGCCGTCCGCCATCCGGATCGCCGGGTCCGGGTGGCCGGCGCGGGCGATCTCCAGGACCCCGGTCGAGGGGTCGACCTCGACGTACAGGCAGGTGGCGAAGCGCAGGTCGCCGCTGCCCTGGTCGTGGGTGATGCCGTGCAGGAAGCGGGAGGCGCGGGAGAGGACCGCGTCGGGGCGGTGGCCCTCGGAGGCGTAGGCGCGCAGCGCTATGCGGAGCTGGCCCATCAGACCGGCGGCGCGGACGTCGTGGCCCTGGACGTCGCCGATGACCAGGGCGAACCGGCCACGGCCGGGCAGCGGGATCATGTCGTACCAGTCGCCGCCGACCTGGAGGCCGCCGCCGGTCGGTATGTAGCGGGCGGCGACGTCCATGCCGGGTATCTCGGGGCCGAGGGTGGGCAGCATGGAGCGTTGCAGGCCGTCGGTCAGCTCCCGTTCCGATTCCGCGACTCCCGCCCTCGACAGGGCCTGGGCGAGCATGCGGGCGACCGTTGTCAGGACCGAGCGCTCGTCGGGGGTGAAGCTGACCGGGTAGGCGAAGCCCGCCATCCAGGCGCCCATCGTGCGGCCCGCGACGGTCAGCGGCAGGAACGCCCAGGACTGGCGGTCGAAGACCTGGGCGAGGGGCCAGGCCGTGGGGTAGCGCGATTTGTAGGCCTCGGGGGACGAGAGATAGACGGCCCGGCCCGTGCGGACCACCTCGGCGGCCGGGTAGTCGGTCTCCAGCGGCATGTGGGAGAAGGGGCGCTCGTCGCCGGGGCGCTGGCCGTGATGGCCGATCACGGTGAGGCGGTCGCCCTGGACGCCGAAGACCGCGAGTCCGTCCGGTGAGAAGCCCGGCATCGAAAGGCCCGCCGCGACCCGCAGCACCTCCTCCGTGGACCGTGCCTCGGCCAGTGCCCGGCCCGCGTCCAGCAGGAAGGCCTCGCGGGAGCGGCGCCAGTCACCGGTGACGGGGGTGCGCGCGGCGGTGCCCGGCGGGGGCTCGGTCACCTCCTGGAGGGTGCCGAGTACGTCGTACGCCTTGCGGTCGGCCGCGAAGTGCGGCTTCGCGCGGCTGCGGACGGTACGGATCACCCGGCCCCGGTCGTCCATGACCCGGGCCCGGGTCTCGGCGATGGTGCCCTCGGCGACGGCGAGCTGCATGACCCCGCCGATCTCGTTCCAGTCGACCGGGTGGAGCCGGGCCCGGGCCGCGGCCTCCGTGAGGGTGGTCGGCTCGGCGGGCAGGCCGAGCAGGCGGGCCGCCTCGGCGTCGAGCGTGACCAGGTTCGTTGTTGTGTCCCAATGCCACATGCCGGTTGCGAGGGCGACCAGGACGTCCCCCACGGCGGGCAGGGGCTCACCAGTGCGCATTGACCCACTTTATGGAGAGGTGATCGCAGCGTGCCACCCAAGCTGTACAGGCCAAGCTGTGTGAAGGCTGTGCCGGCCGGGTCGTACGGGCAGGGGCGAGCTGCGCGGAAGCGGTACAGGGTACGCGTGCGAACAATTGCGGGGAAGCGGTATCGGGGCGGCCGGTACCCTGGGGCTGAGCTTTTCAAGGTTTCGAGGTTCCGGCGTTCCGGTGTGTCGGTGTTTCACGTGAAACACCGACTCCGACCCCGGCCCCGACCCTGCCCCTGATCCCATCCCCGATCCGCGAAGGCTGGATGAACGACGATGCATCGGTACAGGTCCCACACCTGCGGCGAGCTACGCGCCTCTGACGTCGGCAGTGACGTCCGGCTGAGCGGCTGGCTGCACAATCGGCGCGACCTGGGCGGCATCCTCTTCATCGATCTCCGCGATCACTACGGCATCACGCAGCTCGTCGCCCGCCCCGGCACGCCCGCCTACGAGGCCCTCGACAAGGTCTCCAAGGAGTCGACGGTCCGGATCGACGGCAAGGTCGTCTCGCGCGGCGCGGAGAACATCAACTCCGAGCTGCCCACCGGTGAGGTCGAGGTCGAGGTCGGCGAGGTGGAGCTGCTCGGCGCCGCCCAGCCGCTGCCCTTCACGATCAACACCGAGGACGGGGTCAACGAGGAGCGGCGCCTGGAGTACCGCTTCCTGGACCTGCGCCGCGAGCGCATGCACCGCAACATCATGCTGCGTACGGCCGTCATCTCCGCGATTCGGCACAAGATGACCGCGCTCGGCTTCAACGAGATGGCCACGCCGATCCTGACGGCGACCTCCCCGGAAGGCGCCCGCGACTTCGTCGTGCCGTCGCGCCTCAACCCGGGCCGGTTCTACGCGCTGCCGCAGGCCCCGCAGCAGTTCAAGCAGCTGCTGATGATCTCGGGCTTCGACCGCTACTTCCAGATCGCGCCCTGTTTCCGTGACGAGGACGCGCGCGCGGACCGTTCGCCGGGCGAGTTCTACCAGCTCGACGTCGAGATGAGCTTCGTGGAGCAGGAGGACGTCTTCCAGCCCATCGAGAAGCTGATGACCGAGCTGTTCACGGAGTTCGGCAACGGCCGTGAGGTCACCTCGCCGTTCCCGCGCATCCCGTTCCGCGAGTCGATGCTGAAGTACGGCTCCGACAAGCCGGACCTGCGCGCCCAGCTGGAGCTGGTCGACATCACCGACGTCTTCGCGGGCTCGGAGTTCAAGGCGTTCGCCGGCAAGCACGTACGCGCCCTGCCGGTGCCGGACGTGTCCGCGCAGCCCCGGAAGTTCTTCGACCAGCTCGGCGACTTCGCCGTCACGCTGGGCGCGAAGGGCCTGGCCTGGGTGCGGGTCACCGAGGACGGTTCGCTGTCCGGGCCGATCGCGAAGTTCCTCACCGAGGAGAACGTCGCCGAGCTGACCAAGCGGCTGTCGCTGTCGGCGGGTCACGCCGTGTTCTTCGGCGCGGGCGAGTACGACGAGGTCTCGAAGATCATGGGCGCGGTGCGGGTCGAGGCCGCCAAGCGTGCCGGGCACTTCGAGGAGAACGTGTTCCGGTTCTGCTGGATCGTGGACTTCCCGATGTTCGAGAAGGACGAGGACACCGGGAAGATCGACTTCTCGCACAACCCGTTCTCGATGCCCCAGGGCGGTATGGAGGCCCTGGAGACCCAGGACCCGCTGGACATCCTGGCCTGGCAGTACGACATCGTCTGCAACGGCACGGAGCTGTCCTCCGGCGCGATCCGCAACCACGAGCCCGACATCATGCTGAAGGCGTTCGGCCTCGCGGGCTACGACGAGGAGACCGTCGAGCGCGAGTTCGCCGGCATGCTCCGCGCGTTCCGCTTCGGCGCCCCTCCGCACGGCGGGATCGCGCCCGGCGTCGACCGTATCGTCATGCTCCTCGCGGACGAGCCGAACATCCGCGAGACGATCGCGTTCCCGCTGAACGGCAACGCCCAGGACCTGATGATGGGCGCGCCGACGGAGCTGGAGGAGACGCGGCTGAGGGAGCTGCACATTTCGGTGCGGAAGCCGCAGCCCAAGTAAAGGGACGGTTTTTGTGGGTGGCTCGGAATCGGCGGCGATTCCGAGCCATTCTCATGCGGTGCTCAGGAAACCCCGGAAATCACAGCTCTTTGACAGGTCCCATTCATAATCTCCGGGCCCATGACTGACACCCCCCAGCAGGAATTACGGGAATTGACGCGCCGCAGAGTCGTTGTCGCCGGTGGCGCGACGGCGGTCACCGCCACGGCGGTGGCGGCCCTGGGCGCAGGGCTCGCCTCCGCACAGGGAGCGCCGGAGGCGAACGGCGTGCCGGAGGCGAAGGGCGCGCACGGCTCCGGCACCCCCTCGGGCACCCCCGAGGCGTGCTACGTACTGACCACGGAGACCACCGAGGGCCCGTACTACATCGACGCGGACAAGCTCCGCCAGGACGTCACCGAGGACGAGGAGGGCATCCCCCTCACCCTCCGCCTGAAGGTGATCGACGCCGAGACGTGCAGGCCGGTGCGGAACGCGGCCGTCGACATCTGGCACTGCTCGGCGCTCGGTATCTACTCCGGCTACGAGGCCATGGGCAACGGTGGTGGCGGTGGTGGCGGAACCCCGCCCACCGACGCGCCCACGGGCCCGCCTCCCACGGACGGTCCTGGTGGTGGCGGCCCCGGCCACCAGGAGCCGACCGACGACGAGCGCTATCTGCGCGGTACGTGGAAGACGGACCGGCGCGGGTTCGTCACCTTCCGGACGGTGTTCCCGGGCTGGTACCGGGGTCGCTGCGTGCACATCCACGTCAAGGTGCACGTGGACGGCACCTGGACCGACGCCGGCTACGAGGGCGGGCACACCTGTCACACGGGCCAGCTGTTCTTCGACGAGGAGTCGGTGCTGCTCTCGGCGGCGGTGGAGCCGTACTCGACGAACACGGCGACGCGCACGACCCTCGACGAGGACACGATCTATCCGGACAACGGGGCCGAGGGTGGGCTACTGCGGCTGCGGTACAAGAAGACGGACATCGGGCGCGGAGTTCTCGCCGAGCTGACGATGGGCGTGGCGCCTGAGGAGGAGAATTAATTAGGTAAGCCTTGCCTAATTAATGCCCAATCAATGCAGGGGGGCGGGAAATCGACGGCTATTTCTCGCCCCTTTTGCTGATTCTCCGAAGATCCATGAGAAGGCAAAGCAAAGCACAGTCCTTTCCCATGGTCCTGACAGGCGTCTTACCTAAGTTCCAGACCCATGACAGAGAACCAAGGGCCGAAGCACAAACGAGATCTGACGCGCAGGAAGGTCGTCGTCACCGGCGCCGGAGCGGTCGCCGCGGTGGGCGTCGCGGGCGGAGTCGCGGCGGGCGCGTTCGCGGGTGGGACGGGGAAGAAGACCCCCACCCCCAAGGCCTCCAGCACCAGCTCGGAGGTCTGCTACACGCTCACCTCGGAGACCACCGAGGGCCCCTACTACATCGACGCGGACAAGCTCCGCCAGGACATCACCGAGGACAAGGAAGGCATCCCGCTGACCCTGAGCCTGCGGGTGATCGACTCCGAGACCTGCAAGCCGATCGTCAACGCGGCCGTCGACGTCTGGCACTGCGACGCGCTGGGCCTGTACTCCGGCTACGAGAGCCTCTCCAGCGGCGGCGGCAGCGCCCCGACCGACGCCCCCTCGGGCACCCCGACGGGTGAGCCGCCCACCGACGCGCCGTCCGGCGCCCCCTCCGGCGGTACGGGCGGTGGCGGTGGCCACGAGGAGCCCACCGACGACAAGCGCTATCTGCGCGGCACCTGGAAGACGGACCGGCAGGGCCGGGTCACCTTCAAGACGATCTTCCCGGGCTGGTACCGGGGCCGCTGCGTCCACATCCACACGAAGGTGCACGTGGACGGCACCTGGACGGACGCCGGCTACGAGGGCGGCACCACCTGCCACACCGGCCAGTTCTTCTTCGACGAGGAGTCGGTGCTCGCCTCCGCCGAGGTCGACCCGTACTCGACGTCGACGACCGAGCGCACGACGCTCACCGAGGACACGATCTACGACCAGAGCGGGACCACGGGCGGTCTGCTCAAGCTGAAGTACAACAAGAAGGACATCGCCAAGGGTGTGATCGGCTCCATCACGATGGGCGTCGACCCCGAGGCGACCCACACCGGCACGGACGACGCGGTGCAGCCGGGCGCGTCCGCGACGGCGACGGACACGGCGTCACCCTCCGCCTCCGCGAGCTGACGGACGTACGGCCCGCGAAGGACGGCCCGGAACCCTCCCCCAGGTTCCGGGCCTTTCGCCGTCTCCGCCGGTTCACGGAGACCGACGGGCGGCGCGGCCGGGGCGGACGGGTTCAGCCCTGGGAGAGTTCGGCCAGGGCGTCGAGCCGGGTGGGCGTCCAGCCGAGCTCGCGCCGGGCCCGGGCGCCGGTGAGCTGCTGGTCGAGGGCGAACGCCTCGGCGATCGGACCCATCCGCCGCAGGGCCTCGTCCAGGGACAGCGAGTCGATCCGGCCCGGGCATCCGGCGGCGTGGCTGAGGGCCAGGGTGATGTCCGAAGTAGCGCAGCTTGCGCAGGTCGACATCCACGGCATCTCCCACGGTACGAACAGCGATCCCTGAGCCTGGCCCCGCCCGGGCTACGCGATCAGGAGACGGACTTGTACGTCCCCCAGCCGCTCCCGATCTTCGTACGCGCCCCGAACGACCCCTTCCCGTCCCCGCTCTGGCGGTACAGGTTGCCGGCGGTGTCGCGGGCGACGAGGTCCGCCTTGCCGTCGTTGGTGATGTCGCCGACGCCGACGACCGCGTTGTACGAGGCTCCCCATGACCCGAACAGCTTCGTACGGGCCGTGAAGGTGCCCCGGCCCGTGCCGTTGAACCGGTACAGGTTGTCGGCCTTGTCCTGGGCGAGCAGATCGCCGATGCCGTCGCCGTCGAGGTCCCCGGCGCCGACGATCTTCTTGTAGCCCTTCCAGTCGGCGTACAGCGCGACCGCCCCGGAGAGCTTGCCGGCGCTGGTGCCCTTGTAGAGGTAGACGGCCCCGGTGGACGCCTTGCGGGCGATCAGGTCGGGGCGGCCGTCGCCGGTGAGGTCACCGGGGGAGGTGAGGATGTCGTGCTGGGTCCAGCCGGAGGTGGCGAGGGTGGTGTGCGAAGTGTTCGGCAGAACAGGTGAGTTGCAGCTCGGGGTGTAGAGGCGCAGGGCCCCGTTGGCCATCCGGACGAGGACGTCGTTGCATTTGCTGCCGCCGAGGTGTCCGAAGGGGATGGCTTTGATGCCAGTGGGCCAGCCGCCTCCGGTGGTTCTGTTGCCGCTGAACCCGCCCGTTCCGGTGCCCGGGTGGAAGGTCAGTGCGCCGGAGGAGGTGAGGGTGAGAAGGTCACCCGCGCCGGCCCGGCCCACCTTGCTGATGAAGTCGTGGTGTACCGGCGCCCCGCCCATCACGTAGCCCGTTCCCGTGGCCGCCGTGTTCGAGGTCGAGGTGCCGAGACCGGTGGCCCGGAGCGTCCACGTGAAGTCGCCGTTGGGGAAGTAACCTCCGTTCGCCGTCAGGCCGTTCCAGGTCGCGGAGATCCAGGCCGTGGCCGCGCCGCCGGTGACCGTGCGGGTGGTCCGGCCCGTCGGACCGCTCTGCTTCGAGGTGAAGGTGAGGGACCAGGAGGTGACAGGGCGGGAGAGCAGCCAGTCACCGGACCAGAGGGGTGAGGTCTTCGGCACCGACTCGGCATCCGCCCTTGAGGAGAATGTGCCGGGGTTGGACGGGGCGACCCCGGTGGAGGCGACGTGCGTCTGCTCGTACGAGTCGGACCACGCCACCAGGCCCGTGTACTCGTCCACCGTCCAGCGGTAGCGCCGGTCCGCCGCGAGGCCGGTGTCCGGGACGCGGGAGGCGAGCACGCGGGTGGTGCCGGTGCGGGTCTCGGTCAGTACCAGTTCGTCGGTGGTGTGGTCGTGGCGGACGGTGAACCCGTCGCCGAGCAGTACGTCACCGGGCTGCACGGCGGTCGACGTACGGGACGCGGTGTCGTACACGCCCGCCGAGTCCGTACCGCAGGCCCAGTACACCCAGCGGCCCGCCGCCTGCAGCTCGCTCGGTACGCAACCGAGGCCCGGCACGGTCACCGTGGCCAGTGTCTTGTTCCCGGTGAGGCTGTACGAGGTGAGCCGGCCGGAGGTGGCGGTGGCGCTCCAGAGCATGGGGCCGTTCAGGGCGGCGGCGACGATCGCGCGCTTCAGCTTCTGACCCCGGCCGAACTCGCCGACGTACTGCGTGGGCGTGGTGCCGCCGGAGTTGTAGAGGACGTAGCCGTCGGAGGCGTCGACGATCGCGCCGCCCGCGGTGCCGAACGACAGGGTGTCGTTGCCCTGCCCGTCGTTCATGGCGATCAGCAGATCCCTGCCGGAGACCTTCTGGAGGTAGACGTCCTCACCGCTGTTTCCGAACATGGCCGCGCAGGTGGTGGCCGGGTACGGGCAGGCGGGCAGAGCGCCGTTGCCCTTCGTGGCCGCCGAGGCGGTCAGCGTCGTGCCGTTGTCCGTGGTCAGGGTGCGCACGGACGTCGTGTCCGTGGTGCTCTCGGGGTTGTCCGCCACCACACGCAGACTGCCCCGGCTGAGGGCCAGCCCGGTCTTGGGGTTCTCCATCGCCGGAATCCGGTACGTCCTCGTCAGCTGGAGCGAGCCGTCCTCGCCCTGGCTCACGCGCTGGACCCACCAGTCGGCGGGGCCGGTGCCGCCGGTGACGAAGGCGTCGTTCCCGGATGCCTGGATCGAGTGGTCGCCGGCGGAGGTGAGCAGGGTCCGCGTGGAGCCGTCGGTGAGCGAGGCGGCTTCGAGGGTCGCGCCACCGGTTCGCTTCGTCGCGGGCAGCAGCAGCCAGTCGCCGACCAGGACCGGATCACCGGCGATGGGCTGGAAGAGGTCCGGCACGGCGAGGTACGGCAGGGTGAAGGTCTCTTCCGGGGCGGCCAGGTCCGCGCGGGACCTGAGGTGCAGTCCGGTGGCGTCGGCGGTGGACCAGCCGATCCGGTCGTCGGTCTGCACGAAGTGCGCGGTCGACGGGACGTCCGTGAACACCTGGGTGTTCACCGCCGTCGCCAGGTCGATGTAGTAGACGTCGCCGTCACGCGCCCAGAGCACGCCGGAGGAGTCCGCGCCCACGATCTGGTAGTTCTGGATGTTCGTCGCGTCGCCGGTGACGGTGCGCTCGTACCGCTTGCCGTCCACGACGTCGATCAGCGTGGAGTCGGTGACGATCGTGTCCCCGGCGAGGCCCCGGTACTTCGCGCCCGTGCCGGACGACACGACCAGCCGCTTGCGCGTCCCGGGGTCCCAGAGGGTGACGGAAGAGGTGTTCAGGGATGTCGGCAGCGCGACCAGGTCGCTGTCCGAGCCGTACCAGGAGGCGTGGCAGGCGGAGCCGAGGGACGTGCAGCCCGAGACCGGTGTGTAGACGCCGCTCGCGTTCTCGACGGTGACCGTGCCGCCGTCCGCGTAGTCCGTCCACAGCAGTCCGTCGACCGCCCACTGGCGTTGCAGGAAGCCGGTCCCGCCGGCGACGAGCGGACGCGTGGCACGCGGGGTGTCCGAGTTCGGCTCGCTGAGCGTGATCTCCGTGGTGGTGGCCGCCGCCGTGGCGGACGCCTGGGGCACGGCCGCCTCGGCGGCGCCGGCCACCGGTCCGGAGAACGCGTACAGGGCCCCGGCCAGCAGGGCCAGTGCGGTGGTGGAGACAAGCACGGTAGGCCCGCCCCGTCCCAGGGCGTGTCTGCCCACTTGAGGTTCCCTCCCCACGAGGGCTCCCCAGCCCTCGCACAAGTGAGCGGACTTTACCAGGGCTTGGGACGGGCCGTGATCTTGCGTCCCGCTCTGGCTGCTGTGCCTACTTGGCCACGAACTGCGTCAGGATCGCCTGCACCTCGTAGATGTCGACGCCCTTGGTGAACGTCTTCTGGACCGGGCTCGGGGAGCCGGAGATCCAGATCTTGAGTTCGGCGTCGAGGTCGAAGGTGCCCGCGGTCTCCACCGCGAAGTGGGTGATGCTGCGGTACGGGACCGAGTGGTACTCGACCTTCTTGCCGGTGATGCCCTGCTTGTCGACCAGGAGGAGCCGGCGGTCGGTGAACAGGATGGTGTCGCGGATCAGCTGGTACGCGGCGTGCACCTGCTCGTTCTGGCCGAGCAGCCGGGCGTAGTCCTGCTGGGCGGCCGTCGGGTCGACGGTGTGCGCGTTGCCGAAGAGTGCCATGGTTGTGCCCCCCCTGTGGACAGACGCAAATCTCTGCCCATGTCTCGGTAATTGACTGGCTTCACATGATCTTCGGCCTGTATATCGGCCGAAACAGTGGCCTGCCTAGAGGAGCGGGAGATTCCGTACATGCGGAGATCGACGGGGATCGGAAGCGTCCACGGGAGGTTCGCAGGCGGCGCACAGACTTCTCGTCGGGAGCGCACAGAGGGGGGACGTTCCATGGGGACTGCCGCACTCGCGCTCGCTGGAGGAAGTCATGGGAATCGTCGTTCCGCTCACGCTGCTGCTGATAGTGGGAGCGGTGGCCTCCGTCGTGCTGCTGCGCAGGCAGGCAGGGGTGTACGCGGTTCCGTCCGGGCTGGACGCGGAGGTCGAGGCGAATCGGTGGGTCGTGCGGCTCGGGGGGAGTCTCGCCGGGCTTCGGCCGGGGGCCGACGAAGCCGCCGCGGAGGCGTTGGCGGAGGCGGCCGGACGGCACCACGCCGCCCGGGGACAGCTGGCCGCCGCCCGCACTCCCGCCGAGTACGCGCTCGCGAGGAAGACCGCCGTGGAGGGGCTTCAGTACGTCAGCGCCGCCCGTACCGCACTCGGGCTGGAGTCCGGTCCGCCGGGTGCCGATGCCGATGACGAGGCGGAAGACAGAACCGCCCGTCGACTCCGGGGAGTCCACGGGCGGTTCGGGGTCACCGCGTGACCTGTGCGGCTACTCGGGGGCGCCGCCGAAGCGCTCCTTGTACGTCTCCAGGTCCTCGTCCGTCAGCTTCGCGAACAGGACCGGCGGGACCGTGAAGGCGGTGCCGGCCGGGACGGTGGACAGGGACCTGGCCTCCTCGGCCGTGAACCACGTCCGGGTGTCGTCCTGGAGCCCGAACGCCGCGCGCATCGTCGCCGACGACGCCGGGATGAAGGGCTCCGAGACCACCGAGTAGAGGTGGATGAGGTTCATCGCCGTACGCAGGGTCAGAGCCGCGCCGTCCTGGTCGGTCTTGATCTCCAGCCAGGGGGCCTTCTCCTCCAGGTAGGAGTTGCCCGCCGACCAGAGCGCGCGCAGGGCCGCGGCCGCCTTGCGGAACTGGAGCGCCTCCAGCTGGGTCTCGTACTCCGCGAGCAGCTCGGCGATCTGCTCGCCCAGCTTCGTCTCCGCCTCGCCGGCCGCCGCGCCCGCCGGGACCTCGTCGCCGAAGCGCTTCTTCGAGAAGGAGAGGACACGGTTGACGAAGTTGCCGAGGGTGTCCGCCAGGTCCTTGTTCACCGTGGCGGTGAAGTGCTCCCAGGTGAACGAGGAGTCGTCGGACTCGGGGGCGTTGGCGATCAGGAAGTAGCGCCAGTAGTCGGCCGGGAGGATGGCCAGGGCCTGGTCGGTGAAGACGCCCCGCTTCTGGGACGTGGAGAACTTTCCGCCGTAGTACGTCAGCCAGTTGAAGGCCTTGACGACGTCGACCTTCTTCCACGGCTCGCGGACGCCGAGTTCCGTGGCCGGGAACATGACGGTGTGGAAGGGGACGTTGTCCTTGGCCATGAACTCGGTGTACCGGACGGGGTTGTCGCCGCCGTCCGCCTCGTACCACCAGGACTTCCAGTCCCGGTTGGCCGGGTCAAGATCCGACCACTCCTTCGTCGCCCCGATGTACTCGATCGGGGCGTCGAACCAGACGTAGAAGACCTTGCCCTCCGCCGCCAGCTCCGGCCAGGTGTCCGCCGGGACCGGGACGCCCCAGTCGAGGTCACGGGTGATCGCGCGGTCGTGCAGGCCCTCGGTCAGCCACTTGCGGGCGATCGAGGAGGCGAGGTGGGGCCACTGGCCCTCGTGGGCGGCCACCCATTCCTCGACCTCGTGCTGGAGCTTCGACTGGAGGAGGAAGAGGTGCTTGGTCTCGCGGACCTCCAGGTCGGTGGAGCCGGAGATGGCGCTTCGCGGGTTGATCAGGTCGGTCGGGTCGAGAACCCGCGTGCAGTTCTCGCACTGGTCGCCGCGCGCCTTGTCGTAGCCGCAGTGGGGGCAGGTGCCCTCGACGTAACGGTCCGGGAGGAAGCGGCCGTCGGCGGGGCTGTACACCTGACGGATCGCGCGTTCCTCGATGAACCCGTTCTCGTTGAGCCGACGCGCGAAGTGCTGCGTGATCTCGACGTTCTGCGGGGAGGAACTCCGCCCGAAGTAGTCGAAGGCCAGCGCGAACCCGTCGTACACCGCCTTCTGCGCGTCGTGCGCCTGCGCACAGAAGTCCGCTACGGGGATGCCCTGCTCCTTCGCCGCCAGCTCGGCCGGGGTGCCGTGCTCGTCGGTCGCGCAGATGTAGAGGACGTCGTGACCACGCTGACGCAGATACCGGGAGTAGACGTCCGCCGGGAGCATGGACCCCACCATGTTGCCCAGGTGCTTGATCCCGTTGATGTACGGAAGGGCGCTGGTGATGAGGTGTCGAGCCATCGCGGGCTGCTCCCAAGTCGCTACATGGAGTGACGGTTTTGGTGTGTTTGGACCGTCTACGAACCTTGAAATCGTAGCCGACTGGTATGGGGCGCCCGCCTCCCGTTTTCAGGGGTGAGCAGTGGCCGAAACGGCTCCGTCGAAGCCCATGCCCCCTTCTCGACCGCGGTCCGCATCAGCACCCTGTCACCACCACTTGGAGTGGAGGGGGACGGGGTATGGGGCTGGGGACGGACTTCGAGCGCGTCGACGAGGGTGCCGAGGGCCTCGATCGAGACGGTTCACGGGGAACTCAGGCAGGGCCGACGTCGCCGAAACGGCGTCTTTTCACCCTGCGTCTTTTCACCTTGCGCAGAGAGCCCGTCATGCCGCTTCCCGGGGACGGGACGGCAGGGCGTGGCCCGGGCAGTGCGGCGGTACATGGTGAGGAACCCCCTAAGAAAGTCCGCCGTGCCGGTCTCTCGGACACCACGAACTGGCTCTGCGCGGCCGCGTATCTGCGCGACGACCATGCCGGCGCGCTGGCGAAACTGGCCTCCACACACGCGGTCGTCGTACCGCGGGTCGCGTGGATACTGCTCACCCGCCGCGATCGCGACAAGCGCGACAAGGCGCTGCGGGCGGTCTCCCAGAATCTCCCCCCGAAGGACACTCAGTGGCCTGTGCATCTCGGTCACGCGTACGTTCGCTGGGTGCGTCGGCGGGTCGGTCACGGGCGTCCCGTTCCGCCTCACGGCTTCCATCTGACACCTGTCCTGCAGAGCGCCGCATCGGCCGAGAAGCTCACCATCTTGCGCAGAACGCTGTTGCTGGGTGTGCTCGCCACGGCCGTCGTCACCGGCGTGGCCGCCGGCTTCGGCCCGGCCCTGTTGGTGCTGCTCGGTGGAACCTGGGCCGTCTGCTACGCGGACCGTCTCCTCGCCTACGTCGCCTTTCGCCGGGCCCGCTGGACCGAGGGGCGGGGAGAGCGCGACCTGCGCTGGTGGATAGGCCCCTGGCGGCGCCGCATGCTGCGCCGGGACCCTCGTGAGCGGGACGGGCTGGTGGTGCCGTACACACTGCGTCTGCGGGACGAGGGCCAGGCCGTGCACCATCTGGTGGGGGCGGGGACCGTGTGGTTCGAGGAGGCCATCGGTATCGACGTCACCTCGGCCGCCGGGAAGGAGGCGCTCAAGGACGAGACGGAGGAGGAGAAAATCGTACGGCAGGCGTTCCGGAGCGTCGACGAGATCCTGAGCGACACCGCAGGCCAGGGTGTCGTCGCCTTCACGCCCGACGAACTCCACCGCCATGTGGCCGACGAGATGCAGCGGCTGATCGACCATCGCCCCTCCCACCATCCGGCGAACCGGCTCGATGTCTTCGACGTCGCCGCCGTCGCGGCCGAGCGCTGGGACGACATCACCGACAAGGAATGGGACTCCCTGCTCGTGCTCGCACGGCGGGGCACCGGAGCGGCGGGTGCCAGTTCCACCACGAAGGAGTCCCGCCGATTGCTGTGCACGCGCATCGTCTCCTGGGACGGTGAACTGGTCGCCGCGCTGTATGTGAGCTTCGCGTACGAGCACCACTTTCTGCGCATCACGATCCGTGCGCAGGTCCTCCATCCGATGCACCCCACTCTGCGCACCGGGGTGAAGGCCGCGGAGCGCGGTGGGGCCGGCTGGCACGCGCGTACCTCGCTGAACGCCCTACTGGACGTCTTCGCACTCCTCAACCGTCTGCGTGCTCCGCTGCGTTCGAGCCGTGCGCCGATGGACCCCGGTCACGGGCCCGTGAGCCTGCGCGAGGTCTACTCCTCGCGCTACATGGACGACATGCTCCAGTACGACGACGCGCGCAGGCACGTGGACTGGATGCAGCGCTGCGTCTTCCGTGCCGCACTGGGGTTTCTCCAGGAGCACAACGTCGACATCAGCGCGTTCCTTCAGCAGGCCACGTACATCCTGCAGAACACGGGCGTCATCAACTCGGGCGTGATGGGGGACGTCCAGAACCAGTCCTTCACCCGGAACTCGACGGCCACGATGAACAAGGCACCTTCCTCCGGAGGAGACGGCTCATGACGAACTTCAATCCCCGCGGGGCGCGGAACCAAGGGCCCGGCATGTCCAACAAGGGCGTGATCAACCTTCACGGCACCATGGGCGACGTCCAGAACACGGTGGATTCGGTCGGTACGGTCCAGAAGCAGGTGCGTTTTGTCTCCGACGCGGGGACCGCCGACGACTGGACGCGGATACTCGGTGAGCTCGACACGGCGCTGGCCGGTGAGCCGGAGGGGGTCACGGACCCCGAGGGCTGTCGGGCCCTGCTCGGGCTGATCCGCAACCAGAACGTCGGTGAGGACGCGGAGCGGGACACGGCGCGTTCGCGGCTCCAGACGATTCGGACGTTGTGCGGGGACGCTTCCGTGGTCCTCTCGTTGATCACCTCTGCGCTGGCCCTGCTGGGTTCGCCGACGGGCTGAGGCGGCACGGGAACGGGGCCCGGCGGTCTGCCGGGCCCCGTCGTTGTGCGTCGTCCTGATGGCTACGGGCGCCAGTTCGCCAGTACGCCCTCGTACAGTTCCGTGTCCGTCAGTTCGCGCGGGGTCGGGCCCGCGTGGAAGAAGGACGTGTTGTCCGTCTTCAGCTTGCGGAGGTAGTCGAAGGCCTTGTTGTCCTGCTCCCCGAAGGCGACGAAGGAGAAGAAGACCGCCGGGTGGCTCTTCGCGGCGTCCGTGAGGGACTGGGTCGCGGGGGTCTTGGCGTCCGGGGCGCCGTCCGTCTGGAAGACGACCAGGGCGGGGTCGGTGGTGCCGGACTTCTGGTAGTGCGTGAGGACTTCCTCGACGGCCACGTGGTAGCTCGTACGTCCCATGCGGCCGAGGCCGGCGTGGAGTTCGTCGATCTTGTTCTCGTGGTCGGGGAGGGTCAGCTCGCCGGTGCCGTCCAGTTCGGTGGAGAAGAAGACGACGTGGACCTGGGCGTTGGGGTCGAGGTGGGCGGCGAGGGCGAGGGTCTGCTCGCCGAGGGCCTGGGCGGAGCCGTCCTTGTAGTACGGGCGCATTGACGCGCTGCGGTCCAGGACGAGGTAGATCTTGGCGGGGGTGTTGGTGAGGTTGAGGGTGGTGAGGGTTTCGGTGGCGGCGTTGTAGGCGGTGAGGAGGGTTGCGGGGACGGGGGTCTCGGCCTCGGCTTCGCCGTCGGCCGTGTCTGTGTTCCCACCCGCACCGCCCGTGGCGGTTTCGTTCTCGGGTGCGGGTGGCCCCTGTGGGGCTTCCTCCGCGTCGGCGGCTGCCGGTTCCAGGTCGTCAGCAGGCTCGGGCACGGACTCCGGTTCCGTTTCCGGCTCCGCCGTCACTTCGGGAGCGGACTCCTCCGCGACGGGCTCGACGACGGCTTCGGGCGCCGGCTCCTCGGCCACCGCTTCGACCTCGACCTCGACCTCCGGCTCCGGGGCGACCTCGGTCACCGGGGTCTGCTCCTCGGCGGCAGGCTCGACCTCGGGCTCGGGAGCTACCTCGGCCACCGGCTCCGGGGTCGGTTCCTCGGCGACGGCCTCGGGCTCGACCTCAGGCTCGGGGGTCACCTCGGCGACCGGCTCCAGCTCAGACTTCGTCTCAGCCACCGGCTCAGGCTCCGCCTCGACGACCGGCTCCGCCTCCACCTTTGCCTCGGGCTCAACCGCAGGCTCTGCCTCAGCGACCGGCTCCGGCTTCGCCTCGACGACTGGCTCAGGCTCCGCCTCGACGGCCACCGACTCCGGCTCGACGGCCACCGGCTCCGCCTCCACGGCCACCGGCTTCGGCTTCGCCTCGATCTCCACCTCGTCCACCGGCTTCGACGGCTTCGGGACCGTCACGTTGTCGAAGGCTGCCGACACCAGGTCGTCAACCACCGAGGACGGGGCGGGGTCCGCGACCGGGGCCGGAGTGGGCTCCGGGGCCGGAGCAGGTGCCGGAATGGAGGCTTCCGGGGTCTTCGGGGGTTCCGTCAGGGTCGGTTCCGGGGACGGTGCCGGAATCTTCGGCTCGGTGGCCTCCTGCTGAGGAGCCGACTCCGCCTCCCGCGCGGGCGCCGCCTCGGCGTCCCGCCCCTTGCGTGACTTGCCGAACGCGTTCCGCAGGAGAGTGAGAATGCCCATGTGCGCAACCCTTCACGTGAGTTGTAGCCCGTCAATCCCTGGCCAGGACGGACACGTAAGGTTAGCGGGCCGCGCTGGCGATCTTGGGCAGGGTCTTTCACGGAACCCGACGGACGTCAAGGGTGCCACTCCGCCAACCTCGAAGTCCCCTCCCCGTCCCCCTCCCCACCAGGCCGCGAGCACGTCATTCGCGGCCCCAACACCCTTACCGCTCCCACAGGTTCACTGTCCGTTCACCCGGCGGCCCCGCCCCTGCACCCCCGCCCCCCTAGCGTCACGCTCACACCAAGGGCACGTATGGGGACACCAAGGGGAGAGTAAAGTGCGCAAGCTGCTGCCGTTGATCGGATCGCCGTCCGAATCGCATCCTGGCGGCCGGTCCGCGATGACCTGCCGTTTCCGGTGTGGTGACGCCTGCTTCCACGAGGTTCCCAACACCAGCACCAACGAATACGTCGGCGATGTGATCGCCGGCGCCCTCAGCCGCCGTTCCGTGATGCGGGCCGCCGCCGTCGTCACCGTGGCCACCGCGGCCGGTACCGCCGTGAACGTCGCCGGCGCCCAGGGTGCGGAAGCGGCCACTTCCACCTCCCGCCACCCCTCCCACTCCTCCGTGCCGCGCGGGCTCCGCTTCACCGCCGTCGAGCCCAACACCGTCGACGCCGTGACGATCCCCGGCGACTACAACCAGAACGTCGTCATCCGCTGGGGTGAGCCCATAGTCAAGGGTGCTCCCGCCTTCGACCCCGAGAACCAGACCGCCGCCGCGCAGGCCGGTCAGTTCGGGTACAACAACGACTTCCTCGCCCTGCTCCCCCTGCACGGCAACCAGAAGCTCCTGGTCGCGAACCACGAGTACACCGACGAGATCCTGATGTTCCGCGGCTACGACGCCGCCAACCCCACCCGCGAGCAGGTCGAGATCGCCTGGGCCGCGCACGGGCTCTCCGCCGTGGTGGTGGAGGGGGACCGGAGGACCGGGAAGCTCACGCCCGTACCCCGCCACCCGCTCAACCGGCGCGTCACCGCCACCACCGAGTTCCGGATCACCGGGCCCGCCGCCGGGTCGGATCTCCTCAAGACCTCCACCGACCCGACCGGGCGGAAGGCCTACGGCACGCTCAACAACTGCTCCGGCGGTACGACGCCCTGGGGGACCACCCTCCACGGCGAGGAGAACTTCAACCAGTACTTCGCCAACGCCTCCAGCGCCACCGACAAGCGGTACGGCATCGGCACCGGCGCCAGCGAGCGCAAGTGGGAGCGGTTCGACAAGCGGTTCGACGTCGCCCAGGAGCCCAACGAGGTCCACCGCTTCGGGTATGTCGTGGAGTTCGACCCGTACGACCCCTCCTCCACGCCCCGCAAGCACACCGCCCTCGGCCGCTTCAAGCACGAGGCCGCCACCATCCGGCTGACCTCCGACGGGCGTCCCGTCGTCTACACCGGCGACGACGAGCGCTTCGACTACTTCTACAAGTTCGTCAGCAGCAAGCGGATGCGGCACGGGGACTCGCGGTCCGTCCGTGAGCACAATCTCTCTCTGCTCGACGAGGGCACTCTCTACGTCGCCAAGCTCACCGGTGACTCCCCCGCCATCGAGATCGACGGCACCGGCAAGCTGCCCGCCGACGGTGAGTTCGACGGCAGCGGTACGTGGATCCCGCTGGCGACCGCCACCGCCAAGGGCGCCGTCTCGCACGTCGACGGTATGACCGCTGAAGAGGTTTTTGTCTTCACGCGGCTCGCCGGTGACAAGGTCGGCGCCACCAAGATGGACCGGCCCGAGGACATCGAGCCCAACCCGAAGAGCGGCAAGGTCTACGTCGCGCTCACCAACAACACCAACCGCGGTGTCGGTTCGAACGCCAAGGCCGACGAGGCCAACCCGCGCAACGCCAACAAGCACGGCCACATCCTGGAGCTGACCGAGCGCTGGAACCGGCCGGAGAGCACCTCGTTCGCCTGGCTGCTCTTCCTCGTCGCGGGCGACCCGAACGACCCGGCGACCTACTTCGCGGGCTTCCCGAAGGACGACGTCAGCCCGATCTCCTGCCCGGACAACGTGGCCTTCGACCCGCACGGCAACCTGTGGATCTCCACCGACGGTGCCCAACTCGGTTCGCACGACGGCCTGTTCGGCGTGGCGACCCAGGGTGCCAGGCGCGGTGAGCTGAAGCAGTTCCTGACCGTGCCGAAGGGCGCCGAGACCTGCGGTCCGGTCATCGGGGAGCGCCAGGTGCTCGTCGCCGTGCAGCACCCGGGCGAGATCACCGGCGCGACCGTCGAGGCACCGGCCAGCACCTGGCCCGACGGACCGGGCACGTACGTCCGCCCGGCGGTCGTCGCGGTCTGGCGCAAGGACGGCTGCGACATCGGCAGCTGATCGGCCTACCTAGGGGAGGGCTGGGGTCGGGGCCTTCGCGGCACTCTGCTCCAGCCACTCCCTGTACGCCGGTGCCTGCCGCGCCACCTCCTCGTACGCCTCCGCCAGCGCCGGGTGCACTCCGTCGAGGTCCGTCTCCGTACGGGCCGCCAGCAGCAGCCGTACGCCGAGCGGGTCGCCGTGGAGCCGGCGTACCGCCATCTCGGGGCGTGGCAGGCAGGTCGCCTGGCAGACGGTGACGACCTCGCCGGTCGCCACCAGCGAGGCCGTGGTGTGGTAGTCGCCGTGCAGGACACGGGGGTTGAGGCCGGCGGTGCGCAGCATGCGCAGTACGGCGTCGAACTCGCCGTCGACCGTCTCGTCCACCATCCAGCGGTCGCCGGCCAGCTCGGAGAGGTGGACCACCGGTCTCGCGGTGGCCGGATGGTCGGCGGGCAGGGACACGAACTGGGGTTCCCTGTCGACCAGTACGCGCAGGCACAGGCCGTCGGGGACCCGGAGCGGACAGCCCTCGACCTCGTGCACGAACGCCACGTCCAGCTGGCCGTCGGCGACCATGCGCAGCAGCGCGTTCGCGGAGACGTCCATGCGGAGGGTGGGTTCCTGCTGGCGTTGGCGCAGTCGGCGGAGCCAGCCGGAGAGGGCGCGACTTGCCGTCGAACCTATGCGTAGTTGGGGGCCTCCTGCCGCTGCCGCCCTCGCCTCCGTGACCAGGGAGCGCATCTCCGCCACCAGGGGGCGGGCCCGGCTCAGGACCACCCGGCCGAGCGGTGTCGGACGGCAGCCGGCCCGGGTGCGGGTGAACAGCTCGCCGCCCAGCTCGTGTTCGATGCGGCGCAGCTGGGTGCTCAACGAGGGTTGGGCCACGCCTAGTTGGCGGGCGGCGCGGTGGAGGCTGCCTGTGTCGGCTATGGCGCACAGCGCCCTGAGGTGCCGTATTTCTAGTTCCATGCGGGGGGCTCCGCCCGGGGTGCGCGCATGTTCGTGTCCATGTCATCCGACGGTACACAGGGTGCGGGCCGGTGGGGGCTGGTTGCGCCCCGCGGCGGAGCCGCAAATCGAAACAGCCCCGCGCCTCTTTGGGGCGCGATAGCGCCGGGCTATCGCCACTTGCCATCATCACAGCCGCCGTACAGGGACCGACACTCACGATACGACCGATCGACTCACCCCCCACTCAAGGAGTCATCGATGCGCAAGTCCACCTCTGGTGTCGTGGCGGCGGCGTTAGGCCTCAGTCTGGCAACTCTCGCGCTGGGTACGGCGGTTCCCGCCACGGCCAGTCCCAGTCCCGCCGTGCGGGCCTCGTACGCCGGGTCGGCCGAGGAGGCCGCCGCCAACAAGGCGTTCTTCGAGGCCGTACTGAAGTCCGTCGCCGAGAAGCGCGCGGCCAACCCGCGTTCGGCGGCCGCCGTCACCGTCGTCTACAACGCGTCCCGTGCGCCCTCCTTCAGCGCCGAGATAGCCCGCTCGACTTCGATCTGGAACAGCTCGGTGACGAACGTGAAGCTCCAGTCGGGCACCGCGTCCGCCGCCGACTTCACCTACCGCGAGGGCAACAGCTCCAACGGCTCGTACGCCTCCACGGACGGTCACGGCAGCGGCTACATCTTCATCGACTACGCGCAGAGCGAGCAGTACGACCCGACCCGGATCACCGCCCACGAGACGGGCCACGTCCTCGGTCTGCCCGACCACTACTCGGGTCCGTGCAGCGAGTTGATGTCCGGCGGCGGCCCGGGCACGTCCTGCACCAACGCCACCCCGAACGCGGCCGAGCGCTCCCGAGTGAACCAGCTGTGGATCAACGGACTTGCGGCGGCCCTGCGCCAGTAGCACCCCAGTACTGCACACCCCAGTAGCCCCCACCCCCCACAGGCGCGGGCCGTCCCTCTGCACAGGGACGGCCCGCGCCCCCCTTCGCCCGCTACTTCTGCGGTGACGTGATCGCCCGCGCCGCCGCCACCTCCTGCCGCAGCGGCTCCAGCACACTGTCCGCCGGTCCGCTGAGGTCCGTACGCACCGCGTAGAGCGTCTCCACGCGGCGCAGTCCGTCCGACAACTCCCTTAGCTGTACCGAGACTTGGGCGATCTCGGCGTCGGACGGTGGTTTCGCGCCCTGCTTGATGTGGACGCGGGCCGCGGTCGTCGCGTCGACGATGCGTTCGACCGCGACGACCAGGGGCCACCAGGCCGCCGCCCGTCGTCCGGTGGGCGGCGGTTCGGTCAGGGCGCGCTGGAACTCCGTACGGACGACGGAGAGATCGCGGTAGAGGCGGCGCCGCATACGGGCGCGGGCCGCGCCCTCGGTGTCGGCGCGGAACGCCGATTCGACGTAGCGGGCCGTGTCCGCGACCGCGTCGGCGAGGCGGTCGCCGACGCGGGTGTGCCAGCTCTCCGGCCAGAGGAGATAGCCCGCGACCAGGGCGATCGCGCAGCCCATGAGCGAGTCGAGCAGCCGGGGCAGCAGCAGCCCTGTGCCCTGGTGGTTGAGGACGTCGGAGAGCAGGATGATCACCGGGGTGATGGCGGCCGTCTGGTAGCCGTATCCGCGCGGGGTGAGCGCCGGGATGAGCGGGGCGAGAAGCAGGATCACCAGTACGTCCCACCAGCCGCGCGGGACCTGTACGAGCACCGCCGCCGCGACGACCAGCCCCGCGACCGTGCCCAGGGCACGCAGCAGCGCCCGGGAGAAGACGGAGCCGAAGTCGGGCTTCATGACGAAGGTGATCGTCAGGGCCACCCAGTAGGAGCGCGGCACGGGGACGATCGAGACCAGTGCCTGCGCGAGGCCGATGCACAGCGCGAGGCGGATCCCGTAGCGCCAGGAGTCGGCGGACAGGACGACGTCCCGGGCGGCGCGCACGGCCCGTACGCGCAGGTCGGCCGGGCGCCCGAGACGATCGTCTGTGGCCGCGGTGCGCAGGTCGGGGGAGCGGCTGCCGACCACCTCGGCTGCGTGGCGCAGCGCCTGTTCGACGGCGCGGCCGGTGTGGTCGGTCGGGGCGGGGACGCTCAGCCCTATCGGGCCGCCGTAGCCCGTGTCGACGGCGTCGGCGAGGTGGCGGACCGCCTCCGGGACCTCGGGCGGCAGTGGGCGGCCGGCCTGGTGGGCGGCGGGGGCGGCCTCGACGACCGGGGTGATGGCGTTCAACTGGGCGAGCAGGCGCACGAGTTCGGGGCTGCGGCCGTGGTGGCGGGCGCGCCGGGCGAGGACGAGGTCGTACGACTGGTTGAGGGACTGGGTGACGGCGTACCGGGCGTCCTCGTAGCCGTCGGTGGCGCAGGCGGCGAGCAGGTCGGCGACCGTACGGTAGGTCTGTGCGACCGCCGCCCGCTCCGGCACCCCCGATCGCAGTGGCCAGGCGAGCAGGGCGAGGGCCAGGACGAGCAGGCCGCCGCCGGACATCAGTACCGGCGCCAGCCACCACTCCCCCGGCAGCGGGAGACCCGCCCCGATCACGGAGTTGAGGAGCAGCAGCAGTCCGGACACGGAGGCCACCGCGCCGATCGTCGAGATCATCCCGGAGACGAGGGCCACGCAGGTGACGGCGACGACGGCGGTCCAGCCCTGGCCGTAGACGAGCGAGCCGAGCGTGACGCCGAGGGCGCCGAAGAGCTGGGGGATCGCGATGTTGAGGATGCGCATCCGGTACGCGTCGGCGGTGTCCCCGATGACGCCGGAGAGGGCGCCCATGGAGGCGAGGGCGCCGTAGGAGGCGTGGTCGGTGGCGAGGCCGATGGCGAGGGGGAGCGACATGGCGATGGCGGCGCGGGCCACGGCGGGGCGGTTGACGGGCGGGGCCGGCTGGGGCCTGAGGTTCCGCACCAGCCAGTCGGGAGGTGTGAGGCCGATGGGGAACTCGCGGGGCATGGCCCCATTATCGCCGTAGGCGCCCCGCTCTCACCGGGCGCGTTCGCGCTGGTGGAGGGCCAGGTCGACGACCAGCGCGCGGTGATCGCTGTCGGCGATGCCGAGGAAACGGGCGCCGCTCGCCGAGAACTCCCCCGAGACGAGCACATGGTCGATCTGCGCGCCGGCCGTCGGCGCGGTACGGGCGGGCCAGCTCGGCGTACGGGCGGCCCCGGCCAGCCGGGCGGCGTCGCGCAGTCCCGTGTCGAGCAGGCGGCGGAAGGCGGCGTGGTCCTGGGAGGCGTTGAAGTCACCGGCGAGGATGGTGGGCGTACGGGACGGGTTCTCGGCGGCGAAGTCGCGCAGGGCGCCCAACTCCTTCCGCCAGAGGCCGACTTGGCCGGGGACCGGCGGCATCGGGTGGGCGAGCTGGACCCGTACGGAGTGACCGCCGGCCAGTTCGGCGACCGCACCGGGCATGCCCATCGTGCTGCCCGGGATGCCCTCCGTACCCTCCAGCGGAAAGCGGCTGAGGATGACGGAACCATCGGAACCGGCCCCGGGGACCGTCTCCCGGTAGGGATAGACACCGTCGAAGGCGGTCGCGAGGGCGTTCTCGCAGCGGTACTCGCACTCCTCGACGAACACGAGGTCGGGCCGCTCCCGCCGCACGACCGGGATCAGCGCGCCGGTGCCCTCCCCGAACTCCACGTTGGCGGTCAGCACCCGCACCTCGGCGACGACCGCACCGCCGGGCTCGCTCCCCGTCCCGTACGGCTGGGTGAACCACCCGGTGACCGCCAGCAGCACCGCGCCCCACACCATCCCGGCCCGCCACCGCGCGAACAGCGCGAGGAGCAGACCGGCGGCGGTCGGGGCGAGCAGCCAGGGCAGGAAGGCGAGCAGTTGGGGTACGGGCGTCACGGCATCGGCGTCGACGGCCCGGCAGGCGACGACGACACTGACCGCACCGAACCCGGCGCCCACGCACCGGACCGTCGCCGTCAACCATCGGCCCCGTAGTCCTCCCACGGCTCGACCATACGGGGGTCACGGGGAAGGGAAACGCGGTAGTAAAGGTGCGGGCCGTCCGTGGCTGGTCGCGCGGTTCCCCGCGCCCCTTTGGGGCGCTTTCGTCGATTCCCCGCATAGTGCTGTACGAGGTTTCAGGCGGCCGTGTCGATCCGCGCCGCCAGGAAGTCGGCCAGGGCCCTGTTGAACTTCGTCGGGCGTTCCAGGTTGGGCATGTGGGCCGAGCGTTCGATGACCTGGAGCGTGGAGTCGGGGAGCGCCGCGTGCATGGCCTCGGCGTCGGCGACCGGGGTGAACTCGTCGTCGGCGCCCACGACGACCAGGGCCGGGACGGTGAGGCGGGTCAGCAGGGGGCGGTAGTCGGGGCGCAGGGCCCGGCCCCGGAGTGCCGCCGCCGCGCCCCGGGGGTCCGTGGCCGTCATCATGCGGTGGACGTGGGCCTTGACGCCCGCGTCGGCGTACGGCGCCACCATCTTCTCCAGCACCTCGTCGGCGTACCCGCCCATGCCCTCGTCGAGCAGCCGGTCCGCCATCGTGTTGCGGGCCACGTGTCCCTCCGGGGTCTCGGGCGCGGGGAAGGTGTCGGCGAGGACCACACCCCGGACGCGCTCCGGGAACCGGGCACAGCACTCCATGACGATCTGGCCGCCCATCGACAGCCCGCCCAGTACACACGACTCGACCTTCGACTCGTCGAGCAGCGCCTCGATGTCCTGCGCGAACCGCGAGAGCGGGGTGACGGTGTCGGGGGCGAGCGGGGAGGTGCCGTAGCCGCGCAGGTCGGGGGCGATGACCTGGCGGGTGGCCGAGAACTCCTCGATCTGCGGGGTCCACATCGTGCGGTCGAAGGGATGGCCGTGAATCAGAACAAGAGGGGTAAAGGGTGTAAGAGGTGTAATGGGGGTAATGGGGGTCATGTGGGCAACCTTAGATCGACTCAACTCCTCGGTGCAATAAGATCTTTGCTCTCGGTGCAATTTCGCCGGGACGGCAATTCGCTTCTGTACGGGGGTACTTGATGGACGACGACTACCGGCGTCTCGCCGACCGCATAGCCGACGACATCGCCAGCGGACGTCTCCGGCCCGGCGAACGGCTGCCGCCGCAGCGGGCGTTCGCGCGGCGGCGCGGGATCGCCGGGTCGACGGCCGGGCGGGTGTACGGCGAACTCGTACGGCGTGGACTGGTCGTCGGCGAGGTCGGACGCGGCACGTTCGTCCGGGCCGCGCCACCCGCGCCGAACGGGCGCGCGCTCGCCGAGCCGGTGGCCGCCACCGCCTTGGCCCCGAGGGTCAACATGGAGCTGAACTACCCTTCCGCGCCTGGCCAGTCGGAGCTGCTCGCGCCGGCCCTCGCGCCTCTCCTGCGGCCCGATGTGCTGACGGAGGCGCTGCGCCCGGCACCCGCCGACGGCACCCCCGAGGCCCGGAAGGCGGTCGCCGGATTGCTGGTCACCCCGGGCTGGCGGCCCGCCCCCGACGGCGTCCTCTTCGCGGGCAACGCCCGGCAGGCGATCGCCGCCACCCTCGCCTCCCTGGTTCGGCCGGGCGGCCGGGTCGGCGTCGAGGCGCTGACGTATCCGCTGGTCAAGGAGATCGCCGCCCGACTGGGCATCGTCCTGGTCCCGCTGGCCATGGACCAGGACGGCGTGCGCCCCGACGCCCTCGTCGCCGCCCACCGCAGCGCTCCCCTGTCCGCCCTGTACGTCCAGCCGACGCTGCACAATCCGACGTCGGTGACCATGGGCGAGGGAAGGAGGCGTGAACTCGCGCGTGTGGTGCGGGAGTTGGGCGTACCGGTGGTGGAGGACCGGATCTGGTCGTTCCTCACCGACAAGGAGGCGGGGGATCCCCTTGCCGCCCACGTCCCCGAACTCGCCCATGTCGTCGACGGGTTGTCCAAGCGGGTCGCGCCCGGGCTCACCGTGGGCTTTCTCGTCGTACCGCCGGACCGGGCGGAGGCCGTCGCGGCGGCCGTGCGGTCGGGTGGGTGGAGCGCGGGCCGGTTCGCGCTGGAGGCCGGGGTGCGGTGGATCGAGGACGGGACCGTCGCACGGCTCGTGGCTGCCAAGCGGCTGGACGCGGCGCGTCGACAGCGGCTGCTGGCACGGGAGTTGGCTGAGTTCGAGGGTGCCGTGCGGTCCGATCCGTACGCCTATTACGCCTGGTGGGAGTTGCCCGCGTCCTGGCGGGCGGACACCTTCACGGCCGCCGTCGCGGCGCACGGGATCGCCGTCACGCCGGGGGACGCCTTCGCCGTGGGGCCGCAGCGGGCGCCGGACGCCGTCAGGCTCGGACTCGCGTCGGCTCCGGAACCGGAGCTGGCCCGGGCGTTGCGGACGCTCGCCGCAGTCGCCCGGCGCGGCCGTACCGGTCGGTGACCCACATGCCCAGGGCGACGGCGAGACCGAGGGCGAGGAGCAGCCAGGAGACCGTGCGGAGGGTGGCCGTCAGGGCGTCGTAGACGGCGCCGGCGGCCGGTGCGGAGACGCCCGGCGGCAGGTCGGAGAGGGTGAGACGGCGGACGATCGCCAGCGCGACGCCGAGCAGCGCCCCGCCGAGAGCCGTACCGAGCGCGGTCGCCGTGATCGCCCGGCGGCGCTGGACGGCGAGCGCGATCCCGGTGACGGCGAGCACGCCGGCCGTCACGGGAAGCCAGAAACCGGCGACTTCGAGCACGCGAAAACCCTTCCGGAGCGGTACGAGATCCTGGGCGGGCAGCACCGCGACCTCGGTGTGCGCGACGGGGATGTGGCTCGCCAACGGCACGTGGTCGTCGGTGAGTTGGCGCTTGACCTGAGCGGTGACCGGCGCGAGGTCGATGGTTACGGCGCCCTCGCCGCCGTAACTGCCGTAGGGGCTCTGTGTGCTGGGGCCGTCGTTGCGCAGGGCGTCCAGGACGGCCTCGTGGGTGGCGCGGTTGGCCGTGTCCCAGGCCGCGCGGAAGGCCTCGGTGCGGGTGAACGAGTGCACCGCGTCCTGCACGAAGTGGCTGGCGCCGCTCTCGAACGGGCCGACATCCATGGTGTGCACGATCTCGGCGCCCAGGCTGTCCGCGATGGCGTCCTGGACGTACGGGTTCTCGGCGAGCGGCGCCATCGTGGTGACGTACCGGCCGGTGTCGGCGAGCCCGTACGCCGCCCAGGCCGAGAGCGCGCCGAAGGGCAGCAGCAGGCACGCGAGGGCGGTGAGCACGGCCGACAGGGCGCTCCGGAGACGGTGAGGCACTCTCCCAGGCAAGGGCCCGGGGGCGGGAAACGCGAGTCGGTTGACTGCATATGGGCGTGCGGGACAAGCCTCCGAGGTGGAGCCTCCGGTGGAGCGTTCACCCGAACGGGTGTTTCCTGGTTTTGGGGGTGCATCAAGCGGTTCGGGGAGCTTCGAGGAGTTCGGAGGCGGAACATGCGCACCACCCCGGCCCTGTTCACGGGCGGAATCCTGGCGGCGGCGGTATCGCTCCTGCCGGTCGGTACGGCGACGGCGGCCACGCCGGCCGGCGCGGACGGCTCCGGGGTCCGGGGCACCGTCGTATCGGCCGGTGACCTGAACCTGCGGAAGCAGCCGACCACCGACTCGGCCGTCGTCGGGCAGCTGTCACCCGGCAGCCACGGCCGTGTCGAGTGCTCGGTCGTCGGACAGACCGTGCGCGGCGACCCGCACTGGTACTGGCTGCCCGGCGTCAACGCCTGGGCGAGCGCCGCCTTCATCGACACCGGGGGCAGGTCGGTGCCCAGCTGCACCGACCCCTGCCCCGAGTGGAAGGACGACGACGGCCAGTGGAGCTTCTCCGGGACGTGGAGCTTCAGCTGGAACGTCACCTTCGGCTGAGATCACGGCTTCGGCTGAGATCACGGGTGGCTGGGACGGGCTCATTCCACCTTGTGACCGGCCGCGTCCTCGTGCGTGTAGTAGCGGTAGAACAGCACCGCCGTGACGAACCCCGCGACCACCAGCGCGTTCCCGCACGACCGCAGCACACTCGCCCCGGTCTGGCTGTACAGGAACCCGAACGCGATCCCGGCGAACGCGCCCCACGCCACCGCGTGCAGCTCGCGCTTCAGCCGCGGCGCCACCGCCCGTACGCCGATGAGCAACGCCATGAACGCCAGCGCGCTGACGAAGCCGAACAGGACGTTCCAGCCGGTGATGGGACCGCCGTCGCGCCGGTTGGCCGCGGCCCAGAAGCCGTAGACCAGGCCGAGCACGACGGGCAGCGCCCACTTCGTGGCCAGGTGGGTCCGGGCGCTGAAGATGTCGGGAAGGTGTGGCCTGCCGGGGCTACCGGGGACACCGGATGTCGTCTGAGCCATGAGAGTGCTCCTCTCGCCTCGCCCCCGCCCTCCAGAGCACACCTGTGAAAGGCCGCTGGCAAGTCGACAGGGGAAGGCGGCCGTGTTTCGCTGAGTTCCATGAAGCCGGTGGGCCGGACGGGCCCGGTGGGCAGGGTGGGCACGGACGAGGAGCCCGCCCTCCCGCCCGTCCCCGCCGGGCGCGGCCTCGGCTGGCTGCCGCCGCTGGTACTGCTCATCGGGATCGCGGTCCTCGACTGGAACACCACCGGCGAGTTCCGGATCATCTCCTGGATCGTGCTGGTGCCCGGGATCGCCGCCGCGCTGTGCGGAGTGATCGGCACGGCCGTCTTCGCGGCCCTCTCCCTCGCCACCTACGTCTTCGTCGACGGCGCCTGGCCGCACCAGTACCAGACCGGGCTGCCCGACTTCATCCTCGTCGCCCTCGGCGGGGTCCTGGCCGTCCTCGCCTGTGCGGTCCGGGTGCGCGGTGAGCGGCGCATGCTGCACATGCGGGACGTCGCCGAGACCACCCGCCGTACGGTGCTGCGCCCGCTGCCGCCCGGCTGGGGCGGCCTCGACCACGCGGCGGTCTATCTCGCCGCCGACGCCGTCGCCCGGGTCGGCGGCGACTTCTACGACATCCAGCCCGGCCCGCAGGGCACGCGGGTCCTCATCGGTGACGTCCAGGGCAAGGGGCTCGGCGCGGTCGAGGCGGCGGCGGCCCTCCTCGGCACGTTCCGGGAGGCCGGGTACCACGAATCGGCGCTCGCGACGGTCGCGGAACGGCTGGAGGTACGGATGCTGCGGCACGTCCGCTATCGGGCGGCGGTCGGGCGTGACGAGGGCGACCGGTTTGCGACGGCCGTGCTCATCGGCTTCCCACTGGAGCTGGAGCCGGCAGGGGCCGAACTCGTCATCGAGGTCGTCAACTTCGGGCACGAGCCCTCCCTGATCGTGTCCGCCGACGGGGTACGGAGTCTGCCGCCGGGGGACGGACTCCCGCTCGGGCTCAGCGAGTTGACGCTCGGCGGCGACGCGCTGCCGTCCGTGGCACGGGTGCCGCTCGCCCTCGGGGAGACCCTGCTGCTCGTCACCGACGGGGTCACCGAGGCCCGGGACGCCGACGGGGTCTTCTTCCCGCTGCGCGAACGTGTCGCCGAGGCCGTCGCCGACGATCCGCGTACCGCCGAGCCGCTGCGGTTGGTGGCGTTCGTACGGGACGGCACGCTGCTGCACTGCGGGGGTCATCTCGCCGACGACACCACGGTGTTCGCGGTGCGGGCCGTACAAGCCGACCAAAGAGGGTGATAGTCCTCCCGGCAATCCCCCTTCGCAGTCGCACCGGTTACGGTGCTGCTTAGGCATGTGACCGATGTGAGGGACGTGAGGGGAGGGACCATGACGGGAACAACCGGTACCGCGTTGTTGCTCGCCGCCTCGCCCGTGGGCAAGGGCTGTCTCGTGGACGCGGCGTCCGTGCTGCCGGTTCTCGCCGCCGTCGCTCCCGCCGTGCTGTCCGGCACCGACACCGCGAACGTCGTCGAACTCGCCGATCCGCTGGAGCCGCAGGCCGTCCTGACCCGGCTGCGCGCGGCTGCGGTGGCCCCCGGGCCGCTCACCGTCTACCTCACCGGCCAGCTCCAGCTGGACCGCAAACAGCACCTTCCGCATCTCGCGCTGGCGCGTACGACGCCTGCGACGGTTCGCTATACGGGGTTTCCGTGGCACTGGATCGGAGAGGAGCTGCGGCTGCGCGCGCCGGGGACGACGACGCTCTTCCTCGACCTGCACGCGGATGCCGCCGCGTGGCAGTACGTCACGGGGCGGCCGTTCGAGGTGGGGCGGGGTGTGAGCGTGTACGGGCGGGTGGCTCCGCCTCCGGGGCGGCGGGTGGTGGCCGCGCCGGCGTACATGCGGACGGTGGCGACGATTCTGCGGAGCGGGTATCGGCCGGATGCGGGGCAGTTGCATCAGCAGGCGCTGGGGCGGTTGTCGTCGGAGGGGGCGGCTTTGGGGGACGTGGTCCTGGCACGGGACGCGGGCGTGAACGGTGGAGTTTCCTCGCCCCCGCCGCCCCTACCCGTCCCATCCGTACCTGGGGGCTTCGCCCCCAGACCCCCAGAACGCGCTGAACGCGCTCGTCCTCAAACGCCGGACGGGCTGGAGAGGCGGGCCGGGGCCCCAAGGGCACCGCACGATCCGAAGCCGCCCACCGGATCCGAAAGGGTGCCCACCGGAGCCGATGAGATCCCGGACGTACTGAAGGTACTGACCGGAGCCGGTGAGGTGCCGGGCGAGCTGGAGGTGCTGGCCGGAGCGGATGGTGTGCCGGGCGGGCTGGAAGTGCTGGCCGGAGCGGATGGTGTGCCGGGCGAGCTGGAGGCGCTGGCCGGAGCGGATGGTGTGCCAGGCGGGCTGGAGGTGCTGGCCGCAGCCGAGAAGGCACCGAGCCGGGGAGACCAGGCACTGAGCCGGGGCGGCAAGGTGCCGGCCGGAGCTGGAATGGTTCCCGGCGGAGCCGATGAGGTGCCGCACGGGCTGAAGGTGCGGGCCGGAGCCGGAACGGCAGCGGGCCGAGGCGACCAGGTGCCGAGCCGGGGCGAAGCCGCAGCAGGCCGTGGCGACACGGTGCCGGGCCGGGGCGGAGTGGTTCCGGGCCGAGTCGAAGACGCACCGGGCCGAGTCGAAGACGCACCGGGCCGAGTCGAAGACGCACCCGGACCGGGCCGCAACGCCCCGCCCGTGCTGGGCAGTGACCCCCACTCCTTCATCACCTCCGCCGTTCAAGCCGGTCGGCACAGTGACGCCGATGCGCTTGCCGCTCAGTGGGAGCAGGCCGCCTATCTCTCTCACGGTGCCGCCTCCGAAGAAGCGCTGCACTGGACCGAGGTCCGGGCCGATCTCGCGATGTTCGCCGGGGATCCGGCCCGGAGTTGCCGGGCCTGGCTGGCCGTTGCCGGGACTCGGCTCAGTGCTGGTCAGGCTCCGGATGCACCCGCCGTCGAGGCGGCCGTCGACCGGGCCCACCACCAGTGGACGAGCCTCGGGGACAGTGCCGACGCTCGTGAACTCGGGCCCGTGGTCGTCGAGTTGAGGCGTCGAGTGCCGGGGCGGCGTGAGGGTGCCGTACGGCACGCTGAGCGGCAGCTGGAGAAACTGGGGTCGGCCCAGCGCGTGCCCGGTTAGGCCACCGTCAACACCGCGTGAGGCGCCTCGTGCCACCACGCCGAGCGCCGTACCGCCCAGCGCGTGCCCGGCGGGCGAGCCGCCGCCGTCGACACCGCTACGTCGCCACCGTCAGTACCGCCAACGCCCCCGACACCAGCGTCCGTACCCCCGGCGCCACCGTCGACAGATCCGGGGCGAACAGTGGGCTGTGGTTGCTCGGGACCGATGCCAGTTTTGCCATCAGGTCGTCGCCCCCCTCCGCCGCGTCCCACACCGCCCCCGGCGTCGTCGTCACGAACCAGTAGCTGTACGGGAGTTGGTCCGCCGCCAGGTGGGCGAAGTCCTCGCTGCCCATTGCCGGGCCGGGGTCGAAGACCGTGCCTGCGCCGAAGACCTCGCGGTGGACCTCCGCCACATGTTCGTCGAGTGTGGCGTCGTTGACCGTCACAGGGAACGTCGCGCCTACCCGGATCTCCGGCTCGGTCGGGCAGCCCGCCGCTACGCACTCGCCCTGCGCGATACGCCTGATCGCGGCCAGCATGCGGTCACGTACGTCGTTCGACTGGGTGCGCAGGTTCAGGGCGATGCGGGCCGTGGTCGGGATGATGTTGTGCCGTGTGCCCGCCTCGATCACGCCGACCGTCAGGACCGCCGAGTCACGGGCCGCCACCTCGCGCGCGACGATCGTCTGGAGGCGGGTGACCAGATAGGCCGCCGTCACCACCGGGTCCACCGTCGTCTCCGGGCGGGAGCCGTGGCCGCCTCTGCCGTGCACCACGATGTCCACGTCCGTCGATGCCGACATGATCAGGCCCGGCACGTGCGGATACAGGCCCGCCGGGCCCGGTGCCGCGTGCTGCGACAGCAGGGCGTCCGGGCGCGGGAAACGCTCGTACAGGCCGTCCGCCAGCATCGTCCGCGCGCCCTCGCCCGTCTCCTCCGCCGGCTGGCCGACCAGGATGAGGGTGCCTTGCCAGGTGTCCCGGCCTGCGGCGAGGGCTTGGGCCGCGCCCGCCAGCCATGTCACGTGCAGGTCGTGGCCGCAGGCGTGCATCACGCCGGGGACCGTGGAGGCGTACGGCAGGGACGTCTCCTCGTGCACCGGGAGCGCGTCCATGTCGGCGCGGAGCAGGACCGTCGGGCCGTCGCCGTTGCGCAGGACGCCCACGACGCCCGTACCACCGACCCCCTCCGTCGTCTCGTACCCCGACTTCCGCAGACTCTCCGCCAGCAGCCCCGCCGTGCGGTGCTCCGCCAGCGACAGTTCCGGGTGGCGGTGCAGGTCGCGGTACATGTCCTCCAGCGCCTGGACCGGGAGGTCGGCTGTCAGGTCGAGCGCTGTGCGGGCCGCGGGCGAGGGAGTCGTCGTCACGGGGGCAGCGTATTCCCCGGATGTGCAGATCCGGTTCACTCGTTCGGCCGCGCATCCACGGCCACCGTCCGCCCCCGCTGATATCCACAAGGAGAGGCGCCCCAAAGGGGCGCGGGGCTGTGACATTTGCGGCTCCGCCGCGTGGGCGCGACCAGCCCCCACCGGGCTGCAGACAGAACACGACGCATCCCGCGGAGCGCACATCACCTAACGAAGGAAGACCACCCCATGGTCACCACCCCCCACGCCACCACCGGCACCAGCACCACGCTCGCCATCGACTTCACCCAGGGCCTCGACGACGCCTGGTCGAAGATCGCCCAGTTCGTGCCGAAACTCATCGGCTTCCTCGTCATCCTCGTCATCGGCTGGTTCGTGTCGAAGCTGATCGCCCGCGTCCTCGACCGTGTCCTGCGCAAGGTCGGCTCCGAACGGCTGTCCGAACGGGCCGGTACGGCACGGTTGTTGCGGGACTCCGCGTACGACATGACCGGCATCGTCTGCCGGATCGTCTACTACGCGCTGATGCTGATCACGCTTCAGCTCGCCCTCGGCGTCTTCGGCGCAAACCCGGTCAGCACGATGATCAACGGCATCGTGGCCTGGCTGCCGCGCGCCATCGTCGCGGTCGTCCTCGTCGTCGTGGCGATGGCCATCGCGAACGCCGTGCGCGACATCGTCGCCGGCGCGCTCTCGTCCGTCTCGTACGGCCGTACGGTCGCCAACATCGTCTGGGGCTGCATCGTGGCGCTGGGCGTCATCGCCGCCCTCGGTCAGGCGGGCATCGCCACCGATGTGACCCGGCCGGTGCTGTACGCCGCTCTCGCCACGGTCGCCGGCATCCTGATCGTCGGGGTCGGCGGCGGCATGATCGGGCCGATGCGCCAGCGCTGGGAGCGGATGCTCACGACGGTCGAGCGCGAGACCGTGAACGCCAAGGGCAGCGTCAGCGCCTACCAGGCCGGCCGCGAGGACGCCCTCGCCAACCAGCCGGTCCGGGAGCGGACCGATCTGCCGCCTACCACGGACATGTAGGGAGTACGGAAGGAATGGGTGCCGCCGGTGGGACGGGGCGGGGGAGCTCTGGTCCCACCGGCGGCTGCTCATACCGGGCCGTGAGTCAGGAGTACGGACGTCACGGGCCCGGGGATCAGAACGCCGGGATCGCGGCCTTGGCCCGGCTGTCGGCCTCGCGGGCCTTGTTGATGTTGGCCTGGAGGTTGCCGGTCAGCGGGAAGTTGGCCTTGCCCCACTTGGAGTTCCACAGGGCGTTGCGCGGCGCGTCGGCCATGTTCTCCATGGTCACCAGGGCCGGGCGGTCCCAGGTGCCGTTGCCCCAGACGACCGGGCTCTCGCCCCACTTGGCGAAGCGGAAGGCGTGGGTGCTCGCGCCGTCCTTGTGGTAGACGATCTCGACGCGGTTGTAGTTCTGCTCGCCGTTCACCCGGCCCATCGGCACCTCGTTGATGGGGTGGGTGCTGTAGCCGCCGTGCCGGGAGGCGGACAGGAAGCGGGGGCTCTCCTCGCCCTGCTTCTGGAAGACGACGACGGACTCCCAGTCGTGGCGGTGGCCGAAGGCGTCGGCGCCGTTCAGCGTCTGGTCCTTCTCGAAGTAGAGGGCGTAGACGTAGGCGCACCAGCCGTTCTTGCACCAGCCCTGCGAGTACGTGTTGGCCTTGCCGGGGTGGCGGCAGCCGCCGGTGATCGACCCGGTGTTGTCGAGGCCGCCGTTGAGCTTTCCGCTCGCGTCGACCGCGGCGACGGGGAAGCAGCTGTCCGAGTCGTAGTCGAAGAGCGGCATGTACTTGTTCTGGAAGGTGCTCGCGTTCCACGGCAGCGGGTTCAGGACGGCGGCGTTGGCGCTGCCGGTCAGTCCGACGGTCAGGCCGGTGGCGCTGAGCGCGACGAGCGCGGCCTTCGCGAAGCGGGACTTCCTGCGGGTCTTGACCGCGGGCACTGCCGTGGCTGTCGTGCCTGCCGTGACTGCCTGGGTTGCCTGAGTTGCCTGAGACATGCGGGTGCTCTCCACTGGCTCGACTTGCTCGGTGAGGGGCGGTGCTGGACCGACACTGGCAAGCGAGAGGTTGACCGGCACCCCGTTTCATCAGGTCAATCAATTCCCGACGGGCCCGGCCCCGTGATTCCGGGGGCGGGCACCGCGTTGTTCGACAGCGCTTTCCATGGCTGTCATCCGTGCCACACCTGCACCACACAGTGTTTACGCCGCACGGGCGCCAAACATAGGTTGACCGCCCCGAACATCGTCGCCGTCCGCTGCGTGGGCGTGACCGAAGCGGACGAAAGTGGGTGGTCCCGTGGGGCGTCCAGAACGGCCCGTCGATCCCGAGGCCGGACCCGTACAACGGCTCGCCCATGAGCTGCGCGAACTGCGCAGGGCCGCGGGCGGACCGTCGTACCGGACGATGGCCGAGGCGGCGGGATTCTCCGCGACGACCCTGTCCGACGCGGCGGCGGGGAAGCGCTTGCCGTCGCTCTCCGTGGTCCAGGGGTACGTACGGGCGTGCGGGGGCGATCCGGGTGAGTGGGAGACCCGGTGGAAGGACGCCGACGCGGAGGCCGCGGGCGCGCTGCGCGAGGAGACGGAGGACACGGCGCCGCCGTACCGGGGGCTGGCCCGTTTCGAACCGGACGACCGCGCGCTGTTCTTCGGCCGGGACCGGCTCGTCGCGGAACTGAAGGAGCTGGTGTGCTCGCACCGGTTCGCGGTGGTGTTCGGGGCGTCGGGCAGTGGCAAGTCGTCGCTGCTGCGGGCCGGGCTGATCCCCCGCCTCCGGGAGGAGATCGCCGACCTCGGCTGCCCGGCCGTGCTGCGGGTGTTCACTCCGGGGGCGAGACCCGCGCAGACGTACGGGCAGCTGCTGACCCCGGCCGAGGGGGAGCCGGAGAGCTGGGTGGTGGTCGACCAGTTCGAGGAGGTCTTCACGCTGTGCCGGGACCGCGCGGAGCGGGACCGGTTCATCGACCTGCTGCTGGCGGCCCGGAACCCGAGGAGCAGGCTCAAGGTCCTCATCGCCGTGCGCGCCGACTTCTACCCCCGCTGCGCCGAACACCGCGACCTCGCGGACGCGTTGTACGGGGCGGGTCTGCTGGTCGGCCCGATGAGCGCGGACGAACTGCGCGAGGCGGTGGTCGGACCGGCGCAGGCGGCCGGGCTGCTGGTAGAACGGGAGCTGACCGCGCGGATCGTGGACGAGGTCCTCGACCAGCCCGGCGCGCTGCCGATGCTCTCCCACGCCCTCCTCGAAACCTGGCGACGGCGCCGCAGCCGCCTCCTCACCCTCAGCGCGTACGAGGCCACGGGCGGGGTGAGCGGCGCGATCGCCGCGACCGCCGAACAGGTGTACGGCCGACTGTCCCCGCCCCAGGCGCGCACCGCCCGCCGGCTCCTCCTCGGGCTGATCGAGCCGGGCCGGGGCACCGCCGACACCCGCCGCCCCCTCACCCGCGCCGAACTCACCGAATGGGCCGACCGGGATGTGCCGGCCGTCGTGGAACAGCTGGCCCGCAACCGCCTCGTCACCGTCGACGAGGACTGCGTCCAGCTGGCCCACGAGGCACTGATGACGTGCTGGCCGAGACTCTGCACCTGGATAGAGGAGGCCCGCGAACGAATCCGCCACCACCGCCGCCTCACGGAAGCCGCCCAAGCCTGGCTGGAACACGACCGAGACCCAGGAGCCCTCTACCGCGGCACCCACCTGACCCGCGCGGAGGAACTTTTCGCGGCGGAGGGGGCTGGGGGGTTCGGGGGAGCTGAGGGGGTCGGGGGAACTGGGGGAGCTGAACGAGCCGAGAGAGCTGAAGGAGCCAAGGAGGCCGGGGGAGCGGCTGAGGGGATCAGGGGAGTCGAGGGGCTCGGGGGAGCCGAGGAGGCCGGGGGAGCGGCTGAGGGGCTAGGGAGGTTCTGGGGAGCCGAGGGGTCCAAGGGAAGGGGCGGCTCTGAGCGGTGGCGGGGAAGGCGGGTGCGCGGTAGCGCCCCGGCAGGGGCGCGGGGAACTGCGCGACCAGCCCCCACCGGCCCGCAGTGGACCACCGAACTGACCGCCCTGGAAAGAGACTTCCTCACCGCCGCGCGAGACGCCCGCGAAGCGGAACACCGGGCCGAGACCCGCACCACCCGCCGCTCCCGCGCCCTCGCCTCCGCGTTCGCGGCAATCCTCTCGGTGTCACTGGTGATCGGCCTGACCGCCTGGCAGCAGAGCCGCGACAACGAACGCCACCGCGTCGACACCGCCGCCCGCCGCGTCGCCGAGGTCGCCGACGCGATGCGGACGACCGACCCGCACACCGCGATGCTCCTCGGCGTCGCCGCCTGGCGCATCTCCCCGCTGCCCGAGGCCCGCCGCGCCCTGCTCGGCTCCCTCGCCCAAGCCGAGCACGCCATCTTCACCGACCCCGCCCCGGGCGACGGCCCCTCCCGCTTCCTCGCCGACTCCGGCCGCACACTGCTCAGCGTCGACGGCCGCACCTGGCGTACCTGGAACGTCCTCAAGGGCCGCAGCACCGCCTCCGGACGCCTCCCGGCCGGGCAGGTCCTCGCGGCCGGCCCCGACGCCCGGGTCCTCGCGATCGCCGGGGACGACGGCATCCGCCTGTGGGACACGACCACCGCCCGCTGGACCGGAGACCCGCGCCCCCTCCCCTTCACCTCCGACGCCGACATCACCACGGGCGGCTACCTCGTGAGCGACATCGACGACGACCGGGTCCGGCTGCGGTCTCTCAAGGACGGCGGTGTGCTGTACGAGGGGCGGGCGGCGGGCCTGGTGACCCCGGCCGTGAGCACCGACGGCCGCCTGGTCGCCGTCTGCCCCGCCGGCGGCTCCCCGCAGGTCTGGGACACCGCCCGCCACCGCGTCCGCCCCGGCCCTTGGGAGCGGGCCCAGGGCCTGTGCGGCGAGGAGGAGGAGACGGCCCTGGTGTTCGGCGGCGCCGCCGGCGACCGACTCGCCGCGCTCTCGAAGTCCGGCGCGAAGGTCTGGAACGTCACGTCCGCCCGCGAGATCGCCGCCATCGACGAACCGGGCGCGGAACGGGCCGCGTTCACCAAGGACGGCACCTTCCTCGCGACCGCCGACGGCGAGGAGATCCGCGTGTGGCGGCTGTCCGACCCGGCGGTCCCCGTGTTCCGGCACCCCCTCAACAACCAGCACCTGTACGGACTTTCCTGGGACCCCGCCCGCCGGAACATCCTGCGGTACCTCGAAGGCGGCGCCGTCCACCGCCTGGAACTGGGCCCGGCGGTCACCCACTCCTGGCACGCGCACCCGCTGACGACGGTACGGATGAGCCCGGACGCCCGTACGTACGCCACCGCCGAACTCGTCGGCGACCGCTACCGTTTCGAACTCCGCGCCACCTCCGACGGCCACCTCCTGCACACCCTCCCGCCCCCGCCCCAGCCGGTCTCGACCGACCCCGCCGACCCGGTGATCCCGGAGCACATGGCGGCCCTCATAGCGTTCAGCCCCGACGCCAAGGCACTCGCGTACGGCGTATCGGCCCCCGGCAGAAATGCGACCCCACAACGCTTCACGCTCTGGGACACCACCCGCGCCCGCCCCCGAACCACCCTGGACCTGTCGACCGCCAAGTCCGCAGCCCCGGCGGTAGCCCTGGCCCTGGGCCCGCGAGGCGACACCCTGTACACGACCCGCCTCCCGGTCCTGGGCGACCCGACGAACGAGGCGTGGACCACCGGGACGAGTCCCCGGCCCACCCCCCTCACCGGCCTGACCAGCACCCACCTGGCCATCAGCCCCGACGGCCGCCTCCTCGTCGGCGACAACCGCACCGCCCGCCTGCCCGCGACGAATACGGGCACCAAGGCCACCGCCATGGCCACCGTCAAGGAGATGGTCCAGGGCGAGCAGATCGGCGCCCTGGCCTTCGCCGCCGACGGTTCACGCCTCGCGGCGGGTGACCAGACCGGCCGAGTCGCCCTGTGGGACGGCGAGTTGAGCCACCGTACGGGCATCCTGCGCAACGTCTTCCCGGCTCCCCTGGGCGAGGAACCGGAGTCGGTCAGCGCGCTGGCGGTCAGCCCCGACGGTGCCACCCTGGCCGTCGGCGGCAGCACCGGCACACTCCAACTCTGGGACATCGCCACCCAACAGCCCCTGGGCGGCCCGCTCACCACACCCGGCGAGCAGATCGACTCCCTCGCCTTCGGCGCCGACAGCGGCACGCTGTACGCGGCAAGCGCACACGCCCCGCTCCAGCGGTACGCGGTGGACGCGGACCGCGCGGCCACCCAGGTGTGCGCCCGGGCGGGCGCCGGCGCCGATCTCTCCCGGGAGCAGTGGGAGACGTACGTGCCGGAGGTGGCGTACCGCAAGGTCTGCGTCAGCTGAACGGGTCGAGCGTGATGTACGCCAGCTTCCGTTTCCCGTTCCGTTTCCCGTTCTCTGTCCTTTCCCTGTCCATTCCCTGTGGCGAGCACGTTCGTCCTCCTGCCGCGGTTTCTCTGAATATTCGATGAGGCCGCGAACTGGACCATTGTCTTCCGTATTCATGAATGGGGAAATGTTGAGGTTCTTCTGAGCCGGAATGGCTGAAAAGTGTCGGACGTAGAAGCGAAGCCGTCTTGTGGAGTCCTGATCGTTGCGGATACGTTCGCTTTCGCGCTGGGCGGCCGGGGAGTCGGGCGCCGGCCGTGGCAACCCATTTCACAGGGCACCATTCATCAGGAACAGGAGATCCGCATGAACCTCAATCACGAGACCGCGCAGGACTTCGACGTCGACGCCCTCCTTGCTCTCGCCGAGGCCGACGAGGCCCTCTCCGTCGAGGCTGTCACTCCGAACCGCCTCAACAGCAAGTACGCCCTTCTGCAGGAGCCCGGCAACAGCTGACCGACGGATTCACGCTTCGGCCTGACCGGCTGAAGCACACCCCGTCCGCGTTCTGATGGCCACACCCGACTCCCCATCCGGCATCGGACCTTCACGAGGGCTCATATGCGGCAGCCGCGAATACTTCTCGTCAACCCGCCCATCTGGAACGTATACGCGCCTCACCTCGCGGTACCACTGCTGGCCGCGGTCATGCGCCGGCACGGCTGGCAGGTGTCATCCCTCGATCTGAGCATTGAGCAGACGGACTGGCTGCTTTCCGCCGAAGGACTGCGGGCGCTGCTTCCTCGGGCCGAGCGCCGCCTGGGCGAGACGGCCCCCGATGAGCGGCGAGCGCATGAGGGGACCCTCGCCGTGTTCGGTGACACAGTGGCGCGCATCGACAGCGCCAGAGCCGCACTCAAATCCCGGGACATTCTGGTGGACCCGTTTGCCTTTACGAATGCGGCCACGGTCGTCCGCAATGGTCTCGCCTGTGTTTCGGCTTCATTTCCAGGTTTGAATTTCGACCTCCGGGGGAATTTCTCCTGCTTCTCTCACCGGCGCTCGGATTCCGTCCTGGAGGCAGCCAGGTCGGCGGACCGTAACGTCTACGGATGGGCGCTGGAACATCGTCCGATCCCTGAACTGGAGGACACCGACCTGGCGGTGGTCGGCATCTCGGTGTCCGCCGACACACAGCTGATCGCGGCCCTCACCGTGGCCCGCCACGTCAAGCGCCGACGGCCGGACGTTCACGTGGTCATGGGCGGCAACCTCACGACGCGCATGGTGAGCCGCTGGCAGGAGGAGCATCCCTTCTTCGAGTACGTGGACTCGTTCGTGTCCTACGAAGGCGAGGACGCTCTGCCCGCGCTGTGCGACCGGATCACCGGTGCCGACGACAGGGCCGTCCCGGGGCTGCTGGAACGCGACGGCCGCGGTGGGCTCCTGCGCACCCCGGCAGCCATGGTCGACGTGGCCGATCTGCCCACGCCGGACTTCGACGGTCTTCCGCTCGACCGGTACTTCGCACCCGGGCCCGTCCTGCCGCTTCAGGCCTCGCGGAGCTGTGCCTGGGACTGTGCCTTCTGCTCGATCCCGTTCGCCAGCAACAAGTTCCGTATCCGGCGCGCGGACCAGGTCGTTCGCGACATGGCCGCTCTCGCTGCCAAGCACGGCAGCGACACCTTCATGTTCGTCGACGAGATCATGACGCTCACCTCGTTGCGCGGGGTGTCACGGCAGCTGATCGACGGCGGGCACAGGCTCTCCTGGTACGGGGAGACCAGGTTCAGCAAGGGGCTTGACGAAGAGCTGGCGAAGGCCTTGCGGGACTCCGGGTGCCGACGTCTCGACCTCGGGCTCGAGTCGTACAACCAGCGCGTGCTGGACCTGATGCGCAAGGGCACCAAAGTCGCCGACATCGAGCCGTCGCTCCAGGCCCTCCTGGGGAACAAGGTGCCCGTCCACCTCTTCTGCATGACCGGGTTCCCCGGGGAGACGGAGGAAGAGGCCCTGCGGACCCAGGAGTTCGCCGCGCAGACACTGCGTCGCTCCACGGAGGAGTTCGGCGTGCCGTACTCCACGGCTGCCAACGGGCCGTTCATCCTGGACGTGCTCTCCCCGGTCGGTGAGCGTCCCGATCTGTTCGGTGTCGAGCTGATTCCGCCCGGCGAGGGCGAGGACCTGGCCTTCGACCTCGACTACACGGTCGCCGAGGGTCTCACTCAGGAGGATGCTGTCCGGCTCACCGCCGGCGGACCGGGTGGGGTCGCGGGAGCCGCGTTCCACCGGGGGACCTGGATCGGGGATGCGGAGGAGTGGTCGTTCCTGTGGGCGATGGCCGAGGCGGAGCTGCCGGCCCGAAGGGTGACCGCCCCTGCTGCCCCGCGCCCCGATGTGGCTGCCGCGACCATGGTGCGGCTCGCGGACGGTGTGCGTGCCCGACCGTCGGCCACCGGGCAGGGCATCCTGCTGCACGTGCCGTCGGGCGATGCCCTGCTGTCGGTACCGCAGGAGTGGAATCCGTTGCTCGACGGGCGGTTCCACGCGGTGGCCGACCTCTGGGAGAACTTCGCTTCGACCGGACCGGCCGCTACTGCTCTGGTGCGGCTCGCCGCCCACGGGGCCGTGACCTTCGAACCGGCCGACGCCTCCGATCAGAGTCGCCCGCTCTGGTACGCCGCTCACCCCCACGAAGTGACGGACAGCCGAGCCGATGGCAGTTGCCTGCTCACCTCTCCGGAGACGGGGAACCGGGTCAGGGTCTCCGCCGCCGGCCGACTCCTCTGGCTGCTTTCGGCCGACGGTGCGACGGCTTCCGGACTGTCGGCCCGGTCCCGGCTGCCGGAACAGCAACTGCGCCCGCTCCTGGAGGATCTGGCCAGGCATCATGTGATCGCAGTGGCCGCACTCCACCCCGAGCTTCTCGGGCCGCCCCTGCCGGCCGCAGCGGCGCAGCGTGTCCGCTGACGGACCGCCCGATGACGGACTGCCCGAGTGCACCGCCGAACTGCCGCGCGTCGCGGCCCGAGTACAGGAGTTCCCCTTTGCCTCACCCGGTCACTGTGGAAGCGGCCGAAACGGACCGCTTCTGGAAGGAGTTCGCCTCCCGTCACTGGGAGCAGCAGCCGCTCTCCCTTCCCGCTGCTCCCGTGCGGCTGGACGTCGGTGCCGAGGAGCTGCTTCGCGCCCTGGTTCGGGCGGCGGACAAGGCCAACCGTCCCAGGGGATCGGGACTTCCGAGGGTCGTGGTGACGGTGGACGGCCGGACGCAGCCGATCGATACGCGGCCCTTCCTCCCGCTGCCCGAGGACCGTTCCCTGGACGACTACACCGCCCGGGTCGACGAGCGGATGCGCGATCACGAGTGGAGCGTCGCCGTGTCCGGCCTGCACGCGGTCGACGCGCCGCTGTGGGACCGGGCCAAGCGACTGTCCGACGACGTCTACCGGTACACGGGAACACGCGTCGCCGGTCGTGTGGACATCGACACCTTCATCGGCCGCTACACCTCCACCAACGTCGGCGTGCACGTCGACCACGCCGGGAACTTCGGTTTCACCCTGCGTGGTCGCAAGACCCTCCTCACCTGGCCGCCGGAGCGCGCCGGACAGGTCCCGCAGCACACCGCCGACTATGCGTCGGCCCGTGACCTGGCCGATGTGCTGGTCGGCGTGCCCGGAGCGCTGACCTACTTCCCCTCAGAACAACTGCATGTGGGCGAATCCCCCGACGCCGTGGCCGTCAACGTCAACATCGCCTTCTTCACCAAGAGCGATCCGGCCGCCCTCGTCGTCGATGCCGTCGGCGGCCTGCTCGCACGGCGACGCGCCGACAATGCCGGCCCCGGCACACACGCCCCGGACGGCATTCCGGCCGCCGCCGCGGCCACGCTCACGGCTCTGGCGGAGCTGTCCGGTGGCGAGATCGAAGACGTCGTCTGGGAGCACCACATGCGTTCGGTGACGTCCGGCGGACTGGGCGTGGGCCGACCGGCCGGAGCACCCGCTCCCGTACCGCGCGACGCCCGGGTCCGGACACACGGAGACATCGTGGTGCGACAGCGGCTGCTCACCGACGGCCGCCGCGCCGTGGCCACACAGGGGCACACCCTGAAAGTCGCCGACCACCCGCAGGTCGAGGCAGCCATGACCACCCTGGCCGCAGGAGACACACTCGACCTCGCGGACTGGGAGCGCCGGGCGGACGGCGCGGCCGTCCCCTTGCTCCATGCCGTGCTGCTGAGGCTGCGCACGTGGCGGGCCATCGATGTCGAGGCCGCCGTTTCCACCCCCGCACATCAGACGGAGCCGCTCCAGTGACATCCCTGCGGCAGGGCAGAGCGGCGACACTCCTGGTGATCGCCGCCCTGCTGGTAAGCACGGTGGGCGACGAGGTCGCCCTGGTGGCCCTCGCTCTGCGAGGTGCCGACCGCACGGGGCTGACATCGGTGGTGTCGGCCCAGATGCTCGCCGGTCTGGTTCCCGGCATCGCCCTGGGCGGCCCCATCGGACGGATCGTCGACCGCTTTCGCGCGGACGCGGTCCTGGGCGTGACCCTGGCCCTGGAGTGCCTGATCGCGGCGGCCGCCGCCGCGATCGCGGACGGCGCGGTGCTGCTCATCGCCACGATGCTGCTGTTGGGTGCTCTGGGGGCCGTCGCACAGACCTGTGTGATGGCACTGGTGCCGCGGCTGTTCCCGGCCTCCGACGCCCAGCTGCGGGTGAACGGTCTCATGGAGTCGGTGCGGAACGCCGGGTACATCGTCGGCCCGCTGCTGGTGGGTCTGCTGACGGCGCGCGGTGGTACCGGGCTGGCACTGGCGGTCGACGCGGGTACCTTCGCCTTCGCCCTGCTGGCCGTACCGGTGATCAGCCGTTGGCTGGTCATGGCGGCCCGGGAGCATGCGCGGACAGCCGACGTTCCTGACGACCCCGCCCCCGCTGCCGGAACGGACGAAGCGGTCACGGACGTACCGCAGACCCCGGGGAAGACCCAAGGAGGTCTGCGGGTCGGCCTGGCTCTGCTCTGGGCGGGGACACAGCGTCGGACCGTGCTCGCCACGATCGTAGTCACCGTCGCGGCGACCTCGGTCGTCAACGTGCTGCTGCCCTTCTTCGCGGACGAGATCCCTGGGGGCACCGCTGCCTACGGCGTGCTGCTGGCGACCTGGAGCGTGGGTCTGGTGCTGGGGCCGTTCGCCCTGCGGGGCCGGCTCGGCCGCCGGCCCACCGCCGTCGTCGCCGTCGGAGCCGCGGCGATCATCGGCCTCAGTTATCTGGTGACCGGCGCCTACCCGGTCGTGCCGCTGATGCTGGCCGCCTTCCTCTGCGGCGGCATGGCCAACGCCGTACAGAACGTGGCGCTCCGCACGCATGTCATGGCCGACTGCCCACCGGACGTGCGGGGCCGTGTCGGCGCGGCGTACGGAGCCACGCTGCAGAGTTCGGTGGCTGTCGGCTTCGCCCTGGCGGGGCTCGTCGCTGCCGACTGGGCCCGCTGGGGCATCCTCGCCGGGGGCGGGGTCGCCTTCCTGGCCGGCTCGATCGGCTGGTTCCGTACGCGCGCGACGGCCCCCTCTCCGGGGCCGACGGAGGACGTGTCGGTGGCCGTCGGGCAGGCGGCGCGGGGAGGCACTCCATGAGCGGCCGGTGGACGGAACTCGATCCGGTCATCCCCCGTTTCTGCGCCCAGACAGGCGCCTCGCTGCCGCTCGCCTGGGAACTCGCCTGGTCGGAGCAGCCCGACGACGGCGCGGTCAGACTGATCCCACCGCCCGGTCCCCGTGCGGTCGACCGCGCCACCTGGCCCCGCTGTCTGTCTCCCGGCATCAGGCTCAGCCTGCCGTCCGGGGTGCGGCTCCAGAACACGCCTGTCCCGTTCCTGCAGGACGGAGGGCCCGTCGCGGTGTTGTTCGGGACGGATCCGCCGGCCTTCGCCGAGGTACCCGAGACGGTCGGTGACCTCCTGCTGCGCGGAGCCTCGGTGGCCGACGTCCGCCAGAAGTGGGGGCAGCCAGCGGAAGCCGTCGACCATGTGCTGGTGGGCATGATGCGATGCGGCCTGCTGAGCGGCGACACACTGCCCATGGCCCAGCAGGAGCCGGAGGGTCCGCGCGTACTGGTCCAGGAGGCGTGGGTGCGGGAAGTGGAGCGGGAATCCGGTGTCCACGTCCTCGCCCACACCGCGACGGGTAACTTCCTCAAGGTCGGCGCGGCCGCTCTCCAGCTGTGGCGGTGGGCAGGGCACGAGGACGGGATCGTCTTCGACCGGCTTCCCGCGAAGCTGCACGAGGTGGCGGACCGGCTGCTGTCCGCCGGCATGCTCCGTGCTGTACGGGCCTGACACCCGGGACGACAGGACAGCAGGACGGCTGAGGAGAGAACAGCCGAAGAGAGAACAGCCGAAGAGAGAACAGCCGAAGAAAGAGGACGATCGATGCACGATCCGGCCGACGAGGCGCTGAGCGCTCTCGCACGTCCCGGCATGGGAACCGAGAACGCCGGACCCGCGCTGCGCGTGCTGGCCAGGATGACGCGTCCGCGCACCGTGGTCGAAGTGGGGGCCGGTTCCTCGACGCTGCACCTGCTCCTCGGGTTGCGCGATGCCCGTTCGGACGCCGCCGAGGACCGGCGGATCGTCTGCGGAGAGGTCGCGGCGGACGAACGCGCGTCGGTCCTGCACCCGCGTTCCGTGCTCGACGACTACGCGCCGAGGCTCCTTGTCGTCGACGACCTCTCCGTGCCGGGCACGTCCGCGCACCAGGTGCGGGAGGCAGCCTGTTCGCTGGGCCTCGACGACATGCTGACCTTCATCGAGCGGGACTTCTTCGATCTGACAGCCCATGAACTCGACGCATGGGGGCCGCTGGACCTGGTGTGGCTCGACGCCGGCACACAGGCCGACGACGCGGGATTCCTCACGTCGCTCTGGCCGCGCGTGGCGCCCGGCGGCACGGTCGTGCTGCACGAGCCGTATCTGGCCACGACGGTCGAGACGCACCCCGGACAGGGCCGCGGCCGGGCGGCGTGCCGGGTGGTCCCCACACCGCTGTTGCAGGAGCTGCGCCGCCAGGCCGCCGTGCCGGCCGGCGAATTCGACGTGCTCGCCCTGGGCGAACCCCACAAGCACCGTCAGACGGGCCTGCTGCTGTTGCGCAAGCACGGTACGGGGGAGCGTGACCGGGGCGTCCCGTTCCCCGAGGAACTCAAGGCCCTGGGCGAGAGGGACTCCGCCGAGGCTCCCCGGCTGGGCCCGGTCCCCGAACGGGCGGCCGACGACACGGCGGACGCCGCGGCCGGGATCCTCGCGGCACTGGCCGATGACACCCGGCGCACCGTCTACAGCGCCGTCGTCCTCCGGGCCGACACCACTCAGGGCATCGCCGAGCGTCTGGGGATGGCTCCCGCGCGCTGCGCGAAGTCCCTCGCGGCGCTGGAACAGGCGGGACTGGTCGCGAACACCGAGCGGCTCTGGTCCACCGTCAACGATCTCTGGCGGCATGCGGCACCTCGCCGTCCGCGACCACGGCCGCAGGCCTCGATCCCCGCGAAGCAGAGCAAGCGCAGGGTGTTCCTGGAAGGGCTGGTACCGCTCTTCGCACTACAACGGCGTTACCCGGAAGCCGAGGTCAACGAAGTCCTGCGTGAGGTCCATCCAGATGTGGCCGCGCTGCGCCGGTATCTGGTGGAGGAGCAGCTGCTCGTGCGAGCCGATGGTCAGTACTGGCGGCCCTGACGGGTTCAGAGAAGGCCGTGCCGCTGGACCAGCCGGCGTGGACGACAGGAACCCCGCCGCTACGGATGGACGTAGGGACGTTGGCGTCGGGGAGGTCGGCCCGGATGACGGGCGCGGCCTCCGCCATGAGTCCGCGTCAGCTGAACGGGTCGAGCGTGATGTACGCCGTCTGCGGGTTGCTGTCGTTGACCAGCGACTCGTGGGCGCCGACATCGTCGAAGGCGAAGGCGTACGCCTTGCCGTCGGCCATCCGGTCGTGGATCGTCCGGGCGTAGTGGTTGGTCACCGAGTCCTGGTAGAAGCCGGCCGAACTCGTGTCGGGCTGGCTGGAGTTGGTCAGCAGGGTCGAGCGGTTGTAGCCGGCGCACAGGGTGCGGGAGATCGGGCCGCGCACCTGGTCGTTCGGGGCGTCCAGGAGCTTGTGGCAGCCGAAGACGCTGTCGGCGTCCGGCTTCTGGAAGGTGGTGACGACCGTGCCGGAGCTGTTGGTGAAGTTCATGACGTTGCCGGAGACCCTGCCGTAGTACTTGGTGCCGGGCTGGTCCGCGAACGGCGTCACCGTCAGCGTGGAGCCGGCGTACTTGCTCCACACCCGGTTGATGTAGTTGTCCATGACGGTGCTCGGGAGGGCGCCCGCCTCGATGCCGTGCCCGGGTGAGAGCGCGCGCAGGATCGTCCCGTCGGACCGGGTCCTGACGAGGCCCGCCCAGCCGCCGGACTGCGCCCGCAGGGCGTTGAAGACCCCGGCGTAGCCGCCCGCCTTCAGATGCCCGGTGTTCTTGACGGCCCCGGACGTGTTCTTGACGCCGACCGCGTACGGCGCCGAGAACATGTCGACCTGCGTGCTGTTGAGCCACAGACCGGCGTCGTTCAGCGTGTACTCGGTCCAGTTGAAGAGGATGTTCGCGTTGGGGTCGGAGGGATTCTGCACGGCGGGCTGCACGAGACCGCCGGTGGTCAGCTTGAAGACCAGTTTCTGGCCGTAGGAGAAGTAGACCCGCCCGGAGAACTTCGGCATCCGGAGCGTCATCGTCTGCCCGTTCGCCGGTCCGGCGATCGACGCGTCGGGCGCGGGGGTCGGCGGGTTTCCGCCGACGGGCCAGGCGTGGAACGTCCCGTTGGCGTCGGCCCAGCCCTGCTGCCCGGTCGAGAGCAGGGTCCCGATGTTGTAGACGTAGATCTGGTCGCCGCGCCCCGAGTTGTTCTTGAAGTCGAGCGGGATGGTCGTGGGCACGGCGGCCTCGGCGCGGGTCACGGGCCCGGCGGCCGTGAGTCCCGTGGCGACGGCCGCCGCGGCGACCAGGGGCACCAGCACCTTCCGAGTGGCAAACACGTTCGTCCTCCTCGTGTCGCGTGCTGCGGTTGCTGTCGCAGTTGCTTGAGAGCGCTCTCAGGCTGCTCCCATGAACGGGACACGTCAAGGTCTAGACCAAGATGGGCTGCTTCTCTACCTCACCCGTATGTCGTAGGGGATCCAGGCCCGCTCGCCCGCGTCGTTCGTGCCGTACCAGAAGTGCGGCATTCCCTCGATGCTCGTGGTGTGGAACGGGCGGCCGTGGTCGTCGACGCGGATCGTGCCGGTGCGGCCCTGGGAGGACCAGTCGAGTTCGAGGTACCAGCGGGCGTCGTACGTCTGTGTCGTCGCGTCGACCAGCAGCACCTCCGGGTCCTCGGCGGACACGCGGTACGGGAACCGCACGGCCGGGACGGTCCGTTCCCTGTCGGTGCCGTCCTTCGGGTGGGCGACGGGGCGGTCGACATCCAGGTTCACGGTGAAGCTGCGGGGCGTGAGGTCGCTGCCGCAGCCCTGGTCCATGGAGTACGCGTTCCCGGCGGCAGGGTTGCCACGGCTGACGACGCGGACGTGGAGCGCCTCCAGGACCACGGCCGTGGACGACCGCCCCTGCACCGAGATCTGGACTCTCGTCCGCCGCCCGTGCACCGCGCCCTGAGCCGCCGCCCATGCCCCGGCGTCCTGTTCCACCGGCGGCGGAGGCACTTGCGCGGGCGGCTTGTCGATGAGGTAGTCGTGGCCGCAGCCCTTGTCCCAGACCAGGGAGTCGGTGCTCCAGGCGAGGGGTGGGGGCAGGTCGGTGGTCGGCGTCGCGGCCGGGGCGGGGGCGGGGGCGCCTTGCTGCCGGGGGCCGGGTGAGGAGTGGTCGTCCGACAGGACGGACGTACTGCTCAGGGTGGCGAGCAGGGCGCAGGCGACAGCGAGGGGTGTCAGGAACCGTCGGCGGCGGTACCAGGGGTGGGGAGTGGGGGCGGGGGTGCCTGTGTCCGGTGCGGGTGCGGGTTCCGGTTCCGACGCCGAAACCGGAACCGCCGCACCCGCCCCCGCCACCCCCTCCTCCGCCGAATCGGCCATAGGCACCCGTTGCCGAGCCGCCACCGCCGACAGCCACAGGCGGTGGAGTTCGAGCCGTTCCTCCGGGGTCGCCCCGCAGAAGGCCGCGAGCCGCTCCACGGGCGCGAAGTCCTGGGGCACCGCCTCGCCCGCGCAGTAGCGGTGCAGCGTGGAGGTGTTCATGTGGACGCGGCGGGCCAGGGAGCCGTAGCTCCGGTCCGTGCGGTCCTTCAGCCGGCGCAGGAGCGCCGCGAGCTCCTGCACCTCGTCCGGAGTCGACACCGTGCTCCTCCCCTGTCGTCGGCCCGCGATCCCGTATCCCAGGCACCCATGTCCCTGCACGTCAGACGGGCCGGGATGGTTCCACCTCCGGCGGCCGTTGTGCCGGGCTCCGATGCCTGCGGATGCTCTTGGTGTCGCACCGACAACGAGCAGTTCCACCTGATCAGAGAAGGCAGACGTACATGAACAGCAAGTCCCCCGCACACCGTCGTCCGGTCCGCCGCGCGGCCGTCGCCGTCGCCGCCGGCCTCGCCCTGGCCGTCGGACTCGGTGTGTCGACACAGATGCAGGCGCAGGCGTCCGTCCAGGGCCCTGTGAAGGTGTCCGCCGCCGCCGTACAGCAGCCGGTCAGTGGTACGCCCGGCCAGGCGGTGACCCGGGTCGCGGACTTCTACGGCGCGTACGTCGACGCGAAGCGCGACTACACGGACCCGGACTCCGCGCTGGCCGCCGCGCTCCGCAAGCACTACCTGACGTCCGACTTCGCCAAGCGGCTGGCGGCCTGGGAGAAGAAGAACGGGGCGGACGGCGTCCTGCGGGCCCAGAACGTCCCGGTGCGCTGGAAGGTGACCGACAACGGCCCCGTGGGTATGGGCCGCGAGGTCATCGTCACCTTGACGTTCGGCAGCGGTCAGACGACCCAGAACATCAAGCTCTTCGTGCTGCTGGAGCGGTACGACCACGTCAGCGCCATCGAGACCACGACGGCCGGCTGACGGGGGAGCCGCCTCAGTCGGCGGGCGCGGCGAGGAGGTCGTGCCGCTGGACCAGCCAGCTGATGGCGGTCAGGCGGCACACCGCGTAGTCGTGCCCGACGGGTTCACGCCAGTCGAGTTCGTCGAGGGCGTCAAGGAACCCGAGGGCGTAGTCGGCGAGGTCCTCGCGGTGCGGTTGCCGGGGGACGAGCCCGGGGTGGTTGGCTTGCAGTCGCTCCCGTATCTCCGCGACGTGCTGGTCCACGGCGGCCGTGAAGGCGGGCTCGAACGCGAACTCCGCGAAACGGGGCGCGAACGCGCTGCTGATCCTGGCCAAGGGGGACATCGCTCCACGGTATGCGGGAGGAGGGGGCCGGAGGAGAGGGATATGTCATGGTTTCCATCACACCGGCTCCTTGCTCTCGCACTCGAACCAGACGGTCTTCCCGGTACGTGTGGGATGTGAGGGCAGGCTGTACCAGCCCCAGCGGTCGGTGACGGCCTCGACGATCAGGAGTCCGCGTCCGCGTTCTTCGTCCACAGCTGTGGAAAACTCCGGGCCGCGCGGCTCCGTGTCGGTGACCTCGACGAGGACTCCGTTGGTCCGCCGGATCATCAGTACGGTGGCACGCCGGTCGGGAACATGCCGTACGACGTTGGCGACCAGCTCGGTCAGGGCGAGCGTGGCGGAGTCGGCGAGGTCGGACATGCCCCAGGTGTTGAGGTACGCCCGCAGGATGCACCGCAGGTGCCGGGCCGAGTGGTCACCGAGGGTGAAGTTCATGCCGTACCTCGGGCCAAGTGGGCTTTCGTCATTCACGTCACCAGAGTGGAGTGTCGTGGTTACGCTGGGCTACGTCGTGAATCCAACGACGCGAAGCGTCTGCTTGGGGGTGGCCCGCTGTGCCCAACATCCGCGAACTCGACCCGAGTGCCTCTCCACTGGACTACTTCGGCTTCGAGCTGAGGAGGAAGAGAGAGGAAGCGGGCCTGAACCAGGGGCAGTTGGGTGCGTGCATCTTCTGTACGGGGTCGCTGGTGGGCCAGATCGAGACGGCGAGGAAGGTTCCGACCAGGGAGTTCGCGGAGCGCGTGGATGTGGCGCTGGGGACGGACGGGGAGTTCGGGCGCTTGGTGGGGCTGGTTCTACGGAGCCAACTCCCGCACTGGTTCCAGGCGTACGCGGAGATGGAGGCGAGGGCCACATTCATCTCCACGTACCAGGCTCAGTTGGTGTACGGCCTTCTACAGACCCCGGAGTACGCGCGGGCGGTGCTCGGCGTACGGAACGAGGCGGACCTCGACGCGAGGGTGGCCGCTCGGATGGAGCGGCAACGGGTCCTGGCGCGGGAGCAACCGCCGGTAGCGTGGGTGGTGTTGGACGAGGCGGTGCTGCACCGGCAGATCGGCAGTCGCGAGATCATGCACAACCAACTCGCGCGCCTGTTGGAACTGCCTGCGGACGGCTGGACCCAGGTGCAGGTGCTTCCCTTCGAGGCTGGTCAACACCCCGGATTGATGGGCTCGTTCAACCTCCTGCGCTTTGACGACGACCCCGACATCGTCTACACCGAGGACTTCGTACAGGGGCACATGACTGCCAACCCGGACACGCTGAGGGAAGGCTTCCTCCGTTACGATCATTTGAAGGCCGCCGCCCTCTCCGTGGAGGCTTCGGCCGAGCTGATCGCTCGTGTGATGGAGGAGCGTTATGGGCACCAGCCAGGACCTGTCGGCAGCGCGTTGGCGTAAGTCGTCATACAGCGGCGACACCGGCGGCGACTGCGTCGAAGTAGCCGCAATAGCCCCCCGTACTCCCCTGACCCCCCACATCGCGATCCGCGACTCAAAGGCCCCCGACCTGGGCGCTCTCACGCTCACGCCGGAGGCCTTCGCCGCGTTCGTCAATGGGTGCTGCTGAGGACGACGAGTTGCTGCGTCGCCCGAGTCATCGCGACGTAGCGATCCACCGCTCCCTCGATCCCCTCGCCGAACGACTCCGGGTCGATGACGACCACGAGGTCGAATTCGAGCCCCTTGGACAGCTCCGGGGTGAGTGACCGCACCCGGGACGTCGCTTCGTACCCGGGGTCACCGATGACGCACGCGATGCCGTCCGCGTGTGAGTCGAGCCAGGTGTCGAGGACCCCGTCCAGGTCGGACACCGAACCGTGGACGACAGGAACCCCGCCGCTACGGATGGACGTAGGCACATTGGCGTCGGGGAGGGCGGCCCGGATGACAGGCTCGGCCTCCGCCATGATCTCTTCAGGCGTCCGGTAGTTGATGCTGAGCGAGGCCATCGTGACGCGGTCAAGACCAACCCGTTCGAGCCGCTCCTCCCACGACTCCCTGAACCCGTGCCGGGCCTGCGCGCGGTCCCCGACGATCGTGAAACTCCGCGACGGGCACCGCAGAAGCAGCATCTGCCACTCCGCGTCGGTCAGTTCCTGCGCCTCGTCCACGACGATGTGCGCGAACGGACCGGCGAGCAGGTCCGGGTCGGCGGTGAGCAGTTCGGACTCGTCGACGAGGCTGACCTTGGCATCCTGGCCGCGCAACATCCGCACCAGGCCGACCCCCTCGTCCCCGTCGGCGCCGGAGGCGGACGCCGCGTCGATGAGGTTGTCGACGACCTGGTCCATACGCTCACGCTGGGCGGCGAGGACGGTGTCGTGGCGCCGCTTGCGCCGGGCCGCCTCGGGGTCGCCGAGCCGCTGCCGGGCCGCGTCGAGGTACGGCAGGTCGGACACCGTCCAGGCGTGGGCGTCCGCGCGCTGGAGGGTCCGTACGTCATCGGGGCTGAGCCAGGGCGCGCACATCCGCAGATAGGCGGGGACCGACCACAGGTCCCCGACCACATCGCTCGCTTCGAGGAGTGGCCACGCGCGATTGAAAGCGGCGAGCAACTCACCGTCCCCCGCAAGGGACTTGCGCAGCTGGGCGGGCGAGACGCCGAGGTCGTTGTCCGGGTCGGCCTCCTCGTGCTTCTCGGCGAGGATCGTGAGGAGTTCCTCCCAGACCTGGTCGCGGGCCTCGTTGTGGGGCACACCGGGCGCCGATTCGAAGGCGACGGCCCAGTCACCGGCGGTCAGCCGGATGTCGGACCAGGGGGTCGAGACCGTGAGTCCCCGGGTCGGCGGCTCCTCGTAGAAGGTGACCGCCTTCTCGATGGCCCTCACCAACTCCACGGACGACTTCAGCCGGGCCACGTCCGGATCGGCCTCGACCGCCGCCGACGCCCCCTCGTCGACGAGATCCCGCAGCGTGCAGGTCTGTACGCCCTCCTCGCCGAGGCTGGGCAGGACATCGGCGACGTACGCGAGGTAGGGCCGATGCGGACCGACGAAGAGAACCCCGCCGCCACGGCGCTGATGACCGAGACGGGGATCGGCGTAGAGGAGATAGGCGGACCGGTGCAGCGCGACGACCGTCTTACCAGTGCCCGGCCCACCGTCGACGACGAGCGCACCGCGCGACCCGGCGCGGATGATGGCGTCCTGGTCGGCCTGGATCGTGCCGAGGACATCACGCATGCGCGGCGAACGATTCCCGCCGAGACTGGCGATGAAGGCGGACTGGTCGTCGAGGGCGGCGGAGTGCTCGTCGAACTCGCCCGCCGCGAACACCTCGTCCCAGTAGTCGCTGATCCGGCCGTCGGTCCAGCGGTACCGGCGCCGGCTGGCCAGCCCCATCGGGTTGCCATGGGTGGCCCCGAAGAACGGCTCGGCGGCGGGCGAACGCCAGTCGAGCAGCAGCCGACGCCCGCTGCTGTCGGTGAGGCCGAGCCGTCCGACGTACAGGGGCTGCTCGGGATCGTCCGCACTGACCATGTTGCCGAGGCAGAGGTCGAGCCCGAAGCGGCGCAACGCGCGCAGCCGACTGGTGAGTTGATGGATCTCGGTGTCCCGGTCCATGGCCTCGCGCCCGGTGCCGCCGGGCGCCCGACGCACGATGTCGAGCCGATCGGAAAGCTCGGCGATCGTCTGCGCCAGACACTCCGCGACGGCGGCGAAGTGCCGCTCGTCGCGGGAGATCAGCTTCGGGTCGGCTTTGGCGGAGAGACGCTCGGGAAGGTCGAAAGCACTGGTGGCGGCGGTCAGAGGTGTCACTGGATCAGCTCCGATCCGAGTCGAGCAGCAGCTTCGCGGCGACGGCCGCGCCGTCGGTACGGACGGTGGGGGCGAGGGCGGTGGCCCGCGTACGGGTCTCGGGGTCGAGGGCGATGCGGAGCGCGGCGGACAGGGACTCGAAGGTCGGCGTGGGACCGTCGTGCACGGCCCCGATGCCCAACTCGGCGATCCGGGCGCCCCAGTAGGGCTGGTCGACGAGCTGCGGCACGATCACCTGGGGCGCACCGGCCCGCGCGGCCGTGGTCGTCGTACCGGCGCCACCGTGGTGCACGACGGCGGCCGTACGGGGGAACAGGGCTTGGTGGTTGACATCGCCGACGACGAAACAGTCGTCCTGCTCGTCGATGAGCCCGAGGTCGGCCCACCCGCGCCCCACGAGCACACGCCGCCCCTGCGCACGCACGGCCTCGACGGCGACGCGGCCGACATCGCTCGCACCCCGCATGGGCATGCTGCCGAACCCGACGTACACGGGCGGTTCACCACCATCGAGGAACGCCAACAGGTCGTCGGACAGGGGCCGTTCGTCGGGAAGAAGCCACGCACCGGTCTGCACGACGTCGAGGTCGGAGGGCCCCTTTTGCTGCTGTGGCCAAGGGGCGAGCACCGGATCGGCGGCGAGCAACGGCCGCCCGGTGAAGACATGCCGGACGATGTCGTCGACGACGGCCTGCCCGACCGCCCGCCGATGGGAGTTGATACCCGGCCCGTACAGAAGGCCGAAGTTCTCGGAGTTGATCTCCCAGAGCACCCGGTTGTCGGTCTCGTCGGCCGGGAAGGGCCGCCCGGGCAGCGCGTGCGGCCTGTGGTGGAGGGACGGCAGCATGGTCGGAAAGTAGGCCACGTACGAGAAGGGAACGCCGAGCTTCTCGGCCACGGACCGGGCGGCGGCCACCGCCGGAACGAGCCCGGTGGCCACGACGGCGTCGCACCCCTCAGCCCCCGCGAGTACCGCCTCGTACTGTGCGACGGTCAACGCGGCGGCGCGCTGGGGCAGGCCCTCCGGCGCCATGGGAGCCGCCCCGGTCACCACGGCACGCACGGGATCGGCGGCCGGCACGAACTCCACCCCGACCCCGGCCAGCAACTTCGCGAACTCCTCGTCGGAGGGCGCACACACCCGAACCTCGGCACCGAGCGCGCGCAGCGCGACGGCGAGCGCGGCCATCGGCTGGACATCCCCGCGAGACCCATAGGTGGACAGCAATACACGCACTTCGAGACTCCCCGTTTCCGCAGTTCCACGGCTTAGACCGGAGATTCTGCGGGACAACGGGGGCCTTGCCGCAAGCCCCCCTGTGCGCTATACCTTGAGTATGGCAAGGGGTTCAGAACTCCTTGCCTTTGCTTTTTTCCCGCCCCCTCGACCGGAAGCGGGCGAAGATCCAAAGCAGCCCGCAGGAGAAGAGCACGCCCCCGACCAGGTCGAGCAGGGCATCCGCCGGCTTCTCGACGGAGAACCCGAAGCAGAGCGCGATCAACGCGAACACGAACCTCAGAACCGCGCTGCCGAGAAGCATGAAGGCCACGAACGCGAGCGGGACCTCGTGCCAACTCGTGCGCGCCCTTGGCCACTTCATGTCCCGCCGCTCCTCGTCGTCGTCTTCGTCTTCAGCCATGGCGTTCCTGGCCCAACCTTTTCCTGATCGCGTCCCCGTGGCGATGTAGCAGGGTACGACGACCGGGCGTCGATCGATACGACCCCGTTTCGTTCAGCGGAAAAGAACTTCCGTTGACGGGTCGGTTACGTCTGCGGCATTTGGGAGAAACACCCTGCACGTTCTCTTTACGCCATCCGGCGCCATCGTGGCGACCCGCGCAGGAAGAGAACGCGATGACGGACACGGACAGAGACGCGGAGGGCACGGACACCAAGTCCGCGCCGATCGCGACGCCGCTCCCGGAGGGCTACTCCCCCCGGCTCTACAACGAGGACCTCGCCCCGGCCACCGAGCGCAAGTGGGGCGCGTTCAGCATCTTCAACGTGTGGACCTCGGACGTCCACAGTCTGTACGGGTACTTCCTCGCCGCGAGCCTGTTCCTGGTCGCCGGTAACACCTTCAAGTTCCTGATCGGCATCGGTGTCGGATCGCTGGTCATCTACTACCTGATGACGCTGATCGGAAAGGCGGGCGTGAGGACGGGCGTCCCGTACCCCGTCCTGGCCCGCGCTTCGTTCGGCACCTTCGGCGCCAACGTGCCCGCGCTCGTCCGGGCCGTGGTCGCCACCTTCTGGTACGGCGCCCAGACCAGCGCGGCGGCGGGCGCGATCGTGGCCTTCCTGATCCGCTACGACGGCCCGAAGGACCTGCACGAGACGACCCGCCTGTTCGACCACAGCGGCCTGGAGGTGATCTGCTACCTGGCGGTCTGGGCAGCCCAGTTGCTGATCATCAGCAAGGGGATGGAGACGGTCCGCCGGTTCCAGGACTTCGCGGGCCCGGCGGTCTGGCTGATGATGCTGGTCCTGGCCGTCGCACTGTCCGTCAAAGCCGGAACCCTCTCCTTCTCGGTGGACATGCCGGCCAAGGACCTGGCCGCGCTGGCGAAGAACGCGACGGGCCTGGACGTGACGCCGGGTTCGTTCGCCGCGATCGCGGCCATCGCGGCGACCTGGGTGACGTACTTCGCCGCGCTGTTCCTGAACTTCGGCGACTTCGCCCGCTTCACGCCGGACGAGAAGACCCTCAAGAAGGGCAACGTCTGGGGCCTGCCGGTCAACCTGATCCTGTTCTCCCTCGTAGCGGCGCTGACAACGGCCTCCGCCAGCAAGGTGTACGGCGAGGTCATCCTCGAACCGGCCGCGATCTCCGCGAAGTTCGACAGCGCGTTCCTGGTCCTCCTGGCCGCCCTGACCTTCGCGGTGGCAACGCTCGGTATCAACGTCGTCGCCAACTTCGTGAGCCCGGCCTTCGACTTCGCGAACGTGGCGCCGAAGCACATCAGTTTCAAGCGAGGCGGCCTGATAGCAGCAGTGATCGCCCTGCTCCTCTACCCCCTCCACCCCTGGGACAACGCCCCGAGCTTCGTCAACGCCATCGGCTCGACGATGGGCCCGATCTTCGGCGTGGTCGTCGTCGACTACTACCTCCTCCGCAAGGCCCAGCTGAACGTCCCCGACCTCTACAAGGAGGACGGCGAGTTCCGCTTCCAGGGCGGCTGGAACATACGCGCCTTCGCGGCGGCGGCAGTGGGCGCGATCTTCTCCAGCATCCTCCCGACGTACGGCCCGTCCGGCTACGGGGCGGCACTCGGCCCGTACTCCTGGTTCATCGGGGTGCTGGTCGCGGGGACGATCTACTTCGGGGCGAGCGGAGGGAAGAGCCCGCTGACGGGTGCGCGCTCGTCCGAGTGACGGTTCCGAATTCCGTATCCGACCCATCGCTCAACTCTGGGACAGTCGCGCTGAACGAGGGCGAAGGAGACCTGTGCCATGGTGACGGCGGAGCCGGGCATCGCGCAGGCCTTCGAGCTGTTCAGCGCGGCGGCCCCAGAGGGCTGGCGCGTGGAACTGGTCGAGGGGGAGATCTGCGTGTCGCCGCCCGACAAAGGGGTGCACGCGGAGATCGTGTCGGAGCTCACCGGGCAGGTCATCGACCGCCGGGTCGACCCGTCTCTGCGTACGTACACGGGCATTGGCCTGAAGATCCCCGAAGTCGCTGGCGGTGGCCGTGTCCTCCCGGACCTGACCGTCGCTCCCAAGAGCAGCTTCGACAACGAGGACGTATGGCAGGACCCCTCTGCCGTCCTCCTCGTCGCCGAGGTCACCTCGACCTCGACCGCCGCGCGTGACCGTGACAAGAAGATCCTTGGGTACGCCCGTGCCGGTATCCCCGTCTACCTGCTGATCGATCGGGAGGAGGGCGAGGTCCTGGTGTACTCCGAGCCCTCGGGCGACGACTACGCCAAGAGTCTGAAGCACAAGCTGGGCTTGACCGTGCCCTTGCCCGCGCCCCTGGGGTTCGAGCTGGACACGGCGGAGTTCTGAGTGCGGGCGCGGTGCCGTTGCCGCTCCGCTCGCCGCCTTCAATCAGCGGACCAATCAACCCAGTTATGGAGTTGCGCCTCCGGCGGATGCTCTCATTGGTCTCATGCGCAGATGGGGGGCCAGCCGCGCCGGCTGGTGGCTGCTTGTCATGGTTGCCGTCGGTGTGTCGGCGGTGTCCTGGGCGGCCCGCCTGCTCCCGGACTGGGTGGGAGCGGCGCTGATCGCTCTGGGGGCGGCGGTCGGTGCGGTGTTGTCGCAACGCGGCAGGCAACTCGTCGACGAGGGCGCACAACATGCCCTGGAGATGAGAGAGAAGCTGCTGCGCGACCGGCGTGGCCGGGTGCCGAGGACCCGTGACGTCGATGACTTGATCGCGATCGGCGTTCACCCCGTGGCTCCTGGCGGGGACTCCCGTACGAACGCTGCAAGGGTCACTCCGTTCGTACGCCGGGACCGGAGTGACGAGATCGAGGTCGCGCTCCGCACGCACGACTTCGTACTGATCGTCGGAGAGTCGACCGCAGGCAAGTCACGAGCGGCTTTCGAAGCCGCGCAAGCGGTACTTCCCCAGTACGCGTTCATCGCGCCCGATCCCGCCGATCGGACGTCGCTGCGGGCCGCGACCGCCGCGATCCAGGGAGAGCGCAGTTCCGTTGTCTGGCTCGACGACATCGAGCGGTATCTCGGGGCCGACGGCCTGACCCCGCATGCTCTGCGAAAGATGACACGGCCGGGAACAGGGCGCCAGATCGTCGTTCTCGGAACGATCAGAGCGCAGGAACGAGCACGGTACAGCGGTATGCAGGACATGGCGACGGAATCAACCGGCCACTTCGATCAACGGTCCGGAAGAGACGTCCTCTTGCTGGCGCATGAAATCCGACTCGATCGGAAGTGGACGGCCGGTGAGGTGGAACGAGCACGCGGGCTCAGGCGGGACGGACGCATCGCTCAGGCGATCGGCAGCTCCGGGCGATACGGCATCGCGGAGTTCCTCACCGCAGGTCCTCAGCTGCTGACGGCCTGGCAAGACGCGTGGGCTCCGGAAGGACGGCACGCACGCGGAGCCGCGCTCGTCGCCGCGGCGGTCGAAGCACGTCGCGCGGGGTGGACCCAGCCGCTCCCCATGGCACTCCTGCGCGACCTCCACGAACGGCATCTCGCGGCGCGCGGCGGGCCCGCACTGCGGCCGGAAAGCTGGGAAGAGGCGGTGACGTGGGCGACCACCCCGCTGTACGCCACCAGCAGTCTGCTCATCCCCACGGATGGGTCCGGGGACTCCCACTACGTGTTCGACTATCTGCCGGACGCGGTCGGCGCCGCCTCTCAGGAGATCCCCATTCGGGAGGACACCTGGGCGCGGCTGATCGCAGAGGCCGATCCGGACACATGTGAGGCCATCGGCTGGGAGGCGATCAACCACGCGAGACACGCGGCTGCCCAAGACGCTTTTCAAAGGGCGCTCGACGCAGGCGTGATCACTGCCGCGATCGGACTCGCCGCAGTTCTGGGCCAGGCGAGGCAGATGGCGGAGGCGTGCCGAATCCTGCGCACAGCTTTGCAGTCCGTCCCGTCCGATGCCGACCCTGAGGTCCCCTTGTCACTCCGGTGGGAGCTGTCTTGGTGGACCGGAGGGGCCGGCAACGAGGAGGAGGCCCTCGCCCTGACGAGAGCCATCCATATGGAGTGCCGGAGCAGGTATGGGGATGAGCACAGAGATACTCTCCGCGCCGCGCTGAGCGTCGCTCGATGGACCGGCCACACCGGCCGGACGGCCGAGGCACTGAGATTGGCACTCGAAGCGCAGCAGCTCTCCTCGCGGTTGCTCGGACCCGACCACAGCATGACCCTGGGCTGCCGGTTCGAGGTCGCGGCATGGACGTCGGACAACAGCCGGGCGGCTGAGGCCGCTCGGCTCTGGGGCGAGCTGGACCGCGATGCGCACAGGCTGCTGGGAGCCCACAACAGACTCGCGAACGACACTCGCTGGAACCGTGCCGCCGCGGTGGCGAAAGTTGGCGATACCGCACTCGGGCTGCGCCTTCTCGCCAGTGTCGTCGAAGGCCGGGCTGCCATTTACGGTGATGACCACCCGTGGACCTTGGCCGGCCGCCTTCAACTGTCCGGACGGACCGGCGAGACCCAACAGTGGGATGCGGCGCTGGAACTCTCCGTCGCCGTCACCTCGGACAGCGCGTGCGTACTGGGGCACGGCCACGTGCTCACCCTCGCCGGGAGGCATCAGCAAGCTCTCTGGACTGCTCGGTCGGGTCGACCTGACGACGCGGCCGAGCAGTTTGCGGCGTTGCTCACCGACTGCGAGCAGTTCCTTGAGCCGAACCACGCACTGACCGAGGACTGCCGGGCGCAGATTGTCCGGCCAGGACACTCAGTCTGGTACTACGTACCGCCGTCATGGTGATGATTCCGCTGGCGAGGCAGCGCTCCAAGGAGCGCCCACAGCCGGCTCACGCGGCTCCGCCGCCCGTGCCGGGCCCGCGTTCGCTGCGATGATGAGTGTGGCGGCGGCGACGATCGCCGCGCAGATCGCTCTGGTGTGTGAGAGCACGGCAACCTCGCAACAACAGCGATGACAGCGGTAACCAGCGATAACAGCGCTGTATTAAGCGCGTTTAATCTGTGGCTTAACGTAGAGCTTGACGGACCTCAACGGCAAGTAGGCGCAGGGGAGTTGGGCGATGGCGGAGCGCGACGACCCGGAAGTCATCGGGCGCAGGGTGCAGCGGCTGCGTATCGAGCAGGGGCTGACGCAGAGGCAGTTGGCGGAGCCCGCCTACACCCCCGCGTACATCTCCACGCTGGAGGCGGGACGCGTGCGGGCCTCCGACGAGGCGCTGCGGCACATCGCCGAGCGGCTCGGGGTGGCGTACGAGGAGCTGGTGACCGGGCGTCCGGCCCATCTGGCCACGGATGTTCGGCTCCGGCTGACCGACGCCCAGCGCACCCTCGCCACCGGCGAGACCGAGGCGGCGGCCAAGCAGTACGGGGAGCTGAGGGAGGAGGCCGTGCGGCTCGGGCTGCTTCCCGAGGAGGCCGCCGCGCTGCTCGGGCTCGGCGAGTGCGGGGTGGAGACCGGTGATCTCGCCGCCGCCCAGGAGTACTTCGAGCTGGCCGAGCGGTGTCTGGCCGATGGGCCGCTCACCGGGAGGGTGCCTGCCTTGCGAGGGCGGGCCGTCGCCCACTATCTCGCCGGTGAACTCCGTTATTCCGTATACCTTCTTGAGTCCACCATCGATGAGTTGAATCGAAGTGGGCTGCACGACCCGGATGCGTTGCTGCCGCTCTACGCCAGCTCCATCGCCCCCTACATGGACATGGGCGCCCATGCCCGGGCCGCCCAGGCCGCCGAACTCGCCCTCGCGCTCGCCCCGCAGGTGAGCGACCCGGCGCTGATCGCCCGTATGCACCGGCAGGTCGCCCGGACGATGCTCGCCGAGGGGCGGTACGCGGAGGCCGACGCCTCGCTCGCGAAGGCCTCCGAGCTGTACCGGCAGCTCCAGATCCGTACCGAGCTGGCCAACTGCCACTGGATGCGTGGGTATTTGTACGCCCAGCAGGGCGAACTCGCCCGCGCGGAGAGCGAGTTGCGGGAGGCGCAGGCCATGCTCTCCGCCAAGCGCGCCGCCCTCTACAGCAGCCAGGTCGCGGTCGAGCTGGCCGACGTACTCCACCGGCGCGGCAAGTCCGACGAGGCGGCGGCGCTGCTGCACGACGTACTCGGGGACTTCTCGTCGGAGCGCGGCGCCATGCACTCCGCCGCCGCCCACCGGCTCCTCGGCATCATCGCCGAGGACGCCCGGGACACCGAGAAGGCGGAGGAGCACTACGTCCGCGCCCTGAGCGTGCTGGAGCGGGCGGGCGCCGCCGGTGACCTCGCCGACCTGTGCCGGCTGCTCGGCGATCTGCTGCGCCGCACGGGGCGCGTCGAGGCCGCGCTCGACGCCTATCGGACGGGACTGGGCCACCGTACGGCCCCCGGGACGACCACCCTCGGGCCCGCGCCCGCACAGCCTCCTCTTTGACGAAGACTGGGTGGCGCACAGTCCCGGGGGTTAGCCTGCGGCCGGACCTCTGCACATTTCACCGGGACGGTACGAGCGCGTGGACAGCGAGCACGGCGGCGGGTACGGCCAGTACGGCGGCGGGACCCGTGTGGTCGACGGGCTGCGGTTCGCCGTCCGCGCGCTCGCGTACGCCGTCGTCGCCGGGCTCGCGCTGATCGTCATCGCGACCGTCGCCTCCGTCCTCGGACCGACCCTCGCCCTCGACCTGTACACACCCGCCGTGGCCGCCTGGTGGACGGTGTTCACGGCGGTCGTCGTCCAGGCGGTGCCCTTCCTGCTGCTCGGCACGGTGGTGTCGGCGGCGATCGCGGCCTTCGTACCGGAGAAGGTGTTCACCCGGCTGCTCCCGCGCAACCAGGCGCTCGCCGTGCCCATCGCGGGCGCCGCCGGGGTCGTACTCCCGGGGTGCGAGTGCGCGTCCGTGCCGGTCGCGGGGAGTCTGATGCGGAGGGGCGTGGCTCCGGCCGCGGCACTCGCCTTTCTGCTCTCCGCCCCGGCCATCAATCCCGTGGTGCTCGTGGCGACCTCCATCGCCTTCCCCGGCCAGCCGGACATGGTGCTCGGACGGCTCGTCGCCTCCCTCGCCACGTCGGTGATCATGGGCTGGCTGTGGGCGCGCTTCGGGCGCGACGAATGGCTGCGGAAGCCGACCTCGGCCGGCGGGTCGGCGGACTCCGGCTGGCGGGGCTTCCTGCCCGGACTCCAGCACGACTTCCTGCACGCGGGCGGCTTCCTGGTGCTGGGCGCGGGCGCGGCGGCGACCTTCAACATCGTCGTACCGAGATCCGTGCTCGACGTGTTCACCGGCTCGCCCTGGCTGTCCGTACTGCTGCTCGCCGTACTGGCGGTGGTGCTGTGCGTGTGCAGCGAGGCGGACGCCTTCGTGGCGGCCTCGCTCAGCGGCTTCTCGCCCACGGCCCGGCTCGCCTTCATGGTGGTCGGCCCGATGGTCGACCTGAAGCTGTTCGCCCTCCAGGCGGGCACCTTCGGCCGGTCCTTCGCCGTCCGGTTCTCCTCGGCGACGTGGGTGGTCGCGGTCGCCAGCAGTGTCGTCGTCGGGTGGTGGTTGCTGTGAGGCGGTACGGGGCTGCCGTGCTGTTGCTGCTCACGGGCGGGGCGGTGCTGCGGATCTCGCTGTTCAGCGAGCTGTATCTGCGGTACGTGCAGGTGGGGTTGCGGCCTTACCTGGTGGTGTCCGGGGTTGTGCTGGTGGTGTTGGGGGTCGTGGCCGCGGCTGCCGTGGCTCGGGGGCGCGGCGAGGACGAGCACGACCAGGATCACGATGAAGACGACCACGGACACAGCCACGGGTATGGCCACGGGCCCCGGATCGCCTGGCTGCTCACCCTCCCCGCCCTCGCACTGCTCCTCTTCCCGCCCCCCGCCCTGGGCTCGTACAGCGCGGACCGGGAGGCGGCGCGGCAGGCCGCGCAGGGCGTGGGCGCGTTCCCCGCGCTGCCCGCCGGGAATCCGCTGCCGCTGACGGTCGGCGAGTTCAGCTCGCGCGCGATCTTCGACAGCGGGCGGTCACTGACGGGCCGTACCGTCAGCCTGACCGGCTTCGTCACCCACGGGGACGACGGCACCTGGTACGTCACCCGCCTCCTCGTCTCCTGCTGCGCGGCCGACGCGGCGGCGGGCAAGGTCGAGATCCGCGACGCCGACGCCCCGGTGACGGACACCTGGGTCACGGTCACCGGGACGTGGGTGCCGAAGGGCAAGCTGGGCTCGGACGCGGCGTGGCCGCCGGTGCTGGACGCGGGGTCGGTGAAGAAGGTCGCGGAGCCGTCGAACCCGTACGAGAAACGGTGACTGTCACTTGGAACCGACACCGACGTAACTGAGCGACGGTGAAAGGATTCCACGGGTGCCGGACAAGGCAGGTCGTGGAATCCATGACGGAGACGGAACAGAGGGCGGCCCGGGACCAGCGGGCCCGCTTCGAGGCGCTGGCGCATGTCGTGACGGAGCCGCTGCACCGCTATCTGCTGCGGCGCGCCGACGCCGACCAGGTCGACGACATCCTCTCGGAGACGCTGCTGGTGCTCTGGCGCAGGATCGAGGACGTACCGGGGCTGGAGGCGCCGGGGCACGCCCTTGACCCGGACGCCGTACTGCCCTGGTGCTACGGCGTGGCCCGTGGCTGCCTCGCCAACGCCCGCCGCGCGGACCGGCGCAGACGCTCACTCCTGGAACGCCTGACGTGGACGGCGTCGGGCACGGCGAGGGAGCGAGGGGAGACAGGGGACCCCGACCACACCGCGCTGCACGCGGCGCTCGCCCAACTCCGCGCGCTGGACCGGGAGGTGGTCCTCCTGTGGGCGTACGAGGAGCTGACCCCGAGCCGGATCGCCGAGGTGACCGGCCTGAGCGCGAACGCAGTGAGCATCCGACTGCACCGCGCGAAAAAGAGACTGGCGGCCCAACTGGAGCGAAAGACCGCCCCACGCCCCGGACATGAGACGGACGAAGGACAAGAAACCGGAACCGGAAACGGAAGGAGCAGTCGATGAACGACGACGAGTTGCTGGCCCACCTGAAGGCCACGGACCCGGCACTGACCTCGAAGGCTCCGCGACCCGACGTCCCCCGTCTTGTGGAGGCCACGATGAGTACGAGTACAAGTACAAAGGCGACTGAGGCCAAGAGCCCGGTACGAGGAGTGCCGCGCCGCCGCCTCGTACCGGCGATGGCGTTCACCGCACTGCTGCTGATGGTGGGAGGCGGTGTGACCTGGGGCGTCGCGCGGGGCGGAGAGGGTACGGCGGACAAGGCGGGGGCAGGTGCGGCGGCGGAGGGCGGTCAAGTGCCCGGGCTTCAGCCCCAGACCCTGATCCTCGCGGACGGCGACTCGGCGGCGGTGAAGTGCGCGGCGCCCACGCCCGACCTCCTGCGCCGCCACGACCTCGCCTTCGAGGGCACGGTGACGGCCGAACAGGGCGACCTCGTCGTCCTCCGGGTCGACCACTGGTACCGCCTCGACCCCAACCTGGCCAACCCTTCCCACGAGGTCCGCCTCAGCAGCGACAGCGGCAACTCGGAGGCACCGGACTTCCCGCTCGGCGCCCACTACCTCGTCACCGCCGACAGCATGAACGGAATCGTCCCGATCTGCGGCGGCACGACCGAGGCGACGGACGAGGCGAGGGCCATGTTCCGAGAGGCTTTCGAGAAGTAGGGGATAGCGGCCTCTTCCTGTCATTTGGGGTCGTTGGTCGCTGTACGGCGCTAGGGTTCCCTTGATGCGCGATGTGTGGTGCGCGTCACATGTCACTGCGGTGCATCCGGGGGGCCTCATGCACGAGATGGTCAAGGGCGCCAACGTCGGTCTGTCGGCGCTGAGTGATGACGTCGGCTCGGTGATGGTGCGGCTGAGTTGGAGCAGTCCGTCCGGGGAGGGCGACGCGGATGTGTCCGTCCTGCTGCTGACCGCCGACGGCAAGGTGCGTGGCGACGGGGACTTCTACTTCTACAACAACCCCGTCGCCGCCGACGGCAGTGTGCAGTTGCTGGGCAAGGCGCCCACGGCAGACGGCAACGAGGACCGCATCACCTTCGATCTGACGGCGATCGCGGACGACGCCGAGCGGATCGTCGTCGCGGCCAGCCGCTACGAGGGCGCCCGCTTCTCCGACCTGCACGACCTGTGCCTGACGCTCGCGGACGGCGCCGGGGAGAGCCTGCTGCGCTTCTCCGTCGAGAATCCCGGCGAGGTGAGCGCCCTGCTCTTCGGCGAGTTGTACCGGCGGGGCGGGGACTGGAAGTTCCGGGCGATCGGCCAGGGCTACGAGTCCGGACTCGCGGGCCTGGCAACGGACTTCGGGGTCGACATCGACGACGAGGCGGAGGCGGACGCGGAGGCACGCGCGGAGGTGGAGGCGGAGGTGCAGGGTGGCGAGCCCCTGCCCGCCGCCATCCCCACGCAGGCGACGAGCGAGCGTCCCGCGGAGTCCGTACCGGCGGATCGACCGGTACCGCCCGTGTCCTCCGTACCGCCGGATCAGCCGGTCGCCAAGGCCGCCGCCCGCCCCCGTACCGCGAAGAAGAAGGTCACCCTGCCCAAGGTGGCCAAGAAGTCCCTCGCCGAGAACGACTCCTGGCGGGTGGCGCGGCTCTTCCCCGCCTCCGCCCTCAAGAGCGACCGCGAGCGCGAGACCCGGGCGACCTCCGTGCTGCTGTCGGTGATGACCCAAGTACCGGAGTTCGGGCGGCGGTTGACGGCGGCGTTCGGGGCGCCGTCCGGCCGGATGGAGACGTTCACGGAGGTCTCGCTTCCCCACGGCGACACCCCGCGCCGCCCCGACGGTGTGATCCGGGTCGAGCGGGCCGGCAAGCTGTGGACCGCGCTCGTCGAGACGAAGACGAACGGCAACTCCCTCAAGCCGGACCAGGTGCAGGCCTACGCGGACATCGCCACCCGGCGCGGCTACGAGGCCGTCATCACCCTGTCCAACGACGTCGAACTCGACGGCAGCCCGCTGGTCGAGGTCAAGATGGACGGCCGGCGCAAGCACAAGGTCGCCCTCTGGCACCTCTCCTGGGCCGAAGTCGCCCACCAGGCCCAGATGTTGATCCGCCACGAGGGCGTCGGCAACGCGGCGCACGCCTGGCTGCTCCAGGAACTGCTGCACTACCTCCAGCACGAGAACTCCGGCTGCCACGGCTTCCAGAACATGGGCCCCGCCTGGGTCCCCGTACGCAACGGCATCGACGACGAGACCCTCTGCCAGGGCGACTCGCGCGCGGTCGACGTCGTCGAGAGCTGGGAACGGCTCGTCCGACAGGTGTGCCTGCGGCTCGGCGGCGAACTCGGCCAGAAGGTACTGCCCGTGCAGCGCGCGAAACGCGGCAGCGACCCGCGCACCCGCCGCGCCGCCCTCGCCGACCGGCTGTGCGCGGAGGGCCGGCTGGAGGCCGAACTCCGGATCGACGGCACCCCCGGCATCCTCGCCCTCTGCGCCGATCTGCGCACCGGCAAGCTGCGTACGTCCATCGAGATCGCGGCGCCCGAACAGGGCTACCCGCTCACCTGGTCCAAGCGGCTCGTACGCCAACTGTCCGACGCCCCGGCCGACTTGCACGTCGAGGCACTGCTCGTCGGCCAGGCGCCCGGCCCACGCGGCACCCTCGAACGCCTCCGCCCGGAACCGGCCGACCTGCTGCCCAAGGAGGGCACACCGATCACCGGCTTCCGTCTGTCCCTCTTCCGCGGCATGGGCAACACCCGAGGCAACGCCGAGTCCGGCTTCATCCGCAGCGTCGACGAATCCGTGGACCGCTTCCACGCCCACGTCGTCGTCCACCTGGACCGCCGTACGGCGTCTTCCTCCTCCGCGTCCCGTGCGCGGGAAGCGGTCGCCGCCGGCTGAGCGACGGTTCTGCAACGTACGGTAATGGTCTTGATGCTGCGTGTACGTGGCGTAAAGGTGCCGTCCTGGGTACTCGGAACCTCCGAAAGGCCCAGGGAGGCGATGGCCGTGCGATTCGGGGACGGTCGGAGCGGTGGACCGGGTGACGGTCGGAGCGACGGCCGGGCCGCCGAGACCATCGTCGAGCGTGTGCGGGACTCCCGGCCCGGGGAGATTCCCGCGCGGCTGTGCGCCGTGGCCGTCGAACTGCTGCCGGTGACCGGCGCGAGCGTGTCGCTGCGCGCCGACGGCGTGCCCCTGCGGCTGACCGCAACCGACGACCTCGCCGCCCAACTCGCCGACATCCAGGTCACCTTGGGCGACGGCCCCTGCCCCTGCGCCGGCGCCTCCGGTACCCCCGTGCTCGCGTCCGACCTGACCTCCGGCCGGGACGCGCGCCGCTGGCCGGTCTTCGCCCAGCAGGCGACGGCGGCGGGCGTCCGCGCGGTGTACGCGCTCCCGCTCGGCAGCGACCGGGTCTGCGTGGGCACCCTGGACCTCTACCGCGACACCGCCGGCGAGCTGACCTCCGACGAGCTGCGGACGGCCGGATGCGTGGCGAGGCTGGTGACGGTGTCGCTGACGGACCTGTCCCGGACCGCCCGGCTCGACGGACGGGACGGGCTGGTGGATCTGGCCGACCACGACGAGATCCACCAGGCCGCCGGGATGATCATGGCCCAGCTGGGCATCGGCGCGGACGACGCCCTGGCCCGCCTCCGCGGCCACGCCTTCGCCCACGGCCGCACGGTCCTGGTCGTGGCCCGGGAGGTACTGGGGCGACGGAGGCGCCTCGACAGGGAGTGAGGAGGAGTAAGAGGAGTCAGGGGACGCGGGTCAGTACACGTCCTGGTCCTCCGCGTCCTGGTCCGTCTCTGTGTCCGTCTCGGGCTCCTGTACGTCCTCCTGAGCCTGCTCCCGGTCCGGCGTCTGTGTCGGTGTCGGAGTCGGGCTCTGGCCCTGCACCGGGGTCTGCGGCGGGGTCGACGTCTCGTTCCTGGTCTGCTTCAGGCGTTCGGCGCCCACCTGGAGCGCGTGGACCGTGTACTCCGTGCGGGGCTCGGTCAGGCCGCCGTTGGTGACGAGGATCGCGTCGTCGCCGACCCGTACGGCGGCCAGATCCAGGGTGAGCGTCGCCGGGGCGCCGTCCAGCTCGCCCCTCGTCGCCAGCCGCAGGCCCTGCCTGGCCTCCCCCGCCTCCGGCAGCCCGACCTCGGTGACCCGCACCTCCTGCTTGGCGCCGCGCGGGCTCGTCGCCGTGAACCGCGCGCACTTCTGCGGCATCGTCTTCAGCCAGGCGAGCCCCTTGTCCACGTCGGCGCGATGGGCGGCGGTGACCTGGTAGCGGAGCTGGCCGCCCTCGTCGTAGTCGTCGAACCCGGCGACGGCCCGGGCGCCCGTCGGTTCGCCCAGCAGCTCCTCCGTGTACACGGCGTCGAGGAGGCGTCCGCAGTCGGCGTTGTCCGTCGTCGCCTTGAGCAGCGCGTCCCGCCAGAGCGCCGCGCCCTCGGTACGGGTCCACGGCGCCCCGAGATCGGCGTCGGTGAGGAGCGCGCTCTGCGCCTGGACGTCGGTGAGGGCCGGGGGAGCGGTCGCCGCCTTCGCGATCGGGGCCGAGGCCTTCGGGGAGGCGGCGGCGGGTCGGGCCTGCCGGCGTTCCGTGGTGTCCCCGGCACCGCCGTTCCCGTCGTCGTGCATGCACGCGGCCATCGTGAGCAGGGTGACCGTCCCGAGGACCGAGGCGAGCAGACGTACCGCACGGGGAGAGGGCCGACGGGTCATCAAGGGGTTCCTCCAGAAGGGCCGGTACGTCGGATTCCTCCTCCGACGGCACCATCGCCCGCGCACTCCCACCAGCGGGCCGGGCCGTACGGGTGACTCGCCCCAAGGGCCACGTGGCAGCCTGTGCAGCCGGGAAAGGAGCCCTCACAGTGACGACCGCCCAGCCCATCCACCTTGCCGAGCAATCAAGTTCAGCCGAGCCCATCCCAGTCATCATCGACTGCGACACCGGCGTCGACGACGCCCTGGCCCTGCTCTTCGCCGTACGCCACCCGGGACTCGACCTCCGCGCGGTCACCTGCGTCGCCGGGAACACGGACGTCGACCAGGTCGTACGCAACACCCTCACCGTCCTCGACCGGGCCGGCGCCCCCGACCTGCCCGTCGCGCGCGGCGCCGAACGGCCGCTGATCGAGCCCGCGCGGCCCGCCTCGCATGTGCACGGACGGGACGGCATGGGCGATCTCGGCCTGCCCGCGCCCACCACCCGTACCGCCGTCGACGTGGACGCGGTGACCCTGCTGCGCCGCGAGATACTCGGCTCGCCCCGCCCGGTCACCCTCATACCGACCGCGCCGCTCACCAACATCGCCCTGCTGCTGCGTACACACCCCGAGGTGACCCGCAACATCGAGCGGATCGTCTTCATGGGCGGCGCGGTGGCCACCGGCAACGCCACGCCGGTCGCCGAGTTCAACGTGTGGCACGACCCGGAGGCCGCCGCCGTCCTGCTCACCGCCGGGGTGCCGATCACCATGTACGGCCTGGACGTCTTCCAACGCGTCGTCGTACCGGCCGCCGACGTCCAGCGACTGCGCACGAGCACGGAACCCGGCGCGAGCCTCGCCGGCGAACTGCTCGCCCACCGAGACCCGGCCGCCTCCGGCGACCCCACCCCCACCGGCGGCCTCGGCGACGCGGGAGCCGTCTGCGCGGTAGCCGACCCACCGGGCCTGACCACCAGCCTCCTCCCGGTAGAGGTCTCCCTCACCCCCGGCCCAACCCGAGGCCAGACGGTCGTAGACCGCAGGCGCCGCCACGGAGAGTCCGAGATCCACCAAGGCACCCGTGAACAGGCCCTGGTGGACGTGGGGTTGGACGTCGATGTGAACCGCTACGTGAAGCTATACCTGCAGACGATCGAGACCCGATAGGGCGGGGCGGCAGCCCCCGCCCTAGGGGCGCGGGGAACTGCGCGACCAGCCCCCACCAACCCGCAGACACCCACCCACGTTTCCCCCCACCCCCCGACCCCACCCACTCACCGCCACCGAAAACGACACCGGCCCTGGCACCGCTCACGAGGAGCGGCACCAGGGCCGACGTACTCAACCACTACCAAGTCGGACTAGGCACCGGCGCGAGCCGACTTCCGCCGCTTCGTCGCGACGACAATCGCCGCCCCACCGATCAGCAGCGCAGCCGCACCCCCCGCGATCGGCCCGGTCGCACTGCCACCGCCCGTCTCGGCCAGCGGCGGCTCGGAGGCGTCCGGGCTCGTCGGCGTGGCCGGCGGGGTGGACTCCGGCACCGACTCGGACGGCGTCGGCGTCGACGGCGTCTCGGAGGCGGGCGGGGGCGTCTCGGACGCAGGCTCGGAGGGAGTCGGCGTACCCGGGGTCTCCTCGGCCGGAGGCGTCGGCGTCGGGCTGCCCGGGGTCTCCTCGGCCGGCGGAGGCGTGCTCGTGGTCGTGCAGTCCTTCGTACCGCCGTTCCAGGCGGCGATCAGCAGGTCCTTGATGACCGGACGGTCCGGACCCTTGGGCAGCTCGCCGTGCTCGAAGCCGTCGTTGGCGCCGATCTTGCCGTCGAACTTGGTCTTGCCCCGGTACAGGTCGATCTGCGCGTAGCAGCCCGCGTCCGGCACCGCGATGTCGAGCGAGTCGGTCTGGCCCTGCTTGACCGTCACGGTGTCGAAGTCGACGAAGACCTGCTCGCCGGAGGTGCCGAAGGTGGCGCCGTGGGCGAGGTAGGAGGCGAGGGAGGCGGTGCAGGTGCTGGCGTCACCGGCGGTGCGGACCTGGATGTGGACCTTGCCGTCGTCGGTCGGCTTGAGGTTCTGGTCGTCGACACGGACCGAGTCGAAGAAGTTCTTCCCGTCGAGGGAGAACTGGCAGCGGTCGGTCTCGGTCTTCGTGCCCGCGCCGGCGCCGGGCTTGTAGCCGCCGGTCTTGGCACCCCAGCCGTCACCGCCGGGCGTACCGGTGGCCCAGGCCCCCGAGGCCGAGGCCGCGCACAGGGCGAGCGCCGCTGCGCCCGTCCCCAGCAGGCGCAGGGCGGTGACACGTCTCGCTATGGACATGCGGATCCCGTTCTTCGCGTGGGCGAGAACCCGGGCACGGCGAGAGGGCAGCACGTTGCGGCCGGGCCGTACCGGGGGAGTGTGGTCGTAGGAACGCCGGGCCCATTGGTCAAATGCGCCACAGCGTTCGCACATCGTCGATCTTGCGGACCGGAGTGTCAACTCAGGGAACTGCAAAGGGCGTTCGCGGGTCATCACAAATCCACCACACAAGGAAGGATGTGTTCCGGGGGCGCGTGCGTTCACCTTCCCGGCGAATTGGACAGGGTTGGGCTTGTCGTGGTCCGCCCATGGACCACCGGTCACATCAAGCCGCAGCAAGGAGACAACGAGTGCCCGAACCGACTCCGGACCTTTCCTCCCGGGACCCCGACTGGTGGCGCCAGGCCGTCGTCTACCAGGTGTATCCGCGCAGCTTCGCCGACGCCGACGGCGACGGACTGGGTGACCTGAAGGGCATCACCCAGCGCCTCACCCACCTCGCCGCCCTGGGCGTGGACGCCCTCTGGCTCAGCCCCTTCTACCCCTCCGAACTCGCCGACGGCGGCTACGACGTCGCCGACTACCGCGATGTCGACGCCCGCCTGGGCACCCTCGACGACTTCGACGCCATGGTCGCCGAGGCCCACCGGCTCGCCCTCAAGGTCATGGTCGACATCGTCCCCAACCACACCTCGCGCCGGCACGTGTGGTTCGAGGAGGCCCTGCGCTCGGCGCCCGGCTCCCCGGCCCGCGACCGCTACGTCTTCCGCGACGGAAGGGGCGAACACGGCGAACTCCCGCCCACGGACTGGCAGTCGGTGTTCGGCGGCAGCGCGTGGAAACGGGTGGAGCCGGACCAGGCCCCCGACGGCCAGTGGTATCTGCACCTCTTCACGCCCGAACAGCCCGACCTGAACTGGGCCAACGAAGAGATCCGGGCCGACTTCCGCACCACGCTCCGCTTCTGGTCCGACCGGGGCGTAGACGGCTTCCGCATCGACGTCGCCCACGCCCTGGCGAAGGACCTGGACGTCCCGCTGCGCGACCTGGGCGCCCCGGAGCTGAGCGGCGAGGCGGCCCTCGCCACCCTCCCGCCCGGCACCCACCCCTTCTTCGACCGCGACGAGGTCCACGAGATCTACCGCGACTGGCGCAAGATCCTCGACGCCTACACCCCGCCCCGCATGGCGGTCGCCGAGGCCTGGGTCCCGGGCGCCCGCCGCGCCCTGTACGCCCGCCCGGACGAACTCGGTCAGGCCTTCAACTTCGAGTACCTACAGGCAAGTTGGGATGCGACCGAGCTGAAGCAGGTGATCACGGACTCCCTCGCCACGGCCCGTTCGGCGGGCGCGTCGGCCACCTGGGTCCTCTCCAACCACGACGTCGTACGCCACGCCTCCCGCCTGTCGCTCCCCCCGGGCACCGACCCCAACACCTGGCTCCTGTCGAACGGCACCGCCCCACCGGTCGACGAGCGGGCAGGCCTGCGCCGCGCCCGAGCGGCCACACTCCTGATGCTGGCGCTGCCCGGTTCGTCGTACGTCTACCAGGGCGAGGAACTGGGCCTCCCCGAGGTCGCCGACCTGCCCGCCGAGGCCCTCCAGGACCCGATCTGGGAACAGACGGCGCACACCAGCAAGGGCCGCGACGGCTGCCGGGTGCCGCTCCCCTGGACGACCACCGGCCCGTCGTACGGCTTCGGCGCGGGCGCGGCCTGGTTGCCGCAGCCGCCGCACTTCGCGTCGTACGCCGTCCAGGCACAGGACGGGATCGAGGGCTCGACCCTGGAGCTGTACCGCACGGCCCTGACCCTGCGCCGCCGCCTGCTGGACGGCGAGGACCTGATCTGGTCGGCGGAACCGGCGCCCGGCGTCCTGGACTTCACACGCACGGACGGCTGGCGCTGCGTGACGAACCTGTCGGACGCGCCGGTCCCGCTTCCGCCGGGCGAGGTGCTGCTGAGCAGCGCACCGCTGGAGCCGGACGGTGGCCTGGGCCCGGACACGACGGTCTGGCTCGGTCAGGAGTAGGGGGCCTCACCCCGCTGTCGGACTCGGGGAAGCGTTCGGCGGCGGGGTGAGGACGACCGTCGGGGCGCCCGGCACCGGGACGGGCGGGGTGACGTCGGAGGCGGGCAGTTTCGGCGGGGTGGTCTCCTGGAAGAGCACCTGGTCGAAGTTGACGAGCCCGGTCTTCTCCATGACCGTGATGTGGTCCAGGACGGTGGTGTTGGCCTGGTCGGCGAGGGCGCGCACCAGCGTGTTCTTGGTGGTGGACCGAATCTTGGCGACGGTGTTGAAGATCGACCCATGGGTGACGCGCAGGATGTTGGCGAAGTCGGTGTCGAACTGCTTCCCCCTGCTGTCCGCGTTGAGTGTGTTGATGAACCCCTGCTGCTGCGGACTGGGCAGGTTGGGAATGGTGACCCCGAGTTGCGGAGCGATCTGCCGTACGGTCGCGTCGAGGGCGGCGTGTCCGGCGACGAGATGCTGTCCGGCGGTGACGACGGCCGGCGAGGTCCCCTTCGCGATGGCCATCTGCCCGACCGGGTACTCCCAGAGGCCCGCCGCCCGTACCTTCACGACGAAGTCCCGGTCGGCCTCCGTCAGTGGTCCTGTGGAGGTCTGGGCGATGATCCGCGAGGGCGAGCTGGACACGGTCTGGACGCCGAGCATCGCGGGATAGGCGAGCGCGGCCAGCGTCAGGCCCAGCGCGCCACCCACGACGAGGGTGCCGGTCGAGCTCCGGTTCAAGCGCACGTTGCCTCCTGTTGCGACGGGGGTCGTCGAGGAGGAGTACGGCTGTGGGGCCGCCCGGAACCTTTGCTCTCCGTAAGGCCTGCGCAAAAGGTGCGCCATGGCTGGCAGGATGTCGCGGGTCGTAGATGGAGGGGAAGAACATGACGATAGTTGTGCTGAGCGGCATTCTGGTGCTGGTCGTCGGGGGATGCGTGTGTGTCGTGTGGGCGGCCAGGGGTGGGCCGCGGTGGGTCCGGGTGGTGGCTCGCGTGACGTTGTTCGCGGGGGAGGTGGCCCGCAAGTCCGACTCGGGCCGGAAGTCGAACGACCAGACGGCGTCGACCGACAGCTCGTGAAGCTTTTTCGCCCCCGCCGCCCCTACCCGTCCCATCCTCGGGGGCTCCGCCCCCAGAAGGATGGGAACGGGTAGGGGCGGCGGGGGCGAGGAGAAGTCGGTGCGGGCTACGTCAGCAGGCGGCCCAGCGTTGTCATCACCGTTGGCTCGACGCGGTAGTACACCCACGTCCCGCGTCGCTCGGACGACAGCAGACCCGCCTCCCTGAGCTTCTTCAGGTGGTGCGAGACCGTCGGCTGCGAGACACCCACGTCGGAGATGTCGCACACGCACGCCTCACCCCCCTCGTGCGAGGCGACCAGCGAGAACAGCCGCAGTCGGACGGGGTCGCCGAGCGCCTTGAACATCACCGCCGTCCGCTCGGCCTCCTCGGCGGTGAGCGGGCGCTCCGTCAACGGCGGACAGCAGAGCGCGACCGTCACCGCACCCCCGGTACTCGGCATATTCGACATACGTCTATGTTCACACACGTCGAATCAGAGTTCAGGGCCCCGCCCGCCCAGACTCTCCGTGATCGCCGCCGTCGCAGCCGCCAGCAGCGCCCCCAGCTCGGGCAGCCGCTCGCGGCTGACACGGGCCGCCGGGCCCGAGATGCTCACCGCGGTCGTGACCTCGCCCTTGTGGTCGTACACGGGCGCCGCCACACACCGGATGTCCTGCTCGTTCTCGACGTCGTCGACGGCGTAGCCGCGCGCACGGATGAGGTCCAGCTCCTCGTGCAGACGCTCCGCGGTCGTGATCGTGGCCGGGGTACGGGCGGGCATGCCCGCGGCGATCACCCGCTCCACCGTGTCCTCCGTACCGTGGGCCAGGAACACCTTGCCGGTGGCGGTGCAGTACGCGGGCTGCCGGCTGCCCACGCGCGAGTGCATCCGTACCGCCTGCGGGCTCTCGACCTTGTCGATGTAGACGATCTCCGGCGGGTCGAAGGTGACGAGGTGCACGGTCTCGCCGCTGTCCTCGGCGAGCCGGTGCAGGACCGGTGACGTGATCTGCCGGGTGTCGCGGCGCTCCAGATACGCCTGGCCGAGCAGCGCGTTCTGCGGGCCCAGCCGGTAGCGGCCCGACTCGGGGTCCTGGTCCACGAGCCGCGCGTCCCGCAGCGGGGCGACCAGCCGCAGCACGGTGGACTTGCTCAGCTCAAGCCCGGCGGCGAGGTCGGTCAGCGTGACGCCGTGCGGATGGCCCCGGTCCTCGGCGAGGTGCATCAGGATGCCCAGCGCGCGCCGCAGGGAGGACGAGGCGTTGCGGCGGGCCGGGGATGTCTCGGAGGGGCCTGGTGTGTCGGTCACTCCCGCATCCTAGCGTGCTGCATAGCAAAACGGTATGTCACATATTGAAATCGCCCATTGACGATCGCGAATCCTCGGGGCTAACTTCTGCCCAACGTTCCGCATTCTGCGAAATGACGTTTTGCATAGCAAAACAAACTCATCGCTCAGCCCCACTTCTGGTGACCGTCGACGTTCGCCGCCCTCTTCGCTCTCCCCTGCCTCCCCCGTGCAGCCCTCCCCGAAGGGAACCCCGATGAGCCTTCGTCACCGTACCCGCCCGCTGATGGTGATTTGTGCCGGTGTGACCGGCGCCGCATTCCTCACCGCGTGCAGCTCCGCCTCCGGCTCCACCGGATCCAGTGCGGCCTCGTCCACACTCCAGACGGTCATCAAGCGCGGCACGCTGAACGTCGCCAGCTGTCTGACGTTCCCGCCGTTCGGCTCGCTCAGCCAGGACAACAAGCCCCAGGGCTTCGACGTCGACGTGGCCACCGCCATGGCCAAGGCGCTCGACGTCAAGGTGAAGATCGTCGACACGACGTCCGCCAACCGCATCCCCAACCTCCAGACCAAGAAGGTCGACGCGGTGGTCTGCAACTTCACCACCACCGCCGAACGCGCCAAGCAGGTCGCCTTCAGCGATCCCTACATCGTCGCGGGCGAGGTCATGCTGGTGAAGAAGAGCAGCGGCATCTCGACGCTCGCCGACCTCACCGGCAAGAAGGTCGCCGTCACCAAGGGCTCCACCAACGGCGACGCGGTCAAGGCCGGCAACGCCAAGGCCACCATCCAGGAGTACGACACCTCCGCCGCCGCCGTCCTCGCGGTCAAGCAGGGCCAGGCGGACGCCATGGTCGAGGACTCCAACTTCCTCAACTACCAGGCCAAGACCGACCCCTCCCTCAAGGTCACCAAGGACTCGGTCGTACCGCTGGAGTACAACGGCATCGGCGTCCAGGCGGGCGACCCGACCTGGCTCCAGTGGGTCAACACCTGGCTGCGCGAGTTCAACACCTCCGGCGAGGCCGCCACCCTCTACAAGAAGTGGTTCGGCGTAGAGCGCCCGTACCCCCTCAACCCCTCCTACTGAAGCCACCGCTGACCCGTTGACTCGTTGAGGAGGACCCCGACGTGCTCACCGACTGGAACTACGCCCTCCAGGACTGGCCCACCTACCTCGACGCGGCCTGGCTCTCCCTGCGCCTCTCCCTGGCCGCGTTCGCCCTGGCCTGCGTCCTGGGCCTGCTGGGCGCCCTCGCCCGTCGATCCCGGTACGCCGTCCTGCGCGCACCGGCGGCCGTGTACGTCGAGGTCATCCGCAACACCCCCGTCCTGCTCCAGATGTTCGTCGCCTACTTCGCCCTGCCCTCGGCGGGCCTGCGCCTGAGCCCCGTACAGGCGGGCGTCCTCGCGCTCGGCGTCAACGTGGGCGCGTATCTCACCGAGATCTTCCGGGCCGGTATCCAGGCCGTACCGCGCGGCCAGAGCGAGGCGGCCCGCGTGCTCGCCCTCGGCCCGGTCCGCACCTTCGCGCACGTCGTCCTGCCCCAGGCGCTGCGCAACGTCTACCCGGCGGTCGTCAACCAGCTCGTGCAGATCATCCTCGGCTCGTCCCTCCTCTCCGCGATCTCCGTCCCCGAACTCACCGGCACGGCCACGGTCATCAACTCCCGCACCCTCCTCACGATCGAGGTCTTCGGCATCGCGGCCGTCCTCTACCTCGTTCTCACCAACCTGGTGGTCCTCGTGGCCGGCCTGATCGGCCGCGCGGCCTTCAAGCCCCCGCTGCGCCCGGCCGCCGTACGACCCCGCCCACTGGACGCCGTACGACGGCTGCTGCCCGTGCGTGTGCGAAAGGAGGCCTGAGCCGCATGGACTGGTCGGTCATCTGGTCGAACCGCGAACTGTTCACCTCGGGCCTGTGGGCCACCGTGCAACTGTCCGCCGCCGCGATTGCCACGGGAACCCTCACCGGGCTGGTCGTGGCCGCCGTACGGACCAGCCGGGTGCCCGTGCTGGCGCAGCTCGCCCGCGTCTATCTGGAGGTCTTCCGGGGCACCCCGCTCCTCATCCAGATGCTGTTCATCTACTTCGGCGCGGCCTATCTCAACCTCGCCGGGATCACCGTCTTCGGCGCCGCGCTGCTCGCCCTGACCCTCTACCAGGGCGCCTACATCGCGGAGATCTTCCGCTCGGGCATCGAGGCGGTGCCGAAGGGGCAGTGGGAGGCGGCCAGGGTCCTCGGGCTCGGGCGGGCGAGGAGCTTCGTCTCGGTGATCCTTCCGCAGACCCGGGCGATCGTGCTGCCGCCGCTGGTCGGGCAGTACCTGTCCCTCGTCAAGGACACATCGATCGCCGTCGTCATCGGCTATGTCGAACTGCTGCGCCAGGGGCAGGCGGTCATCGACCGCGCCGGCGACCCGGCCACCACCTATCTCGCGGTCGCCGTCCTCTACTTCGTCATCTGCTACCCGCTGTCGCTCGTCGTGCGGCGGATGGAACGAAAGGCTGTCCTCGCATGACGACCGCTTCCCCTACGGGCATCTCCCTCACCGGCGTCCACAAGCGCTTCGGCTCGCTGGACGTCCTCAAGGGCGTCGACATCGACGTCGGGGCCGGTGAGGTCGTCGTCCTCATCGGCGCGAGTGGTTCCGGCAAGTCGACGCTGCTGCGGATCATGTGCGATCTGGAGCGCGCGGACGCGGGAGAGGTGTGGGTGAACGGCGTTCCCCTGCACGACGCCAAGCGGGCGCCGGAGATCTTCGGGCATGTCGGGATGGTCTTCCAGCAGTTCAACCTCTTCCCGCACAGGACGGCGCTCGGGAATGTGACGCTGGCGCTGCGGAAGGTCCGGAAGCTGGAGAAGGGGGAGGCGGAGGAGCGCGGTCGGGCGGTCCTGGAACGGGTCGGGCTGTCGGAGAAGGCCGACTCCTACCCCGCCCAGCTCTCCGGCGGCCAGCAGCAGCGTGTCGCCATCGCTCGCGCGCTCGCCATGGACCCCGCCGTGATGTTCTTCGACGAGCCGACCTCGGCGCTCGATCCGGAGCTGGTGGGTGAGGTGACCGGTGTCATGCGGTCCCTTGCGGAGGACGGCATGACGATGGTCGTCGTCACGCACGAGATGCGCTTCGCGAAGGACACGGCCGATCGGGTGGTTTTCATGGACGGGGGCGTCGTCCTCGAACAGGGACCACCGGAGCAGGTCTTCGGCAGCCCTGCCGAGGCCCGCACCCAGCAGTTCCTGCACCGGGTGCTGGAGGTGTAGTTCTCCGCCCCCGCCGCCCCTACCCGTTCCCATCCCTGGGGGCTGCGCCCCCAGACCCCCGCTGTCGGCCTGAACGGCCTCGTCCTCAAACGCCGGACGGGCTGGGGGGTGGTGGCAGGCGGGTGGGTGGGAAAGTTGCCCTGAACGGCCTTGTCCTCAAACGCCGGACGGGCTGAAAGATCAAGCCCCGGCCGGCACCATCCAGCCCCTCCGGCGTTTGAGGAGCGGGGGTTCGGGGGCAGCGCCCCCGAGGATGGGACGGGTAGGGGCGGCGGGGGCGAAAAACCGCTCGGTCTGGGCAGTGGCCGCATGGGTTCTGGGTGGGGTGACCTGGGGGGACTATTCCCGTCGGACGTGTGACATTGCCGCACGTCCGTGGGGGCGTGTTCTGTGCTAGCGTGGTTTTCAGTTGCAGTTGTGGTTCCCAAAGATTTCCGGTGTTAGTTCCGGCGGGGCAATCATTGCGGCGACGCGGGGTCCGCACGGTGCGGGCCCCCGAGCATGCCCCAAGGAGATTTGACATGGCCACCGGTACCGTTAAGTGGTTCAACGCGGAAAAGGGCTTCGGCTTCATCGAGCAGGACGGCGGCGGCGCCGACGTCTTCGCCCACTACTCGAACATCGCCACCCAGGGCTTCCGTGAGCTCCACGAGGGCCAGAAGGTGACGTTCGACGTCACGCAGGGCCAGAAGGGCCCGCAGGCGGAGAACATCCTCCCCGCCTGATCCGCGTGAACCTGCCGGTCCACTAGTCAGCTAGTCAACCTAGTCAGCTGGTAGATCGACAACACACGTGATTGTGGCCGGGGCCCGCACCTAGGGGTGTGGGCCCCGGCTCACAGTTTTTTCGGGACGGTTCCGCATCGGACTCCACCGGACTCCGTTCGCCGCCGTCCCTGATTCTTGGGGTGTCTCAGAAACCCCTTCACCGCTCGTTTCCTTTCGGCCCGTCCCCACGGCCTTTCTGTCCTGTGTGCCGCCGCTGTCGCGGCGGACGCTGAGCGCTGCCGTGTTCTCTGCCGACGTGCCGCATTGAGGAAGGTTCTGCATGAACCGGTCGTTCGCCGACCTGGGCCTGCCGCCCTCGCTGCTGGCCTCCCTCACCGCCGAGGGCATCACCGTCCCCTTCCCGATCCAGGCGGCCACGCTGCCGGACACCCTCGCGGGCCACGACGTCATGGGCCGCGGCCAGACAGGCTCGGGCAAGACCCTGGCCTTCGGCCTGGCCATGCTGGCCCGGCTCGCCGGACAACGCGCAGAAGCGGGACGCCCGCTGGCTCTCGTCCTCGTACCGACCCGTGAACTCGCCCAGCAGGTCGTGGACGCGCTCACCCCCCACGCCCGCGCCATGAAGCTGAAGATGACCACGGTCGTCGGCGGGCTGCCCATCTCCCGTCAGGCCCGTGCGCTCGGCGCCGGCACCGAGGTCGTCATCGCGACGCCCGGCCGGCTCCGCGACCTCGTCGACCGGCGCGACTGCCGTCTCGACCGGGTCTCCGTGACCGTCCTCGACGAGGCCGACCAGATGGTCGACATGGGCTTCCTGCCGCAGGTCACGTACCTGCTCGACCAGGTGCCGCGCAAGGGACAGCGCATGCTGTTCTCCGCCACGCTCGACGCGGACGTCGGCCGGCTGGCCCGCCGCTATCTGCACGAGCCCGTGGTGCACCAGACCGACCCGCACGCCGGCGCCGTCACGACGATGGAGCACCACGTGCTCTACGTCGACGACGTCGACAAGAAGACGGTCGCCACCGAGATCGCCGCCCGCGACGGGCGCGTCCTGATGTTCATGGACACCCGGCGCAGCGTGGACCGTCTCACCAAGCACCTGCTGAAGAGCGGTGTCCGTGCGGCGGCCCTGCACGGTGGCCGTTCACAGCCCCAACGCACGCGCACCCTCGCCCAGTTCAAGACCGGCGAGGTGACCGTGCTGGTCGCCTCCGACGTCGCCGCCCGGGGCATCCACATCGACGACCTCGACCTGGTCGTCAACGTGGACCCGCCCGGCGGTGCCAAGGACTACCTCCACCGCGGCGGCCGTACGGCCCGTGCCGGAGCCTCCGGCAGCGTCGTCACCCTGGTCCTGCCCGAGCAGCGCCGTGAGATGCGGAGCCTGACCAGGGCGGCGGGCGTCAACCCGAACACCGCCAAGGTCGGCCCCGGCGCCGCCGAACTGACCCGTATCACCGGCGCCCGTACGCCTTCGGGCATACCCGTCGTCATCCCGGTCCCGGCCCCGACCCCGCCGTCCCCGTCGAAGGGCGACGGCTCCGGCCGGTCCAGGTCCTCGCGGTCCCGGTCCGGCTCCCGCTCGGGTTCCGGCACGGGCACGGGCGCGGCCTCGTCGGGCTCGCGGTCACGCCGTGGGGGTGCGGAGGGTGCCGGTGGCGGTGCCGGATCTCGTACGTCGGGTGGCGGCAGCGGCAAGAAGGCGTCGCGTCCGACCGGTGGCGGCGCCAAGCCGCCGCGTACGCCGGGTGGGAGCACGTCCGCCCGTACGGAGCAGGACGGCTCCGGAGAGCCACGTGGTCGTCGGCGCCGGGCGCCCCGTAACCGGCGCCCGGGTTCCGACGCACGTCAGAGCAGCTAGCCCCAGCAGCAGCCCCAGCACCAGCTTCAGCAGCAGCACGAGCATCTGTACAGCACCCGTGCCAGCACCACTGGCTCCGGACCCTTCCCGACCTGCGGAGGCACCATGCGTTGTGTGATCGCACGATTCCCGTTCGACCTGATCATGAGTGAGGTCACGCACAAGATGGACGGGGTTGCTCCCGAGCCCATCACCAGTGCGGCCGTCGTCATCGGTGGGGTGGACTATCCGGTCAAGCAGGTCGGTGCGGTGATTACCCGGCTGGACCGGCGTGACTTCACCGAGAAGGAAATGATCGCCGCGTTGAATCGGCTGGGGTTCACTTGCCGGGCCACTGCGGCGCCGGCGCCGGCCCGTCCGGCGGTCATCGATCCCTGGGCCGAGATGCAGTAACGCTCTGGCGGGCCGGCTTTTCGTCTGCGGGCTCGTTGTGGCTGGTCGCGCAGTTCCCCGCGCCCCTTTGGGGCGCGTTGTCGAACCGCGCGACTTTGCCAGCACCGTCTACTGCCGGACCTCTCTAGCTGACCGGCACCCCCGTTACCGCCGCGGCCAGCGGGTATGCACCCGTTTTCAGGGGGGTGCCCACCGTGCCCGTCGCCGTTGTCACCGGGACCAAGGTGCCTGCGTCGGCTGTCGTGACGTAGGCCGTGGTGCCGTTCCAGTCGAGGGATATGTCGAAGGCGGAGCGGCCTACGGTGATCGGGGTGCCCGGGGCGCCGGTCACCGTGTCGAGCGGGGTGATCGTGTCGCCGTTGCTCGCGCTGACCCAGAGGGTGCGGCCGTCCGGGGAGAGGGCGAGGCCGTATGCCTGGCCCGTGACCAGGTAGGTCGGGCGGGTGTCGTTCGTGGCGGTGTCGATGGGAGTGACCGTCGAGCCGCCCGAGTTGGACACGTACACCGTCCGGCCGTCCGGAGCCGCGACCACGTTGAACGGGTTCGGCCCGACGGCAATGGGCGTTCCCGCCTTGCCCGTTGACAGGTTCACCGGGCTCACCGTGCTGTCGTGGATGTTCGCCACGTACAGGGTGGTGCCGTCCGGGGTGATCGCCATGTTCTCCGGGCCGTCGCCCACCGCGATCTTCGCGCCCGCCGCGCCAGTTGCCAGGTCGATCGGCTGGATCGCGTCGTCCGAGTAGTCCGCGACCCAGAGGGTCCCGCCGTCGGGCGTGAGCGCCAGGCCCGCCGGTACGTCCCCGACCGCCACGGTCGCCGTCACCTTCGACGTGCCTACGTCGATGACGCTCACCGTGTCCGAACCCTGGTTCGCCGCATAGGCGGTACGGCCGTCCGGGCTGATCACGACCTCCCCCGGGTTGTTGCCGACCGGGATCTCGGTTGAGCTACCGGAGGTCAGGTCCACCGAACTGACCGACGCGCCGCTGAAGTTGGCGGTCAGGGCTCTCGTGCTCCCACTGACTCCCGTTATCTGTACGGGGATTGCCCGGCTCACCAGTCCATCTCCGGTGACCACGACCGACCTTGTGCCCGCTCCCGCCCCGCTCGCTGCCGTGAAGGTCAAGGTCTCGGTGGCCTTGCCTCCCGCCGGGACGGTGACCGTGCCGGCGGACGGGGTGACCGTCAGGCCGTCAACTTCCTTGATCTTCCAGGTTGTTGTCCTGGCGGTCGTGGAGCCGTTGTCGGTGATGGTGAGGGTTGAGGTGACACTGGCGCCTGGGCTCAGGGACAGGGACGTCGGGGTGAAGGACGCGTCCGGGCCCGGGTCCGGGGCCGCTCTCAGTGTCGCGTCGAACAGGAAGCGGTCCAGTACGCCGGGGGCGATCTGCTGGGGGACCGAGTCGAGTTGCTTGCGTTGCGACTGGAGGCGGGCGTAGAGGGTTGCTACGGCGTCCGTGTCGCCGTTCTTCTGCGCCAGCATCAGGTCTACGGCTGTCGTGCCCGCCTCTCCGTACGCGCCCAGTTTGTCGAGCCACGTCGAAGTCTCGGTCAGGAAGCGGGAGTTGGCGAGATGCGCGCGGAGGTCCCCGGGGGCTTCTGCCATCGCCTTGAAGTAGGCCGTCAGCGCGTCGGCCGCCTTGTCGAGGTCGTCTCCGTTCTCGTACGCGGTCGTGAACGCCTTGAGGAGGGGCGTCAGGGTCGGGGACTCCGTGGCGTCCAGGAGGGAGGAGTAGTTGTTCTCCGCGAAGACCCGGAGGGAGGCCGCCGTCGATCTGGGTGCGGGTGATGTGGCTGCGAAGTCCTTTACCGAGGCCAGGAACGCCGCCCGGGGGTCGTACGCCTTCGGGTTCCAGGCGTAGGACGCCGAGGTGAACAGGGCGAGTTTGCTGGCCTCCGCCTGGATCATCGGGTTGGCGGTGATGCCCGTGACCTGGGTGGGGACGCCTGCCTCGCGGCCCGTGTAGGGGCCCAGGAGGAGGCGGCTGGTGGTGTAGTCGTTCACCGGGTAGTTGTCCCAGATCAGGATCGGGTGACCGAACAACTCCCTTGCCTGGCGGGCCTGTTCGGTGGTGATCGTCGGTGCGATCACTCCTGCGCCCGTCCACTCGACGACGACCGAGGGGTTCAACTGCTCGCGCAGTGCCGTCTTGTACGGGGAGTCGGCGAGGTCGGAGTACTCGGTCGGGACCATCTCCAGCGGGGTCACGTCCGTGTGGGCGGCGACGAAGTCCTTGACCACGTTGTTGAGGAGGGCCGACTGGGCGGCGCCCGCCGCTCCGCCTCCCGTGCCGAACTTCTCCTTGTCCGCCGCGCAGTTCCACACCGTGTAGCTGATGTCGTCCAGCGGTACGGCGAACGAGCGCACGCCGATCGCGTACAGCGACTCGAACTTGGTCACCAGCGCCTTGACGTCGGCGGCCGAGGAGTAGCAGACCGACAGTCCGGGAGAGAGGGCGTAGGTGAAGCGGACGTGGTTCTCGGCTGCCCGGTCGACCAGTTGCTTGAGGGTGGCCAGTTGGGCGGCCGGGTACTCGTCGCGCCAGTTCGCGCGCAGATACGGGTCGTCCTTGGGGGAGTAGACGTACACGTTCTGCTTCGTACGGCCGTAGAAGTCGAGTTGGGAGAGGCGGTCCTGTTGGGTCCAGGGGGCGCCGTAGAAGCCCTCGATCACTCCGCGCAGGGCCGTTGTCGGCCAGTCCCGGATGGTCGTGGAGGGGATCGAGCGGTGGGTGATCAGTTGGCGGAGGGTCTGGGCCGCGTAGAACGTGCCCGTCGTGTCCACGCCGGAGAGGGCGATGGTGCCCTTCCCCGTCGCCAACGTGTAGCCGCCTGAGGGGAGTTGGGTGGGGGGTTTGGCGCCGAGCTTGCTGAGCGCCTTCGCCGTTGCCGGGTTCTCCGTGGGGCCGCCGACGTAGACCGTGAGGGCGGCGGGGGGAATTGGGCGGCCCGCGGTGACCGTACGGATGGTGTGGGCGCCGGCTTCGCGCAGGACGCGTTCGACGAGGGTGCGGGCCGCCGGGTCGGTGGCCCTGCCGATGACCTCGACGACCTGCTTCGGGACCTGATGGGTGCCGTGGCCGGGGCTCAGCTGCTGGGGGGTCGGCCAGATGTGGGGGAGGGGGGAAGCGGCGGTGGCGGAGTGCGGGGTCGCCGTCGCTGCGGGGGCCGGGGCCGTGCCCAGCACACAGAGGGTCAGGGCCGCGGCGAAGAGGCCGCTCGCTGACTTCAGCGCCGGGGTCACGGCCGGCTCCGGTTCATTATTTTATCCATCGGGCGGAATCTTGGTGGATGGATTCACCGGCTGGCAAGACCCCGTCCACTTGGTTAACTGAACTCATGACCGACACCGAGACCCCCTCCCTCACCGTCGCCGTCCTCGGCACCGGCATCATGGGCGCCGCCATGGCCCGTAACCTCGCGCGGTCCGGCCACACCGTCCGGGTGTGGAACCGGACCCGCGCCAAGGCCGAGCCCCTGGCCATCGAGGGCGGGATCATGCTCGCCGACACCCCCGCCGACGCCGTACGGGACGTGGATGTCGTCCTGACCATGCTGTACGACGGTGATGCCGTCCGGGAGGTCATGCGCGAGGCCGCGCCCGCGCTCCGGGCGGGGGCCGCGTGGGTGCAGTCGACGACGGCCGGCGTGGGTGCCATCGGTGAACTCGGTGCACTGGCCGATGAGTTGGGGCTCGTCTTCTTCGACGCGCCCGTCCTCGGGACCCGGCAGCCCGCCGAGGCCGGGCAGCTGCTCGTGCTCGCCGCCGGGCCCGCCGGGCACCGGGAAGCCGTCGCGCCCGTCCTCGACGCGGTCGGCGCCCGTACGGTGTGGACCGGCGAGGACGGCGGGGCGGGGAGCGCCACGCGGCTCAAGCTCGTCGCCAACAGCTGGGTGCTGGCCGTCACCAACGCGACCGGCGAGGTGCTGGCCCTCGCTCGGGCCCTCGGCGTCGACCCGCAGAACTTCTTCGACGCGATCGAGGGCGGACCGCTCGACATGGGCTATCTGCGCGCCAAGGCCGGTCTGATCCTGAACGACGGGCTGACTCCGGCGAGTTTCGCGGTGTCCACGGCCGAGAAGGACGCCCGGCTGATCGTCGAGGCGGGCGAGCGGAACGGCGTACGGCTGGACGTGGCCGCCGCGAGCGCCGAACGGTTCCGGCGGGCCGTCGAGCAGGGGCACGGGGACGAGGACATGGCCGCCGCGTACTTCGCGTCCTTCGAGGAGAAGCAGGAGTAGCTGGGGGACTGCCCCTTCACCCGGTTGGGCGTCGGGCGGGGTGGCCGCTGGGTGGTGTGGGCGTACGCGGGTCTCATGGGGCCATGACGGACACCACCGGCACTACCGATGCCTCCCTGCCCGAGCCCCTCGGCTATCGGCTCAAGCGGCGGCTGCTCGGGCCGCCGCTGGTCAGTGGGCGGATCGCGCGGGAGAAGCTGGGCAACCGTACGGCGCTCGGCGTGCTCGCCTCCGACTGCATCAGCTCGTCGGCGTACGGCAGCGAGGAGATGCTGCGGGTGCTCGTGCCCGTCGTCGGGGTGGCCGCGTTCACGCTGCTGATGCCGGTGACCTGGGCGATTCTCCTCGTCCTTGTGCTGCTGACCCTCTGCTACAGCGATGTCGTCACCATCTACACGCGGGCCGGGGGTTCGTATGTCGTCGCCCGGGAGAACTTCGGGCCCGAGATCGCCCAGGTCGCCGCGGTCGCGCTGCTCGTCGACTACGTCGTCACGGTGGCCGTGCAGGTGTCGGCCGGCACCAACGCGCTGATCTCGCTCGCGCATCTCGTCGGCGACGACTGGACCGGCCTCGATCATCTCCAACTCCCGGTCAGTGTCGGGGTGGTGGCTGTTCTCGTCTACGGGAATCTGCGGGGGCTGCGCGAGGCCGGGCGGGTGTTCGCCGTACCCGCGTTCCTGTTCATGGCGGCTGTCGGGCTGATGCTGGTCGTGGGGCTGGCGCGGTGGGCGTTCGGGGAGTTGCCGCACGCCGATGTACGGGCGGCGGGAGCCGTGCCGCTCGGGGAGGCGGGGGACGGCTGGCTGTACGGGGCCTCGCTGTTCATGGTGCTGCGGGCGTTCGCGAACGGCGGGTCGTCGCTGACGGGGCTTGAGGCTATCTCCAACGGGATCTCGGTGTTCCGGGAGCCGCAGGGGCGCAACGCCCGGCGCACGCTCGTCACCATGAGCTGTGTGCTGGGCGTGCTGGTGCTCGGGGTGTCGGGGCTGGCGCATCTCACGCACGCGATCCCGTACACGGACGGCACCCCGACGGTCATCGCGCAGGAGGCCCATCTCGTGTTCGGGGATGGGGTGTTGGGGACGGCGGGGCTGGTGTTCGTGCAGCTGGCAACGGCGTTGATCCTGTACACCGGCGCCAACACGCCCTTCACCGGGTTTCCGTACCTCGCGAGTTTCGTTGCCCAAGACCGGTTTCTGCCACGGCAGTTGACCCGGCGCGGACATCGGCTGGCCTTCTCCAACGGGATCATCACTCTCGCTGTGGTCGCCCTCGCGTTGTTGTTGGTGACTGACGCCAACGTCGACAGGCTCGTAGCGCTGTACGCCATCGGGGTGTTCACGGCGTTCACGATGGCGGGGGCCGGGCTGACGGCCTATCACCTGCGGCGGCGGGAGCCGGGGCGGTCGTGGAAGATCGGGGTCAACGCGACAGCGGCCGTCGTCTCGGCCGCGGTTGTGCTGATCTTCGCCGTCACCAAGTTCACCGAGGGGGCCTGGCTGGTCGTCGTGGTGTTCCCGCTCGGGGTGTGGGCGCTCACGCGGATCAACCGGGAGTACCGGGCCGAGGCCGCGGCGGTGGAGGCGTTGTCGTCCGCCGAGCAGGGCGACCGGCCGCGCTGGCGGCGCCATGTCGTGTACGTCCTGGTCGACGCCTTCGACCCGGCCGTCTTCCACGCCCTGCGGTACGCCCACGAACTGCGCCCCGACGAGGTGCGGGCCGTGCACATCGCCGTCGACGCCGACCGTGCGGAGCACTTGCGGGGCCGGTGGGAGGCGGCGCGGAACACGGACGTACCCCTGGAACTCGTGGACTGTCCGGACCGGCGGCTGGAGCGGGCGGTGGCGGAGCTGGCCGTACGGGTCACGGGAGACGGGGCGGGCAGCGGGGAGGACGAGGAGCGGGGGCGTACCGCGCTGACCCTGCTCATTCCGCGCCGGGCGTACGGCACTCTGCTGGGGCGGCTGCTGCACCGGGGGACCGTCGAGCGGCTGGTCGTCGCGCTGGACCGGTTGCCGCAGGTGGCGGTGACGGTGCTGCCGTACCGGGTGGGGCGGGATCAGGGCCAGTGAGGGTCAGCCCACGCGGACCTTTCGACTGCCGCAGGTCGCGCACACGGCGTCGGTCAGGGGGGAGCGCATGGCGCGGCCGTCCTCGTCGACGTACTCCAGGGGGTTGAGGCAGCCGGCCGGGTCGGGGAGGACGATGACCTCGAAGGTGCGGTTCCAGGCCGTACCGCAGGCGAGGCAGGTGAAGGGGAAGGTCTCGGTGAGGGCCCCGGCGGGGTCGTGGGTGAGGTTCCGGGGGCCAGGGTCCTGCTCGTTCTCGCCGGGCATGCGGTACTCCCTGGTGCATGGCTGGTCACGGGTGGAGCTTCTCGCCCTTCGCCAGCATCGCCACGTACGTCTCGATCCTGCGTGCCCGGGTCTCGGGGCGCTTGGCCTCGTGGACGCGGTACAGGATCGCGTAGCGGTTCTGCCGGTCCAGGGTCTCGAAGAACGCCGCCGCGGCCGGGTCGGCGAGGAGGGCCGCCGCTAGATCGTCCGGCACGGTGGCGGTCTTCGCGCTGTCGTACGCGGCCTCCCAGCGGCCGTCCGCCTTGGCGCGGTCGATCTCGGCCTGCCCGGCCGGGCGCATCCGGCCCTGTTCGATCAGGACGGCGACCTTGTCCCGGTTGATCTTCGACCACTTGCTGCGGGGCCTGCGCGGGGTGAACCGCTGGAGCCACCACTGGTCGTCGAGGCCTGCCTTCTGACCGTCGATCCAGCCGTAGCAGAGGGCCACCTCGAGCGCCTGGGCGTAGTTCAGGGCGACAGCCCCTGGGTTCTTCTTGCGGAGCTTGAGCCAGATGCCGGGCGAGGTCGTGTGGTTCTCGCCGAGCCATGCCTCGAATGCCTCGGCGGATTCGAACGCGAGGGTCTCCAGGTCCTGAGTCATTCAGGCAGCGAACCACATCCGGGCCCGGTCCGACCCGCCCCGACCCGTCCCGCCCTGCCTCGGATCAGGCGGGGAGGGACGGGTCGTAGGGCTCCGGGGTCGTACGGGGTCGTCAGCGGACCGGGTCCGCCACGCCCCCCGCCGCCGGAAGCGCGGGCACGGCCGGAAGAGCGGGCAGCGCGGGCAGCGCAGGCAGCGCGGGGTCCGCCGGTACCGCTGCCGCCGGCGGGAGTTCCAGTGGCGGGAGTTCGAGCGGGGGCAGTTCCACCGGCAGGGGCGGGAGGCCGCCCAGGATGCCGCCGAGGAGGCCGCCCAGGGTGTCGAGGATGCCGCCCAGCAGGCCCGTGACCGTGTCCAGCAGGCCGCCGACCAGGCCGGTCACCGTGTCGAGGAGGCCGGCGAGGGTGGCCGAGAGCTGGTCCAGGAGGTCCGAGATCGGGTCGGCCAGGGCGGCTGCGCGGATGGTCGCGGCCCTGTTCGACGTGCCGATCCGGTCCGCCAGACGCTGCTTCAGCGAGGCGTTCGCCGTTTCGACCGCCTTCGCGAAACCGGCCGCCTGGGGCGCGGTCATACGGCCGGTGCCCGTCTGCTCGGTGAGGTCGGTCAGGACGTTCAGCACCGGGGTGAGCACGTTGCTGCGGTCGGCGCGCTCCAGGGCGCCGAGTCGCCGCAGGACCCGGTCCGCGTACGTGGAGGACGTCGTGTCGGCGCCGACGGAGGCGTAGGCGTCCCGGCTCGCGTCGGTGACGGCGACTGCCGCGCCGACCGGGCCGAATATCAGCGCGGCACAGACGACGGACGACGGGAGGAGGAGCCCGCGGGAGCGGGGGCCGGAACGGGAGACGAGGGCGCGCATGCGCAGTCCTTTCGAGAGCTGCTCTCTTTGGGCCCACGGTGGGAACACCGGCCACCGACCGCAACCGCTCGCTGGCGCTGGGTAACCTTCACGGTTCCCTGCGACACGCCTCTGACCTGCACTTTTCGCCCGTGTGACGGCTCGCTCCGGCGCCCGCCGCCATTCGGCTGTCAGGGGAGCCTCTTCATGTGGGGGTGCACCTCCGCGGGGTGGATGTGGATGACGGAGGTGCACCCCTGGGCGGGGTCCCCGGTGGCGGGGTTCACGGCCGTCCCCTGCCGTCCCTTGCCGCCTACCGGGGCCCTTGCCCTACCGGTCCGCGCGCGCACTGTCTCCGCTCTGAGCGCCCGCGCGCGAACCGGGGTTCAACTGGTCGACTGGTCCCCCTGGTGGGCCAGTTCGACGTCGTGGTCGTCGACTCCGGCGCCGGAGACCGTCACCTGCCTGGCCTTCGGCGGGTAGCCCGTCGCGATGACCGTGTAGTCACCGGTGTCCAGGTCGGCGAAGGCGTACGCCCCGTCCAGGCCCGTGGTCGTCGTGGCGACGACGTTGCCCGCCGCGTCCATCAGCGTGACGCTCGCGTCGGTCAGGGGGACCCCGGCACCCCGCACCGTGCCCCGGACGTTCGCGCCCGGCCTCAGCTCGACCTCGACGCGCGTGTTCCCGGCGCCGCCGATCTCGACGGGCAGGGCCAGCGGGCGGTGCTTGGCCGAGTTGACGGCGAGGGTGACCGGGCCGGGGACCAGGTCGCCGATCGTGAACTCGCCCAGGACGTCGGTCTGTCCACCGGCCAGTACGTCGCCCCGCACATCGGTCACGATCACCACCGCCCCGGAGACCGGCGTACCGCTGTCGGCGGAGCGCACCACACCGACCAGGCCGCTGGTGCCGCTCAGCAGTACGTCGTACGACACCGGCTGCTCGGTCACGGTGACCGTCGAGGCCTGGGGCTGGTAGCCGTCGGCGGAGGCGATCAGGACGTACGAGCCCGGGGTGGGCGCCTGGACGGCGTAGGTGCCCTCGGGCCGGGTGAGCGTGCGGCTCAGCTGGCGTCCTTCGAGGGAGATCAGGGTGACGGCGGCGCCCGGTACCGGCACGCTCTCCGCGCCGCGGACCCGGCCGTGGACCCGGATGCCCTCGTCGGCCGAGTCGTACGAGTCGTCCGTAGCGCTGAGGGCGGGTGCCGCCGGTGCCTGGGGCAGTGCCTTCTCCTCGGCGGCTGCAGCTGCCCCTTCCGTCGTCGCGCGCCGCCCCGGGATGAAGGAGGCGATGGCGAAGGCGACCAGGGCCGCGCCGGCGCCGATGGCCAGGACCGTCTTGAAGCCGTTCTCCGACGGGAGCGCGGTGCCGCCGAAGTCGGTGGTCATCTGGGCGAGTACGACACCGGCGACCGCGCTCGCGGACGACGTACCGATCGACCGCATCAGGGTGTTGAGGCTGTTCGCGGAGCCCGTCTCGGACGCGGGCACGGCGCCCATGATGAGGGAGGGCATCGCGCCGTAGGTGAAGCCGATGCCGGCGCCGATGACGCACGAGACCACGATGAAGTGCCACAGCTCGCTCATCAGCACGATGTTCAGGCCGTAGCCGGAGGCCACGATCAGGGCGCCGATCATCAGCGTCACCTTGGGGCCCCTGGCCTTGGAGACGGCGGCGGAGACCGGGGCCGTGGCCATCATCACCAGGCCGGAGGGGGCCATGACCAGACCGGCCGCGAGCAGCGACTGACCGAGACCGTAGCCGGTCGCCTCAGGCAACTGCAGGAGCTGCGGAAGGGCGAGGGACATCGCGAACATGGCGAAGCCGAGCGCGATCGACGCGAGGTTGGTGAACAGGACCTGGCTGCGGGCGGTGGTGCGCAGGTCGACCAGGGGTTGGGTGGTGCGGAGCTCGAAGTAGCCCCACGCCAGCAGGACTACGACGGCAGCCGCGAACAGGCCGAGGGTGGTGCCGCTGCCCCAGCCCCAGTCGGCGCCCTTGGAGATGGCCAGGAGCAGGGAGATCAGCCCGGCCGCGAGACCTGCGGCGCCGATCAGGTCGAAGCGTCCGCCGGTGCGGACCCTCGACTCCGGTACGAAGGCGAGGACCAGCACGAGGGCGACCACACCCATGGCCGCCGAGCTCCAGAACAGCATGTGCCAGTCGAAGTTGTCGGCGATGAGCGCGGCGGCGGGCAGACCGAGGGCGCCGCCGACCCCGAGCGAGGCGCTCATCATCGCGGTCGCGGAGCCGAGCCGCTCGGCGGGCAGTTCGTCCCGCATGATGCTGATGCCGAGCGGGATGACACCCGAGGCCAGGCCCTGGAGGGCCCGTCCGACGATCAGTGGGACCAGGGAGTCGCTGAGGGCGGCCGTGACGGAACCGGCGACCAGCAGGACGAGGCTGACCAGGAGCATGCGGCGCTTGCCGTACATGTCTCCGAGCCGGCCCATCATCGGCGTGGCGACGGCGCCGGCCAGCAGGGTCGCGGTGACCGCCCAGGCGGTGTCCGAGGACGGGGCGTCCAGGAGCTTCGGCAGCTCGGGGACGATCGGGATCACCAGCGTCTGCATCAGTGCGACCACGATGCCGCCGAAGGCCAGCACCGCGACGACGGCGTTGGGCCGCGCCGGTGCGGACCTTCCGACGTCGGCGGGGCGGGGGATTGCGTGGGTCATGGTCTCGGGCCTCCGTGGGGGACGTACGGCTACACCCTCACAGTAAAGTTATTGCTTAAGTCAAGCAATACGGCACAGGTAGTAGTTCGTGGATGTCCTGTGGGGATGTGGGCGGGCAGGCCCGGGGTGCGTTCCCCTGGGCCCGCCCGTACCTCCCTCATGTCCTACTCGTCGAAGGTGACGACGACCTTTTCGGCGGCTCCGGGGGTGAGGGCGAGGGTGAAGGCGGTGTCGACCTCGTTGAAGGGGATGCGGTGGCTGAT
>NZ_JBIAQP010000004.1:0-525481 GCF_042889145.1 Streptomyces sp. NPDC002680
GCGCGCGGTCTGCTCCGCAGACACGACGCGCCGCCGCTACGCGGCGGGCCAACTCCCTTGCTCCGCAAGGGAGTTGATGGATCGTCACTCCGTGACGATCGGCCGAATTGCTCCGCAATTCGGCCAGGAAATTCGCTCCGCGAATTCCACAAACGCACCTGCTGGGTCGGGTTTCGTCCGATCTGATGACCGGTCAACTGTCCTTGTTTCTGCTTCCATTGCAAGCGTCTCATTTCTTTGGGAAGGATTTCCGAATCCCTTTTCTGGACTCGAATCTGATCTCCCCTCAATTCTATTCATTATCAAATCAATTACGCGCCATACGAGTCAGGTTCGTCGTGCCTTCCGGAAATCCGTGGCCGGAACCCCTTCGCATTGAGGATGGGATCCCGTGTCGAAGGAAGTGCACGTTTCCGCTACGACGGCCCGGGGTTCGCCGCACCCGAACACACCTCTGTCCGCACACTGCCCCAGCAGGCCTGCCAGGGTGATCCGTCTTCGAAGGAACCGTCCGGCCGCGTCACCACTGACCGGACGACCATGGGCCCGGACGCTCACACGGCGGTCTGACCACCAAGCTGCACCTGGTCGTTGCGCAGCGCCAAGAGCCCGGCGTCGTGTGACTGACGACCGACACGCAGACAGACTTCCTGCGAGCAGGCGATGGCCGCTGTCTGAAGGAGTGGCAATGTGCTCAGCCGGTGGCTCGTGAAGTATCCAGGGAACGGGCGAAGCCGGCGAGCGTGCGGAAGTCGGCCTCGTCCCAGCAAGATCGGCACTCATCCACCACGAGTGTCGCTGGCCCCGCCTTCGTACTCATACAGGGAGTCGCCCAACACCGTCGTGACGATGATGAAGGTTTCGGCAGGCGGGCGTGGCGGCAAAGGGCCGGTCTGCGGGAGCTGTCACCTCTTCGACCAGGGAGAAGACATGCGCAGTGTCCGCCGGATCTTCAGCGTGGGAACGGCTGCGTTCGTACTCGGGGCAGGGCTCTTGGCCGGTTCCTCCGGTGCGGTCCAGGCGGCGGCGTCCGACTGTACGGCAGGCGCCAACGGTTTCACCGACATCCCCGACAGTCTCAGCGGACGGGGTGTGGCGGGGGCGGGAGCGCTGGTGATCGGCAATTCCCCACGCCGTCGCCTCGTGGGCGATGCAGGCCGGCACCGTCGGCGGCAGACAGATGGGGTGGGGTGTCCTGAGCACCGGAGGAGCCGGCGATTGGGGACCCGGTGTCAGGGCCGGCGTCTGGATGGATGTCACCAACGACGACAGAGTGTCCTGGATCCAGTGCGGCCCGTTCGAGGTGAGGTCGGCCGGTGTCAGGATCACGACCCCGGCCTACCTGACCAGCAGTTCGGCGAGCCGGGCCTTCCGGGTCTGCGCGGTCCTGTCCAGCCCCGCAGATACCGACGGCATCACCTGCACCCCCTGGTGGTAGACCCTCGGGAGGCGCCACAACGCAGCCCTCACCTGCCTCACGGGGTTCACCCCCGTCCCGTTCGGCCACGATCACTATCCGGGCCGCCAGCTCGGCCAGCCGCCGAATCACCATCTGACGGTTCAGCTCCGGAACTGTCTCCCACCACGGGATCTGGGGAGTTCCGCGACGACTTCATCGGACACCGCGACTCACCATCCTCGCTCTCACCGGCTCGTCGCTCCCGCAACTGCCGCACGACAGCAGCGGCCTGGAGCAAGCCGTCCACCCCTACGACCGGGACATTCCCCGCCCCGGAGTCGTCTATGTGTGCATTACGGCTTGCTCCTTGAGTGCGGCATCAACCGGCTCAAGCAGTCCCGGGCCGTGGCCACGAGATACGAGAAACTCGCGGTCCGCTACGAAGCGACGGTGCTGGTCGCGGCCATCAACGAATGGCTGTGACCAGCACGCCTACGACTGGCACGACGGCGTCGAATCGGTCAGCGACTTGAACAGGTGCACGTCCGCGTGCCCTCCAGGGATACCCAGGGTCCGACCGGTCTCGGCATAGCCGTGGCGCCGGTAGAAGCCGGGAGCCTGGAAGGTGAAAGAGGAGACGGCGACGCGATCGCAACCGCGTCGCCGTGCCTCTGTCTCAGCTGCCTGCAGGATCCCGCTACCCCACCCGTCCTTGCGGCTGTCCTCGCGAACCCACAGCAGCTCGATGCCGCAGAGGCCGCCCCAAGCCCATGCGGCCAGCCCGCCGACCAGTTCACCTGCTTCATCGGTGACCTTGATCGAGAACGTTCCGCGGTCAGTCGCACCTGTGGCGGCCGTGTTGAAGGCGACCAATTCCTCGGTCAATCGGTCGATGAGGTCGGTGTCGCGCTCGCCGATGGTCAGAGTCGGGCCGGAGCCGTGGTCAGTCGTCACGGCGCGGAGTATGTCAGTCCGTCCGACTCCACAGCACGCGATTACTCAAGACCTTGATCCACTTTCGCAACAGACCCTAGTTGGCGCTCAGCTGATGCGAGCTCCCGTGCCGCTGACACGAACGCGCGGGTCCCCCGCGCGCAGCGTCACGGTGAGTTCGCCGGGGCGGCCCAGGTCCTCGCCCTGGTGCAGGGTGAGGACCGCGTCCTCGGGGACCAGGCCGAGTTCGCGGGCGTACGCACCGAACGCGGCGGCCGCAGCGCCGGTGGCCGGATCCTCGACGACGCCGCCGACCGGGAACGGGTCCCGGACATGGAAGACGGCGGCCGACTCGCGCCACACCAGCTGGAGCGTGGTCAGGTCCAAGCGGTGCATCAGGGCTTCCAGGCGCGCGAAGTCGTACGCGAGATCCGCGAGGCGCACCCGGGTCGCCGCACCGAGAACGAGATGGCGGGCACCGGCGAACGCGATCCGCGGCGGAAAGTCCGGGTCGAGATCAGCGGCCGGCCAGCCGAGCGCGGCGAGCGCCTCGATGAGATCCGCCTCGGCGATCTCCTCGACGTGCGGCTCGACACTGGTGAGTGTGGCCCTGACGATCCCGTGCTCCTCGGCCACTTCCACCGGCACGGTGCCTGCGCGCGTCGCGAACACCAGTTCCCCGGGTTCTGTCCGCTCGGCAAGAGCGACAGCGGCCGCGACGGTAGCGTGCCCGCAGAACGGCACCTCGGCCTTGGGGCTGAAGTAACGGATGCTGTACGCCCGTCCTTCCTGGCCGAGGCCCTCCGGGGGTGCGGACAAGAACGCGGACTCCGAGTACCCGAGGTCGGCGGCGATGGCCAGCATGTCGCTGTCGTCCAGGGCGGCGGCATCCAGCACGACGCCCGCGGGGTTTCCGCCGTCAGGGTCGCTGGAGAAGGCGGTGTATCGCAGTACCTCGGGCCAGGGAGCATCCGTCGTCATGCTCGCGGGAACACGGGACGGGCCTGCGGCTATTCCTGGACGCGGAAGGAGTTCCCGGCCGCCGAACGGGATGCGAAGCCGGACCGGATCAAGGAAGTCCTTGACCGCTTCTCCGACCAGGTATCCGCGTTCGACGAGTTCGGCCCGCTCGGGATCTGGCCCACCGCAGGCTCGTGCTGGGCCCAACAGAAACGTCCCGACCGGGTGCCGGCCACCTACCACCGCACCCACGGAGTGCACTGCTTCCACGGTTGTCGCTCGGTCGACGACGACCGCTTGTGGGGTTTCCATCGCCGCAGGAAAGGTTCTGGCAACACGCTGGCCGCGCTGAAGTCGATGGCGTCCCTCCGAGTGGTGTAGCTGGTCGAGGGTCGTGAACGCGTGGGTGTCCGCCCGGGGCGTGCACCCGCTGTGGGTGAGTGCTCCCTGAACAGAGGCAGGCCATCGCGCAAGTCTCCCTGGTGAACGGGCGGTTCGACCGGAGGAGCGCACGATGGCCTTGTCCCGGTCTGACCTGATGCAGCTGCTTCAGTCACTACGTACGGCCGACGGAGTTGAGACGATCAGGATGCTGTGCGAGCGCATCCTGCAGGAACTCATCGAGGCCGAGGCGACCGAGGCCGTCGGCGCCGCCCGGGGTGAGCACTCCGAGACGTGCACCACCTGGCGCAACGGCCACCGCGAGAGGCTGCTGACCACCCAGGCAGGCGACCTCGACCTGAAGATCCCGAAGGTGCGGACCGGGTCGTTCTTCCCCTCTCTGCTGGAGCGGCGGCGGATCGACAGGGCTCTGTTCGCCGTGGTGATGGAGGCATACGTGCACGGGTCTCGACCCGTTCGGTCGATGACCTGGTCAAAGCCATGGGCGCCGACAGCGGGATCTCCAAGTCCGAGGTGTCGCGGATCTGCGGCGAACTCGACGCCGAACTGACCGCCTTCAAGGAACGGCCGCTGGACCACACCGTCTTTCCCAACGTCTTTCTGGACGCGACCTACTGCAAGGCCCGGGTGAACCACTGGATCGTCTCGCAGGCGGTGGTCATCGCGACCGGGATCTCCGCCACCGGGCTCCGCGAGATCCTCGGAGTGATTGTCGGCGACAGCGAGTCGAAGCCGTTCTGGACGAAGTTCCTGCGCAGGCCGCGGGCCCGCGGCCTGGACAACGTCCAGCTGGTCATCTCCGACAGCCACAGCGGCCTGGTGGCCGCGATCCGCACCGTCTTCCTCGGCTCGGCCTGGCAACGGTGCCGGGTTCACTTCGTGCGAGACGTTTTCAGCGTGATCGAAAAGGGTTCGGGAGAGATGGTGGCGGCGACCATCCGCACCGTCTTCGCGCAGACCACCGGCGAGGCCGTGCGCATCCAGCTGAACGTGGTCGCCGACAAGCTCGGACCGCAATTCCCGCAGGTCAAGCGCATGCTGCTGGACCGCTGCGACAGATATCACCGCGTTTGCGGACTTCCCGGCCTACACGGCAGCCGTCGTCGACCTGCTCGCCGACCGCGCGCCCGGCCTGCTGCGCGCCCTGCGCGAGGCCGCCCCTGACTACGTCCTGCTCGACGGCACCCTGGCGGAGTGTGACCGGGTCGGCGACAGCCGGGCCGACTTCTCCCACAAGCACCGTCGGCACGGGGTGAACGTGCAGGTCGTGACCGACCCGGGCCGGGCGGCTGCTGTGGATCTCACCCGCACTGCCCGGCCGTGCCCACGACCTGACCGCGGCCCGCGCCCACCGCCTCATCCGGATCTGTGAGCGCCAGGGCATCCCGGTCCTCGCCGACCGTGCCTACATGGGAGCCGGACCGCGGGTGACGACGGCCCTCAGACGCCCTCCGGGCCGTGACCTCACACCCACCCAACAGACCGTCAACCGCGCGCTGTCCGCGGCGCGGGCACCGGTCGAGCGCGGCATCGCACGACTGAAGTCCTGGCGCATCTTCCGCAGGGCCCGGTGCAGTCCGAATCGAATGACGTCAATCGCCGCCGCCGTCCTCACCCTGGAGCGGCACCGCTGAAAATGCTCCCTACGTTGTTCTGCGGGACGTGGTGAGCCCTTCGTATGGTTCATCCACCCAGGGGCATCGGGTGTGGTTCAAAAGGCTCTGCCGCACGTGGCTCGCACTGATTGGCCGCCCGATGCCCCACGACGACCCGGCTGCCAATTAGGAATTGCGAATGATCGCTCTGTAGGGAGTCGACAGCGAGGTCGTCCGTGGGAGGAACCAGCAGCACACCGCACGGAGGCATCACATGGCCGCGATCTGGGCCGGCATCGACGCCGGAAAGACCCACCACCACTGCGTCGCCATCGACGAGAGCGGCCAGTGCGAGCGCGGCCAGGCAATTACGGACGAGGCTGCCGATGTAGCCGCCGCTGGCCCGGACCATGTCCAGCGGGTGGTGCGCGTCGGCGACTTGCCGCAGCAGAACGCGGGCGGGGCTCCGTCACGGTGAAGAACTGACCTCCCTCCCCTGCGCCTTACGCGACGTCACCGATGACTTCGCTGGGCCCGCCGTCTGGCGCCCCAGCGGCGCAGGTAGTGGGCGAGCGCGGCGTACATGGCGACGATCGAGGCATAGCCGGCGAAGAACCCCACTGTGTCGTTCTCGAAGTCCCAGTAGCCGAACGAGTAGTAGCCGACCAGCTTGGTACCGACGTCGAGGTCGAAGGACGCCTTCACTCCGTAGGCGACGGCCACGACCACCAGGATGCGCAGGGCCACCAGGGCGGCGCGGGAGGACGCAAGACGCCCGACCATGGATCGGGCCACCCCCATCACCGTCTGCCAGTACAGCCCAAGGTGGATGGCCACCAGGATCAACGTCGCTGTCGCCGCGAGGATGTGGATCTGTCGGCCGGTCGCGCCGCCCGACAGGCCCAGGAATGCGAAGACCTCCCGTGAGACGACCAGGCTGCTGCCCAGCAGGACGGTCATGCTGATCAGCAGCAGGACGTTGACCAGGATGGTGAGCCGATGACGCCGATTGCGGGCGTTGCGTGGAAGCCTGGCATACCAACTCAGATGGATGGCGTTGTGGATGGGGACCCCGGCAAAGAGCACAACACCGATCAACTCGTGGTACAGGTCCCCAGTCCACTGATGGGCCATCGCGAACAGCATCAAGGCCAACATCACCGTGACCAGCCCGATCCTGAACAGCCACCGGCCACGACGGCGCGACACTTGGCGAGCGGGCCTCAGGCCGACAGTCCCGACTCCTGGACCCACGATGCCACCTCCCCACGCGAGTCCTGTGCCCCGGGTCCGCGAACGGCCAGGCCGTCACGCAGTTGCGCGCCAGGGCACAGCTTTGCGATGTCCCGCTCACTACCAGCGAGCCCGCTGCCTTCGTGGGTGCAGAAGGGGATGACAATCTTGCCGTTGAAGTCGTATTCCTCAAGGAACGTGAACATGGCCATCGGCATGGTGCTCCACCAGATCGGGTAACCCAGGAGGACGGTCGTGTAGTCGGCCATGTTCTCCACACGGGTACTCAGCCGGGGTCGAGCGTCGGAATCCTGCTCCTCGGTCGCCCTGTCGTTGGTGGCGTCGTAGTCCTCCGGGTACGAGTTCCGGGGCACGACCGGGACCAGATCGGCATTGGCTTCGCCGGCGACGTACTCGGCCACAGTCCGCGTGTTCCCGGTCCGGCTGAAGTAGGCGATCAGCACCCCGGACCCGCCGGCTGCTGCCGACCTCTGCGGCCTCTTGGACATGGACGGGTTGGCGGTCGGCCCGCTCGATTGGTCCTGGGTGCTGTTGGAGCAGCCCACCAAGGTCAGCCCGGCGCCCCCTGCCGCCGCAAGGAACCCGCGCCGACCCAGGTCAGCTCCCTGACGGCCCCCGCTCGGTCGCCACAGCTCGCTCATCGATGGACTCCTCTCACCCCCCGTCAAGGGGACGACCTGTTCAAAATGTGAATTCCAGGCGATTCGACCCACTCGGCGCCGAGCAGCTCCGCAGACGTCTCGTCCCGCTGCGGGACTCTCTACACAGCGCGACGAGAGCGACTACGGCAGCTCTTCAGCCGCGATGACGTACGCCCCCGTCGGCGTGCCGCCGGTCCAGTACGCCGCTTGACCCCTTCGGCCTCATTCAGAGCCACGCCCCGGCCACGCCTTCGTCGGCCTGCCTGCTCCGTGCCCTGCCGGTGGGCTGTGAAAGGAGAATTACATCTGGAGAGAGTTCCAACCAGGTAGAAAAGTCTGCCTCCCACCGCGGTCTATCCGATGGCATGGTTACGGGCGGCTGGTGTTTCAAGCCGCCGGGTCGCATTGCCGGATGCTGGGCCGGAAGTCAAGAGAACTGGGGTGCCGATGACGGGACCCGATTTGATGAACTGGTCAGGGGATGTGGGACAGCATGAATGCCATGACAACCAAGGGTGCCCAAGAACACCCTGGCGAGCGGGCGCATCCAGATCCCATCCGGCTGCTCGCGATCCGGGACACACCGCTCCTGCTGGACGATGTGTTCCGAGCGGTCGGCGACGACGCGGCCGGTGGCACGGCGCTGTTCGTCGGCACGGTACGCAACCATGACGGGGGTGCGGACGTGGACGCCTTGGGGTATTCGTGCCACCCGACCGCCGCCGCCGAACTGCGCCGCATCGCTGAAAAGGTCATCGCGAACCACCCGGTTCGGGCGCTGGCTGCGGTGCACCGCGTCGGTGATCTGACCGTTGGCGATCTGGCCGTGGTTGTCGCGGTTTCCTGTGCCCATCGGGCAGAGGCATTCGAAGCCTGTCGGCAGCTGATCGACGACCTCAAGCACGAGGTGCCCATCTGGAAGCGTCAGAAGTTCTCGGACGGGACCGAGGAATGGGTCGGGGCTTGTTAGATCGGCTCCCAAGGACACTCCTGCAGATGTCGGCACGCCCAGTCCGCTCAGGTCGGCCTGGCATCCCTACTGAATTCCACGCCCCTCACAAGCAGTTGCGGTTACAGGCATCGTCCGGTCCGTCCCGTTGTACGGCGTCGCAGAACTGTCCTCATCGGCACGTGTGTCCCCGCTGCGGTGCCGTCAGCACCAAGACGATCGCCGCCTCGGACGCCGACTACTGCACCCTCGACCGTCTGTAGGGGCCAGACAAAGCCCTTGAAGCCAACAGGTCCAACCGCTGGTTCGCCCAAACCGCGTACCGCGCCTCCTCGATGCTGTGCGCTGACATCTGCGCGCGCTACGACATCCCGAGAACGTCTAGCCGCCAATCGCGGACATCGGCCGGTCCGGCTGGACAAACGTCGGGGCGTCCAGGCCTGCTCCCGCCTTCTTGCCCCACATCGCGAGCCGCCAGATGCGGGCGATCTCCTCGTCGGGGGCGTCGGAGCGGAGCGCGGAGCGCAGGTCGGTCTCCTCGCGGGCGAACAGGCAGGTGCGTATTTGGCCGTCGGCCGTCAGCCGCGTACGGTCGCAGGCCGCACAGAACGGGCGGGTGACCGAGGCGATCACCCCCACGCGGTACGGGCCGCCGTCGACGATCCAGCGCTCGGCCGGGGCGGAGCCGCGCTCGTCGGAGCCCTCCGGCGTGAGCTCGAAGCGGGTGCGCAGGGAGGCCAGGATGTCGCCCGCGGTGACCATGCCTTCGCGCTTCCAGCCGTGCTGGGCGTCGAGGGGCATCTGCTCGATGAAGCGCAGCTCGTAGTCGTGCTCCACCGCCCAAGCCAGAAGGTCGGGGGCCTCGTCCTCGTTCAGCCCCGGCATCAGGACCGAGTTGACCTTGACCGGTGTCAGGTCCGCCTCGCGGGCGGCGTACAGGCCTTCGATGACGTCCTTGTGGCGGTCCCGGCGGGTGAGGGTCTTGAAGACATCCGGGCGGAGGGTGTCGAGGGACACGTTGACCCGGTCCAGGCCCGCGGCCTTCAGGGCCGTCGCCGTGCGCTTGAGGCCTATTCCGTTGGTGGTGAGGGACAGCTGGGGGCGCGGCTCCAGGGCGGCGACGCGCTCGACCATGCCGACGAGGCCCGGGCGCAGCAGGGGCTCACCGCCGGTGAAGCGGACTTCCTGGACACCGAGGGAGGTGACCGCTACGCCGATCAGGCGGACGATCTCGTCGTCCGTGAGCAGGTCCGGCTTGGCCAGCCACTGCATGCCCTCCTCGGGCATGCAGTACGTGCACCGCAGGTTGCAGCGGTCGGTCAGCGAGACCCTCAGGTCGGTGGCCACTCGGCCGTAGGTGTCGATGAGCACGTGGGCCCCTCCCTCGTCGCCCGGGGACTACACCGGCGACGGTGTGGCGGGCTCAAGCCACAGGCCAGTAATCCTCTCTGACCCGAATGAACGATCAGGCTATCGGGGAATCGCGGTTGCCAGAGGGCGGCTGAGGGGGAGAGTTTTCTGCCTGGATACTCCGGCCCTGACAAGGAATTCTTTCCTCACTGGAAATAGCGAGGAATGCCGACGTGGTTCGCGACCAGAACCTGGAGAGGTGTCCGCCCCTGGACCGTTTCCATCGGCAACCTCCCACATCATGATGGGCAGTGCGGTGACCCGGTCGACGAGATCGAGTTGGTGCTGAATGTCGAGGTGGTTGGTGGGGTTCGGCGAGGAGGAGTACGCGGGAACAGTGTTCCTCGGCGGCGTCGGCTCCATGGCGACCCAGCTCGCCTGCTGAGGCGGCGCCACCGCGATCGGCGCCGGCCGCCGCAGCAGCGACCTCGACAACACGGTCACCACTCTCACCGTCGGCATCGCCGCCTACGAAACCCACACCGACCGCGCCCAACTCCCTTCTGGCACCCGCTGTTCAACAACGTCACGCTGCGCCTGTTCAGCAGCGACGACTTCCCTGCCGCGGCCGGACGGCAGGCTCCCCACGGCAGTCGGCGCCCCGACCGTAGACATCGGCGCCCGCTGTCGGCTGGAGGACATCGCCGAGGCCCACGAGTGGGTCGCCACGGGCGGACGCGGCCGGATGCTGGTCACGGTCACTGGTTGACGAACTAGCCGCCGGTCCCGACGCTTGGAGGGTCGGATCGGCATAGTCATCAAGCCGCTTGGTGACCTCGCGCCGAGAGAATTGGCGTGCGGTCGGGGCGCGTTGGAGCGGGACCGGATGTCGGGGTGGCAGGTTGCTGGTTGGTGTGGTGGCGGCGCCAACCATACGGCCTGAGGCAGGTAGCGGGCATCATGCGGGAGGAGAGCCGCCAGGATGCGTATCAGGCGGCGGAAGACCGCGAAACGCACGGCATCGTATGTGGTCCACGTCAGGCACATGCGGTCCCGGATGGCCGGGGCAGTGTCGCGGCGGCCACCCAGATCTGGAGGCGGCCGAGGCGGCGGCCGACCGACCACCAGAGGCGGTCCGGCAGCCAACGCAGCGGGGAAGGGCTGTCGACCAGCAGGGAGCGGACGGCCTCTGCGCCTGCTTCGACATGTGTGAGGTCCTCGTCGACGACACGGTTCAGGTAGGCGCTGAACTCGGTCCAGTCCTTGGGGACTTCGCGCAGTCCCATGCCGTAGCGGCGGAACCAGCCCAGCGACTCCGCGTACAACTCGGACTTCTCGGCGGCGGTCAGAGGCCGTCCGAAGAACTGCGCGCACACGACCTGGCTGTGGATGAACGTGGCGTGTGCCCACACGAGCGGTGCCGGGTTGAGGGCGTGGAAGAGTTGGCCGTTGCCGTCAGTGCCCCGGATGCCGGTGTGGTAGTCGCGCACGGTTCGCATGCGGCTGGCGGCCGGACGGGCGGCCTTCCGTCACTGGCGGCGTACCCGGCCCTTCTGGGCCGGCCTGTTCGTCATGGCGGGAGGCGGGTTCATCATCGCGCCGCCGCTGGCACCGATAAAAGCCGTGCTCACCGGGGGACCCGCAGTGACAACAGGGATCGCCGTCGGCGTGGTCCTCGTCGCTGCGGGCGTGGTGTTCTGGATTCGTCCGGTCCAGCGCGTCTTCACCTCCGTCGTCGCGGCCGCGTTCTCGGTCATCTCCTTCGCGACGACGAACTTCGGCGGCCTGGGCTTCGGAATGCTCTGCGGCGTCATCGGATCGAGCATGGCGTTCGGCTGGCGTGCGAATCCACCCGCCGATGATGCCGAGGACGACGGTGCGGACGGGGGCCGGCCGGCCGGCGGCGAACCAAGTCGGGAGGACGTTCCGGACGACGATCAGGCAGATGGGAAACACCCGTCGGACGGGGACACCGGCGAGCCCGATCCATAGCGCGTCGCGCGTCGCGGCGCGTCCAACGGATCACGGGGCGCCTACACGGTCGGCGGCGACCGGGGGCGCGCGCATCGCCTCGGGGGCGCGCCGCTGTCACAGCCACGCCGGCGCCTACTGCTCGGCACGGCCGCCGCTACCGCGGTCACGGCGCTGGGCGTCATGGCGGCCGTACCGGCCCACGCGCAGACATGCCTGCCGTCAGGCATCCCGTGGCCGAGTTGGTGGAGGCCGGCTCCGCCCGTATGCGGCGGGCCGCTGGTACTTGGGGCCACGCCACCTGCTTCCGCCGACCCGGCTGCTTCCGCGCCAGCGCAGAGTCCCGGTCCGTCCGGAACGCCATCCGCTTCACCGCACGCGGGAGCAACTTCCGCTCCCCCGGGGACGTCCGCGCCTCCAACGCCCTCGGCAACCCCGTCCCGGGCTCCTGGCACCCCGGCCAAGAGCCCGGGACCAGGCGAACCCGTGCCTTCGCCCACGGCCTCAGGTGACATCACCTACCGGCCGGTCCCTCCCCCGAGGAACAGGGCGGCGACGGCCCGCTGCCCGCCCGCATCGCACCCGCCATCAGCGCCGACCGACTCGACGCCGACGCGCTCCGGATCAAGGGCAGCCGTTGGCTGGAGACTCCCACCTGGCGCACCAAGGTGCTCGTGCTGCACGCGGCGTCGATCACCCTCACGAACTACCGGCTGACCACGGCCCAGCCCGGTCCGGGTCTGACGCTGCGTTTCGATGTCACTGTGAACGACGTGGACCTGTACATGGCTTCGCTCAGCGGCGTCCTGCGCCTAGCCGGCCTGCCGCTGCGCATCTCACTGTCAGCCGATCTGATCCCAGACTTCCTGCCGTTGGACGTCACGCTGCCTCGCCTGTCCCTCGACACCGTCGAAGCGAAGCAGACTCTGATCGTGAGCCCGAACGCCACGTTCACCGATCTGGAGATCACCTCCCACTCAGTTGAGCCGACCGGGTGAGGCTGATCACCTGCCGACGTCGGCGACGAAGGAGAGGATCTCCTCAGCCAGTGTTTCGGGGGCGGTCAGGTACGCCTCGTGCGCATGACCGGGGATCTGGACGAGACGGCTGATCGGCAGGACCTCGTGAAGGCGCCGGGAGATGTCGAGCAGAACGGGCGGGCTGAACTCCCCGGTGACGAGGAGCGTGGGAACGCCGAGGCGTGCGAACCGGTCGAGGTCGTCGCCGAAGGTGTCGATGGCCCGCACTTCCCGCGCCCAGGTGGGCGTCATGGACGCCCTGGTGGCCCAAACGGGGCTGCGCCGGAACTCTTCGATCGCCTCCTCCGGCATCCGAAGGAAGTTCCGCGTACCGAAGACGAGGGCGTCTTCCAGATCGCCTTCCGCCACGACCTCTTCGAAGGGCGCGATGGCGTCGCCTCCGACCGGTCCGTGCACCGGGACCGGGGGCTCGTAGAGGATGACGGCGGCAGGGGGCCGCTGCAGTGCCAGGCCCAGCGCCACGATGCCGCCGTAGGAGTGGCCCAACAGGATCGCGTCGGGGCCCGCGAGGTCGAGGACGGCGGCGATGTCCTCCTGTTCGCGTTCGAGGCTGTGATCGAGGCTGTCCCCGCTGGCACCGTGGCCTCGGCGGTCGACCGCGTAGGTCGTCAGGCGCGGAGCCAGGACGTCGGCCAGGAGTTGCCAGTCCTGGGCGGCGTTCAGCGCGCCGGGGGAAATCACCAGCGGACGTCCCTGGCCGTTGACGGCGACGGCGATCTTCGTGCCGTCGGCAGAGGTGACGAAGGTCTGCCGGGACTGCGTGTTGGTCATGGTCGTTTTCCTTCGGTGATGTGACGGGTGGGATGGCGGCGGACGACGGACTCGTTCCGGATCAGACGATGGGCTCTGCCGTGGACGCCTCCGGTGTCCGACCGGCGGGAACGGGGAGATGGGCTGTTTCCGGAAGGCTCCACAGGACCGGCACGGCGACGAGCGCGACGACGGCGACCATGAGGCCGGGGACGAGGCTCCAGCCAGTGGTATCGGTCAGACCTTGGGACAGGTACGGCGTCAAACCGCCGAAAAGGGTGGTGGCCACCGTCGCCACGGCCAGCCCGCTCAGTCGCGCCTCGACCGGAAACTGCTCCGGAGCGGCAGAAGCGCCCACCGCGCTGACGCCGCCCGAGACGAGGGCCAGCACCACCGCGCCGGCCAGGGCCTGGGTGTGGTGACCTTCGGCCATGAACGCGAACATCGCCACTGGCAATACCAGAGACAGCCCGCCGAACAACAGCAGCGCGGGACGCCGTCCGACCCGGTCCGCCAGAAGGCCGGCGATGGGCGTGACAGCGATCACCGCGACGGAGGCGAGGGTCGCCAGCCACAGCGCGTCGGCTTCGGCGAATCCGACGACCGAGATCAAATAGGTCGGGACGTAGGTGATGCCGACGTAGTACGTGATGGACCCGAGCGCGGAGATGGTGAACGTTCGGTACAGGGCCGGACGTTGAGTGCGCAGCGTCTCTCGGAGCGGTCCGTGCGTCGTCGTGCGGGCCTTCTGGACCTGCTCGAACGCCGGGGATTCACGCATGGTCGAGCGAGCGATCAGGGTTCCCACGGCAAGGAGGGCACCGATGAAGAACGGAATGCGCCAACCCCACGCGTCCAGCGACCGACTGCTCATCGTCGCGGTGGTCAGCGCGGCCACACCGACGGCGAGCAAGGCGCCGACTTCGCTGGCGGCGGAGGCGAGCGACGCCACGAGGCCACGGCGCCGGGGCGGGGCTCCTTCGACCAGGTAGGTCATGACGCCGGTGTACTCGCCGCCTACCGAGAAGCCCATCACACACCGCAGCACCAACAGCAACGCCCCGGCCGTCGGGCCAACCTGATCCCGGGTCGGCAACAGGGCCGTGACCAGCATGGCGGCAGTCATCACCGTCATCGAGCCGAGCAGGACCTTACGTCGGCCGAACCGGTCACCGACGTGGCCGAGGACGAGGGCACCGAGTGGACGCATCAGGTAGGCGATCGCGAAGACGGCGAGCGTGGTGAGCAGGGAGTCGGCGCCGGAGCCGAAGAAGACCCGGGACAGCATGGTGGTCATGAACAGATAGAGCGTGAAGTCGTACCACTCGACCACTGTGGAGAACGCTGCCACGGCCATGGAAAGCCGCGGCAGTACCTCGATCGGGACGCCTGGCGCACCTGCGACCGGACCGACGGGGGCACCAGAGGTGCACGGAGGATTCATATCGCCGCTCGCGGGAGATCTGTCAGGCCCGGGGACTTGCCGGGCGACATGGGGACGGGGGCGGGTGCGGCCTCGACAGTGAAGCGGCCCGCAGCAACCGTAACATCGAAACGATGTGCGCATCGTCTCGATGTTCTTATGTGATGATGGAGACATGCTGGAGCTAGCGATCATGGGCTTCCTCGCCGAGGGCCCCCTGCCCGGGCACGAGCTTCGCCGCCACGTCTCAGAGCTGACCGGCTACACACGGCCCGTCAGCGACGGCAGCCTCTACCCGGCGATCAACCGCCTCGCAAAGGCGGGCCTGCTGGAACGCCGCGCCAACCCGGCCGCGGGTGCCGCGAGGTATCTGCTGCGCCTGACCGAGGCCGGGCACACGGAACTGCGTGAACGCCTACGCAGGCCCGCAGACCACGAGATCACCGACTTCACCCGGTTCTTCACCATCCTGGCCTTCCTCTCCCACCTGCCCGACCTGGCCGAACAGCACGCGGTGCTCCGCAGACGGCTGGATTTCCTGGAGGAGCCGGCGAGCTTCTTCTACGACGGCGAGCGGCCACTGCGCGCCGAGGAGGTCGCCGATCCCTACCGGCGCGGCATGCTGCTCACCGCCCGCGCCATCAGCAGCACTGAACGCACCTGGCTGCGTGAGGTCCTCGGTGAAGAGCCTCCCGCGCCCTCCACCGCGCACACCGAAGACGATTCCCCTCGGCTCGAAGAAACCGCGAGCTGACCGGCCCGGAGGTACCCGCCCATGCTTGCTTCCTGGTACGACGAACAAGGCCCCGCCGCCGATGTCCTGCACGTCGGCGAACTGCCCGACCCCAAGCCCGGCCCCGGCGAGGTCCTCGTCCGCGTCACCGTCTCGGGCGTCAACCCAGGCGACACCAAGAAACGACGCGGCTGGCTCGGCTCGTCCATGCCCCACCCGCGGGTGATCCCGCACAGCGACGCCGCCGGCGTCATCAACGCGGTCGGCGACGGTGTCGACGCCCGCCGACTCGGGCAGCGTGTCTGGGTCTACGGCGCCCAGTCCTACCGTCCCTTCGGCACCGCCGCCCAATACACCGTCGTACTCGACCACCAGGCCGTGCCGCTGCCCGACCACGTGAGCGACGACCTCGGCGCGAGCCTGGGAATCCCCGGGATCACCGCCCACCGCACGGTCTTCGCCGACGGCCCCGTCGACGGACAGCTCGTGCTCGTCCACGGCGTCCTCGGCGGGGTCGGCTCCCTGGCCGCCCAGCTCGCCCGCTGGGCGGGCGCCACCGTGCTCGCCACCGTCCGCCGCAGCCCGGACCTCGGCCTGGTTGACCCGGCCGTCGTCTCCCACGCCGTCGCCCTGGACCAGACGGACCCGGCGGGAGCGATCCGGGCATGTGCGCCCCAAGGCGTCGACCGGATCATTGAGGTGTCCCTGTCCGACAACGCCGACCTCGACAACGTCGTCGCCGCCAACAACGCCGTCATCGCCGCCTACGCCACCCGCACCGACCGCACCGAGATCCCCTTCTGGCCCCTGCTGTTCAACAACGTCACTCTGCGTCTGTTCGGCAGCGACGACTTCCCTGCCGAGGCCAGGAGGCAGGCCACACGCGACCTGACCTCCGCAGCAGCCGTCGGCGCCCTCACCGTCCAAGTAGGCGACCGCTACTCGCTCGAAGACATCGCCAAAGCCCACGACCGCGTCGACGCCGGAGGGCGTGGCCGCGTCCTGCTCGGCGTCTCTCAGGCCTGACCGCACCGAGTGCTGGTGAGAGCTGGCTGATCGCCGTCGGCGGTCACAACAGCCCGTGGGCCCGGGCGTTGGCGATCACCTGAGCACGGTTGCGGGCGTCGAGTTTGTGCATGACGTTGCGCAGGTAGCCCTTGACGGTGTTCAACGAGAGTCCGAGTTGCTCGCCGATCTCGCTGTTGGTGTGTCCGAACGCGACCAGCCTCAGCACGTCGTACTCCCGCGGAGTCACCGGTGCGTTCGCCACGGCCGGTTCAGCGCCGCCATAGGAGCCCGTCCGGACGACCTCGCGAAGGGCGTCGCGCAGCGCCGTACCGGAGGCGTCCTTGACCAGCAGTCCGCAGGCTCCCGCGGCCAGCGACGGAGCGACTGCGGCGTGTTCGGGAAACGCGGTGAAGAGCAGGATACGACTTGAGGAGGACACCGCACGCAGGCGCGGTACGACGTCGGCGGCGAGCGCGTCGGGCAGCCGCACGTCGAGAAGGACGACGTCCGGCCGTTCACGGGCGCACTCGCGGACCGCTCCGGCGGCGTCGGCGGCGTATCCGACGACCTCGATGCCGCCGTGCCGGGAAAGCTGGGTGACCACGCCCTCCCGGACGACGGGGTGGTCGTCGACGACGAGCACTCGAATCGATGGCTCGCTCAGCACGGCAGCTCGACCCGCCAGGTCGTACCGCCCTGCGGGTCCGTAGTCAGGCGCAGGGTGCCCCCGAGCCGGCCCACGGCGTCCGCGGTCGAATTGAGCCCGACGCCGCGGGTGTGGTCGGGCGGCAGACCGACGCCGTCGTCGGTGACGGCCACCACGAAGCCACCGCCCGGCCTACGGCCGGCCGTGACGACGACCGCTGTGGCCCGGGCGTGCTTCTCCGCGTTGAGCAGGGCCTCACGCACCGCACCGACCAGCACCTCCGTGCGGGAAGGGGGCAGGTCCGGAGGGGTGCCATCGAGTATCACCAGCTCGGCAGGTACACCGGTGCGGTCGGTGAAGGCGGCGCAGTCGGCATGGAGCGCGACGGACAGCGCGACTGCGGCGGGCGAGGCCCGCAAGGCGCGCAGAGAGTCTCGAAGCGCGGTGGAGGCAGTGGCAACCTGGCTCTGCAGCCGCTCCAGCCGCGCGGTGAGCTCCGGATCCTCGGCGACGGCCTCGGTCAGGCCTACGACATTCGACCCGATCGCGAACAGCAATGCACCGACGCTGTCGTGCAGCTCGGCCGCGAGCCTGCTGCGTTCCTCGTGGACGGCGACCTCACGGGCGAGTCGCGCCCGCTCGGCGACAGCGACGGCGAGAGCCACCTTCTCCGCCACCGCGCTCACCCGATCAACGGCCCGATCGCCGAAGGTCCCCTCCGAACGAGCCCCCACCGCCAGCACGCCGAGCACCCGGCCCTCCCGCATGACAGGCACAGCGAGCAGTCTGCGGACGCCTTCGGCGTCAATGTGCCCGTCGAAGGTGTGGGTGATTTCGGTAGCCCGGAAGTAGTCGTCCACCCAGGCCGGGATGCCTTCCCCGTGCACCTTTCCGGTCAGGCCGAGCCCGCGCGGGACGTGCAGCCCACGCAGCCCAGTTCGGTTGCCGCGCACCAGGCCGAGGACGAGGTCGGTGGCCCCCTCGCCATCTTCCGGCTCGGCCACCCAGGCGAGATCGCCTTCCACGGCGAGCAGGTCAAGCGCAGCACGCAAGGCCTCACGGCGGTCGAGAAGTGAGACGAGCTCAGCCTGCTCCCTCGCCAGAACGGCGATCGGGTCCATATCGGCATTTAACACCGTCGACACCACGCTGTCACTGGGTGACCTGCTTGATCAGTTCCCGGCGCATGATCTTGCCGGTCGAGGTCTTCGGCAGGTCGTCGACGAACCGGATCAGGCGCGGCCGCTTGTACGGGGCCAGCGACGCCGTGCTGAACGCGATCAGCTCCTCCTCGGTGACGCTAGCGCCTGGGGCCAGCACGACATAGGCGCATGCCAGCTCGCCCTTCACCGGGTCGGGCACCGGGCCGGCGCCAACCATCGCCACAGCGGGGTGCGCGGCGAGGACCCGCTCGATCTCGGCCGGGTAGACGTTGTAGCCGCCAGTGATGATCATGTCCTTGCGGCGGTCGACGATGAACACGTGCCCGCTGTCGGTCATCGTGGCGACATCGCCGGTGTGCAGCCAGCCATCCGGTTCGATCGTCTTCGCGGTCGCTTCGGGGTTGCCGTGGTAGCCGAGCATGACGATCGGGCCGCGGATCATCAGCTCGCCCGGCTCCCCGTGGGGGGCGTCGCGGGCCGTGTCGGCGAGATCGGCGACACGGATCTCTACGCCGGGCAGCGACACTCCGATGGAGCCGGACACCAGGGGTGCGTGCAGGGTGTGTGTGGTGCCCAGGCCGGAGATCTCGGTCATGCCCCACAGCTCGATCAGCGGGGCGCCCGACCGCGCCTGCCAGCGCTCGATCGTCGGCAGCGGGATGGTCTGCCCGCCGACCGTGCACCGGGTCAGCGACGACAGATCGGCGCTGTCCAGGCTGGGATCGGCCAGCATCATCGCGTACATGGTCGGCACGCCCTCGAACATCGTCGCGCGGTGTTCGGCGATCAACCGCAGCGTCTCCCCCGGGGCGAACCGTTCCATCAGAACCACGGTGCCACCGGCCAGGAAGGTCCCGTTGATGACGACGTTGCCGTAGACGTGCGGCGCGGGCAGCGCAGTGACGACGACATCGTTCTCATGCCTGCCGTGCATGGTCGCGGTCAGCGCGCAGTTGAGCAGTACCGCCCGGTGGCTCTGCACAGCGCCCTTGGGGTGGCCCGTCGTGCCGGAGGTGTAGCCGATCGCGCACGGCGCGTCCGGGTCGACCGTCACCTGCGGTACCGGGCTGTCGGCGGACAGCAATTCCGCGAACGGAACGGCACCGTCGGCGTCGCCGAAGGACACCACCGTCCGCAGTTCCGTGAGTTCCTTGGTGAGCTCGACGACTGTCGTGGCCTGCTCGGCGCTGGTGAACACCGCGGCAGCACCGCAATCCCTCAGGACGAAGGCGAGTTCCTCAAGCGTGAGCATGACGTTGACCGGGTTCACCACAGCGCCTGCTTTTAGCGCGCCGTGGTAGGCCACCACCCACTCCCACCGGTTCTGCCCGTACAGCGACACAGTTTGACCGGGCCGCACTCCGCGGGCGGCGAGCCACGCCGCGACCCGGTCGCTGAGCACGTCGAGCTCGGCGAATCCGAGCGTGCGCGCCGCTGTGACCAGCGCGGGCTTGTCACCGAAGCGCTTCGCCGAAGCGCGCAGGATCTCTCCTGGACCGTTCACCATTGAACCTCCTGTCGAAATTGGGCGAGTACACCGCCGCTCGGATCGGAGCGGCACACCCGAACGGGCATGGCTCGCTGCGGGGAGACGTGATGTCCCTCGGGACCCGGCGCTCCCGCTTCGCGTGGGCCGAGGGGCGCCCGACTCTCCGATCGCGGCGATGTGGCGTCGCGTGTGAGCTCGGCCGACGGCTCCTGGATACGTCCGCTCGGTCAGGTGCCGGGAGGAACGATCGGCAGGATGATCCGCGATGGCATCGCCATGCTGTGACCGACCGTCTGCTGGGCAGGACGGGACTCCGTGCCACGGTCGTTCGGCTCACCCGTGTTCAGGTTTCGGTCCCACCGCGGGAAGTTGCTCGACGTGACGTGGACGCGCATGCGGTGTCCGGCCCGGAAGACGTAGCTCGTGGACCAGAGATCGATGCCGTGCTCGCTGTCAGGCGAGGTCGCCCGGACAATCCCGTCGACGACGTTCCTCGACACCCCGTCCGCGTCGACGTCGCAGAGGCGCACGACCCAGTCGGTCGACGGGGCATCGGTAGCCGCATACAGGACGGCCCGAACGCGCCCCGTCACCTCGACATCCGTCTCAAGGGGGTCCGTGCTGTATACGAGCACGTCGGAGCGTGCTTCGACCGTGGCCTGGTCAAGTGGTCCAGGACGGAACTCGCTCGTCAGCAAGAGGGCTCCGCCGGTCGTCATCACCGGATCGGCGGGGTCGTACACAAAGGTGTCGACTCCTTCGTCCGGTCCCGGTGGCTCGTGCGCGAGCCGTCCGTCGGCTCGCAGGAACAGGTCCGTTTCCTCGGCGCGAGCGAGGGGCCACTCCTGTTCTTCGCGCCACTCGTTCGTCCCCATCACGAACAGCAGCACAGGTGGCAGCTCCGGCTTCACCGGGGCGCCCTCAGCCTCGGTATCGGCCGACATCCAGCGCTCGAACCAGTCCGACTGCAGGTCCGTGAGGCTGCCGCGGAGGGCGACGAGATCGCCGCTCGCGGCGATACCGAAGTTGACGTCGCCGATCTGTCCCGCGAAGCTGCCGTGGACCCATGGCCCCATGACCAGTGTCGCGGGGTTATCGGCCTCACGCATGGCCGCGAAGTTGTCGAGCGTGCCCTGACAATAAATGTCGTACCAACCGCCGATGTGGAAGGTGGGCAGGCCAACCTCGGAGTGACGGCCCGCCACCCGGCACGACGCGCTCCACTCCGGCTCCCGGCGCGATCGTTCGCAACCGAGTTCCGCAATGCCGTGTCGCACGAAAGCGGGATGTTTGCCGACCGGCAGCTCCCAGTACGCGGAGGTTGCGACGTTGTCGAGCTCCATCAGCAACGCGCCGAGTGCCTGCATACCGCCGACCGGGTCCGCCGCATGCCTGCGCATCACGGTGTCGAGGCCCTGTACGAGCGACCAGGGCACGGAGAGGCCCAGCTCGGTGGCGCCCCCACGGGCGAACAGGCCGTCATCGGGCTCCGACCACGTCAACGCGGGCGCGATGGCCTTCAACTCCGGTGGCTTCGCGAGCGCGGCCATCCACTGTGTGTTGCCGAAGTAGCTGCCTCCGAACATGCCGACGGACCCGTTCGCCCCGGGGAGCGCCGCCGCCCAGCCGACGGTGTCATATCCGTCGCTCTCCTCGAAGGTGTAGGGCTCCCAATCACCGTCCGAGGCGAATCGGCCCCTGACATCCTGGACGACGACCATGAATCCGCGCTTTGCCCTGCTGACCGGATCCACGAAGGACAGGGTGCCGGTCTGATTCTTCCCATAGGGAAGACGGCTCAGGAGCACCGGCCAGGGGCCGCCCGAACCGGGCCGGTAGATGTCGGCTCTCAGGACCGTGCCGTCGCGCATCTTGGCAGGAACGTCGAACTCGATGTTGACCTCGGGCATCTGCTACCTCTTCCTCACAACGTTGTGGGGGACGCAGCGGATCCTGGCAGTTCTCCCAGGACACCGGCACACCCGATCGGGTGTGCCGAGCGACTGAGACGGCAGTTTTCGGCTGACGCCGGGAATCTGGTGGGCGACCCGGGAGGACCGGGCAGCCCTCGAGACTCATCGGCCTCCCCGGTGGAAGCGCTCCGGGATCGATGCAGTCGTAGCGGGGTCGGGGACGGCCCCGACGGACCGAGGTTCAAGAACGGAAGGCACCCAGTGGTGGCCTCCTTCCCTGAGAGGCCACCACTGGGCATGGTCGCGCCGATCCCGTCCCCACAGGCCGGCGCGGTCCGGGGTCGTGCGCCGCTCAAGCGCGACCCCGGAGTGTCGGGGACTCAGACCCGCGTCAGCTCGCGCTTCTCGTCCGGGCCATGACCGTCCTGGGGCGATTCGCTCAGTTGCTTGGTCAGCTGTTCGCCCTCCACGTCCACGTCGGGAAGCGCCTTGTCGAGCCACTTCGGCAGCCACCAGGCGCGGTGTCCAAGCAGCGTGAGCACAGCAGGGACGATGGTCATACGGACGATGAAGGCATCGAAGAGGACCGCGACGGCAAGGCCGAAGCCAATCATCTTGACCATCGACTCGCTCGACCCGATGAAGCCGGCGAAGACGCTGATCATGATGAGTGCGGCGGCGGTGACCACCCGTGCCCCATGCTGGAAGCCGGTGACGATGGCCTGCGTCGGGCTCTCACCGTGGACGTACGCCTCGCGCATCCGGGTGACCAGGAAGACCTCGTAGTCCATGGCCAGTCCGAACACGACGCCGACCATGAAGATCGGCATCATGCTCATGATCGGACTGGTCTCCTCGACGCCCAGCAGGCCGGCGAGCCAGCCCCACTGGAAGACCGCGACGACGGCGCCGAGCGCGGCCAGCACCGACAGGAGGAAACCGAGCGCCGCCTTGAGCGGGACGAGGACCGAGCGGAAGACCAGCATCAGCAGCAGGAAGGCGAGTCCCACGACGAGCCCGAGGTAGGGCGCGAGCGCGTCGTTGAGCTTCTGCGACACGTCGACCTTCATGGCCGTTGCGCCGGTGACCATGACGTTGTCGCCGGTGCGGTCGCGGATGTCGGCGAGCAGATCCTCGGTCCTGGTGCTGTCGGGACCGGTGTCCGGGACAACCGCCAGGATGGCTGTTGTCCCAGCCTCGTCGTATGTGGCGGGGGTGACAGCGGCGACGTTGCTCAGCCCGGTGATGGTCCTGCTCACCTGTGCGGCCTCGGTCCTCGCGTTGCCTCCGTCCGCGACGTCCACGGTGACGAGGAGCGGGCCGTTGACACCGGGGCCGAATTTCTCGGCAAGCATGTCGTAGGCCCTGCGCTGGGTGGTGCTGGTGGGCTGTGTGCCGTCGTCGGGCAGGCCGAGCTTCAGGCTCGCGGCAGGCACGGCGATCACACCGAGAGCGACCACTGCGGTCAGCAGCACCATGACCGGGCGACGCATGACGAAATGGGCCCAACGTGTGCCCATGTTCGGCTTGCCGGCCGGGCCAGTCCCCTTGCGTGTCATGCCACTGAGCACCCGTCGACCCGCGAAGCCGAGCAGGGCAGGGATGAGGGTGAGGGCGATGACCACGGAGATGGCGACCGTGCCCGCAGCGGCGAACCCCATCTTGGTGAGCATGGGAATGTTGACGACGGACAAGCCGACCAGCGCGATCACGACCGTGAGGCCGGCGAAGACCACCGCCGAACCCGCAGTGCCGACCGCTCGGCCCGCCGCCTCCTGCGGTTCACGTCCCTCAGCGAGTTCGCCCCGGTAGCGGGAGACGATGAACAGGGCGTAGTCGATACCGACCGCCAGGCCGATCATCGAGGCAAGGGTGGGCGTGGTGCTGGAGAGGTCGAGGACTTCCGTGAGCGCCATGATGGAGCCGACACCGATACCGACGCCGATGATCGCGGTGAGCAGTGGCAGTCCGGCTGCGACCATCGAGCCGAAGGTAATGACCAGGACGAGGGCAGAGATGGCGAGGCCGATGATCTCGGCAGAACCGGTCTCCGGCACCTCTGCCAGCGCGGTACCGCCGGCCTCGACGGTCAGCCCGGCGTCGCGGCCCTGTTCGAGGACCCTGTCGAGGGTGTCCTTGGATGTGTCGGACAACTCGTTGAACTGCACCGAGTAGGTCGCCGTGATGTAGGCGGTGGTGCCGTCCTCGCTGACCGCGTTGGCCTTGAACGGGTCGGCGACGCTGGCGACTTGCTCGTTTCCGCGGCCGAGTTCGGCCACGGCCTCCTCGACGACCGCCTTGTTGTCAGCGGCTGTGATCCTCTGTCCGTCCGGAGCCCGGAAGACGATGTTGGCCTGGGCGCCGTCCGCGTGCAGGGCCGGGAAACGTTCGTCCAGCTGGTCGAAGGCCTTCTGCGCTTCGGTGCCTGGGATGGAGAAGCTGTTATTGCCGGTGGTGTCGGCGCTGGCGGCGCCGATTCCGACGGTGGCGAGCAGTGCCACCCAGAGCAGGGCGACGAGTCGTCGACGGCGGAAAGAGAACCGGCCGAGTTTGTATAGGAAGGTGGCCACGAGTGCGTACTCCCGGTCAGGTCGTTCGGAGCAGAAAAGGGCGTGGGGTATCAGCCCGACGACGTGAGCGGTGCGCCAGGTAGGGCTTGATGAAGGTTCTGAGGGGGCCGTACGCCGGTGTACGGAGGATCAGACGCCGAGGGCGGGGAGGACCACGGCGTCGATGTAGCGGCGGAGGAAGAGCTGGCCGATCGGCTGCTCTTCGGTCAGCGGATGGGCGAAAAGAGCACCGATCAGCATGTGGGGGACGTACTCCAGGGCGGGCGTGTCCGCGCGGAGTTCACCCCGGTCGACCGCCCGCCGCAGCAGTTCGTCGAGTCCGGTCAGCTCGGGATCGATGAGCAGGTGCCGAACCGCCTGCAGGAGATCGGGGTTGGAGTTCACTGCGTGGATCAGGCCCCGCATCAACGCGGAGTCCTTCTCCAGCCTCCCGTTGTCCAACCGCACCATCTCGTGGAAGTCACCGCGCAGGGAGCCGGTGTCTATGTCGGCGAGATCTACGGCCTTGTTGTGGCGCAGCGACCTGGCGACCAGCTCCGGCTTGCCGGTCCACTGACGGTAGAGGGTGGCCTTGCTGCAATGGATACGCGCGGCAACGGCGTCCATGGTCAGGGCGTCGTAACCGACCTCCCGCAGCAGGGCGAGGACCGCTTCGTACAACTCGGCCTCGCGCTCAGGGGTGAGGCGAGTGCGACGCGCCCTTACCTCGGACCCCGGCTCAACCTCCGCGGCCTGTGTCGTAGGTCCACCTACGGCTGTCATCCCTACCTCCCCCCTTCGAACGAAACTGTTTCGTACAGGAAGACCTTAACCCTGGAAATCATAAATACGAAACCGTTTCGGTAGTGGAATGGGTCACGCTGAACCGCAGGCTCCTCCGTGAGGGCTCGCACGCCGCCCCGGTTGCCCTGTTCCCTTGCTCCACCTGCGAAACTGGACCGGGAGCACAGGTGGGAGACACACGTATGACAAGCACGTCACCGGTCGCGGCGAAGCCTGGGCGCCCCCGCGACCCGGGCGCCGACGACCGCATCCTCCAGGCCGTCGTCGACGAACTCGCCGAGGCCGGGGTCGCCGGTTTCCGGATCAACTCCGTCGCCGCACGCGCCAAGGTCGCCAAGCGAACCCTCTACACGCGCTGGACCGAGCGGGACGACCTGATCCTGGCGGGCCTGTCCACCCTCTGTGTCCATCTGCGCTCACCGCGCACCGGCAGCCTCGAACGCGATCTGCGGCTCCTGTTCGACGCGACCGCCGACGCCTTGGACAGCCCCCGATGGCTGATCGCGGCCCGCTGTTCCGTCGAACTGCCGGAGTACCCCGAGCTCTATGCGATGTTCCAGCGCGACTGCATCGACCAACCCCTCGCCGTCGTCGAAGACGTCCTCTTCGACGCAGAGCGACGAGGCGAACTGCGCGCCGGCATTGACCGAACCGTGGCCGCCGAGACCTTTGCGAACTCGCTGGCGGGCTTCAGCACGCACATCGCCCGCCTTCGCGGCATCAGCGCGCACAACGTCCGCGAACAGTTCCTGGACCTGTTCCTGCACGCGGTGCGCGCCGAAACCGCCGGTTAGACGTCCGGCTGCTGCTCGTGCCAGGTATGTGATCACGGCGAAAGCCGTCGGCCATGCCTCCGATGTGGCAAGACGCTCACCGGGAGGCATGGCGGGAGGTGTCAAGAAGCGCCGAGGGTTCCGTCTGCTTCGGGCCGGTGGTTGGCGGCAGCGAGAACGAAGTCGACCACGCGCTCGGCGTAGCGGTCGCTGTTCGCTTCAAGGGCGGGCAGCCTGTCAAGCGGTGTCATGAGGACATGGTGGGTGACGGTACCCGCTATGGAGTCGAGGATCAGCGCGGGTGACGCGTCGGGGGGGAGCTCGCCCCGTTCGACGGCGCGGAACACGACCTCGCGCCCCAGTCGTGTCTCCTCCTTCTCCAGGTCCTCCAGTGCCTCACCGAACAGATCCGGATAGATCTTGGCCTCGATCATCGCGCGCAGGCGGACAATCCCGTCCGACCCGAAATACCTCGCCAGCATCCCCTTGGCCACCACCAGCAGGTCGCCCCTCAGGGACCCGGTGTCGAGGAGTTCGGCCGGCACCAGGCGGGTTTCGAGCGCGGCGACGATGAGCTTCTCCTTGGTGGGCCACCTCCGGTAGAGCGCGGCCTTGCCCACGCCCGCTCGGCGCACCACCAGGTCCATGGTGAACCCGGCCCAGCCGACCTCCGCATACACCTCCATGGTGGTGCTGAGCACGCGCGGCTCGATGTCGGGGTCGGCGCGGCGGCCCCGACCGGGCTTGGAGGTGACGTCACCGGACATGTACGTGAGTCTGCCATGGGGCATCGGCGCTCAGGGCCGCTGGTTGGCGAGTACGAGGCTGGCCGCAGCGGCGAAGAACAGGCCGACGCCCTGGACGAAACTGGTACGCACACCGGGCACCTGCGCGGCGGCCGTGCCCCGGAGCTGACGGACCGCCTCCTGTATGGCGAACATGCCGTACATACCGGTGTGGGTGTAGGCCAGGCCGCCGCCGTTGGTGTTCATCGGCAGTCTTCCGCCCGGGCCCGTGTGACCTTCGGCAACGAAGGCGCCGGACTCCCCGTGCCCGACGAAACCGAGGTCTTCCAGCATGTACAGAGGAAGGTGGGCGAAGGCGTCGTAGCACATCAGATGGTCGATGTCTGTTTGGCCGAGACCAGCGGTGGCGAACGCCTCGGCCGATGCGCGGCGGAAGGACTGGAACGAGCCCACCTCGTCCATCTGCGAGACCATCGTGGACTCTGCCGACTCGCCCGATCCGAGCAGGTAGACGGCGCGCGAGCCGGACGGCAGGTCGGCGGCACGCTCGCTGGTCGTGAGCACCAGCGCTCCGCCACCGTCGGTGACCACGCAGCACATGTCACGGGTGAAGGGGTAGGCGACCATGGGCCCCTGAAGGACCTCGTCGACGGTCACCATGTCGCGGCGCAGCGCCCGCGGGTTCTTGGCCGCCCACTCGCGTTGGGCAACGACGACGTGGGCGAGATCCTCGGGTCCCATGCCACGGTCGTGGAGAAAGCGCAGCGCGGGGACGGTGAACGCCGAGTACGGCATGACGGCGCCGTACGGTGTCTCGAACTGGCCCGCCGGGGAGGAAGGGTTCGGCGCCCACGGTGGTTGCCCCACCCCGGACCGGCCGGACTCGCCGTGCGTGACGAGGACCACCTCGGCCGCGCCCGAGGCGATCGCGGCTGCGGCGTGACGGACGTGCAGCATGTAGCTCCCGCCACCGATCACCGTGCCGTCCAACCAGCGGGGAGTGATACCGAGGTGGTGGGAGACCTCCATGGGCAGAGGCCACGCGGTCGCCAAACCGTCGACGTCGGAGGGGGTGAGCCCTGCGTCGCGGAGGGCGTTCAGCCCCGCCTGGGCATGCAGTTCCAATGCCGACATGCCGGGCAGACGACCGATCTCGTCGGTCTCCGCGGCACCTACGATCGCGATGTCACCGCCGTGCATGCTGGTCATGCTGTCTGCCCTTCCTTCTGCGCGGTCTCCGGTTCGGGGCGGAAGACGGGGAGCATGATGTCGCCGCGTGCCTCGAACTCAACCTGGAGCCGCATGTCCAGCCGCAGGTGCTCCGGGAGCGGCGGCACGCCGACGATGTTGGTCATCAGGCGCGGCCCCTCGTCGAGTTCCACCAGGGCGATGACCGGTGACACCGAGCCGAAGGCGGGCAGCGGCCGGTGGTTGACGGTGTACGAGATCAGGCGTGCCCGGCCGGAGACGGCGGTCCATGCCACGTCGGCGGACGCGCAGTAGCGGCAGAACGACCGCGGGTAGAAATAGTGCCGCCGGCAGCTGTTGCAGCGTTGGATACGCAGTACGCCTTCGCGGGCTGCGTCCCAGTACGGTGCCGACTCGGGGGTCGGCAGCGGGGCCGGAGGTACGGGGGGCACGGTGAGGGCTGTCATACGGACTTCCTGGTGAACGTGCCGCGGTCCAGCACCACCGTGTCGCCCACCCTCGTCTGGAACAGGCAGGTGTCGCCCTCGTCCCAGATGTGGACGCTCAGTTCCTGGCCGGGCAGGACGGGGGCCGCGAACCGGGCGGAGAAGCTGCCGAACGACGCGGGATCGGACCCGCAGACGGCGTGCAGCAGGGCGCGTCCGGTGAAGCCGTAGGTACACAGGCCGTGCAGGATCGGCCGGTCGAATCCGGCGCGGGCGGCCAGCCACGGGTCGGAGTGCAGGGGGTTGCGGTCGCCGGAAAGCCGGTACAGCAGCGCCTGGTCCTCGCGGGTACGGCAGACCACGACCTGGTCTGCAGGACGTGCGGGCAGCGCCCATGCCTCACGGCTGCCGCGGGTGCCGCCGAAGCCGCCTTCGCCCCGGACGAAGATGCCACCGCGTGCCTCGACCAGCAGTTGCCCGGTTTCCGCGTCGACGCTCGACGACTCGGTGCTGATGAGGGCACCGGAGCCCTTGTCGTGGAAGCCCGTGACACGCGAGGTGGTGTGGACGGTCCCGGCGACCGGCAGCGGGCCGTGGAGGGTGATGGACTGTTCGGCGTGCAGCATCCGCGACAGGTCGATGTCACCGAGCTCGGCCACCGGCACGCCGCCGGCGAGCGTCACAGCGAAGGTCGGCAGCACCTGCTGATCCACGCCGTGCGAGTTCTCGGTGGTGAACGGCAGTTCGGCGAGCGGTGCGTCCGCGCCCGCGCCGACGCCGAGTGCGTAGAGGAGGGCGTCGGTTGAGGTCCAGGTACGGGTCCCGGGCCACTCCTGGCCGACGGCCCCATGGTTCAACGGCATCTCAGCCCTCTTCCTGCGGCACGAGCCCGAGCATGTCGACGTTCGGCGCTGCCTTCTGCACCAGATCGGGGATGACCGAACCGAGTTCGGCGGCGTCCCACAGGCCGTCCGTCTCCGCGGTGGGGCCCAGCCGCCATGCCTCGGCGACTCCGATCTGGCCACCCTTGACGTCGAAGACCCGACCGGTGACGTCCGCGCTCTCGGGGCTGGCCAGCCAGGCCACCAGCGGTGCGATCTGCTCCGGTCCGAGCCGGTCGGAGTCGCCGGTCCAGACCGCCTCGGTCAGCCGGGTGAAGGCGGTCGGCGCGATCGCGTTGACCGTCACCCCGTACGACGCCAGCTCCTTGGCCGCGATGATGGTGAAGCCGGCGATACCGGCCTTGGCCGCGCCGTAGTTGCTCTGGCCGAAGTTGCCGTAAATACCGGAGGGGGAACTGGTGTTGACGATCCGGCCACCCGTCGGTTCACCGGTCGCCTTCGCCTGCGCCCGCCAGTACGCGGCGGCGAAGTGCGAGGGTGCGGCAGTGCCCCGCAAGTGCACATGGATCACCGCATCCCATTCCTGCGGGGTCATGGCGGCCAGTGTGCGGTCCCGCAGGATGCCGGCGTTGTTGACCAACACGTCGAGTCGGCCGAACGCGGTGACCGCCTGCTGCACGAGGCGCTCCGCGCCGTCCCAGTCGGCGACGTCGTCGGTGTTGGCCACCGCCGACCCGCCGGCCGCGATGATCTCGTCGACCACCGTCTGCGCGGGGCTGGCATCAGCGCCGCTGCCGTCCGGGGCGCCACCCAGGTCGTTGACCACCACACTGGCTCCCTGACGGGCGAGTTCCAGTGCGTACGCACGCCCGATACCCCGCCCAGCGCCGGTGACGACGGCCACCCGGCCTTCGCAGATTCCGCTCATGTCGTCAGCTCTCCTTTATGTCTTGTCAGTTACCGGACAGCGCCTGGCGCGCGGGGCGGGCCAGCACCTGGAGTTCGGTGAAGCCATGCAGACCCCAGGGGCCGTTCTCGACACCGATACCGCTCCACTTGTGGCCACCGAAGGGCAGGTCGGGGCGCACAGCACCCCCGTGGACGTTGACCGACACCTGGCCGCAGTCCAGTCGGGCCGCGACGGACGAGGCACGGTCCAGGTCCGGAGACCACACGGAGGCGGTCAGGCCGAACTCCGACGCGTTCGCTCGCTCGATCACGTCATCGAGGTCGTTGTACGAGACGACCGGAAGGGCCGGGCCGAACTGTTCCTCGTCGACGATGCGGGAGCCGTCCGTCACCCCGGTGAGAATGGTGGGCTCGAAGAAGTAACCGGGCCGGTCGAGCGGTTTGCCGCCGGCCGCTGCCACGGCGCCGTGCGCCAGCGCGTCGCCGACCAGATCACGGACGCGGTCGAACTGCGGTTTGTTGTTCAGCGGTCCGAGCTGGACGTCCGGCTCCGCGCCGTCGCCGACCCGTACCGCTTGGGCCCGCGCGGCGAGCGCCGCGACGAGGTCGGCGTGCCGACGCTCGTGGACGTACACACGCTTGACGGCGAAGCAGAGCTGCCCGTTGTTGACGAACGCGCCCCAGAACAGGCTGTCGGCGATCTGCTCCGGGTCGGCGTCGTCGAGCACGATCGCGGGATCGTTGCCGCCGAGTTCGAGCGTCAGGCGCTTGAGGTCGTCGGCGGTCGATGCCGCCACCCTCTTTCCGACCGCCGTCGAGCCGGTGAAGCTGACCTTCCTGGTGGCCGGGTGCCCGGTCATCCAGGTGCCCAGCGGCTCCGGTCCGCTGACGACGTTGAACACCCCGGGCGGCACGACGTCCCGCCAGACCTCACCGAGGAGGAGGGTGGTGAGCGGGGTGAAAGGAGAGGGCTTGAGCACCATGGTGTTGCCCGCCCGCAGCGCCGGAGCGATCTTCCATGTCGCCAGCGCGATCGGGAAGTTCCACGGGGTGATCGCCGCCACCACGCCCAGCGGGCGGCGCACCACTTCGGCGAATCCGTGCTCGTCGTCCTGGACCACCTCGCGCGGTGTCTCCAGGTCCGCGTAGTAACGCAGCCAGACCACGGAGTGTCCGATCTCCTGGCGTGCGTCGCCCAGGGACTTGCCCTGCTCGGCGGTGAGCACCAGGGCGAGCCGATCGGTCGCGGCCTCCAGCGCGTCCGCCATCTCCCGCAGGACCACCCGGCGGGTCTTGTCGTCGGTCTTCCAGGTCAGGTAGGCGGTCCGGGCGGCGGCCATCGCCTCCTCCAACCGCGGCCGGTCGCAGGCCGGCGCCTGGGCGAAGACCTCGGCGGTGGCGGGGTTGATGACACCGAAGGTGCTGGCGGACGACACCGCCGTCCCGTTGATCGTCATGGTGAAGTCGGTCATCTCAGCTCCTCAGTGATTGATGCGATCTGCGCGGTGGCCACTTTTCTCACCAGGTGACGGGAAGCTCGTTGACGCCGTTGATGAACGCCAGGCTCTTGAACGGCACCTCCTCGACCGGGACCGCCAGTCGAAGCGTGGGGATGCGGCGCAGCAGAGTCTCGAAGATGACGTGCAGTTCCACCCGGGCCAGGGGCTGGCCCAGGCACTGGTGGACCCCGTAGCCGAAGGCGAAGTGGTCGCGGGCATTGCGGTGGATGTCGAACCTGTCGGCGCCGGGGTAGTGGGCGTCGTCCCGGTTGGCGGAGAAGTTGAGGGGGATGATCCCCTCCCCTGCGGGGATGACGACACCTCCGATCTCGATGTCCTCGGCGGCTACGCGTGTGATGACCAGGTGGACGATGGTCAGGTAGCGCAGTAGCTCCTCGACCGCGTCCGGGATCAGCTCGGGCTTGGCCCTCAGTTCGGCGAGCTGGTCGGGATGCTGCAGCAGCGTCAGTGTTCCCAGCGCGATCATGCTCGCCGTGGTGTCGTGGCCGGCGACGGTGAGGAGGAAACCGGCGCTGACCACGTCCTTGAGGGTGATGGCCCCTTCCTGGGACGCCTTCACCAGCTGGCCCAGGATGTCGTCGCCGGGGTCGTCGGCCGCATTCCGCTCGGCGGCCAGCTCGGCGGCGTACGCGTAGAGACTCGCTTGCCCTTCGAGGGCGCTCTTCATCGCTTCGGGGTCGGTGCCGTCGCCCATCGCGAACATCTGCTCGGTGGCCTTGTTGAAGAAATCGCGGTCCGTCTCCCGTACACCCAGGATCCAGCTCAGCACGGTCGAGGGCACCGGCAGCGCGAGCGCCTGTACCAGGTCGACAGGGTGATCGGAGCTCGCCAGCATGGCGTCGATCGTGTCGTCGACCAGCTTCTGGATGGCCGGACGCATCGCTTCGACGCGCTTGACCATGAAGTTCTTCGACAGCAGGCGTCGGTACAGCGTGTGGTCGGGCGGATCCATCCGCACGAACGACAGACCCGCGGCCTGCGACGGTTCCTTGGCACCCGGCATCATGTAGGGCAGACCCGGGTTGTTGATGTCGGCGCTTACCCGTGGGTCGGCCAGAACCGCACGGACGTCGTCATAGCGGGTGACCAGCCATGCCGGGTCCCCTCCCTTGGTGATGACCCTGGTGACCGGGCGTTCCTCGCGCAGCCACTGGTACACCTCGGGCGGGTCGAACGTCTGACGCGGCCACGGGAACGGTTCGGCGATGGTGGCTTCCGCGATATCTCTGGTATCTGTCACTTCGCACCTCCGGATACGGGGCCTTCGGCCAGCTGATTGCGGTACTCACGCACCTGTCTGGCGCTGTTCCAGCCGAGGGCGCCGACGGTCCGGCCGTCCTCGCGATAGAGCGCTACGAACCTGCCGCTGGCTGGGCTGCCCTCCACCACCTGCGGCCTGGCACCGTCCGGGAAGACGCCGTGCGCCTGGATTTTCACGTCGTACTGGTCGGTCCAGAAGTACGGAACCGGGTCGAACGCCTCGACGTTGCCGTGCAGGAGATTTCGCGCCGCCGCAGTGCCCTGCTCGGTGGCGTTCATCCGGTGCTCCAGGCGAAGCCGGCGCCCGTAGCGCGGGCTGGGCCACGATGCCACGTCACCCGCGGCGTAGACGCCCGGTGCCGCCTGGCAGTACTCGTCGCACTGGATGCCGTTGCCGAGTTGGACGCCCGAGGAGCGCAGCCATCCCACCTCGGGTGCGGCGCCGATGGCGACCAGTACGCAGTCGGCGGGCTGGACCGTGCCGTCGTCCAGTTGGACACCGGTGACCCTGCCGTCGGAACCGAGGAGGTCCGTGACCCCGGTGCGGGTGCGCACCTGTACTCCGTGGTCGCTGTGCAGCCGGGCGATCAGGGCACCGATCGCCGGACCGAACTGACGCACCATGGGGGTGGGCAGTGGATCCACGACCGTGACGTCCAGGCCCAGGCCGCTGACCACGGCGGCCACCTCCATACCCAGGAAACCTGCGCCGACGACCACCACGCGCGGCTGCCCGGTCAGCGCGGCGCGAAGGCGCAGGGCGTCCTGCTCGCCGCGCAGCACATGGACTCCGTCGAGTTCATGGCCGAAGGGCAGCCTGCGCGGCGTCACACCGGTCGCGATGACCAGCCCGTCGTAGGCCAGCGGCTCGTCGTGGTCGAGGAGCAGCGTCCGTCCCGGCAGGTCGAGGTCGATTGCCCGGCGGCCGACCCGCAACTCGACGTCCAGTTGCGCGTAGTGGTCCTTTTCGCGCAGCAGCGTCCGGGTGAAGTCCCAGGTGCCGGCGAGAACGTGCTTGGACAGCGGCGGACGGTCGTACGGCAGGGTCGGCTCCTCGCCCACCAGGGTCAGTCGCCCGGTGAAGCCCTCCCTGCGCAGGGTCTCCGCAGAAGCGAGTCCGGCGGCTCCCGCCCCGACCACGACGATGTTCTTCATCTGGCGCTCAGCTCTCCTGGCAGCAGGACGGCCTTGACCGTCTCGCCGCTGGCCGTGTCGCGCTCCGCGTCGTTGATCGCGTCCAGCGAATAGGTGCGGATCAGACGGTCGAACGGGAACCGGCCCCGCTGCCACAGGTCGATGAGCTGGGGGATGAACTGCTGGGGGACGGAGTCACCCTCCAGCAGGAAGGACAGCGTCCGGCCGGGCGCGAGCACCTCGGGCGGCAGTGTGATGTCGCCGCCCACCCCGACCAGACCGCACACACCCCGTGCGCGCAGCGACTTCATGGCGGTGACGACCACCGAGGAGACACCGGTCGTGTCGAACGCGCGGTCCAGGCCGCCCGTCCACCCGATGATCTGTTCCGCGATGTCCGGGTCGGCGCCGTCGAGTGCGCGGGTCGCGCCCAGCTCCAGTGCCAGTTCCCTGCGTTTGGCGTTCAGGTCGACCGCGATGATCTCGCTGGCACCGGCTGCCTTGGCCGCCATCACAGCGGAGAGGCCGACCGCGCCGGCGCCGAAGACCGCGATGCTCGAACCGGCCCGCACCTGAAGGGACAGCAGCACCGATCCCGCTCCGGTCTGGATCCCGCAGCCCAGCGGGCCGAGCAGCTCCAGTGGCAGGTCCCGGTCGACCCGGACGAGGTTGCGCTCGGTCGCGATCGAGTGGGTGGCCAGTGAGGACTGTCCGAACCAGCGCGCCGAGACCGGCAGGCCGTCGCGGTCGGTCATGGGCGTCGAGCCGTCCGGCCGGACACCGCGGATGTTGCGCATGAAGTCGTCGCAGTAGGCCGGTTCGCCACCGAGGCAGCGCGCGCACCAGCCGCAGCAGTCGAAACTCATGACCACGTGGTCCCCGACGGCCACCCGGGTGACCCCGGGGCCGACCGCCTCGACGACGCCGGACCCCTCGTGTCCCATTACCATCGGCAGCGCGAGCGGAATGCCGTGCCTGACCAGCAGATCGGTGTGGCACAGGCCCGCACCGACGACTCGGACCAGCGCCTCGCCCGGGCCGGGGGACGCCAGCTCCACCTCTTCTACGGCGAAGGGCGAATCGCTCTCCCGCAGCACCGCGGCATGTACTTTCATCGTTCCCAGTCCTTCAGTTCAGTCAGCAGCCGATATGGCCGCTGCAGGGCAAACGCGGATCGATTCCCTGACGGCTTCCGTCTCGGGAGCGTCGGGTTGTTCCTTGAGCAGGACGACGATGCCGTCGTCGTCCTGGTCGAACACGGTGGGCGCGAGCATCACGCACTGCCCCGATGCGACACACCGGTCGGGCTCGGTCGACAGACGCATCAGTCGGCCTCCTTGATGTAGGCGTCGCGCAGTACGCGGCGCTGCAGCTTTCCTGATTCGGTCCGGGGGAAATCGGACAGAAACTCGAATCGGCGCGGGCATTTGAACGAGGCGAGAGCTTCGCGACAGAAAGCACCCAGATCTACGGCCAGGTCGTCCCCGGGCGTGGCCTCCGGGACGAGCTGGATGACCGCCAGGACGCTGTGGCCCCACTCCGGATCCGGGACGCCGATCACCGCGACGTCCGCCACCGCCGGATGGGCGGCGAGACGCTGCTCGACCTCGGCCGGGTAGATGTTCACTCCGCCGGAGACGATGAGGTCCGTGCGACGGTCGAGCATGAACAGGTAGCCGTCTTTGTCGAAGTAGCCCATGTCGCCGACGGTGGCGAGGTCACCGACGCGACTGGCCGCGGTTTTCTCCGGGTCGTTGTGGTACTCGAAGGACGGGGCTCTGCCCTCGGTCCCGAAGTAGATGGTTCCGGCCTCGCCCTGAGGGACTTCCGTACCGTTCTCGTCGAGGATCCTGACGATCGCACCGGGTGTGGGCCGGCCCAAGGTGCCCGGTCTGGACAGCCATTCGTCCGGGCCGACCACGGTCGCAAGCCCCTCGGTGGAACCGAGGTACTCCCACAGGATCGGGCCGAGCCAGTCGAGCATCTGCCGCTTGACGTGGACGGGGCAGGGTGCGCCGGCGTGGATCAGCAGGCGCAGGCTGGACAGGTCGTAACGCCGCCGCGTCTCCTCGGGCAGCCGGAGCAGCCGGTGGAACTGGGTCGGCACCATGTGGCTGCTGGTCACCCCGTACCGCTCGATGTCCCGCAGGGTGGCTTCGGCGTCGAACCGGTCGTGGCATACCAGCGTGTGTCCGGCATGCAGGAACGCGAATGCGTAGCCTCCGGGAGCGGCGTGGTACAGCGGAGAGCAGACCAGGTGTACGCCGTCTCCCGACGTGATGCCGTACCACTCCAGCAGCGGCAGGAACATGGAGCGGACCAGTTCCTCCGGTTCCATGGGAGGCAAGGCCCGCTTGACGCCTTTGGGGCGACCCGTCGTTCCCGAGGTGTAGCCCATGGTCATGCCCGCCGTCCGGTTGGGCGGGGGCACGCTGGGCTCACCGTCCCCAAGGCTGGCGTAGGGCAGCCAGCCCTCGGCCTCGCCGGGCACGGAGCCATGGGCCACGACGAACCGGTGGGCCGGCAGGTCCTCGGCCTTGTCAGTGACTGCGGCGAGGGCACGGGCCGTCTCCGCGTTCGCGACCACAACCTTCGCGCCGCTGTCCTGAATGATGTATACGATCTCGCCCGGGGCCAGGTGCCAGTTGACCGGCACCAGACTCATACCGACCTGAGAAGTGGCCAGCACGAGTTCGAAGTACTCGGCGCCGTTGTGCACGATGGCCGCCACGGTGTCTCCGGCGGCGAGCCCCAGCGATCGCAGGGCATGCGAGATGCGGTTGGCGCGCGCCCCGAGATCCCCGTAGGTGACCTCCTGACCAGAGGGCAGGATGATCGCCGGCCGGTCGGGGTGGAGTACCGCCAGGCCGTAGAAGCTGTCGGCTTGCTTGTCGCGTCGGGAACTGGCTGTCACTGCCGAGGGAACGAACGAGGACATCCCGCCTCCTTTGGTGCCATGGAAGTAGTGCGGCGAAGCGGGCCGCCGAGGCATTGCCCACGGCGATCACAGGGCAGAAAACACCGTGCGTCACCGGCCAGCTAATTTCAGACGAAAATCGTCTGTTGCAGTGACGTTAAGACGGGAGTGCACGACGCGTCAAGGTCCGGCCATGGGCGATTCGCCGGGAATCCGAGATCGCGCACAGATGGAAGCCAGGCGAGGCCCTGCGCTGCCGACGCTCACCGGCCTCCACGGAACCCCGCGGCGACTACCCCTTCACCACAGGCGGCCTCGCGTGGTCAGAGGAACAAGGCGGGCGGACGGAGGCGAGTATCTGCACGTGGGGAGCCCTGGAGATGGGCTCGACAACGAGCCGAAAGCCGTCGCCGAACCGTCGTCGAGTCCCTGGCGGCCTCGGGCGGAGCCCAGAAGCGCCGACCTCGAACGCGTCTGCGCAGTTCCCGGCCTGACGCCGGATCAGGCCTGCACCTGCGCGGTGGCACGCCTGCACGCGGGACACCGGGGAGTCGAGAACAAGCTCCACCGCGCGCGGGATGAGGATGCCTCACAGAGCGGAACGTGATTACACTCCGTGATCGAACGTGTGGTCCGCTGATTCATGTCCGGTGCCGAGTCGGGTTCCGCGTCGGTTCACGGGCGCCTCGTCGAGGGCGGGTTGGTGCGCATCGCGGGCGGCACTCCGGCTCATGACTTCGGGGCGGTGTGGGTGGGGCCCGTAGTCACGGGCGGCCTGTCGCTCGCAGGGCTTCGGAAGTGCCGATCCGTAAGCAGAGGAGCGACTCGATGCAACCGAGTGTCGTACCTTCGAGAGCTGTGCCCGTCGCGGCCCTTCGCCCGACCGGCGCCGGGAGGATCCGCCACCTCGCATCCACTCCGGCCTGCGCCCCTGAAGAACTGGCGGGCACTGGCACGCCACCTCGGCCGCCGCGAGCACATGAGCGACACCGTCCAGGCCATCGCCGGCCTGCTGTCCCACCAACAGATCACGGACCTGAAATCGGCACTGCAGCCCCGAGTCCCACCGCAGTCCTCGACGTCTCGCTGCCAACCATGCACGAGCTCGTTAAAGGGCGTGCAGGTAAATAACCTGCGGATTATGAGACTTGAACTCGCAGGTCAGCGCGTTGTCCGTCGGCAGGTTGTTTCTCTGCGAGCCCTTAGGAACACACCTCGGACCAACCTGCCCAATAACGCGGGAAGGGATCTCTTTCCCTGCCCCCAGCACTCGGGTGCAGCTCGCCTGATCATCCCGGGCGTGCACTGCCCGGCACTCGGTACGCGGGCAGGGGGCCCGGGTGACCCCGAACCCCCTGCCTGATATTCGGTTGCGCGTCGCCGGGCAGGCGGGCCTGCCGGGCGGGAGTCGGTGTCTACACCACGAGCGGTGCGTTCGGGCCGGGGTCGTAGTCGAACCGGAAGTTGAACCGGGCCTCGCCCTTGCTGCAAGTCATGGTGGTGAGGATCTCGGTTCCCCACCCGAAGTCGGTGTCGTCTCCGAGACACGTACTCCGGTTGTCCGGCTTGAGCCTGAGTTCCCCCGTGTCGCTCCAGTACTGAACGTCGAAGCGTTGTGCGACGCTGCCATCGCACGGGTATCGGCGAAGTCGTGAGTCGCGGGCATCCAAGCACTGTTCGTTGGTACCTGAATCCCTCTTCGTGACTCTGATGGTATATCTGTCGAAGCCTTCGGGGACGAACTTGAAGTGGCCATATGCTCCCGGCGTTATGTTGCCTGTCACTATGCTGGAGCCCCAGGTAGTACTGTTCTGTGACTCCACGTCAAGAACACGGTTGCCGTCGTGGGCGTCGAACAGTCGGACGCCGGCATTCGCGGCCAGACGGCGGAACATGACGGCATGGTGGTCGGAACCGTAGCCGTGGGCGACGCCGCCGTAGCCGGGGATCGCCTCGTTGGACACCATGTAGTCCAGCTCCCGGTTGGTTCCGTTCCCGCCCATGTGGGTGGGAGTGCCGGCCGTGTACCTGTGCATGCCCTGCTGGATCGGAAGGGTGTTCGGTTCACGGTTCCAGTCGCCCATCGCGGCCCAGTCGCGGCCTCCTGCCAGCCCTGCGATGTTCCGCAGCAGACCCGCGCCGTCATTTCCGCTCGGCGACACGGCGTGCACGGAGAAGAAGAGCGTCTGCGCCAGTCGGATGCCCAGCGCCGGCCGGGATGAGGGAAGCCCGTTGTTGCCCCAGAAAGTAGGCCGGGCGATGAACACCTCGGGGGCATCCTGGTTGGAAAGAATGGCGAGGTTCACGCGGCCGCCGTTGACACCCGCCGGACCACTGAAGTCGGTACGCACCCAGTAGATGTGCCACGGCAGGTTGATGCGCCGAGGGAACGGGTCCCATTCGTATTCGTATACGCGCCAACCACTCCACTGATCGTTGCCCGCCAGGTAGCGAGACGTCCATAGCAGACGGGCGGTCGGCGGCGGCTGGGGGCCCGCCTCCTGCAACGCGATCACGTTGTAGCCGGCGTTCATCAGCTGCGGGATGTCGGTCGTCCACTTGCTGCCGCCAGCACCGCCACCACCCTGCATGTTGTAGGTCGCGGGCCGGTAGTCCTCAACGGCCGCCGATGCACGCTCCGGCGTCGTGAGGGAGACGATCAGACCCGCCAGCATGGCTACCGCGAGCAGCGGCACAAGAGCTCTCATCCGCGTCCGACCGCCACGTCGGTGTCTGTTACCGCGGAATGCCCCAAGGAGGGGAATTCTCATCGCTTGTCCTTTCCAGCTCACGCCGGCAACGGCGTGAAAGGTGTGCAACGGTCGGCTATTCGACGAGTGCCGATGAGTCGGCGGTGTCGGCCGGAGCGGGTTCGGTGATCGTTTTGATCTTGACCCGGTGCGGGTAGGCGGTGAGCAGCGGGTCGGTGACCGACGCCGGGGCGTCGGTTTCCACAACCACCTGGTCGACCATCGGGTCGTAGTGGACGGACACGCTGTAGGCGGTGGTGTCACCGTCCGCCGATATCTGACGGATGGCCGCGTCCTGAACCTCGGTGACCTTGGCGAGTGTGAACTGCTGGCTGTACCCGGCCCTGGGGGCGGGCCAGTCGACCGGGACGTCCCCGTACTCCGAGGTCCATCCCGGGGGCTTCTGCAGGTCGTAGAGGCCGCCGGTGTAGTCCGACGGGAAGATGATCACCGGCCCGACCTCGGGATCGTCGAACGCCCCGAGTGCGCAGTTGTAGTCGGCGAGTGCCTGGACCTGCTGCCACTGCAGTTTCGTCGCGGCGTCCTGGAAGCCCGCCTCCGGCCCGGCGGCCTCCGACAGGACCTTGCCCGCGGTCCTCTCCTCGGGAAGGCACTTGCCGGGCGGCGTGTAGTCGAGGGTGTAGTGCTCGACGCGGAGCCTGCCGGGATAGGCGGCCAGCAGCGGATCGGTGACCGACGCCGGGGCGTTGGTCTGCGCCATCACCTGGTCGACCATCCCGTCGTAGTAGACGTTCAGCTGATAGGTGGTCATGTCGCCGTCGGGCTGTATCTGTGCGGTGACCGCGTCCTGGATGTCGCTGATCTGATCGAGCGTGAACAGCTGACTCCGCCCGGGGCTGGGGGTCGGCCAATGGGCGGGTGACTGCCCGAACTCGTCGACCCAGTCGGGCGGGGTCGGCAGGTCGTAGAGGCTGCCGGTGTAGTCCGACGGGAAGATGATCACCGGTCCGACTTCGGGGTCGTCGAACACCGCGAGCGCACCGTTGTAGGAGGCCAGGGCCTGGAGCTGCTCCCACTCCTGCTCGGTCCCGGTGGCGACGGCCTGCACCTCGGAGGAGGAAAGGGCACGGTTGTAGACACGGAAGTCCCGCATCCGGCCCTTGAAGTACAGGTCGTTGGCATACAGCGAGCGGCCGAGGTAGTTCGCGGTCGTCGTCCCGCCCCCGATCGCGCCGGGGGCGATCGTCACATTGGTTTTGCGGGCCTTCTCCACGCCGTTCTCGTACATGATGCCGGTGTTGCCGGTCTGGGTGTACGTCACGTGCTTCCACATACCGCGGTCGAGCTGGTAGGAGGAGTTCGTCGGCAGGATGTCCTGCTTGGCTGTGTAGTCGGTCATCGAGATCGACGTCCGGAAGCCGTTTCCGGTGGTGAACAGATAGCCGTTGCCGTTGCTGCCACTGGTGTTGCCGAGCCCGTAGAAGAAGTAGGGCTTGCCCATGGCCGGGTCGATCCACACGTCGAAGGCGACGGTGATCGAGCTGAGCCCGGCCATGACGTTGTTGGGCATCTTGACGTAGGTGTTCGAGCCGTTGAAGGCCAGGCCGTCCTCACCGCCCCAGGAGGCCGTGCCGTTGACCGTGCCGTCACGGCCATGGCCCGAGGCGTCGTGCGCGACCGTGCCGGACGTCTCGTCCAGCTTGTAGCGCAGCAGCAGGCCGTCGGTGATCTCGGCCTGCGCCGGCGCCGCGGTGGTCAGCACACCGGCGGCCAGCGCGAGCGACAGGACGGTGACGGCACCGGTGGACATCCGCCGTCGCAGCGAGAAACCCGCGCGAGCCCGGCGGGAGGGGGGCGGAGCAGCTGGGCCACGCCGTGGCCTGGCTGCGGCGCGGGCAGTGGCAAGCACTGCCCTGGCCACGTTCGCTCTTCGCATGATCTTCCTTTCAAAGGGGCACATGGACATCCGATTCGACGGCTGAGGCGCAGCGCTGGGCCGCCATCCGAGAGGTCGGGGGCAGGGCAAGGGCACCTACCGAGGCATGCCGAGGGAGGCTTTGGGACACCAGGGGTTCCCGATGGCAGTCACCAAGGTGGATCAGGACCGGTCGGCTCCTGGTCCGTGGTCGACGCCGATGTCCGAGACTGGCCAGCTGTCGGAGGCGGAAGCTTCTGAGAGAGGGCCCGGCTGCCCGGATCCGTTTGTCCCGGCGCCACGGAACGCTGAGGTGAACCAACCCGTCACAAGCGCGCTCGGCCGGCTTCGATGTGGCGTCATGCCGAGAAGGATCGCTGCGGGGATCCGCATCCAGCCATCGGTGGTTCTACGGAGTTTTACGGGGTAGGTGGTTGGTTCGCCGTCCACCAGGCCGCGATCCGGGTACGGGAACCGAAGCCGAGCTTGGCCAGGATGTTCTCGACGTGGCTGTCGACTGTGCGCGGGGAGAGCACCAACTCGGCGGCGATCCGCCGGTTGGTCATGCCCCGGGCCACCAGCGCGGCCACCTCACGCTCACGGCGGGTCAGCGGACTCGGGGCAGCCGGTTCGGCGCTGGTCTCTGTGCTCAGGGCATAGTCGATGGCAAGTCCGAGGCTGTCGTGGCCGCCGCCGTGCACGAGTGCCCTCTCGTACGCCGTCGCGCCCAGGGCGCGTACGACCGACTCCTCACACCGCGCGTGGGACTCGGCCATCAGCGGGCCGAACGCGGAGATGCTGTTACCGATATCCCGCCACAAGCCCCGTACGACGCCCAGCAGTCGTCCCGCTCGCTCGTATTCGCCACCAGAAGCATTGAGCCAGGCAAGCAGCTCCAGCATGAGTGCGGCCCCGAGACAGTCGTTGAAACCCCGCTCGATCTCGAGCCCGGCCAGGGTCAGTGCCATGCTCTCCTTCCGGTCACCGCGCACCCAGGCGTCATAGCCCAGCGCCCACAGCGCGTGCGCACGGCCCCACCGCTCTCCATGCGCCTCCGCCAAGACGACGGCTCTCCGGCCGGTCTCCGACGCACCCGGGTCCCCGAGGTGGGTCCTGGTGAGGGCCAGCTGGAACAGCACGAAGACCGCGACGGCTCCCTCATCGGCCGTCGAGTCAGTGGCAACTGCGCACTCGAACAGGGACATGGCCTCTTCCAGCCGCCCCTGGAACATCGCCGACGAGCCACGGAAGACCGTGACGTAGTAACCCACCATCGGATCGTCCAACTGCTCGCCCAGTTCCCCGGCCTCGGCCAACCACCCGTCGGCCGCGGCGTGATCGCCCTGGAGCAGCGCCACCCAGGCGGCAACCCACAGTGCCTTGGCCCGAGCCGGTGTGGGCTCGGGTGCAGCAGCAAGCGCTTGGCCGAGTCTGCGGCGCCCCTCTCCGAGGAATCCGCCGACACACCAGTGGAAGCGCAGCGCCGCGGCCAGCGCGAGCGTGACCTGTGGGTCGCCGCCGCGGTCCAGCGCCGCCAGCAGATTGAAGTGGTCGGCGCGGAGGCGGGCCAGGGCCTCCTCCTGGCCAGCGCCGTACCAGCCGTCGCAGATCCGTTCTGCGACGGCGAGGAAGAAATCGCGGTGCCGCAGCAGCAGTCGCTGTTCCTCACCGGACTCGGCGAGCCGGGCTCTGCCGTACTCGCGGATGGTCTCCAGCAGCCGGTAGCGAGACATGCCCTCGTGCTCGGTGGTCAGGACGACGGACTGGGCGACCAGTCGGTCGAGGAGATCCAGCACCTCCTGCCGGTCGATGCCCTCGCCCGCGCAGACTTCCTCGGCAGCATCCAGGCCGAAGCCGCCGACGAAGACGGACAGCCGGTTCCACAGCAGCCGCTCGGCCGACGTGCACAGCTCGTAACTCCAGTCGATCAGCGCGCGCAGCGTGCGCTGATGGGGGCGGGCGGTCCGGCTGCCGCCGGTGAGCAGCGCGAAGCGGTCCTCCAGCCGGCCCAGCGTCTGTTCGACGGTGAGCGTACGCAGCCGGGAGGCGGCCAGCTCAATGGCCAACGGGAGCCCGTCCAGGGCGGTACAAAGCCGAGAGACACCGGCCCAGTTCACGTCGGTGATCCGGAACTCCGGCCGGACAGCGGTGGCCCGGTCCCGCAACAGTTCGACCGCTTCGTCCGGCACCGACAGAGGTGCCACAGTGAAGACGTGCTCGCCCGCGATGCCCAGCGTCTGGCGGCTCGTCGCCAGAATGTGCAGATCAGCCGCGGCCGACAGCAGCGTGCTTGCCAGCTCGGCGCAGGCATCGACCAGATGCTCGCAGTTGTCCAGCACGATCAGCGCCCGGCGCCCAGCCAGATACCCGGCAAGCTGGTCGAGGGCCGGCCGGGTGCCCAGGTCCGCAATCCCCACCGCGGTCGCGGCCGCACTCGCCACCGACGCCGGGTCCCGCACCGAGGCCAGGTCGACCAGCCACGTCCCGTCCGGGAATGCCTTTCTGGACGCGGCGGCCACCTCCAGCGCCAGCCGCGTCTTGCCCACGCCGCCCATCCCGGTGAGCGTCAGCAGCCGCGCCGAGCCGAGAACGCGGCGCACCTCGGCGATGTCGGGCCGCCTGCCCACGAAGGTGGTGAAGGCCACGGGTAGATTCCCCGCTTCCGAGATCAGGCTGGTCACGTTTCTCCCTCACCTCCCTCGCGCCCGCCCAGAACGGTTCTCGGCGCTGGCACAACCCGATGGCCGGCTACGCCCGTACACTGCACGACCCGCCGTAGCCGCTGTCACAGCTGGCCGCTCATCGTGCCCGAAGCTGCCCAAAGACCCGCGAACCGGGCTTCCGGGGCTCAGAGTAACCTCCCCATTTGCAGCACAGACGCGGGGGATGCTGCACAGGTGGCAAGGCCCCTGGCGGGGACGGACGCGGACCGGGTATGCCGCCACGTCGCCACCGTCCGGGGCGACTCCGCGTGCCCCCGGGAAACCCTCAGACCGCCGACTGGAGGTGTCGCGAAACGGGGCCCAGCAAGGCTTGGCATCGGACAGGTGCTACCCCGGAATGGTCTGCTCCGCCCAGACGGTCTTGCCCGACTGGCCGTAGCGGCTGCCCCACCGTCTGGCCAGATGAGCAACGAGGAAAAGTCCCCGGCCGCCTTCGTCGTTCGTGTGGGCGCGGCGTAGCCGGGGCTGCGTGTTGCTGGGGTCGGACACTTCGCAAACCAGGTGGGTGTCCTGGATGAGGCGCAGGGAGATAGGGCCGCCTGCGTAGCGGATGGCGTTGGTGACCAATTCGCTCACGATGAGCTCCGTGGCGAAAGCAAGGTCGTCCAGCCTCCACATGGCGAGCTGTCGAGTGGCCGCTTTCCGGGCATCGGCCACTGCGGCAGGATCGGCGGGGAAGTCCCATACCGCTGTCGCGTCCTGTCGCAGAGCCCGGACGCGGGCGAGCAACAGAGTCATGTCGTCCCGCGGCGCCGGATCAGCGGCCTCAGCGAGCAGCGTACGACCGATGTCCGCGAGGGAGCGCTGGGGCGGCTCGCTGCGACAGAACGCTGAGAGCACGTCGACCAGCCGACCCGTGACGCCCTCCGCGTCGTCGTCGATCTGACTCAGCCCGTCGGTGTACAGCGCGAGAACGCTGTCCGGCTCCAGTCGGACACGGGTGAGTTCGAACGGCATGCCGCCGACGCCGAGTGGCGGCCCCGGGGAAATCGCGAGTGTCTCGGATGTGCCGTCGGCGCGGACCACGACGGGTGGCGGGTGGCCGGCGCTGGCCAGGACGCATTGCTGGGTGACCGGGTCGTACACCGCGTAGAGGCAGGTGGCACCGATCGTGTCGCGCCGGTCGGGGGCGGCCTCTTCGGCGAGCTTCTGCACAAGATCGTCGGCGTGAGTGAGAAGTTCGTCGGGTGCCATTTCGAGGTCGGCGAGCGTCTGCACCGCGGTGCGCAGCTGTCCCATGGTCGCGGTGGCGTGGAGGCCGTGTCCGATGACGTCGCCGACGACCAGTGCGACACGCAGCGATGGCAGAGGTATCACGTCGAACCAGTCGCCGCCCACCTCCGCGCCGCCCCCTGCGGGCACATAGCTTCCGGCCGTCTCAACCGCCGGGACGTCGCTCGTCGCGCGTGGGAGCAGGCGCTGTTGCAGCGCGGTGGCCGTGCGGTGTTCGCGCGCGTAGCGACGGGCGTTGTCGACACTGAGCGCGCCGCGGGTGACGATCTCCCGCAGCGTTTCGGCATCCTCCTGTTCGAAGGCAGGCGAAGACCGAGTGCGCCAGACCAGGACGCCTCCGAGGAGGAGCCCGCGCGCGAACAGCGGCGCTACCAGGCAGGCGTGCACGTCGAGAGGCACCAGGAGTCGTATCAGCGCAGGATCGCCGCTCAGCCCTGACAGTGCGATCATCTGCTCCCGGCCGGTGACGGCAACGACGCCGCCGCGCTGGACGTCCCACAGCGCCTGTGAATCCGGGAGCCTCGGCCACCGGGCCCCGGCCTGAAGCAGCTGGTCGGGCCAGCGCCCGTCCGCCGACGCCACCGCCACCTGGCGCATGTGCAGTTCACCGCCGCCGACCGCCCTTGTGGGCTCGTTGCCGTCGAGGACCGCCTCCGCGAGAGTCACGGCCGCCAGGTCACCCATCGTCGGGACGAGTACGTCGGCCAGGTCCTGCGCTGTGCGCGCCACATCGAGTGAGCGGCCGACACGCAACGAGGCCTCGTGGCGCATCGCCCGGTGGGTCACGTCCTCACGACCCGTTGTAGCGTCCGAGTACAGTGCGGCGACGCCCACAGGGCGGCCTCGGGAATCGATCAGGCGGAAGGCCGAGACGGACAGCGCCCATACCCGCCCGGACGCATGTGCCAAGCGCAGGTGCGAGCGCTGTCGGGAAATGGGGGTACCTGTTTCCAGCACCCGCCGCAACAGCTCCTCGACCTGGCCGGCCGACGGCTCGGCCAGGATCGAGTTCAGTGCGCTGCCCGGAGGCACAGGCGGCGCATCAAGTGCCCACGCCGTGAAGTTGGTCTGCGTAATCCGCAGGTCGAGATCGTGGACAGTGACCCAGAGCTGGTTCTGAGCGAGCAGGGCCTGCCCCAGGGCTGCCTCCACCTGCTGATCCGCTCGCTCCGGGAACGGCCGATCACGAGGGTGATCTGCGAACGTGTCCATGTCACTCCTACTCTGGGCGGTACCGCCAAGCAGGCGACCACAGCCATATGACTAATTGTCCTATACATCCCTTATTCGCATCCAGTGGACGACCCCGCCCACGGAGGTCGGGGACGTAGGCGATCTACACGTAGTACGTGATGAAGCCCAGGGACCAGATGGCGAACGTCCGGTTCAAGGCCGATCGCCGGGTTCGCAGCGTCGGCAGCAGCCGACGGCGTGAGGTGACATCGGCCCGTCGCTGCTCGAAGGCCGGGGACTCGCGGATCGTGCTGGAAAGGACACGCGACAACATTCGTGTGCACTAGGCCTGTTTCGAGGCCAGTTCGACCACGGTGATGTCGGACGGGGCGCCCACGCGGACCGGTGGGCCCCAGGCGCCGGCCCCGCGGCTCACGTACAGCTGGGTGTCTCCGTAGCGTTCGAGACCGGCGACCGTAGGGTTCGCCAACTCGGCGATGAAGTTGCCGGGCCACAGCTGGCCACCATGGGTGTGGCCGGAGAGTTGGAGATCGACGCCGTGGCGCACGGCGTCGTGGACGACGATCGGTTGGTGGGCCAGGAGGACCGCGGCGCGGGAGCGGTCCCGGTCGCCAAGGGCCTTGGCGAAGTCGGGGCCCTGCCCCTCGCTCTCACCGCGGATGTCGTTGACACCCGCCAGGTCGAATCCGGGCATCTCCGTGCGTGCGTTCTCCAGTGGGTTCAGTCCCAAGTCGCGCACCTTCTCGACCCACTGCTCGGCGTAGCCGGAGAAGTATTCGTGGTTGCCAGTGACGAAATACGCCCCATGGCGCGCCCGGAGCTGGGCGAGCGGCTCGACGGCCGGACCGAGGTCCTCGACGCTGCCGTCCACGAGGTCGCCCACAACGGCGATCAGGTCTGGCTGCGTCGCGTTGATCGTGTCGACGACCCGCTGGGCGAATCCACGGCCCAGAACCGGACCAAGGTGGATATCGCTGACGACGGCAATCCGGAACCCGTGCGCGCTGCGGGGCAGATTGGCCAGAGGGATGGTGAGGCGCTTCACCTTGGGGCCACGGAGCACTCCGTAGGTCCCGTAGCCGACGGTGCCGACGGAGACGGCCGCCGCAGCGCCGCCCACGACGCGGGAGACGAAGAGGCGGCGGGACGGGCCCGTGGGGCTTGTTGACGAGAGCCCGGGCTCCAGACCATGCGGCTGGTCGGCCACGGCAACGGGCTCCGGAATGTCCCGTGCGACTCCGGACACGCCGGGGTCCACCGTCTGAGATTGGGGCCGGCCGACGACGACTGGGTCTTCGTTCCGCTGCTCCCCGGGCTCCCCGGGCAGTCCGGCGACGGACCGCCCGGAGGGAGGTACCGTCTCCGGCCTGGCTGTTTCAGCGTCCCGTCGCGCGAGCCACCGTCGCAGTAGGGGCCGGACGGCCTCGCCCGCCAGCAGTGCGAGCAGCAAGTACAGGAACAGGACCATCCACAGGTATCCGGGCCAGGACAGGAACTGCTCAAGCCGGAACGGGACCCATGGGTTCTCGGCCAACAAGGCGCCGCCTGTCAGCAGAGGCCCGGCCACGAAGACGATGGTTCCTGCACGCCGCTGGAGCGAGCCCAGGCGTGTCGTGTCGCGTACGAGACGACGCCACGCGTACCAATGGAGGGCTCCGAACGCCACCAGTACGGCAAGTCTGACGAGCATGTAGATGATGATCACGGCCGAACAGGGCCCTTCCCTTGGAGCATTCGTCGGGACGGAAGAGTCCCACTACGGGCGACACCGACCGCGTCCTATGACCCGCGACGCGGTGAGCCCGCAGTCTGCGGATCCCAGGGATGAGCGGGACGCGGCGCGGTCAGTAGCTTGACACCGAATGCCCATCAACTGGGAGGGAGAGTTTTCTACCTGGGTGCTCCAGTCACGACACCGCACCAAGGTTGATGTTTCCGCACGGCAGTTACGAAGCACGGGATTCCCCGAGGCTGTCGTCAGTACTGTGACTGTGCAGCCGCTTGATTGGTTATTCAAGAAATACGCTGCCCGAGGCACGAGTTCAGCGGTGACGGCCATCCAAACAGCTCCCTCCTGACACGGCCGGCACAGAACTCGCAACGCCTGACTTCGGCATTCCTGGCTTGAACGCACACCCGCCCCTAAAAGCGGAGCCGCTCTGGCGGGCTTACATATCCCCGCTTCATGGTTCACCGTCAGGGACATGGCTTCCACGCATCTCATCGGCCGGGCCGCCAAGAACCTGCGACACCTCGGGACCACCGACTTCCTACATTCCTGCACCTTTCAGCCGGATCGCTCCAGTCCCGATATGAAAGAAGCCGAAAGACAATCCGGTCCGTTCGACGGATACGTCCGGCAAGCCGTTCACACCTCGACCTTATTTCCGACATTTCAACCGTCGCGGCCATCCGAAGAAGGTGCAGGGTTCCATCCTGGGAGTCCGGCATCCAGGCAGAAAACTCTACCCCCCACACCTCTGCCAAGTGATGGCAAACTAACGGGCATGACCAGCCGCACGCACCGCGGCGAGCTGGGTGAATTCCCCGAAACTCTGCACCGCGTCCTTCATCACGACTGACTGACACCGCCGGATTCACACCGGCGATGACGACGCGGTACCGCCTCCCGGCACCCCGACGAGCAAGGCAATTGACCTTCCGCCGACCGAAAGCGTACGCATGTCCACTGAACTCACCGAGTCAGCTGTTCCCCCCACCACCGAATCCTCCTCAGATCCGTCCCGGCGCACGTTCATCGCGACGACCACCGTGGTCGGCGGTGCTGTCGTGGCCGGCGGCCTGGTCGCAAGCCCACTGCTCGGCGCCCAGGAGGCGGCCGCGGCCGAGGCGCCGCCGAGCAGCCGTGTCAGGCTGACGGTCAACGGCAAGCGACACACCGTCACGGTCGACAACCGGACCTCGCTGCTGGACCTGCTGCGCGAGCGCCTGGAACTGCCCGGCACCAAGAAAGGCTGCAACGCCGGTGCCTGCGGAGCCTGCACGGTCCTGGTCGACGGGCAGCGAGTCAACTCCTGCCTGACACTGGCCGTGCGCCTGGAGGGCGCCGAGGTCACCACCATCGAAGGCCTCGCTCCGGGTGGCGCGGACGGCGAACTGCACCCGCTGCAGACGGCGTTCATCGAGCAGGACGCCTTCCAGTGCGGCTACTGCACGCCCGGTCAGATCATGTCCGGCGTCGGCTGCATCCAGGAGGGCCACACCGGCACCAAGGACGAGATCCGGGAGTGGATGAGCGGCAACATCTGCCGCTGCGGCTGCTACGTCAAGATCGTGCGCGCGGTCGAGCAGACCGCACGCGGGAAATGAGGCCCGGTCTCCATGTATCCCTTCTCCTTCACCAAGGTCTCCGACACCCGCGAGGCACTCATCGCCGGTCGTCGCGGCGGGCGGTACATCGCCGGCGGCACCACCCTCGTCGACCTGATGCGTGAGACTGTCGAACGACCCGAGACGCTGGTCGACATCAGTGGCCTGCCCTTGCGCGAGGTCACGGTCACCGAGCGCGGCGGGCTGCGGATCGGCGCGCTGGTGCGGATGGCCGAGGCCGCCGCCCACCCCAAGGTCCGCACCCTCTACCCCGTGATCTCGCAGGCGTTGGAGCTGAGCGCGTCGGCCCAGCTGCGCAACATGGCCACCATCGGCGGCAACATCATGCAGCGCACCCGCTGCACGTACTTCCGTGACCTGACGGCCGCCTGCAACAAGCGTGAGCCGGGCTCGGGCTGTGCGGCACGGGAGGGCGTCAACCGCACCCACGCGATCCTCGGCGCCTCCGACGCCTGTGTCGCCACCCACCCCTCCGATGTCGCGGTGGCCTTCGCGGCGCTGGAGGCCAGAGTGCACCTGCTGGGCCCGGACGGGGAACGCACCGTTCCGTTCGCCGACTTCCTGCTGCGGCCGGGCAGCACCCCGAACCGCGAACAGGCCCTCCGCCAAGGTGAGTTGATCACCGCAGTGGAGATCCCCGCCCTCCCCCGCCCGCTGAAGTCGGGCTATCTGAAGGTGCGTGACCGGCAGTCGTACGAGTTCGCCCTGACCTCGGCGGCCGTCGCGCTGCACATACGGGGCGGAGTGATCCGGGAGGCGAAGGCCGCCGCCGGCGGTGTAGGCACCGTGCCGTGGAAGCTTCCCGCCGTCGAGAAGCACCTCATCGGCGAGCGGCCCTCGGAGACCTTGTGGGCCGAGGCCGCGAAGCAGGCGGCCGACGGGGCCCGCCCGCTGGAGCACAACCGTTTCAAGGTCGAGTTGCTCCAGCGCACCGTGGAACGCCAGCTGCGCATCGTAGGAGGTACCAAGTGAGCCCGCAGCCCCAATCGGCCGTCGGAGCGCCGTTGTCCCGCGTGGACGGCCGGCTGAAGGTGACCGGGAAGGCGACGTACGCCGCCGAGCACGACATCGAAGGCGTCGTCCACGCCGTCATCGTCGACAGCGCGATCGGCCGCGGACGCATCACCGGTATCGACACCCGTGCCGCCCTTGCCCAGCCCGGCGTCATCAAGGTGATCAGTCACCTCAACGCGCCCAAACTGGCATATCGCGGTAATCCGGACACGTACGATCCGCCGGGCAACAAACAGCTGCGGGTCTTCCAGGACGACAAGGTTCTCTTCCGAGGTCAGCCGGTCGCCGTCGTGGTCGCCACCACGCTGGAGGTCGCCCAGCACGCTGCGGAGCTGGTGAAGGTCCGCTACAACGCCGAGCAGTCGTCGACCGACATGGCCTCCGCGCCGGCCGGCGAGCCCGTCACCTACGCGCGGGGTGACGCGGACAATGCGTTCGCATCCGCCGCCGTACAGGTGGATGCGACCTACCAGCAGGCCCGCGCCCATCACAACGCGATGGAGCCGCACGCCACCATCGCCCGCTGGGACGGCGACAAGCTCACTCTGTGGGACAAGACCCAGTGGCCCATCGGTATGCAGAAGGACGTCGCCGCCCAGTTCGGCATCCCGATCGACTCGGTGCGCATCATCGCGCCGTTCGTCGGCGGCTCGTTCGGCAACGCGATGCGCGCCTGGCCTCACATCGCCACCACGGCCCTCGCCGCCCGCGAGACGGGCCGCCCGGTCAAGCTCGTGCTGTCCCGCAGGCAGTTGTACTTCGGGGTGGGCTACCGGCCCTCGTACGAGTACCGGGTGCGGCTGGGCAGTGACCGGCGCGGCCGGGTGAGCGCCATGGTGCAGCACCTCAAGGCCGAGACCTCGTCGTACGAGAACTTCACCGAGGGCGTTCTGCACGCCGGGCAGATGGTCTACAAGGCGCCCCACGTCCGCCAGGACTACCGGACGGTGCCGCTGGACGTGAACACGCCGGTGTGGATGCGAGGTCCCGGTTTCGCCACCGCCGCCTTCGCCCTCGAATCGGCGATGGACGAACTCGCCCACGAGCTGGGCATCGACCCCATCGAGCTGCGCCGGCGCAACGAACCGGAGGAGGACCCGTCCAGCCAACTGCCGTTCTCCACCCGGCGGCTGCGCGAGTGCTACACCGTCGGCGCCCGCGAGTTCGGCTGGCACCGGCGCAATCCCCGTCCGCGCTCCACCCGCGACGGCGACTGGCTGATCGGCACCGGCATGGCCGTCGGCACCTACGACGTCCTGCGGAGCGGAGCTCAGGCCCGGGTCAGACTGAACGCCGACGGCACCGCCCTGATCCAGTCCGCGACCAGCGACATGGGGCCGGGCACCTACACCTCCCAGAGCCAGGTCGCCGCGGACGCCCTCGGCCTGACCATGCGGAACGTGACCTTCCAGCTCGGCGACTCCACCATGCCGGTGGCACCGCCGCACGGCGGCTCACAGACCATGATCAACGTCGGCTCCGCCGTCCAGGACGGCTGCGACAAAGTACGTCTGCAGGCGATCAAACTGGCCGTCGAGGACAAGGACTCGCCGCTGTACGGCGCCGACGCCGACGACATCGTGGTCCGCGCCGGACGCCTGCACCGGAGCAACGACCCCGCGCGCGGGGAGACCTACCGGCAGCTCCTGGCCCGCAACAACCGCACCCACCTCGAAGTCCTCGGGTCCTGGACCCCGGGCGAGGCCCGGCACTCCATGTACACCTACGGCGCGATCTTCGCCGAGGTCGCCGTCGACGCCCGCCTCGGCCTGGTGCGGGTACGGCGGATGCTGGGTGTCTTCGACGCCGGCCGCATCATCAGCCCCAAGCTCGCCGACAGCCAGGCGCTCGGCGGCATGGTCGGCGGCATCGGCGCGGCACTGCTGGAGCACACGGCGACCGACCACCGCGACGGCCGGATCGTCAACGCCGACCTGGCCAACTACCTCGTCCCCGTCAACGCCGACATCCCAGAACTGCGCGGGATCTTTCTCGACGGCGGCCAGGACCTGGAGGCCGACCCCATCGGCGTCAAGGGACTCGGCGAGATCGTCTACATCGGCGTGGCGCCCGCCATCGCCAACGCGGTCTTCAACGCCACCGGCCGCCGCGTCCGCGAACTGCCCATCACCGTCGAAGCCATGATCTGAGCACTCAGGTGCTCACCCGACCGTCCGGCGGCTGACCATGCCCAGCCGCCGGACCCCCGGGGCCGCCGCCGTGTCGTTCTCCCCCGGGCGACACCGCGGCGGCCCGCCCCAAGGCCGTCATCCCACGTCGCCCCACCCGGAGACCCGCCCATGCTGAACATCGCGGACACGCTCTACGACTGGTGCCGCGAGGCCCGCCCCTTCGCCCTCGCCACCGTCATCCAGGTCAGCGGCAGCGCACCCCTGCCAGTCGGCACCGCGCTCGCCGTCGACGCCGACGGCGCAGTGGTCGGCAGCATCTCCGGTGGCTGCGTCGAAGGCTCCGTCTACGAACTGTGCCAACAAGTACTCACGGACGGCGGAACCCCCGCACGGGCCCGCTTCGGCTACTCCGACGACGACGCCTTCGCCGTCGGCCTCACCTGCGGCGGCGAGATCGACGTCCTCGTCCAGCGCGTCGACCCAGCGGACCGGTCACATCTCACCGATGTCCTCGACGCGGTCGTGCAGGGTCGCCCCGCCGCTGTGGCCCAGATCGTGGACGGCCCCGAAGCGCTCCTCGGCCGTACCCTCACGGTGCTCGGCGACGGCAGCGCATACGACGGAACAGTGGGCAGCGAGCGCGAAGACCGGGCGGTGGCAGCACAGGCCCGCGCACTGCTGCGCACCGGCCGCACAGCCCGGACCGAGGTCGGCGGCGACGCCGACACCTGCCCCGAGAAACTCTCCGTACTCGTCCACACCCACGCACCCCGCCCCCGCATGCTCATCTTCGGTGCCACCGACTTCGCCGCCGCCCTCAGCCAGGCCGGCAGCTTCCTCGGCTACCGGGTCACCGTCTGCGACGCCCGCCCCACCTTCGCCACTCCCGCCCGCTTCCCCTACGCCGACGAAGTCGTCGTCGACTGGCCGCACCGGTATCTGGCGGACACCGAGGTCGACGCCCGCACCGCCGTCTGTGTCCTCACCCACGACGCCAAGTTCGACATTCCCCTGCTGCGGCTGGCCCTCGACCTTCCGGTCGGCTACATCGGTGCGATGGGCTCCCGCCGCACCCACGACCACCGTATGGAGGCATTGCGAGAGGTGGGTGTACACGAGGACCGGCTCGCGCGCCTACGCTCTCCCATCGGCCTCGACCTCGGCGCCCACACCCCCGAGGAAACAGCCCTCTCCATCACCGCCGAGATCATCGCCCACGCCAACCACGGCACCGGCCTGCCCCTGACCCGCGGCACCGGACCCATCCACCGCCCCATTCCCAGCGCCCTCGCATCGGCCCTGCTGACAGCCGTGTGAGGAACGACCGGCGGGTGGATACGCACGCGAGTTGGGGAGCCGCTTCGATGTGGCCCTCAACTGACGTCAATGGTCCTGGCCGTGGTATCGGTGACGCTCGGAGGTCCGGGCGCATCATGAGCGGGGGCGCGGCGCCTTTCTCCCAAGGCGAGGGCGTGCCGTGGCGGGCAGGGGCTGCTACCAGCGAGGATGCGCGCCATGACTACCGACCAGACCCTCGTTCTCCTCCGCTCTACGCACTCGACACCGGTGGTGTTCGGTGCGGGAGCGGCCATCGGTGTTCTGGGCGGGATGATCGGTCTGGGCGGTGCGGAGTTCCGCCTGCCGCTGCTGATCGGGCTGTTCGGGTTCGCCGCGCTTTCCGCGGTCATCTTGAACAAGGCGATGAGTCTGGTTGTGGTCCTGGTCGCGCTGCCCGCCCGCCTGGCGGCGGTTCCCGCCGGCGAGGTGGCCGCGCACTGGACGGTCGCGGTCAACCTGCTGGCCGGGAGTCTGCTGGGAGCCTGGGCCGGAGCGACGTGGGCGGTGCGGATGCGCAGCTCCACCCTCTACAAGGTGCTGGCCACTCTGATGGTGCTCATGGCCGCGGCTCTCCTGTTCACGCACCTCAGCACCGTAAAGACGCTCGCGCTGCCGCTGTGGGCTCAGGTGACCTGCGGAGTGATGGCCGGCTTCGGTATCGGAGTGGTCGCGGCGATCATGGGCGTGGCCGGGGGAGAGCTGCTGATCCCGACGATCGTGCTGCTGTTCGCGGTGGACATCAAGGCCGCGGGCAGCCTCTCGCTGTTGGTGTCGCTGCCGACGATGCTGATCGCCTTCGCCCGCTACAGCCGTGACGGCAGCTTCGCCGTGCTGGGCACCCACCGCCGCTTCACCCTGGTCATGATCGCGGGCTCGATCACCGGAGCGGTACTGGGCGGGCTGCTGCTCGGGGTGTTCCCGGACCTGGTGCTCATCCCCCTGCTGTCCGTGGTCCTGCTCATTTCCGCGGTCAAGCTCGCCCGGCACGACTGATGGCGGGCAGCAGGGGTCTGCACCCGGCTCTTCGCGCATCCGTGTGACATCGAATCTCATCGGTGTTGACCTTCGGATGAGTCACCGAATGACTGGCAGAGTCAGCGAGAAAGGACTCCCGGAGAAACCGCCACAGTCGGGCTCGACTGGTCGGGACACGGCCCAAGTGGCCGCACGCTGTGGCTGTTTGCTACCGGAGGCGGTTCTCGACGGGAGGTGCCCAGCGTCAGGGGGCGGTCTCAGTGCTCGACTGGTGGGTGGCGGACCAGGAGGCGAGAAAGCGCAGTCTCTCGTGGGAGGGGGTGCCCGGTTCCGCGCTCAGGACGGTGAGCTGCTGGTCAGGATCCGTGGGGCAGGCGAGGGTTTCCCAGTCGAGGGTGAGGTCACCGGCCACAGGATGACGGAAGGCCTTTGTGCCCATGGCGTGATGAGCCACCTGGTGGGCACCCCACCACTGCCGGAACTGGCGATCGTGTACGGAGAGCTCGTCGACGAGTGCGTTTAGGCGGGGATCGTCGGGATTCTGTGCGGCTTCCATACGCAGGAAGGCCACATTGGTGCGGGCGACATCTTCCCAATCCGCATACAGATCTCGCATCGCCGGGTCGGTAAAAACCAGTCTCACAGAATTACGCTGCTCTTCCGGGATCTGGGAGAAATCCGTCATCAAGGCGGCAGCGAGGGGATTCCAGGCGAGAATGTCCATGCAGCGGCCGAGAACGAGAGCAGGGGTATCGGTGAGATTGTCGAGGAGCCGTCGCATCGACGGCCGGACCTTCTGCGCTGCACGTCGGCGTGGCAGTGCATTTTCCTTCCCCGCCAGTTCGAGCAGATAGTCGCGCTGGTCGTCGTCCAGGCGCAGCACCTGGGCCAAGGCGAGAAGGACCGGTGTGGAGGCTTCGATGCGGCCCTGCTCCAGGCGGGTGTAGTAGACGGTGCTGATCGAGACCAGCTGCGCCACTTCCTCCCGGCGTAGGCCCGGGACCCTTCGCAGAGCCCCACTCTCGGGCAGACCCATCGCATGGGGGCTCAGTTCGGCGCGCCGGGCCTTGAGAAATTCACCCAGCTCACTGAGGTGTACGTCCCTGCTCATGCCGGTCACGATACTGCGGAAGCCGCCTCGGCACAGCTCTGCTGAGGGGTAGGGATTTATACCTGGAACATATATTCCCGGCAAGGCTCTTCCCCTTCGCCGGGACCTGCGGAGCGTGTGACACTGCATGTACAGCCAGTGGCTGTCCGATGAGATGCCGCATGGCCAGTTCGTTGGGGGGCAGGGTTTTATACCAGGAAAGATCTCTCCCATTGTCGCGTTCAGGATGTCGATGGCACTGTTTCCTCTGCGCTCGTCGATAGATCGAACAGAAAACTATGAGCCGGAAATCTTTTTCTCGACGCAGGTACGTCGGAGATCCTCATGGTCGGTCGCCCTGGCCGACCAGAACGAGCACCTGCGTCAGGGAGACCACCACGACGGTGACTCCGGGGAGGACGAGACCCGGCGCCGCACGCCGCGACCGACCCGCCCAGAGGTCTATGCGACCGGTCCGGCCCAGGCGACTGATGTGACGCCCCTGCTCCCTGCCACCACGCCGAACATCTAGCGGAAAGGACAACCTCGATGGCATCGCGACTGACCGGCACCGTCGCTCTCGTCACTGGCGCGAGCAGCGGAATCGGCGCCGCCACCGCCCGTCGACTCGCCGAGCAGAAGGCCTCCGTCGTGCTGGTGGCCCGCCGCAAGGACCGCCTCGACGACCTCGCCGCCGAGATCGAGAAGGCCGGCGGCACAGCCCTGGTCCTGGAGGCGGACATCACCGACCGCGCCCAGGCCGAGGCCGCCGTGCAGCAGGCCGTCGAGCACTTCGGACGCCTCGACATCCTGGTCAACAACGCCGGCCTGATGCTCCTGGGCCCCGTCGTCGACGCGGACGTCGAGGAGTGGGAGCGCATGATCGCCATCAACCTCCAAGGCCTGCTCTACACCACCCGCGCCGCCCTCCCCCACCTGCTCAAGGCAGCCGAGAACGGGCCCCGCCGGGTCGCCGACATCGTCAACATCAGCTCCATCGCCGGCCGACAGGCGTGGGCGAACTACGGCGTCTACAACCTCACCAAGTTCGGCGTGAACGGGTTCACAGAGTCCCTGCGCCAGGAGGTCACCCAGCGGCACGTGCGGGTGAGTGTTCTGGAGCCGGGCGCCGTCGACACCGAACTCGGCTCGCACAACAACGACACCATCCATACGGAGATCCTCGAGCCGTTCAACGAGCAGCACGAGCGACTGGAACCGGCTGACATCGCCGACGGGATCGCCTACATCGTGACCCGGCCCCGGCACGCCTCGATCGCCGAACTCTGGGTCATGCCCACCGACCAGGCCTGACGGCCGTCACAAACAAGGAGTATCCAATGAAGCACGTATCCCTGGGCGCACTCGATGTCTCTCGCATCGGTCTGGGAGCCATGACCATGGCTGGCACCTACACGACGGGCGGGGGGCTCGATGACTCCGAGTCGATCCGCACCATCCACCGGGCGCTGGACCTCGGGGTCACCCACATCGACACCGCCGAGATCTACGGCCCCTTCCACAGCGAGGAAATCGTCGGCAAGGCCATCAAGGGCCGACGCGACGACGTCGTCGTGGCGACGAAGTTCGGTCTCGTCTCCCACTCCGGTGGCGGCCCCGGCGTCGTCGACAGCAGCGCCGGCAACGTGAAGGCCGCAGTTGAAGGCTCACTCAAGCGGCTGGGCACTGACCACATCGACCTCTATTACCAGCACCGGGTCGACCGGAGCACTCCCATCGAGGAGACCGTCGGCGCGCTGGCCGAGTTGGTCGCCGAGGGCAAGGTGCGCCACATCGGGCTGTCCGAAGCCGGCCCCGAGACGATCCGCCGTGCGCACTCCGTGCATCCGATTGCCGCGCTGCAGACGGAATACTCTCTCTGGACCCGTGACGTCGAGGCCGAGATCCTTCCGCTGCTGCGTGAGCTCGGTATCGGGTTCGTTCCTTACTCGCCGCTCGGGCACGGCCTGCTGACCGGGCAGATCCGCACGGTCGACGACTTCCCCGATGACGACTGGCGCAAGACCAACCCGCGCTTCACCGGCGAGAACTTCCAGCGCAACCTGCGCATCGTCGACGAGGTGCAGGCCATCGGCGCCGAGATCGGAGCCACCCCGGCCCAGACCGCGCTGGCGTGGCTGCTGACCCGCGGCGACGACATCGCCCCCATCCCCGGAACACGGCGGGTCTCGCGCGTCGAGGAGAACACCGCCGCCGACGGCATCGAACTCACCACTGCTCAGCTCGACCGCCTGAACAACCTCACGCCGGCTTCGGGCGAGCGCCACGACGAGGCGAACATGGCCAGCATCGACCGCTGACCGCCCGCTCCGCACGCTCTGGAAAGACGAGGAGATGGAATACACCCGCCTGGGGCCTTCGGGCCTCAGCATCAGTCGCATCGCGCTGGGCACCATGGGTTTCGGCGCCTCGGAAGAGATCGTCGGCCGGGCGATCAAACAGTTCGCGCGACGCGACGGATTCGTGCTGGCGACCAAGATCCACCAGCACATGCACGACGGCCCCGGGGGTTCCTGGCTGCCACGCAAGGCGACCATGGAGCAGGTCGACGCCTCACTCACGCGGCTCGGCACCGACTGCATCGACCTGTACGAGATCCACCGCTTCGACCCGGATACCCCGGTCGAAGAGACGATGGAGTCGCTGCACAACGTGGTCAAGGCCGGCAAGGCCCGCTACATCGGCGCATCCAGCATGTATGTGTGGCAGTTCACCAAGATGCAGTTCGTCGCCCAGCTGAACTGGTGGACGAGGTTCGTCTCCATGCAGGACCAGTACAACCTGGTGCAGCGCGGGGAAGAGCAGGAGAGGTTCCCTCTCCTGGCCGACCAAGGACAGCGACAGGCCGACGATCGACGCGGTAGAGCGCATCGCGAAGGACCGGGGCGTGTCGATGGCCACGATCGCACTGGCCTGGGTGCTCAGGAACCCCGTGGTCGACGCCCCGATCGTGGGTGCGACCAAGGACCATCACTTGCCCGCCACTGCGGCGGCGCTCGACATCACACTCACCGACGACGAGGGCACCGCACTCGAGGAGCACTACGTACTGCGCGAGCCCACCTACTTCCAGTCGGGCCGAAGAACAAACCCGCATCCCTGAGAGAAGAACCATCATGAGCTCCTGGAGCCAGACACAGCTCCGTGCGATCGCCAAGAACGCGGATCTCTTCGTTTCCCCGTTCCGCGAGGACGGCACCACCTACGGCACCCCGACCCAGACTTGGGCACTCGTCGTTGACGGCCACGTTTACGTGCGTGCCGCCAACGGACAGCAGTCGAAGTGGTATCAGGCGGCCATCGTCCAGAAGGCCGGTCGTGTTCGCGTCGCCGGTGAGTACTACGAGGTCACCTTCGAACCCGTCGGCAGCGACGTCGACGCTGCTGTCGACACCGCCTACGAAGAGAAGTACCCGGGCAGCTCCGCCGTCCCGATCATGCAGGGTGACGGACCGAAATCGGCGACAGTTCGTATCTCCCCTCGCTGAACCCCGTCCCCGCTCCCGAACGCATGGCGACGCCCGACGACAGGTTGTCGGGCGTCGCCATGTCCGCAAAGACTCCGCCGAGGTCACAATCTCGCGTTCTCCACAGGGCGTTATGCCCATGGCCGGGGGCGTATTCGCCGGTAGGGCGGCGGGCGGCCCCCTACTCGAGGAGAAGAAGCATGACCACCATCGTCATCGTCGGAGCGGGAGGCGGCCTCGGAGCGGCCGTCGCCCGACAGTTCGGCCACGGCGGCTTCGATGTCGCGCTGATCTCCCGCAACAAGGACCGGCTCGACACGCTGGCGGCCGGCCTGACCGCCAAGGGGGTGACCGCACGCGGATTCGCCGCCGACGTACGCGATCGGGCTGCCCTGGAAGCAGCCCTCGACGCGGCGACCGCCACCCTGGGCCCGATCGAAGTGCTGCAGTACAGCCCGGTCCCGCAAAGGGAGTTCATGCGGCCGGTACTGGAGGCCACTCCAGCCGATCTGGCGGGCCCGATCGAGTTCTCGCTCTACGGACCGGTCACCGCGGTGCGCCAAGTGCTGCCCGGCATGCGGTCCCTCGGCCGCGGCACCCTCCTCTTCGTCAACGGAGGCAGCGCCGTACGCCCCCACCCCGAACGTGCCGGCACGTCCGTCGCCTTCGCCGCCGAAAGCGCTTACGCCCGGATGCTCCACGACACGCTCGCCGACGACAACATCCACGTCGGACAGCTCATCATCCCCGGCGCGATTGTGCCCGGCGACCCGGACACGGATCCCATCGTCCTGGCCCGCAGGCTGTGGGACATGCACAGCGAGCGGAGGGGATTCCGCCTCTGCGCAGGCGACTTGGACTCCTGACCACCAAGTGGGTGCGGGCCGTCGAACTGGCCCCCGCCGACACGTACACGAGGCAGCCTCTCCATGCGCTTCACTGATCGCCCGACCTGGGACTCGCCCGAGCAGCCCCGCTTCCAGAGCCGCAGAGCCGTCTTCTTCGGCACCGGTGCAGCCTTCCTCGGCGGGCTCGGCTTCGCGGCCGCTCGTTCGGCTGACGCCATCCCGCGCAGCTTCCCCGAGCCCCGGCGCTCGAGCGAGGGCCGCGGGCAATCCCGCGAGTACGGCAGAACTGACCATCCCGGCGCCGAGTGGATCGCCGCCTCGGACACCAACTACCGCGTCGCCGACCGGCCTTCCGACTACACGATCGACCGGGTCGTCGTGCACGTCACCCAGTCCACTCACCCCGTCGCCCTGAGGGTGTTCCAGGACCCCGGACACCGCGCCGCAACACACTATGTGGTTCGTGCTCGCGACGGCCATCTCACCCAGATGGTCAGCGAGTTGGACGTGGCCTTCCACGCGGGCAACCGCGAGTGGAACGAGCGCAGCATCGGAATCGAGCACGAGGGGTTCGTGGACCAACCGGACCGCTGGTTCACCGACGTCGCCTACCGCGCCTCCGCGAAACTGTGCGCCGACATCTGCGCGCGCCACGGCATCCGAGCCGACCGCTAACACATCGTCGGCCACAACGAGGTCCCCGGCGCCGACCACACCGACCCCGGCCCGTACTGGGACTGGGACCGCTACATACGCCTGATACTGGTCTCGGCCTGACGCTCCGTTCTGAACGGCGCGCTGCACTCGTCGCCCTGGTCGCCGGCGCCAAGAGCGCCGAGCTGTGACCGGAGAGCCAATACCCGTACACACGCGAGGAGTTCTGTGACCACTCTCCCCTCCACCCCCGCCAAACCCGTGGTGGTCCTGCGCCCCGGGCCGCAGCGCACGAACCGCATCTTCGCCCCCGCCGCTCTGGAGTCGCTCCGCGACCGCTTCACCGTGGTGGACCTGGAGAACGATCCCTCCGAGGAAGCACTTGAGGAGGTACTGCCCGACGCCTTCGCGATCGTCGGACAGCCCGACCTGCCGGCCGGGCGGCTTGCCCGCGCGGGCAGATTGCGGGCTCTGCTGAACGTCGAAGGCAATTTCTTCCCCAACGTCGACTACGCGATCTGTTTCGAGCGCGGTATCCATGTGCTGGGCTGCGGACCCGCCTACGCACAGGCCGTCGCCGAGTACTCCCTCGGACTCGCCCTCGACCTCGCCCGCGGCATCAGCCGCGAAGACCGCGCCTTCCGCGCCGGACGGGAGCGGTACGTCTCCGACGGCAACGTGGACGCTGTACTACTACAAGGCTCGGACGTGGGCCTGGTCGGTTTCGGCAACCTCGGCCGCAGCCTCAACCGGCTCCTCGCTCCCTTCCGGCCCACCATCCGGGTCTACGACCCCTGGTTGCCACCCAGCGTCCTGCACGAACACGGTGTGCTTCCCGCCTCGCTGGACGAGACCCTCTCGCAGAGCCGCTTCGTGTTCGTGCTGGCCACCGTCACGGACGACAGCCGCCACCTGATCGGAGAACGCGAACTCGAACTGCTGCCCGACGGCGCCCGCCTCGTCCTGGTCAGCCGCGCACCGGTCGTCGACTACCCGGCGCTGCTCGCCCACGTCGCGCGCGGACGCCTGCTCGCCGGCATCGACGTATGGCCGGAGGAACCGGTCGCCGCCGACGACCCGGCCCGCGACCTCGACGGTCTCGTGCTCTCCGCACACCGCGCGGGCGGCATCCCGGAAGCCTTCCAGACCATCGGCGACATGGTCCTCGACGACCTGACCCTCCTCGCCCAGGGGCTCCCTCCCGTCCGTATGCAGACCGCCGCCCGTGAACTGGTCGGCCGCTACCGCAACCGCCCCGTGACGTGAAGGGACCACCCATGACTGCACAGCCCCACCCACCCGCCGTGCTCGACATCCCTTGCGAGGGCCTGCTCTTCGACAACGACGGCGTCCTGGTCGACTCAGACCACGGTGTCGACCAGGCCTGGAGCCAGTGGGCCCGCGATCGCGACCTGCCGCCGGAACAGGTGACCGCCATGGTGCACGGCCGCCGTTCGGCCGACACCGTCGCCCTACTGGTGACCGACCCGGAGGAGCGACCGTCTGCGCTCGCCGCGATCGACCGCCTGGAGGTGGAGGCCGCGGCCTCCACCACAGCGCTCCCCGGCGCCCTCGACTTCCTCGCGGGCCTGCCACGCGACCGGTGGGCGGTGGTGACCTCCGGAGTCACCGTCCTGGCTCGGGCCCGCCTCACGGCGGCAGGGCTGCCCACTCCACCCGTGCTTATCACCGCAGACGACGTCAGCCACGGCAAACCGGCGCCCGACGGCTACCGTACGGCGGCAGAGAAGCTGGGCTTCGCCCCGGTACGGACCGTTGTCTTCGAGGACAGCACCTCCGGAGCGGAGGCCGGAGCCGCGGCGGGCGCTACCGTCATCGGAGTCGGGCAGCGCGGACTGGCCACCGACGCCACCGTCGTCGTCCGCGATCTGCGCGGCCTGCAATGGCACGACGGCGTTCTCAGCCTCGCCGCCGCGGACCTGCTGCGGTTCTGACCACCCCCCACCCCTCCGATGCGGGCGCGGACCTCCGGCTGGTGTCCCATGGCACTCAGGGAAACATCAGACGCCGAGCCGCACCCCATGCTCCGGAATCATCGGCACCGGATTCGTGGGGGGAAGTACACCCCTGCGCCGTACGCGCCGCAGGAGGCACGGTCGCAGCCGTCGCCACATCGAGGTCGTCCACATCTGTGCGCCCTGGAGTCTGGCACGCAGGGTTTCTGTGAGAAGCCGCCGACCGCAGAGAGGGTGTTCGCACCGCACGGCCGCAGTCAGCCGACGACGACGATCGGCTTGATGAGGGTCTGGTCGCGGCTGCGCATCAGTTCGAGGCTCTTCCCGACGTTGTCCCAGCCGTGCAGCACATGAGTTGCCAGCGGCTGGGTGTCGAGCTTGCCGTTCTCGATCAGCAGCAGCAGACGCTCCATGTAGTCCCGGCCCTGGTTGGCCTGGGCTGCGGTGAGAAACTTCTCCATCACACCGTAGTTCCAGACCTCCATCGGAATGGTCACCGTCTCGTCGTCGAAGAAGCCCGAGACCACCGAAACGTGGCCGCCGAACTTCGTGAGCCTCATGGCCGTGCCGATCTGGTCACTCGCGCTGCCCCCGCTGGCGACCAGGACACTGTCGACCTGCGCACCACCGGTCAGCGTCATGATCTGCTCGTAGACGTCACCCATTTTGTAGTCGATGAGGTCAGTCGCCCCATACTGCGTCGCGACGGTCATCGTGTTCGGGCGCGAGCCGACGGCGATAATACGGCCAGCTCCCCGAAGCGCCGCCGCGGCCACTCCCATAAGTCCCACGGGTCCCACACCCAGGACGACGACGACCTCGCCGAACTGGATCTCCATCCGCTCAACGCCGGTGAAGCCTGTGGCAGCCATGTCGTCGACGGAGACGGCCTGGACATCAGTGACTCCGTCGGGAATGCGCGCCAGGTTGGAGTCCGCGTCGAAGCACTTCACCAGTTCCGAGAACCACCCGCCGTTGGTCGGGTCGTCGGAGAAGTAGGGGCTCTTGCTCTGGTGGAACTTGCCCTCTCCGCGCTGTGCCCGGGGATGCCTCCAGTCCGCCAGCCCCGCGGGAAGGACGACGCGGTCCCCGGGTGCGAAGTCGGCGACCAGGTCGCCGACTTGCTCGACAACTCCGACGGCCTCGTGACCGATGACCTTGCTCAGCGCGTTCGGGAGTGAGAGCGAGTCGATGAGATGCACGTCTGTCGTGCAGGTCGCTACTGCGGTCGGGCGGACCAAGGCGTCGTACGGTCCGATCTCCGGGACCGGTACCTCCTGCCAGTCGGCGCGACCCTTCTCTTGGATGACGTAGCCCTTCATGAGGCTCTTCCCTTCGTGTCGTCCGGACTCTGGAGTGGGGGGTTCGGAGCTTGGCGACTGTCGAACAGGCCAGGGGTGTCGTGGGCGATGACGCTCTCCTGGGCCGGGACCCTGCCGAGGCGGTAGCTGTTGTCCCGGGACGAGCGGTCTTCGTGCCCGAACGAGATGCCGAAGAACAGCTTGAGGTCGTCGGGAACGTTCAGGACATCGCGGACGGTGTCGGCGTAGAGGCCCAGTACGGTCTGAGGGATTCCGCCCAGGCCTCTGGCGGCGAGGGAGAGCAGGAAGGTCTGGGCGTACATGCCGATGTCGCCGCCCACGCGCACGCCGTCACCGAAGACGGGAGCGAAGAGCATGGCCACGTGGGGAGCCCCGTAGAACTCGAAGTTGCGCCGATCCGCCATGCGGCGTGCTTCACGATCCGACCGGGCGATGCCAAGAGCGTCATTGCGGGTCTGTACCTGGTGGCGAGAGCACTGTGCGTACGCGCCGAAGTATTCGTTCTGGTCGAAGGTGAAGTCGCCGGACAACTCTCCCGCGGCTTCGGCCCGCAGCAGTTCCTTACTCAGCAGATCCCGCTGCCGGCCCGAGACTATGTGGATATTCCACGGCTGGGTGTTGCAGTTGGAGGGGGCCGTCCGCGCATCCTCCAGCACGCTGCGGATCTGCGCAGGGGACAACGGATCCGGCAGGAACGCGCGAACGGAGTGACGAGCCCGGACGGCCTCGGCGAAGGAAAGGGTGTCGCCAGACACGGCGCTCCTCTTACGAACTGGGTGGTGGCACGGCGATGCCCGTGCATGGGTGTGACGGACGCGCGCGGCATGGTGGGCGCCGCGCCGCCATGCGGCGAGCGCATCTCGATCGACACTCGTTCTCCGCACTCCCGCGCTGGCTTTCACATGGCTGCTTCGGGCGGGAATTCGAGGATGAGCCGCCCCCGAAGGCCGCCCTTCTCCAGCAGCCGATGAGCCTCGGGAGCCTGGTCGGCGGGCAGGGTCGCCGCGACTCTGAGAGTGAGCTCACCCGATTCCACCTGTTCGCGCAGCCGGATGATGGCCGCGGTGTCGGTGATACGAGAGCGGACGTTCACAGGGTGTACGACGATGCCCCGGCCGGGATCGCCCTCCCAGAAACGGACGACCGCGATCTGGCCGTTGTCACGAATGGCCGGCGCAATTCGGTCGTGCAGCATGGCGCTGTCCGCGACGGCGTCGACGCCACCGGGCACAACGTCCAGCACGCGCTGTGCGATGTCGTCGCCGCGAGCGACGACGGTGTCGGCGCCGTGGGAACGCAGCCACTCCTCGTCGTGCTCCGACGCCACCGCGACGACACGCAGGTCTTCCAAGGCAGCGAGCTGGACGACGTAGCCGCCGACGGCACCGCCCGCTCCGGTGACGACCAGAGTCGAACCGGGCGCGAGTGCGAGGGAGTCCAAGATGCTCCGGGCAGTCAGCGCGTTCATGAGGAACGAGGCTGCTTCCGGGAACGTCGTGCCGACGGGCTGACGCGTGACCGACGCGGCCGACAGGACGACGAACTCGCTGTAGCCGCCGTGCCGGCCGTGGTTGTCGACGATGCCGATCACGGGCTCGCCCTCGGACAGTCCGTACGCGGCCTTGACGTCGTCTGCGACCTCGTCCAGCGTGCCCGCCACGTCCATGCCGGGAATGAAGGGAGGTTCAAAATCGCGGTACCACTCGGCGAGGGAACCGTCGCGGAGCATGGCGTCGGCCGGGTTCACCCCGGCGGCACGCACCCGCACCCGCACCTCGTCGGGGCCGGCATGCGGCTCCGGAAGCTCGACGGCGTGCAACACGTCCGGGCCGCCATAGGTGTGCAGACCGATCGCTTTTATGGACGAGGACTGCCTTGCGCTCATGAAGAGGTGTTCCTTCCGTGCGTGCCGACGGCCTGCTCACCCGACACCCCTCGACGGACAGGGAGCATGAGGACCGTCTCGCGGTGTTGGTGGTGCGGCCACCACCCGTGCGGTGGGGCGGCCCCTGCGCATCCGCAGCGCCGGGCCTTCCCCTCAGCTGCGCCGTCGTACGGCGTACTCGTACTGCTCGGGCCAGCGGGGCTCGGCGCCGAGTTCGAGTGCGGCGTGCTGGGGCCAATAGGGGTTGCGCAGCAGTTCGCGGCCGAGCAGGACGGCGTCGGCCTCTCCGGTGGCCACGATGTCCTCGGCATGGGCCGGCTCCAGAATCAGGCCGACGGCGCCGGTGAGCATCCCGGTCACCGCACGGACCTGCGCGGCGAAGGGAACCTGGTAGCCGGGCGCGATGGGGATCGTGGCGTCGGGAACCATGCCGCCGGTGGACACATCGAGAAGGTCGACGCCATGCGCTTGGAGCTCCTTGGCGAGGCGGACGGTGTCGTCACCGGTCCAGCCCATGCGCTCGTCCTCCGGATTCTCGGTCAGCCAGTCCGTGGCCGAGGTGCGGAAGAAGACCGGCAGGTCCTCGGGCCACACCTCGCGTACGGCGTCGACCACCTGGAGGGGAAAACGGAGACGGTTTTCGAAGCTGCCGCCATAGGAGTCGGTGCGGTGGTTGGAAGCCGGAGAAAGGAAGGAGTTGATCAGGAAGCCGTGGGCACCGTGCAACTCGACCACCTGAAAGCCCGCGGCCAGGGCCCGCTTCGCCGACTCGGCGAAATCCCTTACCAACTGCTGGATCTCGTCCACCGTGAGCTCGTGCGGTACGGACCGCCCGGCGAACGGTGCAGGGCTGGGCGCGACCGCCTGCCAACCGCCCTCGGCCTCGGGTATGTACCGGCCGGTGAGCCAGGGCTTGTCGACGGATGCCTTGCGGCCTGCATGGCAGAGCTGGATGGCCGGAACAGACCCCTGGGAGCGGATGGCTGCGGTGATGCGCGCGAATGCTTGCTGCTGACGGTCGTTCCACAGACCCAGGTCCCAGGGGGTGATGCGCCCGTCGGGCCGTATCCCTGTTGCCTCGGCCATCACCAGTCCGGCGCCGCCGGCTGCCCGGCTGGCCAGGTGGGTGAGGTGGAAGTCGGTCGGCACCCCCGCCTCCGGTCCGTCCGAGGCGGCGGAGTACATGCACATCGGGGATGTCCAGACACGGTTGGGGATCTTGAGTGACCGCAGGGTCAGGGCGGTGAACAGGACACTCACGAGTGGTTCCTCATCGATTGGGACGTACTGGCCCAGGGGTGGCCAATGGCTTGGGTGGAACGGGGTGCCGTGTGCGGTTCGGCAGTCGGGCGCGGGCGAGCCACTGGCGTGTCAGTGACGCGACGGTGCGCCGCATTCCGTCCGCAGGCGCAGGTCGGCCCGTACTGATGCGGTCAGACGGCGTTGTCGGGTGCTGACGGCTGGTGATTCGTGGCCCAGGAGGCGAGGATGCGCAGCGCGTCGTGGGAAGGGGTGCCGGGTTTTGCTGTCAGCACGATGAGCACCTGCTCGGAGTCAATGCTGGCAGTGAGGGTGTCCCAGTCGAGGCTGAGCTCGCCGGCCACGGGGTGGTGGAAGGTCTTGGTGCCCACCGTGCGGGCGGCCACGTGGCGATCGCCCCACCAACGGCGGAAGTCCGGATCTCGAACCGACAACTCCCCTACGAGGGCGGCCAGCCGGGGGTCGTCAGGATACTTGGCAGCCTGCATCCGCAGCTGCGCAACGGTGGTGTGAGCCACCTGCTCCCAGTTCGCATACAGCGTCCTCATCGCGGGATCGGTGAAAAGAAGCCGTGTGTGGTTTCTTTTCCTCTCCGGAATTTCCGCGTAATCGGTCATCAGGGCGGCGGCCAGGGAATTCCAGGCGAGGATGTCAGTACGGCGGCCCAGAACAATAGCCGGAGTGTCGATCAGGTTGTCCAGGAGGCGTTGCAGCGTCGGCTGCACCTTCTGCACGGCGCGGCGGCGAGGCCGGGCCTGGTCTTTGCCCGCGAGTTCGAAGAGGTAGTCCCGTTGGTCGTCGTCCAAACGGAGTACCTGCGCCAGGGCGGACAGTACCGGCCCCGATGCCTGGAGGCGGCCCTGCTCAAGGCGGGTGTAGTACTCGGTGCTGATGGCGGCGAGCTGAGCGACTTCCTCACGGCGTAGTCCCTCGACCCGCCTCAGGCCACCCGTGTCGGGCAGGCCCACAGCGCGGGGGCTAAGTTCGGCCCGGCGGGTCTTGAGGAACTCGCCCAGCTCATTGAGATGCGCGTTGCGAGTCATACCGACCAGTGTGACACCGAATGGACCAACACTGGGGGGTAGGGATTTATACCTGGAACCTTTCATCCGGGTAGGGAATTCTACCCTTTACGGGTGCGCGTGCCGGGGAGAAAGTCGATGGCATAGCGAGGAGAAACCTGCCAGGCAATCGACGACCGCGCGCTCCACACCGGATCGGCCCGGCCGACGGCCGGGAAGCCTTCCTCGACTCGGTACGTCATCACACAGCACAGCACACCGGGTGTCGGATCACGGCACCTGAAAGGAACCCCTCATGAGCAAGGTCATCCTCGTCACCGGCGCCGGACGCGGCCTCGGCACCGACATCGCCCGCGAAGCCCTCGCCGCCGGCCACCAGGTCGTCGCCACCGGCCGCCGCCCCGAAGACGTCGAGAAAACCCTCGGCGGACCCCACGACAACCTCCTCGTCACCAAGCTCGACATCACCAACCCCGACGACGCCGAGACCACCGTCCAAGCCGCCATCGACCGCTTCGGCCGCATCGACGTCCTCATCAACAACGCCGGCAACTTCTACGCCGGCTACTTCGAGGAGATCACGCCCGCGCAGATGCGCCAGCAGATCGAGACCAACCTCTTCGGCCCCATGAACGTCACCCGCGCCGTCCTGCCCCTCCTGCGCAAGCAGCGCACCGGCCACATCATCACCCTCTCCTCCTCCGCCGGCATCATCGGCCAGGAATTCTGCGTCGCCTACGCCGCCTCCAAGTTCGGCGTCGAGGGCTGGATGGAGTCACTGCGCTACGACGTCGAGCCCTACGGCATCCACACCACCGTCGTGGAGCCCGGCTTCTTCCGCACCGAACTCCTCGTCGACGGCTCGACCATCTGGCCCGAGCCGACCATCGACGACTACGCCGAACGCACCACCGCCACCATCGCGGGCTGGAAGAGCATGAACGGCCAGCAGACCGGCGACCCCGCCAAGCTCGCCCGCGCCCTGCTCAGCATCGCCGACCAGGACAAGCCCCTCCAGCGCTTCGTCGCCGGAGCCGACGCCATCGAAGGCGTAAAGGCCAAGGCCCAGGAACTCCTCGCACAAGCCGAAGCCTCCCGGGAACTCGGCGCCAACCTCGCCCACGACGACACCAACGCCTGAGCACCCGAGCGGCTACCTGTCACGCTGCCGCCTGAACAGCGGCAGCGGCACTCTTCGAAGAAGGCATGAATGGAGATCCTCAAGCAGCCGCCGACCGCCAAGGGCCCAGCCGACATGTTCATCGGCGATGTCTGGTTCGACGTTATTCACCGGGGCGAGGAGCCCTCGCGGGCACGCGCGAACATGGTCAGGTTCGCTCCTGGCGCCCGCACCGCCTGGCACAGCCACGGCCTGGGGCAGACCTTGTACATCGTCGACGGCATCGCCCTGATCCAGTCCCGCGGCGGCGAGATCCTTGAAGCCCACCCCGGCGATGTCATCTACACGCCCCCGGGCGAGGCGCACTGGCACGGCGCCGCCCCCGACCACTTCATGACCCACCTCGCCCTGTGGGAGAGCCCCGGCTCAGGCCCGGAAAGCACCTGGTTCGAGCATGTGGCTGACGACGAATACGGCGGCCCGCGCCGCAGTGCCCGCAGCTGATCGAGTCACCACGGAGTGGGCGGGCCCAGCCCGCCCACTCGTCACCGTGCTGTCATGCACGCCAAATGAACTTCGAGAACAAGGTGGCGCTCGTCACCGGCACCGCATCTGGCAGGGGACTCGCGACAGCCCAGGCTTTCGCCGAAGGTGGTGCCGCCGTTGGGCTCGCGGACGTCGACAAGCATGCCGTGGAGGCCTCACAGCGGCTAACACAAAGAGGTGGATCGGCGCTGATGGCCGTGTCCGGGGCGGGAGTTGAGCGTTCGGTTCGGTGTGGGGACACCTCCGTGGATCGTGTCGGACGAGCTGCGGGACCGCCGGGAGCCGCTGCTGCCGCAGCGCGAACGGCGCTTCCGCTATCCGGGCCGCAGGCCGTTGCCGGACCGGGATGTGCTGTGCGAGATCCTGTACGTGCTGCACACCGGGATCCAGTGGGAGTACCTGCCACAGGAACTCGGTTTCGGCTCGGGCATGACGTGCTGGCGACGGCTGAGGGACTGGAACGAGGCCGACGTCTGGCAGCGGCTGCACGAGGTCCTGCTCGCCGAGCTGAACGCGGCCTCGCGGCTGGACTGGTCCCAGTGCGTGGGCGACTCCTCCCACGTCAGAGCACTAAAAGGGGGCAGCACACGGGCCCCTCGCCGGTCGACCGGGGCCGGGCCGGCTCGAAGCATCACGTGATCACCGACGGCACGGCACCCCGCTCGCGGTCATTCTCACCGGAGGCAACCGCAACGACGTCACCCAGCTCCTGCCCCTCCTCGACGCGATCCCGCCCGTCCGCGGCCGGGTCGGCCGGCCCCGCCGCAAACCGGACTCGCTGTTCGCCGACCGAGGCTACGACCACGACTCCTACCGCGACCAGGTCCGCGCCCGCGGCATCGTGCCGGCCATCGCCCGTCGAGGCACGCGCCATGGCACCGGGCTGGGTAACTACCGGTGGGTGGTCGAGCGAACCTTCCGCCTGGCTTCACGGATTCCGACGACTACGGATCCGCTGGGAACCCAGAGCCGACATCGACGAAGCGTTCCTCAAACTCGCCTGCTGCCTCGTCACCCACCGACAACTCAGGTCACTGTGTGAGCTGCCGATAGCCGGTTGAGAACTTCGTTGGGGGTGAAGCTCCAGCCGACCAGGCGCGGCCCGCTCCAGTTGATGCCGATCACGAGTCCATCCCGGGCGGCATCGGGTAGTACGCGATCGCACCAAGTATCCAAGGGCATGGACTCAACGCGGAGCCCATGCCCCCAGATCTTTGCTGCCCTCTGGGCGCGCGGCGAGGTCGACCAGAAGGGAAGACTTCGCGTGCCGTCCGCGGAGAGGTGAGTCGGGCTTCCGTCGTCATCCCGGACAAGCCAGACCACGCTGCTTTGGCGGACGTCTCGGAAGAATGCCGCCGCTTGCGAACCGCTCTGACTCATGGCTACCGAGCCTACCGTTCTCCCACACTCATTTCGTTAGGAGTTCTTAGAGGGCATCTGATCAATGTTCAAGCCGTTGCGAGTGGGATGTCCGTTTCGATTCGCCGGGTTGGCGTGGATTCTCCGGTCGGTTCGCGGGACATTTTGTTAGCCATCGCCCAGTGGATCATCGTCCGGGATCTTTGCGGCAGGGCTTCGTAGTCCCGCGCCAGCCGACGGTGCTGCATCAGCCAGCCGAAGGTCCGCTCGATCACCCACCAATTCGGCAGCGGCTCGAACCCCTTCGTCCGCGGCCGCTGCACCACCTCCACATCGATCCCGAGCCCGGCGCCATGATCGAGGATGCTGTTCTGGTAGCCGCCGTCGGCCCAGACCTTGGTCACGCTGGGATGGGCTGCGGCCAGGTCGTCGAGCAGGAGCTTGCCGCCGGTGGTGGTGTCGTGCACGTTCGCGGCGGTGACGAGTACGGCCAGCACCAGACCGAGCGTGTCCGTGATCAGGTGTCGCTTGCGCCCTTTGATCTTCTTGCAGGCGTCGATGCCCTGGCTGGCCTCGGACACGTTCGCCGAGGTCTTCACGCTCTGCGCGTCGACCACGACCGCGGTCGGCTCTGCCCTGCGGCCGTGGGCTCGGCGTATCTTGTCGCGTAACAGGTCGTGGACCTGCTGGGTGGTTCCGTCGGTTTCCCACTTCGCGTAGTAGTCGTAGACGGTCTTGTGGGGCGGGAAGTCGTGCGCCAGGTACTCCCACGGGATGCTGGTGCGGTTGACGTAGAGGATCGCGTTGACGATCTCGCGCAAATCGTGCACTCGCGCTGCCGTTCCAGGTCCGGTCCGCCTGGCGCGCCAGGCCGTGAAGACCGGTTCGATCAAGGCCCAGCGGGCATCGGAGACATCACTGCGGTATGGGCGACGAGCACTCACGCCTCGCTTGACGACCACCAACACCGGCAGTCACAAAAACATCCCTAACTACCAACTACCTAGATCAGATGCCCTCTTAGCCTCATCGGACAGCTGCCCACGCGCCAGCGGACGAGGCCCTGTTGTCACTCCTCCGCCTCCATGGCCAGAGCCTCGCTCCGACCAGCAACGAGCAGAGAGAAGAGACCGGAAAACACAAGAGTTCCATCCTGGTTCACCAAGCGCGCCTCGCTGGTCACTACCGCAGCCCCTCCACCGGGCCGAGGCTGGATGTCGACGATTTCAGATTCCGCATGTACCGAGTCGCCCAGATACACGGGTGCGCGGAATCGAACCTTGTCCATGCCGTAGAAGCATTGCAGGTAGCTCGGATGGAGTTCGACCAGACCGAGCAGCGTCGACATCATCAGGGCACCGTGTGCGATGCGCTGACCGAAGCGCGTCCGCGCGGCGTATTCGGGATCCAGATGCAGGGGATGCCGGTCTCCCGTCAAGTCGGCGAAGTCACGCACATAGTCTTCGGTGACAGTCCGGGAATCGGTCGTCACGACGTCGCCGATCCGGATGTCTTCATAGCTCGCGGATATCAAGACAGAACCTTTCAAATACCACTGAGTTGACGGCGGGGAATCCGGTAGGCCGGGGTACTCGCCGGACGGAGAATGCTGTCCTTGTCGATCTGGATGTCTCGGCTTTCCAGGCCGTCAGTTGTCGCCGTCCGGCTGCGGGCGCACGTCCAGACCGTGGCGGCTCGCCCGCTGCTCTGCCAACGCCCGGACTGTGCGGGAGGCGCTGGGACGGCCCAGCTGTGCGGCCATCCAGGTGCTGGTGCCGACGAGTGCCCCGAGGTCGACCCCGGTGTGGATACCGAGCCCATTCAGCATCCACACCAGGTCCTCGGTAGCGAGGTTCCCGGTGGCGCTCTTGGCATAAGGACAGCCGCCGAGTCCGCCGGCCGAGGCGTCCACGACGGAGATGCCGGCCTGGAGAGCGGCCAGGGTGTTGGACAGCGCCTGTCCGTAAGTGTCGTGGAAGTGCACGGCGAGCCGGTCCGGTCCGATGCCCGCGGTGTCCAGTGCGGCGATCAACTCGTGCACGTGGCCGGGGGTGGCCACACCAATGGTGTCCCCCAAGCTCAGTTCGTCGCAGCCCAGTTCAGCCAGTCGGCGGGTCACCTCGACCACCTGACCCACTGGCACCCGCCCCTCCCAAGGGTCGCCGTAACACATGGACAGGTAGCCGCGTACGCGGAGGCCGTGCTCCGTGGCGCGCCGCACGACGGAAGTGAACATCTCCAGCGACTCGGCGACAGTGCGGTTCAGGTTGCGGCGGGCGAACGTCTCCGTCGCGCTGGCGAAGACGGCCACATGCCGGACTCCGAGGTCGAGGGCTCGGTCCAGCCCGCGATCGTTGGGGACGAGCACCGGCAGGTCAAGCGATGTCGGCAGCGCGGGATCCACGGCCAGGGCGGCGACGAGGTCGGCCGCGTCGGCGAGCTGCGGTACCCACGAGGGAGGCACAAAGCTCGTCACCTCGATCGTTGTCAGGCCTGCGGTGGCCAGGCGCCGGATGAACTCGGCCTTGACCTCCACCGGCACGATCGCGGACTCGTTCTGCAGGCCGTCGCGGGGCCCGACTTCGTGGATGCGTACGGCCGCGGGCAGCCCTGGATGCGGCGTCACGCTCGGCAGTAGATGCTCGGCCACGGCACGTCCGCTGGTTATGGGTGGCGTCATGCCTCAGTCTCCTCGTTCGGGGTGTCTTCGCTCCCCCGCGCGAATGCCGCGAACACCTCGACACCACGTCTCGGGGCGGGCCGGCCGGCCGGAGCGGAACCTTGCCTGGGCGGCGGGAGTGCCTCGTGAGTTAGTTAACGTTAACTCACATCGCCAGGTTAATGTACGTTAACTGAGGCGTCCAGGGGCTGCGGCCCAGCCGGGAGCCACCGATCCCGTTCGGCCCGCTCCGGCCCCGTCATGAAGGAGAAGCAATGGCAGAACGCACCGAGGACGTGGTGACAGTGCACGTCGAGGGCGGCATCGCCACCCTCACTCTCGACTCGCCAGGCAGTCGCAACGCCCTGTCCGCCGCCCTGGTGAAGCAGCTGCACGCCGGCCTGGCCCGCGCCGCAGCCGACAACACCGTCCGCGCGATCGTCCTCACCCACACCGGGCCCACGTTCTGCGCGGGCGCGGACCTCAAGGAAGCCGCGCAGGGCGGTATGCAGCAGGGGGCCGAGACGCTGCTGGGGTTGCTGAGGAGGATCGTGGAGACCCCGGTCCCCGTCATAGCCCATCTGAAGGGCAACGCCCGGGCCGGCGGTCTGGGCATCGTCGCGGCCGCCGACATCGCTGTGGCCCCCGCCGACACGACCTTCTCCTTCTCCGAGGTCCGGCTGGGTCTGGCTCCCGCGATCATCTCTCTCACCGTCCTGCCCCGCATCGACGAACGGGCAGCCGGTCGCTACTTCCTGACGGGCGAGATGTTCAACGGCGCCGCAGCGGAGCGAATGGGTCTGCTGACCGAGGCTCCACGCGAGGTAGCGGCCGTGGAGGACAGCGTCCGGCAACTGGTCAGCGCCCTGCGGCTGTGCTCCCGGCAGGGCCTGATCGAGTCCAAGAAGCTGACCACGGCCCGGGTGCGCCATGTGCTCACACAGCAGGGTGATGCGATGGTCAAGCTCTCCGCCGATCTGTTCGCGTCCGAGGAGGCCCTCGAAGGAATGCGGGCCTTCCGCGAACGCCGCCCGCCGCGCTGGGTGCTGTCGCGCTGACCCGCGTGCGACTACTCCTCGGGGATCGGCCACGCCGTCCGATGCCCTGGCGCAGAGCGAAGTGCAGGGTCACGTGCAGAGCACGCTGTGCTCCGACTGGCGTGCGTGAAGTGGGTGCCGAGGCCGTCCGATCGTGAAGTGTTCGGACCGAGCCGAGCCCCCGGCTTGTGCACTGCAGCTCGTACGGCGCCCTACGGATAAGCGTGTACGACGACAACCGGCCTCGCGTGCCCTGACCTGCGATCCATGCCGATGCAATCGGCACCACCGCGGAGATCGCTCTACCAACCCGGACAGCCTCGTCGATCCACTCGACGCGCGGGTGGGCCACGCCCCGCGAACCACCCCACGACTACGACGGCAGGAGTACTCGTGCCCCTTGATCCGCAGTTCCGCGCGGTTCTCGACCAACTCGCCGCAACCGGAATGACTCCCTTGGTCCGTGGCACCGCGCAGCAGACCAGAGCGCATTACCGCTCACTGGCAATGGCTCGCCGTGGCGGCGACTATGTGCCGGAACAGGTGCGCGAAGTGACGGACCGAACGATCGACGGCCCTCACGGGCCGATCCCGTTGAGGATCTGCAGCCCACTCAGCGAACGCGGGCGAGTAGTCACCTACGTGCACGGCGGTGGCTGGGTGGTCGGTGACCTCGACACCCACGACCCGGTTTGCCGACGGGTCGCGAACGCGCTCGGCGCGACCGTCGTGTCCGTGGACTACCGACTCGCTCCGGAGCACCACTACCCAGCACCGCTCGACGACATCATGGCGGCTCTGGCGTGGACTTCGGATACCTTCGGCGACTACCCACACGTGGTGGCCGGGGACAGCGCGGGCGCCAGCCTGGCCGCCGGCGCCGCGATTCGGGCCCGCGACGAAGACGGCCCCACGTTGGCTGCGCAGCTGCTGATCTACCCGGCCACCGACCCCACAATGAGCAGCCTGTCGTTCCGCGAGAACGGTGACGGCTACTTCCTCACCGGAAAGGACATGCGCTGGTTCTACGACCAGTACGCGCCCCTTGAGCAGCGGAGCGAGCCCGCGCTCGATCTGCTTGGCACGGCCGTACCGCACGGCCTGCCGCCCGCAGTTGTGGCCACCGCCGAGTTCGACCCGCTGCGCGACGAGGGCGACGCCTACGCGAACCGGCTGCGATCGGCGGGAGTACGCGTCGAACTCATCCCCGGGCCCGGCCTCATCCACGGCTACTTCGCCTTTCTCGGCGTGGTCTCGGCGGCGGATCACCGCAGTCGGGAGGTGCTCCGATCCCTCGACACACTGCTGCCGTAGGCGACGTTCTCAGGCACCAGCAGCCCAGGCAGTGTTCTCCGGACGGGTCGCAGTCGCCGCCGAGACGACTGACGGCCCGTTGGAGACGATCCGGCTGTTCAAGCTAAAGGATCCGTAGACGGCATCCCGCCACACACCTCGGATCGTGCATCTACTGCCGAGCCCGGCGACAACGCGCTGACAGCGTCAGTCCCAGGGTCTGATGGGCTGTAATTGTGCAGAGTCCGAGGCATAACTGCACTGAACCGGCTGACGCCTCGACCTACTGAATCAGCCCTCAGGCAGGGGTCGTGACGGCCTCCTGCACCCACTCTGCGATCTCCTCGACCGTTCCTACGGCGTCGATCCTCACCAGGATGTCGGCGTAGTGGGTGAGTAGCGGCGCGGTCTGCCGCCGGTACACCTGCTGCCGGTTCCGGATGACGTCCTCGGTGTCGTCCGGCCGGCCGCGGTCGCGCAGGCGTGCCACCACGACATCGTCCGGCACATCGAACTCGATCACCGCGTCCAACGTCTGTCCGCCCGCCGCCAGCAACTCCGCCAGGGCGTCCGCTTGGGCGACGGTACGAGGAAAACCGTCGAGCAGAAATCCCTTCTGTGCGTCCGACTCCGTCAACCGGGCCCGGACCATGTCGTACGTGACGCGGTCGGGAACCAGCGTGCCCGCGTCCAGGTACTCCTGGGCCTGCCGTCCCAGCGGCGTTCGCCCGGTGACGTGTTCTCTGAACAGGTCACCGGTGGAGATGTGCGGTATGCCTCGCTGCGCAGCCAGCAGGGCTGCCTGAGTCCCTTTGCCGGCGCCAGGCGGGCCTACAAGAACGAGTCGCATCAGGTTCCTTGCCTTGCTCGGTGAGCGTGGATGTCGTGCGAGGTCAGGTCAGGGCTTCGACCGTCGTTGCAGCCTGGTTGATGGCACGCATCCAAGCCGTAGCGGCTCGCCCGCCGCACCGCGGGCGCCCGGACTTTGCTGAGTTCGCCACGCACACCTCTGACCGCATCGATGAACCGACGGACGGACAACGGGATCGACGACGCCGTCCGGTGCAGCGGCGGGCGCAGCCGTCACCCGGCGTGCTCTCCCACGACGTCGAGCGCCTCGGCCACCGCGAGCTCGGCGTCGGTGTTGCTCCGGATCTCCGCCACGGTGACGCCGGGTGCGGTCTCGGTCAGCACCAGCCCCCGCTCGGTGATGTCGATGACACCTAGATCGGTGATGATGCGCTGGACGCACCGCTTGCCGGTCAGCGGCAGTGTGCACTCCTGAACGATCTTCGGTGTGCCGTCCTTGGCCACGTGCTCCATCAGCACCACGACCTTCCGCGCCCCGTGGACGAGATCCATCGCCCCGCCCATCCCCTTGATCATCTTCCCGGGGATGGTCCAGTTCGCCAGGTCGCCGACGGCGGAGACCTGCATGGCGCCGAGGATCGCCGCGTCGATGTGCCCGCCGCGAATCATCCCGAAGGACAGCGAGGAGTCGAAGAAGGAGGCGCCCGGCAGGACGGCGACGGTCTCCTTGCCGGCGTTGATCAGGTCGGGATCGACCTGATCGGCGGTGGGATACGGGCCGACTCCCAGGATGCCGTTCTCCGACTGCAGCACCACGTGCACGTTGGGCGGCAGGTGGTTGGGCACCAGCGTCGGCAGCCCGATGCCGAGGTTCACATACGACCCGTCGGTCAGCTCCCGTGCCGCCCGAGCTGCCATCTCGTCCCTGGACCAGGCCATCAGTTCTGCCCTCCCGTCGTACCGCGCTGCCCCGGCATCGCTTCGGCGACCGCGGGGACAGGACGTACGGTCGTCTTCTCTATGCGCTTGTCAGCGGCTTCCTCGGCGCTCAGGGCGAGCACCGACTGCACGAACACGCCGGGCAGATGGATCGCGTCCGGGTCGAGCTCTCCTGGCTCGACCAGTTCCTCGACCTCCGCGATGGTCACCCGGCCGGCCATCGCCGCGAGCGGGTTGAAGTTCCGGGCGGACTTGTCGAAGACGAGGTTGCCGTGCCGGTCTCCTCTGGCCGCACGGACCAGGGCGAAGTCAGTGGTGATCGACTCCTCCAGGACGTACTCCGTGCCGCCGTACTGGCGTATCTCCTTCTTCGGCGAGGCGACGGCCACGCCGCCGTGTGCGTCGTAACGCCACGGCAGGCCGCCCTCGGCGATCTGGGTGCCGACGCCGGCGGGGGTGAAGAAGGCCGGTATGCCACAGCCGCCGGCCCGAAGGCGTTCGGCGAGGGTGCCCTGCGGCACCAGCTCCAACTCGATCTCGCCGGAGAGGTACTGGCGGGCGAACTCCTTGTTCTCGCCGACGTAAGACCCGGTGACACGGGAGATGCGCCGGGTTTCCAGCAGCATCCCCAGGCCCCACCCGTCGACACCGCAGTTGTTCGAGACGACACGCAGATCGGTGGTGCCCCGCTCGTGCAACGCCTGAATCAGCGCGGAAGGAATGCCACAGAGCCCGAAACCTCCGACAGCCAGCGAGGCCCCATCGGGTATGACCGCCACCGCTTCCGCGGCGGAGGTGACAACCTTGTCCATCAGCGTGCCCCGTTCCGGTCGGTGAGGCCGAGTTCGCGGGCGATGAGCAGGCGCTGGATCTCGCTCGTGCCCTCGCCGATCTCGAGGATCTTTGCGTCGCGCCAGAAGCGGGCGACGGCGTACTCGTTCATGAAGCCGTAGCCGCCGTGGATCTGGGTGGCGTCGCGGGCGTTGTCCACGGCAATTTCGGAGCTGTAGAGCTTGGCGAGCGAGGCTTCCTTCTTGAAACTCTCGCCGGAGACCAGCTTCGAGGCAGCGTGCCGCCATGCCAGTCGGGCGGTGTGAGCACGCATCTCCATGTCGGCGAGCTTGAACTGGATGGCCTGGTTGGCCCCGATGGGGCGTCCGAACGCCTCGCGTTCGCGGGCGTACTTCAGCGACTCGTCGACGCAGCCCTGTGCGAGGCCGGTGGCAAGCGCGGCGATGGCGATCCGGCCCTCGTCGAGGATCCTCAGGAACTGGGCATAGCCACGGCCCCGCTCACCCAGCAGGTTCTGAGCCGGGACCCGGACGTCGGCGAAGGACAGTTCCCGGGTGTCCGAAGCGTTCCAGCCCACCTTGGAATACGGCGGAGCCACGGTCAGGCCCGGGGTCCCTGCGGGAACGATGATCGCGCTGATCTCCTTGCCCCCGGCCGGCGTCGTGCCGGTGAGAGCGGTCACGGTGATCAACCCGGTGATGTCGGTGCCGGAGTTGGTGATGAAGCATTTGCTGCCGTTGATCACCCACTCATTCGTGGCCTCGTCCAGGCGGGCGGTGGTGCGGGTGCCCCCGGCGTCCGAGCCACCACCCGGCTCGGTGAGGCCGAACGCGCCGAGGATCTCGCCCGCGCACAGCCGGGGCAGCCACTCGGCCTTCTGCTCCGTGGTGCCGAAGAGGTGGATGGGCATGGCTCCGAGCGAGACACCCGCCTCGAGAGTGACGGCCACCGAGGAGTCGACCCGGGCCAGTTCCTCCAGGACCAGGCCGAGGGCGAGGTAGTCGCCGCCCATGCCTCCGTCTTCCTCGGGGAAGGGCAGGCCGAACAAGCCCAGCTTGCCCATCTCCCGCACGATGTCGTAGGGGAACTGGTGCCGCTCGTAGAGGTCGCCGATAACCGGGGCGATCACGTCTCGGGCGAACTCCGCGACCGTGCGCCGGAGTTGTTCATGCTCGTCACTGAGCCGGTGGTTCAACATGGGGTCCTCGATCTCGTGCGAAATACAGAAGCGGTAGGGGTGGGATCGAACATCTGGGGTTCCGGCCAGCCGACGGGCGGCGTCAGGCCGCTTCCTCGCTCGCGGCCTCGGCGGATACGGGCTCGACGACGGCGAGCGTCTCGTCCATCGCCACCGTGGCGCCGGGCGCTGCGCGCAGTTCGGCCACCACACCGTCGAAGGGGGCGGTCAGAGCGTGTTCCATCTTCATCGCCTCCACGACGAGGATGGTCTGACCTGCTGTCACCAGTTCTCCGACAGCCGCCTTCACCAGAGTGACGGTGCCTGGCATCGGAGCGGTGAGAGTGCCGCCGGCGACCGCCGCAGAGCCGGTCCCGGCCGCGACGGCCGGGTCGAAAGTGCGCAGCCGCCAGGTGTCGGAGCCGCGTGAGAGCCAGTGCACGACGTCGCCGCCTGCGGTGGTTTCCACCGTGTGGTCCAGTCGCTGAACGGTCCCGTTCCAGGTCAGTAGCACCCCGTCGGCTCCATCGGGGCGCAGGTCGGCCGGTTCGGCCTCTCCGCCGCCATAGGAGACCTCATAGGGAGCCGGGCCCAAGGGGGTGCGGCGGACACGTATCGCGATCGGCTCGCGATCACCATCAAGGAACTGGTGGGTGGTCCAGGCAGGACCGCCGATTCGCCAGCCCGTGGGCACGGAGAATGGGTCGACCCACACCTGCCCATCCTCCTGCGTGGACTCCCGAGCCGACTCGACGGCGAGCGCGGCCGCCAGCGCGACCTCGTCCGGCATCGGTACGTCGACGAGGGAAGGCAGTCGGGCCTCCACCAGCCCGGTGTCCAGACGGCCGGCGACCACGTCGCTGTCCTCAAGCAGCCTGCGTAGGAACCCGGTGTTGATCGTTACGCCGTGCACGCGGGTTCGGTCGAGCGCGGCACGCAGGCGACGCAGCGCGGTCTCCCGGTCCGGACCATGGGCGATCACCTTGGCGAGCATGGGGTCGTACGTGCTGCCGACCTCGTAGCCTTCCACCAAGCCGGAGTCGACGCGGATGCCCTCACCGGCCGGCTCCCGCAGGGTCAGCACCCGCCCGCCGCTGGGCAGGAACCCCCGTGCGGGGTCCTCGGCGTACAGGCGCACCTCGACGGCGTGGCCGTCGAAGCCGACCTGATCCTGGCCGAACGTCAGCGCTTCGCCGGCGGCGACACGTATCTGCCAGTCGACCAAGTCCAGGCCGGTCACCATCTCGGTCACCGGGTGTTCAACCTGGAGCCGGGTGTTCATTTCCATGAAGAAGTACTCGTCCGGGCGGTCGGCGGAGACGATGAACTCCACCGTGCCCGCACCGACATAGCCGCACGAACGGGCTGCCTCGACCGCCGCCGCGCCCATCGACGCCCGGGTGCCCTCCTCAAGCAGGACCGAGGGGGCCTCTTCGACGATCTTCTGATGGCGGCGCTGGAGGCTGCACTCGCGCTCACCGAGGTGCACCACATTCCCGTGGGTGTCGGCCAACACCTGGATCTCGATGTGACGGGGACGGTCGATCCAGCGTTCCACCAGCAGGGTGTCGTCTCCGAAGGCACCACGCGCCTCGCGTCGCGCGGCGGCGATCTCCTCGTGGAGCACGGCCGCGTCGCGGACGAGGCGCATGCCCTTGCCGCCGCCGCCCGCCGAGGGCTTGAGCAGGACGGGCAGGCCGACCGTGCGTGCCGCTTCGGCGAGCTGATCGTTCGTCAGCCCGCTGCCGCTGCTGCCGGGCACCACCGGCACGCCGTGGGCGCGCACGGTGTCCTTGGCACGGATTTTGTCGCCCATCAGCTGGATCGCGGTCGCGGGCGGGCCGACGAAGGCCAGTCCCGCGTCGGTGACGGCCTGGGCGAAGCGCTGGTTCTCGGACAGGAAGCCGTAGCCGGGGTGGATCGCCTGGGCGCCCGTACGCACGGCGGCCTTCACTATCTGCTCGATGTCGAGATAGCCGTCGGCGGGGCCGCCGGGGCGCAGGGCCACCGCTGTGTCGGCCTCGAGTACGTGCCGTGCGTGGGCGTCCGCGGTGCTGTGAACGGCGACCGCGCGGATGCCGAGCCGGTGCAGCGTGCGGATGACCCGCACCGCGATCTCGCCACGGTTGGCGATCAGAACGGTGTCGAACACCTGGAAGCTCCTCGAAGAGGGAGGGGGAGAGGGAAGGGAGGGGTCACATGCGGAAGACGCCGAACTGCGGTTCGGCCAAGGGAGCGTTGGCGCAGGCTGTCAGGGCCAGCCCAAGCACGGTGCGGGTGTCGAGGGGGTCGATGATCCCGTCGTCCCACAACCGCGCGGTGGAGTAGTAGGCGCTGCCCTGCTCCTCGTACTGCTCACGGATCGGCTGCTTGAACTGATCTTCCGCTTCGGCGGTCCACTCCTCGCCCCGCGCCTCCAGTTGGTCGCGCTTGACAGTTGCGAGCACGGTTGCGGCCTGCTCGCCGCCCATCACGGAGATCTTGGCGTTGGGCCACATCCACAGAAAGCGGGGGGAGTACGCGCGCCCGCACATCGAGTAGTTGCCCGCGCCGTGCGACCCGCCGACGACCACCGTCAGCTTTGGCACGCGGGTGGTGGCGACGGCCGTGACCATCTTCGCGCCGTGCTTGGCGATGCCGCCGTTCTCGTAGGCGCGGCCGACCATGAAACCGCTGATGTTCTGCAGGAACACCAGGGGTATGCCGCGCTGGTCGCACAGCTCGATGAAGTGGGCGCCCTTCTGGGCTGATTCGGCGAAGAGGATGCCGTTGTTGGCCACGATCCCCACCGGATGCCCATGGATGCGGGCGAAACCGGTGACCAGCGTCTGGCCGTATTCGGCCTTGAACTCAGCGAAGCGCGACCCGTCCGTGATCCGCGCGATGACCTCATGGATGTCGAAGGGAGTCCGGTTGTCCGCCGGGACGACGCCATAGAGCCCAGCAGGATCCACGACAGGCTCCTCCACCGGGGTCACATCCCACGGCCTCAGCGCTCGCGGACCGAAGGTCGCGACGATGGACCGGACCGTGCGCAGGGCATGCGCGTCGTCCTCAGCCAGATGGTCGACGACGCCGGAGACCCGGGCATGGACCTCTCCACCGCCCAATTCCTCGGCGGTGACCACCTCACCCGTGGCAGCCTTCACCAGCGGCGGACCGCCTAGGAAGATCGTCCCCTGGTTCCGCACGATGACCGTCTCGTCGCTCATCGCGGGGACGTACGCCCCGCCGGCCGTGCAGGAACCCAGTACCGCGGATATCTGGGGTATGCCCGCCGCCGACATTCGGGCCTGGTTATAGAAGATCCGCCCAAAGTGCTCGCGGTCCGGGAACACATCGTCCTGCATCGGCAGATAGGCGCCCCCGGAGTCCACGAGGTAGATGCAGGGCAGGCGATTCTCCAACGCCATCTGCTGCGCGCGCAGATGCTTCTTGACGGTCATCGGGTAGTACGTGCCGCCCTTGACCGTGGCGTCGTTGGCGACGATGACGCACTCACGACCCGCGACACGGCCGATGCCGGCCACGACTCCGGCTGCCGGAGCGTCACCGCCGTACAGCCCGTGAGCCGCCAGGGGCGCCAGTTCCAGGAACGGCGAACCGGGGTCGAGCAGGGTTTCCACCCGGTCGCGGGGCAACAGTTTGCCGCGGGCGACGTGCTTGGCCCTGGCTCGCTCACCGCCGCCCAACTCGGCTTCGGACAGCCGACGACGGAGAGTTTCCACCGCGGCGGCATGCCTGTCGCGGTTGCGGCGGAAGTCATCCGACTGCGGATCGGCGGCGGTCGAGAGCCTGAGGCCGGTCGGCCAGTGCATCCCGGCCGCCGCGACTGAGAGGGCTGCGCCCCGCTGGAGTTCTGTGGCCAATGTCGTCATCACTGCTTCCTTGCGCAGCCCGCTCGGCAGACGAGCCAGAGCACCGTGCGTGATCTTTGTTAGTTAACGTTAACTCACGTATTTGAGGTTAGCGCTCGTTAACGGAATTCGTCCAGGGTCCGCCGGTCCGGAAATCAGACAGGCGCCGATGGCGGCTCCAGGCCGCCGCCTACCAGCGAGCGGCAGGGCCGCCGTAGGGCTTGAAGGTGACAGTCCAGGGGTCGGAGTCGGCGACCGCCTCCACACACACCCGGGAGCCGGGCCGCGCGACATCGCGTCCCGCCCCGACGACACTGCCCTGCAGCCTGAATCCCTCGGCCATGGCGACCGTGGAGATGACGTACGGCACATCGTCCCGGCGCACGACGACGGAACGGGCGACGACGCCCGTACCCTCGCTGCGCTCCAGTTCCAGGTCTTCCGAGGCGCAGGCGCGACAGAACACCCGCCGGAAGGCCGGGGTACGACACCACTTGCAGCGCTGGAAGTACAGCTCACCGTCTTTCAGCCCGCCAAAGCTGCTCTGTTGATCGAGATCGAGGGCCAAACCGCCTCCAGACAGAGGCACGCAGGCCTCATCGATGGCCAGATTGGCGGTCAGGGGCATGCGGAGCGGTATCGAAATCTCCATGTCGGACATGAACGTCACCTCCATGCGGCCAGCGGCCACGTAGGCCCGGTGCGCGGGACGGCGGAGCCCGGGAATCGGCATCCGCGCTTGAGATCGTTGACAGGCCGCGATGACGGCCATGGGCACTCCGGAGGGCGGGCGGCAGACGGCTCACGCACTCACGGGGCGCCGGCAACAGCGGGATTCACGTTAACCGTCGTTAACAAGGCTGTCCAGCATGAGTCCATACAGGCGCTTCCGCGTAGCCCTCGACAGCGAAACGCCCCTTTACACGGTCACTGCAGGTGGCTACCGTCGACGCACTTAGGTTAACTGCCGTTAACACACTGTCCGGCTACTGAACAGGACGTCCGCGAAAGGAACGGCTCATGGCAGGCACGGTCAACCAGGCTCCACCGACGGAAGGGGGGATAACCCCTCATCCCGATGTGCCGAGCCTTCCGAGCGTGCTCGATCGCCTCGATCTCTTCGGTACCGGATTCGCAGCCGATCCGTATCCCGCCCTGGCCGCCCTGCGCCACACTGCGCCGGTGCACCACGATCCCGGAACCGGCCTGTGGCTGGTCAGCAGGTATGTGGATGTGCGGCGGGTGCTGCTCGAACCGGGCACATATGTACCGGACAACGCCCAGCGTGCCGTCGCCCCGCTGCCTATGTCAGCGCTCCGCGCCCTGGCCAGGGCCGGGTTCACGCTGCCACCCGCCCTCGCCGACAACGGCGGCTCGACCCACGCGGGGCTTCGTCGCCTGGTCATGCGATTCTTCAGTTCCGAGCGAGTCTCCGCCGCCATGCCGGTGATCGAGGAGACCGCACGGGAGTTGGCTGCGGACATTCGCGACCGGTTCTCCGCCGGTGCCACTTGCGATCTGGCTGCGGACTACGCGCGGCCGCTGCCGTGCCAGGTGATGATGCGGCTGCTCGGCATCAAAGGCATCTCTGCCGACAAACTGCTGAAATGGAGCGATGCTGCGCTGGAGCTCTTCTACGGCCGTCCGCCCGCCGAGCGGCAGACCTACCTGGCGGAGCTGGTGGGCGACTTCCACCGATGGCTCTCGGACCAGGTGGCAGGCGCCGCGCCAGAAGACGGCCTCGTCGGGGCACTGCGCAATCACCGCCTGCCAGGTGGCGAGCTGCTGGACCGCGCAACCGCCGTGGCCGTGTGCTTCTTCGTCTTCATCGCCGGGCAGTCCACCACCGGCCAGCTGATCTCCACGGTGCTGCGCCGCGTGGCGGCCGATCCGCAGGCGTGGTCGCGCGCCGCCACCGAGGACGCCTTCGCTTCGGCGTGGGTGGAGGAGACACTCCGTCGGGAGCCGCCGGTCACCACGTGGCGCAGGATCGCCGCGCGTGAGGTGGAACTGTCCGGAGTACGACTGCCGGCCGGAGCGCATCTCCTGCTGATGCTGATGGGAACAGGGTCGGACCCCGATGTGTTCACCGAGCCCGAGCAGCTGTGCCCTTCCCGGGAGAACGTCCGCCACCACCTGTCCTTCGGCGCAGGGCGCCACCGCTGTCCAGGGGCACTGTTGGCGCGTACCGAAGCGGCAGTGGCGCTCCGCACTGCGGCCCATCTGCTCCCGGACGCAGTACTCATGGAGGACGAGCCACCGCCCATGCTTGGGTTGCTGTCGTTCCGTGCGCCGCTGCGGGTACCGGTGCGCCGCATGGGCGCCTCCGAGCCTCAGCAGTCCCGGTGACTCAGCGGACACCCTGGTGCTCCGACTGCCGTATGCCTGACGTGTCCTGCGCCGCCTTTCCGCGCCCCGACTTCCCGAGTCCGTCCTGGACAGCGGCCGGGACCGACCGCGGAGGTGGGCCGAGTGACCTCAGGGGACTCCGCCTTCACCTTGCCCGTTCGGGCGGGCAGGTGAGCCGCGCCCGCAGGACGGCCCACCTGTCCCCGAGATCAGGAGGTCGCTGCCGCGGTGGCCCCCGGTGCCGCCGAAGGCCGGGCGTCGATGGCGACGCCCTTGGTCTCCTTCATCGCCAGCACCGACAAGCTGCTGATCAGCCCGAGCGCCGTGAGGTAGAACCCGACCCCGATGCCGCCGAAAGCGGCCGCCAGTGGTGGTGCGACCACCAGCGGGACCGCGCCGCCGAGGATGCCGCCCAGGTTGTAGCCCATGCCGGCGCCGGTGTAGCGATACCGCGTGTGGAAGAGCTCCGGCAGGTAGGCGGCGGCCGGACCGTACGGGATGCCGAGCACCACCATCAACAGGCTCATCCCGATGAAGAACGACAGCCTGTTCCCGGGTTGCATGATCAGGAACGCCAAGGGCCCCACGGCCATCGAGGAAACGGTTCCGACGAGCAGGACTCGCCGCCTGCCGATCCGGTCGGAGTACAGGGCCGACAGTATGACGGTAACGGAGAGCACAAGCGCGGCGATGACGCCGCCGACAAGGATCGTCGGGCGCGACAGGCCCAGCACGCCGACGCCCGGCGCCTGGCCCGCGTAGCTGGTGAGGTACACGGTGCTGATGTAGAAGACTCCGAAGGTCATGGTCAGCATGCCGCCGGTCAGCAGCACCTGTCGCCACTGCTCACGCAGTGCTTCGACGAAGGGCAGTTTGACCTGCTCGCGGCGGGACGTGGACTGCTTGAAGACCGGTGTCTCCTCGATCTTCAGTCGGATGTACAGGCCGACGGCGACCAGCACGAAACTGAGCAGGAACGGGATCCGCCAGCCCCAGCTCGCGAAGCTCTCCGGCTCCATCGCCAACGCGGTGACGAGGAACGTCGTGCTGGACAACGCCAGGGCCACGCCTGGGCCGAGCTGCGGGAACATGCTGTACAGGCCCCGCTTGCCCGAGGGCGCGTACTCGGCCGTGAGCAGGGCCGCGCCGGCCCACTCGCCACCGACCGCGAGCCCTTGCAGCGCGCGCAGGGTCACCAGCACGATCGGGGCTGCTACACCGATCGTGTCTGCGGTCGGCACCAGCCCGATCGCGAACGTGGACAGTCCCATGAGCAGCAGCGTGGAGACCAGCGTTTTCTTGCGCCCCAGGCGGTCACCGAAGTGACCGAACAGGATCGACCCCAGTGGACGGAAGAAGAAGGCCACGCCGAACGTCGCGAACGAGGCGACGGTGGCCGCAGCGCTCCCGAGGGCCGGGAAGAACAGCGGACCGAAGACCAATGCGGCCGCTGTTCCGTAGATGAAGAAGTCGTAGAACTCGATGGAGGTTCCGATGAGCGAGGCGACGGCCACCCGGCGCATCGGCAGTGGCCGGTCGGCCGAGCTAATCAACGGCCTTCTCGCAGATTGTTCGGTACTCATTGTTCACCTCGGTGATGGGCAGCATCGCCTGTGCAGCCGGCGTGCATGCGGAGGGGACGGGAGGCGGCGGACCGAAGCCGCGCATGACTCCGAGGGGCGTAGGGGGCGGGGCGGTATCCCTCGTCACTACGCCGTCGGCTCTGGGGGGGGGTGGCGAGATCGTGCGCGCCCCGGCATCACCCTGATAGCTCCAAGTGGAGACCTCCTGGCAGAGGTCTCCACTTGGAGGTAGCGCGGGAACGCGGAAGCGGTGACTATCGGCCGCAGGACTGTATTACGGGCCTGTTAACCCTGGTGGCCCGACGGAAGGCCTCATACCATGTCTTTTGTGGCACAGAAGCGGCCACGGCCGCCGCAGCTGAACCTGCTGTCCGAGCTCACCGACGGTTACAGCCAGATCCTGGCCCTTCTCGACGGCTCCACCGCAATGCGCAGGATCGTGGACGACGTCCCGGCCTCGAGCGGTGTCGATGTGGCATGGGTCGGCGAACCGGATGGCGGTGATCAGATCGTGTTGCGCCACATGGTGAACACCCGCACACCCGCGATGAACGAACTCACCGTCCCCAAAGGCCGTGGACTCGGCGGACAGGTGATCGAGCGCCGCCGCCTGCTGTGGGTGAGCGACTACCGGCGCGCAGAGAACATCACTCACCACTTCAGATCGCAGGTGGAGAGGGAGGGCCTGGGCGCGGTCATCGCCGTGCCCATGATCTACGAGGACCGGCTGCTCGGTGTGCTGTACGGAGCCAATCGGTTCAAGTCGTCGTTCGGCGATCGGACGACTCAGGCACTGGAACAGGCCGCCGGCCGGGCCGCTGCAGCCGCGGTGGTCGCCGAGCGGGCCAGGCACGCCGCCGAGGTCGCCGTCCATGAGGACCGGCGCCGCGTCGCCGTCGACCTGCACGACAGCGTCGGCGCCATGCTGTTCACCATTGGCGCCGGCATCCGCGCGCTGATCGACGAACTTCCCCCGGGGGACGCCCTCCAGCCCCGGCTGGGCGACATCGAGCAGCAGGCCGTGGAAGCGGCAGCCGCCCTGCGCGGGTCGCTGCACGCGCTCAGCGTCCCGCCCGAGCAGGTCAGTCTCGGCGTGGCCCTGCGCGGCGACTGCCGCGCCTTCCAGGAGCGCACGGGCATCGTCGCCCGCCTCATCACCGTCACCGAACTTCCGGCCATGCCCCCGGCGCATATCAAGGCGCTTGCCGACACAGCGCGGGAGGCATTGCTCAACGTGGAGAAACATGCCCATGCCCGCTCCGTCGTGCTCAGCGTGTTCGCCGCCTCCAACGGAGTGACGATGAGGATCGCCGACGACGGGGTGGGCCTGCCCGCCGCTGGAAAGGACCCGGAAGGACTCGGCGTGGCGACCATGTCCGAGCGGCTGGCACGGGTCGGCGGGCGGCTGGACATCGGGGGCGGCGAAGACGGTGGCGTCACCGTCCAGGCGTGGGTCCCCGCATGACCACAACAGCGATCCGTGTGCTGGTCGTGGACGACCATCCCATCGTCCTGGACGGCGTCACCATGGCGCTCAGCAGCACTTCGTGGATCACCGTCGCCGGATATGCCCGCTCGGGGCGTGAGGCCATCACGGCCGCGGCACGTCTCCAGCCCGATGTCGTCCTGCTCGACCTGCGGCTGCCCGACATGCTCGGCCCTGAAGTGATCCGGGCGCTGCGCTCGCACTCCCCCGGCGTCAAGGTGGTGATCTTCACCGCGTATCCGGAGCACGTGGCTTTGGACGCGGCACTCGACGCCGGAGCCCATGCTGTCGTCGTGAAAGACACCGAGCGTTCCGATCTGGTGGACATCATCCGCCGGGTGAACGCCGGCGAGCGCATCGACTGCACGGGGCTCGAGCCCGACTTCAATGTGCTCCTGGTCAGGAAACTCAAGGAATGCGGTCTCACCCGCCGCGAGTACGAGATCCTGCGCAGGGTCGCGATGGGTGAAACCAATCCGGAGATCGGCGAGGCTCTCGGCCTTACCCGCAACACCGTCAAGACCTATCTCCAGCGAACCCTGGAGAAGCTGGGCGCCCGCAACCGGGTCGAAGCCCTGTCGCGAGCCAACGAATACGGAATCCTCTAACGGCGCTGCGAGGGCACCGTCGCGAGTCCGGGTAACACGCTCCGCAGCCAAAGGATGAGGCTGGGGCCCGCAACGGCCGGACCGCCTCGATCTTCGATAGCCCCTCAATTCGGCAATTCTTCAATTCGAGATGCCTCAACTTCGGCAATCCCCATAAGGAGCTTTCATGGCTACGCCTCATCTCAGCTATGCATCGGGCCTCTCAGAGACGCCGTTGCTGGGCGGGACCATCGGCGCCAACTTCGACCACACGGTCGCTGTCTTCGGCGAACGGGAAGCTCTGGTGGATGTCCCCACGGGGCGACGATGGACGTATCGAGAGCTTGCCGAGGACGTGGACGCAGTTGCGCTTGGGCTGCTGGACTTGGGCGTGGGCAAGGGTGATCGGGTGGGTATCTGGTCGCCGAACTGCGCGGAGTGGACCCTCGTGCAATACGCAACCGCGAAGATCGGCGCCATTCTGGTCAACATCAACCCCAGCTACCGGACTCACGAGCTGGAGTACGTCCTCAACCAAGCGGGCGTCCGCACTGTGGTGGCCATGCCGACCTTCAAGACCTCCGACTACGCCGCGATGCTCGCACAAGCACTTCCGAACTGTCCGACGGTGAAGGACGTTCTGCTGATCGGCCAGGGTTCGTGGGGCGAGCTCGTCGAGACCGGCCTTGCCGGCGACCGTGCGCGTCTGACCGACGTCGGTGCGTCGCTGAGTCCCCAGGACCCGATCAATATTCAGTACACGTCGGGGACGACCGGCTTTCCCAAGGGCGCGACTCTGTCGCACCACAACATCCTCAACAACGGTTTCTTCGTCGGGGAATTGTGCCACTACACCGAGGAAGACCGGGTCTGCATCCCGGTGCCGTTCTATCACTGCTTCGGCATGGTGATGGGCAATCTGGCGTGCACCAGCCACGGCGCGACGATGGTGATCCCCAGACCTTCGTTCGATCCCAAGGCCACCCTCGAAGCGGTCGCGGCGGAGGGCTGCACCTCGCTGTACGGGGTGCCGACGATGTTCATCGCGGAGCTGGCTGATCCGGACTTCGACTCCTACGACCTGTCCAGCCTGCGGACCGGCATCATGGCCGGTTCACCGTGCCCGATCAACGTGATGCAGCAGGTCATCGAGAAGATGGGCATGGAAGAGGTCGCCATTTGCTACGGGATGACCGAGACCTCGCCCGTTTCGACGCAGACCAGGCCGGATGACTCCCTGGAGCGTCGTGTCTCCACGGTGGGCCGGGTTGGACCGCACCTGGAGGTTCAGGTGGTGAATCCGGCCACCGGTCTGACGGTGCCCCGGGGGGAGGCCGGCGAGCTGTGCACCCGCGGGTACTCGGTCATGCTGGGCTACTGGAACGAACCGGAGAAGACGGCCGAGGCCATCGACGCCGCAGGCTGGATGCACACCGGGGATCTGGCGGTCATGGACGACGAGGGATACGTCAGCATCACCGGCCGGATCAAGGACATGGTCATCCGCGGCGGCGAGAACATCTACCCACGCGAGATCGAGGAGTTCCTCTACACCCACCCCGACATCCTCGATGCCGAGGTCGTCGGCGTGCCTGACGCGAAGTACGGCGAGGAGCTGATGGCCTGGTTGCGCATGAAGGACGGAGCTGAGCCGCTCATTGCCGATGCCGTCCACGAGTTCTGCAGGGGCAAGCTCGCCCACTACAAGATCCCGCGCTATGTGCAGGTCATCGACGAATTCCCCATGACCGTCACCGGAAAGGTCCGCAAGGTGGAACTGCGCGAGATGGCAGTCCAAAAGCTCGGACTTGGCGACGCCGTCCCCACCACCCACGGCTGACAACTTGCCGGAACCACAACCTCACACATCTTCAGGCGAAGGGCAGTCCGTCCTGCCGCTCTCGGTCCAGAGGCAGGACGGCTTCATCGGAACAGGACATGGGGTCCTGCCCGAGTCAGGCCTGTGTCGAGCCAGGTGTCTCTGACAACCCTGACTGCGAGGTGCCGGTTACCGCTGCTGCGCTCGGGCGTTAGCGATCACGCGCCATCCGCCGGCGAAAGGGTCTGCTCAGCCCAGATAATCTTGCCGGCTGCGGTGTAGCGGGTGCCCCAGCGCCGAGTGAGCTGCGCGATGATGAACAGCCCTCTGCCACCCTCGTCGGTCGTTCTGGCATGCTGAAGGCGAGGTGAGGTGCTGCTGCCGTCCGAGACCTCGCAGATCAGGACGTCCTGGTGGATCAGGGACAGGCGGATGGGACCGGTTGCGTAGCGGATGGCGTTGGTGACCAGTTCACTGACGACGAGTTCCGTGGCGAACTGCGCGTCGTCCAGGCCCCAGGCGGTGAGCTGTGCGCCAGCCAGATTCCGGGCGCTCGCGACGACTGCCGGGTCGGCCGCCAGATCCCAGGAGGCCACCTGGTCCGGGCCGAGGACATGGGTGCGGGCCAGGAGCAGGACCACGTCGTCGGTCAGCGGGCCACTCAGCAGAGATTGGACCGCGTCACCACAGAGCGCGTCCAGGGTCAGGCGGGGCCGAGTGAGGGCATCGCCCAGCCTTGCGATGTCCATGCCCATGTCCCGGTCCGAGGCCTCGACAAGGCCGTCGGTGTACAAAGCGATCAGAGTGCCCTCGGGCAGTTCGAACTCGACGGATTCGAAGGGCAGGGCCCCGAGCCCGAGGGGCGGCCCGGCCGGGAGGTCGGGGAACGTGACGGTGCCGTCCGGCTGGACGAGGGCGGGCGGCAGGTGGCCTGCGCGGGCCATCGTGCACCGCCGTGTGACCGGGTCGTAGACGGCGTAGAGGCATGTGGCTCCCACGGCTGCGGAGCCCTCGGCCTCTTCGCGAGCCTCTTCCTCCTCCGCGAGACCGATGACGAGGTCGTCCAGATGGGCCAGCAACTCGTCGGGCGGCATATCGAGGTCGGCGAGTGTGCGCACGGCCGTACGGAGCCACCCCATGGTGGCTGCCGCGTTGATCCCATGGCCGACCACATCGCCGACGACCAGAGCGACCCTGGCCCCCGACAGCGGGATCACGTCGAACCAGTCACCGCCCACACCGATCGGGGCCCCCGCCGCGAGGTAGCGTGAGGCCACCTCCAGGGCGGTCCCTCCGGTCAGCCGCCGCGGAAGAAGATCGCGCTGCAACGCCGCTGAGGCCGTGTGTTGCGCAAGCTCCATGGCCAGCACGGTGGCGCCGTGCTCGAGGGCGATCTGCTCCCGATCCCCCGCCGTCCCTGCGGGATCCACCAGTGCAATCACACCTAGGATGTCGGCGCCCGGGCTGGCAACGGCTGTGAGCCGACCGTTCTCCCGGACCGGCCGCCCCTCGCTAAGAGCACGGCGGAGTATCCGATCTCGTAGGCTCGGGGGCTCTCTCTCATAGGGGGCGGAACCCTCCGGGCCTGCCCACGCCCGGACGTTCCCGTAGCGGTCCTCGACCGCGACCGGGTACCCGGTGAGTTCGTACACGGCACGGGCGATTCCTTCCTGCCCCTCCCCGGCCACTGCGACACGGGTCAGCCGGTCGTGGATCCGGGTGGTGTGCTCCAGCGCGCTCACGGTTTCGGCCAGCGCGGCATTGGCACGGCGCAGTTGCTCGGCCTTTGCCCGCTCCGCTGTGTGCAGCCGGGCGTTGGCCAGGGCCACTCCGGTTTGCTGGGCGAGCACACGCAACAGGAACTGAGTGGCCTGGGAAGGCGACTCGGATGCGGCCACGACGAAGTAGCCGATGTGCTCTTGGATCCGCCTCAGGGGCAGAGCCCACGCCCAAGCGTGTCCCGGGATCTCGACCGGGCCGCTGCTCGTGCCGAGAGAGCGGAGTTGCGCCTCCGTTTCGGCCCGAACATGCTCCGCGGAAAGAAGGGTGACGCCAGCCTGCCATCCGTCCTCGTCGAGGTACACGCCCACTGCGCGACAACTGCTGAGGGACGGCACCGAGGCAGCCGCAAGGCTGAGGATCTTCTCCTCGCTGCCGCTCTCGGTCATCAGCATCGAGAGCATCAGCAGCCCCTGCAGGTTCGACAGCTGATCGCGCTGCTCCCTGTCGCGGGCCGTGCGGTCGGTGGGGACGGCGGTCATGGTCACTGCCGGAGGGCGAGGAACTCGTCAGGATCGAGGTAGTAGGGGTTGTCGAGCACCATGCCCCCGAGCACCATTTTGGGATGGGTCTTGAGCACCTCCACCAGGGTTTCCCCGCTGTACTGATCGAGCGGGTAGAGACACAGGCCTCCCTGGTACGGATTGCGGATCAGGAACTGGTTCACCACCGCCTCGTACATCAGGAGCTCATCGAGAATGGGCAGCGGGTGTAGCGCCCAGGTCATCTCCGAAGCTGCACGGGTGTAGCGGAATCCGTTCTGGAGGGCAATGGCTATGTTCTGTTCCCACCAGTCAAAGACCCTCTCCATGGAAAAGCCGCCACCGCGCAGAAAGACGTCCTGCGAGGGGTACACCTCCAGCTGCCGCCGGTCGAGAACCGGCTTGAGGTCGGCGTCGGCACCAAGGTCGTCGAGCAGCTCCGCGGGTTCGGTGGTATCCACGACGCAGACGCATTTTTCGCCGGTACGCAGGCCCTCACGAAGGAAGGGGAGCAGGATTCCGTCGCGCTCCGCCAGGCTCGTATAGAAGACGCATACGTGATCGCCTGGGGCGATGCTGACGTCGGAGGTCCCCAGAGATGTTGAAGAGGGCAACATCCGTATCACCTTCTCTGGCTGGAGCAGACAGCCGGGCCCCGTACTGGAGAGCATAGTCCTGAGCCCCCAACGACAGCATTTGCGCAGTGATGCCGGGGGCGCCGACGACGTCTGCGGATCGACACGCTGTCACTCGGCGGCTCGTCGATCAGTCGGGCGTCTCGGCCGACTCGGCCGGTTCGGAGTCGTCAGTGGAGGCGGGCTGCTCGATTGCGTCGGTGGTCGCCGCCCAGCTGGCCAGCAGGTTCAGCGCGTCCTGCGAGGGAGATGCGGGCTCGGCGGTGTAAGCGAGGAGGAACTGGCTGGGATCGGCGCCCAGCGGGAAGGTCTCGAACGGCAGCTCGAGGTCCCCGACGACCGGGTGGTGGAGGCGCTTCATGCCTGTGCTGTGGATCCGGACGTTGTGTGCGGCCCAGCGACGGCGGAAGTCCTCGCTGCGGGTGGACAGCTCCCCGATCAGGTCCGTCAGCCGCCGGTCGTAGGCATCTCGGCCGGCCTCGGCGCGCAGCATCGCGACCGTGTCGTTGGCGACCCCGTCCCAGTCACGGAAGAACTCGCCCGCGTGCGGGTCGAGGAAGACGAACCGAGCGTTGCTCGGCTGCCTCAACGGGTCAGCGTAGAGCGGTGAGAACAAGGCGCGCCCGAGGTGGTTTGCGGTGAGGATGTCCAGACGTCCGTTCAGGACGAACGCGGGTGTGCCGGTCATCGAGTCGAGGACCCGTTGCACCGCTGGCCGGACGCGCTGCTGGGTCGGCCGACGGCGGGGCGGACGGGTTGTGGTAGCGGTGCGCAGGAGGTCGAGCAGGTGGGTTCGCTCGGCTTCATCCAGCCGTAGGGCTCGTGCGATGCCGTCGAGGACCCCCTCGGAGATACCGGTGGCGTTGCCGCGCTCCAGCCGGGTGTAGTACTCGCTTGAGATGCCCGCCAGGAGGGCGACCTCCTCGCGGCGCAGGCCCGAGACCTGCCTGCGGTCCCCGCCGTAGACGGGCAGCCCGGCCTGCTCGGGGGTGACCCTGGCGCGTCGTGTGCTCAGGAATTCCCGAATCTCCGAGCGGATATCGCTACGGATGTCGCGGTGCGCGTCGTGAGCGTCGTTTTTGCCTGCCATGTATTTCACCTTACGAGCGATTCGGCATGGCGGGGGGTCCCTGTCAGTACCCCTCCCATCAGGGACTCCCGTCCGCTCGCGCCGACCTGTTCTGTAGGGGGTGCATCGCCGAGAGCGGTGTGAATGGCCCGGACTCAGTGGCGCACCTGGCGCCCGTCTCGTGCCTCCCCGCAGCACCGTCGGTGCTGCGAACCTCCGAAACAGAAGGACGAACCATGCGTCGACACACCAAGGCTGCCGTCGTAGTCACGACCCTGGGAGCACTCAGCCTCTCTGCCTACGCAGCGAATGCCGCGGACACGGCCAGCACCATCAACACCGGCTCCGGCGTCGCTGCGAAGTCCGCCTCGTGGAACCACGGGACCGCCCAGGCCAACAAGCGCATCATGGAACAGTTCACCAGCCAGTTCCTGCCCACCAACGACCCCGCCCTGGCGAAGAAGTTCATCAGCCCGGACATCGTCATGCACTTCGCCGGAACAACCCAGCAGGGCCTGGACACCTACCGCGGCATCGTCGCCGCCAACCAGAAGGCCTTCCCCGACCTCAAGTGGACCGTCCAGGACATGCGCGCCGAAGGCGACACCGTCGCCATCCGCTACACCATGGACGGCACCCACGAAGGACCCTTCGCCGGGTACGAAGGCACCGGCAAGAAGGTCCACGCCGAAAGCTTCGCCTTCTACCGCCTCGCCCACGGCAAGATCGTCGAAGAACGCGCCCAGCTCGACATGCTCACCGTCCTCCAGCAGATCGGCGCCATCCCGACCGCCTAACACAACCCCACCCCACCCAGCGCGACCGGTCCGCCCCTGCGACCAACACAGATGCAAGGACCACACCGCTGACAGAGCAGGCCGGGCACTCCTCGCTGCCCGGCCTGGCGGTTTACTGCGGCCCTTCGGCCCGAGCGACTGATGGGACGCCCCCACTGCTTGCCCCATTTCATACGTCTGGAAAGAGAACCACCCCATGGCAACGAATCTGACCGGCACCGTCGCTCTCGTCACTGGCGCGAGCAGCGGAATCGGCGCCGCCACCGCCCGCCAACTCGCCGAGCAGAAGGCCTCCGTCGTGCTGGTGGCCCGCCGCAAGGACCGCCTCGACGACCTCGCCGCCGAGATCGAGAAGGCCGGCGGCACAGCCCTGGTCCTGGAGGCGGACATCACCGACCGCGCCCAGGCCGAGGCCGCCGTGCAGCAGGCCGTCGAGCACTTCGGACGCCTCGACATCCTGGTCAACAACGCCGGCCTGATGCTCCTGGGCCCCGTCGTCGGCGCGGACGTCGAGGAGTGGGAGCGCATGATCGCCATCAACCTCCAAGGCCTGCTCTACACCACCCGCGCCGCCCTCCCCCACCTGCTCAAGGCAGCCGAGAACGGGCCCCGCCGGGTCGCCGACATCGTCAACATCAGCTCCATCGCCGGCCGCGTCGCCTGGAGCGGCTACGGCGTCTACAACCTCACCAAGTTCGGCGTGAACGGCTTCACAGAATCCCTGCGCCAGGAGGTCACCCAGCGGCACGTCCGCGTCGGAGTCCTGGAGCCGGGCGGAGTGGACACCGAGCTGGGCTCGCACAACAGGCCCGAGATCCAGGGCGCGATGATCAACCCCTTCTACGAGACGACCGAGGTGCTCTCCCCCGACGACATCGCGGACGGCGTCGCCTACATGGTCACCCGCCCCCGCCACGCCTCCGTCGGCGAACTGTGGATCATGCCCACCGACCAGGCCTGACAGCACTCCCTGCCCGGCCATCCAGCGGGGCCGCCGGAGCACGCCTTGGCCGGCCCTCGGCTCCCAAGCGTTCGGCCTGCCCATGGGAACCGGTCGTCAGCAACAAGGCCCCCGAGCACCGTGATGGAGACGTCAGACATCTCGATCAACAGCTCGGGGGCCTCGCCCGCTGCGCTTCGTGGACCATCACCTGACCGGTGGCCGACTCGAAGAAGCTCAGCGAACCGGCGTGGTCAGTGGATCGGTGAGCCGGGGCCCAGTGGCAGACCCACGGCGTACCAGATGGCGAACAGGGCGATCCAGGCGACCATCATCGCCATGGCGGCGGGGAGGGTGAACGAGACCAGGGTGCCGATTCCCGCCTTCTTCTGGTAGGTCTGCAGATAGCCGACGGTGAGAACGAACGTCGCGCTCATCGGGGTGATGGAGTTCGTACAGGAGTCCGCGATCCGGTAGACGGCCATGACCGTGGCCGGGTTGGCGCCGACCAGCATGGTCATGGGAACGATCACCGGAGCGATGAGCGCCCACAGTGCGGTCCCGCTGGTGATCAGCAAGTTCAGCAGGGCGATTCCGGCGATGAGCAGCATGAGCACGATGAAGACCGGGGCGTCGAGACTCTTCAGGCCCTCCGCTCCCTGTACCGCGACGACGGTGCTGATGCCGGTCCACTGGAACAGCGCGAGGAACTGCGAGACGGCGAAGAACAGCACGAGGAGCGGCGCGATCGACTTGATCCCGTCCGCCATGAAGGTGGGCAGGTCGGACGAGCTGGTGAGCCTGCCGGTCAGGCGGGCGTAGGTGGCCCCGATGAGCAGGAAGAACAGGCTCAGGACCAGCGCGATGCTGTTGAAGAGCGTGGAGTCGAGAATGGCACCGTTCTCACCGCGCAACGGGGAGCCCACCGGGATCATCCCTACGACCAGCAGCCCGAAGAAGACCGCCGCGACGATGCCGGTCCAGCGCAGCGCGCGGATTTCGACCTCGTCGGGGACGGAGCCGGAGCGGACGCCGGTGGTCGGGCCGGTGGCGCCGTCGTCGGGCACGAGTTCGTGCTCACGCTTGGCCAGGACCTTCTCCGTGACCACGGTGAGAACGATCGCGAGGACGACCGCGGAGACGGTGGTGAAGTAGGTGTTGTCGGTGGGCCGGACGATCGCCTCGGGATCGACGATCTGCGCGGCCTCGGTGGCGATCTTGGCGAAGATGACATCGCTCGGAGCGATGAACGGGTTCGCGTCGCCGGCCGCGTTGATCGACAGGAAGGCCACGATCATGCCCAGCATGGGAGACCGTCCGACGGCCTTGAAGACGAGCGCGGCCAGCGGTACGAGGATCACATAGGCGCTGTAGGACAGGAACTTCGACATCGCACCGGCCACGCAGACCGCGAAGACCGCATGACTTGGGCGGACACGGCCCAGCGTGTGGCGGGCCAGCGACTCGAGCATGCCCGAGCGGTCGGCGACCGCGAGGCCGATCATGATGATCAGTACGGTGCCCAGTGGCCCGAAGGTCAGGAACGACTCCTCGGCACCGAGGGTGAGTTCGCGGACCGCGGCGACCGACAGGGCGTTCTTCACCGGGGACGGGTCACCGGTCGCCGGGTCGATGCCCGAGACGCCGGCCGCGGCCATGATCGCGCTGGTGACGGCCACGACGACCGCCAGGATCCAGAACAGCCAGAACGGATGGGGCAGTTTGTTGCCTATCCGTTCGATGCCGTCCAGGAACCGGGTGAGTCGCTGGGGTCTCTGCTGTACTTCTGAGGGGGCAGTCATTTCTCGCTGGCTCCTTTACCGAGGTACGCGCTTATCTGTCGATGCGGATGCGGCCTTGACCGTTGTCAAGGAGGATTTCGGTTCCGTACGCCTCGGAAAGTGTGCGGAGTCGATCGAGTATGCGATGTGCGGCAGTTACGTCCGCCGGTCGAGGAGTTCCCCGGTCGGAATCATGCTGCGTGTCGAAGGTGAGGGTCACCGGGTGAATCGTGATGTCGACGGCGCCCTGGTTCTCGTATGCGCCCTGGTTCTCGAACGACAGAGACACCGCGACGCTCTCATACCAGATCCGGTCACTGAAAGGCCCCTTGATCCGTTTCTTTTCGAGCATCTCGCTGGGAGTGTGGCGCGACGGGTCCAGACCGGTTCGCCGCCACGCCTCACGGGTCAGCGGAAATTGGCGGTTCTGCATGAAGACGAAATTCCCGAGCGAATAGAAGATCGGCCGACTGCGATACACCTCGATCCCCCGCAACTGGTGGGGGCCGTGGCCGAGGACGACGTCGGCGCCCTCATCGACCGCGGCGTGCGCGAGGTCGTGGAGGAAGGGGGGCGGTTCGGCGCTGTAGTTGCCGGGTTCGTGGGTGTGGAGGGCGACCGCGACGACATCGGCACTCTGCTTGGCCTGGCGCACGCTGGTGCGCAGGGCGGTGATGTCCTCGTCGTCGACCTTCCAGTACGGCCCGACCTGGCCAGCAGTGGCCTCGGACGAGATGAACGCGGTTCCTCCGAGGGTCACCGAGCCGTCCCGTGCGTCGGCCTTGCGGGCGGTGTGGTGCAGGGACGCGGGCGGCAGGTTGTCCCGGATCGCGGCCAGGGACCTGAGCTCGTCGGGGCGCACACCGAACCACTTCGTGGTGCGCAGGCCGTTGATCCCGGGGCGGGCCGGCACGATCCCGAACGGGTCACTGGCCAGGGACATGGCCTGGTAGCGGGTCGCGGCCGACACGAGCGCGACCCGTCCGCGCCGGGTGGTGAGGTAGCGCGGTGCCCGGGCCGCGGTGAGCGACTCTCCAGCGCCGGCATGGACGAGTCCTGCCTCGTCCAGGACGGCACTGGTGGAGCGAAGGCCGGCCACGCCCCAGTCGGTGGCGTGGTTGTTCGCACGCGACACCATGTCGATGCCCATGGCACGGACATCGGCCCCGCTGCGCGCCGAGGTGACCAGCCATGATCCGCCGGGTTCGGCCTCGGGCCAGCCGGTGAAGCGGTCGAAGTCGATCGCGGTCGTCTCGAAGTTCCCGATCGTGACGTGCGCGTCGCGCAGGAGGTCGAGGAGTTCGGGGGAGGTCGCTTCCAGGCGTGGCGTCAGGATGTCGTCATCGAGGACGAGGTCGCCTACGGCGGCGAGGGTGAGACCGGCCCCGGCACCCGTGCCCGTACTCATATCCGCTCCCCAGCGACGAGGTGCAGCGTGATCGTGGAGCGCCCGTCGACGAAGACCCTGTTCGTCGCGATCACCTGACGCCGGTCGGTGGTCTCCGGCTCGCCGGTGCCGGAGTTGACGTCGAACCGGGGAAAGTTGCTGGAGCTGATGTCCACCCGGATCCGGTGGCCACGGGCGAAGAGGTTGGCGGTGCCGGGCGCCTCGACAGTCACGTCGTAGATCCGCCCGGGTTCGAGTGGTGACGGTGTCTCGAACGAGTCCCGGTAGCGGCATCGGAGGATGCCGTCGGTGAGGTTCATGGCGAAGCCGGCCGGGTAGTCGGCGCTCGGCGGGTGGACGTCGATCAGCTTGACGGTGAAGTCGGTGTCGGCGGCGCTAGACGACACCGTGAGCCGGGCGACGACCGGACCGGCCACGACGACGTCCTTCTCCAGCGGCTCGGTCTCGAAGGTGAGGACGTCGGGCCGGGAGGCGAGCGGCAGCCGCGACCGGGACAAGGAGAACGTCCGGTCGTCGGGACGCTGGTCGAAGGCCCCGCCCACCATCACCGGTTCACCCGACGTGACCTGCCCGCCGATCGTCGGCACCGGGTCACGGGGATCGTGGTCGTACTCCAGAAACTCCGGGGGCTCTCCCACAGTTCGGTGCTCCGAAGTGAGGCTGCCGTCCGCGTTGAGGAAGAACCGCGAGGTGTACGACGACTCCGGCGGCCAGGTCGAGCTGGTCAGCCAGCGACCGCCGTGGTCGAGACGGCCGTCGGCGTTGCGCTTGCCCGAGCCGCCGCCCATCCGGAAGTACCGGACGGCCGGAGGATTGGACGCCGTCGGGTTCAGCTGGGAGTCGAACCAGTCGGCCCGGAACTCGACGTAGTCGGGCGCCAGGTTGCCGTCCAGCGTCGCCTCGGGGCCGAAATCGACGTCCCCCGCGTACGAGAAGCTCCGCTTGCCGTGGGTCCACGGCCCGAGCACCAGATACGCCGGGCTCGTCTTGCGTGCGCCGAGTTCGCGGAAGTTCTCGACCGCGGTCTGGATGTAGGGGTCGTACCAACTGGAGATGTGCAGACTCGGCACGTCGGGGAAACGGTCGAAGTGTCCCCTCCCATAGATGCCCAGCTGCTGCCAGTACGGCCCGAAGCGGCCGTGCTCCCACTGCTCGAAGAGATAGCCCTCGTACTCCGGTGCGTGCCGCAGGGGTGAATGGCCCCGGCGCCACGGCAGCTGCCGGAACCACTCCTCGATCGACTCGGCGTCGAGCGCGGCGGCCCTGACGGGGTCGGCGAGGGTCTCCGCGCTGGTCTTGGCGCGGGCGAAGGCCCAGGTGGCCTGCTTGAGTTCGAAGGCCCCGCCCAGCCGGACGCCGGTCTCGTAGGCGCTCGCGAAGCCGCCGGAGTCGAGGAACATGGCGGACAGGTGCGGGGTGCCCAGCGAGGCGAGCGCGGTCTGCACGTGTGCGGCGTAGGACACGCCCATCGTGGCCACCTGTCCGTCGCACCACGGCTGGGCGGCGATCCACTCGACGGTGTCGTATCCGTCCTCCGCCTCGTTGAGGTACTTCACGAACGCGCCGCCGGAGTCGCCCCGGCCGCGACAGTCCTGACGCACCACGTGGTAGCCGCGTTCGACGAAGCGCCGGCACACCGCCTCCGGCGGAGGCGGGTTCCAGGACTCGAAGGCGCCGTCCGAGCCGCGTGCCCTGCGGCGGCCGTAGGGCGTGCGCTCCAGCAGGACCGGCCGGGGAGCCGGGTCCGGCTCGGCGGCGTAGACGTCCGCGACGAGCTCGACGCCGTCGCGCACCGGCACCGAGATCACCCGACGCCACCCCGAACCCGGCTCCGGTACGCGTTGCCAGACGTCGTGCCCACCCGGACTGTCCACCACGTGCACTCCTCCACATCGCTCGCATCGCTGTTGTGTGGGTGGGGACGCTACGCCGCTGACCACGGCGTGAACCCACTGTTATCGCGGAGGCGACAACAGTCGGGCTAGGCTGACCCGGTGCCGGTGCTACTTGACCTCAGGGGAGCGAACAGCTCGGACGTGCAGATCGGCATCTCACCGATCTCCGAGCTCCAGGCCTGTCTGCACGCGCTCGCGGAGCCCGACCATCACCTCGAACACCGGGCGTGGCTGGTGCGGACCGACGAGGCGCTGTCGCCGGATCTACGGGCCCGGCTGACACGCTTCGCGCCGCTCTGGGCCCGCCGCCGCTGCCGTCTGCTGCTGCCGTTGAGCGGCCCGCTCGACACGGACGTGGACACGGAGATCGAGCGGCTGTCGCGGCTTCCGGAGGGCGAGTTCGTCAGGGCCGCCGCCTACACGATCCACGGCGGAGACTTCGATCCCCGGCAGGCGGTTTCCCGGCCGGGCGAATTCATCGCCGCGTGCGAAGCACGCTCGTTCTCGCGCGGTGAGCTGGCGAGGTCGCTTGTCGACGACCCGGAAGGATTTCGCGCCGCGCTGGTGCGGACATTGACGGACTGCGTCGAGGAATTCTTCGCCGAGGAATGGGAGCGTATTCACGACCGGCTGCGCGAGGAGGCCGACCAGACCCGTTCGAGGCTGCGCGGCCTGCCGCTCGCCGAGCTGATCTCGTCGGTCAGCCCTGCCGCCCAGCCGGTCCAGGGCGGCAGGGCGGTGCGCTTCGACAAACTGCAGAACCTTACTGTCTCCCTCCAGGGAAACAGCACCTTTCTCGTCCCGACCATTCACGGACGCCCGCACCTCATCATTCGCGGTGAGGCCGGTTTCCCCGTGGTGGTGCATTACCCGGTGGCCTGGCACAGCCAGCCCGCGTCCATCGACGAAATGCAGCAACGGCTGACCATTCTGTCGGATCCGGCGCGCCTGGCCCTGTGCCGTCACCTGGTGAACGAGGCGATCACCACCTCCGATCTCGCCCGCCGTATGAACATGACCCGACCGCAGGTGTCACGGCATCTCGCCAGACTCCGCGCGGCCGGCGTGCTCACGTCGGAGCGAAGCGGCAGATACGTCTACCACCGGGTCGATGTGCAGAAGCTGATGCAGATGGGAGTGGAACTCCTGCGCGCCATCGTGCGCTGACCGAAGCGGGGGCCCAGATGTGGCCTCGGACCCGTTTCGCCAGGTGTGATACTTGCGGCGTGACTGAGGGCAGACAGCAGAGCACGGTGCGGGCGAGGAGCGGGAGCCGCCGTTCTTCATTCCGAATCGGCCAGCTCGGCGGCGTGGGCAAGCATCCGTAAGCGGTCCGGTGTTCGTCCGGTGAAGAGCTGGAAGGCGTCGGCGGCCTGAAAGACGACCATGCCGACACCGTTGAGTGCGGTACAGCCAAGGGCCCGTGCGATGCGTACCAGCTCGGTCTCAAGCGGCCGGTACACCACATCGACGATCCACAGGTCGGGGTGCAGCAGGTCGGCCGGCAGCGGGAGTCCGGGGTGCGTGGACATCCCGGTAGGGGTGGCGTGGACGAGGCCGTCCGCTCGGGCCATCAGGGCTGGGAGGTCGTCCGAAGCGGCGACGACGGCCCGCCCGGCGCCAAAGTTCCGGTTCAGAGAGGCCGCGAGTGTCTCGGCCCGGTCCGCGAGCGGGTCGACGAGCGCCAGGTGTCCGCTGCCCTGAGTGAGCAGGGCATGCGCGACGGCCGCCCCCGCTCCCCCGGCGCCGAGCTGCACGACGCGCGTCCGCGGGGCGTCCGCGAGTTCCCGGTCGAGGGAGGCGGCGAAGCCGGTGACGTCGGTGTTGTGTCCTACGGCCCGGGCGCTTCTGCCCTCGCCTTCGAAGACAACGGTGTTGACCGCGCCGATCGCCTCGGCCTGCGGGGTGAGTTCGTCAAGGCACTCGATGACGAGTTGTTTGCAGGGGTGGGTGATGTTGAGGCCGCGGTAGCCCATGGCCTTGGCCGCGCCCACCAGTTCACCGACCTTGTCGGGCTCGGCGCCGATGCGATCGAGATCGATCAGTCGGTAGAGGTAGCGCAGGCCGTGCAGGTCCGCCTCCCGTTCGTGGAGCGCGGGGCTGAACGAGGTGCCTATGACGGAACCGATCAGGCCGATGAGATACGAGTCCTGGGTCATCGCCGCGCGCACCGTTCACAGTCCCAGGTAGATCTGGCGGACGCGGGTGTCGCGGCTGAGTTCCTCGGAGGTTCCCGTCATGGCGACGGCCCCGTTCTCCATGACGAGGCAGTGGCTGGTCGCACCGAAAGTGAGCTTGGCGTTCTGCTCGACCAGGAGCAGGCTCAGTCCTTCTTCCCGCAGCCGCCGCAGGGTGTCGAGGATGAAGCCGACAAGTTTGGGTGACAGGCCCATCGAAGGTTCGTCGAGGAGGAGAAGGCGCGGCCTGGCCATCAGGGCGCGGCCAATCGCGAGCATCTGCTGCTGTCCTCCGGAGAGGGCGCCGGCCAGTCGTCCGCTCATCTCCCGCAGTACCGGGAAGAGTTCGTGCACCTCGTCCAGCGTGGCTCGGGTCTCGTCGTCCCAGCGCCACGCGTAGGCGCCGAGGAGCAGGTTCTTCTCGACGGTCAGGCCGGGGAAGACGTGCCGGCCCTCCGGTACGTAGCCGATGCCGTGCCGCACCATGTCGCGGGCCTTGACCCGGGTCAGGTCGCGTTCGCCGAGGGTGACGCGTCCTCCGCTGCGCGGCACGAGGCCCATCAGCGCCTTGAGGGTGGAGGTCTTGCCCGCCCCGTTGGCGCCGATGATGCCGACGGAGGCACCCGGCTCCACGCTGAAGCCGATCGAGCGGACCGCGCACACACCGCCGTAGTGCACGGACAGGTCATCGACGATAAGTGTGGCGGCGGTGTCGGTACGGGAAGCGGGGAGCGTTTTCACCGGGTTGCCTCCTTCGAAGCGGGGGCCGACGTCGGGGCAGGGGCTGGGTCCGGGCCGGAGTCCTCGTCCGGGTCGGAGTCCTCGTCCGGAAGCGGAACGTCCGCCATCACGGAGTCACCCAGATATGCCTCGATCACCTCGGGTGCCGCGACCACTTCGGCCGGCGTTCCCTCCGCGATGATTCCGCCGCTGGAGAGCACCGTGACGCGCTCGCACAGCGACATGACCAGACCCATGTTGTGCTCGATCAGGACGACGGTGGTGCCGTTGTCGCGGATGGAACGCACGATGTCGGCGAGTTGCTGCACCTCTTCTCCGTTCAGCCCGGCCGCCGGTTCGTCGAGCAGCAGCAGACGGGGCCGGGCGGCCATCGCGCGAGCGATCTCGATGCGGCGCTGGATGCCGTACGGGAGTGAGCCGGGCGCGGCTTCCGCGAAGTCGGTGAGCCCGAAGCGTTCCAGGAGTTCCTGGGCCTGTCGGCGCAGTTGTCGCTCGCGGCCTATCACGCCGGGTTGCCACAGCGCGTACTGCCAGACCGTGTGCGTGCGGGTGCGGTCCAGGGCGACGAGGATGTTCTCCCGGACCGTCAACTGCCGGAACAGGCGCAGGTTCTGGAACGTACGGGCCAGACCCAGGAGGGAGAGGGTGTACGGGCGGGTGGTCGTCGTGTCGCGGCCGGCGAACCGTACCTTCCCCGAACTCGCCCTGTAGAAGCCGCTTATGACATTGAACAGGGTGGTCTTGCCCGAGCCGTTCGGGCCGACGATGCCGCGGATCTCTCCTGCGGCGACCGTGAGGGAGACGTCGTCCAGGGCGCGCAGACCACGGAAGTCCTTGGTGACGGACCGGATTTCGAGCAGGGGCTCAGCCGAAGCGGCGGGCGTGGCGACCGCCTCGTACGGCTGGAAGGTACGCAACTCCGCGCGGTCGGTGGCGTGACCGCTCCTGCGGCGTACGAACTCCCTTGCCCGGGACGGGATTCCGGCGAGTCCGGTGGGCGCGAAGACGACCATCAGGACGACCACCACGCCGTATCCCAGCTGTGCGTACGTCGAGAAGTCGGACAGCCACTCGCGGATCAGGGTCAGTCCGACCGCGCCGACCACGCAGCCGACCAGCGAGCGTCGGCCGCCGATGATGACCATGGCGAGCAGGATGAACATGTTGCCGATGGAGAAGGTCTCCGGGGCGACATAGCGGATGAGGCCCGCGTACAGGACGCCGGCCAGACCCCCGTACAGGCCGGCGAGGACGAAGGCGGTCATCCGCAGGAGCGGGATCTCGGCGCCCATCGCCCCCGCCGCGAGGGAGTCGTCGCGCATCGCGCGCAGCCGTCGGCCCAGGGACGTACGGACGACGAACAGGCCGAAGCCGAGGCCGAAGGCGCAGACCACCAACTCCAGGTAGTAGTAGAGGTATTCACTGGAGAGGTCGATGCCCGGGAGGGTCGGCAGGGGGATGCCGGAGATACCGTCGGCGCCTCCGGAGATCTTGGCGTTGGTGATCCAGTTGATGAAGCCGAGTGCCAGGCCGAGGGTGACGATGCCCAGGTAGTGGGACTGCATGCGCAGGGCGGGGATGCCGACGAAGAGGCCCGTCGCCACCGTCGCGAGCAGGGCGAGTGCGGCCGCCGCCCAGAACCCGTATCCGGAGTGGGTGGTGAGGATCGCGAGGGTGTAGGCGCCGACGCCGAAGAAGGCGACCTGGGCGAGGTTGATCTGTCCGGAAACACCCATCGCGAGGCCCATGCCGATGGCCAACAGGGCATAGATGAGCGCGATGTTGACGACATGGATGGCGTAACTGCCCAGGCCGTACGGCAGCAGCCAAGTGGCCACGGCCAGGGCACCGAGCGAACCGATACGGACCTTCACGCGCGGCTCACCGTCCTCTCCCCGAAGACGCCCATCGGGCGGATCATGATGGCGACGGTGAAGACCAGGAAGGTCACGAGCACCGAGTAGCCCTGGAAGTGCCCCGCCGCGTAGGAGTCGAGGACGCCGATCGCGAGGCCGCCGACGACGGCTCCGGGGATGGATCCGAAGCCGCCCAGCATCGCGGCGGCGAAGCCCTTGATGCCGAGGGCGCCGCCGAGTGAGGCATCGACGTACAGCATGGGGCCGACGAGGCCGCCGGCCAGGGCGGCGAGGCCCGCGCCGATGGAGAAGGCGAGGGCGTTGCTGCGGCCGACGTCGATGCCGACGGCGGTGGCCGCTTCGTGGTCCATGGCGACGGCCTGCATGGCCGCGCCGCGCTTGGTGCGGGCCAGGAACCAGGCGAGGCCGATCACGGCGAGGGCCGCGACGGCCATCACCAGCAGGTCGTACGTGCGTACCCGGATCCCGAACAGGTCGAGCGGGGCGGCCCGGACGGGCGAGGGGACCGCCCGTCCGGTGGTGCCCCAGATGAGGATGGCGACGGCCTGGAGGACGATGCCGAAGCCGATGGTCCCGATGAGCATCAGGTCGAAGTCCTTGTTCTCCAGCGGGCGCAGGACCCGCTCGATGACCAGACCGATGGCGCCGGTGACGGCGATCGCCACGACCATGGCGACGGCGAAGGGCAGTTTGGACGTCAGATAGAAGGTGGAGGCCGCGTAGGCGCCGATCATGGCGATGTCGGCGTGCGCGAAGTTGACCAGGCCCATGGTGCGGTAGACGAGGGAGAACCCCATGGCGACCAGGGCGTAGACCGCCCCCAGGCTCAAGCCCCCGACGAGTGTCTGCAGTGTCTCTTGCACGGCGTGCTCCCGTCGCCCGTTGCCGAATGCCCGATGACTACTGCCGTGCGACGAGTTTGCCGTCGCGGATGACACCGATGGTGGTCTTGGTGATGCCGACCCCGGTGTCGTCGTAGGCGAAGTCGCCGAGCAGGCCCTTGTACGCGGTGGCGCGGATGGCGTCGGCGAGGTCCTGGCCGGTGGCGGCCTTGCTGGTCTTGAGGGCGGTCAGCAGGATGTTGGCCCCGTCGTAGGCCTTGGCGCCGTGCAGTTCGGCGTCCTTGCCGTACGCGGCCTTGTAGGCGGCGGCGAACGTCTTCGAGGCCTCGCTCGTGTCGTTGCTCAGATAGGGCGAGCTGACGATGGTGCCCTCGACGGCCGCCTTGCCCGCGGTGTCGATGAAGACGGGGGTGCCCTGCGGCGCCGCGCCCGCGAAGGGGGCGGTGATGCCGAGGTCCCGGGCCTGTTTGACGATCAGGCCGGCCTCGACCTCCTCCGAGCCGATGAAGACGACCTCGGGCTTCTTGGAGCGGATCTTCGTGAGCGCGGCACTGAAGTCCTTCTGGTCGGTGGTGACCACCTGATCGGTCGACGGCGAAACGCCCAGCCCCTCGGCGGCCTTGAGGAAGGCGTCGTGCTCGCCCGTCCCGAAGGAGCCGTTGTTCGTGATCATCGCGATCTTCTTGTAGCCCTTGTCCTTGATCAGGTACTGGGCGAGCGTCGAGTCGTAGGTGGTGCTGGTGGGCCCGTTGAGAAAGAGGTAGGGGCTCTTCAGCGCGACCAGTTTGTCGGACTGGCCGGAGGTGATGTTGGGGATCTTCGCCTGCTGGAGTACGGGCGCCATGGCGATGGTCACCGCGCTCTCCGCCGTACCGATCATGGCGACGTACTTCTCACTGGCCAGCTTGCGGGCGATGTTGGTGCCGGCGGTCGGGTCGCCCTGGTCGTCGAAGAGCTTCAGCTGGATCTTGCGGCCGTCGATGCCGCCCTTCTTGTTCCACTCGTCGACGGCGAGCTTGGCCCCCTTGTACTCCCAGTCGCCGAGCGAACTGAGCTGTCCGCTCTGCGCGTCGACGACGGCGATCTTGATGGGGCCGGAAGACGCCTTGCTGTCACTGCTGGAGTCGCCGGGCGCGCTGCACGCGGCGAGGGCCGCGGTCAGTACGACCGCGGTGCAGACGGTGGCGCGGGTCGTGGTGAGTGGTCGTGGGAGACGGCTCATGAAGGTCACCTCGTCCTGGGAGAAGGGCAGTTCAGTCGGTGAAGGACCCGCGGTAGATGTCCTTGATGTTCCAGTGGCCCGGCGTCGGCACCGGTTCGTTGACCATCGGTACGTCGATGACGGCGGGCCGGCGCCGCGCGATCGCGTCGGCGAGTGCCTTGGCGAGATCGGCGGGGGCGGCGACGGTGTGTCCGTCGGCGCCGCAGGACCGGCCGAGCGCCGCGAAGTCCGGGCTGTACGGCTGTCCTTCGGCGTCCGTGAACTCGCAGCCGTACGACCGTCCGTACGACGCGGACTGAAGGTCGGCGATGGTGCCGTGGGCCCGGTTGTTCATCACCACGAAGACGACGGGCAGCCCCTGTTCGACGGCCATCGGCAGCGCGGGCAGCTGTGCGCTCATGCCGCCGTCGCCGATCAGGGCGACGACCACGCGGTCCGGCTGGGCGAGCTGTACCCCGACCGCGGCGGCCGGTCCGAAGCCCATGGTCGAGGCGCCGCCCGGGGTGATGAACCGTCCTCCTGCGGGGAGTTCGTAGCACTGGGCGACGCCGTTCTTGTTCCAACCGACGTCGGTGACGAGCACCGCGTCGTCGGGAAGCGCATCGCGCAGGTCGGCGAGGATGCGCTGCGGACGCAGCGGGAAGTCTTCGCTGCGTCCGTCCTCGCGGGCGGTGTCGAAGACGGTCCGGCGAGCGGTGGCGATGGTCGCACGCAGCCCCTCCCGCCGCAGGGGCTCGGGCCTGCCAGCCCGTACGGCGGCCCCGATGGCCCGGACCGCGTCACCCACGTCGGCGACCGCACCGATCTCGACGGGGTAGTTGCGGCCGATCTCGGCGGGGTCGATGTCGATCTGGAGGAGCCGGCTGGGCGGACTGTTCTTGTCACCGAAGGTCCATGTGTATGCCGGATCCCAGGAGCTGGCGTCGGTCTCCGCGAACCGGGTCGCCAGGGCGAGGACCACATCGGCGCCCTTGGTGTATTCGTGGGTGGTCTCCAGGCCCCAGAAGCCGGGCATGCCGAGCAGAAGCGGATGGCTGTCGGGCAGGACGCCCTTGCCCATCAGGGAGTGCGCGAGAGGGATGTCGAGGTGCTCGGCGAGGCTCAACAGGGCCTGGCGGGCGGTGGGTTCGCGCAGTCCGCCGCCGAAGTAGATCAGGGGGCGTTCGGCGCTCAGCAGGGTCTGGGCGATGCGTTCGGCGGTGACCCGGTCGAGTGCGGGGAGCGCGGAGCTCTTGGGCAGGGGGTACTCCCCCGCGTACTCCTCGACCTGCCGACTCCACAGGTCCATCGGTACGTTGACGAGCACGGCCCCCGGCCGCCCGGAGGTCGCGGTCCAGAACGCCCGTTCCGTGGTGCGGGCCAGGTCGTGGACGCGGTGGACGTGCCAGGCGCGTTTGGTGAACGGGCGGTAGATCGCGGTCTGGTCGGCGTCCGCGTGGAGGTTGACCTCCTGGTGCGGGTGGCGGCCGTGGTAGTAGGAGGGGATGTCGCCGGAGATGACGACCAGCGGGATCGAGTCGAGGGCGGCGGTGGCGACGCCGGTGACCGCGTTCATCATGCCGGGGCCGACGTGGGTGAGCAGTACGCCGGGTTTCCCGGAGGCTCGGGCGTAGCCGTCGGCGGCGTGGGCGGCGGCCTGTTCGTGGCGGGCGATCACGAACTCGATCGAGCTGGGGCCGAGCGCGTCCAGCAGGGCGATGTTGGTGTGGCCGCAGGTGCCGAAGACGAACTCGACTCCGTACGACTCCAGTTGGCCGACCAGGGCTTCCGCGGCGGGGACGGTCATGCGCCGGTCCCTTCGTCCACGGTGCTCGCGTCGCCCCAGACGGACAGACCGCGGAGCATGAGGGTCTTGACGACCGTGTAGTCGTCGATCATCGAGCGGGGCGTCTCCCGGCCGAAGCCGGAGTCCTTGACGCCGCCGAACGGCACATGGTCGAGGCGGTAGTTGGAGCTGCCGCCCGCGATCAGCGCACCGGTCTGCAGCTCACGCCAGGCGGTGATGATGCGGCCCATGTCGCGGGTGAACAGGCCCGCCTGGAGGCCGTACCGGCTGGCGTTGCAGGCGTCGATGACCGCGTCGAAGTCGTCGTACGGGAGCACCGCGACCAGCGCTCCGAAGACCTCGTGGACGACGACCGAGGCGGACTCGGGTGGTCCGGCGACGATGGTGGGTGCGGCGGTGGCGCCGTCGCGGGTGCCGCCGCGCAGTACGCGGGCGCCGGAGGCGGCGGCCTCGGCGGACCAGCTCACCACGCGTTCGGCGGCGGCGTCGTCGACCATCGAGCCCACGTCGGTGGCCGGGTCGAGCGGGTCGCCGACCTTGAGGGTGTCGACGGCGGCGGCGAAGGCGTCCAGGAAGGCGTCGTAGCGGGAGCTGTGCACGTAGACGCGCTGGACGGAGATGCAGCTCTGGCCGGAGTTGCTGTATCCGGTGCGGGCGCACTCCTTGGCGGCCTGCGCGATGTCGGCGTCCTCGCAGACGATCGTGGCGGCGTTCCCGCCGAGTTCGAGGACCAGGCGCTTGGCCCCGGCGGCGCGTGCCACGGCCCGGCCGGTCTCCGCGCTGCCGGTGAAACTGATGACGGCGACCTCGTCGGCCGCGCACAGCAGGGCGCCGACCTCGGCGCCGCCGTGCAGCAACTGCACTGCCTGCGGGGGCATTCCGGACTCCAGGAGCAGCGCCACGATCGCGGCGGTGGCGGCCGGGGCCTGAGGCGGGGCCTTGACGAGAGTGGTGTTGCCCGCGGCGAAGGAGGCGCCGAGTTTGTGGGCGAGCAGGTTGGCGGGGGCGTTGAACGGCGTGATGGCGAGGGCCACTCCGGCCGGTGCACGGTAGGTGAGGGCGGTGTTGCCGATGCCTCGTGTCCAGCCTGCGACGGGCAGGTTCTCGCCGCCGATGTGCCGGGCCTCGGACGCGCACACCGCGAAGGTGTCCGCCACCCGGTCGATCTCCCCGCGCCCGTCCTTGACCGGCTTGCCCAGCTCCAGGGCGAGCAGCCGGGCCAGTTCCTCGCGGTGTGCCGAGGCGGCGCGGGATGCCCGGTCCAGGATGTCGGCGCGCACGGCGGGGGCGAGCCGGGCCACGGCACGGGCCGACGAGCGGGCGTAGGCGAGGGCCCGGGACACCTCCTCCCCGGTCGCCAGGGTCGTACGGCTGACAACTCGGCGCAGATACGGGCCCGTTCGGGTGGCGGCCGGGCCGTCGCCACCCCACTGGCCCGCGATGTACGGGGGCGCCTCCACCACCGTCGCGTCCGCGCCGGCCTTGAGGAGTGAATCCAGCATGAGACCTCCGGGAAAACCGCTCAGTGGTACCGGTGGACTGCTCTGTGGGTCGGCGTGTAACGTACGGGCGCCAACTCGCGGTGGCAAGAGGACAGTTCGAGGAAGTTTCCGAGGGCGGTCCGTGGGGGCGGCCCGGCACGGAGGGAGAAGTCGCGTGGACGGGACCGAGCAGGAGCAGACGGCCGAGGCGACCGGAGTGCGCAGTGTGCGCAGGGCCCTGGACATCCTGGGGCTGCTGACCGAGGATCGTCCGACGGTCACGCTGCGGGAGATCGTCGAGGCCACCGGCCTGGCGAAGACCACGGCGGTCCGCATGGTGCAGACCCTCGAACAGTGCGGTCTGCTCTGGGACACCCCGGCCGGCTACACCGCGGGGCCGGGCCTGTGGCGTTGGGCGCACCTGGCCCACACCAGCTGGGAACTGCCGCGCGAGACCCGCAAGTTGATGCGCGAGTTGGCCGAGGAACAGCAGGAGACGGTCAACCTGTTCATGCTGCGCGGGCTGGCCCGGGTCTGTGTCGCGCAGCAGGAGAGCCCCCAGCCGCTACGCCATGTGGTGCGCGTCGGCGACGAACTCCCGCTGTGGGCGGGCGCCTCGTCGAAGATCCTGCTGCGTACGGCGCCGGACAGTCTGCTGCGGCGGATCGCGCTGGACTCACCGCACGGCGAGGGGCACGCCCGGCAGTTGCGGGTGTGGGCGGACATGGCGGCGGAGCGTGGCTTCGCGGTCAGCCGGGGTGAGCGCGACGAGGGGCTGACGGCCGTGGCCGTGCCGGTCGTCGGGCGCACCGGGGCCGTGGTCGCCGCGCTGTCGCTCAGCGGCCCCAGCCACCGTTTCCCCGAGGCGGTCGTGCAGCAGTTCGCCGACGCGCTCGCCGCCGTCTCCCGTCAGTTGTCGGAGCAGGGGTTCGACCATCCACTCAGTCCGACGAAATAGCCCCCCATGTGAATCCATCGCAGAAACCTCAGAAGGAGCCGGTGCATGGCCGAACGACCGCTCTCAGGAATCCGCGTACTCGATCTCACCAACGTGCTCGCAGGACCGTACTGCAGCTACCACCTCATGCTGCTCGGCGCCGAGGTCGTCAAGGTCGAACAGCCGGGCAGGGGCGATCTCGCCCGCAGCCTCGGCCCCGACCCGGAACTCAACCGGGCCGGTATCGGCGCCTCCTTCCTCGCCCAGAACGCCGGCAAGAAATCCCTCGCCCTCGACCTCAAGGACCCTGCCGACCAGGCCGACTTCGAGGATCTGGTGCGCGGCGCGGACGTCCTCCTCGACAACTTCCGGGCCGGGGTGCTGGCCCGGATGGGATACGGCGCCGCCCGGCTCGGCGAACTCAACCCGCGTCTGGTGAGCTGCTCGATCACCGGCTTCGGGCAGTCCGGGCCGATGAGCACCGCCCCCGCCTACGACCAGATCATCCAGGGCCTGTCCGGGATGATGAGCATCACCGGCACCACCGACACCGCCCCTCTCCGGGTGGGCTTTCCGGTCTGCGACTCGCTCGGCGGACTCGGCGCGGCCCTCGCGATCAGCGCGGCGTTGGTCGGCCGGGAGCGGACCGGGCAGGGCGTACGGCTGGACGTCTCGATGCTGGAGGTTTCCCTCTCCGCGATGGGCTGGGCCGTCTCCAACTACCTGGTCAGCGGGGTGGATCCGGAGCCGATGGGCGACCAGAACGCCACCGCCGCACCGTCGGGAACCTTCGAGACCGCGGACGGCGGGCTGAACATCGCGGCCAACCGGCAGGAGCAGTTCGTCACGCTCTGCCGGCTCGCCGGGCTGCCGGGGCTGGTCGACGATCCGCGGTTCGCCGAGCGGGAGGCACGCAAGCTGCACCGCACCGAGCTCAACACCGAACTCAACGCGGCACTGCGCCAAAAGACCGCCCTGGAGTGGGAGGAGATCCTCTCCTCGGCCGGAGTCCCCGCGGCCCGCGTACTGACGGTTCCCGAGGCCGTAGAACTCGAACAGCTCGCGCACCGGGGCTTCTTCACCGACCTGCCCTACCCGGACGGCTCGGACCGCACCCTGCGGGTCAGCGGCAACGGTGTCCTCGTGGACGGCCGGCCCCTCCCCCCGGCCTCGCCACCGCCGCTGCTCGACCAGCACGGTGGGGAACGCACCACGCTCATCGCCCGCTGGCGGGCACATGGCCGTACGGCCGCCGAAGCGCCGGCCTCATGACCACCGGGCCGCAGGACGGCCTGGTCGCCCAGTGGTGGGCCACCGCGGTCAGCCGGATCGAACCCGGCATCATCGAACTGCGCGAGCATCCCGTCCAGGACTTGATCGGCCACGCGACCTTCGTCGAGACGATCTGGCTGCTGCTCCGCGGCGAACTCCCCCGTCCCGAACAGGCGCAGCTGCTGGAGGCGGCCCTGGTGGCGGGCGTCGACCACGGCCCGCAGGCGCCCTCGATCGCCGCCGCCCGGATGGCCGCCACCTGTGGGATCGGCCTCAACAGCGCGGTGGCCACCGGCGTGAACATGCTGGGTGACGTACACGGCGGAGCCGGGCAGCAGTGCGTGGAGTTGCTCGACCAGATCGTCCAACAGCACGCCCGGAACGGCGAGTTCGAACTCACCGTGGCCAAGGCCGTCGGCGAGTGGCAGGCCCGTTCGCGTTACCTGCCCGGTTTCGGTCACCGCTTCCACCCCCGCGACCCGCGCCGCGATCCCCTGCTCGCCCTGGTGGACCGTGCCGTGGCGGACGGACTCGTCGAGGGCGCTTATCTTCGGGCTGCCCGCGCCGTGGAGACGTATCTCAATCGCGGGCGCGAGGGAAAGAAGCCCGTGCCCATGAACATCGACGGCGCCACCGCCGTCATCTACGCCGAGCTGGGCTTCGCCGCACCACTGGCCCGAGGCCTCTTCGTGCTCAGCCGCAGTGTCGGCATCCTCGCGCACGCCTGGGAGGAGACCGGGCAGGGCCGACGCAACAAGAGCCCCATGCCACCCTCGATGGTCCCGGTCCACCTGGTGGTACCAACTTCGCCCGCCTAGCCTCTGGTTGGCTCTCGCTCCACGAAAACCTTCTGTCGCATGTCTTGTCACGCGCGCATGTCGTCCCTAACGTGACGCTCCATCACACGAACCCATTCTGCGGGTTCTATGAACCATCTAGTGGACCTTGATCGAATCGAGGGAACTAAACGATGGAAAGACGCTCCTTCCTCCTGACGGCCGCGGCGGGCAGCACGGCCACGGTCTCCGCCCTGGCCTCCACGGCCGAGGCCACCTCCGGCTCCCCCGGACTGGCACTCCCCGTGCCACCGCAGTCCGCCGTGCTCGGCACCACGGGCGTCAACTGGCCCAAGGTGGGCGGCAATTACGGCAACCAGAACCATTCCACGCTCCGGGACATCACCTCGCAGAACATCAAGAGGCTCGGCGGGGCCTGGCACATCAACCTGGAGGGCGGCTCCACCGGCGCGTACCAGCAGTGCACGATCGTCGTGCAGGACGGTGTGCTGTACGTCGAGACCACGCAGCAGAATGTCTTCGCCGTCAACGGCAGGACCGGCAAGGTGATCTGGAAGACCAGCCTCGGCACCGAGACCACGAACATGCGCGGTGTCGCCGTCGCCGAAGGCAAGGTCTTCACCATCTCCGGCGCCAACATCGTCTACGCCCTTGACAAGAAGACCGGGGCGATCGTCTGGCAGAAGCCGCTGATCGTCGACGACAACGGCGGCGACGACGGCTGCGACAACGACAGCGGCCAGTGCGGCGGCAACAGCGGCGGACTGGCCGGCGCGGTCGTGCACTGGGACGGCCTGGTCTACATCGGCACCGAGGGCTCGACCGCCGGCGCGCGCGGCCGCGGATACGCGCTCGACGCCAAGACCGGCAACGTGGTGTGGACCTTCTGGGGCCCGCCCGGACCCGGGGAGTTCGGGCACGACACCTGGGAGGGAGACTCCTGGAAAACCGGCGGAGCGGTCCCTTGGATCCATCCTGCCGTCGACCCCGAACTCGGCCTGGTCTACTGGACGTTCGGCAACCCGTACCCCCGCACGGACGGCTCCTCGCGCGGCGGCGACAACCTCTTCGCCAACTCGATCGTCGCCATCGACGCCAAGACCGGCAAACGGCGCTGGCACTTCCAGTCGGTCCACCACGACATCTGGGACGCCGACAACGTCATGGCGCCGGTGCTCGCCGACCTCCTCATCGACGGCAAGCGGCGCAAGGTCGTCGTCTACGGCTCCAAGACCTGCTGGTTCTACGTTCTCGACCGCCGCACCGGCGAGGCCGTCCACGGCATGGAGGAGCGCGCGGTCCCCCAGCACACCGAGCAGAAGACCTCGCCGACCCAGCCCTTCCCCGGCGGCGAGCCGTTCACGGACCCGTTCCCGCGCCTCGACAGGACGACCCGCCCGGTGCCGTTCTACCCGGTCGGCGGCCTCTACTCGGTCTTCTGGGACCGGGCCACGATCATCTTCCCGGGGGCGGGCGGCGGCGGGGACTGGGCGTTCCCGTCCTTCAGCCCGAAGACCGGGTACGTCTACATCGGCTACGGCCTGGTCAACTCGTCCTACTCCAACACGCACGGCGGCCGGGTCAACACCGCCCGTCCGCTCGGTGAGTTGTTCGGTGGGGGCCTGGTCGCGATGGACCCGCGGACCAACACGGTCGCCTGGCGCAAGGAGGGCGACTGGTCCCTCGCCCACGGCAACGGCATCCTCACCACCGCGGGCCGACTCCTCTTCCAGGGCCGTCCGGACGGCGTTCTCGAAGCCATGGACGACGCCAACGGCGAGACCCTGTGGACCTGGCAGTGCGGCGCCGGGGTGAACACCATCCCCGTCTCGTACGAGATCGACGGAGAGCAGTACGTGGCCGTGCTCGCCGGGGGCAACGGGCTGCCCTTTCCCGACATCCCGAGGGGCGACCACCTCTGGGCGTTCAAGCTCGGCGGCAAGGTCGAGCAGGCCCCCGCACCCACTCCCCCGTCCCGCCGCAACCAGATCCGCACCGCCGCCGTGACCGGCGCGACAGCGCACAACACCGTCACACTCGGCCGGGTCTGGAACACCGGCACCAACTCCCCCGGCACCAGCGAGAACACGGTCGCCCAGAACGCCATGGCGCCCCAGCACCTCAGCGTCCCCGCCGGCACCGAGGTCACCTTCGCCAACCCCGCCGACAACAAGCAGGCGCATGGAGCGGCGGCGTTCTTCGACGCCGAGTTCGACACCGGCCTGCTGATGCCGGGCCAGTCGTACGCGCACACCTTCGCCAAGGCCGGCGAGTACTTCTACAACGACCCGGCCTTCCCGCAGTCCACCGGCAAGATCGTCGTCCAGTGAGAGGGCGGACCGTCATGACGGCAAGAACCCGTACCCCGCTGTCCATCGCTCTGGCGATCGCTCTCGTTGCCCTGGCCGCCTTCTTCGGCGGCCGATATCAGGCCTCCGCCCAGGCTGGGCAAAACGGCGCACAGGAACTCGGCGACCCCGACTATGGCGTCTGCCGGGGCACCAGCCCCAAGTGCTACCACGACTGGGGCATCTTCACCCCGGCGACCAACGGCTACAAGGTGCTGCTCTACACGCGCACCGCCGGCCCCCGGCACGCCAACCTGGGCCCCGCGCTCGGCACCGGTCCGAACCCGGCGCTCACCGCCGCCAACGTCGTGCAGAACGCGGTCGTCAAGCTGGGCCAGGACAACGGCTTCACCGTCGACTGGACCGAGGACGTCGCCCAACTCGCCAGCCCGGCACAGCTGTTCAGGTACAACGCGGTCATCTTCTACTCCACCAGCCGTGACAGTCTCGACGACGCCGCGCAGACCTCCCTGCGCCAGTACATCCGAGGCGGCGGAGGCTTCGTCGGCATCCACAACGCGTTCGGCACGGAGTACAACTGGCCTTGGTACGAGGGCCTGTTGGGCGGCGCCAACTACTACGACCACGGCCCTCTACAGTCCGGCACCGTCGTCACCCAGGACCGCCACGACAGTTCCACCAAGGGTCTCCCGGCCCGCTGGAACTTCACCGACGAGTGGTACAACCTCGTCCCCGCCCCGTCCAGGGTCCGTCTCCTCGCCACCGTCGACGAGTCCACGCTTACCAAGGGCGTCACCGGCAGCATGGGCCACCCCGGACACGGCAGGAGCCACCCGGTGGCCTGGTGCCAGTACTACGACGGCGGCCGTGCCTGGCTCACCACCCTCGGCCACGACGCCAAGGACTTCACCACCGACGGCTCCTTCCCCGGCGCCGAGCAGTACCAGAAACTCATCCTCGGTGGCATCGAGTCGGCGATGGGCAGGACGCCCTTCTGCCTGGCGCCTTGAACCGCGCGCGGGGGCCGACACCACCTGCCCAGCGACGCATGGGAGCGCGGGGACGGGCCTGGACACCGGCCCGAAGTTCAGCCGATTGATAGCTCCTTCACGTGGCTGTCCTTACTTTCCGGGAGCGACTTCGTGTCGCACACCGAGCAGCACAGTTGGCGGATCCGGGCATCGCAGGTGGCAGAACCGGGTCTCGTGGGCCACGTGCCGACGGAGCCCGGTGCAGGTCTCCGGGGCGGGCAAGGGCTCCGCCCGGGTCCGCCCTGGCCGGTACGTTGCCCGGGTGGCAGTTGGGGGAAGCACCCCTACGGTTCGATGATGTGCCGCAGATAGGCGTGCGGGTCGGCGAGATAGCGGCGCCAGTGGTCCACGACGCCGAGCTCCTGCCAGGTGGCCCTCCGCATGCCGTGCTCGCCGACTTCGATGATGTCCGCGCCCGGCAGTGGGGTCAGCAGTGGTGAGTGTGTGGCGCCTCGACCAGGGGCGACTTTCCCGAGCCGTTCTCACCGACCAGAAAGGTCACCGGTGCGGTGAACCGCAGCCCTTCGTCGAGCAACTGCCGGACACAGGGCACCGACCAAGGCCAGGTCTCCTCGTCGTACGAGGAGAGGCTCGGTAGCGGCGGCAGTGCCGTAGTCCGCGGGCGTGGACGGCTTCGGAGACAGTGGCTTCGCAGTCGGCCAGGACCGCATAGTACTCACTCCGCTGGAGGGTGTCCTGCTCTCGTCGGATCCGTGTCTGGATCTCCTGCAGGGCTGGGGCCGCAAGATGATGTGGCAGCTGTGGTCGAGCAATGCTCAGGACTTGTGGATCGGGGCTCGGGGAGCACGCAGTGGGCGTACCTTCCCGAGTGATCGATTGAAGGTCACCGAGTAGGCCGACGCTGCGAACGTCGGTTGGGAAGGCACGCCCGTGCTCAGCGTGGTAAACGCCGACGGAACCACTCGTAACGGCTCCCTGATCGACGAGATTGTCCGTGAGGGCGCGAGGCGGATGCTGACCGCCGCTCTGGAGGCCGAAGTCAACGCCTATATAGCCGAGTTGGCGGGCGAGAGGGATGACCAGGGCCGTCGCCTGGTCGTGCGCAACGGCTACCACCAGCCGCGGAACGTCGCCACGAGCGCCGGAACGGTCGAGGTCAAAGCGCCGCGCGTGAACGACAAGCGGATCGATGTGTCCACGGGCGAGCGCAAGCGGTTCTCCTCGGCGATCCTGCCGCCTTGGTGCCGCAAGTCCCCGAAGATCAGCGAGGTCCTCCCGCTGCTCTATCTCCACGGCCTGTCGTCCGGTGACTTCGTTCCCGCGCTCAAGCAGTTCCTCGGCAGCCCGGCCGGCCTCTCGCCAGCCACCGTCACCCGGTTGACGACGCAGTGGCAGGCCGACCACCAGGCGTTCTCCGGGCGTGATCTGTCGGCCACCGACTATGTCTACGTGTGGGCCGACGGCATCCATCTGCGCATCCGCCTGGCCGAAGCGAAGTCCTGCGTGCTGGTCCTGATGGGCGCGCGCGGACGGCACCAAGGAGTTGATCGCGATGACGGACGGCTACTGCGAATCGGCCGAGTCCTGGGCCGATCTGCTGCGCGATTGCGCCCGGCGCGGGATGCGCGCCCCGGTCCTCGCGGTCGGCGACGGCGCGCTCGGCTTCTGGAAGGCCCTGGCCGAGGTCTTCCCCGCCTCCCTGCATCAGAGGTGCTGGGTTCACAAAACGGCCAACGTGCTCAACGCTCTGCCGAAGTCGGCCCAGCCCGGCGCCCGGAAGGCGCTTCAGGACATCTACAACACCGAGGACCGTGAACACACGCTGAAGGCTGTCACCTCGTTCGAGAACGCCTACGGCGCGAAGTGGCCCAAGGCCGCAAAGAAGATCACCGACGATACGGAGGAACTGCTGGCGTTCTACGATTTCCCCGCCGAGCACTGGATTCACCTGCGAACGACCAACCCGATCGAGTCGACGTTCGCGACTGTCCGGCTACGGACCAAGGTCACCAAGGGCGCCGGCAGCCGCCCTCGCCATGGTCTTCAAACTCGTCGAGTCCGCACAGGCTCGCTGGCGGGCCGTGAACGCACCTCACCTCGTCGCCCTCGTCCGAGCCGGATCCCGCTTCGAAGGGGGACGTCTCGTCGAACGCCCCGGCGAGGATGCGGCCTAGTCTGCGGGACTGATCGGTATGGCCGAACTGCCGCGCCCCCCTGCCTGGGCGACGAGAGATCGGAAAGCGTCCAGGTCGCCGATAACCTCTTCGACGCGGTTCCGCTGCTGGTACATGCTGTAGTAGCGGGCGCCGATGGCGTCAGGGTCGGCCTCGCCGCCGCCGGTGACGACCCCGGAAGCGATCGTCACCGTGCCCACGTAGATTCCCTGCGGCTTGAGTTCAGCATGCAGGGTGTGTGCCCAGTTGCGCAGGCCGGCCATGGCCATTCCCACGTTGGCCAGAAAGGGTGCGGGGACCGTCGAGCAGACGCCGGTGGTCAGCAGCAGCGTGCCCTCACCTCGGGCCAGCATCTCCGGCAGCACTTGGCCCACAGCCGTCACCGCGCCCAGCACATGCAGCTCGAACTGCGCGGCGACGGAGTCGACCGTGGTCTGCGCGGCATGGGTGATCGGCCCGGTCGGGCTGGGACTGTATTCGAGCACGTCGATCGGTCCCAGCATGTCCCTCGCCGCAGTGAGGGCGGTGGTGAGCGCGTCACGATCGCGGATGTCGGCGGGAAACGCGGCAGCGGTGACGCCCAGCTCGGCCAGCTCACTGACCAGGGTGTCCAGCTTCCCCTTGGTACGGGCGATCAACCCGACCTGGAACCCCTTGAGGCCGAACGCGCGAGCCACCCCCATCCCCAGCCCCGGGCCGGCACCGACAACAACGAGCGTCTTCACCACGAAGAATCCTCTCCGATCACCGCGATCGGAGCGGTGCTACCTCGACTCCGCGCCGGTCACTTACTGTTTGTAAGTGGCCCCATGATTTGTTACTGGGAGGGCCGCGGCAAGACGGCACATTTATGTCAGTGACACACACGGAGGTAACCGTTGGCGCCTCGCAGGAACACCTCCCCGGCCCCGCAGCACCGCGGCTCCACGCAGCCTCCGGCATCAGGCACCAGCCGTGAACCGGAGGAGGAAGCGTGCCGGCAGGTGCTCCAGATCCTCGGATTGATCGGCAGCAAGTGGAGCATCCTGATCATTGGCCAACTCCGCGACCGCACCCTGCGCTTCGGCGAACTGCATCGCACCGTCAACGGCATCTCCCAGCGCATGCTCACCCTGACACTGCGGCAACTCGAACGCGACGGCCTGTTGACCCGTACCGTCCACCCCAGCGTTCCCCCACGCGTGGACTACACGCTCAGCGAACTCGGCGCGACACTACTGGACTCCGTTGTCGCTCTCGGAGAATGGGCCACCACACACCGCAATGAGATCAACGACAACCGAAACCGCTACGACGCCACACACCCAACGCAAGCACCGTCCTGAAGCCCCTGCTCAATCCACAGAATTTGACAATTCCTCCGTGCGTACCCAAACCCAGTAGGGATTGCCCCCAACGGGCTGCCCCTCCTGCTGGCAGTACACCCACACCGATTCAGGAGTGCTGACGCGGTCTTCGATCCGCGGCGAACAACCATCCCGCCGCGGAAACAAGCAGCTCAAACGGGCCTTCTTCCTGACCGCGTTCGCGTCTCCGGCCGACCCGGCCTCCCGGACCTACTACGACAAGAAGATCAGCCAGGGAAAGCACCACACGCAAGCCCTCCTCTGCCTCGCGAGACGACGAGCCGATGTGCTCTTCGCGATGCTCCGCGACGGCACCTTCTACGAACCCCAGCCCGCCCCATCAGCTTGACGAAACCCATAGGGGCACCCGGAAAGAGCGAAACGAACATCAACTCACGTACCACCCTCTGACAGCGGGACGGCCGGTCATTCCTCGTCCCCTCGATCGAGCTGTTCGTCTCGTGCTCCGGTCCGCCCTGAGTGCGGCATGAGCGGGCGCTTGCCGATCGCTCATGCCGGTGGCTACGAGGAGAACAGCTTCCAGTGCCCCTCGGAGACGACGTCGACGGTGCCGTCGGTGACTGTGATGGCGGTCTCGTCGTCGATCGCGTACGCCGGGCCCGGGATCTCGGCCGCCCATCTCTCGGCGTCGGCCATGGTGTTCTCCGGCAGGAGTTCGTGATCCAGGTGCGGGAAGATCGAGAAGTCGACGATGCCCAGCGTGCTGTCGCCGCCGGTGGGCGGCTTCCACTCGACGAAGTCCTCCCCGATACGGGGGGTCATCACCATGCTCCCGGCACTCAGCCCCACCCAGACGGTCTCGCGCAACGACGGCAGGAGATCCGCCAGCCCGGACTGCCGCATCCAGTGGCACAGGTAGAGGGCGTCGCCGCCATTCACCAGCAGGACGTCTGCCTCTCGGACCCAGGAGACCCAGCGTTCCTCGTCGATGCTGGGCAGCGCGGTGAGCTCCAGCACTCCCAAGGACTTCCAACCCAGCTCACACATGGGTGTGGAGGACTGACCGGTGATGAAACGCCATGCCCCAGCAGGACTGCCCTGGGGGTGCCCGTACCCGGCGGTGGGGATACAGAGGGCGTTGGAGTCGGCGATCGGTTTGCCCAGCAGGCCGACCAGCGCGTTGTGGATGCTCGGGTTCTTGATGCCGGCGGAAGTAAGCAGAAGCCTCACGCTGCCCCCAAGTGTCATCGGCGGGGCCAGACTACCTGCGACGGCCGCTCTTGTAGGACTTGCGCTCGCTCACGGTGTTCAGCCCAGCCCGCCCGAGCCCGCCGACCTGCTGGGATGCCGCAGTCCCCTACGTTCAGGTGACGACGAATCAGCTATCAACTCGATTGCCGCCCTCTCACTTCGCGTCAACGTACCGATACGCCAACAGGACCGTCCCCGAAGCAACGGGTCACCCTCAACGTGGTTCACACGCAGGCATTCCGCGGGTTCGAATATCCGAGGCTACCGCCAAACCGGGCCTACCAGTTGTCTCCGGGCACTTCCACCTTGACTCCGTGTCAGCAGGCGACGTGGTTCTTGGTCTTTCTGGCGAGGGGCTGGGTTGCGGGTAGTACCAGGCGGCTGCCAAGGGTGGCGGTAGGCGATGCTCCATTTCACTCGCTGTCCATCACCTTCGGGTTCCAGCCCGCGGGGCGGCTCCGGCACAAGGACCGCATGGCCTCGGACCGTCGCCGAACGGGCCGAGATATTCCGAAGACCCCTCACGACGAAGGCGCGAGCCTCCTGGTCTGCACGCGACGGGTAGCATCATGCGCGTGAGCGAAGACGACAGCAGAGTCGCACGGCCGACCGCGCTCTACCCCCAGCCCGAGATCACTCCGAGTGAGTTCGAGAAATTCGTTGCTCATCAGCTCCTGGGGTCGGCCGATTCAAAGGTGAATGACCTCGTCGTCACTCTTCACGAGAAGATAGTGGGAACTGACGGCGTGTATGATTTCGACGCGACTGTCCGCTATCGGTTTGCCGGCATGTCCTTTCTCGTGCTTGTCGAGGCCAAGCTGCACAAGAATCCGATCAAGCGCGAGCTGGTCCAGGTTCTCCACCAGAAGGTGCAGAGCGTCGGTGCTCACAAGGGCGTCATGGTGTCTACCGCTCCGTACCAGACCGGCGCCCTGCAATTCGCGAAGGTGCATGGCATTGCTCTCGTGACAGTCACGGAAGGCCGCTTCGTATTCAACACCAGGGACGCGGCGCCGACGCCTCACACATCGCGTGAAGAAGCAGGCGAAGGTTTCGGGCAGCCTCGCTTCGTTGCGCATCACTTCGGCCCGGGCGGTAAGCCGGGCACGACACAAGCTTGGCTGATGTCGCCCGACGATGATGAATATCCGTGTTACGTAGCAGAGCTTGTGCTCGGCCAGCCTTCCGGATGATGCAGCGTCGATGCTAAGCGCCGACGTGTATGTGTGATGCCCACACCGAAGGGTGGTCCGGCCATCGGTCACGCATGCGGCAGGTCGCGGTGTGGACCGCTGCGGCGATGTCTCCGTCGGTGGTGACGGCTGTGTAGACGAGGTCGGCGATGTCCACGGCATGCTGATCGCCGATCGGCCACAGGGTGCCGATCACATGCCGGTAGCCGGCGAGTTGGAACGCGGAAGCCAGGTGGATCGCCTCGTCGGCCAGCCGCCCCCCTGGCCGGGCGGTCGAGCAGGCCGACAGGAAGGCCAGTTCGGCGGTGTCCATACGGAGCCTGGCCAGATCCACCACGGTCAGCGGGTGATTCTGGTGGTCGGCGAGCAGCAGGTGGCTCGACGAGGGGTCGGCCATGTCACTGTCCCCGTGGCAGACGAAATGCGCCCACCGAGCCTCGGGCAGCACAGCGACCACCGCCTCGTGGGTGGCCGCCGCGCCGGTAAGGGTGCTGACGATGCCGGGGAAGTGACGGCGCACGACAGACACCTCGGCTTCTGCCCCGGGCAGGTCGGAACGGTTGCCCGGTGTGTGGGGCATCGCGACCACGACCGCCCGGTCGCTGCCGAGCCGCCTTGTTTCCGCGGCGCCGCGGTGGGCGTGGGCCAGGGCCCGCAACGTCGGGGTGGTGGAACACACGACCCTGTCGATCACCGTGGCCGGCGTGGTAGCGGAGAACGTGTCGTGGTGGCCGGCTGCGTGCAACGGAAGGAACGACATCAGTCCCGACGGGCACCACCACAGTCTGGGCCAGGGCTCGCCGTTCCGCGGCGGGCCGGTGATACCGAGCCGGTTGAGCACCGGACCCGCCACCACGTCCCACAGCCATCCGAGCGTCTGCGCCATCCGGCGCTGTCCGGCTGCCCGCGTCCTGGCCCCCTTCGACGCCGTGTCGTCGACCGCGCCGAGGAACGCACTGACCTCCGTCAGCACTGCGTCCGGGGTGAGCGCAGGCAGGGGCACCGCCGTTGCATCGGCGTCGGCGGAAAGGATCAGTGCATGGGACCCGAACCGGGACACGTTGACGATCACGATGTGGCCCTGTGCCGGTGCGAGGTCGCGTACGGCGATTGGCCGCAGGAAGCGGCCGAACCCGGGTAGCTCTCGGATTTCCGCGATGAGCTGGTCGAATGCCGCGGCCGTGGCACGGCGTGTTGCCGATGCCTGACTCGTCGGCAGGCTGCCGTTGCCGAGGGCGACGGCTGAGGTGGCGGCCGCCGCTGGGCCGGGGCGGTCGAGTTCCGTGCACAGGGCGGTGAACCGGTCTGCCAGTTCCGGGTATTGCTCGGTCAGCGCCGAGAGATCGGCGCGGCTGTCCAGCGCCTGGCTCAGCAGGAGTCCGCGGCCCTGCTCGAACAGTTCGATGCCGTAGGCGTCCAGTCCCGCCCGTACGCAGCACGCAGCGGCGTCCGATCCGACCCCGCCCATACCGTCGAGCAGGAACTCCTGATCGCGCCGAGCGAGGCTGCGCGGCACGGTCCGCGCCACCAGGTCGACCGCGGCCGCGAAGGCGGATACGGCGTCCTGCCACCGGCCGCCTTCCGCGGCGAGGCTTCCCCACACGCCAGCTGCCACCGCGCGCATGCGTGGCGAGGCGGCCTCAACTGCGGCCCCTTCCCGGCAAGCTGCGAGTGCCTCGCCCAGGTCCGCCTCGACGCCAGAGCATGCGAAGCGGGCGCCGAGGGCCTGGCCCAGGCCGGCCAGGTATCCAGCCCGGTCTGGATGATCGGGCGTGACGGCGACCACCGCGCCGCGGGCGGCGTCGACCGCCGCATCCAGGTCCGCCACGCTGCTGGTGTGGTCGTGCCGCTGGCGCAGGACAAGGGCGTGGTTCGACAGAACCGGGGCACGGCGCGGGTGGCCGGATGGGACATCCACGGCAGCGACCTGGCTGGCCGCGACCGCCTCGTCGAGGTCGGCCTGGACGCCGGTGATCGCGAAGCGGGCCTGCAGGGCCGCACCGAAGTTGGACAAGCGCGCTGCCCGGCTGGAGTGGTCGCGGGGTGTAGCGAGCACTGCCTTCCTACAAGCGTCGATCGCGTCGTCGAGGTCTTCCCGGCGGCGCATGGACTCGAACCGGACCTGCAAGGCACCGCCGAGGTTCGCCAGCATCGTGGCCCGGTCGGGGCCGGAGACCGGTGCGGCAATCACCGCATTGTGAAGAGCGTCGACCGCCTCGTCCAGGTCCGGCTGGCTACCGCTGTGCCGGAATCGCGACAGCAATGCGGCTCCGAGATTCCCCAGGTAAGCCGCCACGTGAAGGTGGCCGCCGGGCGCGGCGGCGACTGCGGCCCGGCCGACGTCGACGGCCTCATCAAGGCCCGCTTCCCCGCCAGTGCGCTCGAACAGCACGCGCAGGATGTTGCACAGATTCGACAGATATGAGGCGCGGTTGGGATCCTCGGTTGGAGTGGCGGCCACGGCATGCCGGGCAAGCGTGACCGCCTGGTCCAAGTCCTCCCGGCCGCCGGTGCGCTGATGCAGCTGATACAGCGCATTGGCGAGGTTGGACTGCCGCCCGCCAAGACCGGGATCACCGGCGGGCGTCTCCGCCAGCCCGGCTCGGCCGGCTGCGACCGCGTCAGCCAGATCCTGCTCGCCGCCGGTGTGGACGAACCGGATCCGTAGGATGTCGCTGAGGTCGGACAGGTACTCGGCCGGGTCGAGGTCGCCTGCCGCAGTGGCCACCACTGCGTCCCGGCGGGCCTGGACCGCCTCATCCAGATCTGCCGGGTCCCCGCTGCGTTCAAACCGGGCCAGCAGCGCGCCGCCGAGTTCGGACAGCCGGCCGGCGTACCCCGATTGGTCAGGTGAGGCCGTGGCAAGCCCATTCCGCACCGCCTCGATCATTTTGTCCAGGTCCGCCTCCCGGTCGAGGTATGCCGCCCGGGCCCTCAGAGCAAGATCGAGGTTGGACATCATCAAGGCGTGATCCGGATGATCAGGCCAGCCAGTAACCGCCTCCTGCCCTGCGTTGATCGCGGCGTCGAGGTCTGATTCACCGCCCAGGCGCTCGAACCGGGTCAACAGGGCGTTGCCGAGGTTGGACAGGTACACGGCCCGGTCAGGCTGGTCGAGGTCAGTGCTGGCGATCGCCGCCCGGCTGAGTTCGATCGCCTCGTCCAGATCCGTCGGCGATGCCGCCCACTCGAACCGGGTCAGCAGTGCACTACCGAGATTGGTCCGACAGCGACCTGACTCGGGGTGGTCAGGCCCAGCCGCGGCAATGGCTCGCCGGAACAGGTCGACGGCGCGGTCCAGGGCAGCGGCGTCATCCAAGCCCAGTGCTTCACGATAGAGCGAGCGGCCAAGGCGAGCCAGCGCCTTGGGGCCGTCCGGTGCAGCTGGCGGGTTGCGCTCAAACAGTTCACTGATCAAGGTGGGAACCCCGTCAGGATGCAGCCGGTACACCGGAGCAAGCAGATCCATAGCAGTCGTGAGATCCGACTCGCCCTCGGCGGAGGCGCGAGCGGCGAACCGCAACCAATACAGCCATCCTGCCGCCTGCGCGACCTCGATGTCCTCCACCGGATCCGGGACTGAGCAGATCAGCTCCAGCGCCTCGGCGACGGCCTCAGCGGCCAGAACCGTAGCTGCATCATGATCGGCGTTGAATCGGCTGACCCGGCTTCGCACCTGCGCAAGTCGACGCGTCCGCACCGCTGCAGCTCCCACCCTCGTCCCAAGCTCACACCCGAATGCGGGTAGCCGCCGATATGGCCGACGTCCTCGGCCAGGCACTCAAATGCCGTACGGATTCCTAGACTTCCCATAACCGACACTACCGTCATACGACAGTCCAGACTCCGACCCGCTCCAGAGCGCCCTGCGCCGGATCAGCCCCAGCCACGCTCCGCTGACCATGTCCAAGCTGCATCTGCTCGATGTGCGCTGGACCGCCCGCCCACGACCGGACGGCGGCGCCCGGTGGGAGATGGACTGGGACCCCGTCGCCGTCCTCCCGTTGGGCACCACTTAGTCGGCCCCGTGGACGCCAACACCCGGACACAGTGACATGAGCACGCATCTCTTCACCGAAAGGAACGACTCACCTTGACCGCATCCACGCTGGACGACAACCTTCGGCAGCAGGCTGAACGCGCTTTCCGTGCTGGGGACTTCGCCGCTGCGGCCCGCCTGTACGAGCAGCTCCTCACCGATATGTCCACAGCCTCGGGCACCGAGGACGCCTGCTCCCTTGCCGCACGCGGGCAGTACGCGCTCGCGCTGTACGGTCTCGCCGACTACCCCCCGGGGAGAACACCTGGACCAGGGTCGGCACCTGACTGCGCAACTCCGCCGGCGGGACGACCGGCAACATCGTTTCCTACTACATCGGCACCAGCCACCGCATCTATCTCTCGCGCGACAGCGACGGCTACAAGCACTTCACCGACGGCACCGAAAGCGGACGTATCGCGGGCTACAACTACCGGACCTGCAGCTAGAACCGGTGCGGCACAGTGTGTGAGGGATGCCCGGCACCCTCACACACCGCCGGGCCCGGCGCGCCCGTCCTGCGCCGCAACTCCTCGACCGCGCCGCTCTCGTACCAGCCCCGCGTCTCGTACCAGCCCCGCGCCAGGGCGAGAAGCCGTTCCCGGGCGGTCTCCGCAGCCGGGGCTCCTTGCGTCGCGCAGATGGGCAAAGACGTGCTGGCCGTGCCCGGCAACACGGTCGAGGCAAAAGCCCCTGAATACAGTGGTGACGCTCGCCGGCGTGCCGCGAGTGTGCCGTCGCAGTCCGCGCCTGGCGATCGGACTGCTTCGGGCCGGGGCGGGCACTAGACCCACCACCGCCCGTCCGGTTCCGCCCCGGTCGCGCGCAACCGCTTCGGGAGTCCCTTTGCCGATCAGCCTGTTCGTCGCCCGCCGTCTCCGCAGAGCCGCGCGGGTGACCTTCGGATGGGACGAGTTGCGTCCCGGTCAGCTCACCGCGATGAAAGCGGTCATGCGCCGCAGGGACGCCATGGTGGTGATGCCGACCGGCTCGGGCAAGTCGGCGGTGTACCAGGTGCCGGGCATGCTGCTCCCCGGTCCGACGCTCGTCGTGTCACCGTTGATCGCTCTCCAGCGGGACCAGATCGCCGGACTGCTGCGCAGCAGCGGCCAGAGCGCCGTCGCCGTCAACTCGTCGATGTCCAGGGCGCAGAACGAGCAGGCATGGGAGAGCGTGAGTGACGGAACGGCCCGGTTTCTCTTCCTCGCCCCGGAACAGCTCGCCAAGCAGGACGTGCTGGAGCGGCTGGCCGCGCTGAGACCGTCCCTCTTCGTCGTGGACGAGGCGCAGTGCGTGTCCTCCTGGGGCCACGACTTCCGGCCGGACTACCTCAGGCTCCGGCAGGCCGCCGAGAGCATCGGGCGCCCTCCCATCCTCGCCCTCACCGCCAGCGCCGCCGCACCGGTGCGAGCCGACATCGTCGAGCAGCTCGGCATGCGCAAGGCCCACGAGGTGGTGGCCGGGTTCGACCGGCCCAACATCCGCCTGGAGGTCACCCACTTCCTGGACAACGCGGCCAAGCGGCGCGCCGTGGTGGAGCGGGCGGCGGCCGAGCCCAAGCCGGGCATCGTCTACGTCGCCACCCGCAAGGACGCCGATGCGTACGCCGCCGAGCTGAGCGGACTCGGCCTGAGCGCCGCCGCCTACCACGCGGGCAGCCGGTCGGCCGACCGCAGCGCGGTCCACGACCAGTTTCTCGGCGGCGAGTTGGACGTGGTGGTGGCCACCTCGGCATTCGGCATGGGCATCGACAAGCCCGGCGTACGGTTCGTGCTGCACGCGTCGGTGCCCGGGTCCCTCGACGCCTACTACCAGGAGATAGGCCGGGCGGGCCGGGACGGCGAGCCGTCCCGGGCCATCCTGCACTATCGCGTCGAGGACCTGGGCCTGCAGAAGTTCTTCTCCACCGGCCGCCCGGACGCGGACACCATCGCCGACGTCTCCCGCCTCGTACGGGACCGTGCGACCCCGCTGACACCGACGGAACTCCAGGAGGAGACCGGCCTGTCCGCCGGCCGGCTGACCGCCGTCCTCAACCTCCTGGAGAGTGCCGGAGCCCTCACCACGGAACGCGGAAAGGTGGCCCCGGTCCCCGGGGCCGATGCGGAGGAAACCGTCACGCGGGCCGTTGAGTTGGGCACCGCGCACGAGAGCATGGAACGCTCCCGGGTCGACATGATGCGCGGCCTGGCCGAGACCACCGGCTGCCGACGGCGTTTCCTGCTCGGCTACTTCGGCGAGCGCCTCAACTCCCCCTGCGGCAACTGCGACCGATGCGAACAGCACCCCACCGGCGCCGAAGCCGCAGTCGGCGCCGTCCCCGGCCTGTCCCGCCCCCGGACCGCCTCACCCACACGCCACGACCACCCGTTCCCGCCCGGCACCGCGGTCCACCACCCGCAGTGGGGTGACGGCGAGGTCCTCAGCGAGGAGGAGAACCGGATCACCGTCCTGTTCGCCTCGGTCGGTTACCGAACCCTGTCACTGCCGGTGATCCTGGAGAAGAACCTGCTCACAGCCGCTTCCTAGACGCAGGCCCGGCCGGCCCGCCACAGCACCGCACACAACCCCGCGCCCGACCAGGCAGGTCACATCCCCGAACGACGGCCACTGCTCCGGCACCCACCCCACGTACTTCTCCTGGTTCGAGAACAGCGGGACCGATACGACGATGCCCGCCAACAGGGCCGGAGCATCCCCACACCCTGTTCACGATCGCCAGGCTCACCGACACCCTCGGCGAGCAGCAACGCCGAACGGAGGCCGACGAACTCGCCCACACGGCCGCCGAACACGCGACCACCGCCCTGAGCGCCGGGCGCGAAGCCACCCTGAGCTGCCGCCTCACCCTGCCTGGGTTCCGTACCGCACCGTCCCGCACGAGTCCGAGGACCTCATCCGCGCCAGCGTGCGGGACATCGTCGCCGTACCCGGTGACGGTCACCCCGACAGCAGGGCCACCCACCACCTCCTGGTCGAATCCCTACACATCCCGGACCGCACCCACGACTATCGGTAGACGCCGCCACTGACACCTCCTCCGGTCGGGTGCATCCGGGGCCGTCAGAGAACCCCGACGCGCCAGAGCACGTACTGACAGACGTGGACCCGACCCCAGAAACGCACCTGTCCGAACCCGGCCCGCTCGTCATCGACGTGGCGGGCCTTCGTACGGTCAGCGCGGACACGGCCCTGCAGCTCCTCAGGGAGGCGCACGGTGATCAGGACACCGGCCCCAGGCCGTCCGTGGCCGTCCCGGACTCCTCCGGCATATGGGCCCCGACCGCGGTGTACGCCGTGGTCGGGGCCCATATGCCCTCTGCCGCCCAGGTGTTCGCAGCCCTGGCCGAACAGACCGCAGCCCGCTTTGTCCGCGGCCGCGGGCGGGGAGCTGTCGCCGGCGCAGTGCGTGCTGTACGCGGGTGTTGCCGGGCCCTGCGCTAGAGGGTCAGGTTCCAGGCGTCGATCTTGCCTGTGTCGGAGGCGGCGTTGTCGTTGACGCGCAGCTTCCAGGTGCCGTTCGCGACCTCCGAGGAGGCGTTCACGGTGTAGGTCTGGGCGATGTTGTCGGCGCTGCCGCCGGTGTGGCTGTGCAGCGTGTAGACGGTGCCGTCCGGCGCCACCAGGTCGACCTTCAGGTCACCGATGTAGGTGTGCTTGATGTCCACACCCACCTTGAGGGTGGCCGGGGCGTTGCCGGTCACGCCGGTGACGGCGATCGGGCTCTCCACGGTCGCGTTGTCGTTGATGGCGAAGTCCGCGAGGTTCTCGAAGTACGTGCCGGGCGGCGGGGTGGTCCCGACGGCCTTGAGGGCGTCGGCCTGTCCCTCGCCGAAGAACGAGTTGTTGGCCGTCGTGCCCGTGCAGCGGCTGTCCGAGGGGCAGGCGATGTCGTTGGCCTGGGCGGCCAGCTTGGCGCGGATCTCCGCCGGGGTGATGCCCGGGTTGGCGCTGGCGATGAGTGCCGCAACGCCGACCACGTGCGGGGTGGCCATCGAGGTGCCGCTCTTGCTGCCGTAGCCGCCGCCGGGGACGGTGGAGTACACGCTGCTGCCCGGCGCCGCGATGTCGATGACGCCCTGACCGTAGTTGGAGAACGAGGCCTTGGTGACGCCCGTGCCGTTGGCCGCGACCGTGACCACGCCCGGCAGCTCGGTCGGGATGTCGAGGCAGGCGTTGGTGATGGTGCGGGTGACCGGCGTCGAGTCGTTCGGGCTCGCGGAGTCGGTCGTCTTGTGGGCGAGGTCGTAGTTCTCGTTGCCCGCGGCGGCGATCTGGAGGGAGCCCTTGCCCTCGGCGTACTCCTGGGCGCGCTTGACGCCCTCGATGATGGCGGCCTGGTCGATGTTGTCCGGGCAGTTGAACTGCCACGGGTCCGTGTAATAGCTGTTGTTGGTGACCTTGAAGCCGTGGTCACCGGCCCAGACGAAACCGCAGATGGTGTTCTCGGCGAAGAAGAAGGAGTTGCCCGGCTCGGCGACCCGGACCGCGGAGATCGTCACCCCGGGGGCCACGCCGACGACGCCCTTGCCGTTCTTGGCCGCGGCGATGGTGCCCGCTACGTGGGTGCCGTGCGTGTCGACGTCCCGCCAGGCGCCGGCACGGGTGTCGGGCTTGCCGTAGGCGCAGGAGACCGAGTCGGCCGCGTTGAAGTTGGGCGCCAGGTCCTGGTGCTGGTCGTCCACACCGGTGTCCAGGATGCCGACCTTGACCGAGGCGGAGCCCGGGTTCACGGCCCAGGCCTGGTCGGCCTTGATCTGGCTCATGTCGGCCCGGACCGGTTCTCCGGCCGGGGTCGAGGCCTGAGCCGGATTGGCGGGGAGCGCCGGGTTGTAGGCGTCGGCCGGGACGTCCGAGGTGCGCGTGGCGCCGACCTGCTGCACGCCGGCGACGCCGCGCATGGTGGCGGCGAATCCGCTGGACGCCGAGTGGGCGACGATCACGCCGATGGCGTCGAAGTTCGAGAAGACGGTGCCGCCGTTGGCCTCGATCGCGGAGCGGACCGCCGAACTGTCACCGGGGGCGGTGATCACGAGGTAGGCACGCGTGCCGGCCACCCAGGTCGCACTCTGGGAAGCCGGCACAGCGGCCGGAGCGTGGGCCTTGGCGACCGGCGCGGTGGAGGGGACGACGGGGAGCGTGCCCGCGAGGGCGCCCGGGGCGCCGAACGCGAGAGCGGCGCCGAGCGTGGCCGCCAGCACCAGCGTGCGTCTGGATCGGCTCGATATGTGGGGTATCAATGCGTCCTCCGAAGACGGCCCGGCCGTGCTGAGGGCACCGGCCGGGCCGTACGAAACGAGTGGTGAATGCAAGATGTCAGGTGCATGCCCCTGCACGGAAGTACCTTTCCGTGCCGCGACGTTGTAGGGGCATGGCTGAAAAGCACTGCTGGGGGTGCCGGTGCAGTACGGGATGGCCACCACCGAGCAGATGCACCGGTTCCATTTCGACCGCCACAGATACGACGACGCCTTGCGTGCTCTGAGTGCGACAATCAGCTCCGGCAACAGGTGAGTTCGCCCGCGCCGTCCCGTCCAGTTCAGCAGGAGTCGCCGCATGGATCCGGCAGACAGCCACGCGGACGAAATCGCTCTGAGCGCTGAAGAGTACGACGCCGTCAGCGCAGCCGTCGCACGTGTCACGAGCGCTGGAGATGGAGCACAAGCCCACTCCCTCAACTCCCTCCTCGCACAGTGGGGCGCTTTGGCGGCCGAGGTGGAGGAGGGCTACTCGTGGTGCGCGCCGGAGCTCGACCACGATCTCTCGTGCCGGAACGCGCTCGCGGGAGTCTGGCCGCTGCTGCCCTCACGTGTTCGCGCGATCAGGCAACCGAAACTCGATTGCATCGACGTTCGCTATCGCCGCGCGACGATTCCATGGCCCGACCGCCCCGAGGAAGGTGCTCGATGGTGGACATGGCGTGTTCCCCGGCGCCTTGAGGTCGAGGCCGCAGAGCAACGAGATCCGGACTGGCCCTTGGGATGGGAGATGATGCCGTTCCCCCGACCCGCTTCCGTGGAAGTCGTCACTTGACAGTACGTGCCGATCAGACCCCAACCAAGCGAATGTAGTTCAGAGAAGCCTGCGTCAGATGTTCGCTCCTGCGACCTGACCCGGCCCAACGGGCACGGCTTGCCGAGATCCGCGACAACGTGATCGCCCGAATCGTCGAAGTCGAGGCGGAAGGCTGGCTCGGCGAGGTCGAAGGTCTCCAGGTCAGCCTGGCCGGCGCCGAGGAGAAGCTCCGCCGGCTCGATCGGGGCCACGGGCAGCCTACGGCCGTGGACCTGGGCATCCCCGCCGCACGTGGCGATCGATGAACCCACGAAGGTGGGCTGCCGTATGGGCCCAGTCAAGATCGAGAACAAGTTCGTAGAAGCGTGCGTCAAACGCCTTTCAGAACACGATCAAGTGCCGCCCTGCCTACAGGTCCCCAGTGCGGCTTGCCGCCGGGAAGACCCCGATCCCCGTTCTGCCCCATGAGCATCAGGAAGAGGCTCTTCATAGCGGCCAGCCCGCGGGCGCGCCGAATCGCCGCCTCGTCTGCACGCGCATACGTCTCGAAGAACCGTGAGGCCGTGCCTGCGGGTAGCAACACCCATGCAGCGGCGAGGTCCAGTGCCGGATCGCCGGCGAACATGTCACCGAAGTCGACGATGCCCGAGAGCGTTCCGTCCGAGACCACGACGTTCGCGGGATGGAGGTCGCCATGCACCCAGAGCGGTGGCCCCTCCCACTCGGGCGCTGCGACGGCGTCGTCCCAGACAGCCCGGACATCGTCGGCGAGGTCATCGAGGGCGTCGAGGGCAACAGCGTGGAAGAAGTGGTCGAAGCCGTCCGTGCAGTCCCTGGGATGCGCACCGCGGTCCGTAGCGATCGGCGCCTCGGCGGGCGCCTCCACATGGAACGCCCGGAGGAAGCCCGCCAGCGTGTCGGCCCCGTGGACGCCGCGGCTGATCGAGCCGTGATCCAGCGGCTCGCCGGGCCGCAGATGAGCCGGCCCGTCACCGAACACCGCCTGGACGGCATGCGCGGCGATCTCTCCCGGGCCCTGCGGATCAGCGGCGTCGTCATCGTTCCCGCCGCCTTCCTCTTCGTGGCCCTCGGCCCGGAAATGGCGCAGGTGATCTTCGCTCACGGGGCAGCCGATTCAGCGTCCATCGTGCCGCTGGGCCAGATACTCCAGGCTTTCGGACTCGGCCTGATCCCCTTCTCGGCGCAGTACAGCCGCTCGGCCTCGGCAGTCGACTTGCAGAAGGCGGGCCCGCTGATCGGCCGGACATTCGAGGCGGCCTGACCACCACGGTGCCGAGCCGCCCCGCACGCAGGGCGGCAGAACACTCAGCGCCAGCCGAGCTCCGGTGCCACCTGGGTCAGGATGCTCTCCAGGACATGGGCGTTGTAGTCGACCCCGAGCTGGTTCGGGACGGTCAGCAGGACGGTGTCCGCAGCCTGGATGGCTTCATCCTCCTGCAGTTGCTTCACCAGCACGTCGGGCTCGGCGGCGTACGACCGTCCGAAGATCGCCCTGGTCGTGTCGTCGATCATGCCGACCTGGTCACGCGAGTTGCGGTCGTGGCCGAAGTAGGCCCGGTCCACGTCGTCGGTCAGGGCGAAGATGCTGCGGCTGACGGACACCCGCGGCTCTCGCGCGTGGCCCGCCTCCTTGTACGCCTCGCGGTACGCCTCGATCTGCTTGCGCTGCTGGACGTGCAGCGGCTCGCCCGTCTCGTCGTCCTTGAGGGTGGAGCTCTGGAGGTTCATCCCCAGCTGCGCGGCCCAGACGGCGGTCGCGTTCGAACTGGAGCCCCACCAGATCCGTTCGCGCAGCCCTTCGGAGTGCGGCTCGACGCGTAGCAGCCCCGGCGGGTTGGGGAACATAGGCCGCGGGTTCGGCCGCGCGAAACCCTCGCCCTCGATCACCTTCAGGAAAGCCTCGGCGTGCTGGCGGGCCATGTCCGCGCCGGTTTCGCCGTCTGCGGGGGCGTAGCCGAAGTAGCGCCAGCCGTCGATCACCTGTTCCGGTGATCCGCGGCTGATGCCGAGCTGCAGTCGGCCGCCGGAGATGAGGTCGGCGGCACCGGCGTTCTCGGCCATGTACAGCGGGTTCTCGTAGCGCATGTCGATCACGCCGGTACCGATCTCGATCTTCGAGGTTCGTGCACCGATGGCCGAGAGCAGCGGGAACGGACTGGCCGCCTGCTGCGCGAAGTGATGCACGCGGAAGTACGCACCGTCCACGCCCAGCTCCTCGGCAGCGACCGCCAGGTCGATGGACTGGTGCAGGAAATCGGCGGCTGACCGGGTCTTGGAATGCGGACTCGGCGACCAGTGACCGAACGAGAGGAAACCAATCTTCTTCACGCACGCCAGAGCGTCCGGCGGCCGCATTTGATTCCCCGCGCCGGCGCAACGTGACCAGGCCAGTCAGCCAGTGTGGCCATCGGATTCCTCCTCCGGGATGCGACTGCCGCTTCCGCGCCGAGATCGACAACGTCATGGTGGCGACAGGCAGCGGCGCGGCTACCGTCGATTCACCCCACGGCACAATGCTTTCCAACGGGATGGCGGGCGGTCCCGCCTTCGACTTCGCCGAGCGGGTACGGACCACAGAAGACTTCCGTAACCAGGGGCAGTTCACCGCCGTTGCGGCCGCGCTCGTCCGGGAAGCCGAACAGCGGCTCGAGGACTTCAGAATCCGCTTCGCGGACCCCAACAGGACAGCCACGACGTTGATCGAACGCCCCAGCAGCACCGGCTGCCTCTGGGAAGACTTCGACGTCGGCGTGGCAGCCGCACTGCCAGGACAGGCCGAAATCGCCCGTCAACGCCTCGCCCGAGTGCAGAACGAAGCCCCCATCACGGACTGGATCACCAAAATACAAGATACCGCTCGTATCGTTTCTGCCCACGAGCCGCGCCCAACCCCGTCCTGCAGAGGCCGATCCGGGAGTACATGGCTACGTAGGTGAGGACGAGGAACGCTTGGGTCCGAGTGCGGAGAGCATCCGTGCATCTGTGGTGACTGAAATGTTGGCGAGTTGCGGGAACGCCCCCTTCGGCTTGCCGGGACAGACGAGCAGTCCGCGTGATCCCTGGGGTGACATGGGACGCTTGGCGTCGCAGGGCAGGCGTCAGGACTGGAGTGCGCGGTGGGGACGATTCTCAAGGGCATGAGCCGTGTCCGGTGGCATGAGTTGACGCATGCGTACGGATCAGCGGCAGAGGTTCCGGGTCGGCTGTCACGCGTCGCGTGGGGTGACGATGAGACCAGTGCTTCAGCGTTGAGTGATCTTGGTTTGTGGCTCGGTGAACTGGCTGTCTTCGACGCGACCGTCGAGGCGGTTCCGTATCTGTGGGATCTCGCGGTGACCGACTCGGTCACCAGTCGGCCCGGCGTGATCAAGTTGCTGCAGACGATCCTCGAACACACCAACACTCCGAAGATCGAGGTCCAGCGCGCCGCTCACCGAGCTGTGCTTGAGGGCAGGAGCGTGGCGGAAGTGCTGGCCCATGACGAGGATGCCGCCGTACAGGCAGCCGCTTGCGACCTGGTGGCAGCGATCGCCAGCCACGTATGCGAGTCCTGCCGTCCGGCCTAGGTCTTCTCTGAGGGTTCTTGGACGGTATTGCGCAGTGAGATGACGATCACGGTCGCGGTCAGGGTGCCGTTGAAGATGCAGTCGCGGTTGATGCCCCTATGGATGACAACCGGTGGAGGCTGGGACGGGAGATTGCCTCCGCGATGTGAGCAGGGCTCGGTGAATCTCGCGGGCGACGTAGCGTTTGAGGCATCGGATGGCTTCGCGTCGTGTCTTGCCCTCGGTCACCCGTCGTTCCATGTAGGAGCGGGTGCCGGTGTCCCAGCGCAGGCGGGCGATGACGATGGCGTAGAGCGCTGAATTGGCCTGGCGGTCGCCGCCGCGGTTGAGCCTGCGGCGTTGGGTCTTTCCGGACGATGCTTCCACGGGGCTGGCACCGCAGAGGGCGGCAAACGCTGCCTCGGTGGCCAGGCGGTCGGGGTTGTCGCCGGCTGCTATCAGCAAGGCCGCGGCCGTATCGCGGGTCAGACCACCGCCCGAAGCGGCACCCAACATCCTCACAGTCGTATCGGGTGGCCACTGCGCGAAACTGCTTCCACTTGTTCACACACTGCTCGGCCCCGAGTTGGCGGCCCCGTCCCCGGAAGCCGTGGCCAGAGCGCGGAAGTTGCCCGACTGCACCGTGCTCGACAGCATTATGTGACCTGTTGGCGTGTCTCAGCCCCACGGTGGCTCACGCGCCGAAGCTCCCATCGACGAGACATGGCGGGCGTCGCGGCCACGTGCCGCTGCGGCCGCTCAGAGGTGGCCCTCCAGGAGCTTCCGTACCTCGGTGATGGTCATGGGCCCCGTGCCGTGCGCCACCGCCTCTCCCTCCTTCAGCAGGACGTAGGACGGGGCTCCGGTGATCCCGTATCGCCCGGTCGCGGCCGGACAACGCGTGATGTCGGCGCGGACGGCCGTCAAGCGGCCCTTGTAGTCGTCGGCGATGCCACCCACGACGAGGTCCATCACCCGGCAGGGCTCGATTGCCTTGGGCCAGGTCCCGGTGAAGTATGCGAGGACCGGAACTGCGCTCATCCCGAGGATGAAATCGAACTCCGCGTCCTCACGGGGTCGGTGAACCCGCATCGCCATGGAAGCTCCTGATCTCACATTCCGTCATTCCATCCCCATCATCCCTCGCGCGGTGTGCCAGGCCGGCCCGGTCGGTCGTCCGATCGACCTGTCGGAAGGGAGGCACGGGGCCGTCACAGAACCACGGGGTCCCGGGCGCGAGCGGCCCGGCCTCCCGCCCCTGGTGACCCGGCTAGGCCGACCCGCCGGTCACCCAGTTGCAGCCCGCCGCGCACCCGTGGGTCAGCTCGTGCCAGGACAGCACACTCCCCGACGGACTTCCCAGGGCCTTGTCCGGTCTTCACTTCACATCACCCTCCGTCTCAGCCGGCTGATACCGCTCTCCCCCGGGGCCGCATGAGCCTGCTGATGGCACCGAGAACGAGGCCCGATTCCTGGACCGCTCGCGGACGCGGTCGTGGACGGTCGAAGTACGCGTCAGCCGCCCCGAAGACCGACCGCCAGCGTCAGTTCAAGGACCCGGTGTGGCGATGCGAGATCCGGAAACAGCTCTCGTAGCTGCGACATCCGGTACCGGACTGTCTGGGGATGGACGAACAGCGCCGCCGCCACCTCGTCCCGTCTGCCCTGGTGCAGCAGCCACGCCCGCAACGTCTCCTCCAGCTTCCGTGCGGTCGCGACAGGCAAGGTCCGCAACGGTGCGAGGGCTCGGGCACGCAGGTCTGCGAACGCGTCCATGTCGGCGCTCAGCACCAGCTCGGGCAGGTGGTCCTCGGTGTCGCGGATATCGGCGGAGAGGGAGCGCGCGCGTAGGGCTCGTGCGTACGAGGCGGACGCTCGAGTCCATGGCCGGGCCGGGCCGACCACGGCGGTGCGGTCGGTCAGCTGCCGCAGGAGATGTGATCGGTCGGCATCGGGGACGAGCAGCACACCGGTGGCGTCCGGCAGATCGTCGAGGACGAGGGTGCCCGGGTCGAGCGCGCGGTAGGCAGGCCGGGCCTGGGCGGCGGGCAGCAGGACCGCGGTCAGCGAACCCGGAGGCTGCCACCCGGCCCGCTGAGCAGAGGCCAGCAGCACGTCCGGGCCCGCGCCGGCGAGAAGGTCGCGGGCCAGGTGTTCCAGGTGGCGCTCCTGGGCCCTGCCCCGGGCGGCCAGTTCGTCGGCGTGGCCCGCGGCGCTCGCGGCGGAGAGCTCGTCGATGTAGGCGAAGGTCAGCTCGGCGAACTTGGCTACCTCGGCGGCGGGCAGACCCGCGGGTACGGCACCCGCTGCCAGGCATCGCCAGGCCACGCGGGCGCCGACGCGGTAGGCGCTGAGCAGGGCGTCCATCGAACGGCCGTCGCGCACCTCGCCGCGGCCCAGCTCGTAGGCCGCGTCACCGGCGTCGCCGCCTGTGATGTTCCCACTCGCGAGGTCCAGGTAGTGCCCCAGGGCGGTGCGCACAGCCCGGCGGATGGTGGCGCCCATATGGCCCGCAAGGGCGTTGGCGTAGGGAGGGACCTCCTCGATGATCGCCTGGACGACTTCGTCGGCGGTGCTCTTCAGCGCGGCCCGAAGTGCGGTGACCGTTGTCTCATCCAGGACCAGTTCACTGGCCCTCCGGACTGCATGACTCACGTTTTTGTTCCCTGCGAACAATTCAGCCGACCAGATTCACATCCTGCGGTCAGGACTTTACCCCTTGGGGCGCAGCAAGCTGGAGCCATGACGAGTACAGCCCTCCGCAGCAGGGCGAGGAAACTGCTGGAGATGGTCACGACGCCGCTGCTGCCGTCGGACTACCTCGACCTGGTCAGCCCGCTGCGCGCGGGCGCCGACCTGCGCGGGCGCATCGAGGCCGTGCGCCCCGAGACGGGTGACGCCGCGACCATCGTGATCAGGCCGGGACGGGGCTGGCGCGGCCACACGGCCGGTCAGTACGTGCGGATCGGGGTCGACGTCGACGGGGTGCGCCTGTGGCGTGCCTACTCCATCACCTCTCCGACAAACCGCCAGGACGGCCGCGTCACGATCACCGTGAAGGCGATCCCGGACGGCAAGGTCAGCAACCACCTGGTCCGCAGGGCCAGACCGGGCACGCTGATCCAGCTCGACCAGGCGACCGGTGACTTCGTACTGCCGCAGGCCAAGCCCGCCAAGGTGCTCTACCTGACGGCCGGCAGCGGCATCACGCCCGTGATGGGCATGCTGCGCGACACCGAGTTCGACGACGTCGTCATGGTCCACTGCGCGCCACAGCCGCACGACGTGATCTTCCGCGACGAACTGCACGACCTGGTCGCGGACAAGAAGCTGCGGCTCACCGAGGTGCACACCGACACGGACGGCAAGCTCGACATCGCCCGTCTCGACGAACTCGTGCCCGACTGGGCCGAGCGCGAGACCTGGGCCTGCGGGCCCGCGGGCCTGCTCGACGCCGCCGAAGCGCACTGGACCGAGCACGGCGTGCAAGAGCGCCTGCACACCGAACGCTTCCGCCCCGGCGTCGTCGTCGCCGGTGACGGCGGCGAGGTCACGTTCAGCGCCACCGGCAAGAGGGTCGACGCGGACGGCGCCACGCCGTTGCTGGACATCGGCGAGGAGGCCGGTGTGCTCATGCCCTCCGGGTGCCGCATGGGCATCTGCTTCGGCTGCGTTACGCCGCTCAAGGCGGGCGCCGTCCGCGACCTGCGTACCGGCGAGATCACCGAGGCCGAGCCGGGCGTCCTCATCCAGACCTGCGTGTCCGCCGCGGCGGGCCCCTGCGACATCGAACGGTAGGAGCACCGTGACCACCACCGACCCCACCGCCCACCTGACCGCGGAGCAGATCGAGGAGCTCGGCCGCGAGCTGGACGCGATCCGCGACGAGGTGATCGCCGGCCGTGGCGAGAAGGACGCCGCCTACATCCGCAAGGTCATCTCGGCGCAGCGCAAGCTCGAGCTGGTCAGCAGGGGCGTGCTGCTGTTCTCGATCTTCCCGCCCGCGTGGCTGATCGGCACCGCCGGTCTGTCCGTGGCGAAGATCATGGACAACATGGAGATCGGCCACAACGTCCTGCACGGCCAGTGGGACTGGATGCGAGACCCGAAGATCCACTCCACCACCTGGGAGTGGGATCACGCCTCGCCGTCCGAGCAGTGGAAGCACTCGCACAACGAGCTGCACCACACGTACACCAATGTGATCGGCAAGGACAACGACCTCGGCTACGGCATCATGCGCGTCGACGAGGACCAGCGGTGGCACCCGTTCCACCTCGGCCAGCCGCTGTGGAACTTCCTCAACGCCTGCTTCTTCGAGTACGGCATCGCGGCGTACGACCTGGAACTGGGCAAGAACCTGCGCAAGCGCCGCCGCAACAACCCGGAGTTCCGCGCACGGGTCAAGGCCGTGGGCCGCAAGATCCGCAAGCAGGTGCTCAAGGACTACGTGATCCACCCGCTGCTGTCCGGCCCGTCGTTTTTCACCACGCTCGCCGCCACGTTCACCGCGAACCTGGTCCGCAACCTCTGGACCCACTCGGTGATCATGTGCGGGCACTTCCCCGAGGGCGTGCAGGTCTTCGAGCGCCGGTCGATCAAGGGCGAGACGCGCGGTCAGTGGTACCTGCGCCAGATGATGGGCTCGGCGAACATCAGCGGCAGCAAGGCCATGCACTTCATGACCGGCAACCTCTCCCACCAGATCGAGCACCACCTCTTCCCGGACCTGCCGAGCAACCGGTACGCCGAGGTCGCGGTGAAGGTGCGCGCGCTGTTCGAGAAGTACGAGCTGGAGTACGTCACCGGGCCGCTGCCCAAGCAGGTGTTCTCCGCGTGGCACAAGGTCTTCCGACTCTCGTTGCCGAACAAGAAGCCCAAGGTCAAGACGCCGAACCGCGAGCAGGAACTCGTCGCGGCCTGATTCCCGGTACTGGTTCAGATCTTTCCGCCGTACCGTCGGCGCCTCCGGGTTCGGTGAGATCCGTTGCGGACGATAGGCGGCCGCGACATCCGACCGTACGACACGGGATCCGGGCAGCCCCGTGTTCGGCCGCGCCGCCTGGACGTGCGCCGGGGGACGCTGCCGGAACCGATGCTCGCCGCCCCTGTGTCCGGCCCTGCGCTGCCGGGGTGGGCGAGTGACCGAAGTGGGGCAGGTAGCAGGCCCTGGTCGCTATCGACGCGGGCGGTGGTACTGCGCTTGAGGCGCGGCACCGAGATGGGGCCGGCCTTCCCCAAGGTAGTCGCCGGCTCCAGGGCCTGCTGCAACGGCGCGGTGCCGGGGCGGCCCGGCTCGCCGATCGGTGGCCCGCCCACTTCGTCGCATTCGACCTGCTGCGCCTCGCGGACACGAACACCGTCGGATGGCCGTTCCGCCTACGGCGGGCTGCGCTGGAGGGCCTGTTCACCGAGCATCAGCTGACAGCGCACTGGGCGCTGTGCCCGTCGACCACCGACGCGGACACCGTGAATTAGTGGCTGTCCTACGGCGGTGGGACTGGGGGACTCCAAGCGGCTGGAGGGCCGGCATGAGGCGTCGGTGCGCGGGTGGCGCAAGTACAACAAGGTGCGCGAGACACAGGAGCCCAAACTGGTGGCTGAAGTCGGCGTCGCCAGGACGGTACCGGGCGTCGGCGGCACCCGGCCCGCTGGTACCGCGCCCGACCCGACCCCTCCCCCGGCGACATCGAGCTCTTCGGCCACCCCGGACAGCCTGCCGCACCCGGCAGCCACAGGGCACCGGGGGTGCACGCGCACGTGGACACCCGTCTGGGGCGCTGGACAGGCGCCCCAGACGAACGATGATCACACGGCGGGGACGGCGCCGCTCTCGTCGATGACGATCTTCTTTGCGGTGGCGCCGGAGCGGCTGCCGAGCGTCTCGATCGTCTTGACGATGTCCGCGCCCTCGACGACTTCGCCGAAGACGACATGCTTGCCGTCGAGCCACGGGGTCGCCACGGTGGTGATGAAGAACTGCGAGCCGTTGGAGTTCGGACCCGCGTTGGCCATGCTCAGCAGGAACGGCCGGTCGTGCTTGAGCTGGAAGTTCTCGTCGGCGAACTTCTCACCGTAGATGCTCTTGCCGCCCGTGCCGTTGCCGTTGGTGAAGTCACCGCCCTGCAGCATGAACTCGGGGATGACCCGGTGGAAGGGCGCACCCTTGTATCCGAACCCGTTCTGGCCGGTGGCCAGTTCACGGAAGTTACGGGCGGTCTTCGGCACGACGTCGTCGAACAGCCGGAAGACAATGCGCCCAAGGTCCTGACCGTTCGCGGAAACCTGGAAATAGACGTTCTCACTCATGGCAGCGATTCTCCACTATGGCCTCAGACCCGCGGGACCCGGCTTCGGCTCCGTCACCCGCGGTACCACCATCGCCTCCCGCACCGGCCGGGCGGGGCAGCAACGGGGACAGGCTGAACGTCACGTTGGTACAGCCCGAGCCGGTGGTCAAGGTCGGTGTGAACGTCGCCCGGGACAGCTCGCCGAGATGAACGACGACGACCGGGCCGACGTCCTGCGCGTGGGCGACACCGGCGAAGTGCACGCGTATTTCAACATTCGCACACCGGGCAGCCTCCAGCCGCTCTGGTCGGAGAAGCTGAGCTGGGCACGCACCAGGAGTAGCCGGCGCCAACCTGAACCTTGTCCGGTTCGCCGACGTCGACAACGACGACAAAGCCGACTACGTCGTCATCTACGACGGCGGGGCGATCCGCGCCTGGCTCAACCGCCGCGGCAACACCCCACCGCCTCCCGGACCGGTGACCGAACCGGCAGACCCCTTGCAGGGACCCAGCCCCAGCCCGTAGAAACGGACGGTGGGCGCGGCTCAGCCTGCAGGCAGGCGAGTACCGCCAGGGATCCGGAGGTTGTCGTCCTCGGACGGTCCGAGGCCGAGCTTGGTGAAGGTCGGGGGTTTCGACGAGACCGTCGGTGTAAGGACGTGGGTGCCATGCGCTCCTGGGTAATACGGGGAGGCCGAGACGGTGCTGGAACGGCGGGTGATCGCCCGGACAGAGCGTCCGGCCCGGCGTGGGACGTCGCCGGGGATCATGCCGGATGAACGGCCCACCGACACCCCCTGTGCGGCAGCGCGCGCCGCGGGAGCCTGCCGACGCACGGTCCGGTCGGCACGCCCCGATCCTGGGGCGTTCGCGCCGCGCATTGCGCCCTGACCTCACCCTCCTCCTCCAGCCGGGACACGAGGAAAAGCGGCCGCAGCAGGGAGGACAGCCGAACAAGAACTCAGTCGTCGTTTCTGGTGTTCTCGCTCGGCAGGAACGTCTGGCGTGCCCAGAGGCTCAGCAGTGCCGTTCCGCCGACCAGCAGCGGCACCGGGTCTCGGGCAGGGGGTGCCAGCACATGTCCCAGCACCGTGGCCGTGCAGACCGTCAGGGGAATGAACGCCGCCGCGCCCTCCATCCCCCATCGCAGCGCGGGCTGAGCGGTGCCCAGGGCGCTCGCCCCGCCGGGCACCCAAGGGCCGACAGCAACCACCAACAGGCCCGCGGTGGCGCAGGCGTCGGCCAGCTGAGAGGACATCACCTCAGGGCTGTGCGGGCCGACCGTCACCAGTCGCAGGGTGTCGCCGACCAGCATGAGGGACAGCCCGACGATCCCGACCCACAAGGTGACTCTCCGGTCACTCCGTACGAGACGGCGCAGGGCGAACAGAAAACTGAGGAACACGACCTCCGCGGCCCACAGGACACCGATCATCCCCGTCCCCAGCCGCCAGCCGTCACCGGCCCCCCGCAGCAGTACCCATCCCGTCATGAACACGGCCCCGGTTGTGACGACCCCGTCGAGCACACGCCGCAGCAGTACGTGCCGACCTGTACCGGCATCGGCCGCGACCACCAGACCGGCCATCCCCAGGCCGACGGTCAGCGTCACCCCGGTGACCACCACCGAACCCAGCAACGATCGCGCGTCCCGTCCCGAGCCCGGAGGCTGGGCCGACAACACGGTGACCGCTCCCCGGTACACACCTCCGGCTATCGCGGAACCCCCCAACAGCAGCAGACGCGTCCGCACCCGTCCGCTCGTTCCCCTCGCGCGGAGCATCAGGGAGGCCGCCAACCCCCAGCAACCGGTGGACGGCCCGAAAGCCACCATCCGCGCCGCCCCGCTACCGGCGGCCCACGACCCGCCGAACGTCAGCAGTGTTCCCACGAGACATGCCACGCCGACCGCGCCCCAGGTCCGTGCCCAGGTCCGATGACAGCGGCCCGCCCGGAGTCTGAGCACATCCGGCGACTTCCCCAACCCCGACATCAGGTGCGCCTTTCCACCAGTCCCCCGCCCGCAGAGCCTCACCCGCAGCCCCCGGATCCATTCAGAAACCGTAGAAGACCTGGCACCTGCCCCGAACGGAACCATCGGTTCATTCACTCGTGCTGCGTAAGGGAGAAGAGATCACCGGCCCCGGCTCTGCCCGGCCATCACCGACAGCCTCACCGCCACCTGTGCCCGTACCGAACCGACAGGCGACGTCCAGATGTTCCCGTCCGGCCGCCGCAAGCACACTGACCGTCAGTTGGGGGATCGAGTTCCCGCAGCTCAGCGAGATGACGGCAGAGTTCTCCCAGCGCAGCGCGCACATCCTGGAACCGTTTCGGCCGTCTGCCGCGGAGACAGCAAAAATATGCCCAAAATATAGCAAGGTGGAATAATTTCCCCATCATGGGCGCGTGACAGGCGTCCCCCCCACTGACCATGAAAAGGCAGATCGAACCATGTCGAAGAAATCACGTTCGTCCGAGCCACCGCATGGAAAGGGCCCCAGCCGTCACCAGGGCACCGGGCAGCACGGCTGGTCACCCGACGTGGATGAGACACGTCAGCAGGACAACCCGAGCTCCCACCGCTCCTTCCATCCGGCTGAGCACGCCGGCGAAAGAGGACCGGGCCGTACGAAGTCCCCAGAGGAGACCAAGTCCGTTCCGGGTGACACGGCCAAGAGTCTCGGTGCAAGGGGTGAGGAGTACGGCGACGCGGACGAGAAGGGCAGACACGACACCGGACGCAAGGGCCGCTCCCAGCGCCCAAGCGGCACGAAGGACGCTTCTGCCACAACCGGCGTGGACCCCCAGGACCCGCCGACCGGGCGCCGACGGGGTTAGGGCGGGGGTGCCCCCACGCCCCCTCCACCTGCGCTGAAGAGACACCGCGGTCTGGCTCCAGCCCGTCCGCCCTCCAGGCCCCGGCGGTCCGACCGGCGCCTGGACGGCCGCCTCCTCGACGCGCAGGGCCCGTGTCAGCAGATCCGCGGCAGTTGCTCCCCGATCGGCAGATCGACCACCCGCGTTCCCCCCAGGCCGGTCCGGGCCACGACCATGCCGGGATGGGCCTCGACGGCCTCACCGATGATCACTGAGTCCGCGCCCAGAGGGTGGGCTCGCATCGCCGCCAGGACGGCGTCGGCATACTCGCGGGGGACGAAGGCCACCAGCTTGCCCTCGTTGGCGATGTACATGGGGTCCAGTCCGAGAATGGCGCAGGCATTGGCCACGGCCGGCGGGACCGGGACGTCGCGTTCCCGGATGACGACCCCGGTGCCGGAGGCCTGCGCGATCTCGTTGAGCGTGGCCGCCAGGCCGCCTCGGGTGGGATCACGCAGTACGTGCAGATCGGGGGTGACGGCGAGCATGGCCTCGACCAGCCCGCCGAGCGCCGCACAGTCACTCTTGATCTCCACTCCGAATTCCAGGCCCTCGCGAACACTCATGACCGCCACCCCGTGGACGCCGATCGCACCGCTGACGATCACGACGTCGCCGGGGACGACCCGCGAAGGGCGCAGATCGACACCCGCCGGGACGAGACCGATGCCCGCGGTGTTGATGTAGATCCCGTCGCCGTGGCCGGTCTCCACCACCTTGGTGTCGCCGGTGGCCACCTCCACACCGGCGGCGCGCGCGGCCGCACCCAGCGCCTGGGACACCCGTGTGACCACGTCCAGCTCGACGCCCTCCTCCAGGATGAATCCGCAGGAGAGGTAGGCGGCACGGGCGCCGCTCATGGCGAGGTCGTTGACAGTGCCGTTGACCGCCAGGTCACCGATGCTGCCGCCGGGGAAGAACAACGGCCGCACCACGTAGGAGTCGGTGGAGAACGCCAGCCGGGCCCCGCCCAGGGAGAGGACGGCGGCGTCACCCATCTGGGCGAGCACCTCTCCCCCGAAGGCGGGCGCGAAGATCTGCTGGACCAGCTCGGCGGAGAGGACGCCACCGCCACCGTGGCCCATGACGACCCGGGGCCGGTCACGCACAGGCGCCGGACATGTCCAACCCGCGACGTCGAGAGTGGGGAGAGTGGTGTCAGACAACAGGGCTCGCCTCCCGAACCGTCGTGGTGGTGGGCACGTCCAGACGCCGGTAGAGGTAGTACGCCGCGCAAGCGCCCTCGCTGGAGACCATGGTGGCTCCCAGAGGGGTACGTGGGGTGCACAGGGTGCCGAAGGCCTCGCACTCGTGCGGCTTGAGCAGCCCCTGCAGGACCTCTCCGCTGCGGCACTCGGCGGGTTCCTCCGTCCGGATTCCACTGACCGAGAAGCGGTGCTCGGCATCGTGGTCGCGGTACTTCGGCGACAGCCGCCAGCCGCTGTCGGGGATCACCCCGATGCCACGCCAGGCGCGGTCGGTGACCTCGAAGACGTCCTCCAGCATGGCCCGGGCAGCCGCGTTGCCCTCCGGGCGGACGGCACGGGCGTAGGCGTTGTCGACGGTGTGCTCACCGCGTTCCAGCTGACGGACCGCCCGGCGCACGCCTTCGAGGATGTCCAGTGGCTCGAAGCCCGTCACGACGATCGGCACGCGGAAGCGTTCCGCCAGCTCCGGGTACTCCCCCACGCCCATCACACTGCAGACGTGCCCGGCCGCGAGGAAAGCCTGCACCCGGCAGCTCGGCGACGACATGATCGCCTCGATGGCCGGGGGTACGCGGACATGGGACACCAGCATGCTGAAGTTCTGGATGCCCAGCTTCCGGGCCTGATGGACCGTCATGGCGTTGGGGGGCGCCGTCGTCTCGAAGCCGATGCCGAAGAACACCACCTCGCGGTCGGGGTTCTGCTGCGCGATCCGCAGCGCGTCGAGCGGCGAGTAGACGACGCGCACGTCGCCGCCTTCCGCGCGGACCTGGAACAGGTCCCGTCCCGTGCCCGGCACGCGCAGCATGTCACCGAAGGAGCAGAAGATCACCTCCGGCCGGGAGGCGATCTCCAGGGCCTTGTCGATGACCTCCAGCGGCGTCACGCACACGGGGCAGCCCGGACCGTGGATCAACTCGACCTGCTCCGGGAGGAGTTGGTCGATGCCGTGCCGGATGATGCTGTGCGTCTGGCCTCCGCACACCTCCATCAGGGCCCAGGGCCTGGTCACCGTGGCGTGGATGTCGTCGAGGAGCCGGCGTGCCAGCTCCGGGTCCTGGAACTCGTCGATGTACTTCACTGGTTGCGCACCTCTTCCACCGGGTCCACGCCCGCCTCCGCCGCCGCCGTTTCCCAGGGGTCGCCGAACTCCTCCTGCAACAGGCCGAGTTCGGCGAAGAGTTCGAGCGTCTGGCGTGCCGACTCCTCGTCCAGCCGTTGCAGGGCGAAGCCGACGTGGACGATGGCGTACTCGCCGACCTGAAGGTCGGGCAGGTACTCCAGGCACACCTCCTTGACCACGCCGCCGAAGTCGACGGTGGCCATCCGGGTGCCGTCCCGTTCCTCGATGTCCAGCACTCTGCCGGGTACCGCCAGGCACATGAGCCTCTCCTCGCTGTGGGGTCGCACGTCGCTCAGTCGGTGGGAGTGGGAGTGTGAGTGGCCCGGGCGGCCACCATCAGCTGGCCGAGCGCCAGGCCGCCGTCGTTGGGCGGCACCAGGTGGTGCCGCAGAACCGTGAATCCGTCCGCGCCCAGGGCGGCGGCGCAGGCGGAGGAGAGCAGCGTGTTGGCGAACACGCCTCCCGTCAGGGCGACCGTGTCCAGCCCGTGCCGGTCTCGGGCTCGCACACAGATCTGGTGCACCAGGCCGGTCACGCCCCGGTGGAAGCGAGCCGCGACCAGCTCGGGCCCGATGCCAGCGCGCAGGTCGCCGACGATCGCCGCGAGTACCGGGGCCGGGTCGGCCCGTACCGCCCCGCCCCCGTTCTCCTCCGACTCGCGCAGGGCGAAGGCGTACGCGGTGGTGTCCTCGGTGGGAGCGTGCAGAGCCGCGCCCTCCAGCTCGACGGCGGCCTGTGCCTCGTATCCGGCGTGGTGGCACACCCCGGCGAGCGAGGACACGGCGTCGAAGAGCCGGCCCATGCTGGACGTGGGGACACAGTTCAGTCCGCGCTCCAACTGCCGTTCCAGCAACTGGAGTTCGTCGGGCGGGCAGGCGGTCGTACAGGCGAGGTCGTCGGACCAGTCGATCCCGGCCGCCCGCAGATGGGCCAGTGCCATGCGGTACGGGCGGCGCACCGCAGCGTCGCCGCCGGGCAGCGGGACGTACGCGAGGTGCCCGAACCGGGTGAAGCGGTCGTAGTCCGCGAGCAGGAACTCCCCGCCCCACACGGCGCCGTCGTCGCCGTGGCCCGTGCCGTCGAAGGCGACGCCGATCACCGGCCGGGTGCCGTCCAGCCCGTGCTCGGCCATCGCGGAGGCGATGTGCGCGTGATGGTGCTGGACGCGTACGACGGGCCGATGCGCCGCGTTCCGGTCGGCCCACCGGGCGGAGCGGTAGCCGGGATGCCGGTCGGACACCAGGCTCTCGGGCCGTACCCCGGTGATGGACTCCAGTTGCCCCACCGCGTGCTCGAAGGCCCGCTGCGTACCGACGTCGTCCATGTCGCCGATGTGCGCCGACAGCCAGGCCCTCCGGCCGGCCCCCAGGCAGAAGGCGTTCTTCAGGTCTCCCCCGACGGCGAGGGCCGGTCGCACGGGCAGCGGGAGGGAGACCGGCAACGGGGCGTAGCCACGGGAACGGCGGATCACCAGCTGCTCCCCGTCGCAGACACGGACCACGGAGTCGTCGCACGGGACATGGATCGGCCGGTCGTGCGTGAGCCAGGCGTCGGCCAGGTGCGCGAGCCGCTCCAGGGCCTCGGTGTCGTCGGTGACGATCGGCTCACCGGACACGTTGCCGCTGGTCATGACGAGCAGCCGGGGACCGTCCGGGTCACGGGGCAGGCCGAGCAGCAGATGGTGCAGGGGTGTGTACGGCAGCATCACGCCGAGGTCGGGACTGCGGGGCGCGACGGCCTCGGCGGGCCACGGATCCCCGAAAGCGTGCGGACGGCGTCTGACCAGGACGACCGGCCTGGCCCGGTCTTCGAGCAGGCTCCGTTCCTCGGGGCTCAGCCGCACGAGGTGCTCGACGTCGGCCGCGCTCCGGGCCATGACGGCGAACGGCTTGTCTCCGCGTGCCTTGCGTCGGCGCAGGCGGGCGACCGCCTCCTCGTTCGTGGCGTCACAGGCCAGGTGGTAGCCCCCCAGGCCTTTCACGGCGAGGATCGCGCCGTCCGACAGCAGTGCGCGGGCCTCGGTGACCGGGTCCGCCCCCATGACCTCCTCGGACTGCGGAACCAGCAGCCGCAGCCGCGGCCCGCAGGCGGGGCAGGCGACCGGCTGCGCGTGGAAGCGCCGGTCGGCCGGATCCGCGTACTCCCGTGCGCAGTCGGAGCACATCGCGAAGTCGGCCATGGTGGTGTGGGCCCGGTCGTACGGCACGCCGGTGACGATCGTGAAGCGCGGGCCGCAGTGCGTGCAGTTGACGAACGGGTGCCGGTACCGGCGGTCCGCCGGGTCGGCCAGTTCGGCGAGGCAGTCGGCGCAGGTGGCGGAGTCCGGGGAGACCAGGGTGCGGGCCGGGCCGCCGGAGTGGGAGGCGAGGATGGTGAACGCGGTGCCGCCGACGGGCGGCATCTCCCGGTGGTCGACGGACTCGACGCGGGCCAGCGGTGGCGCCTGGGCGGCGATCCGGTCGCAGAACCGGGCCACGGCCGAGGTGGTGCCCTCGACCTCCACGACGACGCCCTCCGGAGTGTTGGTCACGTGTCCGGCCAGGGCGAGTTCGGTGGCGAGGCCGTACAGGAAGGGCCGGAAGCCCACACCCTGCACCACTCCTCGGACGATGACCCGGCGGCGTAGCGGAGTGTCCTCGGCGACGGCGGCCTGCGCCTGCGGACCGCTCACGAGTGGGTGTGGGCCATCGTGCCGGTGGCCTCCGGGTGCGTGTGCGGGTGACCGTTGTCCGCGTGCGTGTGACCGTGGTGGTGGGGTTGCCGGGCCATGACCGGCGAGTGGACAGGTGCGCCGTCCACGGCTGCCATCGCCCGGTCGAGCAGCACGCCGACTCCCTGCCCCCGGCGCGCCGAGGTCAGGACCACCTCGACCCCAGGATTGACCTGCTCCACGTTCGCGCGGAACGCTGCCTCGTCGAACTCGACGGCCTCCGCGATGTCGGTCTTGGTGACCACGACCAGGTGGGCGAGGCCGAAGGCGGTCGGGTACTTGAGTGGCTTGTCCTCGCCCTCCGTCACGGAGGCGAGGGTGACCCTCAGCGTCTCCCCCAGGTCGTAGGAGGCCGGGCAGACCAGGTTGCCGACGTTCTCCACGAACAGCAGCCGGGTGTCGTCGGGCAGCCACCCGTCCAGGTGCCCGGCGAGCATCCCCGATTCCAGATGGCACAGTCCGTCGGTGAGCACCTGCTTGACCGGGACGCCCGAACGCGCCAGGCGTGCCGCGTCGTTCTCGGTGGCGAGGTCGGCGGTCAGGGCGGCAACGGGAACGGACCGCTCCCGTGCCTCCAGCAGCTCGCGCTCCAGCAGCGCGGTCTTGCCGCTGCCCGGACTGGACAGCAGGTTGACGACCGCGGTGCCTCGCGCCGCGAGGTGTGTGCGCAGTTCATGGGCGCTCGCGTCGTTCTTCGCGAGTACGGCCTGGCGCAGGTCGACGACACGGCACATGGTTCAGCGCTCCTCGGAGATCGGTTCGCGGGTGGGCGCGTGCGTGGGGCTGTGCTTGTGGCCGTCCTCCCAGTGCACGTCGACGATCTGCAGTTCCCGGCCCGCGAGCAGTTCGGTACGCGTCCCGTCGCACAGGGGGCAGGTCAGCCGGGGTGGCATGCCGACGGCCCATTCGTGTGCGCAGGGCGTGCAGCGGGCCCGCCCCGGCACCGCCTCGGTGACCAGCTCGGCGCCTTCCAGCAGGGTTCCGGCACAGGCCAGTTCGAAGGAGAAGGCGAGCGCGTCGGGTACGACACCGGCCAGTTCGCCCACCTGGAGCCGTACCGATCGCACCGCCGTGATACTTCCGGCCCGCGTGGCGGCCTCTGCCACCTGGTCCACGACGGCCAGCGCGACGGACATCTCGTGCATGGGTCTCCGTCCTCCGCGGCCTGCCTCCGGTCGGCCTTCATTAGAGGCGCGCGCACCCGGGTCGCGCGGCCCGGCACGCCGTCACCGGCCGGCAGGTACGCCGTTCGACGCAACCGCACGGGACACCGAGTGGCGCCCACGGTTCACATCCGTCGGATCCGCAGATAGCGCCTGACGTCGGGAAGCACCCCGGCGACGAGGGCTCCCAGGGCGGCCAGGGCCGCTCCGCCGATGACGATCTTCTTCATCCATCTCTCCTCACGTCGAAGCCTCAGCGGTTGAGGCCTGCGCCACGGACGGAACGCCGCCCTGCAGCAGCTCTTCGATCAGCCGGACGGCCTGCGGTACCGCGTCGGACACCGGCGGACTGAGACCGATGCCCTCCTCGACGGAGGCCGGTTCGCAGCCGACGATCAGGACACGTCGCGGCGGTTGTCCGCCGGTGCCGGCACAGAGTGTGCCCAGCAGGGCCAGGACGGCGTCGGGGGTCATCCGGTGACCGTCGATCGCGGGGACGGCGCCGGTGTCGCAGCCGGGGCCGTCGTGCTCGATCACGTACAGCGTGCCGGGGGCTTCGCCGCGCGCCGTGGCGTCCACCAGGACGAGGGTGTCGTAGCCGTCCAGGACCTGGTAGGCGAGGTGGACGCCGCGTACGCCGATGTCCACCACCTCGACGTGCTGCGGCAGTCGCCGTTCGGCCAGTCGGTGCGCGGTCTCCACGCCGAAGCCGTCGTCGCCGAGGAAGATGTTGCCGATGCCCGCCACGAGGGTCCTTGGGCCGACTGGTGGGGGAAGGTTCATACGTCGTCCTCCAGCGGTGTGATCTCGTCGGGCTGGAAGTACAGGAACCGTCCCTGCTCGCGGCGGATGTCGGCGCCCGGGTCCCCCTCGACCGTGACGGCCAGGTGCACGCCGCCGTCGACGTCGTGCAGCACCGCCTCGACCTTCGCGGTGCGGCCCCGCAGGAAGATGTCCTGCGCGTCGGTGCGCCGCAGGCCCGGGTGCAGCTCGACACGGCTGCCCTTGCCCACCGACCGGCCGTCCACGATCACGCGGTCCTGCGTCGGGTCGAAGCCCGCGTCGCTCGCGGGGTCCCACCAGGGGGTGTCCGGCCGCTGCACCCCGAACTCGTCGGGGAAACCGAGGTCCGGGGCAGCGGGGTTCGGGGCGGCTGCGTCCGGGCCGGTGACCTCGCGCAGACTCCGTACCGCCCCGTGCAGGCGCTCCAGGACCTCGGCCGGCATCGTGTCCGCCAGCTCGATCACGGCGGCCGCCCGGTCGTCGGTGCCCCTGGCCTCGCGTTTCTCCTCGTCGGTGAGGGCCGCGGTGCGCAGCGCAAGGATCTCGTCGATCTCGGTGGCGTCGTAGAGCGCGCCGGGGCTCTCCGGCGCGATGGCCGGATGGTCCTCCAGGATGATCGGCGAGGACAGCACGAGGTCGGCGCGGCCGGGTTCTCCGGCGAGTACGGGCCAGGTGTGCAGGTTGCGGCAGGCGGCGACCGCGCCCTTCGCCCACTCGGGGGGATCGGTCATCGACAGGAACGATCCGGCGTTGAGGGCCATGAGGAGGTGGGTGGCCACCAGGGAGTGCGGCAGCGCCGCGTCCCGGTCGGCGGCGTGTCCCTCGGGGGGTGTCCAGTCGCTGGTGTTCTCGACGACGGCGGTCAGCCGCATGGCCCGGTAGGGACCGTCGAGCTCGCGGGCGGACAGCCGGACCGTCCCGCTGATCTCCGCACACCGCCGGACCAGTCGGCCGACGGTCCGGCCCGCCGCGTCCAGGACCGGTGCGGTGTCCTCCCGGGCGGGGAGCCGGAAGGGGTGGGTGACGCCGTCGCCGAGGAGTTCGTCCACCGACGCGACCACCTCGACCCGCTCCTCGCCGCCCTCGTCCCAGGGCACCAGCACCCGGTCGTCGAGGTGGAGTTCGGGGACCGTGTCGTAGCCACCGTCCGGGCGGGCCTGCTGCACCGTGCGCCGTCGGGCGTGCAGGAAGCGCACCTCGACCGAGAGGGTCGCGCCCGCCTTCGGTTCCATCAGGCACTCGGTGTGCTGGAAGTCGTGCTCCTCGCACTCGGCGCCCCAGCCGGGCGGCACCAGTACCCCGAACTGCCAGCGCAGCCGGTTCTTGGCCGCCGAGGCGCGGTACGGGTAGAGCACATAGCCCTCGAAGAGCACGGCGTCGGCCACCTGCCGGGCGAGGGCGAACCGCTCCTCCGTAGCGGGGGCGAACGCGGTCGCGGTCACGGATCGGTCCTTCCGGTGGTGGCGGTGAGCGCACGGAACGGGTCGCTCCGGGGCGGTTCGGCGGCGCCGCCGGCGTCGAGCAGGGCCTTGAGGGTCGCCTCCCAGGAGGGCAGGGCATGCCGGGAGCGGTAGGCGAGGAGGGCGTCCATGGTGTCGCGGGGCAGCCGGATCCAGCCGCATCCGGGAAAGTGCTGCTCAACCATCTCCCGCCAGGTGGTGACCGGCATCCGGAAGGCCGCCTCCCGGTCCCATGGCACCGGCTCGACCTGGAAGCCGCCTGCCCCGGTGAACGCCGTACCGGAGAAGAGCATCAGCAGCGGAACCTCGCCGTCGGTGAGGGCGGTGAGGTAGCGGGTGGCGGCGATCTCCATGTCGTAGGTGCAGGGCACGACGAGGTCGGCCTCGATCTCTCCGGTGAAGCTCGGGACCATGACCGAGACCTGGGCGAACTGCACCGGCTGGAGCGTGCTGCCCCAGCGTGAGCGCTCGCCGAAGAGGTCCGCGAGACCATCGGCCTCGGCGGGCTCGTAGCCGCGGCGGGCGGGTTCGATACGGATCTGGCAGCGCAGCGCGAGAGCGTGCACGTGGGCGTTGTCGGCGGCGGTGACGCGCAGCCGGAAGACGAGGGTCGGCCCGGCGGCGTACCGGTCGGCGCGGACACCGGTGCAGGCGAAGGAGAACGCGGTCACGGCCGTACCGCCTCCTTCGACGAATGTCCCGCCTCGCCGACGGGCCTGGCGCGTCGCGCGACGTCCGCGAAGAACGCGTCCAGCGCGGCGCGGGCCTCGGCACCGCCGTCGAAGCCCTGCCACAACAGGCGCATACGGCCGACGAGTTCGTAGCAGATGTCGATCGGTACGAGGTGGCACTCGAAGCGGCCGTCGGTGCGGCGCAGCAGCAGCGCCTCCACGTCGGGTTCGAGCAGTTCGGCGAGGCGACTGCCGCCGAGGACGTCCGTCCAGGTGGCCGGTTCGAGTTCGCTCTCGGTGGCTCCGGCCGGGCTCGGGTAGAGGGCGACGAGCCGGTCGAGCGCCGCGTTGCGGAAGAGGAAGGCGACCCCGACCGGGATCTGCAACGCGTCCCACGCGCTCTCGTCGAGGCGGTGTCCGGGGTCGGTGAGGTAGCGGGCCGGGACCGTGCGGAAGCGGCCCGCGGCGGCGCCCGGCTCCGCCATCAGCAGCGCGCAGGGGGTGCAGGCGCAGACGAGGGCACGCTTCTCGATGTCGACGAGATGGCGGTGGCCCGCCTCCACCGTGACAGCGCACAGCTCGCACCGTTCGGGCTGCGGAGGCCTCTCGGCGAGGAACCTCCGCAGTCCGGACGTGCGCGTCGCCGGGGACGCCGTCATCGGGCCCCCGTCGGTGCCGTGCTGATCTGGAGGAGTGTGGGCCCGGCGGGCGCGGTCTGTACGTCGACCGCCCTGACCTCCGGCGCGAAGCAGGCGAGCGCCGCCTCCGCTGCCTCGCGGGCGCCCTCGCCGGAGCCGGAGCCGCAACCGCAGCCACCCGCCTCCCGGGCCCGCAGCGTCAGCGTGCCGCTCTCCTCGTCGAAGTCCACGACGTCCAAGGCGTGTTCCCGTACGACGTCGAGGGCGCGGGCGATGCGGGTGTCGCGGTCCTCGGGGTGCAGCTCGTGCAGGACGAGCAGGCTCGCGACCAGTTCGTCACCGAGCAGTCCCGCCGACGCCTCGCCGGGAGCGGAGGACAGCAGGTGGAGGATGCGGGCCAGGCCGGCACCGTAGAAGTCCATGAGGGAGCGGACGAGTTCCTCCGCCGCCGCGGCGGCGGCCGGGTCGCCGCTCGCGGTCAGCCGCTCCAGCACCTCCTCGACCCGGCGTCCGGTCTGCTCCGCGTTCACCGGCGCCGTCGCCGTCGGCGCGCTCATCCGCCCAGTCCGCTCAGGCCGGTGGGCACGTGCATCGACTTCACGGTCTTGCCGCCGCCGACGTACATGTGGACACCACAGGGCAGACAGGGGTCGAAGCTGCGGACGGCGCGCATGATGTCGATGCCCTTGAAGTTCTCCGGGGTGTTCTCCTCGAAGATGGGCGTGTTCTGTACGGCGTCCTCGTACGGGCCGGGCGTGCCGAAGCTGTCTCTGGTGCTGGCGTTCCAGGGGGTGGGCGGGTACGGGTGGTAGTTGGCGATCTTTCCGTCGCGGATCACCATGTGGTGGGAGAGGACGCCGCGGACCGCCTCGGTGAAGCCGACGCCGAGCCCCTCGTCCGGGACCTCGAACTTCTCCCAGGTCTGGGTGCGTCCGGCGCGGACCTCCGCCAGGCCCTTCTCGGCGCAGTGCAGGGCGACGGCGGCGGCGTACGCCTGGAAGTAGGTGCGGGCGCGGTTGCGCTCCAGCGCGTTGGACCACTTCGGGATCTTCCACTCGAAGGTGGTCTCCGGCTTGGTCATGGTGCGCGGCAGGTTGATGACCACGCTGTGGCCGGTGGCCTTGACGTACCCGATGTCGACGAGCCCGGACAGCGCGGTGGACCACAGGCGGGCGATGGGGCCGCCGCCGGTGTCCAGGGCCAGGTGGTCCTTGCCGTCGAACCAGCGCGGGGACATCACCCAGCTGTACTTGTCGTCGAAGTTCCGCTTCTGCGGGGCCGGGATGGTGTGCTGGTTCCACGGGTGGCGCGGGTCCACCGGGTTGCCGAGCGGGTCGTGGGTGACGAACTGCTCCTGCCCCTGCCAGTCCTCGTAGTAGGAGCTGCCCAGCAGGATGCGGATGCCGAGGTTGATCTCGGTGAGGTCGTTGGTGACCAGCTTGCCGTCCACGATGACACCGGGCGTGACGAACATCCGCCGGCCCCAGTCGGTCATGTTGGCGTAGGTGAAGTCGCAGTACTCGGGGTCGTTGAGCGCGCCCCAGCAGCCGAGGAGTACCCGGCGGCGGCCGACTTCCTCGTATCCCGGCAGCGCCTCGTAGAAGAAGTCGAACAGGTCGTCGTGCAGGGGCACGACGCGCTTCATGAACTCCACGTAGCGCATCAGGCGGCTGAGGTAGTCCGTGAAGAGCTGTACGGAGGCGATGGTGCCGACGCCGCCCGGGTAGAGCGTGGAGGGGTGCACATGGCGGCCCTCCATCAGGCAGAACATCTCGCGCGTGTAGCGGCTGACCTGGAGGGCCTCGCGGTAGAACTCCCCTTCGAGGGGGTTCAGCGAGCGCATGATGTCGGCGATCGTGCGGTAGCCGTGCTCGGCCGCGTGAGGGGCCTCGGTGCGCTCTGCGAGTTCGAGGACACCGGGGTTGGTCTCCTTGACCATCTTCTCGCAGTAGTCGACCCCGACCAGGTTCTCCTGGAAGATGTTGTGGTCGAACATGTACTCCGCGGACTCACCGAGGTTGATGATCCACTCAGCGAGGTGCGGGGGCTTCACGCCGTACGCCATGTTCTGCGCGTACACCGAGCAGGTGGCGTGATTGTCGCCGCAGATGCCGCAGATCCGGCTGGTGATGAAGTGGGCGTCGCGGGGGTCCTTGCCGCGCATGAAGACGCTGTAGCCGCGGAAGACCGACGACGTGCTGTAGCACTCCGCGACCCGCTTCTGCTTGAAGTCGATCTTCGTGTGGATGCCCAGGGAGCCCACGATCCGGGTGATCGGGTCCCAGGCCATCTCCACCAGGCCGCTGCCGTCGCCGGCCGCCTTCGTCTTCGGTGCCATCTGTGTGCCGTGCCCTTCGTTGCGCGGGAGGTTGATGTGGGGGGGTGCACGAAGCGGGGAGCGGATCACTCGCGTCACTCGCGGCGGATGCTCACCACGGGGGTCGGTAGCCGGTGGTGATCTTGTCTCCGGCGCGGCGCCACTTGGGCTCCTTGTCCACCGTCTTGGCCGTGATCGACCGCAGCCTGCGGACCACGGCGCCGTACGCTCCGCTGGCGTTGCTGGACAGCTTGGCGCCGGGGGGCTCGTCCATGAACGGCATGAACTTGTCGGGGAACCCGGGCATGGTGCAGGCGATGCAGATGCCGCCGACGTTGGGGCAGCCGCCGATCCCGTTCATCCAGCCGCGCTTGGGCACGTTGCACTTGACGACGGGGCCCCAGCAGCCGAGCTTGACCAGGCACGTCGGCGAGTCGTACGACAGCGCGAACTGGCCCTGTTCGTAGTAGCCCGCGCGGTCGCAGCCCTCGTGCACGGTGGCCCCGAACAGCCAGGTGGGACGCAGCTTGTCGTCCAGCGGGATCATCGGGGCGGAGCCGGCCGCCTGGTAGAGCAGATAGGTGAGCGTCTCGGAGAAGTTGTCGGGCTGGATCGGACAGCCGGGGACGCACACGATGGGGATGCCGGCGTGGGACTTCCAGTCCCAGCCGAGGTAGTCCGGCACGCCCATGGCGCCGGTCGGGTTGCCCGCCATGGCGTGGATACCGCCGTAGGTGGCGCAGGTGCCGATGGCGACGACCGCCAGTGCCTTCGGGGCGAGCCGGTCGATCCACTCGCTGGTGGTGATCGGCTGGCCGGTCTCCGGGTTGTCGCCGAAGCCGCACCAGTAGCCCTCGGGCTTGATCGCCTCATTGGGGATGGAGCCCTCGACGACCAGGACGAACGGGTCGATCTCGCCCCGCTCCCCCTTGAAGAACCACTCGATGAACGTGTCCGAACCGCCGACCGGACCGCACTCGAAGTCGATGAGCGGCCAATGGACGGCGATCTTGGGAAGACCCGGCAGCGCACCGAGCACGATCTCCTCGATGCTGGGCTGCATGGCCGCCGTCAACGCGACCGAGTCGCCGTCGCAGCTCAGCCCCGCGTTGATCCAGAGAATGTGGATCGTGGGTGTCTCGTCGGCGGGCGCAGCGCCGACCGTCTTCGTCGTCGCCTCAGTCATGGGACCGCCTCCTGGGGAGGTAAGGGATGAAAGCCTCTATTTCGGCCGTCACTCTTCTTCGTATCAGCCGTTCGGCCGTGACGAGACGCCATCGAGGGCCGTTCCGGTGACATCGGCGGCAGAGGGGGTCGGACCGGTTCGCGCAACCGCGGCCGGACCGAGGTGCGGCGGGGTGCGCGGTGGCCGCTCCTTGTGGACGAAGGAACGGCGCAGGGCGTGGTACGGGGCGTCCGGGTCGTCGAAGGTCCGGCGCATCCGGGCCAGCTCCCGCTCACGGAAGCCGGCCAGCGGGGTCGCGCTCTCCAGCCGGTCCAGCTCCGTCTTCTTCGCGGTGATCCGTGATGCCGTCGCCGGCAGTGACGCCAAGCGCGCCGCCAGCCTACCGATCTCCCGCGCGAACTCATCAGGATCGCAGTCGACCACCCGGTCGACGAGCCCGAGGCGCAGTGCGCTCGCCGAGCTCACCGGGAGGGCCTCACGCATGAGTCGTTCGGCGGTCGCGGGCCCCACCCTGCGCGGCAGGGTGTGGGTCCAGTACTCGGAGCCGTACAGGCCCATCAGACGGTAGTGCGGGTTCAGCACGGCGCCCGAGCGGCACCAGACCTCGTCGGCCGCCAGGGCGAGCATCACTCCGCCCGCCGCGGCGTTGCCCGCGACCGCCGAGACCACCAGCCGGTCCGTCGTCGTCAGGACCGCCTCGACCAGATCGTCGATGGCGTTGATGTTCGCCCAGGACTCGGCGCCGGGGTCCTCGGCGGCCTCGATGACGTTGAGGTGGATCCCGTTGGAGAAGAAGTCCCGTTCGCCGCCCAGCACGAGCACCGATGTGGGCCGCGCGCATGCTTCCCGGTAGGCGTCCAGCAGACGTCGGCACTGGTCCGTGCTCATGGCGCCACCGGGGAAGGAGAACCAGAGGAAGCCCACGTTCCCGTCCTCCCGGTAGCGGATGTCCGTCCAGGCGTCGTGCGGAACCTGAGGCAACAGGGGCGGAGCATGCTCGGGCAGCGGCGGCAGCCGGTCGCCCAGGGCCCGCACGGCAGGCAGTTTGAACGTGGGCGGCTGCCCGGGCCCGCGCCGGGGCCGCAGTTCGGGGATCCACACGGCACCGTCCCTGGTGGCCCGGCAGACCGCCCCGGCCCGGGTGGCCAGCAGCTCGCCCGGGCGGCCCCGCAACACGGTCTCGGGATGACCGCCGTGCAGATACCACTCACCGCCGAGCAGCACGTCCAGCACACCGGGCTGCGAGTCCGCCGCCCTCAGCTTGCGCAGGACGATCCGCGTGGAGTCCTCGGCCCAGTCGATCCGGCGGACACTCTGGTCGAGGTAGGGACGCGAGCGCATACGGGCACCCGTCGCGTCCTGCTTGCGCGGTACGTGGGTTCCCCCGGCGAAACGCTCCACCGCGAGCATGACGGCCTCGATCGCGGCGTCGGCGATCTCACCCCGGTACAGCTCGCTCTTGGGCACCTGAGGGATCCGACACTCGACGGAGGCCCACACGTCACCGGCGTCCATCTCCCCGTCGGCCTGCAGGACGGTGACGCCCCACTGATCGGCGCCCTCGTGAATCGCCCAGTCCAGGGAGGACGGTCCTCGGTCGCCCACGGGCCCCGGATGGACGACGAGGCACGCGTGCGCCGCCCACACCTCTTCGGGAATCTCCGTCTTCAGCATCGGCGCCACGATGAGCTGCGGCGCGTGCCGCCGCACGGCTTCCGGCAACGGGCTGCCGGGCAGGGCCAGTTCTACCGCCACGGTGTGGCCTCGGTCGCGCAGTTCGGCGTGGGCGCGCTGGGTGAGGCTGTTGAACGCGCTGGCCAGGATCAGGATGTGCACGGCTGCCTCCGGGCGGACGAACGGCAGGCAGGGATGGCCGCCGACCGCGATCCTCGGCCAAGGCGGCATGCCGTTGCCGACGACAGACGGTGAGGTCATCCGAAAGCGGGCGCCGATCCGCCGTCCGGCCTCACCGGCCGTCCCCCGCGACGGCACCGGCAACCCGGCTCACCGAGTCAGCGGTTGTGAACGATCACTGTCGTCGCAGGCCACTCGTTATGCGCTCCCACGGGGAGCGGGTGGCACCGAAACGGGTCTCGTGCGTCCAGATGTGGGTGCACGACCGGCACTGCAGGTGGAGCAGGCTGCCGACGTTGGAGAGCAGGTAGCGCCAGTGCTCGGAGCAGGTGCGCCCCTGCTCGCAGGTGCCGCACCCGCGACGGTCGTCGCAGTTCGGGCAGACCACCCAGGCGCGACGCCCGATGTCGGCCTGCGGGTCAAGCGGCAGCATGGCCGTCCCCTCTCCGCGGAAGCACACCGGCGGAGACCAGCTCGTCGTACACCCGCTGCTGCTCCGCGCTGAGGCCGGAGTACAGCAGCTCGTACGCCGCTTCCTCGCCGCGCAGTGCGGCGACGGGGTCCCAGTCGGAGCCGAGAGCGTCCAGGACATGAGCGCGCCGGAGCAGTTCGTGTGAGCTCAGGTCCACGGCGAAGTCGACCGTGGGGAGGGCGCCGGGTCGGTCCGCCGCAGGCATGCTCGTCTCAGCGGGTTCGTCCGGTTCGCCCGGAAGGGCACGGCCATGGGAGGACATGCGACCGAACGTAGGTAAGCGTTCCTCGCCCCGGCAAGAGCAGGTGGGAGAAGTCACACCAGGTCCGCGGTCCCGGGGCGTCCGGAGGCGGACCCCGCATCGGCCGGGGGAAGCTGGGCGAATTCCTCACGCCCCCGCCTTACGTCTCCCGCGTCGACGCCGTCATCAGCCGTCGACAGCACCCGTCTGCGGTTGTCGGTAGGGCCGCACCGCTCGGCGCGCTATGGCGAAACGGTGTGTCTCCGACGGGCCGTCGTAGATGCGGAACGGTCGTACCTCCCGGTACAGGCGGGCCAGCGGGGCGTCGGCCGCCGAGATGCCGAGGGCCCCGCAGATCTGCACCGCCCGGTCGACCACCCGGTTCACCGCCTCGGCCACGAAGGTCTTGGACACCGAGGTGAGCTGCGAGGCGGAGGCGGAGCCGGTGTCCAGCTCCCAGGCGGTACGCAGGATCAGGGCGCGGCTTGCCTCGATGTCGATCTCGGAGTCGGCCAGCATCCCCTGGACCATGCCCAGGTCACCCAGCGCCGAACCGAACGCCATCCGGCTCCCCGCCCGCTCCAGCGCGACGTCCTGGGCGCGGCGGGCAGCTCCCAGCCAGCGCATGCAGTGGGTCATCCGGGCGGGACCGAGCCGGACCTGGGCGCCTTGGAAGCCGTGGTCGACCACGCCGAGCACCTGCTCCTCCCCCACCACGCACTCCTCGAAGAGGATCTCGCTGTGCCCGGCGAAGAGCGACTCGTCGAGGGTCTCGATGTTGCGGACGATGCGCATGCCGGGTGTGCCGGCGTCGACCAGGAACATGGTGGCGCCGCCCGGGTCGCCCGGGCTGCCGGAGGTCCGGGCCATGACGATGGCGAAGCCGGCTCCCTGGGCACCGGTGATGAACCACTTGTGCCCGTCGATGCGCCAGCCGCCGGGAACCCGGGTCGCGGTGGTCCGCAGTGAGCGGGGGTCGGCACCCGCTCCGGGAGCCGGTTCGGTCATGGCGAAGCAGGACCGTGTCTCGCCCGCGGCGAGCGGACGCAGGTACTTCTGCTTCTGCTCCTCGGTGGCCACCTTCTCCAGCAGATGCGCGTTGCCCTCGTCCGGGGCCGCGCAGTTCAGCGCCAGCGGTCCGAGCAGTGAGTAGCCCGCCGCTTCGAACACCACCGCCTGCCCGCGCAGGTCGAGCCCGTGTCCGCCCCAGCGCGTCGGTATGTGTGGGGCGAACACACCTGCCTCGCGGGCGGCTTTCTGCAGGGTCTCCCGCAGTGCCTCGGGTGCGTCGTGCACCGACCCGCCGCACTCGCGCTCGGCGGGGATGACCACCTCGCGCACGAACTCGGCCGTCGACGCGGCGAGTCGGGCGACGGTCGGATCGACATCGAACTGGATGGGCACGGGGCCTCCCACCGACGGGCGTACGGGCATCGGCTCCCGTCGCGTTCTAGAAACTGTATAGCTTCTTTAGTATCTTGCCGGGAAGCATCCGGCGAAGGGAAGCGCCCTGCGACCGGAAGTCGACAGGAGAAACACCCATGAGCCTGCCCGTGAGCACCGACCCGGTCCGGATGGTCCGCCACCCCGACGGGGTCGTCGAGGTGAGGCTGGACGCCCCCGGGCGGGGCAACGCCCTGGACCTGGGGACGGCCGAGGCGCTGCGGGACACGGCCCGCGAAGTGGCCGCGGACCCTGGCGGCGCGGTCCTGCTGCGGACGGCGGGCGGCAGCTTCTGCGTGGGCGGTGACCTGCGCGCCTTCGCCGGCCGCGGCACGGAGACCGGCACCTATGTGCACGCCGTGGCGAGCGCGGCGCACACCGCGATACAGGCCCTGTACGAACTGCCGGTGCCACTGGTGACCGCCGTGCGCGGTGCCGCTGCGGGCGGCGGGATCGGTCTCGCCCTCGTGGGCGACATCGTCCTGGCGGCCCGGTCCGCGCGGTTCCGGCTGGCGTACACGGCGATCGGACTCACACCGGACTGCGGGGCGTCGTGGTTCCTGCCGCGCCTGGTGGGCCCTCGCCGGGCGGCGGACCTGATCCTGACCAACCGCGTCCTGACCGGCGACGACGCCGAACGGTGGGGCCTGGTCTCCCGGTGCGTGGACGACGAGGAACTGGACGAGGCGGCACACCGGACCGCGGCCGATCTGGCCGCCGGCGCCACCGGCGCACTGCGCGCCGCGAAGCGCCTGCTGCGCGCGGACGCCGGTGACGAACTGCGCCACCACCTCGCCGAGGAGGCACGGTCGATCGCCGCCCTGGCGGACGGCCGGGAGGCGCAGGACCGCATGGCGTCGTTCCTCGCCGGGAAAAGTGTTTCTTGAGTACCTCTTCACTAACCTGCCCGCCGGGGCGTAACCTCCGGGCAACACAGAACCGAGCAAAAGGTGTGGCGATGCAATCTGCTGCCGTGGACCTTCCGGACGCACCCGGCGAACCCCTCATGGAGGCCGTCGTCGACCTCGTTCTGCGTGGCATGTGGCGCGGTCGGCCGGAGTCCGAGCACCGTCCGCTGGTCGATGCCGGGCTGGCGATGGTCAAGGGGCCGGTGGTGCTGCCGACCGAGCGTGCCAAGGCCGCGGCCGCGCAGCTCCTGCGGGTTCCCGCCGGCTCCGAGCAGGAGGAGCGGATCACCGCGGCGTACGAGGCCTTCCTGCCGGTCAACCGGAAGATCCGGGACGTGTGCACGGCATGGCAGTGCCGCCCCGACGGCACCGCCAACGACCACTCCGACGACGTCTACGACGCCGGGGTGCGCGAGTCGCTGGAAGACGTGCACGAGGCCATCCAGCCTGTGCTGCGCCGGCTGGACCAGGTGCTCGCGGGGAGCGGGCGGTACCTGACGGCGCTGGAGGAAGCCCTCGACCGCTTCGACGACGGCGCGCCGGCGTGGCTGGCCTCGCCGCTGTGCGACTCGTACCACACCGTGTGGATGCGGCTGCACCAGGAGCTGCTGCTCGTGCTGGGCATCAGCCGGGCCGAGGACGAGGCCCGCGAAGAGGAGCTGGTCACAGGGAGCCGGGGTTGAGCGTCACCGACCGCGAGGCGGGCCTGCTCGCAGAGTCCGGGGCGCCCCTCGCGCCCTCCGGGACCCCCGGGGCATCAGCAACCACCGCTGCTCCCGGCCGGACCCTGGTGCCCTACGGGCAGGGGCAGAGCCGGGGCCTCTACGCCGACGAGCTGGGCACGCACGGCGCGGCGATGGACCGGCTGGTGGCCCTGGGGCTGCCGGTCGTGCCGGGGCTCACCGTGCCCGCCGGCGCCGCCGCGTCGCTGTGCGAGACCGGCACCGCCGAAGCCGCCGTCGAGTTGGTCGAACAGCTCTCGGGGCGGCGCATCGGGGACGCGGCCCGGCCGCTGCTGCTGCGTCTGTCGGCGAGCGCGCCGACCGAGATCGCCGGACTGCCGCCCGACCTGGCCTGTCTCGGCATCGCCCCCGCTCGTGCCGACGACCTGTGCGCCGTCATCGGACGTGCGGACGCGCTGTACGAGGTGTGGGCCACCACGGTGCGCATGATCGCCGAGTACGCCCTCGACGTGCCCGCCGCCGTGCTCGACGACGCACTCCTGGACACGCCAGGACCACGGGCACGAGTGGAGGTGCTGCTGTCCCTGGTGGCGGAGCACGGCTCCCGGCCCTTCCCCGACGACCCGGCGCAGCAGCTCGCGCTGGCCGCCCGCGCCCTCCTCGGCCGATGGGACTCGCCGCGCGCGAGAAGGTCCCGCCGGTCCCAGCGGCTCCCCGCCGAGCTGGCCGTCGCCCTGCATGTGCAGGCCCTGCGCATCGGCCCGGCGGACCACTCGGGCTACGGCACGGCCGTCAGCCGCGACCCCGAGACCGGCCGCCTCTCCCCCCGGGGCTCCTTCTTCCGGGGTGTGCGCCGCAGCGCCCCGCCGCCGCACACCGGTGAGCCGTTGGAACGGCTCGCGGGCGGCACCGCGCTGCTTGAGCACTCCCTGCTCACCCTGGAGCGCCATCTGCGCGCGCCGGTGTCGGTCGACTTCGAGGTGCGCGACGACGAGATCTCCCTGCTCGCCGCCTCGGCTCAGCTCCGCCCGCCGCTTCGGGCCTCGGTGTGCCTGGCGGCGGACCTGGCCCGGGACGGGGCGCTCGGCCGCGAGGAGGCGGTACGGCGGATCACCCCCGCGCAGGTGCAGGAACTGCTGCACCCCCAGCTCCGGCTGACCGGCGGTGAGGAGCTCCTGGTAAAAGGGCTGCCCGCATCGCCGGGGGCGGCGACCGGAGCGGTCGTGCTGTCCAGTGAACGTGCCCTCGAACTGGCCGCGGACGGTACTCGGGTCGTGCTCGTGGCCGCCGAGACGAACCCGGGGGACGTCCCCGGGATGCTGGCCTCCGTCGCCGTACTGACCGGCAGCGGCGGCATCGCCTCGCACGCCGCCGTGGTGGCACGGGGCGCCGGCAAGCCCGCCGTGTGCGGCGCCGAGGGGCTGCGCGTGGACCCGGCCGCCGGGACCGTCCGCTTCGGGGAGCGGGTGGTACGCGAGGGCGACCCTGTCTCGCTGGACGGCCGTACCGGCGCCGTCTACGCGGGGACGCTGAGCGTCAGCGTGGCCGGGCCGCCGCCCGAACTGTCCACCCTGCTGGAGTGGGCGGACGACACACGCCGACTGGGCGTGCGGGTCAACGCCGACACGGCCGCAGAGGTGGAGACCGCCCTGGCCCTGGGCGCGGAGGGTGTCGGTTTGTGCCGTACGGAACACCAGTTCCTCGGCGAGCGGCTGCCGCTGATCCGCCGGGTGCTCCTGGCCGCCGACCCGGCCGCCCGCGACGAGGCGCTGCTGGCGCTGGAGCACGCCCAGCACGAGGACTTCACAGCGCTGCTGACCGCCGTGGGAAACCGTCCGGTGACCGTGCGCCTGCTGGACGCCCCGCTGCACGAGTTCCTGCCCGCCCCCGGGCAGGCCCTGGACGCGGCCGAGGAGCAGCGGGCCGCCGCGCTGCGCGAGGCGAACCCGATGCTGGGGCTGCGCGGGGTGCGGCTGGCTCTGCTGCACGAGAGGCTCTACCCGGCGCAGGCCGAGGCGCTCTTCACCGCCTGGGCCGATGTCTCCGCCACCGGGGTCCGGCCGGAGCTGGAGGTGATGATCCCGCTGGTCAGCCTGCCGGAGGAACTCGCCGCCGCAGCCGCGTACGTACGCGGTGCCGCCGATGCGGTCGCCGCCCGCACCGGCGTGGAGGTCCCGTACCGGCTCGGCACGATGATCGAGACGCCGCGGGCGGCACTGCTGGCCGGCGAACTCGCCGAGCACGCCGAGTTCTTCTCCTTCGGCACCAACGACCTCACCCAGCTCACCTACGGGTTCTCCCGGGACGACGTCGAACGCCAGGTGCTCGCCAACTACCAGGAGCGCGGGTTCCTGACCGCCAGCCCGTTCGCCCGGCTCGATCCGCACGGGGTCGGTGCGCTGATCGCCCTGGCGGTCGAGCGGGCACGGGCGGTACGGCCCGGCATCAAGCTGGGCGTGTGCGGTGAGCACGGCGGAGACCCCGAGTCGATCGCCTTCTGCGACGGCCTCGGTCTCGACTACGTCTCCTGTTCCGCGCACCGCGTGCCGGTGGCCCGGATGGCGGCAGCACACAGTGCCCTGCGGGAGCGGTACAACGAGAGCGGGAGCGCACGATGACGAGCACCGTGACCGACAGCACTGCCTTGTCGGACACCGAGCTGGAGGATCTGCGCGAGACCGTTCGGTCGGTGTGCGCGGACGCCGGCGGCACCGCCGCGGTACGGCGGTTGTCCGAAGAGGCTCCCGGCATCGACGCCGGGCTGTGGGACGCCCTCGGCGGACAGGTCGGCCTCGCCGCCCTCGGTCTACCCGAAGCGGCGGGAGGCATCGGCGGCCTCGCCGAGATCGCCGTCGTCTGCGAGGAGTTGGGCAGGACCCTGGCGCCGGTCCCGCTGCTGTCCTCCACCGTACTGGCCGGGCAGGTGCTGGCCGGCTGCGGTACGGCCGACAAGGCGCTGTCCAGGCTGGCCGAAGGCACCGTGCACGCCCTGGCGGTGGCCGCGCCCGACGGGACATGGCGGGCCGACGCCGTGCCGGTGGCCGTCTCCTGGCAGGGCGGCGTCCCGCTGCTGGACGGCACCGCGCCGTTCGTCCTCGACGGCGCCGATGCCCAGGCGCTGGTGGTGGCCGCGGCCGGAACCGACGGCGTCGACCTCTTCCTCGCCGACCCGCGCGAGCCGGGGGTCACCGTGCGCCGGGTACCCACCCTGGACCTCAGCCGGGGCCAGGCGGTGGTCACCTTCAACGGTGCCCGGGTCCGGACGCTGACCGCCGGCGGCGAGGGGGCGGACATCGTCTCCCGCGCCCTGGACGTGGCCCTGGTGGCGCTGGCCGCCGAACAACTGGGCGGAGCACAGGCCGCGTTGGACATGACGGTGGCCCATGTGCGCGACCGTACCCAGTTCGGCAGGGCGATCGGCGGCTTCCAGGCGGTCAAGCACGCCTGCGCCGACATGCTCCTCCAGGTCGAGGCCGCCCGGTCGGCCGTGGTGCGCGCGGTCCGGACGGACGGCTCGCCACAGGCGCTGGCCGAGGCGGCCGCGGTGGCACAGGCATGGTGCGGCGAGGCGTTCGTCGCCGTCGCCGCCGAGTGCGTGCAGCTCCACGGCGGGATGGGCTTCACCTGGGAACACGACGCGCACCTGTACTTCCGGCGTGCCCAGTCCGACGCGGTCCTGCTGGGCGGCGCCGCACACCATCGTGAACGGCTGGCCGGGCTGCTGGCCTGGTGACGTCGTGGAAGGCGGAACGGCATGACCACCAGGCTCATCGACGAGTCCTTGTTCGAGAACGGCGAGTACGACGGCGGGGATCCACCGCGACTCACGGGCGCCCGCTGCTCCGCATGCGCGACTGTCGTCTTCCCCCGGCAGAACTCGTGCCCCAGGTGTCCGGACGGGACCATGGCCGCGCACGTGCTGCCGGTGAGCGGGCGGGTCTGGTCGTGGACGCTCCAGACGTTCCCGCCGAAACCGCCGTACCGACCGCCGGCCGGCGGCCACCGGCCGTACCACGTGGGCTATGTGGACCTCGGTGAGGTGCTGGTGGAGGCGCGGCTCGCGGTGCCGCGCCCCGAGATCCGGATCGGTCTGCCGGTCCGGCTGACCACGGTGCCCGCGTACCGGGACGAGGAGGGAACCGACGTGATGACCTTCGCGTTCCGCCCGGAGCCGGACGGTGAGCGATGAGCGGGCCCGACGACGTGTACGTGGTCGGCTGCGGGATGCATCCCTTCGGCCGCGACGAGAGCGTCACCGGAATGGACATGGCCGAGCGTGCGGTGCGCGAGGCACTCGCCGACGCCGGTGTCGGCTGGGAGGACATCGGCTACGCGGCCGGCGGCTCCGACGTGTCCGGCAAGCCCGACACACTGGTGGGCCGACTGGGCCTGACCGGAGTGCCGTTCGTCAATGTGCAGAACGGCTGCGCGACCGGTGCCTCCACCGTGCTCGCCGTGGCCAACGCGCTGCGCGCCGGCGAGGCCTCCCTGGGACTGGCGGTGGGGTTCGACAAGCACGAGCGGGGCGCGTTCCACGTGTCCGCCGCCCGCTACGGCCTGGGCGACTGGTACGCCGAGACCGGCATGATGCTCACGACGCAGTTCTTCGCGCTCAAGACCCAGCGGTACCTGTACGAGCACGGGATCTCGGAGCGGGCGCTGGCGACGGTCGCCGCGCGGGCCTTCCGCAACGGCTCCGACCACCCCCTGGCCTGGCGGCGCAAGCCGCTGACGGAGCAGGAGATCCTGGACTCCGCCGAGGTCAGTCCCCCGCTCACCCAGTACATGTTCTGTTCGCCGGGGCAGGGCGCGGCGGCGCTGGTGCTCGCGCTCGGCGACCGGGCGTTCGACCTGTGCGAACGCCCGGTCAGGCTGGCGTCGTTGGCCTTCCGGACCCGGCGGTTCGGTTCGTTCGAGGTGTTCTCGCCCTGGCTGCCACCGGGACCGCACCGCAGCCCCAGCGTCGACGCCGCGGAGGCGGCCTTCCGCTCGGCGGGGGTACGGCCCGCCGACGTACAGGTCGCCCAGTTGCAGGACACCGACAGCGGCTCGGAACTGATCCACCTGGCGGAGACCGGACTGTGCGGCCACGGCGAGCAGGAGGAACTGCTGGCCTCCGGGGCCACCGACCCCACGGGCCGCGTACCGGTCAACACCGACGGCGGCTGTCTGGCCGGCGGCGAGCCTGTCGGCGCCTCCGGGCTGCGTCAGTTCCACGAGGTCGTACGGCAGTTGCAGGGCCGTGCGCCCGGTGTGCAGGTACCGGGCGCGCCCCGGGTGGGCTTCACCCATGTGTACGGGGCGCCCGGCATCAGCGCCTGCTCGGTCCTGACGGTGTGAGAGGCGGCGGCGAAACATGCGGCAAGGTGGCAGAACCGCGCTGGTGACCGGCGGGGCACGCGGCATCGGCCTGGAGATCGGCCGACAGCTCGCGGACCGGGGACTGCGAGTCCTGATCGGGGCGCGACAACGTAAGGCGACCGAGGAGGCGTGCCGCGCCATCGGCCCGGCGGCACTGCCGCTGGCCCTGGACGTGACCTCCGCGACGAGCGTCAGGGACGCGGTCCGCGAGGCACGGGAGCTGACCGGCGGGATCGACGTCCTCGTGAACAACGCGGGAGTGTCCCTGGACGGGGACCTGCGACCCCCGTACGTCGACGAGGACATCCTGCGCGCGACCCTGGACACGAACCTCACCGGCGCCTGGCGCGTGGCACAGGCCGTCGTCCCGGGCATGGTGGAAGCCGGCTACGGCCGGGTCGTGAACCTCACCAGCTCGTACGGTTCGCTGACGCTGATGGACTCCGGCCGGCACCCCGCCTACCGGATCTCCAAGACGGCGCTCAACGCACTGACCCGGATGCTCGCGGCCGAACTGGCCGGCACGGGGGTCCTGGTCAACGCCGCCGACCCCGGCTGGACCCGCAGCGGCATGGGCGGCCCGTCCGCCCCGCGCGGGCCGGAGGAGGGTGCGGACACCCCGGTCTGGCTGGCGACCCTTCCCGAGGGCGACGGGACGACGGGCGGGCTGTTCGCCGACCGCGGGCCGCTGCCCTGGTGAACCGTCTCAGCTCCGTGACGTGGCCGACTCCACCGACTGAACCAGCTGCTTCGGCTGTGTCGGCTGTGTCGGCTGTGTCGGCTTCTGCTCGGCGGCGACGATGCGCAGCGCCAGTTCCCTGACCGCCTCCAGAACGGACCGGGAGGGCAGCTTGGACAGCGGTCCGCCCTCCGCCCTCAGGGCAGTGACCAGCATGGTCGTACTGATCAAGGTACGGACCGCGAGCGCCTGGGCCGCGTGCCGGGCCTTCGCCGCCCGGGGGCTGCGCGTGGTGCCCTCGGGCAGATAGTCGTAGCCGCGCTGGATGTGCCGCTGCTCGAACTCGTCCCGCAGCACCTTGACGCTGCCGTTGGCGGAGGCCATCTGGACCTGGTAGAGCCGGGCCTCGTCCGGGTTCTGCTCCACCCACTCCCACACGGCGTCGATGACGCGGACCAGACCCTCCGCGTCACCCGGCTCGGACTCCGGCCGGGCCACCTCCACGACCGCGTTGAGCTGGTCGAAGACCCGGCGCATGGCGAGTTCGAGCAGCTCCTCCTTGCCGTCGAAGTGGTAGTAGACGGCCGTGGGTACCACCTGGGCCTCGTCGGCGATGTCCTGGATGCTGGTCTCCGCGAAGCCGTTACGGCCGAACACCCGTACGGCGGCGGTGATGATGTGCTGCCGCCGCGAGGGTCGGTGGGCGGGCTGCTTGCCGTTCTTCGTGGTGGCCATCATGCTCCCTGCCGACTGGCGCGAACCCCGCGTCCGTGGGCCCTGCGTACTGATCAGTGTATCCAGTAACTCCGGCCGTCCATCCGCATAATTCCTGCTGCGTGTTGGTCTCTGGGGCACCGGGATCCCGGCATACTTGACAGCATGACGACATCCGGAACCCGCGCAGCTCACCGCCCCTCGCGCAAGCAGTGGGTGATCGAGGCGGCCACGGAGCTGTTCGCCACGCAGTCGCCGGACGAGGTGACGGTGGCCGACATCGCCGCCCGTGCCGAGATGACCTCTGCGGCGGTGTACTACCACTTCTCCTCCAAGGACCAGATCCTTGCGGCGGCCATGCGGGCGTTCGCCGGCGCGCTGCGCGAGCAGTTGCAGGCGATCACGCAGGCCCACGAGCCCGGCTCGGACATCGGAGCGTCCGTCACCACGCTGCTGGCCTGGCTGGGCGAGCACCGGTCCGCCGCCACCGTGTTCTTCGTGTCGTCGGCCGGTATGAGCCAGGACTCGGAGGCCCTGCGCCAGGAGAGCCGTACGGAGTTGCTGGACGAGCTGGTGCGGTTGATCCGCAAGGCCCGCGGTTCCGTCTCCGACGCCGAGGCGGCGGTGATCGGCCTGGGCCTGCTGGCGCTGCTGGAGACCGCGGCGATCTCGCAGGTCCGGGGCGACGACGTCTACCGGTCGCTGGGGCACCGTTCCTTCGTCCGCGAGGTCGGCGAGCTCGCGGAGCGGATCGCCGACCCGGCCACACAGGCCTCGTGATCTCACAGTTCTCGTAGGCCCCACAGACCTCGGATCACACCAGCAGGCGAAGGGGCTTGCTCAGCAACTCACCGACCGTGCGCAGATACTCGGCGGCCGGCGCCCCGTCGACGGCACGGTGGTCGAAGGTGAGGCTCAGGGTGAGCACCCGTGTTCGCAGCGGCCTGTCGTCCACCCACTCGACGCCGTCCCTGAGCCTGCCCACCCCGAGGATCGCGACATTGCCGGGGTTGATCACGGGGGTGAAGAAGTCGACGCCGTATCCGCCGAGCGAGGTGACGGTGAAGGTGGCCCCTTCCAGCTGGGCCGGGGAGATCCGCCCCTCGCGCGCGGCCTCGGCCAGGGCCCTCGACCGGCGGGCGATCCCGGGCAGCGGCAGCGCCACCGCGTCCTCGATCACGGGGACCATGAGGCCGCCCGGGACGGCCACCGCGAAGCCCAGGTGGATGCCGTCGAGCAGATGGACGCCGACCTCCCGCACCGTCGCGTTGAGCAGTGGGTGCTCGCGCAGGGCCAGGGCGGCGGCCTTCAGCAGGAAGTCGTTGAGGCTGGGCACCGGCAGGTCGCTGTCGGCCCACTCCTCCTTGAGCTGGTCCCGCAGAGACACCACCGCGTCCATCCGCACCTCGTAGCCGTGCGTCAGCTGTGCCATCTCCTGGAGGCTGGCGTGCATCCTGCGGGCGATGGTGCCGCGCATTCCGGTGAGCGGAAGGACGTCGCCGGCCTGAGGAGCCGCCGCCGCGTTCCGGCGAACAGGCGCCGGCGTGACGGCGTCGAGGTCGGACCGGCGGATCCGGCCGCCCGGCCCGGTGCCGTTCACCTCGGAGAGGTCGATGTCCCGTTCCTTCGCCAGCTTGCGGACCAGCGGAGAGGTGGGGGTACCGCCCTGCGGGACAGACGCGACCATGTCGTCGGGGACGGCCGCGAGGAACTCCTCCACGTCCTCGGAGACGATCCGGCCGCCCGGTCCCGTGCCACGTACGGCGGTGAGGTCGACGTCGGCGGCCACGGCGACGCGCCGGGCGTTGGGTGAGGACAGCAGCCGGCCACCGGTGCCGTTGACGGAGCGCGCCGCGCCGGCATCGCCGATGCCGGGGGCCGCGCCGGTGCGGGTGAAGGCAGGCAGGACGCCCGTACCCGCACCGCCGCCGAGGGCAGACACGGCGGCGGTACCCGCAGCGCCCCCGTTCAGGGCGGGCTCCGCGGCCGTAGCCGTGCCGGGCCCGGACCCGGCGGGCATCGGCGTACCCCCCGGGTCCGGAGGCTGCTCGCCCTCGGCCAGCAGCCAGCCGATGAGAGCCCCGGCCGGCAGGGTGGCCCCCGCCGGGGCCACCGGGTGGAACAGTCCTCCGGCCTCCGCCTCTACATCGACGTCGACCTTGTCGGTGGCCAGCCGCAACAGCGCGTCGCCCTCCGCGACGGCCGCGCCGGTGGGCACCAGCCATTCGTCGATCGTGCCTTCCTGCATGGTCAGGCCGATCTTCGGCAGCAGAACCTCGACCGCCACGTCGGTCACGACCTTTCGAGGAGACGCCGGCAGCCCTGGGCGATGCGGGCGCGATCGGGCACGTACGCCTTCTCCAGGACCGGGGAGAAGGGAACCGGGGAGAAGGGGGCGCCGATGCGCAGGACCGGCGCGTCCAGGTAGTCGAAGACGACGTCCTGGATCTGGGCGGCGATCTCCGCCCCGAGCCCGCCGAAGGTGACGGCCTCGTGCACCACGAGCACCCGGTTGGTACGGCGGACGGAGGCGAACATCGTCTCGGTGTCCAGGGGTTGCACGGTGCGGGGGTCGATCACCTCGATCTCCACACCCTCGGCGGCGAGTTCGTCAGCCGCCGCGAGGGCCTCCCCCACCATGCGGCCGAGGGCGATCACCGTGACGTCGGAGCCCTGGCGCGCGGTGTGCGCCTGGCCCAGCGGGATGCCGTAGATCTCCTCGGGCACCTCGCCGCTGCTGCCGAGCAGGACCTTGTTGAGCATGACGACGACCGGGTTGTCGTCCCGGATGGCCGAGACGGTCAGGCCCTTGGCGGTGTACGCATCGCTCGGCATCACCACCTTGAGGCCGGGCACGTGGGCCAGCCAGGCCTCCAGGCTCTGGCTGTGCTGGGCGGCGGCACCGAGGCCCGCGCCGGAGGCGGTGGTGATGGTGAGCGGCACGGACAGCCCGCCGCCGAACATGTACTTCATCTTCGCCGCCTGGTTGACGATCTGGTCGAGGCAGACGCCGATGAAGTCCATGAACATCAGGTCGACGACAGGACGCAGACCCCGGGCGGCGGCTCCCACGCCGAGGCCGACCAGGGCCGCCTCGGAGATCGGGGTGTCGATCATGCGGCGGGGCCCGAACTCGTCGAGCAGGTTGTCGAACATACGGAAGACGCCGCCGTATCCGGCGACGTCCTCGCCGGCGACGAAGACGTTCTCGTCCTCGCGCATGGCCTGCGCGAGGCCCTCGTTGAAGGCTTTGACGTAGGTGAGTTTGCGCGTGGCGACGGCCGGTGCCTCGGTGGTGGTGGTCATGGCAGTCATGGCGGTCATCCTGAATAGACGTTGAGCAGCAGGTCGGCGGGGTCTGGCAGCGGGCTCGCCTCGGCGTACGCGATGGCGTCGGCGATCTCGTCGCGCGTGCGCCGCCATACGTCGTCCAGTTCCGCGCGGGTCGCGGTGCCGTCGGCGACCGCACGGGCCTCGATCAGGTCGATGGGGTCGCGGGTCTTCCACTCGGCGACCTCCTTGTCCGAGCGGTAGGGATGGCGCAGGCCCTTGACGCCCTGGTGGTCGAAGAAGCGGTAGGTCTTGGCCTCGATCATCATCGGGCCCTCGCCGCGCCGGGCCCGCTCGACGGCTTCGGCGGCGGCGCGGTGGACGGCGACCGCGTCCATGCCGTCGACGATGACGCTGGGCATGCCGTAGGCGGCGGCCCGGTCGGCGACGTCGGTGAGCAGCATGTGTCCGGACTGCGGGGTGAACTCGGCGTAGCCGTTGTTCTCGCAGACGAATACGACGGGCAGGCCGAGGATCGCGGCCATGTTGGCGCCTTCGTGCCAGGCGCCGATGTTGGTGGCGCCGTCGCCGAAGAAGGTGACGGCGACGTTGTCCTCGCCCTTGTAGCGGGCGGCGAAGGCCGCGCCGACGGCGATCGGGACGCCTGCCCCGACGATGCCGTTGGCGCCGAGCATGCCGCGTTTCAGGTCGTTGATGTGCATGCTGCCGCCGCGGCCGAGGCAGGCGCCGGTGACCCGGCCGTACAGCTCGGCGTACATCTCGCGGAAGCCCACGCCCTTGGCGACGGCGTGTCCGTGGCCTCGGTGGGTGGAGGTGATCTGGTCGTCGTCGCGCAGGGCGGCCATGACGCCGGCGGCCACGGCTTCCTGGCCGACATACAGGTGCAGGAAGCCGGGGAGTTTTCCCGCTTCCATGAGCTTTCCCGCCTCGGTCTCGAACAGCCGGATGCGCACCATGCGCTCGTGCAGGTCCTTGACGACCTGCGGGCCGACCGAGCCGACCTCTGGGCTGACCTGCGGGGATTTCTTCGACGCCGTTGACGCTCGTTGAGCCATCGTCCGCCCCTTCGTCCGAGGGAGGTTGCCAAGCAATCGGACTTACTTGTGCTGGTCTACAGTAACCAGCTTGGGGCACCTTACTGAAGAGCATCTCTAATTACTATGCCCCGGGTCCGGGTTGCCGCCCCGGGCGTCCACCAACTCCACGGCGTTGCCCTCCGGATCCGCCCAGAAGCTGACCCTCCGGCCGCGCGCCAGGACGACGACCGGATCCGACAGCGGCCGGGCACCCGCCGCCGGCAGCGCCGCCAACACCGGGCCCATGTCGTCGAGATGGAACGTGAGATACGACAGCCCGGGACGCCCGGCCGACCAGGGCGCCGCATCCGCCGACACCGGGGCCGACCGGGGAAGGATCAACTTGACGCACCCCCCGGAGGGCACCCGCAACCAGACCACCGTCAGCTCGCCGCCGAGCCCGGCCGGGCCGCCGATGGAGTCCGGAATGCGCGAGCGGTGCTCGGCGTGACAGCCGATGACATCGCAGTAGAAGCGTTCCATCCGCTCCAGGTCCCGCACCACCACACCCACCTCGAACGGCCGGGTCATGACCATCACACCCACCCCCACGGGACACCGAGCGGCAACTTCGACACTTTCTATTGACAGAGCACACTAAGTCCTGTTGTCGTTTCGGACACAACCCAGCTGTCGCATTCCGAAGCCGGTCGCCGGCTCGCGGCTGGGAGGATTGTGAGGACATCGTGGTCCAGACCAGTTCACCGGAGATTCGGGAAGCAGGCACCGAGCGCAGGCCGCCGGTCGCGGCCCCGTCCGCCCCCGCCACCCCCGAGTACTCGTCGTGGATCAGCCGGGACCGGTCCACCGACGCGGCGTCCGAGGCGATGCGGCGGGAGGCGGCCGAGCTCGTCGAGCGCGTGATGGCGCACTACCGCGACAACACCACGCACGAGGCGGCCGGCCAGTGGACGGAACCCGTGGCCAACTACCTCGACGCCGACCGCTGGCGGCGCGAGACGGACGCCGTCCACCGCAGCGTCCCGCTGCCCCTCGCCATGTCCTGCGAGCTTCCCGGGCCGAACACCTACAAGGCGATCGACGTGCTCGGCATCCCCGTGCTGATCACCCGTGACCGGCAGGGCGCCGTGCACGCGATGATCAACGCCTGCCGGCACCGGGGGGCCAAGCTTCTCGAACCCGGCTGCGGGGTGTCGAAGCGGCTCACCTGCCCGTACCACTCCTGGTCCTACGACCTGGCCGGCGAGCTGCGCGGTGTGTACGCCGAGAAGACCTTCGGCGAGGTTCCGCGCGAGGGCCGCAGCCTGATCAGGCTCCCGGCCGGGGAGCGCGCGGGGATCGTCTTCGTCTCGCTCGACCCGGCGGCCGAGCCCGACCTGGACGCCTGGCTGGGCGATCTGCTGCCGCTGCTGGAGGGCCTCCGGATGGCGGAGTGCCACCACTACTCGACCGGCGAGCTGACCAGTCCCAACTGGAAGGTCACCCTCGACGGGTATCTGGAGACGTACCACTTCGCCTCGCTGCACCCGAAGACGGTGTTCGAGACGAACCTCTCCAACATGATGGCCCACGACACCTGGGGCCCCCATCAGCGCATCGCACCGGCCCTGCGCCCCATCGCGCAGGCGGTCGAGCTGCCGCCGGACCAGCGCGATCCCGGGGACTGTGTCGGCCCCATCTACTGGCTCTTCCCGGGCCTCGCGATCGCCGGCGGCTGGCGCCAGAAGATCGCGGTCTCCCTGGTGCTCCCCCGGACGGCGACGGAGTCGGTGACCCAGCAGATCATCCTGCTGCGGGAGCCTGCGGTCACCGAGGAAGAACGCCATGCCGCCGACCGGTTCGGCGAGTGGTTCCACGAGGTGGTCCGTGACGAGGACTACGCGACCACCTACGGAGTCCAGCAGGGTCTGAAGGCCCTGGAGGGGACCGATTTCGTCTTCGGACGCAACGAGCCCGGGCTCCAGCACTTCCACCGCACCATTCACCGACACCTGGACAGTAGCGACACAGCAGCCGCCAGAGCCGCCAGGTGAGCAACCAACAAGACTCGCGGGAGAACACCATGGTGGCTACGGGCAGCCTCGACGGACGTGTCGCGGTGATCACGGGCAGCACGCGCAGTATCGGACGCGCCATCGCCGAGGCCTTCCTGGCCGACGGCGCGACGGTCGTCGTCAGCGGCCGTTCGGAGATCAAGGGCAAGCAGGCCCTGGAGGAGATGGGCGCCGGGGACCGGGCCGTCTTCCACCCCTGCGACGCCAACAGCCAGGAGGACATCGAGGGCCTCGCCGACTTCGCCGCCGAGCGCTTCGGCAGGCTCGACATCTGGGTCAACAACGTGGGCGGCAGCTCCGGCTTCGCCCCGATCCACCAGCTCAGCGACGAGGCATGGCACGACGCCCTCAACCTGAACGTCAACGGCTACTTCTACGGCACCCGCCGGGCGCTGCCGAAGATGCTGGAAGGCGGCTGGGGCCGCATCATCAACATCTCGTCGGTGGAGGGCAAGCAGGCCAACAAGCCCGCGATCAGCCACTACATCACCAACAAGCACGCCATCCACGGCCTGACCAAGGCGACCGCCTTCGAGTACGGCACCCAGGGCATCACCTGCAACGCCATCTGTCCCGGCGCCGTCGACACCGACCTCATGCGGGCCGCGGGCCCCGCCGCGGCGGAGGCCGAGGGCATCTCGTACGAGGAGTGGCTGGGCCGGTTCGCCGAGCATGCCGCCACCAAGCAGATCACCACCGTGGAGCAGGTCGCGGCGGTCGCCTCGCTGCTCGCGAGCGAGGCGGGGGCGGGTATCACCGGCACGCTGATCAGCGTCGACGGCGGCACGGCCCAGTGGTAGGCGGCGGACGGGCAGTCGCAGGCTCAGTCGCAGACACGGGTACGGACAGCGGGAGATCTCGGTCATGAAGAGCTGGATCACGGACTGGCAGCGCAGTGAGCGGCTGCCGCACTACACCCGGGCCAACGCGGGCGAGACCCTGCCGGAGCCCGCCAGCCCGCTGGGCTGGACCCTGGTCTGGGGGCGCGGGCTGCAGGGCTGGCGCAACGGCTTCGTCGGTTTCGGCATCTACCGCGACGAGGAGGTGGCCGGTCCCCGGCCGCCGTTCGTCGGGATGTTCGGCGGCTACTTCTACCTGAACCTGTCCCACATGCGGCTGTTCGGCATCCGTATGGGTCAGACGGCGGACCAGATCGACACGGCCTTCGTCGGACAGCGCTCCGACACGCCGGTCTACGTGGCGCACCCGGACGACCAGGACGAGGAGCTGACCGCCAAGGCGGGCGGAACGCTTCAGCGGATGCTCGGCCAGGCCGGCTTTCCGGAAGCGGACGCCGACCGGGACCGGCTGCGCGCCCTGCGCCGCTCGCGCCCCGACCTGACGCGGCTGTCGGACGCCGAACTGGTGGCGCACGCACGGTCGTTGCTGGACGAGGTGGAGACGACCTTCCAACGGCACGTCGAATCGTCACTGCCCGCCTCCGTCGGACCGGCGATCCTCGGCCCGCTGTGCGCGGGCGTGGACCGCCCCGGCGCCATGCTCGACCTGATCGGCGGTCTCGGCGACGTCGACTCCGCCTCCCCCTCGACCGGGCTGTGGACGCTGTCCCGCCAGGTGGCGGCCTCGGCCGAGCTGACCGCGCTGTTCGACCGGGGTCCGGCCGCGGTGGAGCAGGCGCTCGACACCGCGACCGGCGACGTGAAGGCGTTCCGGGACTCCTTCGAGGAGTTCCTGGCGGAGTCCGGCGACCGCGGCCCCAACGAGTGGGACATCCATGCCTTGTCCTGGGAGGCGGCGCCCGTCCAGGCGCTGGCCCTGGTCGACCGGATCCGGCACAGCCCCGACGACGACTCCCCGGCCGCCCGCCGGACGCGGCTGGCCGAGGGGCGTGAGCGGACGGCGCGGGAGATCCGGGCCGCGCTGCCCGAGGACGCGCAGCCCATGTTCGACGCCGGCATGCACGCCTCCCAGGTGTGGATCCCGGCCCGCGAGCGCACCAAGGCGAACTGCGTCACCGTCGTCAACGAGATCCGCATGGCCGTACGGGAACTCGGTCGCCGCGGTGTCGAGGCGGGGCTCTTCGCCCGGCCCGAGGACGTGATGATGCTGCTGGACACCGAACTCGACGACTATGTCGCCGCCCCGGAGATCTTCGCCCCCGTGATCGCGCGGCGGCTGGACGAGTACGCGGGCCTGCACGAGCTGGAGCCGCCGTTCTTCGTCGCCGACGACACGCGGACCGAGATCGACACCTGGCCGCGCCGCGCCGCGGAGCGGGCCCCGGCGGCAGCCGAGGGTGAGGTGCTCGGGGGTGTGGGCGGCAGCCACGGCACGTACACCGGCAGGGTGCGGGTGGTCACCGACCCGGCCTCGTGCGAGGCGCTGGAGCCCGGCGAGGTGCTGGTGGCGCCGATCACGGACGCGGCCTGGACTCCCCTGTTCCTGGTCGCGGGTGCGGCCGTCGTGGACGTGGGCGCGCTCAACAGCCACGCCGTGGTGGTCTGCCGTGAGCTGGGCATCCCGGCCGTGATCTCCGTCGAGAGCGGGACGCGACGGCTGCGGGACGGCATGGTGATCACCGTCGACGGAGAGCGGGGCACGGTCACCGTGGACAGTGTCCCGGCGCCGCTCGGCAGTTGAAACGCCGCGGGCCCGTCGCTGTCTCCCCATCAGCGGCGGGCCCGCGGTCACGACCGCGAAAGGAAACCCGTGACTCCCGTGGTTGAGGAAATCATCGTCGCCGGCTGGATGGACTACGAGCCCGGCGACCGCGACGCGATGCTGGGCCATCTCGTCGCACTGGGTCACCGGACCCGCGAGATGGAGCCGGGCTGTCTCGACTACGCCATGACGGCGGATCCCGGCGAAGAGCGGCGCATCCGGGTGTACGAGCGGTGGGTCTCGCAACAGGCTCTCGACGAGCACTTCGCCACCCCGCACATCAGGGAGTTCAGGGCGGCGTCGGCCGGGCTGACCCGGGTGGGCGTCTCGTTGGAGGTCCACACGGTCGCCGAGTCCCGGCCCATGCGCTGAACCCATGCGCTGAAACGGCGCCCCCGACGGGGGCGCCGTTTCCGTTTCAGTCACCCAGCCGCACCAGCATCTTGCCGACGTTGCCTCCGCCGAGCAGGGACAACAGGGCATCCGCGGCGTTCTCCAGGCCGTCCACGACCGTCTCGCGCGCGGTGATCCGGCCCTCGGCGAGCCAGCCCGCGACCCGCTGTTCGAACTCCGGCCGCAGGTCGTCGTGGTCGCGGACGATGAAGCCGCGCAGTGTCAGCCGCTTGAGGACCGCCTGGATCAGCTGGTTGATGTCGGCGCTCCGCCGGTCGCCGCCGAACTGCGACATCATGCCGCACAGGGCGACCCGTCCGCCGGTGCGCAACGCGTGCAGGGCGGCGGCGAGTTGCTCGCCGCCGACGTTGTCGAAGTAGACGTCGATGCCGTCGGGCGCCAGCCGGGCCAGCGCCTCGCGGACCGGCTCGGCACGGTAGTCCGCGGCTGCGTCGTAGCCGAACTCCTTCACCAGCAGGGCGCACTTGTCCGGCCCGCCGGCGGTCCCGATGACGCGGTCCGCCCCCAGCAGCCATGCGAACTGACCGGCGGCGGTACCGACGGCGCCGGCCGCCGCCGATACGAAGACGGTGTCGCCCGGACGCAGTTCCGCGATCCGGGTCAGGCCCACGTACGCGGTGAAGCCGGTCTGGCCGAGCAGGCCCAACCAGGTCGGCAGCGGGGCGAGTCCGGGGTCGATGCGACCGGCGCCGTCGGTGTCCGCCGCGTCCAGCACGGACCGCTCCCGCCAGCCGAGCTGATGGCGTACGTACGTGCCTGCCGGCACCGAGGCGCAGCGGCTCTCCTCCACCACCCCGAGGGCACGGCCGTCGAGCGGCGAGCCCGGGGTGAAGTTGTGCGTGTAGTGCTTCTCGGTGCTCTCCAGGCGCCCGCGCATGGACGGGTCGACGCTCATGTAGAGGTTGCGCACGAGCAACTGCCCCTCCCCCAGAGGCGGCAGTGGGCGTTCCTCGACGGCGAAGTCGGTGGGGAGCGGTTGTCCGTCGGGCCGGCGCACCAGGCAGACCACCCGGGTGGTTCGGGGCGTCACGGGTTCACTGCTCCGGCTGCTCGGTCGTACGCCGCTGGGCGAGGCGGCCGACCCAGCCGGCCATCTGGAGGTCGGCGTGGCGCAGTTCGCCCGACTGCCATCGGGCCTGGAAGTCGAAGACGCCCTGCGCCCCGGTCCTGGGGTCGGTCACCTCGACCAGTCCGTCCTCGGTGAGCCGGTACACATGCCCGGTCAGCGGGTGGGTCACTTGCTTGGGCATGGGGTCTCACTCACTCCTGCACTCGGCGGCGTACGCCGCGCTTGGTCACGGTCACCGGGCCCTCGACCCGGAGCCGGCACGCGAGCCGGGTCAGGCCGTCCACCGGCCTGCGCAGGGCCTCGATGCCCTCGCGTTCCAGCGGGCCCACCGGGGAACAGTTCTCCGCGCCCTCCTCGACCTGGACGAAACAGGTACGGCAGGTGCCCTTGCCGCCGCAGACGGTCGGCCAGCGGTAGCCGAGCCGCTGGGCGGCGGTGAACAGGTCCTCGCCGTCGAGGACTTCGAGCTCGACGCCGGAGGGTCTGACCGCCACCCGGTGGGTCACCTGTCCATCCACTGGTCGAGCGTCCGGTTGAAGTGGCGGATGCGGCTCTCCTGGTAGTTGGCCAGGGTGATGCCCGGCTTGCGCATCGCCTTCAGGCCCTGCTGGACGTACGGCAGGTTCTCGCAGTCCTGGTCGAAGACGGGTCCGAGGACGCCCAGTTCGGGGATGTCGGCGAAGAGCATGTCCTCCGGAACCCAGCGGATCTTCGCCGGGGGCGGGAACTCGCCGGGCTGCTTCGGGGACGACATGAAGATGATCTCGGCGGTGCAGGAGTCGGGGTCGAGTCCGTTGGGCCTGAACCGGTAGATGATGTTCGACTTGGCGCCGCCCCAGGGGTTGAAGTTGGGGAACAGCAAGTAGTTGATGGCATCCAGCAGTTCGGTGTCCGGAGTCTTCGAGAAGTCCTGCGTCGAGGTGGCCGCCAGTTGCGCGCGCATCCGCTCGGCGAGGACCTGGCGGGCGGTGCCGCCGGGCGGGATCGCCGGCATTTCGTCGCCCTCCTGCATCACCAGGTCACGGCCCTGGGCAGCGGCGTAGAACGCGCGGGAGTCGTAGAAGGTCTCCAGGACGTCCTCCTCCGTGACGGAGTCCGCCACGTGGGGGCTCGGCGCGCCCTGGATGTTGATCATCCGGTTCCAGTTCGGCTGGTCCGCCATGACGTCGTACTGCGAGTTGGCGTCGGCGAGCCACGGCAGCATCTGCGGGTGGGTGGCGATCACATGGAAGGACTCGATGAACGCGTCCTGCGCGACCTTCCAGTTGCAGGGCAGCACCTTGGCGATGTGCAGCGACTTGTAGCGGTTCTCCAGCGGCCAGATGTAGTAGTCGTCGAAGGTGCCGCGGTAGCTGTCGAAGGACTCGGCGTACGGGTCCATGTTGATGAAGACGAAGCCGCGCCAGGTGGCCACCTGGGCCTCGGGGAGGGCGAACTTCTCCGGGGTGACGTGCGGGAAGTCCCAGGCGCAGGGCGGGGACTGCATGGTGCCGTCGAGGTTCCAGGCGAAGCCGTGGAAGGAGCAGCGGAACTCGCCGACGTTGCCGCCGCTCGTGCGCAGTTTGCGCCCTCGGTGCAGGCAGACGTTGACGTAGGCGCGGATCTCCTCGGGAGCCGTGCGGACGACGATGAGGGAGTCGTCGCCGATCTCGTAGACCTCGTGGTCGCCGACCTCGGGTATCTCGCTCTCCAGGCAGGCGAACTGCCAGACGCGCCGCCAGACCTGCCGCATCTCGCGCTCGGCCCACTCGCGGGACGTGAAGCGGGCGTGGTCGATGTCCTCGCTGCCGAGGTGGTCGTTGCGCTCGTACCTCAGGGCGGGGGGAACGGGGCGGCTGTCCTGGTCGAGGTAGTCCTGGACGCTGGGCCCGGGGCACCGCGCTGTGGCCGGCTCCGATGTTTCGTCCATCATCTCTCCTCCAGCAGAAACTTTAGAGTGAGTGTAGTTACCAGTCGAGGCCAGGAGCAACACTCGCGCCGGTGATGGAGCCACGCACATTCCGAGGTCACCGCCCGATTACAACGTGCTCCGGGAATTTCTTGCGGCGACCCTCTCCCCAAGCCCGCTGGGTCATGTCACACTCCGACCCACTTGGGGCTGTAGTGCCTCATAAGTTTCTCGTCCTGGGACGATCTCTGTCCGTCCCGGCCCGGCACCGCGGCGGCGTTCCCGCCCGGGGCACCACGGAATCAATCCGCCTGACCGAAGCCGACCGCCGCGGACGCACACAACGCGGAAGCGACGCGGGGCACGGCAGCACAGGCGACACACCTCGGGAGTACTCAACGATGAGTTCCAGACCCCGTCGCGCGGTCCGCCGCGCCCTCACCGCGATCGTCCCCGCCGCCTCCCTGCTCGCCCTGGCGGCGTGCGGCGGCGGCACCACTCCGGCCGCCGACTCGGCACAGGCGGCGGCGCCCGGCTCCCCCGGCCTGACGGCGGCCCGCGCGGCCCTGGCGAAGTACTCCGAGCGCCCGGCCACGATCTCCGTGACCCAGCCCGTCGGCAAGGCGATCCCCAAGGGCAAGAAGATCGACTTCATCCTCTGCGGCGTCCAGTCCTGCAAGGACCTCGCCGACTTCTTCACGGAGGCCGCCGGGGAACTCGGCTGGCAGGTGAGGCAGATCGCCACCCAGGGCACCCCGGAGTCCGTCCAGGCCGCCTACGAGCAGGCCCTGCGCGACAAGCCGGACGCCGTCATCGCCTCCGGCTTCCCTCGTGCCGTCTACGCCAAGCAGCTGGCCCAGCTGAAGGCCGCCGGCATCCCCGTCATCCAGTCGAACGCCGACGACGTGCTGGGTGACGGCATCTCCCTGTTGAAGAACGGGCCGGACGACGTGGGTGTCCAGGGCGAGATGCTCGCTTCATGGGTGGTGTCGAACAGCGGCGCAAAGGCGAACACCGTCTACTTCGACCTTCCGGCCTACACGATCCTCAAGCCGGTCAAGGACGCCTTCGCGGCCAAGTACAAGGAGTGGTGCGCCGGTTGCGCGCTGGACAACGTCGACGTGCCGATCACCTCGGTGGGCAAGGACATGCCGGACCGCGTGGTGTCGTACCTCCGGTCGCACCCGAAGGTGACCCATGTCGTGTTCTCCCTGGGCCTGCTCAACGTGGGTGTGCCGGCCGCGCTGAAGACCGCCGGCGTCACCGGCAAGCACATCGTCGTCAACGTCGGTGACGCACAGAACTACCAGTACATCCAGAGCGGTCTCACCGACGGCGCGATGGCACTGAACTCCCACGAGACGGCCTGGCTCCAGGCCGACGCGCTGGCCCGGCACTTCACCGGCCAGTCCATGGATGTGGACCAGCAGGCGGCCCTGCCCAACCTGCTCGTCACCAAGGACAACCTGCCCTCGGCCGACGGCGACTTCCCGATCGTCGAGGACTACCAGGCGCAGTTCAAGGCGCTGTGGGGACTGAGTTGACCGGCCCGGTGCTGCGGGTGGCCGCCCTGTCGAAGAGATTCGGCGGCACCCAGGCCCTGGACGACGTCGACCTCGAGGTGGCGCCCGGCGAGATCCACGCCCTGATCGGACCCAACGGCTCGGGCAAGTCCACCCTCATCAAGATCCTCGCCGGGTACCACCACGCGGAGCCGGGTGCGGTGGCCGAACTCGACGGTGAGTCCTTCGACCTCGGCCAGGTCACGGCATCCCGGCACGACCGGCTCCGCTTCGTCCACCAGGAGCTGGGGCTGGTGGGCGAGTTGAGCGCCATCGACAACCTCGCGCTCAGCCACGGCTTCGCCCGCACTGCCCTCGGCAACATCCGCTGGCCGGAGATGGAGCGGCGCACGACCGCCCTCGTCGAACGGTTCGGCCTCGGCATCGACGTACGCCGGCCCCTGGCGACAGCCACCCCCGTCCAGCGCACGGTGGTGGCCATCGCCGCCGCGCTCCAGGGCTGGGAGGGCCGCCGCGGTGTCCTGGTACTCGACGAACCCACCGCCGTGCTGCCGCCCGGCGAGGTGGCGCGCCTCTTCGACATCGTGCGGGAGGTCCGCGACGCCGGTGCCGCCGTCCTGTACGTCTCGCACCGGATGGACGAGATCTTCGCGCTCGCCGACCGGGTCACCGTGATCCGCGGCGGACGCCGGATCGCCACCCGCCCGGTCGCCGAACTCACTCCGCGCTCGCTGGCGGAGCTGATGGCGGGCGAGGAGATGGAGACCGACCACCGTCCCGCGCCCCCTTCCGGTCTCGCCGAGCCCGTGCTGGAGGTGCGCGACCTGTGGGCCGGGCCGCTGCGGGGCGTCGGTTTCGACCTGGCCAGGGGCGAGCGGCTGGGCATCACCGGTCTCGTCGGCTCCGGCCACGAGATCGTGCCGTACGCGGTGTGCGGGGCCCACGCCGGACGGGTGAGCGGCAGACTCCGGCTGCCGGAACGCTCCGCGCGCTGGACCGACGCGCGGGACGCCGGCGGCCTGGGCCTTCCCCTGGTCCCGGCGGACCGGGCGGGCGAGGGAGTGATCGGCGACTTCTCGGTCGGCGAGAATCTCACCCTGCCGCTCCTGGACCGGCTGCGCGCCCGTTCCGGGCGGCTGCGCCGACACCGCGAGTCCGCCGTGGCGGAGGACTGGATCCAGCGGGTCGGCGTGCGTACGGCCGGGCGCGGGGCCCGGATCACCACGCTCAGCGGCGGCAACCAGCAGAAGGTCGTCATGGCCCGCTGTCTGGCCCAGCGCCCACCGGTGCTGACGCTGTGCGAACCCACGGCGGGCGTGGACATCGCCACCCGCCTGCAGCTGTACGACCTGATAGAGCGTCAGTCCGACGAGGGCATGGGCGTCATCGTGTCCTCCTCCGACACACAGGATCTGCTCGCGCTGTGCACCCGCGTCCTGGTGGTGCGGGACGGCCGGATCGCACGGGAGATCAGCGGCCGGGACATCACCGAGTCCGCGCTCGTGCACGCCATGGAAGGAACCGAGTGACATGACGTCCATCCCGACCCGGGCGGCGGCGGAGCTCCCGCCGTCCGCACCGGAGAGATCCACGGTGTCCGCCCCGAGAACACCGGTCCGACGGGCGGCAGCGGCCCTGTCGTTTCGGAACATCGGCGCCGTGTACGTGTGGCTGGTCATCGTCGTGCTCTTCTCCGTGTGGGCGCCGGACACGTTCCCGACCGCCATCACGGTCAAGCAGGTACTGAACGGCAACGCCGTGGCAGGCCTGGTGGCACTCAGCGTCGTACCGCCGCTGGCCGCACGGGTCTTCGATCTCTCGATCGCCTTCACCATGTCCCTCACCAGCGTCCTGACCGCCTATTTCATGGTCTCCGCCGGTCTCGGGCCCGGCGCGGCCATCGCCCTGGCGATGACCGCCGCGCTGCTGGTCGGAGTCGTCAACGGCATCGTGGTGGTGGTCCTGCGCGTCGACTCGTTCATCGCCACCCTGGCCACGGGTGCGCTGATCCAGTCCCTGATCACCATGGTCACCAACGACAGCTCGATCACCGGCGTGCAACTGCTCGCCGAACCGTTCGCGAGCATCGCCCAACTGGACGTCGGTGGCATCACCCTGCCGGTGCTGTACCTGCTGCTCGCCGCCCTCGCCATCTGGTTCCTGCTGGAACACACGGCCACCGGGCGCCGGTTGTACGCGACCGGTTTCAACGCCGACGCGGCCCGGCTTCAAGGGGTACCCACCGACCGGCTGCGCTTTCTGACCCTGGTGGCCTCCGCGCTGCTCTCCGGTTTCGCCGGTGTCGTCTTCGCGTCGTCGGTCGGCTCCGGATCGCCGACCGCGGGCACCCCGTATCTGCTGTCGGCCTACGCCGCCGCGTTCGTCGGGGCGACCCAGCTGCGCGCCGGCCGCTTCAACGCCTGGGGCACGGTCCTCGCGGTCCTCCTGCTCGGCACGGGCATCACGGGACTCGGGCTCGCCACCAGCGCGCAGTGGGCCACGAGCCTGTTCACCGGCTCGGTCCTCATCGTGGCGCTGGTCCTCACGGGTGGCCGGATCGCCCTGCCCGCCGTGCTGCGCCGCCGGCCGGGGCCTCGGCCGGATATCACTACGAGCAAGGAGGTCTGACGATGAAGGCTGTTCAGTACCGACGGGTGGGCCATGCCCCCGAGGTCGTGGAGGTGCCCGTGCCCGACCCCGGCCCGGGTCAGGTGCTGTTGAAGGTGACGGCGGCGGGCCTGTGCCACTCCGATCTCGCCGTGATGGGCTGGCCCGAGGAGCAGTTCCCCTACGCGCTGCCGATGACACTCGGCCACGAGGGTGTCGGGACCGTGGCGGCGGTGGGCGCCGGTGTCGGTGGCCTGGCGGAGGGCGCGGCGGTGGCGGTGTACGGCCCGTGGGGCTGCGGGCGCTGCCACAAGTGCGCCGAGGGCAAGGAGAACTGCTGTCCGCACGCCGCCGGACTCGGCATCCTGCCGCCGGGGCTGGGCTCACCCGGCGCCCTGGCGGAGTACATGCTGGTGGACTCGCCCCGCCACCTGGTGCCGCTGCACGGAGTCGACCCCGTGCAGGCGGCGCCCCTCACCGACGCCGGGCTGACCCCGTATCACGCGATCCGCAGGTCGCTGCCGAAACTGCTGCCCGGCAGCACGGCGGTGGTGATCGGCGTGGGCGGCCTGGGCCATCTCGCCGTGCAACTGCTCCGGGCGCTGACCCCGTCCCGGGTGGTGGCCCTCGACGTGAGCAAGGAGAAGCTGGAGCTGGCGGACAAGGTCGGCGCCCACGAGACACTGCTCTCCGACGGTGAGGCGGCAACGCGGATCCGGGAACTCACCGGCGGTACGGGAGCGGAGGTCGTCCTGGACTTCGTCGGAGCCGAGGCGACCCTGGCCGTGGCCGCCGCGTCGGTGGCGGTGGAGGGCGATGTCACCGTCGTCGGCCTCGGCGGGGGCACGCTGGCCGTCGGCTTCGGGGGCGGGCTGCCGTTCGAGGTGTCGGCCTCCTTCCCGTACTGGGGCAGCCGGACGGAGCTCATGGAGGTGCTCGAACTCGCGCGCCAGGGTCTTGTGTCCTCCCACGTCGAGACCTTCACGCTGGAGCAGGCACCCGAGGCGTACGAGCGTCTGCACGCGGGGGACATCAAGGGCCGCGCGGTGGTTCTGCCGCACGGTTGAGCGCGGCGCGCGGACCCAACGACCATTTCGCCCCCGCCGCCCCTACCCGTTCCCATCCCTGGGGGCTGCGCCCCCAGACCCCCGCTGTCGGCCTCAACGGCCTCGTCCTCAAACGCCGGACGGGCTAGTAGTCAGCCCCTCCGGCGTTTGAGGAGCGGGGGTTCGGGGGCGGCGGGGGCGAAAAACCGACTGCCGCCACCCCCCGCTCCACGCACCGCCGCAGCACCGTCAGGAACTCCGGTGTCTGCCAGGGACCCCGGTCCACGCGCCCGGTGTCGTCCACGCCAAGGTCCTGCACGTCGTAGCGGCCCCGGCAGTGGCCGAGGGTGAAGTAGCAGACCTCGCCGAGTCCGTGCCGCCGCAGATACAGCACCGGTCGGAGCGCGCTGTCGAGCGCCGCCGCATCACCCTCGGCGAAGCCGCGGCACGGCCCCGTGTACTCGGCGTGCAGCAGCACCTCCAGCTCCCCGTGCAGCTCGCACACGTACAGCTCGTCGGTGACCGTGAACGGTTGGATCCCGGCGACCAGCGGATGGTCGGGCCGGGTCACCCGCACCTCGTACGGCTCGATCGGCGGGTGGGCCAGAAACTGGCTGCCGAGCACCTCCGCCAGTTCCCCGAGGAGCCGTGGAGTCGTGAACATCCGCGGTCCGCCACTCACCGGCGGCTCGATCACCGCGTTGGTGCCGTGCAGGGCGAGCCAGCGTCCGCCCCGCTCGACGAACCGGGCCAGTGCGGCCCGCTGGGCCGGGCGGGGCCGGACGTCGCAGGTGTAGGTGACCAGCAGGTCGGCCCGGTCGAGGGCGGCCACGCAGTCGTAGTCCTGGTACACCGTGGTGCGCACCCGCGGATGCTCACCGAGCAGCTCCAGCAGCCGCAGCCGCGCGTGGTCGAAGTCGTGCCAGCGCCCGCCGCAGACGAGCACGGCGTCCAGGCGGCCGGCCGGGCCCGCCACGGCTCAGTACTGGACGCGGGTCAGGAGCCCGCCGTCCACCACGAGGTTGACCCCGACGCAGAAGGAGCCGGTCCGCCCGAGCAGGAACGCCACCGCCGCGGCGACGTCCTCAGCGGTGCCGTAGCGGCCGATCGGCAGCTTGGCGAGCACCTCCTCGTAGACCTCGGGGCGGCTGGTGCGGATGGTCTCCCAGGCGCCGCCGGGGAAGTCGATCGGGCCGGGCGAGACGGTGTTGACGCGGATGCCCTTGGGCGCGAGGGAGTGTGCGAGGGCCGAGGCGTGCTGGACGACTGCCGCCTTGAGCGCGGAGTACGAGTTGGCGCCGGCCGGGCGCGCGGTGTCGGAGGCGTTGGTGGTCCCGATCGCCACGATCGCGGCCCGGTCGGAGGCTTCCAGGTGCGGAAGGGCCGCGTCGACGAGTCCGGCGAACGGGATCAGGTCGCCGCGCAGGCTGGCCTCCCACGACTCGGGACCCTTCACATTGCCCGCCGACACGTTGGACACCAGCAGGTCGAGCCCGCCGAGTTCACCGGCCGCCCGTTCCACGAAGCCCGCGAGGGCCGCCGGGTCGGTGACGTCGACCGCCTCCGCGAACACCGTGGCCCCCTCGCCGCGCAGTTCGGCGGCTGCCTTGGCGAGCCCTTCCTCTCCCCGGGCGCACAGGGCCAGTGCGCAGCCTTCGGCCGCGAGGGTTCCGGCGATCGCCCGGCCGATGCCCCGGCTCGCGCCGGTCACCAGCGCCTTCGCGTCTGTCAGTCCCAGATCCATCGATGTCACTCCTTTGTGAGTAAGGCCTCTTAGTTGCCGGGGAGTTGCGAGAACGGCGCCCGGTCCACCCGTGGCTCCGGCGGCAGCTTCAGCACCCGTTCGCCGATCAGGTTGCGCTGGATCTGGTCGGTGCCTCCGGCCAGCCGGTAGCCGGGGGCACCGAGCAGATGCTGGGTCCAGGCGAAGGTCCCCGGTTCCCCGGTGTCGGCGCTGATCCGCGCTCCCATCAGCTCGGTGGCGACCTGTCCCGTGCGGGTGAGCAGGTCGGAGGCCATGAGCTTGGTCAACGACGCCTCCGGACCCGGCCGGCCGCCGGCGGCGCTCGTCCTGGCGACGCGGTCGACGGTGGCCGCGCGCAGGGCGGCACGTACGTAGAGGTCGGCGAGGCGCTGGCGGACCAGTGGGTCCGAGGTGCGGCCGAGGGAGCGGGCGAGCGCGAGGACGTCCGTGAAGGTGCCGCCCTTGCGGCGGTTGCCGCTTCCGGAGGCGGTCCGTTCGAAGGCGAGGGTGGTGGTGGCGACCTCCCAGCCCTGGCCCGGGCGCCCGATCCGGAGCCGGTCCGGGACGCGTACGCCGCTGAGGAACACCTCGTTGAAGGAGGCGCCGCCGCTCATCTGGCGGATGGGGCGCACCTCCACTCCGGGGGCGTCCATCGGGACCAGGAAGGCGGTGATGCCGGCCTGTTTGACGACGTCCGGGTCGGTACGGGCGAGCAGCAGGCCGTAGTCGGCGAACTGGGCGCCCGAGGTCCACACCTTCTGACCGTCGATCACCCAGTCGTCGCCGTCCCGGTCCTGGCGGGCTCGGGTGCGTACGGCCGCGAGGTCGGATCCGGCGCCGGGCTCGCTGAAGAGCTGGCAGGCGAGCAGGTCGGTGCGCAGGAACGCGCGGGCATGGTCGCGGAGTTGCCCGGCCGTCCCGAACAGGGAGACGGCCATCGCGACCAGGCGCACGGTGACGCTGATCAGCTCGGTGGACGGCGGCACCTCGAAGGCGGATTCCTCCTGGGTGAAGACGGCCACGTGGGCGGCGGTCAGGCCCGCGCCCCCCTTGTCCGTGGGGAGGGTCAGCGCCTGGTAGCCGGCGTCGAAGCGGGCCCGCTGGTAGGCGCGGCAGCGCTCCAGCAGCAGGCGTTCCTCGTCCTCCGGGAGGTTGTGGAACACGGCGAGGTCGGCGGCCTCTCCGGCGGACTCCGGCGAGCGCGCCGGTTCGAGCACGGTGGCCAGCCACTGCCGGACCTGTGTGCGCCATGCGTCCGGATCGGGCTGGGACATGGCTCCTCCTCGGTCACTTACCAGACGACAGATTCAGTAACGGGAAGTGGGCGTGTGCTCCTATCCCGCTGAACCATGCGGGAATAGCTCCGTCTGGGGTCAGAGTGTTCCGTACTTTCTTGATAAACGCTACAGTCTCCGCATCCCCTCTCCCCTCGAATCGGGAGAGGCCCGCGGAGCCGCCGGAGGAGCCATGTCGCTGCTGCCACTCGACCGTCGCGCCCAGGAGACACCCGACGAGCCCGCCCTGGCGGACGACCTGGGCGTCCTGTCCTGGTCCGCCCTCGCCGACCAGGTGGCGCGGGCGGCGGCCCGGCTGCTGGAGTTCGCGCCCGGCCCCGACGACCGGGTCGCCGTCCTGGGCGACAACGCGATCCCGACGCTGGTGGCCCATCTGGCGGGCCTGCGCGCCGGTGTGGGGACCGTGGCCACGTCCCGGAACCTCACCTCGGGCGAACTGGTCGACCAGATCATCGACGCGGGCGTGACCGGGATCATCGCCGGTCCCGTCGGCGCGGGCGCCGCTCTCGACGCGGCCCGGGAACTGGGTCTGCCGGTCGTGACGCACGGAACCCCGGAGACCGGGCACGCCTTCGACTGGGAGCTGTGGCTGGCCTCCGCGCCCGCCGCGCGCACCTTCCCGACGGGCCGGCCCGCCCGGCCTCCGCTCGTCTACACCTCGGGTACCACCGGGCGGGCGCGCGGCACCGAGGTGCGCTGGGTGAGCGGCCCGGTCGCCGACAGCTCGGCCTACCTCGCCGCGATGTCCGCCCGGCCCGGGTTCCCGCCGGGACCGCATCTGGTGTGCGGCCCTCTGCAGCACAACGCGCCGCTGACCTCACTGCGGCATCTGGCGGCCGGTCGGCCGGTGGTCGTTCTCGGCCGGTACGACGCGGAGACGTTCCTCAGCCGGGTGCAGAAGTGGCGGGTCTCCTCGACGGTGATGGTGCCCACCCACTTCCAACGGCTGCTCGCCCTCCCGGACGAGGTCCGCGCCCGGTACGACGTCTCCAGCCTGCGGCAGGTCTCCCACACCGGCTCCGCGTGCCCGACCGACGTGAAGCGAGCCATGATCGACTGGTTCGGGCCGGTGCTGAGCGAGTCGTACGGCGCCAGTGAAGCGGGCACCGTCGCCCGCATCGACAGCGACGAGTGGCTGGCGCATCCGGGCTCGGTCGGGCGCGTCCGGCCCCCGTTCGAGGTCCTGGTCACCGACGACGACGGCAGGCGACTGCCGCCCGGCGAACGCGGGTTGCTGGCCTTCCGGGCGCCCGACGACCAGGGCGTCCGCTACCACGCGGACCCGGACAAGACCAAGGCCGCCTACCTCTCCCCCGGCGTCTTCACGCTCGGCGACATCGGCTACGTCGACGCGGACGGCTTCATCTTCATCACCGACCGGGCCGCGGACGTCGTCGTCTCCGGCGGCGTGAACCTGTACCCGGCCGAGAGCGAGGCGGTGCTGCGGCAGCACCCGGCGGTCGTCGAACTCGCGGTGATCGGCGTGCCCGACCGGGACTTCGGCGAGGCACTGCGGGCGCTGGTCGTGGTGGCGGGGGACGAGCCGCCGACCGACGAGCTGGACCGGTTCTGCCGCGAGCGCCTCGCCGCCTACAAGTGCCCTAAGTCGTACGAGTTCGTTCCCGAACTCCTGCGCAACGCGATGGGCAAACTCGACAAACGCGCGATGCGCCGCCCGTACTGGAGCTCCGAACGGACCATCGCCGGCTGACCCACCCCTCCCGCCCTCTCCCTTGCGCACGAAGGATCGTCCATGACCGAACTCCTCCTCATCCGGCACGGCCTCCCCATGGCGGGCGTGTTCGACCCGGGGCTGTCGCCTGAAGGCACCGCTCAGGCCGAACGCCTCGCCGCCTGGCTCGCGCACGAGGGCCTCGACGCCCTGTACGTCAGCCCGTTCCGGCGTGCCCGGGAGACCGCGGCGCCTCTGGAGCGCCTCACCGGAATGACCGCCACCGTCCTCGACGACCTGCGCGAGTGGGACACGGACGTGTCCCAGCCCTACACACCACCGGAGCAGATCGGCGCGCACGACCCCCGGGCGGTGGCGCTCAGCGAAGGACGCTACGAGGACTTCGTGCCCGACCTGGACTGGGACGCCTTTCGTGCGCGTGCCGTGCGGGCCATGGACACCATCCTCGACGCCCATCCCGGCGGGCGGGTCGCGGCCGTGTGCCACGGCGGCATCACCAACACGTATCTGGCGACGGTGCTCGGCCTGCCCACGATGTTCTGGTTCCACCCCGGCTACACGTCCGTCAGCCGGGTGCGGCGCATGCCCGGCGGGCGGATCGTTCTGCACTCGGTGAACGAGACGGCCCACATGATCGCCGAACGTGCCGTCGAGCCGGTCGCCTGACTTCCGAACCACACCCACCCAGGAGGTTCCGGTCATGCCCGGATCCGTCATCGTCGCCGGAGCCAGAACGCCCATCGGCAAGCTGATGGGCGCCCTGAGCACCCTGTCCGCGGTCGACCTCGGCGCCCACGCCATCGGCGCGGCCCTCGCCGCCGTCCGCCTGGACCCGGCGGCCGTGGAGGCCGTCGTCATGGGGCATGTCGTGCAGGCCGGGACCGGCCCCAACTCTGCACGCCAGGCCGCGATCCGGGCCGGCATTCCGTTCTCCGTACCCGCGAGCACCGTCAACAAGCTCTGCCTGTCCGGTCTGCACGCCATCGCCCTGGCCGACCTCATGATCGCCTCCGGCCGTCACGAGGTGGTCGTCGCCGGAGGCATGGAGTCCATGTCGGGCGCCCCGCACCTGTTGCGCGGATCACGCACCGGCTGGAAGTACGGCTCGACCGCGGTGGAGGACGCCCTGGACCGCGACGCTCTGGTCTGCGCCTTCGACGGGATCTCCATGGGCGCGGCCACCGAGCGCTACCAGCAGCCGTTCGCCCTGACCCGGGAGGAACAGGACGAGTACAGCGCGCTGTCCCACCAACGGGCCGCCCGTGCACAGGAGTCGGGCGCGCTGTCGGAGGAGATCGCCTCCGTCACCGTGACCGGCCGCCGGGGCGAGACGGTGGTCGACACCGACGAGGGCGTACGGCCTGCAAGCACCGCCGAGAGCCTGGGCCGCCTGAAGCCTGCCTTCTCCGGCGCGGGCACCATCACCGCGGGCAACTCGTCACAGCTCTCCGACGGCGCCGCGGCCGTCGTCGTGATGAGCGCGGAGCGCGCCCGGCGCGAGGGCCTGACACCGCTCGCCGAGATCGGCGCCTACGGCACGGTCGCGGGCCCCGATCCCTCGCTGCTCGTCCAGCCGGCGGGGGCGGTCCGCGACGCGCTGTCACGGGACGGCCGGCTGAAGGCCGCCGACGTGGACCTGTTCGAGATCAACGAGGCGTTCGCCGGAGTGGCCCTGGCTTCCGTACGGGAGCTGGACATCCCCCTGGACAGGGTGAACGTCAACGGCGGAGCGATCGCGCTCGGGCACCCGGTCGGCATGACCGGAGCCCGGCTGGTGCTGACTCTCGCGGCCGAACTGCGGCGGCGCGGAGGCGGCAACGGCGCGGCGGCCCTGTGCGGGGGCGGCGGCCAGGGCGACGCGCTGTTGCTGCACGTACCGACGCAGGCCTGAACCCCGGAGCTGAACCACCATGAACGACCAGTTGCCCCCGGCCCAGACAACCCTCACGGTGGCCGCCCGCACCCTCGCCGCGGAGGGCGTCGTCGCCCTCACCCTGCGCCGCCCCGACGGCGGTGCGCTGCCCGCCTGGACCCCGGGCGCCCACATCGACGTACTCCTGGACGGCGAGGACGGCGACGATCTGATCCGTCAGTACTCCCTGTGCGGACACCCGGCGGAAGGCGATGCCTGGCAGATCGCCGTGCTGCGCGAGCCGGGGGGCCGGGGCGGCTCGGCGTACGTCCACGACCGGCTGTACGTGGGCGCCACCGTGCGGGTCCGCGGACCGCGGAACAACTTCCCGCTGCGGCCCGCCGCACGCCAGCTGTTCATCGCCGGGGGCGTCGGTATCACGCCCATCCTTCCCATGGTCGAGGCCGCCGAGGCCGCCGGGGCGGACTGGCGTCTGCTGTACGGCGGCCGCACCCGGACCTCGATGGCGTTCCTGGACCGCCTCGCCCCGCACGGGGAGCGTGTCCTGGTCCGTCCGCAGGACGAGTACGGCCTGCTGGACCTCGCCGCCCACCTCGGTGTGCCCGAGGAGGACATGCTGGTGCACGCCTGCGGTCCCGAACCCCTGCTGCGAGCCGTGCAGGAGCGGTGCGCGGACTGGCCCCCGGGCACGCTGGGCGTGGAGCGGTTCGCCCCGGCCCGGGCGGCCTCCTCCACCGCTCCGGCCGAGGCGTTCGAGGTGGAGCTCGCCCGTTCCGGGGTCACTCTCACCGTGCCGGCGGGCCGCTCGGTGCTCGAAACCGTGGAGGAGGCCGGAATCGCCATCGACTTCTCCTGCCGGGAAGGTACGTGCGGCACCTGCGAGACCGACGTACTCGACGGCAGGCCCGACCACCGCGACTCGCTGCTGACCGAGGACGAGCGGGCCGCCGGCGACACCATGCTCATCTGCGTCTCCCGCTCGTTCGGGCCTCGCCTGGTCCTCGACCTGTGACGGCGATCGCCTCCGGCGACCGGAGATCAGCACGCTGAACGACTGGTTCGACAACCAACGGCTCCGCACAGGAGCGGTTCGCCTTCCCCCGCCGCTGCCGTTCGTCCGACCGCGGCCAGTCGACATGCAGGCCCTGGGTCACCGGGCCATGGTGGAGGCAGGAAACAGACCCGACCCTGCGTTGGGAGCACCCATGCGATCCGAGGACGACCTCACAGACGACCAGAAGAAAGCCTTCGAACAGAACGAAGCCGACTTCACTGAGCTCAAGAAGCGGATGCGCAGCTTCGCAGAGAGCGCGAACTCACGGCTGGACGCCAGCGGCCTGCACCGCGGCCCCGGCACCCACCCCAACCGCTGCCTCCTCTGTCGCTGCACCGCATTCCAAGGCACCCCCGATCACCCGTGCACCACTTACAACTGCCATCACGACATGACGAGCCACGACGGCTACCAGTAGAGAGGATCGCTCCCCTCACTCCAGGCACTGGCCGACCTCGGGCGGTGGGCAGCAGGCGGCTGGCTGTGACGTCGTTCATGGGGCTCTGTCCCAGATCTCTGGGAGCGGTCGCGGAGGGTCACTGAAGCAGGATCACCTTGCGGAGCAGTTCGAATCCGGCGGCGGGTAGGCCGAGATGTGCACCTGCTCGGCTTCGGCCATCAGTGTGCAGCGGGCGGGCGAGTGGGTTGGTGGCTGTGGATCGGCGCACGGAGCGCCGTCCAGATCGGGAAACCGGGGATGGACGCCTCGGGGAAGGCGATGCGCCATGCGTCGCCGTGGCGGAAAGCCGCCGTGTGAGCGATGACGCCCAGACAGCGGGCACCGAGGTGGACCTCTGCGGGCATCCGGCGCAGATCAGCGACTGCCTCCGGCCCTGCGAGGGCGAGCGCCGCCTTGACTCCGGCGAGGTTCCAGCCCTTGGTCGCTGACATGAGCGACAAGGCATCCTCGGCGCCGGGCACGCTCAGGTAGGGCGTGGACCTGGCGCCAGGGAGCACGAGCGGGGCGTGGATCTCGTCGGCGACGACGCGGACCCCGTACCGGCGAGCCCCTTGCGTTCCGTTCCCTGGCTCGTCGGAACGTCTCTCCGAGGCTCTCCAGGCTGATCCTGCCGTCCTGCCCGAGCGGCGCTTCGATGATCCCGCGGTCGCCATGGGTGATGAAGGCGTAGAAGGGGGGTCACGGGTACCGGCCGCGCCCGCCACCAGGACGCACCTGTCGGGCAGGGCTTCGGTCGCCCCGCCCGACACATCCCACGAGTAACCGGCTCCCCAGTGCGACGTCACCACCGTATTCGCGTCACTCTCCAGTCCGTTCCCCAGCCACAGCGAAAGTTTCTGGGCTGGCACGAGAGCGATGTGCCGGGTGCCCCGCTTCAGCAGGCCGGTACACGCCGTGCAACAACTCCAGTTCAGGGCCTGCCTTGGGGATCATGAGGTCCTGACGGATCTCGGTGCCGTTCGTCGGCTTCGACTTCGCTGTCAGAGTCCACCCGATGGCCATGGAGCAGGTACGGAACCTCGTCAGGGTGCCCGCGCACCTGTGCGCGACGCCACGCGGCATCGAAACTGAGCGGGGTCCGGTTACGGAACATCACCCTGCAGGCTCGCCAGCTCGTACGGGGCGACAGCAGAAGGCGGAGAAGGATCAGACGGGTCTCCCTGCCCGGCCTCACGCCGGCCGCTCGTGATCTGAACCGCCCATGTCAGCAGGAAGCTGCTCGGCAAGCTCCTTTTCTCCGTACTCCAGGAACAGAAGACGCAAGGTGTGCAGGAGGTCGTTGCCGTCCTTAGGTGTCAGGTTGCTGAGGAAGGTGTGCAGCAGTTGGGCGACGACCACCCACTTCGCCTCGGGGTGCCACTGCTGGACGTCCCGGACGATCTGGTCGGCGTCGACACCTGGGGGCAGGAAGCCGTGGTGCGCGGTCTGTTCCAGCATCAGGTAGAGCCGTGCCGTGGCCGGGGTGCGCAGAATCTCGTCCTGCATGAAGCGGATCCGTGCCGTGGTCTGGCGGCGTGCGATTTCCGCCAGTGTCTCTTCTCGGCGCAGTTGGGCCATGCGTTCGGCGCTGGTTCGGGTGTGTTCGTCGACGTGCAGAGAGACGTGCGCTGCCAGGATCTCGATGCCCTCAACGAGACGCGGGTTACGGCTTCTCAATTCGTGGTTGATGTCCTGCTCGGTGGCCTCGGCCCGTAGAACACTGCGGCGTGCGGCGAGTTCCTCCGCTACGCCTCGTACTGCCCGTCCGACGTCCTCGTAGGAGGTCGTCCTGCCCGGCTCGCTCTCGTGCCGCCGCCATTCGACGCGGATGGTGGCGTTGAACGCGAGGCCGTGTTCGTTGCTGTCCAGGACATCGCGGAACTCCCGGACCCAGGCATTCCGGAGGGTGCCCATACCGTTGGAAGGGTCTCTGCGCATCAGCGGACTCATACGGTCTCCGGGGCACGGCCTGCCGTCCGGGGGTGGTACTTGGCGACGGCCCTGCTCCGGTCGTGGGAGAGGAGATCGGTGAGTTCGTGCCGCAGGCGAACGCGGCCGGGCTCGGCGTCGGGGGCGGGGAAGGGCTGCCACGCGTACAGCAGGTCATGCAGCCGGTGACGCAGGGAGCGTGCGAGTTCCGGATCCGGTGCGCTGAGAGCTCCTCGGAGCACGCTGAACACCAGGGGCCGAAGCTCTGGTCGGCGGTGGGCCGTGTCCATCCACAGGTTGAGTGCGTTTGCGGGGTCTTCCTCGTCATCACCCGAGGACAGCAGTGCGCTCCAGCCGATGGACAGGTCCTCGACCGAGGCCTGGAACTCACCGTCCTCACTCGCGCCCGGGAGCAGCACCGGTACGCCGTCGCCGTCTTCGCCGGAGGCCAGGGTGGCCAGAGCGGCGAAGGAGCGGCGGCCCGAGACAAGGCGGTCGGAGCCGGGCGCACACCACTGGGTGATCGAGGCGAAGAGATTCTCGCGAGCGCTGGGGTCGGACCAGATGGTGCGTACCGCGGCGCGCAGCGACTCCTGTACTCCGGGGTCCGCCGACCCAGCCGCATGTCCCAGGCGCAGCAGCGCCTTTCCCGTGTAGCGGCGGCCGAACTCGCCGGCGCAGACGTCTACCGCCAGTTTTCGCAGTGCCGCGTTGTCCTTGCTCTTCGACCAGCGCAGCAGCAGTTCGTGAATGAACCGCCCCATCGTCGGATGGAGTGCGGCGGCGGAGACAAGGTCGGTCGCCGCCTTCCACAGGTCGTCGTCCCGGCGCCAGGCCGAAACGATCCCCTCCAGAGGGTCCGCCTTCCGGTGGCGGGTGGCCCAGCGCACGGCGAAGGCACCGACACGGTTCGCCAGCAGCAGTCGTTCGTCTTTCGTGAACGACTCCAGGAACTCGTTGGTCTTGGTCGTGGGCGCCTCCGCCATCCAGGTCAGGAAGGTCTGGCGGGCCATGGGACGGTCGATCCAGAAGTAGCTGAGGACGGCGTCGTCCCACCCGGGTCGGCCGAAATCGATCGTGTCGTAGGTGGGATCGAGTTCGGCTTCGATCTCCGCCACCAGCTCGACGACGCCCGGTTCCTCCTGCCCATCAAGGGTGACGGGTTGTTTGAAGCGGCGGCAGAGTTCGGCGGTCTGCACGTACACGTGGGCGACGGTCGCATTCCTGAACAGCGAGGCAACCAGCAGGAAGTTCCGCTCGAAGCTCGTCCTGCCGGGCTTCGTGTGCCATGTGAGAAGTTCCTCGCGCCAGGCGGTGCGTGCCCTGACCACGTTCAGCACCTTGGCGTTGAACCCGTCCGGGTCCGCTTCGGACTTCTCCACAGGGGTCTTGGCTTGCTCCGCCTTGAGGATGAGGCCGACGGTCTGGAGGGCGTCGGAGGGCGACTGGCCCTTCAAGAGGTCGGCGATACGCGCATCGGCGAGCCAGCGTGCCGCGTCAAAGTCCGGCGCCTCGGCGGCAAGCCATGCCTGGGCCACCTTCGCCGACTCCGGAAAGCCCAGTTCGGGAACGACTCCAGGCGGGGCGTCTCCTCGGATGCGCTGCCACTGCTCCGGCATGGTCAGCACGATCAGCCGCGAGGAGCACTTCCGCAGAACCCGCTGGATGTCGTAGAGCATCGCGCCGAAATCGCTGCTGACGGCGAAGGCCTCCTCGTCGGCGGGGAGCTCCAGCAGGTACCCCGCGTTTTCCTCTCGCGGCAGGTACCGCAGCGGGAAGCGGCCAGTGCTCCCGAAGCTCAGGGGCCCGACCCTCGCTCCCGTGCGTTGGTGCAGATCGGCCAGGAGGGCATGAGCGGTGAAAGTCCGTCCTGCCCCGGGCTCCCGAGGCAGGACCAGCACCGCTCCCGGTTCCTCGAACGTCTCGTACACCGTGTCATAACCGTCGGGTTCGGCGAACACCGCGCGGACGGTCTCCAGGTAGCGACCGGGGAGTTCCGAGTGATCCAACAACTGGCCCAGGACAGCGGTGAGTTTCACCGCGGTCATCTCACCGAAGTTGAACAGGGCCTCCTGTCGCAGGTCGGCGACTGCGGCCCGGAGCATCCGCTGCGCCTCTCGAACCCTGGGATCATCTTCCTCGTCGCCCGACGTTCCAGGATCTGGCTTGGCCACGTCCACCCCGGGCGCCGTAGCCATGGTTCCCGGCAACGGCCAGCCGCCGCCGACGTCGGCCCGCGAGGAAACATCTTGGCGTGCTCCGTCGTCGGCCCCAGCCGGGGCAGGTCCCGCCCCGGACTGCTCGTTCCACGGCGGGACCGGTACATCAGCGGACCCATCACCACTGGCTACAGGCCGAACGGCGCGGGTGAACTCGAAAGGGTCTTCAGGCATGGCAGGTTCCACGTACGCCCCCCGTCAGTGATCGTGCAGTTCGTGGTCTGCGACCTTGCGTCTAGAGAAGGTCTTCGATCTCGACGCTGGTCATCTCCGCGCCGGGATGCACGACCTCCGCCGTGTGCTCGACGTCGACGTTCGCCGTACTGGACACGCGGCGCGCCTTCAACGCGCGCGAGACGCCGTGGACGTCTACGACCTTGTTGACGATGCGCATTCCGCTCGCGGGCCGTTCCTCGCCGACGAAGGTGATGCGGCGGCCGTACACCTCTTCGAGGAGGGCGCGGAGCCTGCCGAGCGTGCGCCGCAGCCGCTCGTCCTGACCGTCGACGAGGTGTTCGTGCTCGGCATACAGCCCGAGCATCTCCATCAGGGATTCGAGCCGCTCGGCCCGCTCGTCCGTCACATTGCCCGGCTCGAAGTCCGACATGTGGCCGGGGTCTCCGACGACCACCTCGGGAACCGTCTCCGGCGGACGGGGTTCGGGTGAACTCCTGCTCTCCGCACGGCGGTCGAGGACGGCCTCGGCCCGGCGGTAGAGGAACCCGATGGCCTGCGTGAGAGCCGAGGCGGCCAACACCGGGAATCCCAACACGTCAGTCACTGCAATCCCCCTTGCGATCTCCCCTCATACCGAACATCACGGTACGAAGGTGCACGCACACACGATGCAGCATGATCGGATGACAAACAGAGCTATTGGCGAAAGGTGACCTGAAAGGTGTACTCAGCGTGAAACCTGGAGCCAACAATGGGCGCATTCCCATAGGTGCCGACCACCTGCCCGTCGACCTGGCCCGTCACCCCACACGAGCCGCCCGGGGACTCGCCCCGGCCCCAGTCAGGTACGACCGAAACGGCACCGCTTACAGGCTTCCCACGCCTGCGCGCGCAGGCGCTCACCCTGACGAGTGCCAACCGCCGGCTCCAAGCCTCAGGGGCGCACGGGACCCGGCTGAAGCAGTTCCTGAATCATCTCTTCGCCTGGGCCTCCAACGGGCTTGCCTCTCACACTGACGTCAGGTTTTAGCGTGAGGAGACGGGCCGGCGATACACGTCGGGTACCCCGAAGTGCTCTGTGCAGGAGTTGTCGCATGACTTACGACGGATACAAGGCCCTGCGGATCCAGGTGAGCGATCGCATCGCGCGGGTCACGATCGACAATCCGCCGATGAATCTCGGCGATCACGCGCTGCTCTCCGACCTTGCCCGGTTCAGCACCGAGGTCCGGACCGACGACACCGTGGGCGTCATCGTGTTCGACAGCGCCGATCCCGACTACTTCTACGCCCACGTGGACATGGCCGACACGACTGTGCTGGAGCAACTGCTCCAGGACGGCGCGCTGAACTTCATCGAGGAACTGCACGAAAGCTACCGGACCCTGCCGCAGCTGACGATCGCGAAGATCGCCGGACGAACCCGCGGCGGGGGCATCGAGTTCATCTCTGCCCTCGACCTCCGGTACGCGGCGCTCGACACCGCCCTGTTCTCCCAGAATGAGGTGAGTCTCGGCATCTTTCCGGGTGGCGGAGGCTCGCAGTACCTGCCCCGGCTCCTGGGACGGTCGCGTGCGCTCGAGGTGATCATCGGCGCCGATGCCTTCGACGCCGCACTCGCCGAGCGGTACGGGTTGATCAACCGGGCGCTGCCCGCGGACGAGCTCGACGGGTTCGTGGAGCGGCTCACTCAGCGGATCGCATCCTTCCCGCCCGAAGCGGTCTCGGTGGCCAAGCAGGCGGTCGACTCGGGCATCGTTCTGTCGGTGCGCGACGGACTGCAAGAGGAGAACAAGCTGTTGCGGCAGATTGTCAACCCGCAGGTCGCCGCACTTCTGCACGCCGCCCTCGAGGCTGGGGCGCAGACTCGTCAGGGCGAACTCGACATGGAGAGCCTCATCGACGGCCTCCTCCGCTCGCAGCCTCCTCGCGGCTGACACCCGCCGCCCGAGGACGGATGCCCGCGTCGGACAGAGTCTCTGTCCGGGTGATCCCGCGGCGGTGGGGGCACAACGGCAGGGCCTCCTGGTGGCTCGAGGTTGCTTCCCCTGTCTAGCGGCGCCGGATGGCTCTGCTGTCCGCCGCGTTTCGGTCCGTTCGGTCGGTCACGGCGGTGGCTCGGGGCCCGCCATTCAGCGGGCCGCAACCTTCCCCAGTCGTTCCCGGTGGGCCCGGGCCGTGGCCATCAGCCCGTCGAGTGTGTCCCTGGTCCGCACGAGGTCGGCGATGTGCGCGGAGAGCCGCTCGCGCTCCAGTGCCATCCGCTCCAGCGCGGAGTCGGAGTGCTCCTCGCTGGGCGTGTCGACGCAGGGCAGCAGCTCGGCGATGGTGCGGCTGGACAGGCCCGCCGCGTACATCTGCTGGATGAATGCCAGCCGCTCGACCTCGTCCTCGGTGTAGTGCCGCTGCCCGCTGGGGCTGCGGGTACTGGTCAGCAGCCCCTGCTCCTCGTAGTAGCGCAAGGACCGGACACTGACTCCGACGCGTGACGCGAGTTCCCCTATTCGCACAAGGCCCTCCCGGCCGAGTTCTGCTTCACAGAATTCACGGTCCCTTCAGCGCGGCCCCGCTGGGCGCCGCCAAGAGACCACTGATCGAGCCCGCGCTGTCGGGCGGTCAAGGGGGCGGCTGCTATCCGGTTTCTTCCACCAGCGACTGGAAGATCGGGGCCAGGAGATCGATGAGTTCGTCCTTCCCAAGGTCGGTCAGAGGGGTCAAGGACAGCACGTTGACCGCGATGGTCATGCCCATCATCTGAGCAACGAGCAAAGCCGCTCTGCGGGGGGCGTCGTCGCCACCGATCCACTCGGCGAGCGGTGCGATGTACTTTTCCTCAAAGCCGGCACGCAGTTGCTCGGAAGCGTCCCGGTCCGGAAGGGACCGGATCGTGGCGGCCATCGGATCGAAGTCGAGGGCGGCGCTGTACTCGACGATATGTGTCGCGATCCGCCGCCCGAAGTCGGCCCGGTCGCCCTCGACCAGAGCGCCGGGAGCGAACGTCGCGGGCACGGCCTCGGCGAAGAGTCCCGCCTTGGATCCGAAATAACGCGTGATCAGCGCCTTGTCCGCCTGGGCGCTCTCGGCGATCTCGCGGACGCCGACCCCGCCGTAGCCATGCTCGGTGAAGAGCCGCCGCGCCGCTTCGAGGATCGCGGTGCGCGTCGCTTCGATGTTCCGAGGTCGTCTGCCGACCATGCCACTCCTTAGTCTCCAGTCGTTGACTAACGATGGTTCCGACCCTATAGTCAACACCTGGAGACTAACATGTCGGCCGACGGCGGACTGGTCGTACGGCACGAGGTCAGATGCGACAAGCAGACATGACCGACAAGGAGAAGAGCAGAAACATGAGCAAAGGAACCGCCCTCATCATCGGTGTCGGCCCCGGCCTCGGCCTGGCGCTCGCGGAGGCTTTCGCGCGTGACGGTCACCCGGTCGCGCTGTTCGGCCGCGACGCGGAACGCCTCGACAAGTACGCCACCGAGCTGACCATCCAGGGCTTCACGGCAGGCGTCTACCAGGCCGATGCCGGTAACCCCGAAGCCCTGCGGGCCGCACTCGGCCAGGCTGTGAACGACCTCGGCGCGCCGGAGGTACTCGCCTACAACGCAGCAGTACTGCAGACCGACACACCCACGGGGCAGGACGCCACTGCTTGGGCGCAGACCCTCGCGGTGAACGTCACCGGTGCCGTGGTCGCCGCCCAGACGGTCCTTCCCCTCCTGCGGGACGGCCGGGGCAGTCTGCTCTTCACCGGCGGCGGATTCGCCCTCCACCCTTCGCCCGAATACACCACGCTGTCGGTCGGCAAGGCCGCGCTGCGCGCCTACGTCCAGGCCCTCCACGACGACCAGCGCGACTCGGGCGTGCACGCTTCCACAGTCACCGTTTCCGGCATGATCGGAGGGGAGGACCCGCGCTTCGCCCCTGAGGCCCTGGCCTCGGTCTATCTCGACCTGCACCACCAGCCGCAGGACCAGTGGCAGGCCGAGCTCGTCTACGCCTGACAGCGGGCACACTCAGGGCCGAGGCGGGAAAGACGGAAACGGCGATCGTGTCGTACCGCGCCGCAGGACGCCGCCACAATCCACAGGACGGCCGTCGGCTCTCCGGCAGTCCCCCGCACCGGGGCCGCCGCCAGCGAATGACTCGCGGGTCGCAGCGAGCACCCGTTCGCCAGCCGGGTGAGCCGTACCGGCATGAGGCGCGATCAAGCAGACACACGCCCACCTCGCGTTCGCGACCGGCGAGGTGTCTCACCGTCGGTTGCACGTTGCGCGGCCGTTGCGCCGCGCACCCGAATTACAGCCCACCGGCGACGGGCACCCAAATACTGCAGCGCCCTCAGGTCCATCTTCCCTATCCATCACACACCGCGATCGCCACCGCGCGCTTCTCGTCATCGTTCGCGCAGGTCAGCCCAGCTGTGATGGGTACGAGCCCGCCGGATCGGCCATTCCCACACCGGATGCCGCAACGCGGGAAATCCGAACGGAGAACAAACAGAAGTGAGCACAACAACCCTCGGCGTCATCGGCACCGGCGCCGTCGGCCTCGCGGTTGCCCGTCGCGCCGTCGACGCCGGCCTGAACGTTGTCCTGAGCAACTCACGCGGCCCCGAAACGCTGGCCGGTCTCGTCGCCGAGCTCGGCCGGCGGGCCCGCGCGGCCACCCCGGCCGAAGCAGCGAGCGCCGGTGACCTGGTCATCGCGTCCGTGCCGCTGGCCGCCCACGAGCAGCTGCCCCAGGCGGAGCTCGTCGGCAAGACCGTGATCGACCCGATGAACTACGCGCCGAGGCCCGACTGGAACATCCCGGAGCTCGACAGCACCAAGGCGACCTCCAGCGAACTGGTGCAGCGCCACCTCACCGGCGCGCGAGTCGTGAAGGCACTGCAGTGCATCGGCATGAAGCAGTTGGTGGACCTGTCGCTCCCGGCCGGAACCACCAACCGCAGCGCGCTGCCGCTGTTCGGCGACGACCCGGGCGCAAAGAAAGAGGTGGCCGGCCTGCTGGACATCCTCGGCTTCGACCCGGTGGACCTCGGCACGCTGGCCGACAGCTGGCGCTGCGAACCCAACACCCCGCTGTTCGCCATCCCGTACGTGGGACAACCGCCGTCCGGCCTCGCCCCCAAGGACTTCGTGGCCTGGATCAAGGACGCGCCCGGCGTGCCCGTGCCCGCCGCCCGGGTCAAGGGGCTCGCCGCCGCCGCAGTGCGCGGGCCCGCAGGTTTCCAGATGAAGTAGCCGGCGATCCGCCCGACGGCACGGCCGAGCCCCCGCTCACTACCAACGGGACTGCCATGCAGGCGCGTTGGGAAGGGAACTGCTCAGTGTCTCTGGCACGCTTTCAGTGATCGAATGCGACCAGCGATCGCGTGATCGGCGCGCCGGTCTTGTGGTTGCGGCAGATCGCGGCGGCCATTGCGAGGACACGCTGGGCGACGCGGACGGCGACGCCCTCGAAGGTGCGGCCGCCGTGCCGCTCCAGGTCCAACTGGCCCTTCAACGTGTCGTTCACCGACTCGATCAGCTGCCGCATCGACTTGAGCAGCCCCTCGCCCTTACGCTTCCTCTCCCGCTTGAACGACGGGCGCAACAGGGTGATGCCGCGCAGGGCGAGGTCGTTCTCGAACTCCTTGGAGGCGAAGCCCCTGTCGGAGATGAGCAACAGCCGCGGCCGGTCGGCCACGAGGCCGGCAGCCGAGACGGCCGACCAGCGGACTGACCCCGTCGACGACGGTGACGGACTTCCCGAGGCTTGCGGCCGAGGAACCGACCTCCATGCCGAGGAAGCCGCCACCTGCCACGACGACCTCCCTCGCGCCGTCCATTCGCTGCCGCAAGTCGAGGGCGTCGTCGAGGATGCGCACAGTGAGCTCGCGGTGTCCCCCATGGATGAGACGGCGGGCGCGGGCGCCGGTGGCGATGACCAGACCGTCGTAGCACAGGCTTTGACGACCTGCCAGCTCGACGACGTTCTTCGAACGATCGAGGCCGACCGCGGCGACACCACCGAGCATCGAGACGTCGTCGAGGACGGGCAGGAAGACACTGTGGTCGGGTTCGGCACCGACCAGGACGCCCTTCGACAACGGCGGCCTGGTGTAGGGCCGGTGGTGTTCGTCACCGAGCAGGGTGATCTCACCGTCGAAGCCGAAGCCCCGTAGCGCGGCGGCACAGGCGCAGCCGGCCTGCGACGCCCCGACGACGACGATGTGGGGCCGCGGGGTCACGCCGGTGCCGAAGTGGTGGAGATGTTGGAGGACCAGCATCTCGAGAGCGCCCTGGTGGACGCCGTACAGAACCGCCCCCACCACCAGTCCGTACTGCAAGCGCTCCGCGACCACCTCATACGCACTCGCACGCACCTTCACGCCAACGATCCCGTGTTCACCCTGATCGAGGCCACTCCGGCACTACGTGACTACGCGCACCGCATGTGGTTGCGCCACGAGAAGACCCTGAGCGGGGCCATCTCCGAAGCCACCGGCCTTCCTGCCGATTCCGTTGCCGTCACCGGCCTCGCCCGTTTCACCCTGGACATCCCGGCTGTGGCGCGCGGATACACCGCCCCCGCCACAGCCATCGTGGAGTTGTTCGACCTGCTGAGCCGAGGCTGGTCGACCACGGGCATGGACATCCCGGACGGCAAACCGAAGCCACCCCACTGAGACCGGCGTCTCACTCTCCCGCGCAATCACTACGAACATGTGATGGTTACACTTTCGGAAGCGATGCACCTTCGGGGTGCCCATCACGCGCACGGAGGTGACAGTCATGACCGCGGTTGATGTGCCCGGCAGCAAGCAGCAACGCTCTATGCGACTCGTCCTCGCAGGCGTCCTGCTGGCCATGCTGCTGGCGATGCTCGACAACGCGATCGTCGGCACGGCGATGCCGACGATCGTCCGCGACCTCGGAGGCCTGGACCAGATGTCCTGGGTCGTGACGGCCTACACCCTGACGTCGGCCATCTCGACGCCGGTGTGGGGCAAGCTCGGCGATCTCTACAACCGCAAGGGCGTATTCCTCGCCTCGATCGCCCTCTTCATCGGCGGGTCCCTGCTCGCCGGGGCGGCGTGGTCGATGCCGACACTGATCGGCTTCCGGGCCCTGCAGGGACTCGGCGCGGGCGGGATCACCGTCGGGGCCTTCGCGCTCATCGGCGCCATGCTGCCGCCGCGCGAGCGGGGCCGCTACCAGGGCATGATCGCCGTGACGATGGCCGTCGGCACCATCGGCGGCCCCCTCCTCGGAGGCGTCATCGCCGATCACCTGAGCTGGCGGTGGGCCTTCTACATCAACATCCCGCTCGGGCTGTTGTCCCTGGCGTGGTGCTGGTGGGCGCTCGTGCTGCCGGCGGCCACGCGCCAGAAGGTCCGGATCGACTACGCCGGAATCCTGACCATGGCGATCACGATCGCTTCCATGGTTCTGCTGGCCACCTGGGCCGGGAGTACCTACGCATGGGTCTCCCCGCAGATCATCGGTCTCGCCGCCGTTGCCGCCGGGTCGCTCGCCGCCTTCATCGCCATCGAGCGCCGGACGGTGGAACCCGTACTACCACTGACGCTGTTCCGCAGCCGCAACCTCACTCTCGCGACGGCCTCGGCCCTCGTCACCGGAGTGGTGATGTTCGGCGCGGTGCTCTACCTGCCGCTGTTCCAGCAGACCGTCCAAGGCCAGTCGGCGTCCTCATCGGGTCTGCTCCTGCTACCGATGATGTTGCCGCTTCTCGTCGTCGCGCAGATAGTGGGCAAAGTGATGTCCGATACGGGCAAATACAAGATCTTCTTCATCCTCGGCGCCATCTGCCTCACCCTCGGCGCGGCACTGCTCTCGACCGTCGACGCGGGAACCGGACGCCTTCCGGTCGGGATCTACATGGGCCTGCTCGGCATGGGCCTCGGCTTCTCGATGCAACTGTCGACGACCGTCGCCCAGAACAGCGTGGAGCTGAAGGACATGGGTGCCGCGTCCTCCGCCACCACTCTCTTCCGCACCCTGGGTGGCTCACTCGGTGTGGCCGTGTTCAGCTCCATCTTCACCCAGGCGACGCAGGGACACTCCCCGGCCGACCGGGACTCGTACCTGAGCGCCTTCGCACAAGGGATCGCACAGGTATTCCTTGCGACCACGGTGATCTGCGCCGTCGGCTTCGCCATCTCGTGGTTCATCAAGGAAGTGCCCCTTGGCGGCCGTGCCCCGTCCGAGGACACCCCCGCCAAGACCACGGCGCCGGCCGCCGCCTGATCCGTCCGCTCCCCTCGCACGACAAGAAACAAGGAACGTCATGGCGAACAAGACCACGCCCCACATCACCATCGTCGGCGCCGGCCTCGGCGGCCTGACGCTCGCTCGGGTCCTCCAGGTCAACGGGATCGGCGTCACCCTCTACGAGGCCGACGCCGCCCGCAACGCGCGCCCCAGCCAGGGAGGCACACTCGACCTGCACCCCGAGTCCGGGCAGTGGGCCATGCGCCAGGCCGACCTCGAGAAGGAGTTCTTCTCCATCGCCCGGCCCGAAGGCCAGTCTCTGCGCCTGCTCACCAAGGACGGTGACGTGCTGCGAGACGAGGTCGAGGGCGAGGAGAACATGGAACGCCCCGAGGTCGATCGCAGCGCGCTGCGCGATGTGCTGATGGACTCCGTCGACCCCGACTCCGTCGTTTGGGGCAAGCACCTCAAGCAGGTTCGGCCGCTGGAGGACGGCCGCCACGAGCTCCACTTCAGCGACGGCTCGACGACTCAGTGCGACACGCTCGTCGGCGCCGACGGCGCCTGGTCCCACGTGCGGCCACTGCTGACGGATGCCACCCCCTCGTACACGGGCGTGAGTTTCATCGAGATGGGCATTCCGGACGCCGACCACACCCACCCGGAGATCTCCGCGTTCGTGGGCCACGGCAGCCTGTACGCCCTCGCGGACAACAAGGGCATCCTGCCCCAGCGCAACGGCGACGGCCGGATCCGCACCTACATCGCCTTCCGCTGCGACGAGGACTGGCTCACCACCGCCAGCGGCATCCCGTTCGGCCGGCCCGCCCAGGCCCGCGAAGCCATCCGCGGACACTTCGCCGACTGGGCCCCTCAGCTGCAGGAGCTCATCCTGCGCAGCGACGACGTGATCCTGCCACGGCCGATCTACATGCTGCCCATCGGCCTGACCTGGCTGCCCACCCCGGGCGTCACGGTGCTGGGCGACGCCGCCCATCTGATGTCCCCGTTCGCCGGTGAAGGCGCGAACCTCGCCATGCGGGACGCGGCCGAGCTGGCTCTGGCCATCGTCGAGGCCGACGGCGACTTCGCCACGGCCGCGGCCGCCTACGAGAAGGACCTCTTCCCCCGCTCCACCGAGATGGCCCAGGAGTCCGCCAACAATCTCGACCTGCTTGTCTCGCCCGACGGCTCGCGCCAGTTCGAGGCCCTGATGCGCCAATACGAAGCAGCGGGCGAGTAACCCCCGCGCCGCGCCACCGTTGCAGGGCACTCAGATCCGGTCGGGCCCTGCAACAAGGCTGAGCCGCCGCGCTACTTGCCGAGGTCTCCCCAACCCCGTCGCAGCAGATCGAAGACCGTGTTGATCTGCGCCTCGACCGAGGAGCCGTCGCCGCGGACCAGGAACAACACCTCGATCGCGTAGTGCGCCAAGGCCCGAGTGGCGAGGTCATCGGCCGATGCACCCGTCTCCTCGGCGATCGCCGCAGCCAGCGAGGCCTCATGACGCCGCCACATGCGGCGCGCGTAGTCGCTCAGTGCCGGAGTCGACTCGACGAGGGTGACGAAGGGCGCGAAGTCAGGGTGGGCCCTGCGTTCCACGCCTTGCGCGACGAGGTAGTCACGCAGGGCGTCGAGAATCGACTGGCCGGCGTCCCGCTCACGCACTGCGGCGACGAGGGACGCCTCCCGGTCGGCGTCCTCGTCGAAGATGAGGGCTTCTTTGCCCGCCGGGAAGTGCTTGAAGACGGTGCTCACCGCCACATCAGCGGCCTCGGCCACGTCCTTCAGGCTCACCTGGTCGTAGCCCCGCTCGATGAACAGACGCACGGCACTGTCCGACAGCGCCTTCCGGGTCTGTGCCTTCTTGCGCTCACGTCGTCCGATCTGGTGCTCCGTCATGACGGAAGATTAGCCAAAAGAGCGAACGGCCCGCAAAATGCAACCGTTACACGTACGGGATGCGGAGGATAGGTGGAACCCACCGTTGTAGCTGTCGTCGGCGTCATCAGCATGGTTGCCGTCGCCATGTTCTCCAAACGCCTGGGCCTGGCCGAACCTCTCAGCCTCGTCGTGGTGGGCGCGGCGTTGAGCTTTGTTCCCGGAGTTCCCCACGTGTCGATCGAACCGGAGTGGATCCTGGCCGGCGTGCTGCCGCCGCTGCTGTACTCCGCGGCGGTGAACATGCCGGCCAACGACTTCCGGCGGAACTTCAGAGCGATCAACACCCTGGCTGTGTGGTTGGTCGTGGTCACAACGCTGGGGGCGGGTGTCTTCTTCCACGCGCTCGTCCCTGACATCGGCTGGCCCGTCGCCTTCGCACTCGGCGCCGTCATCAGCCCCACCGACGCGGTGGCCGCGACCTCCGTGGGCAAGCGCCTGGGCCTGCCGCACCGGTTGCTGGCCACGCTGGAAGGCGAAGGGCTCGTCAACGACGCGTCCTCGCTGGTGCTGTTGCGCTCCGCGGTGGCCGCCATGGCCGGGACGGTGTCGTTGTGGAGCGTCGCCGGAAGCTTCGTCTACTCCGTGGTGGTCGCCGTGGCCATCGGCCTGGTGATCGGTCATGTGAACGTCCGCATCAGGGCCCGCCTGAACGACGCGGTGCTCAGTACCGCGGTGTCCTTCGCCGTACCGTTCATCGCGTATGTGCCCGCCGAGGAACTGCACGCCTCCGGCGTGCTGGCCACCGTGGTCACGGGCGTGGTGACCGGCTACCGGAGCCCCGCACGCCTGCGCGTACAGGACCGGATCACGGAAACGGTGAACTGGCGGACGGTCGCCTTCCTGTTGGAGAGCGGACTGTTCCTGCTGATGGGCCTGAGCCTGAAGGCACTGATCGACGACGCCAGTGACTCAGGCCCCAGTGTGGGCAGCGCGGTCCTGCTCGGGCTGGCTGCCTCCGCGCTCGTGATCGCGGTGCGCATCGTCTTCGTGGCTCCGCTCGTCCTGGGACTCCGACGCCAGGAGCGCCGAGCGGCCACCGAGCGGCCACGCCTCGACGAGCTCCGCGCCCGGCTCGACGAGCAGGCCCCGCCGGATCACCTGACACCCGCCCGTGAGGAGCGGCTGCGGGAGCGGGCCCAGCGCGTGGCAGCGGACCTCGACTTCCACCTGAACGAGAGCCTGGGCTGGCGCGGCGGCATCGTGCTCGGCTGGGCGGGCATGCGCGGCGCGATCACCGTCGCCGCCGCGCAGACCCTGCCCGAAGACACCCCGCACCGCCCCCAGCTCGTCCTGATCGCCTACGTCGTCGCAGTGACCACGTTGCTGTGCCAGGGTCTGTCCCTGCCGACGGTCATCCGCGCGGCGAAGGTTCCCGGCGACGACCGGGAACGGCTGCGCGAGGAAGAGCAGAAGCTGTTCGCACAACTGGCCACCACCGGAGCCGCAGCGCTGGCCGACCCCGGCCTCGCCGACCCCGACGGCAAGCCGTTCGACCCGGACACCGTCACGCGAGCCCGCAGTGCCAACAGCGAGGTCCTGGCCGTCGATCACCTCAAGGCGGCGGATGACGGGGCAGACCCGTTGCAGCGGCAGTACCAACAGTTGTGCGTACTGGCGCTGGACGCACAGCGAACCCAGCTGGGTATCGCCCGCTCGCGCGGAACCTACAGTTCGTCGGCTCTCGCCACAGCGCAACGGGCGCTGGACAAGGAAGAGGCCAGACTGCAGCGGATGACGGACAGGTAGCGTCGTCCTCGACGAGCCCTCCAGCTCGGCGGGACCCCGGCTCAGCCGATCCCCATGCGCACTGCCTGGATGGAAAGGTCCTCGGCAGCGCCGCGGCTGCGGGACCCGTCTCCTCGCCTTCCAGCAGGATCGGCAGCAGGTCGAGCCGCCCGAGAACCCTTGTGCTGTTACCAGGCATCCGGTAGTTCGCGGACGCCGTAGGTGCCCATGCCGTTCCGGAATGTGATCCGCTTCAGCGGCACCGCCAGCCGCAGCTCTGGTGCGGGTGCCGGTTCCTGATGACCCTGGGTTCAGTACGTCGCGCGTCCGCCGCTGATGTCGTAGACCGCACCGGTGGAGAAGCTGACACGGTGGCCAGTTCCTTGCCCCCGGACTTGGCCAGAGCGATCACGGCGGCCTTGGAGGCGGAGTAGATCGACAGGTTGGGGTTGCCGTCCTTGCCGGCCATGCTGGCGAAGTTGACGACCCGGCCCCAGCCACGGGCCCGCATATCCGGGGCGAAGACACGAATCGTGTTGGCGGTCCCGAGGACGTTGACGTCGAGGACGAGGCGCCATTCCTCTGGCGTGGTCTCCAGCAGCGGCTTGTTCGGCCCGACGATGCCGGCCGAGTTGACCAGCACGTCGACGTGCCCGATCGCGTCGGCAACCTGCCGCAGCGCCTCCTCGTCGGTGACGTCCGCACAGACATCGGCACCGCTGAGGTCCAGTGTCGTCACCTTCAGTCCGTCGGCCCTCAGCCGCGCGGCGCCGGCTGCACCCAGTCCGCTGGCGCCGCCTGTGACAAGGGCTGTCCTGGTGGTTATGAGGTCTCAAAAGAGGACATCCTGACTGCCCTCTTCGAAGAGCGGCTGGACCCCCTGTTCAACTTGATCGAGTGGGCCCGGACCGCCGCGCGGTGGTGCAGCGCGTCCCGTACAACGGCGGGGACGGTTACACCGTCACCCTGCTCCCGCCTTCGAACACGGCGGTCTCCGCTGTCTCCACCTCGACCAAAGCCCTGATCCACCAATGGACCTGCGACCCCGCGAGCACCCCAAGCACCAAGAAGAACTGGATCTGGCGGCTTCTGGGCAAAACCTGAGCCCGCTTCGTGCGCCGCGGCATCCGCGTCCCGCGGCGCACGAATCACGTGAGTCTCAGACCTCGACGGAGTCCAGTGGGATGGCCGTGAACATCTCCGGCTCCTCGTCGGGAGTCAGCGCGGTGGGGCCGTAGACCCAGTCCATGAAGGCGTAGTCGTAGGTGTCGCGGGAGCGCATCACAGCATTGCGCTGCTCCCGCTGTTCCCCGACGTGGTGCCACAGCGCGCCCCATGAGCGTGCGGTGAGGACCACCCGGCGGCAGTGTTCGGGACGTACGGCCTCGTAGGCGGCGAGGGCCTCCTCCCAGTCGACACCGGACGCCTCCCGGGACCGCTTCGCGTACTGCGCGGCAACGTGCTGGGCCAGCACCCAGCCGTCCTCGATGGCCATGACGGCGCCCTGGGCCATGTACTGCAGCGGCGGGTGGGCCGCGTCACCGAGCAGGGCGATGCGTCCGGCGACCCACTTCGTGATCGGCTCACGGTCGAACATCCGCCACCAGCGGTCGCGCCACATCAAGGGCAGGCCCTTCTGGACCTGGTCGCACGTTCCCTCGAAGGCCCGGTCGAGTTCGTCCGGGGTGCCCCAGTCCTCCTCGCCGGCCAGGGCCTTCGGCGACTCGAACACCGCGACCTGGTTGAACATCTCGCCGCCGCGCAGCGGGTACTGGACGAAGTGGCAGCGTGGCCCGACGTACAGCACGACGTCCTTCTCGTGCACGTCGTTGGTGCGCACCTGCTCGAAGGGGACCGCACCACGGTAGGAGACATACGCCGAGTTGACGGGCTCGTCGTCGACGAGCAGCTTGCGCGCGACCGAGTGGAGCCCGTCGGCGGCGAGGACGACCTCGGCCTCATCGGCCCGGCCGTCGGCGAAGGTGACGCGCGCTCCGCCCCCGATGTTCTCGTAGGCCACGCAGCGCGTGCCGGTGACCAGCTCCACACCGGCCCGCTCGCAGCCGCGCAGCAGGACGCCGTGCAGGTCGCTCCGGTGCATCACGAGGTACGGCGAGCCATACCGGCGTTCCATGTCCTTGAGGTCGACCCGGGTGAGCTCGGATGCGTTCAGGGCATCCTTCATGACCATGTGCTCGGGCAGTACACCGAGCTGAACGGCCTCGTCCAGGAGTCCGTAGTCGCGCAGGATCCGCGTGCAGTTCGGCGCGAGCTGCAGGCCCGCACCGACCTCGCCGAACTCGGGGGCCTGCTCGTAGAGGCGGACCCGCAGCCCCTGGGAGGTGAGCGCCAGAGCGGCCGACAAGCCGCCGATTCCGCCGCCGACGACGAGAACGTCGGGGCGGGGTGAGTCTGTGGTGTTCATGTCTCGCTCCCGCATGGTCACAGCCATGGCGTCAGGGGTTCGGCCGGGGAGCCGTCCCGGTTCGCCACCCCGGTGTACGGGCGGCCGGCCAGGTAGGCGGTGATGTCGGCGTCGGCACCCTGGATGGCGGGGACCGTGTCGCTTCCGCGCTTGGCGAGGATGTCCTGGCGGAGTTCGGCGCGGAACTGCTCGGGCAGGTCGGCGAACTGGACGCCGGTGCCGAGGTCGACGGCGTGCACCATGACCTCCCGCGTGCGCATCCACGGCACCTCGCCGGCGGGCACGGTCCGCCCCTGGGCGGTCAGCACCTCCGCCCGCCACTGCTCCTCGGTCAGCTCGGCCATGGCGTACGCCAGCAGCTGCGCCGACTGCTCGAACCAGGCGGTGAGCCAGCCGGCGGGCAGTGTCGCGCCCGACTCGATGTCCGCCAGGCGCTGCTCCGGCGAGGTGTACATCGGTGTCGGTTCACCGGTGCGGGCCCAGTGCATGAGATTCCTGAGGGCCCGGGCGTTGGCGGCCACGTGGGCCACGACGTGCTTGCGGGTCCAGCCGGGGAGCAGTGATGGCTCGTTGTACGACGCCTCGTCGAGGTCCGCGACGGCCTTGCGGCACAGTTCGGTGCCCTCGGCCACCCAGGCCAGCGTGGTCTGCAGGGTTCTCATCGCAGCCCCTCGGAGACGACGCGGTTCTCCAGGCGGCCCAGGCCCTTGATCTCGGTGACGATGGTGTCCCCTTCCTGAAGGAACACCTGCGGCTTCCGGGCGTGGCCGACGCCGCCAGGGGTGCCCGTGGCAATGATGTCGCCGGGGTTGAGCCGGATCATCGTGGAGACGTAGCGGACCAGGTCGACCGGGTCGAAGAGCAGGTCGCCGGTGTTGTCCTGCTGCATGACCTGCCCGTTGACCTCACACCGGATGTCGAGCGCGGGGCGCGGTCCGCCGACCTCGTCGGTGGTGACGAGGAACGGGCCGAGAGGGGTGGTGGAGTCCCAGTTCTTGCCCTGCAGCCACTCGCGCGTGCGGAACTGCCAGTCGCGGCAAGTTACGTCGTTGAGGACGCTGAAGCCCGCGATGGCCGCCTCCGCCTCTGCCTCGCTCGCGCGCCGGACCTGGCGGCCGACGACCACGGCGAGTTCGGCCTCCCAGTCGAACTCCTCGGTCTCGGCCGGGCGTCGGACATCGTCGAGGGCGCCGACGAGGGTGTCGGCGAACTTGCAGAAGAGGGTGGGGTATTCGGGTAGATCCCGGCCCATCTCCTTGATGTGCTTCTGGTAGTTCAGGCCGACGCAGACCACCTTCGTGGGGCGGGGGACGAGCGGGGCGAACTCGGCGTCGGCGCCCGCGTATCGCCGGCCGTCGGCCGCCGACGCGGCTTCGAGACCGCCGGGCGTCGCCAGTACGGCGCCGACGTCGGGCAGGCCGAGGTCGACGAGGGTGTCGCCGTCGACGCGGACGGCGGCGGTGCGGTCACCGAGACGGATGGTGGCGAGCTTCACGCGAGGTTCTCCTCGATACGGGTGCGGAACAGGTTGAGCTTGGTGAACAGGGGGGCGTCGCTGAACTGGAACAGGTCCAGCGCGCCGGAGTCGGAGTCGGACGGGGACGCCTCGGACCGGATCGACAGCGGCTGCCACGACGGGACGACGAAAAGGTCGCCGCGCTGGACCGACCAGGAGAAGTCGCCCACCGTCACCCGGCCGGTGCCATCGAAGACCTGGTAGACCGAAGAACCCGTCTCGCGGCGCGGAGCGATCTCGGCGCCGCGGACCAGCCGGTGGAACTGGGCCCGGATGGTCGGCAGCACGTCGCCGGCGGTGGTGGGGTTGGTGTAGCGCACCAGCGCGTGGCCGGGCCCGACGGTGCCGGGGTGGCCCGCGCGTTCCAGCTCCAGCTGGTCGGTCAGCGCGGCGTCGGTGTCCACCCAGCGGTAGCACAGCAGGGGGGTGCCCTCCCTGCGCCCGAGCTGCGAGACCGGCGCCAGCCCCGGGTGGCCCCACAACCGCTCCGAGCGCGATCGGTCGGGCGTCGCGTGCTCCTCCTCGGACAGTTCGTCCCGGCCGAAGTCGAAGAACTGCGCCTCGACGTCGTACTGGAAGGGGATGTCGAGGCCGTCGATCCAGGCCATGGGCTCGTCGGCCGAGTTGTGGTGGGCGTGCCAGTTCATACCGGCCTGCGGCAGGAAGTCACCACGGCGCATCGGCACCGGATCGCGCTCCACGACGGTCCGCACGCCCTCGCCCTCGACGACGAACCGGAAGGCGTTCTGGGTGTGCCGGTGCTCGGGCGCGTTCTCGCCGGGCATCAGGTACTGAATGGCCGCCCAGAGGGTCGGCGTCGCGTAGGGCCTGCCGCCCAGGCTCGGGTTGGCCAGGGCTATGGCCCGCCGCTCGCCGCCGCGGCCGACCGGCACCAGGTCGCCGGAGCGACGGGCCAGGTCGAGCAGTGTCTTCCACTCCCACAGGTGCGGCTGCGCCTTCGACCTGGGGTGCTCGGGCATCAGATCGCCGATCCGGGTCCACAGCGGAACCAGGAGGGCCTTCTCGAAACCCCGGTAGAGCTCTACGAGTTCGGGAGTGACGGGCGGCTGGTCCGGCCGGTCCTCGGCGGTGAGCGAGAGGGGGGAGACGGCGTTGTCTTGGTCGGTCATGACCACACCGTGCTCCGCAGAGCTTCTTCTGGAACAGTAGATTCTGTCTTGCGGAACAAGAAGTGAGGGGCAGTCGTCGTGGCCAAGTCAATGAAGAACCCGCCGACGTACGGCGTGACGAGTGTGGACCACGCGCTGCAGCTCGCGGTGATTCTGCAGGTGGAGGGCCCCATCACGGTCTCCGAGGCCGCCCGGCGGCTCGGCGTGGCCCGTTCCAGTGCCCATCGTCTGCTGTCCACGCTGGTGTACCGCGACTTCGCGGTGCAGAACGACGACCGCAGCTACCGGGCCGGACCGGTTCTGGAGATCGCCGCCAAGGCCCAGTCGAACGTGGGAGCCCTCCGGACCGCCGCCCTCGGCCCGCTGCGCACCCTCGTCGACACCCTCGACGAGACCGCGAACCTGAGCATTCGCACCGGCCGGACCGTACGGTTCATCGCCTCGGTCGAGTGCACGCAGGCCCTCCGGGTCGGAAACCGCGAGGGCATGGTCTTCCCCGCACACCAGGTGAGCGGGGGGCTGGTCATGCTCGCCGCTCTGGCCGACGACGAACTGACCGCGCTCTACGCGCACGCCCCCTCCGACGGGTCCGAGGAGCGCCCTGATCTGGCGGAGCTGCGCGGCGAGCTCAGAGCCGTCCGGAGCAGTGGCGTCGCCGTCAACCTCGAACGTTCCGAGCGGGGGCTCGTCGCCATCGGGCGCGGAGTCATCGATGCGAGCGGTGCGACGATCGCCGCCGTGTCGGTGTCCATGCCGAGCGTGCGGTACTCGCCCGACCGCGTGAAGGAGATCGTGTCGGCTCTGACCGTGTCGGCGGACAGGATCTCTGCCGAGATGCATGGGAGAGGGCGGTAGAGCACACCGGTCAGAAATTCTCGGACGGGGTCGACCGGCCGCGAGGAGCAGGGCCGCGTCGGCGCCTCAGTGACGCCGAGTGCGCCGAGACTCCGGCCGTCCTGGACCGGCCGGAGCGTAACCCGCTGCACCACGCCGGCGAGGCCGAACCGGTCCCCTGCGACGACACGCATGGCGCCTGACCGGCCGGTGGCCCCACGACGTCACCATGACGGCTCGCCGGCCGGCTCCTTCAGAGTGAAGCGGGCGCGCCGGACGCCGCCCCCGCCGGATGCCGCCCCGCCACCCAGGCGGCTACCTGCGCCCGGGAGGAGAACTCCAGCTTGGCCAGGATCCGTTCGATGTGTCCGTCCACCGTGCGGGTGGACACCACAAGCCGCTCGGCGATCTGACGGTTACTGAGGCCCTCGGCGACGAGTCGGGCGACCTGTTGTTGTCGTGGGGTCAACACCTCGACCGTCGTCGTGGGTTCGGGTGTGGCCACCGCTTCGGGGCCGTTCAGCGCGTAGGAGATGGCCTGCCGTCGGTCCATACGACCGCCCTCGTCAAGCCTGGCCCGCAAGGCCTCGGCGCCACCCAGTCTGCGGTGCAGTTCCTCCTCGCACTGGGTGTGGTAGCCCGCCAGGTGCGGTCCGAAGGCAGTGAGTGACGTGCCGATCACACCCCAGATCGACTGGATCGCGCCGAGCAGACGAGCCGCGTGGTCGTACTCCGCGTTGGTCGTGGCGACCCATGCGAGGAGTTCGATCATGACCGCGGCGCCGACATGGTCGTTGAAGCCACGCTGGATCTGCAGACCCGCACGGGCCGCTGACTTCGCCTGGTCGGGGTCGCCGTTCAGCCAGGCGTACAGACCCAGCGCGTACAGCGCGCGTGCCCGGGCCCACTGCTCGCCATTGCGCTCACTCACCGCGATCACCCGCCGGGCGGCCTGCTCGGCCTGGTCGTCGTGGAGCAGGGCCCGGGCGATGGCGGTCTGGAAACCGTTGAAGAGGACGCCCTCGAGATCTCCCTGCTCCGCGAGCCGCGCGGAGGCCGCATCGAAGTGGCCGAGGGCAGCACGGAGGTCTCCGCGGAAGAAGGCGACGGTACCGCGGAGCGAGCGCGTCATACAGAGCGAGACCTGATCGCCGAGCTCTCCGGCCAACTCGTCGCATTCCGCCAGTCGTACCTCGGCGGCGGAGTCGTCGCCCTGGAGCAGTGAGACCCATGCCGCCACCCAGAGTGCGGTGGCCCGCTCGGGCAGTCGTGGTGTGTCGAGCGCGAGAGCCAGGTCGAGCCAGCGCCGCCCCTCGCTCAGAGCTCCGTCGGCACACCAGTGATGGCGCAGCGCGGACACCATGGACAGGGCGCGCTGGGTCCGACGCGTGCTGACGCACCGTTCCAGGGCCGATTCCACGTTGCCGCGGTCGGCGCGTACTCTGGCCAATCCGGCTTCCTGGCCCGGCCCGCTCCAATTCGCCGCTACCTGTACGGCCAGTGCTCCGTAGTATTCCTGGTGCCGGTCTCGCACAGTTTCCACGTTCTCGTGCGTCTTCAGACGCTCTCCGGCGTATTCCTGGAGGGTCATCAGCATACGGAAGCGCAAGAGCCCGCTTCCCTCGACGGCCTGGATAATCGACTGGGCAACCAAGTGATCCGTGAGGTCGAGAATCCGCTCGCGGGGCAGACCGTCCCCGGCGCATATGTGTTCAGCGGCCTGCAAGTCGAATCCACCGGAGAATACCGAGAGGCGAGTCCACAGCAATTGTTCCTCGGGTGTGCACAGGTCGTAACTCCAGTCGATCAGCGCGCGGAGTGTGCGCTGACGGGGAAGTGCGGAACGGCTCCCGCTGGTGAGCAACCCGAAGCGGTCTGCCAGCCGTTCGACCAATGCGTCGAGGTGCAGCGATCGCAGCCGTGAGGCGGCCAGCTCGATCGCCAGGGGGATGCCCTCAAGCTGAGCGCAGAGCCGGGCCACTGCCGGGCTGTTGATGTCGTCCACGACGAACCCGGGCGTGATCGCCCTTGCACGATCCACGAGGAGTCGCACCGACTCGTACCGGGACAGCACCTCCACCGAGGACTCGGTGTCGGGGTCCGGGACCGGCAACGGCAGAACCTGATAGACGTTCTCCCCGCCGATGTCCAGGACTTGCCTGCTCGTCGCGAGAATCCGCACGTGTGGACAGCCCCGCAGCAGCCGGTCGAAGAGCACGGCGCAGGCCTCGACGAGATGCTCGCAGTTGTCGAAGAGCAGTAGCGTCTGCCGGCGGCCCAGGTACTCGATCAGCCGGTCCGCCGCCGGCCGGTTCGAGGAATTCGCCACCCCGAGAGCGGTCGCCACGGCGTGCTCGATGAGTTCGGGCTCACGGACGGCCGCCAGGTCGATCAGCCAGACCCCGTCGGGGAAGGCCGAACGGGCCGCGATTCCCGTCTCGACCGCCAGCCGGCTCTTCCCGACGCCACCAGCCCCGGTCAGCGTCACCAGGCGGACCGATCCCAGCAGTCCGCGAACCTCCGCCAGTTCACTGCGGCGTCCCACAAAACTCGTGACGGCGTTGGGAAGGTTTCCCGAACCACCCTCAGCTATCTCATCCACCATGAATTCCAGCTTCTCTTTGAGAGCCCGACCGTCACCCGAATTCGGCGGATTGACCCCGCCGAATTCCACGCGGCTCTGACGCACTCCGGGTCCTGACACCCGGATTTCCTCCATCGATACCGTGCCGAGTAAATGGGTGAGATGTGAGGCCGAACTGACCCAATGCCGCATGATGCGGATTTGTGTCCCGAACATTAAGACGCTAACAGGTGGTTTTCTGTCCACGCAACCATCGGGAGCGTACATACCGCGCGTGTCGGCCGGAGCCAGGACGAGCCCCCACCCGCGTCGAGGGCCCGGTCATGGGGGGGTAGACCTGCGCGACCTCGCGAAGGGGTGGTTCTACCCGTATCGCCGGAGCCTCGCCGGGGCTGAGATTGGCCCTCGGTTCGAAGTGAGGAGGACCCAACGTGACAACGATGCACGTGGGAGCCCGGCCCGCGGTTGCCCCAGGCAGGCTGTTCATCAGCGGTCGATGGGAACCGGCAGAGGCAGAGGCCGTCAGGGAACTGGTCGATCCTGCGACCGGGCAGAGGGCGGCGACCGTCGCCGAAGCCGGTGCCGGCGACGCCAGACGTGCGGCCGCCGTGGCGCTCAAGGCCTTCGAAGAAGGTCCCTGGCCCCGGATGAGCCCGCGCGAGCGGGGGCGCATCCTGATGCGCGCCGCCGAGTTGCTGCGACAGCACGCCGAGGAGTTCGCCCTTCTGGAGAGCTTCAACGTCGGAAAGCCCATCACGCTCACCCGGCGCGTCGACATCCCGATGGCGATCGAGACCTTCGAGTACTACGGCAATCTCGCAGCAGGCATCGAAGGCGCGGTCCGGACGCCTGCCGCCCCCGCTCTGGCGTACACCCGGCGGGAGCCGATCGGTGTGGTCGCGGCGATCACCCCGTTCAACTTCCCGCTCGTACTGTCCAGCAAGAAGATCGCCGCGGCCCTTGCCGCGGGAAACACCGTCGTACACAAGCCGGCCGCGGAGACCCCGCTCACCGCTCTCCGGCTCGCGGAAGTACTCCAGGAAGCCGGTCTGCCGGACGGCGCCTACAACGTGGTCACCGGGGATGCGGAAGCCGGACAGGCGCTGGTGTGCGATCCGAGGATCGCCAAGGTGGCGTTCACCGGCTCGACCGTCGTCGGAAAGAGAATCGTGGCCCTAGGGGCCGAGACCCTCACCCGGGTGACCCTGGAACTGGGCGGCAAGAGCGCCAATCTCGTCTTCGCCGACGCCGATCTGGATGCCGCCGTGCCCACGGCGGTCAAGGCGTTCACCTTCAACACGGGACAGTTCTGCATGGCGGGCAGCCGGCTTCTCGTCGAGCGGCCCGTCTACGAGGAAGTACTCGAGCGGCTGAGCGCAGTCTGTGCGCAGATCAAGGTCGGCGACCCGCTGAGTGAGGAGACCATGGTCGGGCCCCTGGCGGGCCCCGCTCACCAGGCAAAGGTCGTCTCGTTCCTCGAACGGGCCCGGCGCGAGGGGATCGGTGTCACCAGCGCCCAGTGCCCGGACGGGCCGGGCTTCTACGTCGCCCCGACGGTGCTCACCGGCGTCGACCAGCAATCGGCCTTTGTCCAGGAAGAGATCTTCGGGCCGGTCCTGACCGTCCAGCCCTTCGACACCGAGGGCGAGGCCGTGCGGATGGCCAACGGAACTCCCTACGGCCTCGCCGCCGGCCTGCAGACCCGGGACGTCTCCCGTGCGCATCGCGTCGCAGCGCGCCTCGAAGCGGGAACGGTGTGGGTCAACACGTGGGCTGCCATGGACATCTCCATGCCGATAGGCGGCTACAAGCAGTCCGGATACGGACGGGAAAACGGCCCCGAGGGCTTGGACGAATACCTGCAGACCAAATCGGTCATCGTGGCCCTGTAGGCATCGACGGAGAAAGAAAAAGGCATCATGCATTCCACTACAGCAGCCATAATCGAAGGCCCGGGTGCCCCGTTCACCTTTACCGAAGTAATGCTCGACGAACCTCGCAAGGACGAGGTCCTGGTACGGATGGTCGCCGCCGGCCTGTGTCACAGCGATCTCAACGTACAGGCGGGCCGGATGCCCTTCCCGCTGCCCGGGGTCATCGGCCACGAAGGAGCCGGAATCGTCGAGCAGGTCGGGTCCTCCGTCACCAAGGTCCGGCCCGGCGACAAGGTCCTGTTGAGTTTCACGTCCTGTGAACACTGCACCAACTGCCGCAATGGCCACCCGGCCTACTGCGACACCTGGCTGCCCCGCAATGTGACCGGAGGCAAGCGCAGCGACGGGAGCTCTCCGATCACGCGCGACGGCGTCCCGCTCGGTGGGCATTTCTTCGGCCAGTCCTCCTTCGCAGAGGCGGCCGTCGTCGACGCTCGCAGCGTGGTGAAGGTGGACCCCGAAGCCGACCTGACGGTGCTCGCGCCGCTGGGCTGCGGCGTCCAGACCGGAGTCGGTACCGTCTGGAACGTCCTGGCTCCCAGACCCGGTGAGAGCCTGGCCGTCTTCGGCGCCGGCGCGGTGGGCCTGTCGGCGATCATGGCCGCGGCAGCTCTGCCCTCGGGTGAGATCATCGCGATCGACCGTGTGTCGTCCCGGCTCGAGCTCGCCCTGGAACTCGGCGCCCAGCACACCATCAACACCACCGAAGTGGATCCGGCGACCGCGCTGGCAGAGATCACCGGTGGACGCGGCGTCGACAACGCAGTGGACACCACCGGAATTCCCGCCCTCCTCCGCACCGCCGTCGACGCCCTCAGCACCGGCGGAGCGTGCGCGGTCGTCGGCGTGGCCCCTCCCGGCGTCGACGTGGCGCTGGACATGCACGATCTGCTGCTCGGCAGGCGCGTGCTGGGCGTGACGCTGGGGGACGGCGAGCCGGAGACCCTGCTGCCCCGGATGGCCACGCTGCATCGGCAGGGAAAGCTCCCGCTGGAAAAGCTGATCAAGCACTACAAATTCAGGGACCTGAACACCGCTGCCCGCGAAATGCACGACGGGGCGACGATCAAACCGGTCATGCTGTTCTAGTTCCCGATTCTGTTGAAAACGCATGGCGGAGCCATGAGAGAGGCAACAGGTGGGCTGACGATGCAAAAAGAAAATAGGCAAGACGCGATGCTTCCCGGCAGTGTCGACACTGCGGAAGTATCGATCGAAGAATTCTGTGGTGCGCTCGCATCGCGCGATATGGCGGGCCTGTGGAGCAGGCCGCCGATGCCGGCCCACCCGATTCCGCAGACGCGTGCGCATCTGTGGCGCTGGGACACCGTCGCCCCGCTGGCTCGGCAGGCGGGAAGGGTTCTGGAGGTCGACGAAGGAGCGGCTCAGCGGCGGGCACTGCAGTTCTGCAACCCGGGACTGCGCATCGGAACGACAGAAGCCCTGTTCGGTGCCTACCAGTATCTGGATCCGGGTGAGAAGGCGCCGGCCCATCGGCATTCTCCGGCAGCGATCCGGTTCATGATGACCGGCTCGAGTGTCTACACCACCGTCGACGGAGACGCCTGCTGGATGGAGCCCGGCGACTTCGTCCTCACGCCCAGCTGGACGTGGCACGATCACACCAACCAGAGCGGTGAGCCCGCGATCTGGCTCGATGTGATCGACGTGGTGATGGTCGCCACCTTGGAATCGATCTTCTTCGAGGACCATCCGACCGGAATGCAGGATGTCGCGGGTTTCTCCCTCTCGGAGGAGAAATTCGGGCATGCGGGACTTCAGCATTCCGACGGCGCCGCCTGGCCGAAACCGTACTCGCCGCTGCTGCGCTATCCCTATGCCCAGGTCGATGCCGCACTGGATGCGTTGCAGAAGCAGAGTGACGACTCCAGCGTGACGCTGGAGTACAAGAATCCGGTCACCGGCGGCCCTGCACTGCCCACCCTCACCTGCCAGATGACGAGGATTCGTCCGGGAAAGCCCACGGCCCCCCGACGTCAGACCGGCGGCCAGATCCACACCGTGTTCCGCGGCCGCGGCAGGTCCGTGATCGGCGGAAAGGAATTCACCTGGGGTCCGGGTGACGTCTTCGTCGTCCCGTCCTGGGTGCCCGTCGAGCACGAAGCGGAAGAGACCGCCGACCTCTTTGTCGCCAGTGACCGGGCAGCCCTCGAGGCTTTGCATCTCTACCGCGAGACCGAGCTGCCCGACCGGCAGAAGGTGACGGACACATTCGAGCCGGCCCCCGCGACGGACACCGACGAAGCGGTGCCCGCTGTCGGCCAAGGAAGGAGGGAACCGTGAGAATCGCAATTTCCGGAGGCGGGATCGGCGGACTCACCACCGCGTTGATGCTCCATGACGTCGGCATTGACGTGACCATTTACGAGGCGGTTCCCGAACCGCGACCGCTCGGCGTGGGAATCAACGTACTGCCCCACGCCATCCGGGAACTCGACCGAATCGGCGTCCTGGAGGAGCTGCTCCCCCTGGCAGTCGCCACCGAAGAGCTGTGCTACGTGAATCGGCACGGCCAGTTCCTGTGGCGGGAGCCGCGCGGGATATCGGCGGGATACCCGGTGCCGCAGCTCTCGATCCACCGGGGCAACTTCCAGATGGCCCTCCTGGACATCGTCCGCCGGCGCCTCGGCGAATCCGCGGTGCGCACGGGAATGAAGGTCAGCGGTTCCAACCCGGACAACCGCAAGGGCGCCGAGTTCCAGCTGATCGACAGCGTCACCGGCCGCACGTCCCAGGAGTCCGCGGATGTGCTGGTGGGCGCCGACGGTCTTCACTCGGCGCTCCGGAAGCAGCTCCACCCGAGCGACGGCAGTCCTCGATGGAGCGGGGAAGTGATGTGGCGCGGCACCACCATGGCGCCGCCGTTCCTCACCGGAAAGTCCATGACGCTGATCGGCACGCGCGGGCACAAGGTCGTGGCCTATCCACTCTCCGCTCCCGACGACCAGGGCAACGTCCTGATCAACTGGATTGCCGTCCTGGACCAGAGCTCGCGCCGGATCCCGCCCGTCGAATCCTGGAACGGGCCGGGAGATATCGAGGACTTCATCGACCAGTACGACTCGTGGTCGTTCCCGTGGCTCGACGTCGCGGCGCTGATGCGTGGCGCGCAGAGCGTCCACGTCTTTCCCATGGTCGACCGCGACGCACTGCCGACGTGGACCGCGGGACGGACGACCCTCTTGGGCGACGCGGCGCACCCCATGTTCCCCGTGGGCTCCAACGGAGCTTCCCAGGCGATCCTCGACGCGCGTGCGCTGACCCAGGCCCTCCTTGAGGAGGGCGATCCCGACATCGCTCTGGAGCGCTACGAAAGCGAACGCCTCGCCGCCACGGCGGGCGTCGTGGAAGCCAATCGCAGCCAGGGAGCCGCACGCATTCTCGACCTGGCCGAGGAACGTGCCCCCGAGGGCTTCACCGAGGTGGGCGAAGTCTTCGCTCCCGGGGAACGGGAGGCGCTCGCCGCCGCGTACCAACGCGTTGCCGGCTTCGCTCCGACAGCCCTGCGGCAGTAACACCAACCGAAAGAGACGGTCGTGACAACGATCGGAGGAGAACGACGATGGTGAATCCGGAGACTGACGTGGCGAATGCCGTCGCCCGCCTGCGTCAACGCAGCGGCGGCGACCTGATCGACGTCCATGCCCACTACACCCCGCCACTCACGGAAGCCGGGCTTGCGGGTCTGCTGGCCTCCTTCCGCGCCGGCAACTTCACCGCGCCGCCGGCCGGCCCCTGGTCGGTCGAAAGCGCCCTGGAGTTCATGGACGGTCATGGCATCTCGGTACAGATGCTGTCGAGCCCGAACCGGCTCACTCCCGACGTGGCGAAGACACACAACGACTTCGGGGCGAAGGTGGTGCGGGAACACCCCGACCGGTTCGGGCTGCTCGCCAACCTTCCGCTGATCGATCCGGCCGGCGCGGTATCGGAAGTCGCCCGCGCAACCGAGGAACTCGGCGCCGACGGATTCGTTCTCGTCACCAACTACGACGGCGCCTATCTGGGGGACCCTCGGTTCACCGATGTCTTCGCCGCGCTCGACGCCAAGAGGGCCACGGTCCTCCTGCATCCGGTGGTGCCTGCTGGCTTCGACGTGCTTGCGTGCGGACGCCCGGGGCCTGTCATCGAATTCCCCATGGACACGACGCGCACCATCGTCGACGCCATCTATGCGCGGGTCTTCCTGGACTTCCCGAACATCAACTTCGTCCTCTCGCATGCCGGCGGAGTCCTACCCGTCCTTGCCGAACGCATCAGTTCGACCGGCTTGCTGCCGTGGGTGAGCAATCCCCGCGGCGTGACCAAGGCAGAGGTGCGCCAGCAGATCGCCGGCCTGTTCTACGACACCGCGCTCGCGACATCACCCAACGCGCTTCTTCCACTCCTGGAGATCACGTCCCCCGATCACATCGTGTTCGGGTCCGACTATCCGCCGGGGGACCTCAAGGTGATCGAAGCCCATATGGACGCGCTGAGTCGGACCACCCTCCTCAGTGACCGACATCTGGCGCAGTTCTCGACCACTGCGACAACTCTCTTCCCGAACCTGACAGCACGCTCGGACGCATAGTCCAGAGCCCTCGAATCTTCCTGACGGAAGTCAAGCACCACCCGAGAAAGGAACTGCGATATGACGGCCAGTATCGGACGGCTGGGATCCCAGTCCGCGGTGCGTCGGTGGACGATGGATGAGTTCACCTTCACCTACATCGTCGACGGACCCATGTCGCTCACCCCCACCGGCTTCCTCAAGTCGTTCCCCGACGCCTACTGGCGCGAACACCCCGAGGCGCTGGACGAGGCGGGCGGCGTGCCGATGACGGCAGGCGGACTGCTCGTCGAGCGGGACGGCCACCGCATGCTCGTCGACGCCGGACTCGGTGTCATGAACGTCAACTCGCACTACGGGCCCATCCAGGGCGGCGCGATGCTGGAGACACTTGCGTCGGTCGGCTACGCGCCCGAGGACATCGATGTTCTCGCCCTGACCCATATCCACATCGACCACACGGGGTGGGCGTTCGTCCCGGACGGGAACGGCGCACGGAAGGCAACCTTCCCGTCGGCGTCGTATGTGATGTCGCGGCAGGAGTGGGAGCCGCTCTCCCAAGGGGTGCCGCCGGCCGACATGCCGGACCCGACCACCGTGGTGGAGCCGCTGCTGCACCACCCGAAGCTCACCCTCGTCGACGACGGCGGAGAGGTGGTGCCGGGCGTGACGGCACTCGTCACGCCCGGCCACACCCCCGGGCACGCCACCTACATCGTGACCTCGTCGAGCGGCAGGCGGCTGGTGGTCTTCGGCGACGCGTTCCACTCGCCCGCGCAGCTGACCCACCCCGACTGGGGCTCGGCACCCGACAGCCACACCGAGTCCGTGCAGGAAGCACGTGCCCGCGTGCTGTCGGAGCTGCTCAAGCCCGACACCTACGCCTTCGCCTTCCACTTCGGCGACCAGCCCTTCGGCCGTGTCGTCCGCGACGAGCAGGGCCAGGTCACCTGGGAGCCGATCCCCACGCACATTCTGTGACGCCTTTCTCGGCGTCCCGCACCACCTGAGTCACGCGGAACATCTCCTGGGCAGCGGTCGAGCATTCATGGCCGGCCGCTGCCCTCGTTCGGCACATTCCCTTCTCCGGCAGGTCATGCAAAGGACACTTCCATGGCTGTTGCAAAAGAAATATCGGTTGCGGATCCCACCCAAGTGGACCCGTCCACTCTCAAGCGTGTCACGGTCCTCGCCACTCTCGGAAACGTCCTCGAGTGGTACGACTTCACCGTTTACGGCTTCCTCGCCGTTCATATCGGAGCCACCTTCTTTCCCGAACAGGACGGCGTCACGTCGATCCTCGCGGCCTTCGCGGTCTTCGCGGTCGGGTTCATCGCCCGGCCGTTGGGAGCCTTTGTCCTCGGTCCGTTCATCGACCGCAAGGGACGCAAGTCGGTCATGCTTCTGTCGATGCTGCTGATGGCGTCCGGCTCTCTCCTTATCGGCCTCGCACCGGGGTACGCCGTCGCCGGCTCGCTCGGTGCGGTCATCATCGTCATCGGACGCCTCGCACAGGGATTCTCGGCCGGCGGCGAATTCGGGAGCTCGGCCGTCTTCCTCATCGAGTGGGCCCACCGCGGGCGCCGGGGATTCTTCGGGAGCTTCCATCAGGTCGCGACCTACGGTGGCCTGTTGCTCGGTGTGCTGGTCACCGCCGGGCTGACCGGCGCCCTGGGCTCGACGGCGATGCGCGACTGGGGTTGGCGTGTCCCCTTCGTCCTGGGCGCTCTGCTCGCCGTGGTCGCCCTGTTCCTGCGGAGACGCATAGAAGAGACCCCCGTCTTCACCGCGTCCCGCGGTCAGGCATCCACGCAGTCCGGCGCGGAGATCGACCACGGAACGAACCCGCGGCCGAGTGTCGGATTCCTGCTGACGGTCGGGGTGGTCGCTCTCTGGGGAGTGACGGCCATGGTCGCGCTCACGTACATGCCCAGCTACGCCTCGGAGTTCCTGGACATCGAGCTGCAGACCTCCCTGGTGGCGACGCTCATCGGCGCGATGGTGACGGTTGTCCTGCTGCCTGTCGCGGGCCATCTCTCAGACAGGTTCGGGCGTAAAGCCCTGATCGTGTTCAGTGCCGTGGGCTACGTGGTGCTGCCGTATCCGCTCTTCCAGCACATGGTCGACAACAGGTCGTTCGGGTCGCTGGTGATCGCGCAACTGGTCTTCGCGGTGTTCACGGCGGCCATCGCCGGCACCGGCTCCGCAACGATCACGGAGCTCTTCAGCGCCAAGCACCGCGGCTCGCTGGTCTCCATGGGCTCGGCAACCGCTGTGACTGTCTTCGGCGGCTTCGGCGCGATCATCTGCACCTGGCTCATCGACGTGACGGACAGCGCCGTGTCTCCCGCCTTCTACATCTCCGGCGTCGCGTTGATCACGCTCGTGGCGGGACTGTTCCTGCCCAGAAACCTCGCAAGCGGCGACCTGCGGAGGTGAGAGTCCGGGGCGCGGGACACCGCGGACGGTATTCATGGAGAGGAAAGTACGTTGAAACTGAGCCTGTTCGACGATTTTCGGCTCGGCGTTTGGGCACGGGACGATTCGATAGTCGACGTGACAAGTGTGCTGCCGGAGACAACTCGTCCATCGGATCGTATGAGTGCGCTGATAGCGGACTGGGCGAGGATCGAGCCCAAGATCCGGGACGCCGCACGCAGCACCGGAACACCCCGCTCACAGGTCACGTTCGGACCGCCCCAGCCAAGACCGTCGAAGATCCTCGCCGCCCCGGTCAATCACGGTCCGCATCGTGAGGAGATGATCGCTGCGGGAGCCTTCAAGGACGTGCCGGGAACGATCGAGAAGTATGTCGCTTTCCTCAAGGCACCTTCATCGATCGTCGGGCCGGACGGATCGATTGAGCATCCTGATCCCACGCGTCGCATCGACTACGAAGCCGAACTCGGCATCGTCATCGGTGCCCCGGCACGCCACGTATCCCGTGGGAACGCACTGAGCCACGTCTTCGGTTATCTCGCCCTGATCGACGTGACGATGCGGGGCGACGAGGACCGCTCGTATCGCAAGAGCTTCGACACCTTCACGCCGCTGGGGCCGGCCATCGTCACCGCGGACGAGATCCCGGACCCGTCGGTGCTCGAGCTCGAGCTGAGCGTCAACGGTCGTCTTCGCCAGAAGGGGAGGGTCGCCGACCTCATCTACGACGTCCCGCAGCTCATCGAAGTGTATTCCCGGGCGATGACGCTCGAGCCGGGAGACATCATCGCGAGCGGTACCCCGGACGGGGTCGGACCGCTGAGCCCCGGTGACGAGGTGTCGCTGGAGGTGTCGCAGGTGCCGCCGCTCACCATCCGCGTCACGGCCCGCGACCCGCTCCACCAGCCGTCCGTACCAGGGACGCGGTGACGACCGCCTCCCCCTCGGGCGGGTGCTGCCTCTCCACACCCGTCTGACCCGGGCCCCGGGCTACCGCGCCATGGGGCACCACGGCACCAACGACGACACGGGCGCGGACCGGCTCCACCAGCCGTACGCCACCCGGCCTACTGAAATGGACCCTGATGAAGGAAGAGATCGACGAGACCGTACGTGCCAGCCGAGCCTTGGCCGCTGCCGGTCTGACCGACATGGTGTGGGGGCACGCCGCCGTCCGTGACCCGGTTGGCGACGGCGTCTGGATGAAGGCCTCCGGCTGGGGATTCGAGGAGATTCTCGCCGAGCGGGTGCTGTTGGTCAGCCGCGAGGGTGAGGTCCTCCACGGCGAGGGCAAGCGGCACATCGAGTACCCGATCCACACCGAGATCATGGCGAGGCGCCCGGACGTCGGCTGCGTCGTGCACACGCACGCACCCGCCCTGAGCGCCTTCGCCTCCCTCGACACACCCCTGCTGCCCATCTCCCACGACGGCGTCGTGTTCTGCGATCCGCAAGTGCCGCGCTTCACCGAGACGGGTGCGCTCATCGCGACCCGCGAGCTCGGCGCGGCGCTCGCCGAGACGATCGGTGAGGGCCCCGCATGCCTCATGCCGCGGCACGGAGCCGTCACCGTCGGTCCAAACGCCGCAACTGCCGTCATGTACGCCGTTCTGCTGGAACGGGCGTGCCGTACGCAACTCATGGCCATGGCCGCCGGAGGCCCCAAGACATGGTCCGACGATGCCGAGGCGGCCTTCAAACGCAACCAGGTCTGGAACCCCGCCCAGCGGGACGCAGGCTGGAACTACCTGCAGCGTCTCTCGGAAGAGAGCCTGTAAGCGACGGAGTCCTTGGAAAGAGAGAGCAGACGACTACGGCGAGCCGGCCGATGGCCGGAACGACCGCCACCGAGGAGCAGTGGAACGAGGTCCCCGGCCGCCCGCCCGTTCCTGTGCTTCCCAACCAAGGTGCGCCGACCGCCGGCTCGTCCAGGAGGCGGCCGACGGCGCAGCCGAGCGCGTGACCGTGGACGCGGACCGAGGTGAGCGGGATACCGACGGTCTGAGCAGCGGCGATGTCGTGGTAGCCGACCAACTGCGGCACGCAGTGCACGCGTGCCCCAGGCGGATCGCGATCGTCAGCGGCCCGATGGAGTGAGTCGTCGCCATGACCGTGAGACCGGTGGAGGCTGTCGCCGTCGCTGTCGCGTACTACTCAAGTCCTTCCCGACTCAGGGGCACGACGCCCCGCTCCATGCGACCGGCGTCGTCGCCAGCGCGGTCCAGGGTGTCGCCTGCGGCGCCGCAACCCGCCTCAGTCGTGCCTCTGACGGTGTCGTGTTCGCCAAGACCGCAAGGGTCGCCGCGTTCCTATGGATCGTCGGCATGGCCTCACACTTCAGATTCGAGTACTGGGCCACCCACAGCGGTTCCCAAAGCCTCGCGCGGTTCAGCTGCGACAATCTGATTTCCAGTGCCGACGCCTGGACCGCCGCGTTGCTGCTGGCCGTGGCGCAGGTCATGGGTCGGCTCGCCGTGGTGTACGACAGGGCGAGCCGGGTCTCCGTTCGCGGACTCCGGCACGGTGCTGAGGCGGGCCGCCGGCACACCGGCCAAAAAGACGGCCAAGGTCCAGGCACTGCTCCCGGCAGGCACACAGACGTCCGTCCGAACCAGCCGGTTCAGCAAGGACGCCCTGAGCAGGATCCAGAAGACGCTGACCGCCCGCGCGTGGAACAGCGACGCCGACAACACTCTTGCACAGCGTCTACCCCGGCGCTGTCGACGTACAGCGGGCCCGCCTCGAATCGGCGCGTACCCCGCCGTCCGTCGCGCCGCATCCGGCGAGGCAGGCCAGCAGACAGGCGGTGAGCGAGGCGCCCAGCACCGAACGGCGACGAGGCATGGACGTCTCCCCCGTGCGATGAGTGCTCCACCTGGAATAGTGCATGTCCGCACATGGGTGATTGGTTGGAATTCGTACATAATGTTCGCAACAGTGACCATTTGCTACTTTGCGGCGCGGTCGTACGGCCAGTTGACTGCCAAGCCGCCCGCACTCCGCGCCGTCACTCCGCAAGCAGTCTGCGCAGCCACTGGACGCGTGCGGCGCGGGTGGCCACGGAGATCGCCGCCTGCGGGGCGTTGAACTCGTAGCCGTGGAAGCCGCCGGGCCAGACGTGGAGTTCTGCGACACCGCCGGCCTGCCAGATGCGCGAGGCGTACGTGACGGCCTCGTCGCGGAAGGTCTCCGCGGAGCCGACGTCCAGGAAGGCCGGGGGCAGCCCTGACAGATCCTCGGCCCGGGCCGGCGCGGCGTACGGAGACACGTCCGCCGTACCGCGCCGCGCACCGAGCAGCGCGGTCCAGCCGGTCTCGTTGGCGGCGCGGTCCCAGAGGTCGAGTCCCGCCATCTGGTGTACGGACGGGGTGTCGTTGCGGTCGTCGAGCATCGGGGACATCAACACCTGGCCGATCGGCCGCGGACCCTTGCGGTCGCGGGTGAGGAGCGTCAGCGCCGCCGCCAGACCGCCGCCCGCGCTGACGCCCGCGACGACGATCCGCTCGGCGTCACCGCCGATCTCGTCGGCGTGCTCCGCTGTCCACAGCAGCCCGGCGTACGCGTCCTCGATCGGGGCGGGGTGCGGGTGTTCGGGAGCGAGCCGGTACTCCACGGACACCACCACAGCGCCCAACCCCTGTGCCCAGTCCAGGACCACGTCCAGGGTGCTCCTGCTGTCCCCCATGACCATCCCGCCACCGTGGATGTAGAAGACGACCGGCAGTGGGGAGACGGACGTGGCGGGGCGGCAGATCAGCAGTGATATGTCGGGGGCGCCTTCGGGGCCCGGCACCGTCCGGTCCTCGACAGTGAAGAATCCGTCACGGCCCAACTCCTCGTCGCTCACGACGTACGCAAGCCCGAGTTGACGGTGTTCGGTGATCGTCTCGGACGTGAACGGCGGGAACGACCCGTCGAACATGGCGAGAGCAGCGGCGGCCTCGCGGTCGAACGGGGGTGGTGTCGGTGTCATGACGCCCTTACGTTGCGTTGAAGTGTGCAGTCCGCCATGCGTGGGGGCCGGACCGGCCGTGTCAGGCCGTTGCCGTGGTGACGAGGACCTTGACCTGTTCCGGGTCGAGGGAGGCGGCGAACGCCTTGCCCGCTTCCTCCAGGGGAAAGGTGGCGGTGACGATGTCGTCGGTGTTGACCGCACCCGAGGTGATCAGGGACATCGCGGTGCGATAGTCGTCGGCCGTGTACATCAGGGTGCCCTCGATGCGGATTTCACGGTCCTGGACGAGGTCGAGGCGGATCGGGGTGGTGCCGGGGGCACCGACGCCGACGACGATGATCTGGCCGCCCTTGGCCACGAGGTCGATGGCCTGGGCCATGGACTGTTCGCGGGCGACGCAGTCGAACACCACGTCGGCAGGGCCGCCGAGAGCGGCATCGGCCTGGGCGGTGAGGTCGGCGGCGTCGGCCGGCAGGCCGGCGTCCGCGCCGAGCCGTACGGCCCTGTCCCGTTTGGTGTCGAGGAGGTCGGTGACCACGATACGCGGTCGGCGGGGATGGTGAAGAGGTCGGCCATGCCGCCGGGGGTCTGGCAGCCGAACACCTTCAGCTGCCGGCAGATGTTGTAGCGGCCGGAGCGGCACTGGGCGCACTCGCCGCAGTACAGGTTGGGCTCGACGATCACCCTGTCGCCGGGGGCGAAGTCCTCGGCTCCGCTGCCGGTTTCGGTGACCACGCCGACGACTTCGTGTCCTGGCCGGTAGGGCAGGTCGATGAAGGGGTGGTGGCCGAGGGCGGCGTGGGTGTCGGAGCCGCACACGCCGACGACCGTGCTGCGGATGAGGAGCTCGTCGTCGCCGGGCACCGGTGCGGGAACCTCTTCGAGTGTGATGTCGTCGATGGAGCGGACGAGCACACGGCGGTTGGGCTGGGACATGGTCAGTGCTCCGTTCGGTGCGGATGGTCAGGCGGCGGTACGGGGAAAGGGCTGGACCTGGATCTTGCGTCCGAGGCCGGCCTGGAAGCGGGCGACGGCGTCGGGATAATCATCGAGGCGCAAGCGGTCGCTGATGAAGATGTCCGGGTCGATCACCCCGGTGGTGAAGAGGTCGGCGGCCCGTTCGTAACTGTGCAGGACGGCCATGGAGCCGGCGATGGTGATCTCCTGGTTGTAGATCTTGTACGGCTCGATCTCGACCCGGGTGGCGTAGTCGGCGACGCCGAACTGCAGGTAGGTGCCGCCCTTGGCGACGCGGCCCAGGCCGTCCTGGATGGCGGCGGCGTTGCCGGTGGCGTCGATGACGACGTCCCAGCCGGGCCGGTCGAGTTCGTCCGCCGTCGCCGCGGCCTCCGAGCAGCCCAGCTGGGTCGCGGTGGCCAGGCGGTCGGGGTTGATGTCGACGACGTCGACGCGGGCCGCGCCGGTGCGCTTGGCGAGTTGCAGCATCATCAGCCCCATGGTTCCGGCGCCGTAGATCAGAACATGGGAGGCGAGGGTGGAGCGCAGCACGTCGTAGCCGCGGACCGCGCAGGACAGCGGTTCTATGAGGGCGGCGTCGGCGGTGGCGATGTGATCGGGCAGGGGTACGCAGTTGGCGGCCGGGGCGGCGACGTACTCGGCGGCTGCCCCGGGGTGGGTGACGCCGATGGCGGAGAAGCGCTCGCACAGGTTGTTGCGTCCGATGCGGCAGTAGTGGCAGGTGAAGCAGGGCAGCGAGGGGTCCACGGCGACGCGGGTGCCCACCTGAAGGCCGGTGACGTGGGACCCGAGGGCGACGATCTCGCCCGCGAACTCGTGGCCGGGCACGATGGGCAGCGTGGGGGCGAACTCGCCCTGAAGGATGTGCAGGTCGGTGCCGCACAGACCGCAGGCGGCCACCGCCACCACGACCTCGTCCGGGGCCGGGGCGGGATCGTCGATGTCCGTCAGCTCGATACGGCCGGGTGCTGTGATGAGGGCGGCTTTCACTTCACGGCTCCCAGCGACAGGCCCTGGATGAGTTTGTCCTGGGCGGCGAATCCGGCGATGAGCACGGGGAGGGACACGGCCACGGCGGCTGCGCACACCTTGGCGAGGAAGAGCCCCTGACTGGTGACGAAGCTGGTGAGGAAGACCGGTGAGGTGATGGAGCGCACCCCGGTCAGGACGCGGGCGAACAGCATCTCGTTCCAGCTGAAGATGAAGCAGATCAGCGAGGTGGCGGCGATGCCGGGTGCGGCCATGGGAATGATGATCTTGCGGAAGAGCGTGACGAGTCCGGCGCCGTCGATGGCCGCAGCCTCCAGGACGGCGACGGGGATCTCGGCGAGGAACGAGCGCATCATCCACACGGCGATCGGCAGGTTCATCGACGTGTAGAGGACGACCAGGAGCAGGACGTTGTCCAGCAGTCCCAGGTTCTGGGCGACCAGGTAGATCGGCAGCAGGCCGGCGACGGCGGGCAGCATCTTCGTGGACAGGAAGAAGAACATGACGTCCGACCACTTGCGCACCGGCCGGATCGACAGCGCGTAGGCGGCCGGGATCGCCAGGGCGAGCACCAGGAGGGTGGAGACGACGCTCGCCGTCGCGGAGTTGATCAGGGACGGCCAGGGGCTGGCGCCGGTGGAGGAGCCGAAGAACTCGCGGTAGCCGTCGAAGGTCAGGGGCGCGGAGAGGGAGGGCGGGTTGGTCGCGGCGTCCTGTTCGCTGTGGAAGGAGGTGAGCACCATCCACGCGATGGGCAGGAAGAAGAGGACGCCCGCCGCCCAGGCGCTCAGCCCCAACAGGGCACTGTTGCGCCGGGACCTGCCCGGCCGCCCGTCGGCCCGGGTGGGCTTCGGCATGACGCTCGTGCTCATGTCGTCTCCTCCTTGAGGAGCGAGGACACCAGGCGCAGCGCGACGGTGGCGACGACCATCGTGCCGATGACCACGATGACGCCGGCGGCGGATGCCTGGCCGTAGTCGTGTGCCTGGTAGAAGCTCTCGTAGATGGTGTAGGGCAGGTTGGCGGTACCGAGGCCGCCGGAGGTGATCGTGAAGACGGCGTCGAAGTTCTGCACCACGTAGATGGAGCCCAGCACGGCGGCCAGTTCCAGGTAGCGGCGCAGGTGCGGCAGGGTCAGGTAGCGGAAGATCTGCCGGCTTCCCGCACCGTCCACCCGGGCCGCCTCGATGGCGTCGAGGGGACGGCCCTGGAGCCCGGCGAGCAGGATCAGCATCATGAACGGCGTCCACTGCCAGACCAGCGACGCCGATACCGCGCCGAGCGGATGCTCGGTGATCCAGTCCGGCTGGGGCGGGTTGTGTGAGCCGAAGAGTTCCCATATCCAGGTCAGCACGCCGTTGAACAGCCCGTACTCGGGGTTGAACAGGGCGTGCTTCCACAGCAGGGCGGCGGCGACCGGGACGACGAGGAACGGTGCGATGAGCATGGTGCGTACGACGGCGCGTCCGCGGAACCTCCGGTCGAGGAGCAGCGCCAGGCCGAGTCCGAGGACCAGGCTGATGAGGACCACCGTGGCGGTGAGCGTGATGGTGGTCAGGACGGAGGAGCGCAGGTCGGCGTCGCTGAAGACGTGGGTGTAGTTGCCGAAGCCGGTGAAGCCGCGCCGGCCGGGTGCCAGCGCGTTCCACTCCATGAAGGAGATCACCAGGGTCGCCACGAACGGCAGCTGAGTGACGATCACCATGAACACCAGGGCTGGCATCAGGGGTGCTCGCCGGGCCCAGGCCACCGCCCGGGCCGACGGCCGGCGGTGCGGCCGGGCCGCCTCAGGGCCGCGGCCGGAGCCCGGCACCCGGGATGGCCTGAGGTGGTGGGTGGGTGTGCTGGTCATGGTGCGTTTCACGCTCCGTGGGTGTCAGTTCTTGCGGTACTTCGCGGCGACGTCTTCGGCGAGCTGCTGGCCCTTGTCCAGGGCGTCCGAGACCGAGGTGCGGCCGGCGATCGCAGAGCTGACCTCCTGGGACACCTTGGTGCCCAGGTCGGGGAATTCGGGGATGTCGACGAACTGGACACCGACGGTCGGGCGGGGCTGCAGTCCGGGGTTGCGCGGGTCGGCGCTGTTGATGGCGTCCTCGGTGGCCTTGTAGAACGCGCCGGCCGCCTGCTGGTAGGCGGGGTTGGCGTAGGTGGAGGCGCGCTTGCCTGCCGGGACCCGCTCCCAGCCGAACTCCTTGCCGACCAGCTCCTCGTACTTCTTGCTGGAGGCCCAGGCGATGAACTTGGCGGCGTTGTCCTGGTGCTTGGACGCCTTCTGGATCGCCCATGCCCACGAGTACAGCCAGCCGGAGCTCTTCGTCTTCTCCACCGGCGCCGCGACGTAGCCGACCTTGCCCACGACGGGTGAGTCCTTGCTCTCCACCGATCCGGCGGCCGAGGTGGCGTCGTACCACATGGCGGTCTTGCTCTGCTGGAAGCTGTTGAGGCACTCGGTGAAGCCGGCCTGCGGGGCGCCCGCTTCGCCGTGCTCGCGGACGAGGTCGACGTAGAACTTCGTGGCCTTCTCGAACTCGGGCGCGTTGACCTTCGCCTCCCAGTCCTTGGTGAACCACGTACCGCCGAAGGTGTTGACCACCGTGGTGAGCGGGGCGAACACCTGGCCCCAGCCGGGCTGGCCGCGCAGGCAGATGCCCTTCATCCCGGACTCGGCGCCGTCCACCTTGGCCGCCAGGTCCGCGACCTGCTGCCAGGTCGGGTTGGCCGGCATGGTCAGGCCCTTCTCCTTGAAGACGTCCTTGCGGTACATCAGGAAGGACGACTCGCCGTAGAAGGGCTCCGCGTACAGCTTGCCGTCCTCGCCCTTCAGGCCTTCCGCGATCGGCTTGAGCACGTCGGACTGCTGGAAGGCGGCGCCCTTGGCGACGGTGTCGTCCAGCGGGGCGAGCCAGCCGTTCTTGCCGTAGATCGGGGCCTCGAAGTTGCTGATGGAGGCCACGTCGTAGGTCCCGGCCTGGCTGGAGAACTCCTGGCTGATCTTGTCCCGGACGTCGTTCTCCGGCAGCACCGTGTAGTTGACCTTGATCCCGGTCTCCTTGGTGAAGTTGTCTGCGGTCAACTTCTGCAGGTCCAGCATCTGCGGGTTGTTGACCATCAGCACGTTCACCGACTTGCCGCCGTCACTGCTGCTGCCTCCCCCGGCGCCGGCGCAGCCGGTGACGGCGAAGAGGGCGATGGAGGCTGTGCCGGCGAGGACGGCGTATCTGGGCGATGCCATGCGAGAGACCTCTCCCTCGTGGGTGATGGAGGAAGACACTCCGGCGCGCGTTCAGTGCTCCGCGGCCCTGAATGCCGGGACCACACCAGCTACCCTCTGCGACAAGAGGTCTGTGTATGGATGTGTCTTCCTTGTTAAGCCCTGTTTTTAGTTGGGTTTACGTGGGACGTCAATGGACTGGATGGAAGTTTTTTCGGCCACCTACCACGGGACAATCAGCCACCCATGTCCCCACGACCTGGAAAGCTCCCTCTCCACACCATTGACGCCCCACCAAAACCCAACTAAAAACAAGCATTAACAAGCGAGGCACACTACTCACTCTGAGTGAGGTCGAGAGGACGGTCATGTCGGACGCTCTACTGGTGGGCATGGATGTCGGCACGACGTCGTGCAAGGTCACGGTGTGCACGGTCGACGGACGTGAGGCCGCGACCGGGAAGGCCCCGTTGAGCTGGGAGGTCACCCGAGACGGCGTGGAGACGGACCCGGCCAATGTCCTTCAGGCCGTGGGTGCCGCTACCGTGCAGGCGCTCGCTCAGGTTCCCCAGGGCCCTGTGGTGGGTGTCGGCGTCGCCAGCATGGGCGAAGCAGGTGTGCTGCTCGATCGGCGAGGAGAGCCGATCGCTCCCGTCATCGCCTGGCACGACGACCGCGACCGCCGGCTCACCGAGCAACTTTCCGACGACCTGGGACCTGCCGAGTTCATCAGGTCCACCGGACTCCCCGTCCGACCGCAGTGGTCGCTGACCAAGCACCGCTGGCTGACCCAGCACTTCCCGGACGCGCAACAGGCGGTACGGCGGCTGGGCATCGCCGAGTGGGTCGTACGGGCCCTGGGCGGTGAGGAGGCCAGCGAGTTCTCCCTCGCGTCCCGCACGGGCTGGCTGCGGATCGACTCCGCGCAGTGGTGGCCCGCGTCACTGGAGTGGTCGGGCGCGAAGCCCTCGCTGCTTCCCCCGCTCGTCGCGGCGGGGACGCTCCTGGGCCGAGCGAACGCCTCCTGGGCCGGACCCCGCCTCCTCGGCGCGCACCTGACGGTGGCCGGTCACGACCATCTGGCCGCCGCGATCGGCGCCGACGCGGCGGGCGACGGCGATCAGCTCGACTCGTGCGGGACCGCCGAGGCACTGGTACGCACCGTCCCGGCCCCCCTCGGCGGGGACGCCGTCCAGCGGCTCGTGGCGGCCGACGTCACCGTGGGCCGCCATGCCCTCGCCGGCCGGCTCTCCCTGCTGGGCGACACCCGGGGCGGGCTGCTGCTGCAGAACGTTCAGCGTCTGCTCGGTTTCGACTCCGCCCAGCTGCCCGACCTCGACGCCGCCGCGTTGAAGCACCGCGACCCGGGCGTGACCGCCTCGCTGGAGGCGGACGGAACCGTGGCGCTGCACGGCATCGGCCGCAACGCCACTCCCGACCGGGCCTGGTACGCGGCCCTGGCGGCCGGCATGGAGCGGGCCGCGCGGATGGACACCGACATGGCCGCGGTCCTCGGCCCGCACCGCCGCACCGTCATGACCGGGGGCTGGTCACGCAGTCTCGGTGTACGGCAGTTGCGCGGCGAGGCATGGCACGACGTCACCGTCTCCCCGGTGCACGAAGCCGGCGGCCGTGGAGCCGCACTGCTGGGCGGTGTCGCGGCCGGCATCTACCCGAGCCCCGACGATCTGCCGACCGCGGCAACCGGCGGGCAACCGGACCGGGCGACGCAGTCACCGCCCCTCACCGCGGGGAGCAGCCAGTGAACGCCCTGCCCGGAGCCCGAAGGTTCACGGCGAACTCCCGGCGCACCTCTGCTTCTGGCCCCTCCTCGGTCGCGTGCTCGTCCGACGGCCGGGACCGTGGCCCGCACCAAGGAGAATCATCCCCACGGGAAAGACGCAGCCCCGAGGACGACTGCCGATCCCCCGCCCGTCGGCCACCGGCGGCGCAGTTGCCGTCCCATCGGACACGGACGAAGGAATACCACTCATGACCACGGACACGACCACGGCGGGTGACTCCCCGGACAGCCAGGGCCGGCCCCACTACGCGGTCCAACGCCATCAAGTACTGGTGCAGACGGTGCGCAGCCAGGGCCGCCTCGACGCGGGCGCCATGGCGGAACAGCTGCAGGTCTCCACGGAGACGATCCGCAAGGACCTCCAACTGCTGGAGCGGCGTGGCCTGTTGCGCCGGGTGCACGGGGGGGCGGTCGCCATCGAGGACCTGTCCTTCGAGCCCGAGGTGTCCACCCGTACCAGCAACGAGGACGAGAAGCGGCGCATCGCCCTGGCCGCCCTGGCCGAAGTACCACGCGAGGGCGCCGTCTTCATCGACGCCGGCTCCACCACCACGATGCTGGCCGAGATGTTCCCCGCCGACCGGGACCTGAACGTCTTCACCAACACCCTGACCATCGCTCTCGCCCTCGTCAGCCGCCCCCGCCTGAATGTGCACACCCTCGGTGGCCGCGTACGTGCCAGGACCTTCGCCGAGGTCGACAACTGGGCGATCCGCGCGCTGTCCGAGATCCAGGTCGACGTCGCGTTCCTCGGCACCAACGCCATCTCCAGCGAACGCGGTCTGAGCACTCCGGACGAGTCCGAAGCAACGGTCAAACGCCTCATGCTCTCGGCCGCCCGCCGCCGTGTGCTGCTCGCCGACCACACCAAGCACGACCGCACCAGTCTCTACAAGTACGGCAATCTCTCCGACATCGACCTGCTCATCACCGATGACGGCCTGTCCGAACACCACGCTCACCGCCTGGAGGCGGCCGGACTCAAGCAGGTGGTACGCACGTGATCGTCACCCTGACCCCCAACCCGAGCCTCGACCGCACGCTCGCCGTCGATCAGCTCTTCCCGGGCGCCGTGCAGCGCGCCAGCTCCGGCTGGAGCGAACCCAGCGGCAAGGGTGTCAACGTCAGCCTCGCCCTGCGTGCGCACGGTTTCCCGACCCGGGCCGTCCTGCCGGTCGGCGGCCCCGACGGCACGCGTCTGGCAGCCATGCTCGACGAAGCGGGCATCGAGCATGTGAGCGTTCCGATCGCCGGCAACATCCGCAGCAACGTGAGCATCCTGGAACCCCGTGGAACGGTGACGAAGGTCAACGAACCCGGGCCGGTACTCACGCCCGCCGAGGTAGAGGCCCTGCTGGAAGCGGCACTCAAAGCCGCCGCGCAGGCGTCCTGGCTGGTCGGCTCCGGCAGCCTGCCCTCCGGCACTCCCCACGATCTGTACGCCCAACTGGTCCGCCGGGCGCACGACATCGGCATTCCCGTCGCCATCGACACCTCCGGAACCCCGCTGCTCGCCGCCCTCCCCGCCGGCCCCGATCTCATCAAGCCCAACGCACACGAACTCGCCGAGGCCGCCGGAATGCCGGTCACCACCATCGGCGAGGCAGTCGACGCGGCTCAGCATCTGCGCGGGATGGGCGCGCGCACCATTCTCGCCAGTCTGGGCGTGGACGGCGCCCTGCTCATCGAGAACGACGAAGTCCTGCACGCCGAAGTGATCGTGGACAACCCGCAGAGCGCCGTCGGCGCCGGTGACGCCCTTCTGTCCGGCTTCCTCGCCGGCGGAGCGACCGGCGAGCCGGCCCTGCGCACCGCACTGCGGTGGGCGGCCACCGCCCTCCAGCAACCGGGCACCCTGCTCGGGCCAAGCATCGACGAAGACAGCTTCCAGCTGGTCTTCCACGACCGCCCCGACAGGCTTCGCCGCCTCCGGACCGGATGACCGAGCCCGGACCGCTTCGCCTCCCGAGCGCCGGGCGACCTGCCACCGGCCTGCCCCGCCACCTTCCCGAAAGAGACACCATGCCCCTCACCGGCACCGGACACACTGTCGCCGCCGCGGCGAGCGCCGGACGCGCAGCGGCCGCTTTCAACATCATCCAGCTCGAACACGTCGAAGCGATCATCTCCGGAGCCGAGGCCGCACAGGCTCCGGTCATTCTGCAGATCAGCGAGAACGCCGTGCGCTACCACGGCGCTCTGGCACCGCTCGCCCGTGCCGCGCTGGCCGCCGGACAGTCGGCCCACGTGCCGGTGTCCGTCCACCTCGACCACGTCACGGACCTGTCTCTCGTGCGCGAGGCGCTCGAACTCGGCCTGCACTCAGTGATGTTCGACGCCTCCACCCTCGACTACGCCGACAACGTCAAGGCCACCGCCGAGGTCGTCCGCCGGTGCCACGCGGCAGACGTATGGGTCGAAGCCGAACTCGGTGAGGTCGGCGGCAAGGACGGTGTCCACGCCCCCGGAGCCCGCACCGATCCGGGCGAGGCGGCCACCTTCGTCGCGGCCACCGGCGTGGACGCGCTGGCCGTCGCCGTCGGAACCTCCCACGCCATGCTCACCCGAAACGCCGAACTCGACTACGAGCTCATCGCCGCCCTGCGCACGGCAGTGCCCGTCCCCCTCGTCCTGCACGGCTCCTCCGGGGTGTCCGACGCTGATCTGCTCGAAGCGGTCCGCCACGGCATGACCAAGATCAACATATCGACGCACCTCAACAACGCGTTCACCACAGCCGTACGCGACCACCTCACCGCGCACCCCAGCGCCGTCGACCCGCGCAAGTACCTCGGGGCGGGCCGCGGCGCGGTTGCTGCCGAGGTCACGCGCCTGCTGGGCAAGCTCTCGGCCTTCCAGACCACTTGAGACCAGGGCACATTTCGAGAAGGGTTTCGCGATGACCCACGGCCACCCCGAACAGGCCGGGGCGCCGGCGGCCACCATGCCGTCCGCTGCGGTACCAACAGCCCTGTCCAATGTTCGTTGACGGGCTGGACGGCGTGATCGAGCGCGGTGTCCTCGTCCGGGCCGCCGGAGAGGGCCGCATCGCGTCCGCGACCCGCGCTGACTTCGCGGCCGGCGCCGTCGCGGTGCTCACCGGGGAGGGCCATGAGAACAGGACGTACGAACTGAGATGGGACCACGCCTGGAACTTCACCGAGTTCACCGCTGAGCCGAGCAGGCAGACCGGCAAGGAGATCGTCTGCACACCGGTCGGTGTCGAGGCCTACGTCGACCTGCCGATCGGCGCGGGGATGCCCGGGCTGTACGCCGAAAGGCATTCGGCTACTCCTTCGCCGAATCGCTGCACGAAGAACTCCGCGGTACCGGTGTCACGGTGACAGCGTTCCTGCCCGGCGCCACGGACAGCGACTTCCACCAGACCAGAACGTCGTGCACGGGCTGTCCAGACCGCGGTGCGAGGGGGGCGCTCTTCTCCCGGACATGTCTTCCTAGGAACAGGCGACCCACCCTCGCCGCCGCGCGGCCGGCCGAGAGCGGGGAGCATGGAGGACATGGCAAGCAACGTCGATCTCAGCCAGTTCCTGCGCCGCTGCCGCGACCGCATCGCTCCCGAGTCGGTGGGCCTGCCGGAACGCGGAGCCTACCGGCGCGTGCCGGGCCTGCGGCGGGAGGAGGTCGCGCAGCTCGCCGGCGTCAGCACGGACTACTACACACGGCTGGAGCAAGGACGGAACATCACGCCGTCGGACAGCGTGCTGGACGCCATCGGCGAGGCACTGCGCCTGGACGACGCCGAACGCGCCCACCTCTTCGACCTGGCCAAACCCAGACCCGCCAAGACCCGTCGCCGCGCCCCCGCCGTGCAGCGGGCCCGGGCCGGCTTGCTGCGGTTCCTGGACTCCTTCGACAACCACGCCGGATTCGTCCTCGGGCGGCGCGGCGACGTACTCGCGACCAACCATCTGTGCCGGGCGCTGCTGGCCGACTTCGACGCCATGCCCTACCGGGAACGCAACCTCACTCGCTGGATCGTCCTGGCGCCCGAGGCTCGGGACCTGTACGCGGACTGGGAGAAGATCGCGGCGGAGATGACAGCCATTCTGCGGCTGGACGCCGGGCGGCATCCCGACGACACCCGGACCGCCGAGCTGGTCGGCGAACTCACCATGAAGAGCGAGCGCTTCCGCCTCTGGTGGGACGACCACAAGGTCCTCAACCGCACCTTCGGCCAGAAGCACTTCCGCCATCCCCTGGTCGGCCCGCTGACCATCGACTACCAGGCGTTCACCATGCCGGGCGAGGACGACCAGACCCTGTTCCTCTACATACCCGCCCCGGACCGGGCCTCGCAGGAGGCATGGCGGCTGCTGGCCAGCTGGAACGCCGACCATGCCACCGTACGGCCGCAGTCCGCCCACCCCGATCCGTCCCCCACACAAAGGAGCACCTCGTGAACGGGACCCCCACCGAGCGTCCGCTGGCGCTGGTCACCGGAGCCTCCGCCGGAATCGGCTACGAACTCGCCCTGCTGTTCGCCATCAACGGCTTCGACCTGGTGGCCACCGGCCGCAGCGAGAAGACCGATCAGGCAGCGGCCGACCTCGCCCGGCACGGCGTCGAGGTCACCGCCGTACGCGCCGACCTCGCCCAGGCCGACGGAGTGGAAACCGTATGGCAGGCGGTGGAGAAGACCGGCCGCCCCCTCGACGCGGCGGTCCTGAACGCCGGACGCAGCATCGGCGGCGCCTTCCTCAACACCGACCTCGACGACGAACTCAGCCTGATCGACCTCAACGTCACCTCCGTGGTCCACCTGGCCAAGCACGTCGCCCGCCAAATGGCCGCCAACCATCGCGGCCGCATCCTCATCACCTCGTCCCTCTCCGCCACCCTGCCCACCCCCTACGAGACCGTCTACGGACCCTCCCGCGCCTTCACCCGCATGTTCGCGCTCGGCCTGCGCGAAGAACTCAAAGAGCACGGCGTCAGCGTCACCACGCTCATGCCCGGCGCCACCGACAGCGACTTCCACGCCCGCGCCGGCATGAACAACACCGCCTTCGGCTCCGGCATGAAGAAGAACAGCCGCAAGGACGTCGCACGCCAGGGCTTCCTGGCCATGATGGACGGACGGGCCGAAGTCGTCGGAGGCGACTCCGCCACCCGGCGCACCGCCCTCAAGCACCGCTTCATGCCCGAAACACTCAAGGCGTCCCGACACGCCCGCATGGCCAAACCCCGAGACTGATCGCCTCACGCCGACGCACCACAACCGTGGCAGCCCGGGGGCCGCTCGGCGGCATCATCAGCTTGAGCGCCCGCGCCCTGTCTCCCCGCACGAGTGGCCATCGCCTCCTCACCACGACACCGAGGGAGCCAAGGTCCGACACCAGACCTGATCGGCTGAACCAATCGGTTGTCGACGGCTCCGCCGGCAGGCTACCGACAGAACGCGAACTGGGTGCCCGTCCGGGGGTCAGCCGTGGAGCCCTCCGGGAGCGGCTCGCGACGCTTCAGCCGATGGGCAGGGTGCGGCGGCAGACAGGGCAGCGGTACGTACATCGAGGCGCCGGATCCGGCTTTCGCCATGCTGCACTTCGACCTGGCGGTGCGGTTCGGCCAGATCTCCACGGACGAGTTGGAGCGCGCCAGGGGCGAGGGCTTCGTACGTCATCGACGAGATGTACACGGCGTCCTCCGCCGATGACGTGGAGCGCGGCGACAACACCGACCACGAATTCGAGCTTCATCTCGGGCGTGGGCACGCCGACGAGGACGACCGTCCCGGCCAGGTCGCGGGCGTAGAAGGCCTGCTGGTAGGTCTCGGGGCGGCCGACGGCCTCGATGACGACGTCGGCGCCGAAGCCGCCGGTCAGCTCGCGGATCGCCTCGACGGGGTCGGTCTCGCGCGAGTTGACCGTATGTGTGGCGCCCAGGCCTCGGGCGGTCTCCAGCTTGCGGTCGTCGACATCCACGGCGATGATCTTCGCCGCACCTGCCAGGCGGGACCCGGCGATGGCCGCGTCGCCTACACCGCCGCAGCCGATGACGGCGACCGAGTCGCCGCGCCCGACGTTGCCGGTGTTGATCGCGGCGCCGATGCCCGCCATCACGCCGCAGCCCAGCAGCCCAGCAGCCCCGCGGCGGCCGGCGACGCGGCCGGATCGACCTTCGTGCACTGCCCGGCCGCGACCAGGGTCTTCTCGGCGAAGGCACCGATGCCCAGGGCAGGGGACAGCTCGGTGCCGTCGAGCAGGGTCATCCGCTGCTTCGCGTTGTGGGTGTCGAAGCAGTACCAGGTCCGGCCGCGCCGACAGGCCCGGCACTGGCCGCACACGGCACGCCAGTTGAGGATCACGAAGTCGCCGGGCTCGACGTCGGTCACGCCTTCGCCGACCGACTCCACGACGCCGGCCGCCTCGTGGCCGAGCAGGAAGGGGAACTCGTCGTTGATGCCGCCCTCACGGTAGTGAAGGTCGGTGTGACACACCCCGCACGCCTGGATCCGCACCACCGCCTCCCCCGGCCCCGGATCGGGGATCACGATCGTCTCGATGCCGACCGGCTCGCCCTTGGCCCGCGCGATGACGCCTCGTACCTGTTGGGACATTGCTGGGTTCCCTCACTTTCCGCAGAGATGATTGCGACCGAGCTGATGTCGACGGCTGGTCAGGCAGCCGTCTGCACGCGCAGGGGCAGGGACGCCCACGCGCGCAGGGTGTTGTTGGGGTGACGGTGCGGTGTGCCGGTGAGTTCGATCCGCTCGATACGGCGGGCCAGGGCGGTCAGCAGCGCCTCGGCCTCCAGCCGGGCCACGTGCTGGCCGATGCACTGGTGCAGTCCCATGCCGAAGCCGACGTGGCCGGAGGGGTCACGGGTGAGATCGAAGCGGTCGGGGTCGTGCCAACGGTCCGGATCCCGGTTGGCCGCACCGAGCAGCATGAGGATCTTCGTGTCCCTGGGGATCAGCGTGCCGGCGATGGTGACGTCGGTGGTCGCGGTACGGAAGAAGGTCTGCACCGGCGACTGCCAGCGGACCGCCTCGTCGAACGCTGCACGCGCCAACTCCGGCCGATCCCGCAGCCGTTGCCACTCCTCGGGGTGGGTGGCGAAGGCGTACAGGCAGGCCGCCAGGCCGTGCACCGTGGTGTCGACGCCGGCCGTGAGCAGCGAGCGCACCACCAACGGCGCCTGCTCGTGGGTCAGATCGCCACGGTCGGCGGCCGCCCAGATCTGGGCGCCGAAGCCGTCCTCGCTCAACGCCTCCCGGGTGCACTGCGCGTTCACCCATGCCGACAGTTCGGCCACCCGGTGTGCGTCTGCCGCGACGAGGTCGTTGCGCGGGCCGAAGGCGTTGAAGGCCATGTTTCCGTAGGGCAGAAGGTTCTCCCGGCCGTCCGGGCCGAGGCCCACCGCGTCCGGGAAGGCCCGCAGCGGAAACGCCTCCGCCAGCGCCGTGAACGCGTCGAACTCGGCTCCCTCGGCGAGGACTTCGTCGACGAGTTCCTCGGCCACCGCGGCCCAGGTCGTGCGCAGGCGGCGCAGGGCGGGCGGGGCCAGGATCTCGCGCAGGATCCGGCGCGGGGCATCATGCCGGGGCGGGTCGGCCTCCAGCAGCAGGCTCGGCGGGCGCCACGGCTTCTCGTGCCGGAAGTTGGCCAGGCCCACGCCCGAGCCCGACTCGAAGCGCTGCCAGTCCACCAGCGCGGCGTGCACCTGCTCGTAGCGGGCCAGCGCGTGAACGTCGTAGCGCGACAGGTACACGACCGGACCGGCCTCGCGCAGGGCCTGGTGCAGCGGTTCGGGGTCCAGCAGGACCTCGTGGGCGAACGGGTCGGCGTCACTGACGGGCGGCACGACGGCACGCTCCAGGGCCTCGGTCATCACGGCTCCTCGGGAGAGAAAGTGAAGGGGGCAGGGATCGGTGTCAGAGATCGAGGACGAGACGGTCACCGCAGGAGCGGGACACGCACAGGAACATGCAGTCGTTCGCCGCCCGTTCGTGGTCGGCCAGTACCGAGTCCCGGTGGTCCGGCCGGCCCGCCAGCACCGGTGTCAGGCAGGTGCCGCAGGTGCCCTGCTCGCAGGAGGACAGCACGTCGGCGCCGGCGCGGCGCACCGCCTCCAGCACCGAGACCTCCGGCGTGACGGTGACGGTGCGTCCGGTGCGGCGCAGCTCGACCTCGAAGGGCGCCTCCCGCACCGGCGCGGACTGCGCGGCGGCGGTGAACCGCTCGACCCGCAGGGCGTACGGCGGCCAGGCGGCGCATGCCGTTTCGACGGCGGCGAGCAGCGGGGCGGGTCCGCAGCAGTACACCTTGGTGTCGGGGCTCGTGCTGCCCAGCCAGGTTGCGAGGTCCAGCAGCCCGAGCTCGTCCTGCGGGACGAGGTGCACCCGCTCGCCGTAGGCCTCCGTCAGTTCCTCGCGAAAGGCCATCGATGCCCGCGTCCGGCCGCCGTACAGCAACTGCCAGTCCGCGCCGAGCAGTTCGGCCTGGCGCACCATGGGCAGCAGCGGAGTGATCCCTATGCCTCCCGCGATGAAGAGGTACTTCTCCGACGGCACGAGGGGGAAGTGGTTGCGCGGGCCGCCGACCCCGACGCGGTCCCCGGCGCGCAGCCGGTCGTGCACCTGAGCGGATCCGCCCCGGCCCGCGGGCTCCCTCAGCACGGCGATCCGGTAGGTGTGCGCGTCCCATCGGTCGCCGCACAGGGAGTACTGCCGGGTCGTCCCGTCCGGCAGTACCACGTCGATGTGGGAACCCGGCGTCCAGTCCGGCAGCCGGGCACCGTCCGGATGGGCGAGGGTGAGTGACACGACGCCCTCGGCGATGTCCTCCTTCGCCAAGACCGCCAGAGTCGCCGCGTTCGTCGGCGTCGAAGGTCCTGCGCCGACGCCTGACACGGCATCCGCAACCACACTGGTTCCGACCACGTTGTCGCCTCCCGTCGTTGGGTTGCAGGCAGGATGCGCGGCGACGACGGGCTCCCGCGACGGCATTCTCAATCAGTGAGAGACGAACTTCCGCTGCTCGTCATACTGCCGTTGCACTGCCGTCACGTGAGTCACCCGGATCCCGGAACCGCCCCGAGGCATCCGGAGCTCCCAGCGCACGCGAGATCCCGCGTGCCGCGGTCCGCACCACCGGCACGACGGACGTGGCCCCGGCCTCGTTGGGGACGATCACCGCCAGCGCGGCCACCACCTCACCGCGCGCGTCGCGCACCGGCGCCGCGATCCCCAGGGCGTCCAGGTGCACATACCCCGGGCAGTACGCGTATCCCTGCCGACGCACCTCGGCCAGCACGGCCCGCAGCCGCGCGGCGGTGTCGGGAGTGTTCGGGGTGTAGCGGCGCAGAGGCTCGTCAAGCACCCGCCTGCGCAGATCGGCGGGCCCGTGGGCAAGGAGGACCAGGCCGCTGGAGGAGGCGTGCAACGGAAGGCGGCCCGCGATGCGGGTGTAGTTGACGACCGCACCCGGTGCCGTCAGCCGCTCCAGGAACAGCACCTCGTCGCCGTCCAGCACACCGAGCTGGACGTGGTGGCCGACGACGTCGTGGACGCCCTCCATGAACGGCATGGCCGCGTCGCGCAGCGACAGGGTGGGCGAGGCCCGGGTGGCCAGCTCCCACATGCGCATACCGATCCGGACCCGGCGGTCGGCCTCTCGGGTCAGGAACCCGTACGAGACCAGTTCGGCCACCAGCCGTGACGCGGTCGCCACGTGCAGCCCCGTACGGCGGGAGATCTCCGAGACGGTCAGGGCCGGCTCCTCCGGCGTGAACGCCTCGAAGATCCGTACGACCCTCGCCAGGACCGACTCGCCGTGCTGTGTCCTCACCTCGCCATCATCGGATTCCTTCCGGGTACGTCAAGCCCACGGTTCGTCCCGCCGAAACGGCCGCGTTCGACTCGGTGGTGAGCCAGAAACCCAACGATGTCCAATGAGTTCCGGCCCACCACCGGATGGTCTACGGCTCGATCGACAGGGCCGCCAGGGACCGGATCGTGGAGTCTTCGACCAACGAAGCGTCCCAGACGGTGGTCAGCCTGGTGATCCTGGGCGTCCGGACGTCGGGATGAATGTAGTCGCCGACCCGGTCGAGCTGCAGTGCGGTGATCCCGTTGGGCACGGCAACGTTGTCGGTGACCCACTCGTAGCCACCGCCCTGGTCGCTGCCGACGACGTGGAGCACTTCGGAGCCCGGCCCATAGGGGAGCCTGGACAGCGCCCGGGTCAGATAGCGGCCGATCGCCGGTCGTCCGACGATGGTCGTCCGCGTGGTCATGTCCTCGAAGAGGGCGTCGTCCGCGAACAGTGCCGTGGCGCTGTCGACGTCACCGGCTGCCAGAGCCGAGCCCAGCCGGCGGGCGAACGTCCTGATGATCGGGCCGGTGCTCTCCCGCACGATCTCCGTGCCGAGGTTTCGGGGGTTCTGGGTGTTCGGAGGGCGGTTCGCCAGGGCCTTGTCGTTGCGTCGGCCGTCCCAGTAGTCGACCACCCGGACGATCTTGCCGTGCTCAAGGGTGAAGGAGGAGATGATGCGGACCTCGTTGCCGAACAGCTCCGGGGTGTTGCGGAAGAAGACGATGGCGCTGGTGGCGTCACCGATGACACGCAGCGGGTACGACTTCCCGCCGGTTTTCGACCACCCCTCCAGCGTCGGGCCCATGACCTGGTCACGGAACGCATCACGGGTGGGGAACACGCCGCCGATGTGGAGCGGCGAGTCGAAGTAGGCCATCTGCCCCGGGTTGAAGAAGTCGATGAAGGCATCGATGTCATACCGGGACTTGGCGGTGTAGTAGGCGTGGAACAACGCCGCCGCCTCTCCTGAGGCGTGGCTGGTCTCCAGCACGTCAGGAAGGACCTCCGGGTGAGGAGACCTTCCGGACCGTGCCGGTTGCGACAGCCTGGGCGACGCCGACGCCAGTCCGGGGGCCGCGGCCAGCGGTACGGCGGCCGCCGCCGCACCGAGCAGAGTCCGCCGGTTCAACGATTCCATGTCCTTCTCCGGTTCACTCGGGAAACCAAGTCGAGTGACCTCGCCCGAGTGCTGCGCCATACGCGTCCACCCGGCCGGCGAGACCACGTATGTAGCCTCGCCAGCCGGAGTGGATCACGCCATGACGGAATCCGCTGGATCCATGCACCTTTCGGGACGGCACGGATCAGGACGTGGCACCGGCACCCGCAGACGGAACGCCGTCGCGTACACGCGTGCGATAGGCCCGCGGTGACTCGCCGTACCGCTGCTTGAAGGCACGCGAGAAGTAGAACTGGTTTCGAAGGCCGACCCTGGATGCGATCTCACCGATCTGGAGGTCGGTGAACCGCAGCAGTCGCGACGCCTCAAGCATGACCCGGTCCGTGATCAGCGTCTTCGTCGGGCGGCCGGTGCTGCTGGACAGCGCATGGGCCAGCAGCGGGGCCGGCACGCCCAACGCCTCCGCGTAGTGGTCGACGTCGTGGTGGTGTGCGAAGTCCCGCTCCAGCAGTGCCACGAAGCGGCGGTGCAGCCGCACGTCACCGTCTTCGCTCATCACCCCGCCGACGCGGGCATCCTCGTAGTAGCGCTGGGCCAGCAACAGCAGCGTGAGCAGCAGGTGCCGCTGGACCTCCACGCTCGACGCGTCCTGCGAGTGCCGTGCTTCGGCCGTCAGGATGTCGACCAACAGGTCCATCCGCAGTACGTCCTCGGCCGGCACGCTCACCGACTGCGTCCCGTAGCGCCCGACGAGCCACACCGGGTTCACCTGCGCTGTGCCCCCCTCGTACAGCAGGTCGTCGCCGAAGCTGATGATCGCGCCGTCGATGTCGTTCATGTCGTCGTACCGGTACACCTGGCCACGGCCGACGAGCGTCAGCGTCGAGGAGCCCACCTCCAGCGGCGTCCCGTCAACAACCTGACGACCGGCGCCGGACCGGATCCAGTACAGGGTGTGGAAGTCCTGTCGCTGCTCCAGCCGACAGCCGGTCTCGTCGTCGGGCACCCCCGACCGGATCCTCACCACATCGAGGGAGGGCCCACCCTCCGGAAGGCTGCGCACCGGCAGGTCACGAGGGTTGCCCGACCGCCGGGGGAACCGCACCGGCTTCCACCTCGCCGCCTGCGGTACATCCCCGTCCCCCGAACCCGGCACTGCGAGGGCGCCGTTCGGGCCGACCGGGTCCAACTCCTGCGAATCCATGGACACATCATCCCGGGCCCGGGACCGTCGCTCACGGATCCTTCACATGCCCGCGTGCGCCGCGCCTGCCGTATCCGGGCTTACGGCTGCTCCCGCCCGGAAGGCCTGCCCGCCGCCGGCGGGTCGCTCCCGTCCGGCAGGGCCCGTACGGCTTGGGCGACGTCCACGCGGAGGTCGTCGAGGCCGTAGTCGGGACCGAGGACCATGCGCCGCAGCTGAGGCATGGCGATGCTCCAGCCGGCCAGGGCGAGTGCGAAGAACACGCGCGTGCGTGCGTCACCGCCCTGACCACCGGATGCGGCGGCGTCGATCTTGTCCTGGTAGTGGCGGGTGCGGGCCTCTTCCGCCGGGACGGGCCGCTCACCGATCTCCAGGGCTTCCCACATCACCAGACGCAGGGCCTCGGGGTGGGCGCGGTGGTAGTCGAAGAGGCGCTCGGCATAACCGGGCAGGTCGTCGCTGGGCGGTACGGCCTCGGCGAGGTCCGCGAGTGCGCGTTCGAGGACGACGGCGAAGAGCTTGTTCTTGTCGCCGAAGTAGTCGTAGATCGCGCGCTTGTTGGCCTTGGCCCGGGCGGCGATACGGTCCACCCGTGCTCCGGCGACGCCGTGCGCGGCGAACTCCGTGGTCGCCGCGGCCAGGATGCGTTCTTTGGTCGCCGTCGAGTCGTATGCCATGCATCCCATGCTAACGAACTGGTTCGTTTGACGAATCGAAGGCGGTCGTGCCACGCTCGAAATCGAACCATCCAGTTCGTTCGGTTGGAGATGTGTGATGTCCCGGAACGATCCGTCCCCCGTGGCCCCGGCAGGCGTGGGGCGAAGGCTTCCTCTGCTCATGGCGCTGGCCTGCGGCGTCGGTGTCGCCAACGTCTACTTCCCGCAGGCGCTCACCCCACTCGTCGCCGACGGCCTCGGTGTCGCACCGGCCACGGCGGCGATCGTGGCGACGGTGACCCAGCTCGGCTACGCCATGGGAATCTTCCTGCTGGTGCCGCTCGGCGACCGCCTTCCCCGCCGCCCGCTGATCACCGGGCTGCTGACCGTGACGGGCCTCGCCCTGCTGGCCGCGGGCCTCGCCCCGGCCACCGGCCTCCTGCTCGCGGCAGGCACCGTGGTCGGCGTGGCGACCGTGGTCCCGCAGCTCCTGCTGCCCATGGCCGCGGGTCTGGTCGAGCCGGATCGGCGCGGCAGCGTGATCGGCACCCTGCAGGCCGGTCTGATCGGCGGCATCCTGTTGGCCCGCACCTTCGGTGGCGTCCTGGGCGAGCACCTGGGCTGGCGTGCTCCGTACCTCGTCGCCGCCGCCCTCACCGCGCTGCTCGCCGTCGTCCTCGGTTTCGCCCTGCCCGACAACGCTCCGGCCACGCACGACCGCTACCCGACCCTGCTCGCCGACACCCTGCGGATGCTGCGCACCGAGAAGGAGCTGCAGCGCTCCGTGCTCTTCCAGGTCACCGTCTTCGGCGGGTTCAGCGCCGCCTGGACCGCGCTGGCCCTCCTGGTGACCGGGCCGCGCTACGACATGGGCACCCAGGCCGTGGGCGTGCTGGCCCTGATCGGCGCGGGCAGCATGTTCTGCGCCCCTGCGGCCGGACGCTGGGTGGACCGGCTCGGCGCCGACCGGGTGAACCTGTGGTGCATGCTGACCGCTCTCGCCGGGGCCGCGGTGCTCACCGGGGGCTCGCTGGGCGGAGCGGTGGGGCTCGTGGCGCTGGCGGTCGGACTGCTCCTGTTGGACGTGGCGGTGCAGTGCGGTCAGGTCGCCAACCAGGCCCGCATCTTCGCCCTCCGGCCCGAGGCCCGCAGCCGTCTGAACACCGGCTACATGACCTGCGCGTTCCTCGGCGGCAGTGCCGGGTCATGGCTGGGCACCCGCGCCTACGTCCAGTTGGGCTGGGGTGCCGTCTGCGCCCTCATCGCCCTTTCCGCGCTCCTCGCCCTCGCCGCGTACCTGGTCGGTCGCCGCGGGCCGCGCAGCGAACGGGAGGCCCGGCCTCAGCCGGTCAACACATCGCGATGAACACCGGCGCGGCCTCGGCCCACTCCGCGCCCGCCATGCCGCCGGCCGCCGTCCCGCAGTTCTTCCGCGCCTCCCAGGAGGGTGACGCCGATTCCTGGGCGAAGGCATTCGCCGAGGACGGCGTGTCCAACGACCCCATCGGCACACCGCCCCTCACGGGCCGCGCCGCGATCCACGACTTCCTCGCGTCGACCCTGCGGAACTTCCAGCCCTTCCTCGGCCTGACCCCGACAGAGGCCCACACCGTCGGCCACCACGTCGCCGTCTCCTGGCGTGGGGCCGCCGTGACCTCGGAGGACAGGCCGGTCAACTGGTCCGGCATCACCATCAACGAACTCGACGACGGCCTGATCCGGAACGCCAAGGCGTATTTCAACGGCGCCGCCTTCCAGGCTCAGCTCGCCGGCCACTGAGCCGACCGCTTCACCCGGCGGCGCAGTTCGGCCTCGGTCCATGGCGGCACGCGGCGGGCCGGTGCCGGCGCGGACGGGCACCGGCTGCGCGGCGGGCGACAGCCCCCTTCACACGCTGAGATCGGCACCGGCTTCGGAGCCGGAGCACGCGGTCCCGTCGGCCACAGGAGGGCTCGCTTCGCCGGGGCCGGCGGTCATACGGCGACTCGCTTCGCCGAGGCCGTCGGCGAGTGCCCGCACCTGATCGGGCGTGAGCACGTCGATGAGCAGTTCCCTCACCATGTCCACATGGCCGGGCGCCGCCCGCTCCAGCAGAGTCATGCCCTCGTCGGCGAGTACGGCATAGACCGCGCGCTCGTCACTCGGACAGGTCCGCCGGCGCACCAGCCCGGCCTTCTCCATCTGCCCGATCTGGTAGGTCAGCCCGCTCTTGGAGTTGACCAGGGCGCCGGCCAGCTCGGCCATCCGCAGTTCGCGGTCCGGGGCTCCACTGAGCCGGGCGAGGATCTCGTACTGCAGGCCGGACAGGCCGAAATCGCGCTTGAGCCGCTGCTCCAGCCGTCGGTACAGCAGCGCGTGCGCGGTGGTGAAGGCCGTCCAGGCACGCTTCTCCTCCTCATTCAGCCATCGCGTATGGCCCACGTCACACCCCTCCAGGTTGTTCAAATTGGAACTCCATCCTATCGTCAATAGCAAGCGTTCAAATTTGAACTAACTGACGCCACGGGAGACACCATGACCACCAGCACCGCAGCCACCGTCCGCACCCGGGTCCGTATTCCGCTGAGCTTCTCGGACGGTTACCAGGTGACCGCCGAGGTGATCACGTTCAAGGGTCTGGCCGACGGCGCCGAGCACGTCGCCCTGGTCCTGGGAGACGCAGTCGGCACGGCCACCCCGCTGGTGCGTCTGCACTCCGAATGCCTCACCGGTGACGTCTTCGGCTCCGCACGCTGCGACTGCGGACCCCAGCTGCGCGAGGCCACCGAACGCATCGCCGCCACCGGAGGCGTCCTGCTCTATCTCCGTCAGGAAGGCCGCGGCATCGGCCTGTACAACAAGCTCGACGCCTACGCCCTGCAGGACCAGGGCCTGGACACCTACGAGGCGAACCTGGCCCTCGGCCTGCCGGAGGACGCCCGCGACTACACGGCCGCCGCCCAGATGCTCACCGCCCTCGGCATCACCGAGCTGAACCTGCTCACCAACAACCCCGACAAGGCGCGGCAGCTCCGCGACCTCGGTCTCTCGGTCGCCCGGACCGTCCCGACGGGCGTGCACACCACACCCAGCAACCTGCGCTACCTGCGTGCCAAGGTCCAGCACACCCACCACACCATCGCCCTCGCGCCGGTGCCGAGCCTGGTCGGCTGACCCTCGCAACGGACAACGCCGAGGACTGGGAACGGGTGCACACCCACCAGGCCCTGACGGCGTGACAACCCACCGGCCGAGAAAGGCATCAGCATGAAAGCCGTCGTCGTCACCGAATTCGGAGCCCAGCCCGAGCTCGTCGACCTGCCCACTCCCGAACCCGGAGCCGGCGAGATCCTGGTCCGCGTCCGCGCCGCCGGTGTGAACCCCTTCGACTGGAAGGTCACGGACGGCGCCCTCAAGGACTCCGTGGCGCACTCCTTCCCCCTGGTCATGGGCTCGGACGCGGCGGGCGTGGTCGAGAGGACGGGGCCGGGCGTCACCCGCTTCCGCCCCGGGGACCGTGTCTACGGACAGTTCATGCGCCTGATCCACGGTCAGGGCTCCTACGCCGAGTACACCCTCGCCGAGCAGGACAGCAACATCGCCCTCATCCCCGACGCCCTCTCCTTCACGCTCGCCGCCGCCCTTCCCACCGCGAGCGTGACCGCCTACCAGGCCGTCCAGGCCGCGCGACTCGCCGCCGGACACACCCTTCTGATCAACGGCGCCGGCGGCGGCGTGGGCCAGTCGGCCATCCAGTTCGCCGCCCGGGCCGGAGCCCGCGTCCTGGCCACCGGAACCCCCGAGTTGGCCGACCACCTGCGCGATCTCGGCGCCCACACCGTCATCGACCACACCCTGGCACCCACCCATGAGCAAGTGGCCGCCGCATACCCCGAGGGCATCGACGCCGTCGTCGACCTGGTCACCCCGACCGGCGGCGACATCAGCCCGATGGCCGGTCTGCTCCGCGCCGGCTCCACCCTGGTCAGCACCAACTACGCCACCGATCCGGACGCCCTGGCCGCCCACGACATCCTCGGCGTCAACCTCGGCAACCGTCCCACCGTCGAGACGCTGACGACACTCGCCGAACTCGCCGCCTCCGGTGAGCTGCGCGTCCGTATCGACGCGGAGGTCCCGCTCGCCGACGCCCCCGCCGTCATCGCCAAGGCACGTGCCGGCCATGCCACCGGAAAGACCGTCATCGTCCCCTGACGTGCAAGAGGACATCAGCCACACCCGGCCCTCCCGGGCCGCCCCGACACCTTACGGAGTAGACATGAGCCAAACAGCGCAGGCCGTGCGTTTCGACCAGTACGGCGATCGTGACGAGCTGTACGTCACCGACGTCCCGATGCCCGAGGCAGGGCCCGGGGAAGTCGTCGTCGAGGTCCGTGCCGCCGGCATCAACCCCTTCGACGCGATGATCCGCTCCGGGGTCATCCGGGATCTGTTCCCGGTGGACTTCCCGTCCGGCCAGGGCAGCGACCTCGCGGGGGTCGTCTCGGCCGTCGGTGCCGGGGTCGACGGGTTGGGCGTCGGCGACGAGGTGCTGGGCTGGTCGCCGAGTGGAGCCACACAGGCGACACATGTGGCTGTCCCGGCAATCCACGTGGTGGCCAAACCGCCTCAGGTGAGCTGGGAGGTGGCGGGCTCCCTGCACATGGTCGGTGCCACGGCCTACGCCGCACTGCGCGCCGTCGCTCCCCAGCCCGGGGAGACGGTCGCCGTGTCCGCCGCCGCGGGCGGGGTCGGTTCGTTCCTCGTGCAGATGCTCACCGGCCGGGGCGTGCGCGTGCTCGGCATCGCCTCGTCGGCCAACGCCTGGTGGCTGCAGAAGCACGGCGTCGTCCCGGTGCCGTACGGGGACGGCCTTCTCGAGCGGCTCGAGCAGGCGGCGGGAGCGGGCGGAGTCGACGCGTTCATCGACCTCTACGGGCCGGAGTACCTCGACCTCGCCGTCGCACTCGGCATCAAGCCGGACCGCATCCAGACCACCGTCGCCATGGAACGTGCGGCGCAGATCGGCGCCAGGACCGATGGCCGCCACAACGCGACCGCACGCGAGGTCCTGGTGGAGCTGGTCGGTCTGGTCGCCTCGGGTGCCGTCGAGCCGACGATCGCCGCCACGTACCCGCTCGACCGCGTGGCCGACGCCTTCGCGGAGCTGGAGCAGGGACACACCCACGGCAAGATCGTCCTGATCCCCTGACCGAGGCCGCCGGCGAACCCGCGGGGGCAGTCGCCCCCGTCATATCCCCGCTTCCTTTCCCTTCCCCTTATGTCTCCCTCCCTATATCTCCCTCCCTCATGCCTCTACGGAGAAACGCACATGACCGACCGTGCCGACCTGACCATCGATGCCCTGCGCAGCGGACACGACTATCTGACGGCCGTCGTGCACGGCCTCGCCTCCGCCGACCTCTCCCGGCCCTCCGGGGCGTCGGGGTGGGACGTGTCGCAGGTGCTCAGTCATCTGGGCAGTGGCGCCGAGATAAGCCTGGCCGTCCTGGAGGGCGCGCTGAGCGCCACCGGCGCGCCCGACGAGACCTTCAACAAGTCCGTGTGGGCGCGCTGGGACGACCTGTCACCCGCCCAGCGGGCCGAAGGCTTCGTGACGGCCAACGAGGCGCTGGTCAGCCGCTATGAGGGCCTCGACGCACAGACGCGCAAGGAACTGAAGGTCGACCTCGGTTTCCTGCCCATGGCGGCCGATGTCGCCACGGTGGCCGGCATACGGCTCACCGAGGTCGCCCACCACACCTGGGACGTGGAGGTCGCCTTCGATCACGAAGCGCCCCTGCTCTCCGCTGTGACCGGACTGCTCCTCGACCAGGCCGGCCCGTTCCTGAACTTCCTCGGCAAGGCCGACGCCCTGGACGCCCGCCCGGTCCACATAGCCGTACGCACCACCGCGCCGGAGCGCACCTTCGGAGTGGAGGTGGGGAACGCGATCGCGCTCACCGACGAGCCGGAGCGGCCCGACGCCGTCCTGACCGCACCGGCCGAGTGGTGGCTGCGCCTCACCACCGGGCGCCACGCGCCCGAGCACACGCCGAGCGAGGTGTCTCTGACGGGCGCCTCCCTCACCCTCGACGACCTGCGACGGGTCTTCCCCGGGTTCTAGCCGGCTGCTTGCCTCGGGGATCGCACATCGCACCGTGCCGTGGACAACACCTCGGCACGGTGCGACGGTTAACCCGGTCGGGTCAGCGGGCGTTGAAGCGGTACGACCCCGCCCGGGCCCGGTAGACCTTGTAGGCCGCGCCTCCGGAGGTGTCGTCCCGGACGAAGGCGATGCCCCGGGGAGCGGTGACGGACTTGCCCTGGGTGGGGACCCAGATCTCGGCCTCGGTGTTGTACGGGACAGTGACCGCGAGGTCGATCCTGCCGTCCGGGCGGCGGCGCCACTCCGAGGACACCTTGCCGCGCACGGTGTCGATCGAGGCGCTGACGTGGTCGAGGGTCGCGGGCGACAGATCGATGTCCTGCGTGTCCTTCGGGACGAGGCTGTTGACCTCGGCCGCGGGGATGTACGGGCGGATGCGCAGCGATTCGTAGGCCGTCGAGGTCGGTCTGATGCCGGCCAGGCTCTGGTAGAACCAGGTGGCCACGTTGGACCGGTAGTGATGGTTGACCGAGAGCCGGTCGGTCCACTGTTCCCACAGCGACGTGGCGCCCTTGGCGATCTGGTACACGTAGCCGGGCAGGCCGGTCTGGGTGACGGCCTTCAACGCCACGTCCGTGTAGCCGTACTCGCTGAGGATGTTGAACTCGTAGCGCGAGCCGTACATGTCGTTCTGGATGTGCTGGTCCGCCGCCACGATCCGGTCGGCGAGGAGCTTCGCTAGGGCCTTCTTGTTCTCCTCGACCGTCTTCGTGCCCGCCAGGTAGCGGGGGTCTCCGGGGTTCAAGTCCGAGCCGGGTACCAGGTCGAAGGCGATGGCCAGGGCGTTCTCGCTGGAGATGCTGCCCTGGGTGAAGTGGCCCTGGGAGGCGTCCCAGTAGTTGGCGATGAACGCCCTGCGGAGCGTGCGCGCCAACTGCGCGTAGTGGGCGGCGCGTTCGGTGTGGCCGAGTCGCCGCCCCACCTCGTCCATGTAGTCGCAGAAGTGGATGTAGAAGGCGAGGCTGATGACGGCGTTGCTGCCGGGGGCCTCGGCGCCGGAGTACGCACCGAGCGAGGCTTCGAACTTGTAGTCGTTCTCGGCGGTGAACAGCGTCTCGTAGTACCTCAGGAGCGTGTCCTGGTGGTCGTACAACTCGGCGAACAGGCTGCTGTTGCCGTAGTACGTGTACAGCTCCCTGGGCATGACGAAGTACGCCGAGTCCCAGGCGGGCACCGCCTTCCACGTGGCGTTCCAGCCGGGGGTGTGGTCGTAGCCGTAGCCGCCCTTGGCTATGGGGACGAACATGGGCAGCTGGCCGGTGGAGATCTGCGCGTCGGGGAAGTGCCGCAGGTAGTTGGTGAAGACGGCGTTGACGTCCCAGGTGAGGGACTCCGACTCGGAGCTGGCCATGGCGTCGCCGGTCCAGCCGTTCTTCTCCCGTGACGGAGTGTCGGTGGGCTTCTGGACGAGGTTGTTCTGCTCGGACCACTCCAGGTTGCGCTGGAGGCGGTTGAGCAGGGCGTTGTCGGTGGTGAAGGTTCCGGTCCGGGCGAAGCCGGTGCGGGCGAAGCCGACGGTCAGTACGTCCGCGTCCCGCTTCAGGTCGGGGGCTCGTCCGAGGACCGCCTCCAGGTTGCCGACCTCCAGGTAACGGAAGCCGAAGTGGCTGAACTGCTGCTCCCAGGTCTGCGTCGACCGCCTGCCGACCGTGTAGTAGTGCGTCTGGAGGTTGGCGTCGTGCTGGAAGTTCTCCTCCTCGACGGAGAGCGGGGAGCCGGCCGTGCCGTCGCCACTGGTCCGGTTGCCGCCCCGGACGCGCAGGGTGAGGCCTTCCTTGTCGGAGCGCACACCGGAGAGCTGGAGGCGGACGAGACCCGTCAGGATCTGGCCGTAGTCCAGGACCCAGTTCCCCGAACCTGGCACCGTCTCGGCTAGCGAGACCGGGCGCAGCGTCTGGTTGACCAGCACCGGTTCGGCCTCGTGGGCCCGCAGGACGGCCGGCTTGAAGCCCTCGGGGACCGTCGTGGCCGGCAGCGCGCCGTGGTACTTCGGCGAGGGGCCGGCGCAGCTGCCCGGCGGGATCAGCACGGTCGCCGGACGCCACTCACGCCCGGCGCGGTAGCCGACCGAGCGCCAGTCGCCCAGCTGGTCGGCCCGGCGGGCGTCGTACTTCTCGCCCGAGTAGACCGAGTCGAACGTCGTCGGTCCGTCCGCGCCGAGCCAGTCCTTGTCCGTGACGAGGGTGGTGGCGGAGCCGTCGGCGTAGGTCACGACGAGTTTCGCGCGCAGGCGGGGCTGGCCCGAGTAGGGGGCGAGCTGCCAGTACCACTCCTGGGGCGTGGTGACGCCGTACCAGCCGCGGCCGAGTTCGGCGGCGACGACGTTCTCCCGGCCGGCCCGGAGCAGCTCGGTGACGTCGAAGGTGTCGTACAGGACCGTGCGGTCGTAGGTGCTCTGGTCGGTGAGCAGCCGGGGCACATTGGTCCGGTTCCGCGTCGCGGGCCCGCCGTCGACGGTGATCGGGTCGCCGTTGACGGTGAAGGTGACGTTGCCGGCGGCGCTCAGGTGCAGACGGGCCTTGGCGATGCGTCGGCCTCGGGGCAGAGTGAACTCGCGGCGCAGCACCGGGGCCGGGTTGGCGATCGGCAGCACGCTGTTCCTGGCGGGGATGAAGGGGTTCTTGGGCGGGAAGGTCAGGCCCGCGAGGGTGCCGATGCCGGCCTCGAAGGGGTTGGCGCCCGTGGTGAGGTCGACGGAGAAGTCGGGGGCACCGGTGCCCGTCACCTTGACGCTGCGCACGGTGGCGGAGGTGGCGCCGAAGCCGAAGCTTCCGTGGCGGCGGATCTGGTCTCCGGTGAGCGTGCGGCTGTCGACCTGGACGCCGTTGACGGTGGTGGTCACGGTGAGGCCGCGAGCGGCGACCTGCACGGTGTGGTCACGGGTGGCCCAGGTGTCCTTGGTCAGGCCGGTCGAGGCGGGGAGGGTGACCGTGCCGACCGGGACGCTGCGGGTGCCCGAGGTGGTGGGGTTGGTCTCGCTCTGCGGGTCGTAGTGGTCGACGCCCCAGTTCGGCTCGGAGGTGCCGTCGTCCACCCAGGTGTTGCCGGCGTAGTGGCTGGTCCTCATGACCAGCTGCATGTCGTCGCCGGACTGCCGGACGGCCCAGTTGAGGCCCTCGCCCCAGGTCTTGCCGATGGGTTCGGCACGCAGCAGCAGCGACAGCCCGGTGGCGGTGTCCGTGCCGCCGCGGAAGACGACGGTCGTGGTCAGGTCCTGCCAGTCGTGGTCCTGCGCGACGCGTCCCCCGATCCAGCGGGCACCCGACCAGTCCTTCTCGCCCTTCAGCAGGCCGGTCTCCCACACCGCGGGCTCGCTCCAGGGTCCGGGGGCGCCCTGTTCGTCCCAGGTCCGCACCTGCCAGAAGTACGATTGCTCGGACCGCAGCGCGCCACCCCCGTAGGGCGCCGCGGTGCTGTTGGCGCCCGCCACCTTGCCACTGCGCCAGACGTCCGCCGTGCCGGGCCGAGTGCCGACCTGGACCTCGTACGCCGACTGCCTGGCCACGGGAGGCACCCAGCTGAACGTCGGCGCGGTCTCCGTGCCGAGGGGCTCGACCCGCGAGTTGACCTGGAGCTTCGCAGGAGCGGGACCGTGCCCCCCGAAGGCCGGCCCGCTCGCCGCCATGGCGGTCGGCGCGGCGGCGAGCGGGAGGGAGGCCCCGGCTGCCGCCGCCGTCATGATGCCGATCATGTGTCGGCGGCTCAACGCACTTCTGTGTTCCTCGGCCACGGCTGAGATTCCTTTCACCAGGGGTGTCCCTCCCCCGAAAACGCCTGGTCGCTGTTCCGGCTGCGTGCGAGGCGGCCGTAAGCGACCAGACGAACTGAAACGTTTCAATACCTTCCAAGTGGAAAGCTTACGAATAACCCGGGCCGCAGCGCAATGGTCTGCGTCGAGGACGACGCACATCCGCCCGACGAGGTCATGGGGCGGTGTCGTCGAAGATCACGACCTCGCGGGTGAGAAGGAAGAAGGACAGTGGGAGCTGGAGGAGCGCGCCGTGCTTCTCCGCGTGACCGGCCAAGGCCCGCTGATGGGCGCGGAAGCCCGTCAGGGCATCCGCCTCGTCGAACCACAGGGCGGAGTAGGCCTCGTACGCGGGCTGCTCCGACGTACTTCCGAAGTACGCGGACATGCCGTCCCCGGGGTGGGCCGTGTTCCACTCGTGGCCGCGCAGGTACCGGGCGGACCCTGAGGTGTCGGCGAGCACGTCCTCGTACGCCCGTCGCAGGCCCTTCTGGAAGGCCTCCGGGGTGAGCCCGTCGGCGGCCTTCAGGAAGTGGAGGCCTTGACCGTGCCGTCTCCGGGTCGGGGCGCCTCGGCCGCGCCCTCCTCCTCGACGAGCAGGCTGAGCGCGGCCGGCTGGTCGCTGAAGTTGACCGCGTCGGGACCGACGACTTCGCGCGCGTACGGGTCCGTGAAGGTCCGTCCCATGGACGCGAGGTCGTCGAAGTACAGCTCGGTCACGGAGTCCCTGGGCAGCGTCAGCTGGTAGCCCACGTCCCCGATCGCCCCGTAGGCGCCGTCGAGGACGTGGTTCTGGACGTACTTGCGCACGGTCAGCTTGTTGGCGAGCGCTATCCCGCCGTGCACCTTCTCGACGTACTCGGCGTACTCGGTGCGGGTCATACCGGGACGTCGCCTGACGGCGGCCACCAACTTGATCATTCTCAGACTCCTGATGTGGATGTACGGGACCGAGACCGCCTGGTCAGGGTGCGAGGGTGCCCTTCAGCGCCTCGGCGAGCAGGGAGCGGAGGGCTCCGGGGGTGACCGGCCGCGGGTTGGCGTAGGGCCGGGCCTCCGCCTGGGTGACGACCTCGTCCAAGTCGCGCTCGGCGAGGCCGAGTTCGGCGAGGGAGCGGGGAGCGCCGAGGTCGGCGGACGCTCGCGCGAGGTGCTTCGGTACGTCGTCCGTGGCCAGCGCACGGCGCAGGGCCTGTTCGGCGGCCGGTGTCGCCGGGAGGTTGAAGGCGGCGACGTACGGGAGCAGGACCGTGTGGACGGCGGCGTGGGGCAGGTCGAAGGTGCCGCCGAGGATGTGGCAGAGCTTGTGGTGCAGCGACATGGTGGTGGCCGCCAGGCACGCCCCGCACAGCCACGCCCCGCGCAGCGCGTCGGTGCGGGCCCCCATGTCACCGGGGTCGGCGGCGATGGCCGGCAGGGCTGCGGCCAGCGAGCGCACGCCTTCCTCGGCCATGAGAGACACGATCGGCGAGGCGTCGGGCGCGTACAGGGCTTCCAGGGCGTGCGCGATGGCGTTGAATCCGCTGGTCACCGACACGTCCACGGGGAGCTGGAGGGTGAGTTGGGGGTCGTAGATCACGCTGCGCGGCAGGACGGCCCGGTCGCGGCCGGTGCGTTTGCGACCCTGGTCGGTGAGTCCCCACACGGGGGTCATCTCGGAGCCGGCATAGGTCGTCGGCACGCTGATCAGGGGCAGGCCCGCGGCCAGGGCGATCGCCTTTCCCAGGCCGACCGCGGAGCCGCCGCCGACGGTCAGGCAGCCGTCCGCGCCGGTGTCGCGTGCGGCTGCGCGGGCCTCGTCCGCGACGGCGACCGGTACGTGCGTCCGGGCCTCGGTGAACAACCCTGCGCACGCCTCACCCAGCAGGGTGGCGGCCTGCTCGGCGAGCGCACGCCGGCCCGGTGCGGCGAGTACCAGGAGCCGCCGCAGCCCCAACCGCTCGGCCTCCTGGGGCAGTTGACGCAGGCTGCCGGCGCCGAAGACCACGCGCATCGGCAGGGCCTCATAGGTGAAGGTCATCGCGTCGGCCCTGCTTCCGGAGCCAGGACCATGTCGAACTCGGCGTGGGTGTAAGGCACGGTCACGCCGAAGCGCTCGGCGTCCTGCTCGTCGTGGGACTCGGTGAAGTCGGTGATCAGACCCCGCTTGACCGCGAAGACGGCGTCCGAGTCGACGTACGGGCTGCCCGCGACGAACGCGTGCGTGGTGACCGGCCGATGGTGTTCGGCGCTCGCGATGAAGTGGATGTGGGCGGGCCGGTAGGGGTGCCTGCCGGTGGCGTCGAGGAGGAGGCCGACGGGGCCGTCGGTGGGGATCGGGTAGTGGGAGGGGACGACGCTGCGGAACCAGTAGCGGCCCTCGGCGTCCGTGCGGAACAGGCCGCGCCCGTTGCCCGGCGGCTGTACGTCGGGTTGCTGCACGTCGTAGAAACCGTCCTCCGAGCACTGCCACACGTCGAGTTCGGTGTCCGGCAGCGGTGTGCCGTCGACGGCGAGGACCCGCCCGGACACCACGCATGGGCGGCCGGTGCCGAGGAGGTCGATGGAATCGCCGAGCCGGCGGCGGGGCGACTCGGTCATGTGGAAGGGGCCGAGGACGGTGCTCTCGGTCCCTTCCTCGGACCCGTTCAGGGTCTCGACGAGCATGGAGACGCCCAGGATGTCGGAGAGCAGGACGAACTCCTGCCGGGTGTCGTCGCACTTCTGGCCGACGGCGGTGAGGAAACCGATCGCGGCCTCCCACTCCTGGATCGTGGGTTCGATGTCCCGTACGAAGTCGTGGAGGTGGCGGGTCAGGCTCTCCATGACCTGCCGCAGCCGCTGGTCCTTGGTCTCCCGGAAGCTCTCCACCACCGCGTCGGTGGCGGTCTCGACGGTGAAGTCCACTGGTGGTCCTAACTGTTCGTGGTGAGGTGGTCGGTGAACCAGTCGCCGGTGAGCGCGTCGCGTTCGGCCGCGTGGTTGTAGAGGGTGTGCTCGCCGTCGGGCCAGATCCGGAGCAGGGAGGTGTCGGGGTCGGCGGCTCGGAGGAACGGCTCCTGGTCCTCGTAGCGGGCGAGGGGGTCCCGGCCGCCGTGCAGCAGGAGCAGGGGGCAGGTGATGCGGTGCTTGTCCGGGTCGAAGCGCAGGGCGTCCATGACCTCGGTCACCCGGGCCGGGTCGTCGGTGCCGACCACCGCGGCCATCTGCTCGCGGGCGGTACGGAATTCCGGGACGGTCGGCACGGCCGGGGCGCCGTTGACGACCACCGCGCCGACGCGCGGGTCGGCGGCGGCGAGGTGGGCGGCGAACAGGCCGCCGAAGCTGATGCCCTGGACGCCGATGTTCCCGCCGAGGCGGGGATCGGCCTCGACCAGGTCCACGAAGCGGGCGAAGCCGTCGGTGACGTGTTCGTCGACGTACAACCCGTGCCACAGCCGCGACTCGCCCTGGCCGGGCCCTTCCGCAAGCAGACAGGCCAGGCCGCGCGCGGTGTACGCGTCGGCGACCGGCAGATACGCCGCTCCCCAGCCGCTGAGCCCGCCCCACACGATCACGGTCGCCCGGGGCGGGCCCGCCGGCAGGCACAGCCAGCCGCCGAGGACACCGTCGCGGTACGGGATCTCCACACGCTCCACCTCGGGCGCGAGAGCGGCGGTCGCGGCGGTGTGCCGGGCGTACAGCTCCCGCTTCCCAACGGTGTCCGTCTGGAACGCCATCTGCGCGAACATCAGGGCCGCGGCGGCGAACCGGTGCGCCTGCCGGGCGGTGACGGTGTGGCCGCTCGTCTCGGCGAGGTGCGCACGTTCGAGTTGTGTGTCGGCGAGTATCTCGGCGGCGTCCTGCCAGGAGAGTCCGGCGCCGGTGTCGGCGAGCAGGCGGCGTGCGTCGGCCGGGTCCATCCCGCAGTCGGTGAGCCGCGTGAAGGGCATCGCCCGGTGCTGGGCGGCGACCAGCGGCGGCAGCTCCGCGCCCGCCCCGGGATCTCCGGTCGTCATACGGCGACACCGACCGTCCCGGAGAGCGCGGCGTCGAGGTCGTCCACCAGCGCGCCCAGGTCCGTACGGTCGGCCGCCACGCCGAACAGTACGAAGTCGGGGCGCGCCAAGTAGGCGACCGCGCCGAGCAGTTGAAGGTATTCCCCGTGCCGTCCGTCGAGGTCGGCGACCGTGTCGAGGGCGACCACGGCGCAGCCCAGGCGCTCCAGCCTGGCGAGCCGCTCCGGCCCGAGAGCGGCGGTGGGATCCTCGGCGGCGACCAGGGTGAAGCCGTATCCGGTCAGGTCGTCGAGGCGTCCGGTGCGCCCGTCGGGCAGTCGGACGCGGCCCTGCGGGGTGAGGGTGCCGACGGGTGCGTCGGATCCCTGCCGCAGTACGCCGTCGCGCAGTGGCGGGAACGGCGGCGGAGGAGGCACCTTGCCCGCGAAGAAGGCCCCGTCCCGGGCGGCCGCCGCCTCGGCGTCGTGCGTGTTGGCGACCTTCCCGAGGCCGATCGCCGCGTGGGTGAGGGCGGTGACGTGCGGGCGGCGCTCGCTCTCGTAGGTGTCCAGGAGCGTGTCCGGCGACAGGCCGCCGAGCACCTGGTGCAGTTTCCAGGCGAGGTTGGTGGCGTCGCGGATGCCGCTGCACGCGCCCTGGCCGAGGTAGGGGGGCATGGTGTGGGCTGCGTCGCCGGCCAGGAAGACCCTGCCGGTCCGCCAGCGGGTGGCGATACGGGCCTCGAAGCCGTAGACCAGTTGGCGGGTGATCCGCACGTCGTCCGGGCCGAGGTCGTGGTACTGGCGGAGCAGACGCCAGGCGGTCTCCGGGGCGGCCATCTCCTCCCGGGACTCGCCCGGCAGCACGGCGAACTCGAAGCGCTGACGGGTGTGGCCGATGTTGATGGTCATGTGCCCGCGCGCGGGGTCGCAGTACTGGATGCCGCGTGCGAACTCCGGAGGCTGGGGGCGCAGCCACTCCGTGTCGATGTTGAGCCAGAGTTCGTTGAAGCCGAGGTCCTGGCGTTCCACGCCGAGCAGTTCGCGTATCCCGCTGCGGCTGCCGTCGGCGGCGATCACATGGCGGGCCCGGACCTCGTCGTGCGGGCCGTCCGCGCACACCGCGTCGGCGTTCCAGCCGCGCAGGCGCAGGGTGACGCCGTCGTCGTCCTGGTCGAGGCCGGTGACCGCCCAGCCCTGGCGGACGTCGACCGTCCCGTAGGCACGCAGCCGCTTGTCGATCGCGCTCTCCACGTCCGGCTGGTACATGGAGATGTGGTCCGGGTACCCCATCGGGCCGTCGGGGTTCGCCGGGATGTTCACGAGGATCTCGTCCTGGCCGTTGACCCACACGTACTGGCACATCGACGAGTCGCGCAGCGCCTCGTCGACATCGCCCGCCGCCTGGACGGTCCTGGCTGTCTCGTCGTCGATGTGGGTGAGTCTGGGCAGCCCGTACAGACCGGGCCAGCGCTCGCAGACCACCACCCGGTGGCCGAGCCGGCCGAGCAGGGACGCGGCCGCGAGGCCGGTCGGTCCGTAGCCGACGACGGCGACGTCGTACAGCGGAGTCATGGGACACCTCCAGGAACAGCCCCGCGCCGTTGCGAGGGGTGAGGTGAGAAGGGAGGGGCAGGGCGCAGACGGGCACGCCCTCATGGGTATGTGAGTGGTAACCCACATTTAATGTGAGTAGAGATTCACTTATCGGCAACGTGGACGTCAAGGGCCTGGCCGATAAAATGCGCGAGTGACCGAGTCCACCGCCGCCAGGCCAGCCGCCCTCCAGGAACGCAGCCGCCGTTCGCAGCAGGGCATCCTCGATGCCGGGTACGCGCTGCTCGAGGAGGGCGGGGTGGAGGCGCTGACCGTGGCCGCCGTCGCCGAGCGGGCCGGCATGGCGGTCGGCAGCATCTACCGCCGGTTCGGTGACAAGGAAGGGCTCCTGCTGGCCATCCAGCACGCCTTCACCGAGAGCCTCCAGGCCGAGATCGTGGAGCGCATGTCCGTGGAGCGGTTGCGCATCCTGCGCGATCCGGCGGTGGCGGTCGCGGAGGCGGTCGGCGCGATCAGTGACGCCTTCCAGTCACACGAGGCCCTGCTGCGCGTCTTCCTGCTGCTGGGCACCCGGCACGAAGAGGTACGGAAGGAAGGCTCGCGCGTCAGCGTCGAGGGCAACCACCGCTTCACCGAGGCGCTGCGTCACGCGCCGATCGCACACCGCGACCCCGAGGCTGCGCTGGACTTCGCCTTCCGCCTGATCTACGCCACGATCGCGCACCGCGTCACCCACGGCGAGTTCCTGGAGTCGGACCGCCCGCTGCCCTGGAACGAGCTGCGCAGCCACCTCCAGACCGCGGTCGTCTCCTACCTCCTCAGCGCCCCGGAAGGCCGCTGACCCTCGGCCAGCCGCCGCACACAAATACCTGCACGGGGCTTGACGGGCCACCTCGCGTCTGTGAACTTATGGTCATCGCCAACGTGAGTCATCATTCACGTTTTGCCTCCTCGCTGCCAACGTTCTCGTGACGACGGTCGAGCCCGTCCCCCGCCTCCGGAACCCCGTCGTGGCACGAGCGACTCAAGGGAGAGTTGTTGATGCATGCGACCGTGCCCCTGCCCACCTCCGACGTCGACCTGTTCGCCGACGACGTGCTGCGGGACCCGTTTCCCGCGCTGCGCCAACTGCGGGAAGCCGGCCCCGCGGTCCGGCTGACGGCCTACGACGCCTGGATCCTTCCGCGCTACGAGCACGTCCGATCCGCTCTGGCCGATCACGAACGCTTCTCGTCGGCGCACGGCGTCGGCTACGAGGACCGGTTCAACGCCCAGATGAAGGGAACCGTGCTGGCCAGCGATCCGCCGGACCACACCCGGCTGCGGGCGCTGCTGTCCGACAAACTCGCCCCCAGGGCCCTGGCGAAGCTCCGCAGCAGGATCACCACCCTCGCGGACGACCTGGTCGCGGATCTCGTGGCCAAGGGCGGTTTCGACGCCGTCCCGGAGCTCGCCGCGGTGTTCCCGGTGACGGTGGTCGCCGACCTGGTCGGGCTGACCGAGGAGGCACGGGGACCGCTGCTGTCGTTCGCCGACGCGGCGTTCAACACCTTCGGACCGTTCAACGCACGCGCGGCGGCCTCCATCCCCGCGGTGGGCCAGATGTTCGAGTACCTCAACACCGTGATGGTGCCGGAGAACCTCGACCCGGACGGCTGGGCCGCCGCCATCCACCAGGCCGCGGACCGGGGTGAGATCGAGGCCGCCTCCGTCGTCCCGCTGCTGTCCGCCTACGTCATCGCCAGCATGGACACCACGATCAACGCCCTCGGCAGCACCATCCTGCTCTTCGCCCTGCATCCGGGGGCCTACCAGGAGGTGCGGTCCGAGCCGGGACTCATCGGCCCGGCGTTCGAGGAGTCACTGCGCCTGGAGTCCCCCGCACAGGGCTTCTTCCGGCGCACCAGCCGGGCGGTGGACATCGAGGGCATCACCATCCCCGCCGACACCAGGGTCCTGCTGTCCTTCGCCTCGGCCAACCGGGACGAGCGCAAGTGGGAGCGTCCTCAGGAGTTCCTGGTCCGGCGAAACCCGGTCGACCACGTCGCCCTCGGCTACGGCGTCCATGGCTGTGCCGGACAGGGCCTGGCCCGACTGGAGGCGCACGCCGTGCTCGGCGCACTGGTGCGGCGTGTGTCGTCGATCGAACTGGCCGGCGAGCCGGTTCGCAAGCTCAACAACGTGATCCGGGGCCTGGCCTCACTCCCCGTCACGGTACGCGCGGAAGGACAGTGAGATGCCCCGGATCCTGGTCGACTTCGACCGCTGCGAGGGCCACGGACTGTGTGAGCAGACCGCGCCCGAGGTGTTCCGGCTCGATGACGAAGGGATGCTGCACCTCACCGGTGACGAGGTGACACCGAGCGAGGAGAGCGCCGTTTCGGCCGCCGTACGGGTGTGCCCGGTCGCGGCACTGAAGGTCCAACTGTGAAGCGGGTCGTCGTGGTCGGCGGGTCCATCGCCGCACTCACGGCGGCGCAGAGCCTGCGAGTCGAAGGCTTCGACGGCCGCGTGACCGTCCTGTCCGAGGAACCTCACCCGCCCTACTCGCGCGTTCCACTGTCCAAAGGCGTCCTCGCCGGCCGGGAACCCGCGGAATCCGCCCTGCTTCCCCCGCCGGGCGACGACATCGAGTTCCGTACCGGGGCGCGGGCCGTACGGCTGGACCCCCGCGGCCGTCTGGTGGTCCTGGCCGACGGCACAGAGGTGCCGTACGACGGGCTGGTCGTCGCCACCGGCGCCCGGGCCCGCCGCCTCACCGGTGACAGCGACCTCGTGGTGCGCACCCTGGACGACGCCAGGGCACTCGCCTCCCGGCTGGCCACCGCGCGCAGCACGATCGTGCTGGGCGGCGGCTTCCTCGGCATGGAGGTCGCCACGACCTGCCGCGCCCTCGGCCTGGAGACCACCGTCGTCGACCTCGCGCCGCCGCTGCGCAGGCTGCTCGGGCCGTGGCTGGCCGATCTCGCCGTCACGGCCGCCCGTGATCACGGCATACGGGTCCTGGTCGCGCCGGACGGCGTCGCCGTGCTGGACGAACACCGCGTGCGCTGCGGCGATTCGGTCCTGGAAGCCGACGTGATCGTCTGCGCGGTGGGAGACGTACCCAACACCGACTGGCTGAGAGACTCCGGCCTTCCCCTGGACTCCGAGGGCGGCGTCGCCGCCGACGCATGCTGCCGTGTCGCTCCCGGCGTGGTCGCCGCCGGGGACGTCGTATCGCGGCAGGGGCGTCGCGCCCCGCACTGGACCAACGCGGTCGAGCAGGGGCGGGCGGCCGCGCTCGGCCTGTTGCACGGCGAGTCGGCACGCCCGTACCGGCCGGACCCCTATTTCTGGACCGAGCAGTCCGGGCTGGACATCAAGATCAGCGGGGAACTGCCGCTGACCGGCGCTCCCGAAGTCCTCGCCGGCTCGGTGGACGCCCGCAGCGCGCTCCTCACCTGGCATCACGACAGCGGGACGACCACGGCCGTCGCCGTCAACCACCGGCTCCCCGTCATCAAGCTCAAGCGGCTCGGGGCCGGGGCCCCCTCAGCTTCCCCGGCCCGTACCTGAAGGAGGACAACCATGCCCCTCCCGCACCACGCCCCCTACGATCCGCTCGATCCCGCCCACCACGCCGATCCCGCGCCCCGGCTCGCCGAGGCCCGCGACCGCTGTCCGGTGTCCGAGCCACGCCCCGGGGTGTACTTCCTCGCCCAGCACGACGACGTACGGGACGCCCTCGCGGACCACGGAGCGTATGCGTCCGTCGACAACTTCGCCCTGGAAGGCGGCACCAGGACGGCCGACCTGCCCGCGGTCCCGATCACCATGGCGGACCCGCCTTACCACACGGCGCTGCGCGCCCGTCTGAGGCGCTGGTTCGCTCCGGCCCTGCTCCGCAAGCAGGAACCGCGCGTCCGCGAGATCGTGGCCGGGGTCGTCGACGCGTGGCAGCCCGGCCAGAAGGCCGAGATCTACCACGATCTCGCCCGCCAGGTCCCGACCAGGGTGGTGTACGCCTTCCTCGGTCTGCCGGAGCAGGACTGGGAGCGCCTGCACCAGTGGGCCGACGCCATCGACGACATCCTCCCCGAACTCCGCACCGACATGCCCGAGTTCCTGGCAATCACCGGCTACCTCGGACAGCAGCTCGCCGCCCGCGCCACCGCCCCACCCACCGGCAAGGACGTCCTGGACGGTCTAGCGCACCCCGCCGACGGCGAGCCGCCGCTCACCCCGGTCGAGGCCATCATCCACGCCTTCCAGCTGATCATCGCCGGCACGGACACCACCGCGAGTCTGATCACCAACCTCCTCCACGAACTGCTCGTCGACCGCACCCGCTGGGAACGCCTCCTCGCCGACCGCTCGCTCATCCCCGCCGCCATCGAGGAGTCGCTGCGCCACGACGCGCCCCTGCAGTACGTGCTACGCACCGTGTCGCAGGAGCGGGAGATCTCCGGCTGTCCCGTGAAGCCCGGCGACCGCCTCGCCGTCAGCCTCCAGTCGGCCAACTGGGACGAACGGGCCTGGGGCGCCGACGCCGCGGACTACTCACTCGACCGTCCGGCGGGCCAGGCCACCACCATGGCCTTCGGCTACGGCATCCACACCTGCCTGGGCGCACCGCTGGCCCGGCTGGAGGCGCGCGTGGTCCTGGAGCAGCTGCTGGAGCGCTTCCCTGATCTGCGGCTCGCCCCCGGCTACCACCGCGAGCCGCCCCCTGGCCTGGTCATGGTCCGCCGCCCGGCTCGGCTCGATGTCGTGCTCTGAGGTCTGCCGGCCAGCTGTCCCGCTCGGGCGCTCGCCGCCGCGCCGGTCGAGTCGTGGGGGGCGCCGGGGACGGTCAGCCGGACTTGGGACGGGGCCGGTCAGTCGGGCTTGGACGCCCAGGCCGTCTCGACAGCGTCCGCGAGCGCCTCGCCCTTCGCGAAGCCGTAGTACGCGGCGAACTGCAGCACGATCTCGTCCATCTCCTCCTTGGTGATGTCGCCGGAGTGGAGCGCGGAGGTGACATGTGTCCGCAGCGGGACGGGCGAATCGTCGAGCGCGACGCTGGCGACGGTGACGATCCGGCGTTCCCGGCGCGTCAACCCCGGTCGCTGCCAGACGTGCCCGAACACGAAGTTGAGGATGCCGGCCTGCCGGTACGGCGAGTTCGTCGGCGGCGCGGGCATGAGGTTGACGTCGATGAACTCCTCCACGCCGCGCTTCAACCGCTCGTCCCACACGCCGGGCCCCAGGGTGTCGTTCGTCAACTGCGGCCAGGGCGGGGTCTCCTCACCGCGCTCGCGGTGGATTCGGTCCCACTGCCGGGCGACGGCCCCCTCCAGGTGCGAGGCCTTGGGCCAGCCGCAGTACACCGCGAAGTGCAGGACGAACTCCAGCATGGCCTCGAGTCCGATGTCACCGCCGGCGAGTGCCGCGTGGACGTGCTGTTCGATGGGCTGGGGGGAATCGGCGGCGGCCACGCACGTCAGCGTGACCCAGCGCCGGTCCCGGCGGCTCAGTCCGGGACGCGACCACACCTCACCGAACAGGAAGTCACGCGATGCCCGGCCGAACGGGGTGGCCGGCTCCGGTGGTTGGGCGGTGGTCATGACCTCGGCCAAGGTCCGTTCCACGCGGCCGTCGTCCCTGCGGTGGTCCATGGGGTGCCTCCTGGTGCCGGGAAAGGGTTCGGGAGTGGGCGTCACGCGCGGATGAAGACGTTCTTGGTCTGGAGGAACTCGTAGAGGCCCTCCTTGCCGCCTTCACGGCCGTAGCCACTCTGCTTGTAGCCCCCGAACGGGGCGCCCGGCGGCTGGCCCGAGGCGCCGTTGACGAGCACGGTGCCCGACTGGAGCAGGGGCACGATGCGCTGCACCCGTGACACGTCGCTGGTCTGTACGGCGCTGCCGAGGCCGTAGGGCGTGGAGTTGGCCAGGTCGACCGCCTCGTCCTCGCTGTCGAAGGGGGTGATGGACAGCACCGGCCCGAACACCTCGTGCTGAGCCGCCTCGCTGTGCGGATCCACGTCGGCGAGGACCGTCGGTTCGATGAAGTAGCCGTCGCGGTTGTCCGGTGGCAGTTGGGACGGGCTGGTGGCACGGCCGCCTGCGACCAACCGGCTGTCCTTGGCGGCCCGTTCGATCACTCCGAGGATGCGTTCGTGGGCCGCCTTGCCGATGACGGGGCCGAGTGCCGTCCCCTGGTCGAAGGGGTCCCCGACGCGCAGTGCGGTGGCGGCCTCGGCGGTGGAGCCGACCACCCGGTCGTACACGTCGCGGTGTACGAGCATGCGGGTGGTGAGGTTGCAGCCCTGGCCGGAGAGCGTGTAGCAGGACCGGACCGTCTCCGCGACCGCCGCGTCGAGGTCGGCGTCGGGGAAGACGATGTTCGCCGTCTTTCCGCCCAGTTCGAGCAGGACCGGCTTGAGCGTGTGGCGTGCCGCGTCGAGGATCTTCTTGGCTGTCGGGATCCCGCCGGTGAAGGAGATCTTCGCGACGTCGGGGTGCCGGACCAGGCGGTCGCCTGCCTCGGGGCCGCCGGGCAGGACGTGCAGCACGCCCGGCGGGATCCCGGCCTCCAGGGCGATCTCGGCGAACCGGGCCACGGTGAAGGGGGCCAGTTCGGGGGCCTTGACCACGACACAGTTCCCGGCCGCGAGCGCGGGGGCGATCTTCATGCCGACCGACATGATCGGACCGTTCCAGGTCAGGATGACGCCGATGACCCCGTACGGCTCCGGGACGGTGTAGTCGAGGCCGGGGACCATCCGCGGGCTCGGCGGAATCGTCGCGCCCTCGATCTTGTCGGCCCAGCCCGCGTAGTAGCCGAACCATCCCGCGCACAGGTGCGCCAGCGCCGCCGACATACGGAAGGGGACGCCGAGTTCGAGGGTGTTGAGCCGCCCGAGTTCGGAGACGCGCTCCAGCATCAGCGCCTCCACGCGCTGGAGGATGCGGCGGCGTTCGTCCGGGGACATCGCCCGCCATGCGGGGAAGGCGGCTTTGGCCGCGGCTACGGCGGCGTCGACTTCCTGAGGTCCGCTCAGCAGGACGGTGCCGTTCGCTCGGGCGGTCGCGGGGTTGACGTGGTCCATCTGGCCGGCGGACGTCCGGTCGAGCCAGGTTCCGTCGACGAGGGGGCCGGTGGTGCCGAGGTCGTGGGACAGGGCTGGGGAGGAGGTCATGTCGGTTCCGCCTTGGTGTCGTCCGGGTGGGGCGGTGCCAAGCACTGCAACTGGATGTCTGGACACCGGAAATCAGCGACCCGCCCGGGGACGGGGTGCTCGGGTCACCGGAGGCCCGGCCAGCGTCGACAGCGTGTGCGCGGCCAGGTTCGCCAGGACCCGGGGTCGTGGGCTTCTGGCCGTGTCGGCGACGTCGAGCATGATGCCGACGTCCTTGCGCAGCAGCGGCAGGGCCTTGTGCAGCCCGGTGGTGTCGAAGCCGGACGCGGTCAGGATCGCCGCAGCCCGGCTGCCGCCGCTGCCGTGTGCCAGCACCTGCGCGACCGCGGCGCGGTCCATGCCGAGACCGTCGGCGAAGGAGAAGGTGTCCAGCGACAGGCCGACCTGGGCGGTGAACACGAAGTTGTTGAGCAGCTTGGCGAGTTGACCGCTCCCCAGGGGGCCGAGGTGGAGCACCGGGTCGGCGAAGGTCTCGAACACCGGGCGGCAGCGCTCGACGTCGGGCTCGTGTCCGCCGGCCATCACCAGGAGCCCGCGCCGTGCGGCGGCGCCGCCCCCGCCGCTGACCGGGGCGTCCACGACAGCGACCTGGCGCCTGGCCGCCTCGTCGGCGATGTGCCGGCAGGTGTCGGGGTGGATCGTGGAGTGGACGGCGACGACTCCCCCAGGAGCCATACCTGCCAGAACGCCGTCAGGCCTGAGGAGTACGTCCTCGACGTCGGCGTCGGCGACGACGCACAGGCACACGATGTCGCTCGCGGCCCCCAGCTCGGCCGGTGTGGCGGCCACGGTGGCGGCGGTGCCGGCGAACACGTCCGTGGACGCGCGCCGACGTGCCCACAGCGTCAGGGGAAACGACTCCTCCGCGATACGGCGGGCCATCGGCGCACCTTGGCTGCCCAGCCCTATGAAGCCGACCCGTGTCATGGATGTCCCTTCCTCTGCGCGCCGTTTCGGACGCTCCGGCCCGTGCGTGGTGGGGAGGTGCCGGTCACAGCCGTGTGACCCAGCCGCCGTCGACGCTGATCGCCTGACCGTTGATCCATTCGCCGGCCGGGGAGGCGAGCAGGAGCAGCGTGCCGAGCAGGTCTTCCGCGGGCGCGGACTTCTTGCCCGGGATGGAGGCCGCCAGAGCGGCGCGCGCGGGATGGTCGACGGGCAGGCTGCGCAGGCCTGGTTCGTTGTCGACCAGGCCGGGGGCGATGGCGTTGACGTTGATGCCCGACGGGCCGAGCGAGCGGGCGAGGCCGACGGTGACGCTGACCAGAGCGAGCTTGCTGACCGCGTAGATGCCCCCGCCCATGAAGGCACCGGCGGACACCTGGTTGATGATCCGCCCGCCGCCGCGCTCGACCATCGACGCCTTGACCGCTCCCGCGCACACGACGGCGCCCAGCACGTTCACGCGCATGACCCGGTCGAACCAGTCCGTGGGCAGGTCCAGGATGTCGACCTGGGGGATCTCGGCCATGAGGGCGGCGTTGTTCACCAGGATGTCGATGCCGCCGAAGGCGGCGGTCGTCTTCTTCGCCATGTCGGCCGCGGATGCGCGGTCGGTGATGTCGACCTGTACGCCGAGTGCGCGCAGGCCGTCGGAGGTCAGCGTCGCGGCGGCGCTCTCGGCACCTTCACCGTCGAGGTCGGCCAGGACGACGGCAGCGCCGGCCTCGGCGAGGGCACGGCCGTAGACCTGGCCGATGGCGCCGGCGCCGCCGGTCACGACGGCGACCTTGCCGTCCAGGCGGAGCCGGTCGAGTGTGCTGCTCATAGGGCGTCCTTGGTCAGACGGGACAGGTAGGCGTCGACATCGGTTCCGTGCTCGCGCAGTTCGTCGGCGGCTTCCTGTGCGGTGAGGAGGAGGAAGCGGTCCTCGGTGACGCCGTCGGCGACGAGTTCGCCGACCGCTTCGGCATCGAGAACGGGGAAGGCCGGCCCACGCGGCGGTGCCGGTTGTCCGTAGAAGGTGATCTGTTCGACGATGTTGGTGGCGACGCCGGCCGGGCACAGGCACGAGACGCCGATCCCGCGCGGGCGCAGGTACAGCGCGAGGGCTTCGGACAGTCCGACGACCGCGTGCTTGGTCGCGGTGTACGGCAGCCGGTCGAATCCGTAGGGCAACAGGCCCGCCGTCGAGGCGGTGTTGACCAGATGGCCCGACCCCTGCTCCAGCAGGACGGGGAGGAAGACCAGGTTGCTGCGCACGACGCCCAGCAGATTGACGTCGACGACGCGTTGCCAGGCTTCGAGGGGGATGTCCTCGACGGGGCCGACAGCCAGGATCCCGACGTTGTTCATCACCAGGTCGACGCGGCCGTAGCGGTCGAGCGCCGTGTCCCGGACCGCTTGGAGGTCGTCGAGGCTGGTGACGTCGCACACGGCGGCGAGGGCCTGGGGCCCGAGTTCGTCGGCGACGGTCCGTGCCCGCTCGCCGACGAGGTCGGTGACCACCACGCGCGCGCCGCGCCGGGCGAAGGCATGGGCGGCGGCGCGGCCGATCCCGCTGCCGGCGCCCGTGACCACCGTGACGGCGTTGTGCAGATCGATGCTCATCGGACGGCCTTTCCTCTCCTCTGTTCGCGGACGGAAGGCGGGTGTTCAGGGGTGGAGCGGCAGGGCCGGTTCCTGCGGACCGGTCTCGGCGAGGGCGGCGGATGTCGCCGGGGACACCGGGGCCTGGAGGAATCCGACCAGGCCGTCGAGCAGGTCCCCGACATGGACGGCGAACGGCAGTACGTGCCCGTCGTGCGCCCGGGTCCGCTCGCGTTCGGACGCGGCGTGCACCGCGAACGCCAGGGCCTGTGCGATGCGGTGGCCGCGCAGCGGCTCGGGAACGTGCCCCAGCAGCCCGCCGATCCGCTCGACGAAGTCCCTTGTGGGCCTGCTCAGTTCGGCGGGGAGGCGGTCGAAGACATCCCTGCGGCCGTGCTGCTCCAGCATCGCGACGAAGCTCAGGTAGTGGCTGCCCTGCCGCTCCCCCAGCTCCAGGACGGGCAGGATGTGGCACTCGACCCAGGACCTGAGATCGCCCGGGCGTCGCCGGGCGACCAGAAGCCTGCGTCGCTCGTTCAGGCCGGGCAGGCGGTATTCGAAGATCTCCTGGACCAGACGTTCCTTCGAGCCGAAGTGGTACTGCACCGCCGGGTTGTTGCCGTTTCCGGCGGCCAGGACGATCTGTTCCTTCACGGATGGTTGAACCACGACACCGACCTCATCAAAAGTGATGATTCGCAAGATCGAGAAGGCCATTCCCGAATGAAGTGAACGTAACTTCACCTGTGTGTCCGTCAGGGGCCGGGCGGGAAGACCCGCTTGCCGGTGTCCGCGTCCGTGATGCCGATGGCCTCGATCGGGCACGACTCGGCCACTTCGAGCACCTCTTCGGAAGCCGGCAGCGTCCCGGATCTCGCGCGTCCCTGCCCGTCCTCGTCGAGGTCGAACTCCTCCGGTGCGGAGGCCGCACACAGACCCGTACGGACACACACCCGTTTGTCGACCTCGACGCTCCACCGGGCGGCCGTCATCGGGCTCCTCCGACGACCAGCGGCAGTGTCTTCCAGCCGCGGACGGTCGAGGTCTGTGCCAGCTCCGCGTGGCCCCAGTCCACGTCCCAGTCCGGGAACCGCTGAAGGATCTCCTCCGCCGCCACCCGGCCCTCCAGCCTGGCCAGAGCCGCGCCCAGGCAGTAGTGGGCACCGACGCCGAAGCTCAGGTGCTGGGTGACCCGGTGGATGTCGAACCGGGCCGGGTCGGGGAAACGCCGGGGGTCGCGGTTGGCGGCGGCCTGGATGAAGAGCATGGCGCTGCCGGCCGGCACCGTACGGTCGTACAGCTCCACGTCCTTGGTCACGTGACGTGCGGTGAACGGCCCCGTCGGTTCGAAGCGCAGGATCTCCTCGACGGCGTTCGGAATGAGGGACGGGTCGGCCGCGAGCTCACGGCGTGCTTCGGGGTAGCGGGCCATCAGGGCGCCGAACCAGCCGATGAGACGGCCCGTGGTCTCGTTGCCGGCGCCGGCGACCACCGTGCAGTACGTCAGGACCTCCTCGTCGGTGAGGGTGCGCGTGACGCCCTTCTCGTCCTCGAACTCGGCGGTCATCAGCTCCGTCATGAGGTCGTCCGAGGGGTGCTGCTTGCGCCACTCGATGTAGTCGCGGAACGCCTCGGTGCTGAGGATGTCCTCCTTGTCGATCTTTCCGCCGTCCTGGGTGTTCAGCGTCTCGTCGGTGCGGTCGCGGATGGCGGGCTGGTCGGCCTCGGGGATGCCCAGGAGCATCCCGATCACCCGCATCGGCATCTCGGCGCCGACGGCCTCGACGAGGTCGAACCGGTCGGCGCCGGTCACCGGTTCCAACGCGCGTCGGCAGAAGGCCCGTACCCGTGGCTCCAGGCCGGCGAGCCGGCGGGGGGTGAACACCCGGGCGAGCAGACGGCGGTGGATGTCGTGGACGGGCGGGTCCTCGAAGATGAGGGTGCCGGGCGGGAGTTCGATGTCCGCCTGGACGATCTCCAGGATGTCGCCGCGCGCGGAGGAAAAGGTCTGCCAGTCGGCGAGGCCGCGCTGGACGTCGGCGTGGCGGGTGACGGCGTAGAAGTCGTGCCGGTCGTTGTGGTAGAGCGGCGTCTCCTCGCGCAGCCGCTCGTACAGGGGATAGGGGTCGAGGGCGAGTGCGGGGTCGTAGGGGTCCCAGTAGACCGGGTCGGCAGTGGTCACGGACACACCTCCCTGTGGTGTGCGGCTCACTTGAGCAGGGCGCCGGCGTCGATCGGCAGCGTCACGCCGGTGACGAAACGGGCCTCGTCGGAGGCCAGGAAGAGGACTGCGTTGCTGATGTCCAGGGGTTCCACCCAGGGGGTGGGCAGCACGTGCATGCCTTGCGACACGACGGCGAAGTCGTCGGCGGTGGGGTTCTCCAGGTCGGGGCGGAACATGCGGTAGGTGCCTTCGTGCATCACCATCGGCGTGTTGACCTGGGTGGGATGCAGCGTGTTGACGCGGATGGCGTGCTGCCCCAACTCCCCGGCCATGGTGCGCATCAGTCCCACCACGCCGTGCTTGGCGGCGATGTAGTGGCCGATGTTCGCGTAGCCCTTGAGGCCGCCCACGGAGCTGGTCAGGACGACCGAGCCGCCCCGGCCGCCCGCGACGATGTGCGGCGTCGACACCTTGGTGGACAGCCATACGCCGGTCAGGTTGACGTCGATCATGTCTCGCCAGGTCTTCTCGTCCATGACGTCGAGCGTGGCGCCGTCGCTGCCGAGCCCCGCGTTGGCCACGACGATGTCCAGTCGTCCGAGTTCGGCGACGCCGTCGTCCACCGCCGCCTTGAGCGCATCGTGGTCGCGGACGTCCGCCTGCACGGCGTGGATGCGCCGGCCCAGCTTCTGCACCTGGTTGACCGTCTCCTCCAGGTCCTCGGGCGTGGACATGGGGAACGTCACGCCGTCCAGCTGCTTGCAGACGTCGACGGCGATGATGTCGGCGCCCTCCTCGGCCAGCCGTACGGCGTGGCTGCGGCCCTGGCCGCGTGCGGCGCCGGTGATGAAGGCGACTTTGCCTTCGACTCGTCCGGGCATGACTGCCTCGCTTTCCTGGGTTGGGTGTCGGGTGTTGGGTGTCGGGTCGGGTGACGGTGGCGGGGAGGCCGGATCACCGGTCGGTACGTCGACGGCCGCGCAGGACGAGCACGAGGAGCAGCAGCGCGGCGAGTGCGGTGGCGGGCGGCGCGAGGCGCTTGAGGACACTGGCGCCGGCCGCGTCGATGAGGTCGATGGGTTCGGCGGTGCGCGGTGGTACGGCGGCGGGGGGCTCGCTGCGGCCGGACGGTGCCGCCGGCCCGGTGCCGCCGGCTTCTGCCGGGGCGTCGGCCGGCGGATCACCGGCGACCGGCGGGATCGTGGCCAGTTCGCCGGCGAGGTTCTTGGCGAACCGGTCGATGAGGGTGCCGGCGACCTCGGCGAGGGTGCCGCGGCCGAACTGGGCGGGCTTGCCCGTGATGGCGAGGTCGGTTTCCACGAACACGTCGGTGGAGTTCTCACCGGAGCCGACCAGACGGCAGGTCACCAGGGCCTTCGCGGTCCCGTTGCCGCGCGTCTCCCTGCCGCCGGCCTCCAGGACCACGGTCCTGTCCGTCTCGTTCCGCGACAGGAACTTGACCGTGCCCGTGTAGGTCAGGCCGACCGGGCCGAGCTTGACCTTGATCCTCCCCTGGTAGGTGTCGCCTTCCCGGGAGGTGAGCGTCGCCCCGGGGACACAGGGGGCGACGCGCTCGATGTCGAGCAGGACCCGCCAGGCCTCGTCCGCCGCCACGGGAATGCTGAGGGTGTTCTGCAGTTTCATGCGGAGTCCGTCGTCTCGGCGGCAGCCCGGACGGCGTTGACGATCCCCTGGTAGCCGGTGCAGCGGCACAAGTTCCCGGACAGGGCTTCGCGGATCTCCTCATCGGTGGGCTTGGGGTTCTCGGCCAGGAACGCGGTGACCGAGACCACGAACCCCGGGGTGCAGAACCCGCACTGCAGTCCGTGGTGTTCGCGGAACGCCGCCTGGACGAAGGAGAGTTCACCGTTGGGTGCGGCGAGCCCTTCGACTGTTGTCACCTCGGCGCCGTCGGCCTGCACGGCGAACACCAGGCAGGCGCGGACGGCCTCGCCGTCCAGCAGCACCGTGCAGGTGCCGCAGACTCCGTGCTCGCAGCCCAGGTGCGTTCCGGTCAGGCCGCAGTTGACGCGCAGGAAGTCGGCGAGGGTGAGCCGGGGCGGCACGGTGTCGCGGCGCGGGACGCCGTTGACCCGTATCCGGATGCCGATGTCAGTCATGGAGTGCCTCCTGTACGGCGTGCCGCCAGGCGCGGGCCACCATGGCCGCCCCCACGCGCCTTCGAAAGTCGGCCGATCCGTGCAGATCGGAGGGAACCGAGTCGAGGCCCGACATCGCGGAGTGCCCGATGTCGTCGGCGGTCTCCTCGGCGGGCTCGGAACCGACGAGTGCCTGCTCCGCCTCCGGGGCCCGGCACGCGGTCGGCCCGAGTCCGAACAGACCGATGGCGCACCGGTCGATGCGCCCGTCGGTACCGAGGCCCACGGCGACGGCGGCACCGGCGATCGCGAAGTCCCCGCTCCGGCGGGCGAATTCCTCCACGGCGAAGCCACAACGGCCCTGCCGGGCAGGGAAGACGACACCCGTGAGCAGTTCGTCCTCCGCCAGTGCGGTGCTCCAGGTACCGGTGAGGAATCGCGCGGCGGGGATGACTCGGCGTCCGCGCGGAGACAGCGCTTCGAGTTCGGCGTCCAGGGTCAGCGCCACCGCGGGATATTCGGCCGCCGCGTCGGCGTGGGCGAGCGAGCCTCCCACGGTGCCACGGCTGCGGATCTGGAAGTGGCCGATCAGCGGTGTGGCACGGGCGAGCAGCGGTACCGCGGTACGTACCTCGTCCGAGCGCTGGATGGTGGCCTGGGTCGTTCCCGCACCGATCCACACCGCCCGGCCCCGGTGCTCGATGCCCCTCAGCTCGTCCAGTCGGCGCAGATCGACGAGGTGCCCGAAGGCCGCGAGCCGGAGCGCCAGCATGGGAACCAGGCTCTGGCCGCCGGCGATGGCCTTCGCCTCGTCCCCGAGGCCGGCGAGAAGGGCGACGGCCTCCTCGACGTCGGCGGGGGCGTGATACTCGAACCGAGCGGGCTTCACGCGGTCACCGTCCCTCGTAGCCGGGCCTGCTCGAGCAGTTCGACGATCGACGCCGGCGTCAACGGCAGCCGGGTGATCTCCACACCCAACGGTGCGAGGGCGTCGGCGACCGCGTTCACGACGGCCGGGGCGGAACCGATCGCGCCGCCCTCCCCCACACCCTTGTGACCGCCGGGTCCTGGGCCCGGTGTCTCGATGTGCCCGAGTTCGATGGTGGGCACGTCGGCGGCCGTGGGGAGCAGGTAGTCCATGAAGGTGGTGGTGAGAGGGTTGCCGTCGTCGTCGTAGACGAGGTGTTCGTAGAGGGCGCCGCCGATCCCCTGGACGGTGCCGCCGAAGATCTGGCCCTCCACCACACTGGGGTTGATCATGGGCCCGCAGTCCTCGCTGACGATGTACCGGAGCAGTTTCACCGCGCCGGTCACCACGTCCACCTCGCAGGTGCACAGGTGCGTCGCGTTGGCCCAGATCATGAGGTGCGGTGTGCGGTAGCGGCCGCTGGCCTCCAGGCCGGCCGGCATGCCCGGTGGCAGGGCGTGGACCTGGAAGTAGGCGATGTCGGCGATCTCGGCCAGGGTCAGTCCCTTCGTGGGCCTGTCCTTCACCGACGCCCGGCCGCGCACGAACTCCACGTCGTCGACGGCGACTTCGAGCCGGTGCGCGGCGATCTCCAGGATGCGGGTCCGTAATCCGGCGGCGGTCTCGGCGATGGCGCCGGCGGTCATGGGGCCCGAGCGGCTGCCGCCGGTTCCGCTGCCGAACGGGGTGACCGCGGTGTCGCCCTGGATGCTGCTCACGTCCTCGATGGCGACCCCGAGCGCGTCGGCGGTGAGCTGGACGACCGTGGTCTCCAGGCTGTTGCCGCACGATCCGCCGGCGACGTAGACGTTGACCTTGCCGGAGGGCTCGATCCGGATGGTCGCGCCCTCGGTGCCGTGGAACGGCGTGGCGCCCGCGGTCGGTTCGACATACGTACAGGTGCCGACGCCGAGGTAGCGGCCCTGGGCGCGGGCCTGTTCCTGCTCGCGCCGGAAGGCCGGGTGGTCGAGCATCTCCAGGGCCTGTTCGAAGGTCTCGTACGGCGTGATGTCGTCGTAGGGCATGCCGTTGAAGTTCACCGTCGGCAGGTCCTCGCGGCGCAGCATGTTCCGGCGCCGCAGTTCCACCGGGTCCATGCCCAGGCGGCGCGCGGCTGTGTCGAGCAGGACCTCGCGTGCCATCGACTCGAACTGCCAGGGTCCGCGATAGGCAACCCGGCCGCTGGTGTTGGAGAACACGAAGCGGGACGAGAAGGTGCCCTCGGGGATGCGGTACGGGCCGGGGAACAGCATGCCGACGGCGATGCCGCTCTGGACGGGGGACGGCGTGGGGTAGGCCCCCGCGTCCTGGACGTGGTCGAGGGTGGCAGCCAGGATCCGGCCCTCGCCGTCGAGGGCCATCCGCGCCTCGCCGTGCTCGTGACGCGCCTGGCCGGCCGCCAGCAGATGTTCCTGGCGGTCCTCGATCCACTTCAGGGCGGCGGGCAGCCTGACCGCCGCCAGCATGACGCACATGTCCTCGCGCTGCGGCAGGACCTTCTGCCCGAACCCGCCGCCGGTGTCGCGCATGACCACCCGCACCCGGTGCTCGTCGATGCCGAGCAGACGCGCGCAGAAGGAGCGGACCTCGTGCGGGGACTGGGTCGCCGCCCAGATCGCCATCTCACCGGCGGGCGCCGACCATTCGGCGACGATCCCGCGTGTCTCCATCGGCACCGGGCCGTAGGACTGCTGGTGGACGGTCACGCTCACCACGTGCGGCGCGCTTTCGAAGACCGGCGCGAGATCCTCCATCGGGCGCCCGCCGAGCCGCCCCACCAGATTGCCGGGATGTGTCGCGTGCACCGACTCGGCGGACTCCAGCGCCGTGGCGTAGTCGACGACCGGCAGGAGCTCGTCGTAGTCGACGACGACCAGCTCGGCCGCGTCCTCGGCCGTGTAGCGGTCCACGGCGACGACCATCGCCACCGGATCACCGACGAACCTCACCTCGCCCTCGGCGAGCGGCGGACGGGGCGTGTCCGGGTCGTCCCGCCCGTTCAGCGAGTACCACTGCTCGCGCAGACCGGGGTTGAGGTCCTGCGCGACGAACACGGCGTGTACGCCGTCCAGTTGGAGCGCCTCCGACACATCGACACCGGCGATACGGGCTCGGGCGACGGGGCTGCGGACGAAGCAGGCGTGCAGCATGCCGGGGCGGACGATGTCGTCGACGTAGGTGCCGGTGCCGGTCAGCAACCGCGGATCCTCGACCCGCAGGGTGCGGGTGCCCGTGTAGCGGTGGTCCGGCGCCGCGTCGTCTGTGGTCCGTGCCATCGGTCTGGCCCTCCGTTCACCTCGATGTGACCGTCAGGTAGGGGTGGATCGGCCCGAGCGTCCGGGCGCTGAACGAGTGTTCAACACAAGCGCTGAACAACTGTTTAACACCGCCTCTCGGCGCCGTCAAGGACAATGAGCGGCATGACTGCGCCTCGCCGTATGGGCACCGAGAGCTCCAAGACGCGCCGACAACTGCTCGATGTCACCGAGCGGCTGATGCTCAGGGAGGGCTACGCCTCCGTGGGCATCCGCCGGGTGGCACGCGAGGCCGAGGTCGCCCCGGCGCTGGTGCTGTACTACTTCCGCACCCTCGACGACCTCCTCCTCGCCGTACTGCGACGCCGCGCCGAGGAGGAGCTGGAGACCTCGGCGCGTGTACTCGACTCCCCTCAGCCGCTGCGTGCCCTGTGGGACATGAGCAGCCAGCCCGGCGCCGCCCTCACCTCGGAGTTCATGGCCCTCGCCAACCACCGCAAGGCCATCCGTGCCGAACTGGCCGAGCACGCCGAGCGCTACCGCCGGCTCCAGGTCGAGATCCTCACCAGGAAGGCCGCCGAGGAGTGCCTCCCGCTCCCCGATGTCCCTCCCGTCGCGCTGCTCGTCCTCACCACCGCTCTCGCCCGGGTCCTCGTGATCGAGAGGGGCCTGGGCATGACCGGCGGGCACGCGGAGACCGAGGCCCTCGTGGAGCAGCTGCTCCAGCGGTTCGAGGGCACCCCTGCTCCCGGCCGTGGCCCAGCGGCGAGCGAGTGATCACGAGCAGGTGGTCACGTCCCGGCCGAGGGCTTACGGCCGTCGAGTCCTCGCCAGCGCTCCCGCAGGGCACGGGCCGCCGTCTTCGGCCGTCGGTCCCGGGTGAAGACGCCCTTCCTGTTGCCGTCGACCCGATGGATACCGTTCGAGGTCTGGAAGTCGGCGAAGTTCCAGACGTGTTCGCCGACGACCGCTTCCATCCGGTCGAAGACCCGGTGGTACGCGGCCAGATAGGCGGACTGGTACTCCTCCGTCCACGGCGGGTCCCACACCGAGTGCAGCCCCGGCAGGGTGTCCGCCCCGTACTCGCTCATGATGATCGGCTTGCCGAACTTCGCGGCCCAGCCGCGCAGATCGCCCTCCAGGTACGTCTCCGCGGTGGCCAGGTCGCCGGTGGCGATGTACCAGCCGTAGTAGCGGTTGACGCACAGGACGTCGAACAGGTCGGCGATGCGGTCGTTGTCGGACGTCGCGAACATGACGGCGGCGTAGCAGAGGGGGCGCGTGGGGTCGAGCTTGCGGGTGAGTTCGACGAGCGGCTCGAAGTATTCGCGGGCGCCCTCCTCGTTGGAGGACGGCTCGTTGGCGATGCACCACATCACCACGCTGGGATGGTTCTTGTCGCGGGCGACGAGCTCCCTGATCGCCTGGGCGTGGGCGGCGCGGGTGTCGTCGTTGATGGTGTCGGGCGAGAAGGTGGGGCGTGGCGGAGTACCCGTCAGCCCGCCCTCCACGGCCAGGTTCAGGCCCACGGCCGCCGTCTCGTCGATGACGACGATGCCGTGCCGGTCCGCGAACTCCATGACCTCTTCGGCGTACGGATAGTGCGAGGTGCGGAAGGAGTTGGCGCCGGCCCACTCCATGAGCTGGAAGTCGTGCACGAGATAGGCGTCGTCGTGGCCCTTGCCGCGCACCGGGGTGTCCTCGTGCCTGCCGAAACCGGTGAAGTAGAACGGCTCGCCGTTGATGAGGAACTGGGCACCTCTGACCTCGACCGTGCGCACGCCGAAGGGCTGGGCGTAGGTGTCCACCACCTGGTCGCCGTCCACGACATCGGCGACGAGGTCGTACAGGTGGGCCGCGCCCGGTCGCCACGGTGTCACGTCGTCGATCCGTACGGTGCCGCTCGCCCCGTCGGCCGCCGCCACCTCGGCTCCCGACGCGTCCAGGACACGGACGCGGACCGGGGCGGGCGTGCTGGTGACGACCTCGTACCCGACCGTTCCGGTGGTGCCGTCGAGGCCGGTCACGATCGTGATGTCGTCGATGTGCACGGCGGGCACGCTGTGCAGCCACACCGAGCGGGCGAGGCCCGCGTAGTTGTAGAAGTCGTGCAGATACGTCTGCTTCCTGCGGCCGTCCTGGCTCACGGTGATCGTGCCGGGCGGGATGGTGGTGTTGGTCAGCTCGTTCTTGACCCCGATCGTGAGCCGGAACTCCTGACCGGGGCGTACGTTCTCGGTGATGTCGGCCTCGAAGGGCGTGTAGCCGCCGACGTGTTCGGCGACCAGGACGTCGTCGACGTACACGCTTCCCTCGTGCGTGGCGGCGTCGACGCGCAGGATGACACGGTCGTCCCCCCAGCCGCGCGGCACGCGCACCCGGCGCTGGTACCAGACCCGGCCGACGTGGTCACGGATCGCGCTGTCGGCGAACAGGTCGTTGTAGCTGGCCGGCACCGGGGCTTCGAGTTCGGTGGCCAGCGGGCCGGTCCAGGGGCGCTCTCCCACGGCCGTGTCGACGGCGAACTTCCAGATTCCGTCGAGGTTCACCAGTTCGCGAGTGGCGGTGGGCCGGGGTTTCAGCATCGGGTTCCTCTCCGGTGTGGGGATGCTCATCAGAGGTGCCCGCGGCGCGCCACTTCGCCCAGCCAGGCCAGGCTCGGCTTGGGCCGGCGCTCGAACGTCTCGCGGTCGACGGCGATCAGGCCGAACGTCGGCCCCCAGTGCCCCCACTCGTAGTTGTCCAGGGCGCTCCAGTGGAGGTAGCCACGTACGTCCACGCCGTCGTCGATGGCGGCGAAGAGGTGGCCGAGCGCCTCCGTGGTGTAGCGGATCCGCTGCTCGTCGTCGGCCGTGGCGATCCCGTTCTCGGTGATCAGGATTGGCACACCGCCGGTCCTCTCCCACACGTGCCGGACCGAGGTGCCGATCCCGTCGGGCCGGTACGCGGTGCCCGTCAGGGTGGTGTCCGGGCCCAGCGGATGCGGGACGACGCCGTTCTCGTCGACGGCCTGGCTGGAGTACACCTGCACACCGATGAAGTCGTCGCCGAGGGCCGCGTCGAGGTACAGGTCCTCGCGCACGTAACGGACCTCCTTCAGTTTCTCCTCGTTTCCGGGGGTCGCCGTGAGCGCCGGGCAGGCCACCGTCCAGCCGACGGCCGCGTCCGTGTGCTTCTTCAGAATGTCGCGGACGGCGTGGTGCGCCTCGCCGAGCCGGCGCCCCACCTCCGGGTCGGGGTCCGGAATGACCGGGCGCGCGGCGCCGTCGACCGTGGGGCTCATCCACTTCTTCGCGTCGCCGGAGTCGGCGGAGTACTGCCGGCCCATCGTCACCATGACCGCGAGCATGTTCGGCTCGTTCATGGTGCAGACCCACTTGACGCCGTCCAGGATTCCGGTGACCGCCTGGACATACGTCTGGAAGCGCTCGATGGCCCGGTCACTCGTCCAACCTCCCTCCTGCGCGAACCAGTTGGGGTTGGTGAAGTGGTGCAGCGTGACGACCGGTTCGAGTCCCAGATCCCGCGCGGTCTCGATCATCCGGCGGTAGTGCGCGAGTTCGGCCCGCGATATCTCGCCGGGGGCGGGCTCGATCCGCGCCCATTCGATGCCGAAGCGGTACGCGGTCAGGCCCGCTTCGGCCAGCAGGCGCATGTCCTCGGCGTAGCGGTGGTAGCTGTCGCAGGCGTCGCCGCTGAGTTCAAGGCCGGGCGCGAGATGCTCGCGGGCCCAGAAGTCGCTGTTGAGGTTGTTGCCCTCCACCTGGTGCGGCGCCGTGGATGCGCCCCAGAGGAATCCGGGAACGAGTTCGGTCATCGTCAACTTCCTTGTCCGAGGGAGCGGAACACTGCGGAGAGAAAGAACGAGGTTGGGTCGCAGAGGGCGATGCGAGGCCGGCCGGCCCGGTCGACGCAGGGCGGCTGAGGGCGGGCCCTTCGACGCCGACCACGAGCCCGGGCCCGAGCCGGGGACCGTACGCGAAGACCGCGGAGGTGCGGCGACGCGTCATCGAGGCCTGCGTGGAGGATCTGCTCCTCGCCGTGTTCGAGTCGCGCGACCGGCGCAGCACGGCGTTCCTGGAGTCGGCCGAGGCGACCTCCCCCAGCCACCCCGCGCACGAGTTCTACGCCGAGCGCCACCGCCGACTCCGTCAGGTGCACGTGGAGGGGACGGTCCGCACGTTCCCGCTGTCCTTCGTCCCGGGGCTCGACGGATGAGCGCGGTGGGCCGAGTGGAGAGTTCACGGCGCGCTCCGTGCCGCGGCAGCCGACCGTCGCCTCTCCTCGCGCCGTTTTCTCTGCTCGACCGGGTCCGCGACGGGGGCGGCGAGCAACAGGGCCTGGGTGTAGGGGTGTTCGGGTGTGGAGGTGACGAGGCCTGCGGGGCCGGTCTCGATGATCTCGCCCCCGCAGACCACGCCGACTCGGCGGCTCACGTGTCGGATGACCGCCAGGTCGTGCGAGACGAAGAGATAGGCGACGCCGGTACGCCGCTGGATGTCGACGAAGAGCTCCAGCACGCGAGCCTGCGTCGTCAGGTCGAGCGCGGAGACCGGCTCGTCGCAGACGATCAGCTTCGGCCCCGGGGCCAGGGCCCGGGCGATCGCGACGCGCTGGCGCTGGCCACCGCTGAACTCGCGCGGCAGCCGCTCGGAGGCGTCCGCCGGCAACCCCACCTGGTCCAGCAGCTCGCGCACGCGCGCTCGGGCGTTGCGACGCGTCGCCCCCTGCACCACGAGAGGCTCACTGAGGATGTCGCCGATAGTGAGCGACGGGTTGAGCGAGGTGTAGGGGTCCTGGAAGACGACCTGGAGGTAGCGCGCGAGGGCGCGACGCTCCTTCGCGGTGCAGTGGGTGATGTCCTGGCCGAGAAAGCCGATGCGTCCACCACTGGGCTTCACCAGGCCGAGCACCGCCCGGCCGATGGTCGTCTTGCCGGACCCGGACTCGCCCACGATGCCGAGCGTCTCGCCCTCGTCCACTGTCAGGGACACCCCGTGCAGTACCTCCCGCGGTCGGGCACGGAACCCGCGTCCGGGGTAGGTCACGCGCAGCTCGCTCACATCGAGCAGGGGCGTCGTCATCGCGCCTCCGTCTCGAACGCGTCCGCGGCCGGCCGGTCGGTGCGCCGGGTGCGTTCGTCGAGGGTGGAATCCAGCAGCATCCGGGTGTAGGCGTGCTGCGGAGTACGGAAGATGTCGAGCGCGTCACCGGTCTCGACGATCCGGCCCTCCCGCACGACCGCGACGCGGTCGCAGATGTCCGCGACCACACCGAAGTCGTGGGTCACGAGAAGCACCGCCATGTTCAGTTCCTTCTGCAGGTCACGCAGCAGGTCGAGGATCTCCGCCTGCACGGTCACATCGAGCGCGGTCGTGGGCTCGTCGGCGATCAGCAGCCGCGGACCGCTCGCGACCGCTCCGGCGATGAGCACGCGCTGTGCCATGCCGCCGGAGATCTGGTGCGGGTAGGAGGAGAAGGTGCGCGTCGGATCCGGGATGCCGACCCGGGCCAGGAGAGCGAGGACGCGCTCGCGCGCGTCGCGCCGCGACATGGGCGAGGCCGCGCGCAGGCCCTCGACGAGCTGCGCTCCGACGGTGAAGTTGGGGTCGAGGTTGGACATGGGTTCCTGCGGCACGTACGCGATGGATGTCCCGCGTACGCCGCGCAGTTCACCCTCACCGAGACCGAGCAGTTCACGTCCGTCGAGCCGGATCGACCCGCGGGCGACAACCGCTTCGGCGGGCAGCACGCCCAGGATCGCGAACGCGGTCTGGGTCTTGCCCGATCCCGACTCACCGACCAGACCGAGGGTCTCCCCTGCCTCCAGGTTCAGCGTGACGCCGCTGATGACCTCCTTCAGCTCGCCCGACGGCGTCGGGTAGGCGAGCGATAGGTCCTGCACCGCGAGCAGACCCGGTGCCGCCGCCAGGGTGCCGGTCGGCGCGGTCGCCGGTCGACGCTCCGGCGCCGCGATCCGGGACGGCTCGGGCCGACCGCCCTCCAGGGCGTCCCTCAACGAGTTGCCCAGCAGCACCAACGACGCGGTGATGATGCCGAGCAGCAGGCTCGGCCAGAGGAACTGCAGCGGTTCCTCGTAGAGGTTGGTGAAGCCCTCGGAGATCATCGCGCCGAAGCTGGGGACCGAGCTGGATCCGACACCGAGGAAGGCGAGGCCCGACTGGACGGCGATGGACGATCCGGCGAGGAACGCGGTGGCGATGACGACCGGCCCCCGGACCACGGTCAGCACGTGCCGGCGCAGGATGCGCCGGTCGGGCAGGCCCGAGACCCGGGCTGCGTCCACGTACAGCTCGTTCTTCACGCCGAGGACGAGGTTGCGTACGAGGCGGTAGATCCCGGGTGAGAGCAGAACCCCGAAGATCAGCATCGTCGCGCGGTAGTCGCCGCCCGTCACCGGGAGCAGCACGATGAGCAGGATCAGGCCCGGGAACGTCATGACGAGACTGAAGACCCATTCGGTGACGCCCCGGACGCGGCGGCCGAAGTAGCCGCCGACAAGTCCGGAGGTGACCCCGATGGCCAGGGCGATGCTCGTGCCGATGAGGGCGGAGACCACGCTCGTGTTGATGGAGGCCAGCAGCCGCGCCAGGATGTCGCGCCCGCTCTTGTCGCCGCCCAGCGGGTAGCCGCGGGTTCCGACACCGGCGTTGACCGCGTCGAGCGAGGCGCTGTTGGGACCGTGATCGCTGATGAGTGGGGTGAGCAGCCCGAGCAGGATCACGGCCAGGAGGAGGCTCGCGCTGATCACGGCCTGGGGGTCCGCCAGGAGCCTGCGCAGCGGCGACCTGCGACCGGGTGTGGCGGTGCGGCGTTCGGTGGTCAACTCAGGATCCTCGCCTTCGGGTTGAGCCAGCCGTTGACGAGATCGACGACGAGGTTGACGCACACCACGAGCAGCACTCCGAACAGGCTGATGCCCATGATGATCGGGATGTCGCCCTGCAGGGAGGCGCTGAAGGCGTACTGGCCGAAGCCCGGGAGCGCGAAGACCTGCTCGATGACGAGGGCGCCGCCGAGCATCTGGACGAACTCCAGCGACAGGACGGTGAGAGCCGGACCGGCCGCGCCTCGAAGGGCGTGTCGCAGCACGATCGACCGGGTCGGCAGCCCCCGTGTCCGCAGGGTGCGGATGTAGTCCTTGCGCAGTTCGCCGATCATGGCGCCGCGGATCTGCGAGGTGAGGTTGGCGACGCCGCCCGTCATCAGGGCGACGACGGGGATGGCGACGGTGGAGGCCCAGCGGGCCGGGTTCTCCGTCAGCGGTGTGTAGCCGGTGGCCGGGAACCACTGCGACTTGATGGCCAGGACGTAGACGAGGGCGATCGCGATCAGCAGGTTCGGCACCAGGTGGCCGACCAACGCCACGCCCTGGGCGATCCGGTCGACGGCACCGCCGCGGGAGGCGGCCAGGACGCCGAGCGTCACGCTGATCACCACGGTGGCGAGGAGGGCAAGGAGCACGACGGACAGCGTGACGCCGAGACGGGCCGTGATGGCCGAGCGGACGGGCTCACTGGTGAAGTAGGAGAAGCCGAGGTCCCCCCGTACCGCGTGGGACAGCCAGTCCAGGTACTGGGTGAACAGCGGGCGGTCGAGCCCCAGTTGAGCCTTCTGGGCCTGAACGCGGGCGGGCGTCGCGCCGCTTCCCACGATGCTGCCGGCGACGTCGTCGAAGGATGTGCTCAGCAGCAGGAACGTGATCACGGTCACCAGGACTGCGAGCACCAGGCCCACGCCGAGACGGCGCAACACGTAGACGATCATGATGCGGCTCTTTCCCGGGGACTAGTCGGCGGCACCGAACTGCCGGATGGTGGCGAGCGTCGAGGAGCCGTCACCGAGGTAGGTGATGCCTTTCTTGGTGACCCAGTCGCTCCCGATGTCGAAGACAGGGCCGTACCACGCGTTCTCGACCCCGAACTTGTTGATCTCCTTGTAGATGTCCGCCGCCCTGGCGGGGTCGAGTTCCCTGTTCGCCTGGTCGAGCAGTTCGGCGAGCTCGGGGTCGGTGGAGTTGAAGACGTTGCGGTAGCCGGTGGGGCTGTAGAAGTTGCGCGCCTCGATGGGGGTGGTGTTCAGCCCGTCGACGATCAGGAACATCGGGTACTTCCTGGAAGCGAGGGCCGAGACACTCTGCTGTGGCGGCACCGGCTGCCATTTCACCTTGATCCCGATGTCGGCGAGCGCCTGCGTGAACGTCGGCTCGAACGACTTGGTGAAGACAAGGCTCGGCATGGTCACCGAGAAGCCGTTCGGGTAACCCGCGTCGGCCAGCAGCTTCCTGGCGGCCGCGGGGTCGTAGGAATACGTCCGGTCGAGCGCGGCGTCGTGGCCCGGCCCCTTGGGGTTGAAGATCTGCTCGGTCGGCCGGCCCGATCCCCGGAGCAGCTGCTTCACCATCTTCGTGCGGTCGAAGGCCATGTTGATCGCCTTGCGGACCCGTACGTCACCGAGCGGCTGGAGTACGGCGCCCGCGCGGTCCCCCAGAACCAGGGCCGCCACCGCTGTCGCCTGAACGTGCCTGGTCTCGAAACCGGCCGATTTGAAGGCATCGACCTGCGAGACGTCGACGGTGCCCGCGTTGGTCTCGCCGGCCTTGAGGGCGTTGGCCATCGCGGTCTGGTCGGAGATCACCCGGATCTTGACGGTCGGGAAGGGGTAGGCCTTCTTGTTCCAGTAGTCGTCGCGCCGCTTGAGCACGTACACGGACCCGTTCACCGTCGCCCCCTTGTCGAGGGTGTAGGGCCCCGACCCGACCGGATTCAGCGCGGCACTCTTCGAGGTCATCGTCTTCGGGTCGCCGATGACGCCTGCGGCTGTCGAGAGCGAGGTCAGCAGCGAACCGTCCGGCCGCTTCATCTTGATCACGACCGTGTGGGTGTCGGGCGTCCCGACCGAGGCTACGGAGGCGAGTACCCCCTGGTTCGGCCCCGGCGTCGACGCGATCCGCTCCAGCGTCGCCTTCACGGCAGCCGAGTCGACGGGCGCGCCCGAGCTGAACCTCATGCCCGTGCGCAGCTTCAGGGTCAAGGTGCGCGCGTCGCCGGAGTACTGCCAGGTCTCGGCCGCGCCGGGCTGCAGCCGACCCTTGTTGTCCTGGATCAGCAGTGTGTCGTAGACCGAGTCCCAGACGTACATCTGCTGGCCTTCGAGGAGTTGGGTGGGGTCGAACGAGTTGGGCGTGCCGAAGACGGCGATGGCGAGCGTCGTACCAGAGGACGACGAGGCTCCGGTCGACTGGCTGTCGCATGCCGACGACGCGAGCAGGACGGTGGCGGCCCCCAGGGCGGCCAGGGCTCGAACACGTGCTGGTGGGTGCGGGTGCCGAATGCGCATGAGGTGGATTCCTTCGTCCGGGAACCAACATGTGCCGAGACCTCCGCCACGGCCCGATGGTCATGGCGGAGTGAAGTAGTGAGCGCCGTGCGGCTGAAGGGGTCGTGCGTCTACCGGTTCAACGGCGTGCGGGTGTCGTCGTCCATGGGCACGTCCACCCCTTCGATCGGCTCGGGGGGATAATCGCGCCAACTGTTGCCAGCTGTTCGGTTTTCGATCGGACGTTAGGCCAGCACGGCAGGCACGGGAAGAGTGCGATCAGCCTTCGTAACCAGAGCGTTACCTTTCGCTCGGTCGCGGCCGCCACCGAGTGAATACCGACCATGTGATAAGTTTCGACGCCCAGTTGCTGCGCGCAGGACCGTTGCGGACCGGCACCGTCGAGGAGGGTGAGCGCACCGTGGGGCAGGCAAAACCGCGTGGGCCGTACGCCGGAACACCAGCCCGCAAGGCGGAGATCGTACGCGCGGCACGCGAGAGTTTCGCCGAGAACGGCTATGCCAAGGCTTCCCTGCGGGACATCGCGGACCGGGCCGGCATCACGCACACCGGTCTCGTCCATCACTTCCGCAACAAGGACGAACTCCTTGCCGAGGTGCTGGCCGAACGGGACTCGGAGGAATGGCAGCAGGGCCTGGCACAGGTCGACAGCCTGGACCAGCTCGCGCCCTACCTCGGCGAGCTCATCCGCCACCACCAGAAGGCGCCCGAGCTGATGCGCCTGTGGATCGAGCTCGCCGCCGCGGCCTCACGGCCCGACCATCCGGCACACACCTACTTCGTCGAACGCTACGAACGCGGGCGCGCGCAGTTCGCCGAGGGGCTCCACGACGAGGCGGCCCACGGCAAGCTGCGCGAGGACCTCAGCCCCGAGAGGGCCGCGATCCTCTTCCATGCCGTGCTCAACGGGCTCCAGCTGCAGTGGGTGCTCGACCCGGACCTCGACATCATCGGACCCGTCAACGATTTCGTACGCATGCTTCTCGATCGGGACGACCGGTGAGGCAGCGAGGAGGGCAGGCGGCAATCCGCTCCCGTGGAGCGAGCTGGAACAGGAGTGCTTGCTCCGCAGAACGCCGGCCACTCCAGGCTCTGCCGACCGGGTGGTGGACTCGTTCCTGAGGCTCTGTTCCCTGCGCTCGGCCGGTTTCCGACTCGAGCGTGCAGAGTTCGACTCGGAGGTGTCGAGGGCACCGTCTCGCAACGCATGCAACGGCTACCTGTTCCGGTCGGAGCCCGGGGAACAACGCGCGCGAGGTACTGACGCCGACCACACGGCGCACGTACGCCTTCCGAGTCCAGGCGACACTGGTTACGTGATCGTCGAACGCGCGTATGCCCATCTCTCCTCCTACGACGAGGAAACCTGGCCCTGGTCGGTGCCCTGCGTCCGACAACTGCTCAGCGAAGGCCTGCGGTTCACCGCGCCGGTGACCTTTCTGGTCGGTGAGAACGGCTCGGGGAAGTCGACCCTGGTCGAGGCGTTGGCGGAGGGGTTCGGCCTGGACTCCTACGGCGGCTCCCACGACTGGCGCTACGCTTCTTCGCGCGGCAAGTCGGCGCTCGGCGAGCGCATGAGGTTCGACGCCGCCCCGGGGCGCGGGCGCCGTATGGCCACCAGCTGGTCGGCCCGCAAGGGCTTCTTCCTGCGGGCCGAGACCGCACTGGACGCCCTGGGCAGGGAGGGGTTCTCGCCTGATCATGTCAGCCACGGCGAGGGCTTCCTCGCGGCGTTCCGCGGGAAGTTCCTCCACGCCGGGCTCTATGTCCTCGACGAGCCGGAGGCAGCGCTCTCCTTCTCCTCCTGCCTCGAACTGATCGGGCACATCGACCGGTTGGCCAAGGAGGGCGGCCAGGTCATCTGCGCCACGCACTCACCCCTGCTGACCGCGCTGCCGGGCGCGGACATCATCGAGGTCGGTGAGCACGGCATGCGGAGGGCCGCCTGGCAGGACCTCGGCGTCGTGGACCACTGGCGCCGCTACCTCGCCGACCCGCACGCCTATCTGCGGCACATCGTCGAACCGTAGGCGGGTCCCTCTGAAGCTGAGGTCTTTCCGTGCCGCCCGGCGAGGAGTTCGCGGGAAGACCAACCACCCTTCACCATGGCCTCATTGGCCTCATTCCGGCGACTTGAGCATCTCCAGAAGGATGCGCTGCAACTCGGTGCGATCCCGCGGGGCAACCCTCGCCAGTCTGCGGTCGAACTCGGCCGCGAGCGCTGCGAGCGAGCGGTCTCTCGCCGCCTCGCCCTCGTCCGTCAGGATGAGCCGATGCCGCCGTAGGTCCTCGTCGTCGATCTCACGCCGCATGAACCCCTTCGCGACGAGGTTGCGGACGTAGACCGTCACGCTCGCCTTGGGCATCATCAGCGCCGCCGCGAGTTCGGCGGGGTACGGCGACGCGGTCACCTCGGCCAGCACGAAGAACTCCTTCGTCTCCAGCCCGAGCCCGGCCAGTTCAGCGCTGCAGGCATCCATCACGACGCTCAGCAGACGCTGGTTCAGCGTCCACAGCTGCGCCCCGTCAACCGCCACGCAAACCCCTCCATCCACCCAGGTGGTACAGTTCTGAACTAGTTCCAAATTGTACCAGATGGGTTTCGTACTGGACGGTTACGGAACGAACGCCTATACGAAAGGCACCATCGGATGCTTCAGCACATCACGATCCCGCGCGGACCGATCGATCTCACGGCCGACCTCCACCTGCCCGACACCATCGACGACGCGGCGCCGCTGCGCGCCGTGGTGCTCGCCACGCCCGGCAGCAGCGTGAAGGAGCAGATCGGCGCGAACTACGCTTCCCGTCTCGCCGCCCGCGGCGTCGCGGCACTCGTGTTCGACCCCGCCCACCAAGGTCAGAGCGGCGGAGAACCCCGCGACCTCGAAGACCCCTACCGCCGCGGCGAGGACATCTCCTACGCGATCGACGCGCTCAGTACGATCCCCGGCATCGCCCCGGAACGCATCGGCGTCCTCGGCATCTGTGCCGGCGGAGGCTACGCAGTGCACACCGCCCGCACGGACCATCGCATCAAGGCGGTCGGCACGGTCGTCCCCAGCAACATGGGCACGTCGTTCCGCGGCTTCCAGCCGGACGGCACGCCGGCCGCACTCGACACCATGGCCGACGCGCGCATCGAAGAGACCCGCTCCGGCGAGCTGACCCGCGTGAACTGGCTGCCCGACACCTTGGAGGAAGCCACAGCGGTCGGGCTGACCGACATAGACACGACCCAGGCGGTCACCTACTACCGCACCGGGCGGGGCAGGAACGAACACTCCACGAACCGCCGCCTCTCGCGCGGCGACTCGCTGCTGCTTGGCTACGACGCGTATCACCTGGTCGACCAGCTGATGACCCAACCGCTGCAGGTCATCCTCGCCGGACGCATCGGCAACACCGGCTCCTACGAGTCCGGCATGCATTTGTGGAAGCTGGCGCCCAACCCGGTCGACCTCATGGTGATCGACGGCGCCGGCCACTACGAGATGTACGACGAGCCCGAGTACGTCGACGCCGCTGTCGACCGGCTCGTCGCCTTCTACTCGAACAACCTGTAAGTCGTCCGACCCGGCAGGCCTGTGCGGTCACCGCACTGCACGGCCACCGGAGGCGAGTGGTCCAAGACCCACGCTCCTGGCCGATATCGACAAGCCGAGCGATCAGAACCTGTGCCCGCCGGGCCCACGCCCCGCCGGAGCTCGGGCATCACCGAGGGCGCCGTGAACGGAATCAGGAAGATCAAGCGCCGGCTCCACGGACGGGCCGAATCCGCGCCGATCCTTGCCGGCCATACCTCCCGGTCTCACCCGGGCCGACGAACGACCGCCTCGTCACACCTGGCGCACCCCTCTGCCGCCGGCAGTGCGCCGAGCCCCAGGAGCACGGCCGTGTTGGCGCGGGGCAGCGAGACGGTAGCCGACCGTCTGCGGCGTCCCAAGCCACGGTGGCGGCGGAGGCGGGATAGAGCACGGTGGGATGCAGATGCGCGCCACGCAGGTGGGCGATCGTGACGGTACGGGTGTTCTCATCGGCTCCGTGCCGGTCTCTTGAGCCCGGGACGGCCTCGTCGGCGGCCGGCTCCCGTCTCCACACGCTGAGCCAGGTGCCGGTCCGGCCGCGCCGGCCGGAGGCGATCCAGGTGTCCTCCCACGAGGGAAGCCCGAGCGGCCAGAACGGGAGACTCTCGGGGATCTCCGAGCGGATCGCCTTGTAGACGGAGATGGGCACCGACGGCTCCCGCCGCTTCGACGAGCGGCAGAAGCCTGTCGGCGGTGGGATCGCCCATCAGGGTGTTCATGTAGTCGTTGTAGATCACCGGGAGTGCCGTGTGGTCCGGGTGTGTGCGGCGGATTCGGCGGCGGTGGGCGGTGAGTTCGCCGAACGCGGCATCCAGGCCGCCGGTCTCGGCCTTTACGAGGACGGCAGGGACGGTGGTGAACTCCCGGCCAGGGCCAGGGTCTCGCACCACTGGTGATGGGCGTCGTCGGGTCCGAACAGGGCGAGGTAGGCGGCGCCCTCGCGTTCGCCGGTCACGTAGCGCCAGCCCCCGCTCGACTCGATCTGCCAGAGCCAGGCACGCCCCGTCCGTCCAACTACTGGACCACGACGGTCGACGTGACCCTGACCGCCGGCTCGAACACCGTCAAGTTCGCAAACAGCGCGGCCTACGCCCCCAACATCGACAGGATCCAGGTCGCTCCGGCCGTCGGCGCCGGAGGCACGTCGTACCTCAAGCTGCAGAACCGGTCGACGGGACTGTACGTCGACGGGGTCGGGCGTACGGCCGACGGCTCCGCCGTGGGTCAGTGGACCGGTGGTTCGACCACCAACCAGGAGTGGTCGATCGTCCCCGACGGCAGCTGGATCCGCCTCAGGAACCGGGCCACCGGGCTGTACCTCGACGGACTCGGCCTCACCGCCAACGGCTCCACCGCCGGTCAGTGGAGCGGCAGCACCAGCGCCAACCAACAGTTCCGCATCGTCCTGCAGTAGCGGTGGTGCGCTCGCAAAAGACGGGCAAAGCCCCCTGGTCAGGCCTCCCGCGGACCAGGGGGACAGCTCTTTTCGGCCTTTCCCGCCACGGGCCGCGGGAAACGGCCTGGACCCGCCCCGACAGCCCTATGCTTCTACTCGCTTGTAGAGGGAGAGCGTGAGGGCGTCCCGGGTCGTTCCCTCCGCCCGCACGCCTCCCCTCGCCCTTTCGTCACGAGACACACGCACATGGCACACATACATGGCACACGTACATGAAGGAGTGGACGCCGCAATGGTGTTCAAACGGCTGCTCGGCTCGCTCGGTGTGGGCGGGCCCACGGTGGACACGGTCCTCGACCCCGGCGCGGTCCTGCCCGGCGGGACGCTCTCGGGCCAGGTCCGTCTCAGGGGCGGCGACGCCGACTTCGAGATCGAGCACATCACGCTGGAGCTGGTGGCACGGGTCGAGGCCGAGCACGAGGACGGGGAGAGCGAAGGCACGGTCGTCTTCGACCGGTTCACCGTCGGCGGCGGCTTCCGGCTCGGCTCGGGCGAGCAGCACAGCGTGCCGTTCGGTGTGACGCTGCCCTGGGAGACCCCGATCACCGAGCTGTACGGGCAGGGCCTGGGCATCGTGCTCGGCGTGCGCACCGAACTGGCGGTGGCCGGCGCGAAGGACAAGGGCGACCTCGACCAGCTCGCGGTGCGCCCGCTGCCCGTACAGGAGGCGATCCTCGAAGCCCTCGGGCAGCTCGGCTTCGGCTTCGGGTCCGCCGATCTGGAGTACGGTCGCATCGGCGGCACCGGACAGCAACTGCCCTTCTACCAGGAGCTGGAACTCACCCCGGCACCCTCATACGCGCACCAGGTGAACGAGATCGAGCTGACCTTCCTCGCCACGCCGGGCGGCATGGACGTCGTGCTGGAGGCGGACAAGCGCGGTGGCCTCCTCTCCGCCGGCCACGACACCGTCACCCGCTTCACGGTCGGCCACCACGACGTCGAGCAGCGGGACTGGAACACCGAAGTCGACGCCTGGATGCGGCAGTTGGTCGAGCACCGGGCGTCGTACGGTTCGCCCGCCGCGTACGGGCAGGGCGGCCACCACGGGCACGACGAGCACCATCACGACGGTCACCGCTCCGGCCCCGGCATGGGCACCGTCGTCGCGGCCGGCGCGGCCGGGCTCGCCGTCGGTGTCGTCGGCGGCATGGTCGCGGCCGAAGTCGTCGACGAGGTGGGCGACTTCTTCGAAGGCGACGAGGAAGAGGAGGAGTGACGGGGGTGGAGGGCGGAGCCTACGGGCTTCGCCCTCCACCCCCGCCTGATAACTTCTACGTTGTTGTAGAAGAATGCGGCTGTCCGGGTCCTTCCCGCCCGGACCCACCTCTGACATGTATGGAGTTCTCATGGCCCTGTGGGACCGCATCAAGGAGTCCGCATCGACGATGCAGACCCAACTGGAGGCGAAGAAGAACGACTTGAAGAGCGGCGCGTTCCGGGACGCGAGCATGGCGATGTGCGCCCTGGTCGCCGCGGCCGACGGCACGATCGACCCGGCGGAGCGCCAGCGCGTGGCCCAGCTCATCGCCACGAACGACGTCCTGCAGAACTTCCCCGCCGACGATCTGCGCCGCCGCTTCGACGAGAACATCGCCAAGCTGACGGCCGACTTCGCCTTCGGCAAGGTGACCGTGCTCCAGGAGATCGCCAAGGCCAAGAAGAAGCCCGCCGAGGCCCGTGCCGTCATCCAGATCGGCATCGTCATCGGCGGCGCGGACGGCGACTTCGACAAGACCGAACAGGCGGTCGTACGGGAGGCCTGCTTCGCCCTCGACCTGCCCCCGCACGAGTTCGACCTCTGACCGGAGCAGCACCGCAGCGCCCCGCACATGCCGGGCCGACGCCCTTGAGGGTGTCGGCCCGGCATGCCGTCCTCGGCGGGAGCGGGCTTGGCGCCGAGTCAGGCCAGGCAGCGGCGACCCACGGTGCGCAGAGTGCGTATCCGCCCGCGCGGGGCTCTCAGAGCGGTGTCGCCGCGTGCAGGATGAGGACCATCGTGACGGCGGAGTTCGCGGACGACATCGCGGACACCGCCGTCCCCACGGCCGCCGTCCACGCCGCCATTCCCACCGCGGTGAAGAGCGAGGGCCAGCTGCGCACCACGGGAGCGGGCCCCAGCAGCGCCGCCACCCGGCGCGGCACCGGACCCGCCGCGGCAAAGCCCGCGAGCGTCGGCGCCGGGGTGCCCCGGGAGACCAGAGCCGCCTTGCCGATCGCGCACGCCACGGTCCTGCGGTCGCCGACGGTATGGGCGGCGTCCTCGTCCGCCCACCGTTCCGCCGTGTACGACACCGCCGTACGCAGCGGCCGCAGGAACGGGTTGGCCCGCGCCGCCAGCTGCACGACCAGCAGGAACCGGTGGTGACGGGCCGCCAGATGTGCCCGCTCGTGGGCGAACAGGGCGCGGCGCTCGGCGGGTTCGAGGCAGGACAGCAGGGCCGTGGTGACCACGACCCGGCCCCGGGCACCGCCGGGCAGGGCATACGCGTACGGCATCTCGTCGGGCAGCACCGCGACCCCCGTGCCGGGCAGGCCGGCCAGCGCGCGGTGGGCGCGGCGTCGTACCCTCCCGTGCCGCCAGAACGTCCGGCCGCATGCCGCGGCCACGATCAGCAGGGCGGGTATGGCCGCCTTCCCGGCGACCTCGTCGTACGGGACGGCCGCACGCACCTCCGGGTCCGACCACCCGTCCGGCAGCGGGTTGCCGGGCAGTTGTGCGGTGCCGACGACCATCAGCAGGCCCAGGCACACCGTGCTGCAGACCGCCATGACACCGGCCACGCCGGTCAGCAGCCGGGTGGCGGTACGCGGATGCAGGCGCTGCTCGGCCAGCCGCGCGACCGGCCACGCCGTCAACGGCAGGACCAGCGGAAGAAAGACGAACACCCCCATGCGGCTTCAGTCTTCCCTCTCCGTCTCGGGCCGGCCCAGCAGTTCGCGCAGCAGCCGCTCGTCGTCCGGCGACAGCGTCGTGACGAAGCTGGCCAGCACCGCCTCCCGGTCCCGCTCGCCGTCCAGCACCTTGCGCATCCTGCGTGCCGCGAGCCCGGCCTCGTCCGACGCGGGTGTCCACGCGAACGACCGGCCCACACGCTCCCGTGTCACCGCGCCCTTGGCGAGCAACCGGGTCAGGATCGTGATCACGGTCGTGTACGCCAGATCCCCGCCGAGCCGCTCCTGCACCCAGCCCGCGGTCGCCGGGCCCTCCGCCTCGTGCAGGGCCGACAGGACCTGCACCTCCAGCTCGCCCTGCCCCCGCCGCCGGGGACGCTGCCGGTGATCCGTCACGCCCTGTCTCCCTTCCGCTGCCGCGCACTTCACGAGCGGTACATCGTATAGACGCCTGACTCCGCACCGCTTCGCTCCGGCCCGCCGCCGCCGAGAGTTCTACATGCCCGTAGAACCTATCCTGCCCGGACGTTCCCCCGGTCCGCCACAGGCACCTTCGGGTCGCACACACCCCCGCCATCTTCTACAGTGATGTAGATTCAAGATCCGGTCCGCATCCCGGACCCGACACCGACACTCCAAGGAGGAGAGCAGCGTGGGAGTTTCCCTGGCCAAGGGTGGCAATGTCTCGCTCAGCAAAGAGGCTCCGGGCCTGACCGCGGTCCTGGTCGGCCTGGGCTGGGACGTGCGCACCACGACGGGCACCGACTACGACCTCGACGCGTCCGCGCTGCTGCTGGACGAGGCCGGAAAGGTCGCCTCCGACCAGCACTTCGTCTTCTACAACAACCTGAAGAGCCCGGACGGTTCGGTCGAGCACACCGGCGACAACCTCACCGGTGAGGGCGAGGGCGACGACGAGGTCATCAAGGTGAACCTCGCGGGCGTGCCCGCCGAGGTGGCACGGATCGTCTTCCCGGTCTCCATCCACGACGCCGAGAACCGCGGACACAGCTTCGGCCAGGTCCGGGGCGCCTTCATCCGCGTCGTCAACCAGGCCGGCGGCACCGAGATCGCCCGCTACGACCTCTCGGAGGACGCGGCCACCGAGACCGCGATGGTCTTCGGCGAGCTCTACCGCAATGGCGCGGAGTGGAAGTTCCGTGCCGTGGGCCAGGGTTACGCGTCCGGCCTGGCCGGGATCGCCTCCGACTTCGGCGTCGGCGTCTGAGGACCGCGGACCGTTCCGCTGGGCCGGACCACCCGGGCAGGCCCAGCGGCCACCCGCACCCGTCGCGTGCCGGGTGTCGGGTGTCGAGCCTCCGCCGTCCACGCCACCCAGGGAGATCACTTGGCCCGCCCGCCCCACCTCCGCCCGGAGGACCGAGCGGACTTCGAAGGGATACTGCACCGGGCGCTGAGCGCCACGGACATCCGCACGGCGCTGCGGGCCGACTCCAGCGTCGAGGTCGCCATGCGGCTGCGGGCCCAGGCGCTTCGGGACGCCGACGAGATCGTGGCCGCGGCCGGTGACGAATACCGCGACTACCTCGCGGTGCGTACGGCGGCGGGGCGCGGCCGGGAGTCCCGGCCGGCCGGGCCCGGCGCACTGCTGCCCGCCCTCGCCGTGCTGACTCCGCCGATCGCCGCGACGTCCGCCGCGGTCCTGCTCCTGCTCGGGTACGCGCTCCGACTCGCCGCGGTACGAGGGACCGCGGCCGGCTCGTTCATCGCCGCGGGCTGGGTGCTGGCGCTCGTCGCGGCCACCAGCGCTCTTGCCGCGCTGACCGCCCTGCTGCGTACCGCGATACGCCACCGCGGAGGTCCCGCCCACGGCCACGGCTTCCGGAGGACGGCGAGGAACGTGGACGATGCCCGTGAAAGGTGGCAGCGGGCCCTGTTGGAGCACGGCATGCTGCCCTATCTCCGTCAACAGCTCGCGTCGACGCGCCCCGACTGACACCCTGCCCCCGCAACACCCCGTCCCCGTTACGCCCGCGCCGCGCTCGGCCCGGGCCGAGCAAGAAGACAGGACCCGAATGTTCGGACTGAGCGAACTCGCCGTCATCCTCATCGTCGTCATAGCCGTCCTCGCCGCCAAGAAGCTTCCCGACCTGGCCCGCTCGGCAGGCAAATCGGCCCGCATCCTCAAGGCCGAGGCCAGGGCGATGAAGGATCAGCAGACCGATCCCGAGGACCGGACAACTCCCCGCGTCATCCAGGGAGAAACCGCCACACCGCAGAGCGCAGCCCCCACCGACACGGCACGGCCTTCCGCCCCTACGGGTTCCGAGCGGCCTCCGCAGGGGGACTGAAGTACCGCACCGGGGCGCGAGGGCGTGCGGCAACTTCGGCGGGGAGTGGTGCGGCTCCACCGAGCAGTTCGGCGCCACTGGCTCAGCCGCCTTCCCGCGTGCCCGACGGCGTCCGCACCGCCCGGTCGAGCAATCGGATTGCCCTATCCGTTTTCCGTGCTACGGTGGCCAGTGAAACGGAGCGACCTATCCGGATCATTAACCGGATAGGTCTATCCAGATATCCAAAGTATTCTCCGCCCCCCGACCCGGGGCTTGCGAAAGGATCACCATGCCCACCATCGCCATCGTCGGAGCCGGCCCCCAGATGGGCCTGGCCATCGCCCGCACCTTCGGCAACCAGGGCTTCGACGTCGCCCTCATCTCTCGTAACCCCGAGAAGCTCGACGCGAACGTCGGCAAGCTCGCCGCCGAGGGCATCACCGCCGCCGCGTTCCCCGCGAACGTGCTCGACCGCGCCGGGCTCACGCACGCGCTCAAGGAGGCCGCCGACCGGTTCAGCGGTATCGACGTCCTGGAGTACTCCCCGGTGGGAACCTTCGGCATCACCACCCTGACCGCCCCGTCCGGGACCCGACCGTCCGATGTCGAGTTCGAGATGAACTTCCAGCTGTACGGGGCCATCGCCGCCACGAACGCGGTACTGCCGGCCATGCGTGAGGCCGGCGCGGGCACCCTCCTCTACACCACCGGCGCCGGTTCGATCTGGCCGGACCCGCGAGTCGCCAACGTCAATGCCGCCGCTGCGGCGCTGCGCAACTGGGTGATGAACCTGCACAAGGAACTGGCCGACGCCGGCACCGGTGTCCAGGCCGCCCACGTCGGCATCGACGCGGCCATCGGCGTCTCCGTCATCCCCGGTGTCGACCCGGTCCAGCCCGAGCAGCTCACCCCCATGTACTGGGACCTGCACACCACCAGGCGCGACGAGGCCGAACTCGTCTTCCGCGTCGGGGACCAGGGCGTCCCCCGCGGCTGACACCGCACCGGCTCCCTGGTCGGGCCACAGTCGCGCACCATGCGGCGCCGCGTGGGGACCTCCGGACACACCCGCAGGTCCCTACCGTCGCCGACCCGTACGGCGAACGGCCGCTTGTCGGCCAACAGGACCGACGGACCCCGACAGACGAGCGCGCCCTGCTTCGCGCTCGTTCCCGTCGAGGATGTGATGTCGAGTACTCCAGGACGTCGACAGGTTCATCTGGTTCGACATGGCCACCGCACCAGTCAAAGTGGACAGGTCGATCCGATCGATAGGGTGACCTGCATGACCCCTGGCTCCCGGCATCCCGACGGCCCCGCTCCCCAGCCACTTCGCAGCGACGCCGAGCGCAACCGGGAGCGCATCATCGCCGCCGCGCGCAAGGTCTTCGCGCGCGAAGGGCTGGGCGCCTCCATGGCGTCCGTGGCCCGCGAGACCGGGGTGGGAATCGCCACGATGTTCCGTCGCTTCCCGACCAAGGAGGAGCTGGTCGCCGCCGTCTTCGCCGACCGCATGGACGCCTACGCCGACGCGGTCGCCACCGCACTCGACGATCCCGACCCCTGGCACGGGTTCGTCGGCTACATCGAGACCGCCTGCGCGATGCAGGCCGCCGACTACGGCTTCGCCGACGTCCTGACCACGTCCTTCCCCACCGCCAAGGCCATGGAGGAGCGCCGCAACGAGGCGTACGAAGGCATGGTGCGACTCATCGACCGCGCCAAGGCCGCGGGCCGACTGCGCGAGGACTTCGACCCCTCGGACCTGGTCCTGATCCACATGGCCAACGCGGGCGTCGTCAACGCCACCGGCGAGGCCGCTCCTGACGCCTGGCGCCGTGTCGTCGCCCTGTTCGTCCAGTCCTTCGAGGCCCCGGCCCGCGGCCCCCTGCCCGCCTCGCCCGCGCACGAGGCTCTTCACCGGGCCATGCTCCGCACCAACCCGGCCGACCCCAGCGCACCGGAAGCGGACACGACGAGCTGACCTCGGGTCGGCGTCGTGCCCGGGTGGGCAGGGGCACGACCGATTCCGTTGCCCAGTAGCGGGCGACAGCGGGTTCGAGCGACCACGCCGACAGCGGCGAATACGCCGCGGGACGGGCGTCAACCCCTGAAGACGCGTTCGAAGGCGCCCTCGACGATACGGCGGATGGGGGTCCCCATGCCTTCAAGGCCAGGGGGGAACGCGATCTCCGCTCTGGAGAAGCAGCTGGGGCGGGCTCGATGCGGCCCAGTCGATGCTGAACCGGTAGTCGGTGAAGCCCAGTTCGGCGAGGCGGTCCATATCCTTGCGCCAGCAGTGGTCGCTGTCGCAGGCGTCGCCGGTGGATTCCGGGAGGGTGCTCCCCGACGCGTGCTCCCGGTGCCGACAGTCGCTTCCAGCGCGGACCCTTTCACCTCGTCGCCGGACCCGGCCACACCGCCGAAGCGTCGTCCCGGTCGGGGTCGGGCAGCCGGACCGGGCGGACGGGGATCGTGCGGGTGTGTCCGTCCGTCATCGCCGTCCAGGGGGCGGCGTGGCCGGAGTAGCACAGGGTGGTCAGGACGAAGACGCCGTCGGCGTAGACCTCGACGTACTCGCCGATGGTGAGGATCCGCAGGGTTGTGGCGGGCTCGGTCAGGATCGTCTCGCCCAATAGTGCGTCGGCGGGGCCGGTGATCCACAGGTTCTTGCCGTCGCAGCCGACCAGCAGGGCCGGGCGGCCGTCGGCCCCGGTTCGCAGGGTGATCTCGACCCGGCCGGAGACGTCGAGATCACCGACCGCGTGCAGCGCCGGCTCCTCCGTCTCCTCGCCCAGCCAGCCGTCCAGGCCCGGCCACCACTCCAGGCGGGGCGGCGAATCGGCCGGAACGACAAGGGACTTGGGCTGGGCCAGCATCCCGCGGCAGCGTTCGCCGGAGTCGGTGAGGTCGACGCGGCGGGGTGTGGTGTGCAGGACGACACGGGAGCCGTCGGGGGCGGCGATGACGCGAGGGGCGTACGAGCCGGTCGGACCCAGGGGGCCACGGCGGGTCCACGGGCCCCTCAGGCGTGGCGCGGTCCATGCCTCGAAGCCGCGCGTCGCGCCGATCGAGCCGATCAGCAACCAGCTGCCGTCGTCGAGGCGTTCGAGGACCGGGCACTCCAACTCGTCCACGTCACCGGGTGAGATGAGCGGCGGGTGGACCGTCCAGTGCTCCAGGTCGTCCGAAGTCGCCCACGCCACACAGCCGCTGACCTCGACCGGCAGGGTCGCGTCGGCCGCGCAGACGACCATCACCCAGCCGTCCGACTCGTCGTCGCGCACCACGAACGGGTCGCGCCAGCCCATGCGTTCGCCCGTGCGGTACCAGCGGGCGTCCGCCTTGGCCACGGGTCCGGTGCCGTGGCGGCGCCAGCCGGTGCCGTCGGTGCGGTCGGAGTAGGCGAGGCCGACCGACTGCAACGGCCAGCCGCCTTCCGTCAGTCCGCTCACGCCCGTGTAGAACATCGCCATTCCGTCGCCGTACGGGACGGGGTGCATGGTCCACACCGCCTGCTGGTCGAAGCGGCCGGGCAGACCGTTGCCGAAGGCGGTGCCCTCGGGTCGCCAGCCGACCAGGTCGGTGGAGGTGGCCCTGCCGTACGAGGTCTCCATCCGAAGGTGGTCGAACTCGGCCGTCCACGGGCCCTGAAGGTGCAGCACCGCGTAGGTGCCGTCGTCGTCGCGGAGCAGGGCGAAGTCGTTCACGCAGAGGCCGGGCGGGGCGTATCGCATGCACAGTTCCTGTCGGCTCGCAGCGCCCAAACGCATGCGCTGACCATTGACCTGGAAGGTCTCGCTTGAGAATCGGCCCAAGTAAAACTGAACGCAAACGCTTGCGCAACAACGAGGCCGGGTTTACGGTCTCGTCACCCCCAGATCACACCGATGTGAAACCCGACGGGAGAAAAGCGCTGTGACCGTCAGCATCACCGATGTCGCCCGCACCGCCGGAGTCTCGGCGTCCACCGTGTCCCGCGCCCTGCGCGGACAGCCGGGCGTCTCCGACGAGGTGCGCGACCGGATCACGGCCGTCGCCGCACAACTCGGCTATACGGCGTCCCGCTCGGCGTCCAGTCTGGCCAGCGGGCGCACCTTCACGATCGGGGTCGTGGTCCCGTACGTGGGCCGCTGGTTCTTCGGCACCGTGCTGGACGCCGCCGAGCACGTGTTCAGCGCCGCCGGGTACGACGTCCTGCTGTACAACCTGGGCTCGCCGGAGACACGCAAGCGTTTCTTCACCAAGATGCCGGTCCGCAAGCGGGTCGACGCCGTGCTGTCGCTGCTGATCCCCGACGAGGACGAGTCCGCCGCGCTGCGCTCGCTCGGCGTGCCGCTGGCCAGCACGGTCGGCGGCGCCCGGCCCGGCTTCACCGTGGTCGGCATCGACGACCGGGCCGGCACGGAGAGCGCCGTACGGCATCTGGTGAACCTCGGCCACCGCCGGATCGGCATGATCAGCGGGTCGAGCGGGCCGCAGCACTGGACCACGCCCGTCGCGCGCCGCCAGGCGTATCTGGACGTACTGGCCGACGCCGGGATCGCGCACGATCCGGCCCTGGAGGCGGACGGCGACTACACCGTCGAGGGCGGCGAGCGGGCCATGACCGAACTGCTGGCCGCCTCCCGGCCGCCGACGGCCGTGTTCGCCCAGTCCGACGAGATGGCGATGGGCGCGCTGCGTGCGCTCAGGAGGCATCGGCTCCGGGTGCCGGACGACGTGTCCGTCGTCGGCTTCGACGACCACGAACTCGCCGATGTCATCGGACTGACCACCGTCGCCCAGCCGGTCGCCGGACAGGGCGCCGAGGCCGCCCGGCTGCTGCTGCGGCAGCTCGACGAACCGGGCACCGGCACACCCGGGCATGTGCAGATGCCCATCCGTCTCGTCCTGCGCGAGACGACCGCTCCGCCGCGCCCGCGCGGACCCCAGTAACTCCTCTGCCCCCTGACAACCCCTGAGCCCCTCCATGGCCGTCCAGGCCCCACTCCCCCACGCCGCACACCACCAGCGCACGTCGAAACCCTCGCACCGCACGGAGGCACAGTCATGAGCTCGACCAGCAGAAGGTTCCGCCGTACAGCCTGTACGGGCCTCGCCCTCGCCCTGCCCCTCGCGGCGCTGGCCGCCTGTGGCGGCGGCAGCGGTGGCGACGCCGCCGCGGAGGCGGGCAGCGGCAAGGGCACCATCAGCGTCTGGGCCCATCAGGGCCAGAAGAGCGAGGCCAGTGCGCTGCAGAACGCGGTGAAGTCCTTCAACTCCTCGCAGAGCGCGATCAAGGTCGACCTGAAGCTGATACCCGAGACCGACTACACCAAGACCATAACCGCGACCAGCGCCTCCGATCTCCCGGACGTGATGGAGTTCGACGGCCCGACGATTGCGAACTTCGTCTACAACAAGAAGCTCGCCCCGATCGACGACTACGTCTCCGCCAGGACCATGGGCAACGCCACCGACGCGAGCAAGGCGCAGGGCGAGATCGACGGCAAGCACTACGGCCTGGGCATGTTCGACTCCGGGCTCGGGATCTACGGCAACAAGAAGCTGCTGGACGCGGCCGGGGTGAAGTACCCGACGGGTCTGTCGGACGACTGGACGGCCGCCGAGTTCACGGCCGCGCTGAAGACGCTCAAGGCCAAGGACTCCGACGGCAAGACCCTCGACGTCCAGGAGAACAACGGCTTCGCCACCGAGTGGGGCACCTACGGCTTCGCCCCGATCGTCTGGTCGGCCGGCGGCTCGCTGCTGAAGGACGGCAAGGCGGAGGGCGTACTCGACTCCTCGGCCGTGGTCTCGGCGCTGAAGACCTTCCAGTCGTGGAAGACGTACGTCGATCCCAACACCGACGGCAACGCCTTCGCCAAGGGCCGGGTCGCGCTGAGCTGGGTCGGCCACTGGATGTACCCGGCCTACAGCGAGGCCCTCGGCGACGACCTCGTCGTGCTGCCGCTGCCCGACTTCGGCAACGGCCCCAAGACCGGCCAGGGTTCATGGGCCTGGGGCATCGGCGCCGACAGCAAGAACGCGAAGGCCGCCGGCACGTTCCTGGACACCCTCCTGGACGACACCAACGTCACCGCGATGACGACGGCCAACGGGGCGGTGCCCGCGACGAGGACGGCGCTGGCGAAGAGCGAGCTGTACAAGCAGGGCGGCCCGCTCCAGCTCTACGCCGACCAGCTCGCCAAGCCCTGCGGTGACAGCGAGATCACCAAGACCTGTGTCGCCGTGACCCGCCCGGTCACCGCCGGGTACCCCACGATCACCGCCAAGTTCAGCGAGGCCCTCAACTCGATCTACGGCGGCGCCGACCCGAAGAGCGCCCTGGAGAAGGCCGCCCGCGCCATCGACCAGGACTTCTCCGACAACGCCGGTTACCAGATCCCGTAGGACCGTGTCGGCCGCGGCGGGCACGCACAGACACTGCCCGCCGCGCCGGGAACAGGACCCGCCCGTGAGAACAGTGGACCCAGTGGAACCCGCACACCCCGCACACCCTGCGCAGCCCTCCTCCGACGCGGCCCCCGACCGGGAGCAGACCCCGCCCATGAGGCCCATGACCGCCGTGAAGACCGCCCGCCCGAAGCAGTCCGGGCCCAGGAACCGCGACTGGTTGCACGGACTGCTGATGTCCACCCCCGCCGTCGCCGGGCTCATCGCGTTCGTCGGCATCCCGTTCGGCTACGCCGTCGTCCTCTCCTTCTACAACGTGCGCCTCGGCTCGCCGCTGGCACCCTCGTTCTTCGGCCTGGAGCAGTACCGGCGGCTGTTCACCGACCCGGACCTGTCGGGCCCGTTCCTGCGGGCGCTGCTGAACAACCTGACCTTCGCCGTGGTCGTCGTACCCCTCCAGACGGGCCTCGCGCTGGCCCTGGCGATCCTCCTCAACCGCAAGCTGAGGGCGATCGGCCTGTTCCGGTCGCTGTTCTTCATGCCGGTCGTCTTCCCCATGACGCTGGTCGCCGTGATCTGGCGGCTCATCCTGGCCCGCAGTGACCAGGGGCTGCTCAACTCCGCGCTGGACGCGGTGAGTTTCGGCAACTGGGGTGCCTTCGACTGGCTCGGCGACACGGCCACCGCGATGGCCTCGGTGATCGTGCTGTCGGTGTGGCAGGGCGTCGGCTTCCAGATGGTCATCCTGCTGGCCGGCCTCCAGCAGATCCCCGGCGAGCTCTACGAGGCCGCCGAGCTGGACCGCGCCACGCCCTGGCAGCAGTTCCGCCATGTCACGCTGCCCGGTATCCGCGGCACGCTCGTCTTCGTCGCCATGCTCACCTCGGTGCTGTCGTTCCGGGTCTTCGACCAGGTGTACGTCCTCATCCACGGCGGCGGACTCGACGAGGACGCCACCCGCACGGTCATGTACCAGGCCGTCAGCACCGCCTTCGACCAGAACAACATCGGCCAGGCGTCCGCGATCACCGTCGTCTTCTTCCTGATCGTCGTCGTCCTGACCCTCATCCAGCGCCGCGTCGTCCGGCCCGACCACGAGGACTGACCCGCCACCATGGCCCTGACCCACGCGCCACACCGCCGCCTGCGCCGCTTCACCGACTACGCCGTCCTCAGCGTGCTGGCCTTCGTCTTCGTCCTGCCCGTCCTCTACTTGTTGCTGGGCAGCCTCAAGCCTTCCGACGAAGTGCTGAACGGTCTGTCCGGTTTCCTCCCCACCCACCTGTCCTTCGACAACTACGCGAACGTCCTCGACGCCCTGAACTCCGACAGCACTGGCTACTTCTGGCGCTTCATGGGCATCTCGCTGCTCGTCGCGTTCGTGGTCGTGACCGGCGGTCTGTTCGTCAACTCGATGGCCGCGTACGGCATGTCACGGCTGAAGTGGCGTGGCCGGGAAGCCGTGTTCACGCTGGTCCTGCTGCTGATGCTGGTCCCGTTCGAGTCGGTGGCCGTGCCGCTCTTCTACATGTTCAACGACCAGCGCAACACCCTGTACATCCAGGCGATCCCGTTCATCGCCAACGCGTTCTCGATCTACCAGTTCCACACGTTCTTCCGCTCGATCCCGCCGAGCATCGAGGAGGCGGCCCGGCTGGACGGCGCGGGCCCTTGGCGCACCTTCTTCGCGATCATCGTGCCGATGTCGAAGCCGGCGTTCGCCTCGGTCGCGATCCTCACCTTCCTCACCCAGTGGGGCTCCTTTCTGTGGCCGGTGCTGATGGTCTCCGACCCCGCCGTCCGTCCGCTCCCCCTGGAAATGAGCGTCTTCCAGGGTCAGCAGCCTCCGGACTGGGGCCAGATCCTCGCCTTCGGCGTCCTCCTCGTCCTGCCTGTCCTCGTCGTCTTCGCGTTCTTCCAGCGCTGGTTCGTGCAGGGCGTCGCCAGCTCCGCCGTCAAGGGCTGAGCACGGGACTCCGCACGACGTGGCGGCTGCCCCCAGTGGCCCCGACAGCTTGCCCTCGACCGACAGGTTTCCTTAGCGTTAACCCGTGACCACCTCACCCGCCCGAGCGGGGAACCTGCCGACGGCCTACACGACGTTCGTCGGCCGGCGGCGGGACATCGCGGAGATCCGCCGCCGCCTCGCCGAAGCCCGGCTGCTGACACTGACCGGTGTCGGCGGGGTGGGCAAGACTCGGCTGGCGCTGGAGGTCGCGGCCACGGCGCGCAAGGGCTTCGCCGACGGGGTGTGGCTGGTGGATCTGGCCCCGGTGCAGGACCCGGCGACCGTGGCCGAGGTGACCGCCACCGCTCTCGGCATGCCCGATCTGTCGGCCAGGCCCGCAGTCGAACAGCTCGCCGCCTATCTGGCCGAGCGCCAGTGCCTGATCGTGCTGGACAACTGCGAGCACCTGGTCGACGCCTGCGCCGCACTCGCGGACGCGCTGCTGTCGGCCGCCCCCGGCCTGCGTGTCCTGGCGACCAGCCGACAGACCCTGGGCCTCGCCGGGGAGCACGTCTTCACCGTCGCCCCGCTGTCGGTGCCGGACGAGGCCGTCGAACTGCTGCGCGACCGGGCCGCCGCGCACCGCCCGGAGTTCTACATCACCGACGGCAACCGGGACGCCGTGACACGCCTGTGCACCCGCCTCGACGGGCTGCCGCTGGCGATCGAGCTGGCCGCCGCCCGGCTGCGCACACTCACCGTCGACCAGGTGACGGACCGCCTGGAGGACCGCTTCGCCCTCCTCACCGGGGGCAGCCGCGCCGCCCGCCCCCGGCAACGCACCCTGCGCGCACTCATCGACTGGAGCTACGAGCTGTGCGCCCCCGCCGAGCGGCTGCTGTGGAACCGGCTGTCGGTGTTCGCCGGCGGCTTCGGCCTGGACGCGGCCGAGGGAGTCTGCGCGGATGTCACCGATGCCGGTGCTGACGGGATCTCCCGCACGGACGTCCTCGACCTCCTCGACCGTCTGGTCGCCCAGTCCGTCGTCCTCATCACCGAACGCGAGGGCCAGCCGCGCTACTGGCTGCTGGAGACCATTCGGCAGTACGGCGCGGAGAAGCTCGCCGAGTCCGGTGAGGGGGACCGTGTCCGCGTGCTGCACCGCGACTTCCACCGCGGCCTCGCCGAGCGGATCGCCGACGACTGGTACGGCCCCGGCCAGGAGGAGGGCCTGGCCCGGCTGCGTGCCGAGCACGGCAACCTGCGCATCGCCCTGGAGCACAGCGACCCCCAGTCCGCGCTGGCGCTCGCCGCCGCGCTGCGCTTCCACTGGTGCGCCGACGGCTTCCTCGGCGAGGGCCGACGGTGGCTGGAGCGTGCCTTGGCGGCGGCCCCGGACCCCACGCCCGCCCGGGCCAAGGCCCTGTGGGTGGCCGCCTGGGCAGCGCTGCTCCAGGGCGACCATCCGGCGGCGGACCGCGCACTGGCGGAAGCGGAAGAGCTGGGCCGCCGGCTCGACGACCCCGTGGTGTCCGCGTACGTCCAGGGCTTCCGGGGAACGTCGGCACTGTTCCGGGGCCATCTGGAGGAGGCCGCTTTCTGGTACGGGCGGGCGGTGGCCGCGCACGACGCGGTGGGCGACGGCCCGGGCGCCCTGATCTCCCTCTTCCAGCTCGCCGTCGCCCAGGCCCACACCGCCGACCCGCACGCCGAGCGGACCGGTCGCCTGGCCGTGACCACCGCCGAGGAACACGGCGAACGGTGGAGCAGGTCGTACGCGCTGTGGGCCCTGGGCCACGACGCCTGGGTGCACGGCGACGCGGACTCCGGTACGGCGCTCACCCGGGCCGGGCTCGACATCCAGCAGGGCTTCAACGACTACGTCGGCACCGCGCTGATGATGGAGCTGCTGGCCTGGATCACCGCGTCCCAGGGCGATCACGCCCGGGCCGCCCGGTTGCTGGGCTCCGTCCGGTCCCTGTGGCAGCACATCGGCACCACGATCGCGGCCTTCGGCCCTCATCTCGCCGAGCGGCACGACCGGTGCGAGCGGTCGGTCGTACGGGCGCTGGGCACGGCGGCGTACGAGGCGGCGCTCGTCGAGGGCGGCGCGCACGAGCGGCCGGCGCGGGCCATCGCGTACGCGCTCGACGCCCCGCCGGAACCGGCGCCCCCGCCCAGGGCGGGTCAGTTGACCCGTCGGGAGCGCGAGGTGGCCGCGCTGGTGGCCCAGGGGATGAGCAACCGGCGGATCGCCGCCGCGCTGGTCCTGTCGCCGCGTACGGTCGACGGCCATGTCGAGCACATCCTCGCCAAGCTCGGCTTCGGCTCCCGTGCGCAGGTGGCGGCCTGGGTGACGGAGCACCACCTACCCACCCCTTAGCGACCGGGTACCTACCCCGTAGTTCCACCCATAGCCCCCGCGGGCCCCCGCGCCGAGGGTGGCCGCATGGTGCACATCGACGTGGACGAGAGCCGCTGCGACGGCTTCGGATTCTGTGAACAGGCCGCGCCCGAGGTCTTCGGGCTCGACGACGACGGGGTCGTGACCGTCCTGCTGGACGAGATCCCCGGCGAACTGGCCGAGAAGGCCGAGGCGGCCACCCGGGCCTGTCCCGTGGCCGCGCTGAAGGTCGGCCGATGAGGGCCGTCGTGGTCGGCGGGTCGCTCGCCGGAGTGACCGCCGTCGACGAGCTGCGGCGCCAGGGCTGGGACGGGGCGATCACACTCGTCGGGGACGAGCCCCGGGAGGCCTACACCCGGCCCCCGCTGTCCAAGGGGGTACTGAAGGGCACCGAGGACGCTGCTTCGGTCGCGCTCCCGAGTCTCGGCGACACGGATGTCGAGGTGCGGACGGGAACCCGGGCGACCGGCCTGGACCTGGACGCCCGGCGGGTGCGGGTCGAAGGCGGCGAGGAGATCCCGTACGACAGACTCGTGATCGCCACCGGGGCGCGAGCCCGCACCCTGGGCGAGCACGGGCTCGTCCTGCGCACCCTGGACGACGCCCTGCGGCTCCGCGCCGAACTCACCCGGGCCCGGAGCCTGTTGGTGATCGGCGGCGGCTTCCTGGGCATGGAGATCGCCTCCGTCGCCGCCGGACTCGGGCTCAACGTCACCGTCGTCGACCTCCAGGCACCCTTCGTCGCCACGCTGGGGCCTTACCTGGCCGAGCTGTTCGAGCGGGCCACGCGGGAACACGGCGTACGGACCGTCGTCTCCCCCGACGGCGTCACGCCGATGCCGTACGGCGCCCAACTCGCCGACGGCAGACGCCTGGAGGCCGATCTCGTGATCGCCGCCGTCGGCTGCCGTCCCAACATCGAGTGGCTGGAGGGCTCCGGGCTGTCTCTGCTCGGCGGGGTCGTGGTCGACGAGCGCTGCCGGGCCGGCGCCCCGGACGTCGTCGCCGTCGGTGATGTCGCCGCCTTCCCGACCGGCGACGGGCGTTTCCGGCGCACCCCGCACTGGGACAGCGCGATCGGCCAGGCCAGGGCGGGTGTCGCCGCGTTGCTGCACGGCGACGAAGCACCGCCGTACACCCCGCAGCCGTATTTCTGGACCGAGGCGTTCGGCCTGGCCGTCAAGCTCGCCGGAAACCTGCCCGCCGCCGGGGAACCCACCGTGCTGAAGGGCTCGGTCTCCGACCTGTCCGCGCTTCTGCGCTGGGACCACGTGTCCCGCCCGGTGGCCGCAGCCCTCAACCACCGTATTCCCGTGGCCCGTTTGCGCGCGCTCGCCGCGTAACGCCTTCTGCCGCCCGTCGCAGAACATCGCAGCTCACGATCAAAGGAGATCGCCATGACCACCGCCACGCCCCTGTCCTCCGACCTCGACCTGTTCAGCGACGAGGCACTCGCCGATCCGTATCCGCAGTACAAGGCGCTGCGCGACCTGGGGCCTGCCGTGCATCTGAGCCGGCACGACCTGTGGTTCATCTCCCGCTACGAGCAGGTGCGTTCGGCCCTCGGTGACTGGGAGACCTTCTCCTCCGGGCAGGGCATCGGCCTCAACCCCGGCTTCAACGAGGCCTGGGCCAGCGCCCTGATCAACCTGGACCCGCCCGCGCAGACCGAGCAGCGCAAGCTGTTCACCGACCGGCTCTCCCCGCGCGCGCTGCGTCCGGTCGCCGAGGGCATCGACCGTCGCGCCGAGCAACTGGTCGATGAACTGGTGGCGTTGGGGACCTTCGACGCCGTCACCGACCTGGCCCAGGACCTTCCCGTGCACGTGATCATGGACCTCATCGGCTGGCCGCAGGAAGGTCGCGACCAACTGCTCGACATGGCCGCCGGATGGTTCGACTCGTCCGGGCCGGTCTGCCCGCGTACGGCGGCCGCCGTTCCGAAGGTCGAGGCGCTGATGGGCTTTCTCGCCGAGGTCGTGACCAAGGAGAACCTGATTCCAGGCGGCTTCGGCTGGACCATGATCGAGGCCCACAAGGCCGGTCGGATCCCCGTCGAGGGCGCGATCGGTCTGCTCGCCGGTTATGTGGTGGCCGCCTTCGACACCACCATCTCGGCGATCTCCAGCGGGATGTGGCTGTTCGCCCGTCACCCCGGGCAGTGGGACCTGCTGCGCGCGGACCCGTCGCTGGCGCCCTCCGCGTTCAACGAGGTCGTCCGCCTGGAGAGCCCCATCCAGGTCTTCTCCCGGGTCACCACCCGTGAGGTCGATCTCGGCGAGGGGGTCGTCATCCCGTCCGGCGCCCGGGTCCTGCACAGTTACGGCGCCGCCAACCGCGACGAGCGGCATTTCCCCGACCCCGACCGCTTCGACATCACCCGCAACCCCGTCGACCACCTCGCCTTCGGCTACGGCAACCACGGCTGCGCGGGTCAGGGCCTGGCCCGCCTCGAAGTCCACGCCGTACTCAAGGCGTTGGCGGCCCGCGTGGAGCGGATCGAGCTGACCGGCGAACCGGTCCGCGCCCTCAACAACATCACCCGCGGCTTCCGGAGTCTGCCGGTACGGATCAGCTGACCTGGGAGACCGGTGGGTGAGGGGGCGTGTCCGAACCCGCCCCCTCACCCGCTCAATGCCCCTGGTCCGAACCGGCGATCACTTCCTGACGACGGACTCCACCCAGGTGATGAAGTTCGTCGTCGAGTCACCGGTGCGCTCGGCCTGGGTGTGCCCCTGGGCCCACACGGTGGCGAAGTCGATGTCGCGGATGCCGTAGTTCTGGAGGGCCAGGGCGATGTTGATCTCGGTCGTGTTGGCCGTGTCGCCCTGCATGATGCCGGTGCGGATACGCCAGTGCCGCGCCACCTGCGACTTCCGGTAGCCGGCGAAGGCGGGCGAGAGGAAGTACATCGGGTTGTACGCGTCGTTCCGCCAGGCCATGTCCTTGCCGACGCTGTCCTTCTGGGCGAAGTCGCTGTCGTACGCCGAGGAGCCGTAGGCGGAGTTCCAGTCGGAGTACGTGGCGTACGTCGCCTCGTTCGCCTTGACGACGTCACGGGTGAGCGGCGCGAAGTGCGACGGAGCTCCCAGCCCCATCGCGAAGACGTTGTTCTCGGTCTGCCCGCGGGAGTACCCGTCGAACGCGCCGACCGGCTTGTTCCCCGTCTTCTGGCTCTTCACGAAGCCTTCGAGGCCGGACACCGTCACGGTGTTGGTCGTGGCGTCGTACGTCACCCAGGTGCTGCCGGTGTTGAGGTAGGCGATGTAGTCGGCGACCGTCGCGTACGTGGTCGAGGACCCCGTCGAGCCCGATCCGGGCGGGCCGCCCTGCGTCGTGATGGTGTACGGGAAGGTGTTGTCGGACAGGAAGTTGTTCAGCGAGGTGGTGATCACCCCGATCAGGTGGTCGTAGTAGCTGCCGGCCAGATGGATGCCGCTGCTGGACTCGGTCAGCTTCAGGCGCCTGCCCTTCTCGTCGCGCAGACCCAGGCGGTTGACGTACTTGGGCCAGGCCTTCGCGAGGTCCGTCGAGTAGGCGCTGGTCCAGGTGCCGGACGCGCGTGTGCCGGTCGAGGCGAACTGGCCCATGTTCCACTCGTAGGACAGGTTGGCCTCGTGCAGGTTGGTGATCGGGCACCAGGCCATGACGCCGGCGACCGCGTCGCTGAGGGGCCTGCCCTTGGCGTCCTCCATCGCCGCGCCGATCGTGCGCAGGTACGGGTGGTACAGGGGGCTGTCACCGGACGTGCCCGCCACGGTGTCCTGGGCGCCGCCGCCGCTCATGCCGAACAGGACGATGTCGTCCGTACTGCCGGGCAGGACGCTCCGGTTGTACCGGAGGAAGCGGACCGCGGCCTTCAGGTCGGTCACACCCCAGGGGGCGGCGTCGGAGCGGGTGCTGGTCGAGCTGTCCCGGCCGCGCAGGCCCGGCCACACGTAGATGTGCCCGGCCGCGAGGTACTTCGACACGCTGCTGTAGCTGTAGGACGTGGCCGGCTTCTGCCCGGCGTAACCAGGGGTGTTGACCGGGATGACGATCGGCGCCGTGCGTCCCGAGTAGGCGCCGACGGTGCCCTTCGGGTTGAGCGTCGCGGTGTACGTGGTCCCGTCGCTGTTCACGGTGGCCTTCAGATAGGCCCCCGGCACGTAGATCGACAGGTTCTCGTAGTCCGTCGCGGCCGGATTCGCGACGTACATCTTCCCTATCTGGTAGTACACGTCGTTGGTCGAGTCGTACGACCAGGCAGTGGAATCGAGCTCCAGCGAGTACGCCGAGGACGTGCTCGACGAACTGCTCGACGACGAGGTGCCGGCGAAAGCCGTGCCTGCCGTGCCCGCGACGGTCCCGAACGCGGCCAGGGCTGCGGCGCCCGTGGCGCTCCGAATGACGGTCCTGCGGTTGATGTCCACCCGTAGACTCCTTGTGAGCGGGTTGTGTGGTCACAGCCGTACCTGTCCACCGCCTCAGCGACGTCGCGGGCAGGTCGGGCCGTGCGGCTCCTTCGGGTCTCAGACTGTCGGCTGGACCCCAGGATTGTTAACAATTTCGATGATAATTTTGTTAGAAGGTGTACGCCCTCTCTGGGGAAGACCGCCGACGCTGTGCTTTGCTGACAGCGCCCGGGCGACGGTCCGTTGTCCGACGGGGAGCGAGGTCAGAGATGGCTACGTACGTCCTGGTACACGGTGGCGGGCACGGCGGTTGGTGCTGGCAGCGGCTGACACCCCTGCTGCGGGCGGCGGGGCACGAGGTGTACACGCCGACGCTGACCGGCCTGGGCGAGCGCGCCCATCTGCTGCGCCCGGACATCGACCTGGACACCCACATCACGGACGTCGTGGGTGTCCTGCGGTACGAGGACTGCACCGATGTCGTCCTGGTGGGGCACAGCTACGGCGGGATGGTCATCACCGGAGTCGCCGACCGGGCACCCGAGCGGATCGCCCACCTCGTCTACCTCGACGCCGCGATTCCCGAGAACGAGCAGTCCCTCGTCCAGGTGGCCGGCGAACTCATGGCCGCCGCCCGGGCCGGGGCCCGAGTGGTGGACGGCGTGGAACTGGTGCTGTGGCCCGACTCCGACGCCGTCAAGTACTACGGGATCACCGAGCCCGAGGACGTCGCATGGATGTGGGACAGGCTCACGCCGCATCCGTGGAAGTGCTTCGAGCAGCCACTGCGGCTCAAGGACCCCGCGGCCCTGACCCGGATCCCCCGCACCGAGGTCCACACCACGTCGTCCTTGTCCATGGCCCCGCCCGGCACCGCGGAGGCGCTGACCGGCAACGAGCGGACGTGGGTGGTCGATTCCGGCCACGACCTGATGGTGACCGCACCGACGGCGGTGGCCGAGATCCTGTTGCGGCTCGGCGCCGACTGATCGGGCGAACAGCGGGGGGCCTCACCGGGCCGACCGACAGGCCCGGACGGCGAGCCCGTACGGACCCCAGCCGCAGCCGACCAAATGGTTGTCCCGTAACCGGGAGGTGGCCCTAGGCTGGGCCGACCACTTCGGCAGCGATCTTGCGGAGGCTGACACCACAGCCATGGAGATATCCCTGCGTGAACTTCAGGACAGCGACTTGCCGGTCTTCTGGGAGCAGTTGACGGACCCCGAACTGCAGCAGATGGCGGCTGTGACCAGGAAGTACCACTACGACCGCGACCACTTCGACCAGCACTGGGCCAAGGTGCGGTCCGATCCGGCAGTGGTCCTGCGGACCGTTCTCGCCGACGGCGTAGTGGCAGGGCACGCAGCGGTGTTCGGTTCGCCCTCCGAGCGGGAGGTCACCTATGTCGTCGGGCGGTCCCACTGGGGTCGAGGCATCGCCTCCCAGACGCTCGCTGAGCTGATCAAGCTGGAGGCGACCCGCCCGCTGCACGCCGACGCCGCTGCTGACAACGCCGGGTCCATCCGGGTACTGGAGAAGTGCGGCTTCGTCGTGACCGGGCACACCCGTTGCTTCGCGCGGGCTCGGGGCCAGGAGATCGATCTCGTGCACTTGACGTTGAGCTGAGAGAGACGGTCAGGTCAGGAAGAGGCTGGGCCACGAGTTCGCCGTGGCGATGAGCGACGCGCACGAGCGTGGCCGTCCGGGGTCCGACGCGGACGACGTGGAATCAGAGGAGGACTGCCTGCCACGCGCCCGCGAGATGTGGGCAGCAGGCGAGCCGGCCACGCGAGTCGACCTGGAGACAGACCCGACCTGATTCGGGCGTCACTGTTCAGGTCGCAACGCGGGGGCGCCGCCAATGTGTTGGGCAGCGCCCCCGTCGTCGAGGAGGGCCACGGCCATCCGGCGGACCCCCTCCGTGATCAGCTCGGGGGAGGTCGCCAGGTTCATGCGTACGAAGCCCGCTCCCCCGGTGCCGAAGTCCGTCCCCGAGTTGAGGGCGACCCGGCCGCGCTCCAGGAAGACGGTCGCCGGGTCCCCGGCCAGATCCAGCGCTCGACAGTCCAGCCACGCCAGATATGTACCCTGGGCCGGTTCGTAGCGCACGGCCGGGAGTTGCTCGGCCAACAGGTCGGCCAGCAGACGGCGGTTGTCGTCGAGGCCCGCGAGCAAGCTGTCGAGCCAGTCCCCTCCGTCCCGCAGCGCGGCCGTGTGGGCGATGACGCCGACGTGGCTGGGGCCGTGGCTGACCTCTTCGGGAATACGGGCCAGGTCGTCCGACGCGCCGGGCCCGGCGACTGCGAGGGCGGCCTTGAGACCCGCGAGGTTCCAGCCCTTCGACGCGGACATCAGCGACAGGCCGTTCTCGGCACCCGGCACGGTCAGGTACGGGACGAACCGCACGCCTCCGGCCAGGAGCGGGGCGTGGATCTCGTCCGCCACGACGCGCACACCGTACGTCCGGGCCAGTCGCGCGGCATCCGCCAGCTCGGTGGCGGTGTGCACGGTGCCGGTCGGGTTGTGCGGACTGCAGAGCAGGTACACGGGCCGCCCACCACCCTTGCGGGCACGCGCGAACGCCTCCTCCAGCGCCACGAAGTCGATCCGGAAGTCCGGGCCCAACGGGGCTTCCACGATCGGTCTGCCCATGTTCCCGACGAACTGGTAGAACGGCGGATACACAGGCGAGTTGACGATCACCGGATCGCCCGGTCCCGAGACCAGCTTGAGCATCTCGACGATGCCCAGCATCACATCGGGCACGATCGCCGTACGCTCCACCGCGAGGCCGTCCCAGCCCCACCGCTTGCTCGCGAACTCCGCGAGCGCCTCGGCGTATCCCGTGCCGGCCGGATATCCGGTGTCTCCGAGCGCCACCGCGTCCGTGATGGCCCGCGCGACCGGCTCGGCCAGTGGCACGTGCATCTCGGCCACCCACAACGGCAGCACGTCGTCCGGGTAGGTGCGCCACTTCATGCTCGTCCGCTTCCTCAGCTGTTCCAGGGAGAGGCTGCGCAGCGGGTTCGAGCCGTCGGGGACAGGAGTTTCTCGCGGAGAGGAGTCCATGCGGCCAAAATACGCGAAGGGGCCTGAATGAAATCCGCCGCTTTTGATTCCGCCCCGCTCGCGCTCACGCATGCACCTCCACGTCGCCGACCGGCACGGCGCAGCACAGCAGTGCCTGGTCGGCGTCCAGTGGTACGGCCGGTTCGCTGAGGTGTGCGACCTTGCCGGTGATCCGCTGGCGGCAGCTTCCGCAGGCTCCCGCGCGGCAGGCCGAGGGCAGCTTGAGGCCCGCCGCTTCGGCCGTGTCGAGGAGCGTGCCGCTGTCCGAGGTCCAGGTGGCACGCGTGCCGCTCGCCGTGTACTCCACGGTGAACGGGCCGGGCTCGGGCGGTGGCCGTTCGTCGAGGGCCACCGGGCGCGGTGACAGGAAGCGCTCGTCGGTGACGGCGTCGCCCGGAACGCCTGCGGACAGCAGCGCCGTTCGGACCGTGTCGACGAAGCCGGGCGGGCCCCAGAGGTACGCCTCAACCGTCCCGTCCGCCGCCAGTTCACGCAGGTCAGCAGCGGTGGGGCGGCCGGGCCGGGCCCCGCACGGCAGTTCGACCCCGGGGTCGGTGACGTACAGCCGTGCCGTGGCGTTCGGCAGTTTCGCGACGAGTTCGAGCACCGGTTCCCACAGCGGGGTCTCGGCGTTGCTGCGGACGACGTTCAGCACGGTGACGGGGCGCTCGGGGGCTGTGTCCAGCAGGTCACGGAGGACGGCGAGGACGGGGGTGATGCCGATGCCCGCCACCGCGAGCAGGAGCGGGCGGTCGGAGGCGTCGGTCGTCAACTCGGTGCCGTACGGGCCGGACAGGAGCACCCGGGAGCCGAGCGGCAGGGCGTGCAGCCAGGGTGACATGCGGCCGTCGGCGATCCGTTTGACGCTGATGCGCAGTTCGGTCTCGGCCGCCCCCGTGAGGGTGTAGCACCGCCACAACGGGCCTTCGTCGTCGGTGAGATGGAGGCGGAGGTGCTGGCCGGGGCGGCACCCGGCACCGGCGGGGGCGCGGAAGGCGAAGGTGGTGACGGTGGGGCTCTCCTCGGTCCGCCCGATCAGTTCGGCCCAGCGGGGGCGGCCGTGTTCGGCCAGACGGGCGGCGTACCGGGGCATCGCGGGTGCACTCCCCTGTGCACTCCCCCGGTGCGTGAGCCGGTCCCCGACCTCGATCCTGCCTCCGCGCACGACCCGGGCGTACACCCCGCAGTACAGGTGCCCGAAGCGGGAGGCCAGCAGCGCCGGGACGTTCAGGTCGCGCACCCCCGTTCCGGGGCGGACGGTGGTCGCACGGCAGCGCTCTGTGGGGAACGTGAACTCCAGCTCCGCCGCGCCGAGTTGGACCCGATGTCCGGGCAACTCCAGTTCGTTCCAGGCGCCGAGGCCGGAGACGTAGAGGTTGGCCCGGAAGCGGAGGTGGTCGACCGGGACTCCGGCCGCCGCCGTGAGCGCCTCCACCGTGTCGAGGTTGATGACGGACAGGGGTGCGTCTGGCCAGTCCCACAGCGCGGCGCCGGGGCGCTCCAGGCGGACCGGCCCGAGCAGGTCACGGATCCGCTCGTCGGTCTCCCTCAGGTCGCCGCCGTCCAGGGCGATCCGCAGCTCACGGCCGTCGGGGGCGGTGAGCCGTACGGCGTCCGGCTCCAACGTCAGCCCGTAGGCGCCGAGTTCGGCATGCTTGCGCAGGCGCAGCAGGACCTCGCTGGAGATCCAGCCGTTCGCGTTCGCCTTGACCGGCACCGCGTCCTCGGAGAGGCCGAAGACACGGTCCAGCGGCAGCCCTTGACCGACCGTCAGCTCGGCATGGGGCAGTGGTTGGCCCGGCAGTCCCTTGACGGGGTACCGGTACACGGCCGTCAGAAATGCTCCCACGCCGACTCCTCCCCCGCCGTGCAGGGACCGCCGTCGTGGCAGCTCAGCCGGCCCTCCGCCAGGTCCAGCCGGACCGTGAGGAGCGTGCGCCACTGCTGGTGGAACGGCAGCCCCGGCTGCGGATGGCAGCACACCGGGGCGCCGTCGCTCTCGTGGACGTCGAGCAGCTCGGTCCAGCGGGCCGGGTCGGGCGAGGCGAGCAACTTCCGCCGGGCGGCGAGGTGTTCGAGCCGGGCGTAGGTCCCGGCGGTGGGCGCGGCCAGCTCCCCGGCGGCGAGGCGGGGATCGAGGAAGTGGTTGGTGTGCAGGAGGTATCCGTCGCTGTCCGGGGGCAGTACGGCGGTGCCGGCCGGGCTGAGTTCGACGCACACGGCGTCGCCGTGCCGTCCGTCGTGGGTGACGACCGTCAGCACGGTGGACGCCGAGACGTCCGCCGACCTGGCGATGTCGACGGCCTCGGCGAGGGTGGCGGCCTCGTCGAGGATCCTGCGGGCCACGATGTGCACCGGGACACCGATGCGCGCGCCGTCGGCGGTGTGGCTGAGGATGTTGAAGTGCAGCCCAAGACCTGCCGAGTTGAGGCCGATCTTGCCGAGGATGCCGGCCTCCGTGAAGGTCCGCACCTCACCGGTCCGGCCGGTCCGGTGCCGGACCAGGTTCTTGGTGTCGGTGAACTCCTCGTGCCAGTCCCAGGTCTGGATGGTGTGCGGGGCGCCGGGGCCACCGACGTACACGGCGGTGGTGCACTCGCCGTCGGCGGTGGCGCCGACGGTCGCGAGGATCTCGGTGCGGGCGTTGAGCATCCCGAGCTGCCACGGCTCCACGCCCGCGCCCCGGGCCAGGGCGACGAGTTCGGTGTGCAGGGCGGGCGCCCAGCGCCGTATCTCCTCGGCGGCCTGTTCGCCGTACGACGGCAGCAGCGCGGGATCGACGTGTACGGCCTCGAAGAGCCGCCGGTACTCGGTGATGCTCCTGCGTATGCGGGTCCGGTCGGCGGTGCCGACGGTGTGGCCGCGTTCCGCCGGGTCGGCGGTGTCGGTGTGGTGGCGGGCGATCACCGGGCGCTGCTCAGGACCGCGTCCCACATCACCTCGGCCGCGATGGCGCCGAGGCCCACGGAGTTGATGGCGTGGGCGCCGATCCGGGAGGGGGTCGTCGGCAGGTCGACCTCGTCGGTGGTGAGGGTGAAGAGGGTGTCGCCGTCGAGGTTGGTGTGGAAGGGCTGGATGCCCCGGTTCATGGAGCCGTGCACCTGTCTGCCGAACTGTTCCAGGGCCCGGTCGTCGAGCCGTACGTTGGTGATCAGCGCCGAGATGGTGGTGTTGCCGTGCGCGGTGGTCGGGCCGTCGCCGGCGAAGGCGGCCTGGTAGTCGAGGTGGGGCAGCCGGCGGGTGCCGGTGGCGGGGTCGTAGTTGCCGCGGATCACGGTGCCGTCGCGGTCGACGATCACGCCGACCGCGTTGACCACGGTCACGGCGAGGATCTTGATGTCGCCGATCTGCCGGTAGGCGGCGCCCTGGCCCGAGAACTCACAGCGGGACCAGTCGATCTTGCCGACGGAGGCGCTGATCCCGGCACCGGCCCGGCCCACGGGGACCCGGTCCGTCGAGGCCATGCGCAGGGCGGCCCGGCCGAGGGCCGCGTCGGGGACCACGGCGTTCCCGCGGGCCGCGAAGTCGTAGATGATCGCGCCCGACACGCACTTGAGGGCGTCCCAGCCGACCTGGTGGTCCACCCGGGCCCGCAGCTCGTCGGCGACCCCGGCGCAGGCGCCGAGCCCGTAGAGCGAGCCGCCGGAGAGGCAGATCGCGTGGGCGTACTGCTTGTCGCCGTAGGACAGGCCGATGGCGCCGCCGCGCTCGTCGATGAACATGCGGGCGCCGGCCGGGACATGGACGACGGTGGTGCCGGTGGGGCCCTCCGTGTACTGGGCGGTGCCGACCTCGACGCCGGGGAAGTCGTACTCGACGGTGCCTCGGCCTGGGCTGGGCTGCGGCACGAGGTCGTAGTCGCCGTTGCTCTTGGCCGGGCCGAAGGACGGTGGCGGGATGATCCGGGCGGCCGGTGCCGTGTGCTCGGTGAGCGTCATAGCGTCTCCAGGAGCTGTCGTGAGTAGGGGTGCTGCGGGGTGGCGTAGAAGCGCTTGGCGTCGGCGAGTTCGACGATCTCCCCGGCGCGCATCACCGCGACGCGGTGGGCGAGGTAGCGCACGGCGGCGAGGTCGTGGGAGATGAACAGGGCTCCGAAGCCGTGTTCGGTCTGGAGGTCGTGGACGAGGTTGAGGATCTGCGCCTGTACGGACACGTCCAGGGCGCTGACGGCTTCGTCGAGGACGATGAACTTTGGGTGGGTGATCAACGCGCGGGCGATGGCGACGCGTTGGCGCTGGCCGCCGGAGAGTTCGTGCGGGAGCCGTTCGGCGAAGGAGGCGGGCAGGCCGACCTGGTCGAGGATGCGCAGGACCGCCGGGTGGTGGGTGCGCAGTCGGCCGCCCTGGGCGGCGGCGAGGGGTTCGGCGACCGAATCGGCCACCGTCAGACGGGGGTTGAGGGACCAGTGGGGGTTCTGGAGGACGGCCTGGACCTCTCCGGCGCGGGTACGCCGTCCGCCGTACGGGAAGCGGACCGTGCCGGAGGTGGGGCGGCGCAGGCCGAGGGCGACGGAGCCCGTGGTCGTCTTGCCGGAGCCGGACTCGCCGGCCAGGCCGAGAGTCTCGCCGGCGGCGATGCGGAAGCTGACGTCCTTCACCGCGGTGAGTTTCTTGAACACGACGGACACGGAGTCCAGTTCGAGGACCGGTTCGCTCATCGGGCCTCCTCCTTTTCCAGCGGTGCCGTGGCCGGGTGGTGGCACAGCAGCGTCCGGCTCTCGACCGTGCGGGGTGCCGGACGGGTCGTACGGCAGTCGTCGGCGGCCGAGGGGCAGCGCGGGCAGAAGACGCAGCCGGGGGTGTCCTCGGTGAGGACCGGTGGCGTGCCGCCGATGGTGAGGAGTCTGGTGCCGTCCTTCGCGCGGGCGGGGTCGGCGGCGGACAGGGCGGCGGTGTAGGGGTGCCGGGGTGCGGTGAGGACCTGGGCGGTGGCTCCGTCCTCGACGACGCGGCCGCCGTACATGACGGCGATGCGCGCGCACCGGCGGGCGACTCCGCCGAGGTCGTGGCTGAGCCACAGCACGGTGGTGCCGTTGTCGGCGGCGAGCCCGAAGAGCAGCCGCAGCACTTCCTCGCGGACCTGGGTGTCGAGGGCGGCGGTGGGTTCGTCGGCGATCAGCAGGTCCGGTTTGCGGGCCATGGCCATGGCGACGATGACGCGTTGGGCCATGCCGCCGGAGATCTCGTGCGGGTAGAGGCGCAGGACGCGTTCGGGGTCGTTGATGCGGACGCCGTCGAGGAGGGCGGCCGGGTCCGCCCCGGTGGCGCGCAGGGCCAGCCGCAGCTGGCGGCCGATGCGCAGGGTCGGGTCGAGGGCGCCGACGGGGTCCTGCGGGACGAACGCCAGCCGGTCGCGCCGGAGTTGGGCGAGGCGGTCGGCGGGCATGTCGAGCACGGACTCGCCGTCGAGCAGGACCCGGCCACGGGGGTAGGTGGTGGCCTTGGGCAGCAGGCGTCCGACGAGCAGGCCCAGGGTGGACTTGCCGGAGCCTGACTCGCCGACGACGCCGACGGTCTCGCCGCGGCCGACGGTGAGGGAGGCGCCGTCGAGGGCGCGGACGACGCGCTTGCCGGTGCGGTACTCGGCGACGACGTCCTCGATCTCCAGCAACGGTGTCGTCATACCAGCGACCTCGTCTCGCGGGGTTCGAAGCGGTCGCGCAGGCTGTCCCCGATGAGGTTGACGGCCATGATCGCGGCGATCAGGACGACTCCGGGAGCGACGATCAGCCAGGGCGCACCGACCATGTAGAGGCCGCCCTCCTGTATGAGCAACCCGAGGGAGGCGTCCGGGAGTTGGACGCCGTAGCCGAGGAAACTGAGGCCGCCCTCGACGAGGATGCCGACGGACAGGGCGTAGGTGCCCTGGACGGCGACGGTGCCGGCGACGTTGGGCAGGATGTGCCGGAGCATGATCGTCGGAGCGCGGACGCCGCTGATCCGGGCGGCGGTGACGAACTCGCGGCGCGCGACCGCGCGGGCGGCGATGCCGACCATGCGGGTCATGAGCGGGACGGTCACCAGGACGATCGCGGCGAGGGCCGCCGTACGGCCGGGGCCGAGGACGGCGGCGACCAGGACGGCGAGGACGATGGCGGGGAAGGCATAGAGCACGTCCCCGATCCGCAGGATCACCTCGGCGGTACGGCCGCCCCGGTAGCCGGCGAGGACGCCGAGCGCCGTGCTGATGACCGCCGTGCAGGTGACGGCGAAGGCGGACAGCAGCAGGGTGGTACCGACGCCCTGGAACAGCCGGGGCAGCAGGGAGCGACCCAGGTTGTCGGTGCCGAGGGGCCAGCCGGCGGCCGGGGGTGACAGACGCGGGCCGACGATGGCGTCGGGGCGGCCGCCGATGCCGGCGAGTTGCCCGACGAGGGTGACAAGGACGAGGGCGACGAGCACCCACAGGGCGGTGCGGAAGAGGCCGTCGTAGCCACGCATGGCTGCCGCGCGGCGGATACGGCGAGGGAGGGATCCGCCCGCGGCGGCCACGCCGGACTTCGGCGCGGGCGACTCGGGGCCCGGGGCTGTCTGGTTGGCGGTCGGCGCGGGCAACTTGGCGGCCGGGGCCGTCTGGTCGGCGTCCGACGCGGGCAACTTGGCGGCCGGGGCCGTCTGGTCGGCGTCCGACGCGGGCAACTTGGCGGCCGGGGCCGTCTGGTCGGCGTCCGACGCGGCCAACTCGGCGCCCGAGGCTGCCGGGTCGGCGGTCGGCTCAGGCAACTCGACGGCCGAGGCCATCGGGTCGGCGTCCGACGCGGCCAACTCGGCGCCCGAGGCTGCCGGATCGGCGTCCAGCGCGGCCAACTCGCCGCCCGAGGCCATCGGGTCGGCGCCCGACGCGGCCAACTCGCCGCCCGAGGCTGCCGGATCGGCGTCCAGCGCGGCCAACTCGGCGCCCGAGGCTGTCGGGTCGGCGGTCGGGGGAGCCGACTCGCAGCCCCGGCCCGTCGAGTCAGCACTCGGCGCGGCCGACTCGGCGCCCGGAGTCGCCGTCCCGGCGGTCCGTGCGGCCGGGTCGGCCTCCGGGTTTCGGGTCGGCCGGGGCCGGAGTTCCTTCCTCTTCATCCCGTCGCCTCCTTTCCGATCGTGCCGATCCTCGGGTCGATCAGCCCGCTGACCAGGTCCACCAGCAGGTTGGTGGTGATGAACACGGCCGCCGCGAGGAGCACGCCCGCCTGGATCACCGCGTAGTCGCGGCGGTCGAGGCCGTCGACGAGGTACGAGCCGAGGCCGGGGACGTTGAAGAGGCGCTCCACGATGACCGTGCCGCCGAGGAGGTAGGCGCTGAGGGTGGCCACCAGGGTGAGGACGGGGACCGCCGCGTTGCGCAGGACGTGGTGGCGCACGATGAATCCCTTCGGTTCGCCACGGGCCACCGCCGCCGCGATGTGGGGTTCGACCAGCACGCCGAGCACCGCGTCCCGGGTGGTGCGGGCGGTCGCGGCGACGCAGAACACGGCGAGCACGCAGGCGGGCAGGATCAGGGAGCCGACGGAGCCGAGCGGGTCCTGGGACCAGGGGACGTACGTCCCGACGGTCAGGCCCAGGCTGTAGCGGGTGAACAGGAACACCACGAGGCTGCCGAGGACGAACTCCGGCAGGCTCATGCCGAAGGCGCTGACCAGCCGGCCCGGCACTCCCCCGCGTCCGCCGCCGTCCCGGGTGCCGGTGTACACGCCGAGCGGGACGCCGACGGCGACGGTGAGGAGGAGGGCGAGGAGGGTGAGGGTGACGGTGACCGGGAGGCGGTCGCCGAACTCGGCGGCGACCGGGGTGCGGGCGGCGAGCGAGGTGCCGAAGTCGCCCTGGACGGCGTTGCGCAGCCAGTATCCGTACTGCTCGACGACCGGCCGGTCGAGGCCGAACCGGGCCGCGGCCTCCGCCTTCTCGGCGCGGCTCGCGAGCGGTCCGAGGACCAGGTCGGTGTAGCTGCCGGGCATGGCGCGGACCGCCGCGAAGATCAGCACCGAGGCGCCGAAGAGGGTGAGGGCGGCGGTGGCGGTACGGCCCAGGAGCCAGCGGATGTGGTCCATGGCCGGCTACTTCGCGCCCGGGAGCGTGTAGGAGGTGAGGTCGCGCAGGAAGTTGCCGTAGCCCTCGGAGGAGCGCAGGGTGGGGCTGACCTGGTCGGTGCGGTAGCCGATGACGGAGGGGCGGGTCACCAGGGGCAGCATCTGGGCGGCGGTGTCGACGCGGGCGCACAGGTCGGCGAGGGTCTTGGTGCGGGCGCTGCCGTCGGGCTCGCTCGCGGCCTTGTCGATGAGGGCGTCGAGAGTCTTGTCGTCGTTGAGGAAGGTGCCGGAGAAGCCCGCGATGACGGGGTTCCACCAGCGGGACACCATGGAGGCGTCGACGTAGCCGGCGAACCAGCCGATGGCGAGGTCGAAGTCGGGCTCGGCGCCGAACACCTTGGCACCGTAGGTGGTGTCGTCGTACTTCTGGATCCTGACGGTGACGCCGGCGGCGGCGAGCTGCTGCTGGATGACCTGGGCGATCTGGCCGACGGCGGGCTCGGAGGTGTAGACGGCGAGGCGCAGGGTGCCGATGTTCTTCAGGGCGGTCGTGTCGCCGGTCTCGGCGGGCAGCTTCGCGGGGTCGCAGGCGCCGGGCAGGACGCTCGGGGTGACACCGGTGGGCTGGGACTGGCCGCCGAGGGCGACGGAGGCGATCTCGGTCCGGTTCAGGGCGCTGTTCAGCGCGAACCTGACCTTCTCTTCGGCGAGTGGTGAGTCGGGGTTCTTCGAGTTCTGGATCAGGTAGTAGAAGTCGCTGTTGGTCTGGCTCACGACCTTGGCGTTCTTCGTGCCGGTCAACTGGTCCATGGAGTCGACGTTGTTGAAGTTCACGAATGCCGCGCTGCCATTGCGCAGGGCGGCGAGTCGGGCGGCTTCCTGCGGCACGATCTCGATCTTCAGATCGCTGATGCGGATGTTATTCGTGTCGCGGTAGGACGAGTTGCGGGTGAAGTTCCAGTACTGGTCCTGCTTGTGGTTCTTCACTACGAACGGGCCGGTGCCCAGCATTTCCTTCTGCGGGTCCAGCGAGCCGTCGTCGATCTCCTTCATGGGGAGGATCGCGGCGGGGGTGTTGGCGAGCGCGGCGAGGAACGGCGTGTAGGCCTTGGTGAGTTCGACGGTCACCTGGTCCGCGCCCGTGGCCTGCACGGACTTCACCGGGCCGAGCTGGGCGGCGTAGGCGGCCTTGGACTTCAGCAGGCGCTGGATGCTGCCGACGACGTCTGCGGGGGTGAGGGCGCGGCCGTTGGAGAAGGTCACGCCCTTGCGGAGGGTGAAGACGTAGGTGGTGGCGTCGGGCTGCTTCCAGGAGCTGGCCAGCAGGGGCTCGATGCCGAACGTGGGGTCGACGGTCACGAGGGGCTCGTAGACGAGGGACTCGATCGACCAGGAGCGGGCGGTGGCGGCGGTCTGCGGATCGAGACCACCGGCCTCCACCGAGTCGTAGTCGAGCTGGACCGTGAGCGGTCCGGAACCCTTCAGGGAAGCGTCGGATTCCGCGAGGTAACCGGTCTTCGACGCCTTGCCGGCGGTGCCCGCATCCGTGGTGGCAGGCGCGGAACAGGATGTCATGGCGGCCGAGAGAGCGGCGGAACAGGCGACGAGAAGTGCTGATCTTCGCATTCTCGCTCCTCCTTTCGGAGAGTTTGCCGGATCGTTCCGGCAATTACGGTGAGAAAACTGGGAGTTGGGGTGACACGGGATTCCTGTGACGCTTTCGGAGATCGCCTACGCAGAGGTGGAGGCGCGGAAGTGGAGGTCGATGGGAAGGGGACGCACGGTCCCCCGTGGTGTCTCGCCGGAGAGGATCTCGCAGAGCAGCCGGGCGCACTCGGCGCCCATGGTCCGCGGCCGTAGGTCGACCGCGGTGATCGGGGGTTCCGCCGTTCGCATGGCGGAGCTGTCGACGCAGGAGGCGAGGAGCAGGTCCTGGCCCACCGTGCGTCCGGCGGCGCGGAGTTCGGGCAGTACGGCCGCGGCGGCGCCGTCCGCGGCGCACACGATCGCGTCGATGTCCGGCGTCCGCGCGAGCAGTTGCCGTACGGCGGCCTGCAGCACGTGGGGCGGGGAGCCGAACGGCTCCTTGCTGACGAGTTCGGGCAGGCCGTGCTCGGCGCACCAGCGGGCGTGGGTCCGCTGGAGGGTGAGGGCCCAGTCGCCGGTGGTGTCGGAGGCGACGAACGCCGGGCGGCGGGCGCCGGACGCGTAGAGGTGGTCGAGGAGTTCGGTCATCGACGCGTCGTGGTCGGACCGTACGACCCCGGTGGGCTCACGGTCGCCGACGTACCGTTCGGCCGTGACGACCGGCAGTCCGCTGCTCATGAGCTGTTCGACGAACGGGTCCTCGGCCATCGGGTCGCACAGCACGAGGCCGTCGACCTGCGGGATCGTGCCGCGCCGGTGCGGGAGGTGTCCGGAGGACAGCAGGGTGACGTTGAGTCCGGCGCGGGCCGCCTGTTCGGCGACGCCGAAGACGAACGACATGTAGTACTCGGCGCTGGTCAGGAACTCGGGGATGTGCAGTGCGATGGTCTCGGTCACCGAGGTGCGCAGGCTGCGGGCGGTGCGGTTGGGCGCGTAGCCGAGCCGCTCGGCCGCCTCCAGGACCGCCCTGCGGGTGGGCCCCGACACCCGGCCGTGTCCGCGCAGCGCGTCCGACGCGGTGGTCTTGGAGACCGCGGCCTCCCGGGCCACGTCGGCGATGGTGGGCGCGTCGGGCCCGGGGGGCAGGTCAGGAATCCTGGTCGACATGGCGGGTCACCAACCGTGGGTGAGGACGTCGTCGAGGGCGGCGACGAACACGTCCGCGCTGTCCCGGGTCAGACACAGCGGCGGCTTGATCTTCAGCACGCACTGCCGGTCGGAGGTCGGCTGCATGATCACGCCGAGTTCACGCAGCCGCTCGCAGATCGCGGCCGTCTCCTCGGTCGCGGGCTCCAGGGTCGTACGGTCGCGCACGAACTCCACGCCCAGGTAGAGGCCCGAGCCGTGCACGGCGCCGATCAGCGGGTGCCGGTCGGCGAGTTCGACGAGCCGGTCCTTCAAGTAGCCGCCCACGTCACGGGCGTTGGCCTGGAGGCCCTCGTCGCGCAGGACGTCGAGGACGGTGAGACCGACGACCGAGCTGACGGGGCTGCCGCCGGAGGAGGAGAAGAAGTAGCCCTGGGTGCGGTAGGCGTCGGCGATCTCGCGCCGGGTGATCACCGCGCCGAGCGGGTGTCCGTTGCCCATGGCCTTGGCGACGGTCACGACGTCCGGTACGGCGCCCTGCTGCTCGAAGCCCCAGAAGTGGGTGCCGAGCCGGCCGTAGCCGACCTGGACCTCGTCGGCGATGCAGAGGCCGCCGGCGGCGCGGGTCGCTTCGTAGACCTGCTTCAGGTAGCCGTCGGGGAGGGCCATCCCGCCGGCGTTGCCGTAGTACGGCTCGCACAGGAAGGCGGCGGGTGGGCGGCCCTCGGCGGCGAGTTCGGTGATGCGGGCGGCGGCCTCGGGGCCGTAGCGCCAGGCCTCCTCGCCCCGGTACCGGCCCCGGTAGGTGTTGGGCGCCGCGACCGTGTGCACCCAATTCGGGCGTGAGGAGAGTGCGTTGGGATTGTCGGCGACGGAGGTGGAGACGGCGTCGCTCGCGAAGGTCCAGCCGTGGTAGGCCTCTTCGACGGCGACGACGTCCTGCCGTCCGGTGGTCGCCCAGGCGAGCCTGAGCGCGAGGTCGACGGCTTCGGAGCCGCTGTTCACCAGGAACACGGTGTCGAGTTCGGCGGGGAGCAGTTCGGTGAGCCGTTCGGAGAGCTCGACCACCGAGGCGTAGTGGAAGCGGGAGTTGGTGTTGAGCCGCTGCCACTGGCGGTGGACGGCGTCGCTCAGGGCGGGGTGGCCGTGGCCCAGGACGGTCACGTTGTTGAGCATGTCGAGGTAGCCGCGGGCCCGGGTGTCGACCAGGTGGTGGCGCCAGCCGCGCTCGATACGGGGCGGGGCCTCGTAGTAGTGCTCCTGGACGGTGGCGAGGGAGTTGTTACGGCGCTCCAGCAACTCCGGTTCTGCGGAGGGTGGTTCGGGAGCGGCGGTGAGCAGGAGTGCGGTGGGGTCCGGGCAGACGTCGAGCCAGCCGGCGGCGAGGTCGGGGGTGGCGAAGCGGGGTGGGCGCAGGCCGGGGAGCCGGGAGAGTTGGACGTGCAACCGGTGGCGGCCGTCGTCGGCGGCGATCGTGCCGAGCAACCGGCCGGGCTTGACGGGGCCGGAGGGCAGGGGGCCGGTGTCGAGGCCGTCCAGGATCAGGTCGGGGCCGTTGTCCTGACGGAGTGCCACGACCCGGTCGGCGTCCCGGGTGAGCGTGCCCTCCCAGGGCGCCCGGACTTCCAACGGGCCGGTGACGTACAGCTCCACGCCGAGCGCGCAGGTCTCGGGCGGGGTCCCGGTGTCGACGGTCGTGCGGGTCAGCCGGTACTCGCCGTGCCGGGTCCGTGCGGCCTGATGGTCCGTCAGCATCGAGGTGGCGAGGGCTTGTTCGACGTCGGCGTCCTGCCAGCGGCCGGTGTGCAGATCGTCGGCGAACACCGACAGGTCGAGGGCGGGTACGGCGTCCGGGAGTTCGGGCACCAATCGGTCGCCGGTGAACGGCGTGCGGGTCGTCGACAGGCCCAGCGCGTCCCGGAGTTGGGCCGTCATCACCTGTGCCGGGACCGAGGCCGCGACCTCGAACATCGTCCACTCGCGGTCCAGCGCGGCCGAGGCGTAGTGGTTGTCCGGGTCGAGCCGCACGTCGTACTGGCCGCTGACCACCAGGACGGCCGCGCGCAGCACGACCAGCGGCCAGAGCACGGTGATCTCGTCGTCACCGAGGGGGCGTTCGGCGTAGAAGGCGCGCACGGCGGGCAGTACGGACGTCGGGCCCGCCCCGTGGTGGTGCAGGACGGAGGTGCAGGCGACGGCCAGTTCCGCGACCGTCCAGCCGAGGCCCAGGTCGCCGAAGTCGATCACGCCGACGGGCAGGGGGCGGCCGTCGGGGGCGGTCTCGCAGACCACGTTGTTGTCGGTGATGTCGCCGTGGACGACCTGGGTCGGCAGCAGGTCGGCGTACGGCCCGACCAGGGCGTGTGCGGCACGGGCGGCACGAAGCACGCGCTGGGCGCGGAGTTGGTCGGACAGGTGCGGGGCCAGCGTTTCGACCACCGTGAGCGCGTTGCGCAGGTCCCACAGCCGGACCCGGTCCGGCTCGGCGGCGTCGAGACCGGCCAGGGCGGCGGCGACCTGTCCGGCGATGCCGCCCAGCCGGGCGACGACCGACGGGGCGAGGTAGCGGCTGTCCATGATCGGCTCGCCGGGGACGAAGTCCAGGAGCAGACAGGCGAGTTCCGAGCCGTCGACGGTGAGCCACTGGAGCCGGTCACCATCGACGCCGGGCCGGGCCCGCGGGAGCCTCAACTCCGGGAGTGCCGTGGCCAGTTCGTCGATGGCCGCGCACTGTGCACGGAGGGCGGCGGGGAGGGTCGCCGGGTTGGCGATCTTCAGGACGTGGTCGGCGGTGTCGGTGCGCACCCGGTAGTTCTGGTCCTGCTGGCTGCCCAGCGACTGGACCGTGCCCCGCACCCCGAACCGCTCGGCGAGCAGCGCGAGCACGTCGGCCTCGTCGACCTGGGCGATCGGCTCGACGAGCCAGTCGGCGGAGGGAAGACCCATGGGTGGCACCACTTCTCCTGCGTGTGTCTCTTGCCTTGCGTGTCTCCGGCACAGCGCGTGGCCTTCATGCCGGAACGTTCCGGCAAACGTAGATCCGACATCCCGGAGCGTCAATACCATCAGGGGACATTTCAAAAAAATTGAAAGTTTGGGGTTGGTAAGGCTACCCTCACCTCGCCCCCGCCGCTCAGCGGCCACTCGCACCTCCTGGATGGCGTCATGAGAGTCCCCTCCCTCAGAAGAACCCTGGCCGCCTGCGCGGCCTCCGCCCTGCTCGTACTGACCGGCTGTGCGGACTCCAACTCCGATTCCGACTCCGCCGGTTCGTCGGAGGCCTCCTCCTCTACGTCCGCCGCCGCCTTCCCCGTGAGCATCAAGCACGCCTTCGGTACGACGGTGATCGAGAAGAAGCCGACGCGCGTCGCCACGATCGTGTGGAGCAACCACGACGCCGCACTCGCCCTCGGGGTCGTCCCCGTCGGCATCCCGAAGCAGACGTACGGCGACCAGGACGGCGACGGCGTGCTGTCGTGGACCACGAAGAAGCTGACGGAACTGAAGGCCGACACGCCCGCGTTGTTCGACGAGTCCGACGGCCTGGACTTCGAGGCGATAGCCGACACCAGGCCGGACGTGATCCTCGCCGCCCACTCCGGCCTCTCCAAGGCCGACTACACCACCCTCAGCGAGATCGCCCCGACCGTCTCCTACCCCGACACCGCGTACGGCACGACCTGGCGGGACACCGTCCGGCTCGACGCCGAGGCACTGGGCCTCGCCTCGGAGGGCGACGCGCTCGTCGCGAGCCTGGAGAAGTCGATCGACGAGGCTGCCGCGAGCCACCCCACGATCGCGGGCCGTACCGCGCTGGTCGGCTACATCGACCCCAAGGACTTCAGCACCGTCGGCTACTACACCACCCACGACGCCCGGAACCAGTTCTCCGTCGACCTCGGCATGAAGTACCCGGACAGCCTGACGGACCTGTCCGCGAAGACCGAGGAGTTCTACGCCACCATCAGCGCGGAGAAGGCCGACGTCTTCGACGACGTCGACATCTTCGTGACCTACGGCGACGACAAGCTCCTGGCCAGGGTCCAGAAGGACCCGCTGCTCGGCAAGATCCCGGCGATCGCCAAGGGCGCGGTCGTCGTCCTGGAGGACAACTCCGAGCTGGCCGCCGCGCTCTCCCCGCCCACCGCGCTCACCATCCCGGCCACCACCGACGAGTACGCCGGTCTGCTCGCCGACGCGGCTGCCAACCTCAAGTGAGAACACGCTCGTCGCTGTGGCTGCCGGCCTGTGTGCTGCTGGTCGCCGTGGCCGCCGTGCTGTCCGTTATGTTCGGCGCCCGGACGGTCTCCCCCGGCGACGCGCTGGCCGCCCTCGTGCACGGCGAGGACGGCTCCCTCGCCCGGGCCGCCGTCCGGCAGCGTGTCCCCCGTACGGGGCTCGCGCTGCTGGTCGGCGCGGCGCTGGGCACGGCAGGTGCGGTGATGCAGAGCCTGACCCGCAATCCGCTGGCCGACCCGGGCATCCTCGGGGTCAACGCCGGTGCCGCGCTGGCAGTCGTCTGCGGCATCGCGTACCTCGGCATCAGCACACCGGCGCAGTACATGTGGCTGGCGGTCGGCGGGGCGGGTGCGGCGGCCGTGCTCGTGTACGTGATCGGCTCGCGCGGTCGGGGCGGTGCGACGCCGGTGAAGCTGGCGCTGGTCGGGACGATGGTCACGGCCGCGTTGTCCTCGCTGGTCAGCGCGGTGCTGCTGCCGCGTCTCGACGTGGTGGACACCTTCCGGTTCTGGCAGATCGGCGGGGTTGGCGGCGCGTCGGCGGACGGCATCCTCCAAGTGCTGCCGTTGCTCGGCGTCGGTTTCGTGCTCAGCCTGGCCTCCGCGCGGGGCCTCAACGCGCTCGCGCTCGGCGACGACCTGGCCACCGGTCTGGGTCAACACGTCGCCCGTACCCGCCTGTTGGCGGCCCTAGGGGCGGTCCTTCTGTGCGGGGCGGCGACCGCGGCGGCGGGCCCCATCGGCTTCGTCGGCCTGGTCGTCCCGCACACGGTCCGGCTGCTGACCGGCCCCGACAACCGCTGGGTCCTGCCGCTGTCCGCCCTCACCGGGGCGGCCCTGGTGACCCTCGCCGATGTGACGGGCCGTCTGGTGGCCCGGCCCGGGGACATGGAGGTCGGCATCGTGACGGCGGTCATCGGGGCGCCGGTGTTCATCGCCGTCGCCCGACGGCAGAAGGTACGGGAGCTGTGAGCGAGACCATCGGGGCCGCCTCCGTCGAGCTGATCCGTCGCGGCCGACGGCGCCGGGTCCACCGCCGGCGAACGGTCGTCGTGTGCCTGGTCGCGGTGCTCGCCGCGCTGTTCGTCACCAGCCTGTGCGTCGGTCACACGGTCTACTCCCCCTACGACGCCGTGCGCGTCGTCCTCGGTGAGACCGTGCCCGGCGCCTCCTTCACCGTGGGGCGGCTGCGGTTGCCTCGGGCGCTCACCGGGGGCGCTGGCCGGGTTCGCGTTCGGGCTGGCCGGGGCGACCTTCCAGACGCTGCTGCGGAACATGCTGGCCAGTCCGGACGTCATCGGCATCACGTCGGGGGCGAGTGCGGCGGCCGTGTTCGCGATCATCGTGCTGGGGCTCGGCGGCACGGCGGTGTTCGTGGTCGCCGTACCGGCGGGAGTCCTGGTCGCCCTCGTCATCTACCTGCTGACCTACCGTCAAGGGGTGCTCGGCGCGCGGCTCGTGCTCGTCGGCATCGGGATGGGCGCGCTCCTCAACAGCGTGACCTCGTATCTGCTGCTGCGGGCGCCGGCCTGGGACGTGCAGGAGGCGATGCGCTGGCTGACCGGGAGCCTCGGCTCGGCGTTCTGGGACGGGGTGGGTCCACTGGCCGCCGGAGTGGTGCCGCTGGCGGCCGTACTGCTGGCGCTGGAGCGCCCACTGACGGCGCTTCAGCTCGGTGACGACAGCGCCCGCGCGCTCGGCACCCGGGTGGAGACCGTACGTCTGGCCCTCGTGCTCGGCGCCGTCGGGCTGACCGCGCTCGCCACTGCGGCGACCGGCCCCATCGCGTTCGTCGCCTTCCTCTCCGGGCCCGTCGCCCAGCGGCTGACCGGCGGCAACGGCTCACCGCTGCTGCCGGCCGCGCTCACCGGCGCGGTCCTCGTACTGGCCGCCGATCTCGTCGGCCAGTTCGCCTTCGACACCCGCTTCCCCGTCGGTGTCGTCACCGGGGCCCTGGGCGCGCCCTGCCTGCTGTGGCTGCTGGCCCGGTCCCGTCGTACCTCTCGCGGTGAAGGAGTCCTGTGAGCACCACCCGTACCCTCACCGTCGAGGCCGCCCGCTTCGGCTACGCCGGACGGATCGTCGTCGACGGCCTCGACCTGCGGATCCCGCCGGGCGCGGTGACCGTGATCGTCGGCGCGAACGCCTGCGGCAAGTCCACGCTGCTGCGCGGGATGGCCCGGCTGCTGGCACCCGAGCGCGGGTCGGTGCTGCTCGACGGCAAGGACATCCACCGCACGCCCACGCGTCAAGTGGCCCGCGCGCTGGGCCTGTTGCCCCAGTCCCCCACCGCGCCCGAGGGTATCGCGGTGGCCGACCTGGTGGCGCGTGGCCGCACCCCGCACCATGGACTGCTGGGCCGCTGGACACCGGCCGACGACGAGGCGGTGGCACGCGCCATGACGGCGACGGGCGTACTGGACCTCGCCGACCGTCCCGTCGACGAACTCTCCGGCGGACAGCGCCAGCGGGTGTGGATCGCGACCGCCCTCGCCCAGGAGACCGACGTCCTGCTGCTCGACGAGCCGACCACCTATCTCGACGTCACCCACCAGGTAGAGGTCCTCGACCTGCTCACCGACCTCAACCGCGACCGGGGCACGACCGTCGTCATGGTCCTGCACGACCTCAACCTCGCCGCCCGGTACGCCGACCACCTCGTCGCCGTGAAGGACGGGGCCCTGTACGCGACGGGCGCCGCGACCGAGGTGGTGACCTCGCGGACCGTGGCGGACGTGTTCGGCCTGCGCGCCGAGGTCATCGAGGACCCGGTGTCGGGCGCCCCGCTGGTCCTGCCCGTGGGCAGGCACCACACGCGGAGCGCCTAACTCTCCCTCTCCTGGTCGTCCCGCTCCGCCTTGTACTTGCGCCAGGCGACGGGCAGTTGCTGTACCTCAAGCAGCCAGCCCAGGTAGTCCCGCATGTTGCGGATGCGCTGGTGGGCGGGGCCGCCGGGGGTGGTTCCGGCCAGCGCTCGCGCGGCGAGGTCGCGCTGGCTGCGGAGATAGCCCTGTTCCTTGTCCAGGAAGCCGCCCCAGACGTCCTCGTCCATGACGTAGTAGTGGGCACGGTCGTCGGGGCGCCGCACCCGGCGGACGAATCCCGCCGCGATGAGACTGCGGGTGTACGTCGACACCGAACCGCGGCTGGCTCCGGCCACCTCGGCCAGCTCCTCCGCCGACACGCCCTCGGCCGCGTCACTGACCATCAGATACGCGGCGATCCGTCCTTCGATGCGCGAGGACCCCATGCTCTGCCAGTAGTCCGCGAAGCTCTCGATGAACCAGTCCGGGAACGTCTCCCCGTCCCGCTCGTCCATCTCGCCCTTCGGCCCGCCGTCCTGCGGTTCCACTGCTCTGCCTCCCCGGCGCATGATCTTCCGGGGAGCCTAGGGAACATGCCACGACGGGGCAAACGTCGGACGGACCGCCGGCCGTCACGGGCGCCGAAGCACTCCCCGGCCGGCCTCTCCCACGCCGAGCCCGAGCAGCGTCGCCACCTCCGGGTCGGCGAGGGCGAGGGCCGCCCGGCGGGCCTGTGCGGCGGTCGGTGCGGACAGGGCCGCCTCGGCGATCGCCCGGCACCGGGCGAGGGTGTGGTGGCGGAGGGCGAGGCGCACTCGTACCGGGACGACTCCACGCTGCCGTTCCATCTGCGGGGCGCTAAAGACGACCTGCTGTCGCTGGCCTACGCGACGCTGGACCGGGTGAGGAACGGCACGTACCGGTACACGGTGGCCGGACCGTTCAGGGAAGCGGTCGAGCGGGCGCGGGAGTTGGCCCGGTGGGGAGACTCCGACGGGGCCTGGCGAACGCTGATGACGGCTCTCCCCCTGTGGGAGCCGCTGGGCCCGGACCACCTGGCGCCGCTGGGGTGGGTGGCCGACCCCGTGCTCGGACCGCTGCTGACCCCGGAGCGGGGCCGCGAGCTGCTGTCCACGCCGAGGGGCGGGCAGACCGGCGAGGCACCGGGCCGGACGGCCGGGCTCGACCCGAACACCCTGGCGTGGCTCGCGGAGCCGGACCCTGGCAACAACCGCACGTCCTACCGGTTCGTCCTGGTGGAAGGCGTAGAGCCGGAGGAGCTGCCCGGACGTCTCACGGACAGGGACGAGGGCGAGGACAATGGCGTGCTGAACGCGCCCACGAACTCCTGGGAGGCGCGGCACGGATAGCCACACAGCCAAAGGGAGTTCTTGTCCTTCGACGACAGGGCCCTCATGTCGGTCGGCCGGGCCGGCCACGGCTGGAGCTTCGCCTTCGAGAGCGATCCGGCCCCCTTCGACCGGCCGCGCTTCGTCTCCCCGGCCGCGGCCGCCAGCGAGGGCACCCGCGCGGTGGTGGTGTGGAGCGGCCTGAGGACATGGCACGGGGAACCGTTCTTCCACCTCTCGGTGGCACGGGACGGCGCCGAGGAGCACGCGTTCACGTACGCGCACGGGGAGATCGAGCAGAACGGGGAGATACCGCGGGCGCTGGATCCGAGCCGGTTCTTCGGCGATCCGAAGGACGCGGCTGGGGCGGAACGGTCACTACTCGAAGCGGTGGCCGGGGAGTTCGGCGCATCCCTGCCGCGTCACGACGTCGAACCGGGCCCGGATTGTGGACCCTTGCCCCATTCATGGATGGAGAAACCTACGAACCTGAGAATCCGCTGAGTATTCCGCGCTCACATCCGTATCTATGGACGCGCTTCCCCCATGCCGGAAGTCCTGCCGACTCCGGCAGATGTCCTTGAGAGGCCCGATGACACGCAACACGCGAAGAAAATCGAAGACTGCCCGCCGGGCGGTAGGCGCGGCGGCCGCACTGGCCATCGGCGCCGGTGGGCTGGTGGCGGTCAACATCTACGCCTCGGCCGACGAGACCGGCGCGTCGAAGGGCTCTGCCCAGAACCAGGTGTTCGCGGCCGGCAGCTCCACCATCGACTGCCCCGACGTCGGCCAGCAGTTGACCTCCGTGCCCGCCCAGGCGAAGGCCCAGGTCGACAGGGAACTGGCGCTCCTCGACAAGCAGATCTCCGAGGCGTACCAGCGCCTTTCCACCTCGCAGAGGGCGATCGCGCAGGACCCCAACTTCGCCCAGAACGCGATCATCGGCCCGCTGAAGGACAAGCGGAAGGCGACGATCGACCGGATCGCCACCGCCATCGGCCGGGTGGCGGCCAAGCCGCAGGGCCTTGACGCCCTCGCGGCCTGCACGCTGAAGGCCACCGGCAACCAGCCCGCCGCCGGCCAGCCCAGTGCCAGCGCCAGCGCCAGCGCCAGCCCGAGCAACAACACCAATGCCGGTGTTGCCGGCAACGGCCCGGTCGCCGCCGACTTCGTGGACATCACCAAGGTGAAGGCCAACGTGAAGACGCCGGCCAGGTCGGCGAAGGCGTCGAAGGGCTCCTTCGTCACCAAGTGCGGGGTGAACGCCAACAAGCTGTACAACAGCGACAACGTGATCGTCGCGCCCGGTGTCACCAACGGCGCGCACCACGTGCACGACTACGTCGGCAACCAGGACAACGACGCCTTCTCCAGCGACCAGGACTTCGCCAAGGCCGCGACCAGTTGCCAGAACCAGGGCGACAAGTCGACGTACTACTGGCCGGTGCTGCGCCTCCAGGACGGCACCAAGGAGTTCGACAACGACAAGCTGGGCGGCGGCGCCGAGGGCAACACCGGCCGGATCCTGACGGCCAAGCAGGCCACTCTTGACTTCGTGGGCAGCCCCCGCGGCAAGGTGGTGGCAATGCCCAAGTTCCTTCGCATCATCACCGGTGACGCCAAGGCGTTCGTCAACGGCACGGCCAACGCCAACGCCTCCTGGAGCTGCACCGGCTTCGAGAACAAGGTGCAGTTGAAGGACAAGTACCCGCTCTGCCCCCGTGGCAGCAACGTGGTGCGCACCTTCAAGTTCCAGAGCTGCTGGGACGGCACGAACATCGACAGCGCCAACCACCGCACCCACGTGGCGTTCGCCGACGCCGCCGGCAACTGCCCGACCGGCTTCAAGGCCATCCCGCAGCTGGTGCAGCGACTGGTGTACGCGGTGAAGGCGCCCAGCGTGAAGGACAACGGGAAGACCACCCCGTTCTACGCGTTGGACGGTTTCCCCGAGCAGCAGCACAAGCCGGTCACCGACCACGGTGACTTCATCAACGTCTTCGACGCGAAGCTGATGAACAAGCTCGTCCAGTGCATCAACACCGGACGCAAGTGCAGCTGAGTCCGGCCGAGTTACCGAGCGGTGGGCGTCGTCGTAGTACCGACGGCGCCCACCGCCATGAACGGGGTGCTCCGGTGGGAGCCTTCAGGCGGGCTCCTGGTCGCCGAGCGGTCCGGGCAGCGGCTGGTCGAACCAGACCACCTTGCCCGTGCTCACCCGGGTCACCCCCCAGCTCTGTGCCAGCTGGTCCACCAGGAAGAGCCCCCGGCCGCCTTCGTCGCTGAGCCGGGCGTGGCGCATCCTCGGCACCAGCGGCGAGTTGTCACCCACCTCGCAGCGCAGCACGTCCGTGCAGAGCAGTCGCAGGGTGATCGGCCGGGAGGCGAAACGTACGGCGTTCGCCACGACCTCGCTGACCATGAGTTCGGTGGACTCCACCAGGGCGTCGAGACCCCAGTCGCGCAGTGTTCTGCGGGTCAGCCGACGGGCCTGTCGCGCGGTCTGCGGACGGGGGGCCATGTACCAGTACGCGACGGTCTCCGGCAGGATGCCCTCGAACCGGGCGGCCAGCAGCGCGATGTCGTCGTCCCGGTCCCCCGCGCCCAGCGTGCCGAGCGCCTGATCGCACACCTCCGCCGGTGCCGGGGGCCCGGAACCGGAGGTGGCGGTCCGCAGCCGTGCGCGCAGCCGGTCCACTCCGGTCAGCACGTCCGAGTCACGGGACTCGACCAGACCGTCGGTGTACAGCAGCAGCGTCGATCCGGCCGGTGCGTGCATCTCGGTGGACTCGAATCCACCGCCGCCCACGCCGATCGGTACTCCGGGCGGCACCGGCAGGACCTCCGTACTGCCGTCGGGGTGCAGGAGCACCGGCGGCAGATGCCCCGCGTTGGACACCAGCAACCGGTGCAGTACGGGGTCGTACATGGCGTACAGGCAGGTCGCGGTGTGCTCGCTGCCGAGCCGCTCCGCCTGTTCGTCGAGGTGGTGCAGTACCTCGTCGGGCGGCAGATCGAGGCCGGCCAGGGTCTGCACGATGGTGCGCAGCTGGCCCATGATCGCGGCCGAGGTCATGGAGTGGCCCATCACGTCGCCGATGACGAGGGCGACCCGGTTGCCGGGCAGCAGGATCGCGTCGTACCAGTCGCCGCCGACCTGCGCGGTCCGTGAGGCCGGCAGATAGCGGCTGGCCAGCTGGACTCCGGCGGGCTCGGGCAGCGAGGGCGGCAGCATCGTGCGCTGGAGCGCGTCCGCGACGGACGCCTCCCTCGTGTACAGCACCGCCTTGTGGATCCCGAGTGCGGTGTGGGTGGCGAGCTGGGAGGCGACGAGCAGATCGTCGCCGGTGAAGTCCGCCCTGCCGGGGCCACGGATGAGGACGACGCTGCCCATGGCGTGGCTGCGGCCGTGGAGCGGGGCCAGGATCAGCCGTCGTCCTGGCGGCACCGTGCCGGGAGAGTCGGCCACGCCCAGCAGTTCGGCCACCACGGAACGGATGCCCGGAAGGTCTCCGAACACCGGCCGCCCGGCCCGTAGCAGCCTGGCGAGCGGACCGGTGGGAGACAGCCGTACGACCTCGGCCGCCCGGGCGGTGTCGGCGACCGGTGGGACTGGATTGGAACCGCGGGTGGCCGCCTTCCGCAGGGGTGCGCGGTCCATCGTGTGCAGCCGCAGGACGCCGGGCGGGTCGGCGGCCTCGTCACCGACCGGAAGCGGGGCGTACAGATGAACGAGCGCCACATCGGCGAAGGCCGGTACGGCCGCCCGGCACAGCTCCTGCAGCATCTCGTCGAGGTTCATGCCACGGGCGATCTGCCGGGTCGCCGCGTCGAGGTAGCGGAGCCGGTCGGTCTCCTGCTCGGCGGTGTCGGGCCGGGAACTGCCCGGTCGTACGGCGGGATCTTCCGCCGTCGACGGACGCATCGCCCGGCGGCTCCCCCCGGAGCCGGGATTCGCGTCTGCCTGCGCGCGTGCTCCGTCGGAGCGGCCGTCGGACCCGGGCGACGGAGCCGCACACTGCGGCCGACGCGCGCGAGCAGCGGCCTCGTGCCCGTCGGCCGCCTGCCCGCCGGTGCCTCCATCGGCTCCGAGGTGCTTCGTCACGCGTTTCCTTCCGACCGTGCGGACCGCCGCCGGGGCGGGGTGATCAGAGGGCGTCAGGCGGGCCGTCTGCAGCGCAGGAAGATCTGCACCTCGGGCGGGACGTCCGCGCTGGCCGGAGCGTACGAGTACGACGACTCCTCGACGACCTCGAAGCCCGCGTCCTCGACGACCTCGCGCAGTTCCTCCCGCAGATAGCCGGACACCCGGATGGTGCTTCCGATGAACGGGATCGAGAAGTCGTCGACGTCGGCCTCCACCATCGACAGCGCGAACAGACCGTCCGGCAGAAGCACGTGGTGGATGGTGCGCAGCGCGAGGGGAATCTCGGCGCGCGGCAGCATGAGCAGGGAGAAGAAGGCGGTCACCGCGTCGAAGCGGCCGAGGTCCCGGGGGCCTCCGGGCCGCAGATCGGCGATGTCCGCCTGGTGGAACACCCCGGTGGGCACGTATTTGTGGGCGAGCGCGACCATCCGCTCCGACAGGTCGACCCCGACGACCTGGAAGCCCGACTCCGCGAGCCGGCGGGAGGTCGGCACGCCGGTACCGCACCCCAGGTCCAGCACCCGGGCCCCGGGCGGCAGCGACTCGACGAGCCATTCGGCGGAGGCGATCTGGCCTTCCTTGTGCGGGAAGGCCTCGTCGTAGCGGTCGCCGATGGCGTCGAAGGCCTCGGCCTGGCCGGTGCGGTCGAGCCATATGCTCCCGTAGCCGACTTCGTCGGCGGGGTTGGTCACGAGGATTCTCCTTCTGCCCGGTATGTCACAGTCTGCGGGTAATTTTTTCACAGTTGTGCAAGCTTAGGCGCGGATCGTTCACGATGGCCGCAGTGGCTCACTTCCAGGGATCGATCGAGTCCCGGCGCGACCGTGCTCAGGTCAGCCGGCGGGCTTCATACGGAAGGCGGGGCCGGGGACGCTCTCGATGTCCTCCGGCTGCACGGCGTGGCCCAGTTCGCAGTGGATCCGGGCGTCGACGTGTGCTCCGCAGCCGCGATGTCGCGTGAGTACGGCCGGACCCTCGGGGTCGGCGCGGTAACGGTCGCCCCACTGCAGGAGCCCCATCACGGCCGGGACCAGATCCATGCCCTTGGGCGTGATCACGTACTTGGGCCGGCTCCGCGAGCCCGGCTCCTTGTAGGTCTCGGTGGCCAGGATCCCTTCCTCCACGAGCATCCGGAGCCGCGCCGCGAGCAGGTTGCGGGGGCAGCCGAGGACGCGTTCGAAGTCGCCGAAGCGGGACGAGCCGTACCAGACCTCGCGCAGGATCAGGATCGTCCACTTCTCACCGACGACCTCAAGGGTCCGGGCGATCGAGCAGTTCGACGTGTCCCGTTCGAGACGGGGGTCCATGCCGGCGTCCTGATGAGCTTCGGTCCTCGCATCCATGGGGTGATACTAACCTCACCTGAGTTTACTTTCATATACTCAGCGATTAGCGTCGTGACCAGCACACAAGCCATCGACCATTCGAGAAGATCACTCAGAAGGGCGGCCGACATGAAGGCATTCGTCGTCGAGAGGTACGGCAAGGACGGCGCACGCGCCGCAGAGGTTGCCGAGCCGGCGGTCGGGGACCGCGACGTCCTGGTCAGAGTGAGCGCCGCCAGTATCAATCCGCTGGACAAGATGGTCCGCAACGGGGAGTTCAAGCAGCTCCTGAAGTACAAGCTCCCGTTCGTCCTCGGCCACGACGTGGCCGGCGTCGTGACGCGGGTCGGTTCCGCCGTACACAGCTTCGAGGTCGGCGACGAGGTCTACGCCCGTCCCCGCGACCTGCGGATCGGAGGCTTCGCGGAGTACATCGCGATCGACGTGGACGACGTCGCCCCCAAACCGGCCTCGCTCACCCTCGACGAGGCGGCCGCGGTGCCGCTGGTGGCCCTGGCCGCCTGGCAGATCCTCGTCGACCGCGCCCAGGTGAAGCCGGGCCACAAGGTCCTCGTCCACGCCGGTGCCGGCGGCCTCGGGTCCACGGTCGTCCAGCTCGCCAAGCACCTCGGCGCCGAGGTGGCGACGACCACGTCCCCCGACACCGAGAAGCTGGTCAGGAGTCTCGGCGCCGACATCGTCGTCGACTACACCAAGGAGGACTTCTCCCAGGTGCTGTCCGGCTACGACCTGGTGCTGGACTCCCTGGGCGGCACCAACCTGGAGAAGTCACTGACCGTACTGAAGCCCGGTGGCCTGGCCATCGGTGTCGTCGGCCCGCCGGACGCCGGGTTCGCCAAGCAGCTCGGCGCCCCCTCGTTCATGGGTGTGGTCATGAACGCGCTCAGCCGCAAGGTCCGTAAGCGGGCCAGGGCGCTGGGCATGCGCTACGAGTTCTTCTTCATGCGGGCCAACGGCTCCCAGCTGCGCGAGCTCGGCGCCCTGTACGACAGCGGGCAGCTCCGCCCGGTCATCGACAGGACGTTCCCGTTCGACCGGACGCTGGAGGCGATGGCGTACGTCGAGCAGGGCCGCACCACGGCCGGCAAGGTCGTGGTCACGATGGCGCCCGAGAGCGACTGAGACCGGGCCGACCGGAGCCGCATGCTCAGGCCGGCGGCGTCCGTCCGCCGTGCGACGCACGCGCCCAGACGGGACTGCGGTCCTTGTCGACGAGGGCCGCACGGACACCCTCCAGGAAGTCCGGCGTACGGATGGTCGTGCGCGTGAGAGCGAGTTCGGCGTCGAGACACTCGCGCAAGGTGCGCTGTCTGCCCCGCGTCAGCAGGGCGTGGGTGATCTCCAGGCTCTGCGGCGAGGCGGACTCCAGAGCGGCCAGCGCGGCTGTCGCCCACGGGGTGTCGAGGTGGTGCAGGCGTTTCTCGATCTCGCCGAGGGTCGGCGCGCCGAACGCCCCGTCGATGTCCCCGCGTACCGCCGCCAGCCCGCTCTCCCCCACCGGGGAACGGCCGGCGAGACGGTTCAATACGACATCCACCGGGTCGCCGGGGTGGTCGGCCAGGGCGTCCGCGACCGCGTCGAGCCTGTCCGCGGGGACGAAGTGCGTGGCCAGCCCCGTGTACAGGGCGTCGGCCGCGTCGAGCCGGTGCCCGGTCAGCCCCAGGTACATGCCGATCGCGCCCGGCAGCCTCGGTAGGAAGTAGCTGGCCCCGACGTCCGGGAAGAACCCGATCGCGGTCTCCGGCATCGCCAGCACCGCGCGCTCGGTGACGACACGGAAGCCGCCGTGGACGGACAGACCGAGACCGCCGCCCATGCACACACCGTCGATGAGCGACACGACCGGCACGGGATACTCGGCGATCCGGGCGTTGAGCCGGTACTCGGACGCGAAGAACCGCTCACTGGCCTCGGCGTCCCCGGCCAGGCTGTGCTCGCGGATCGTACGGATGTCCCCGCCGGCGCAGAACGCCTTCGGGCTGGTGCCGGCGAGCACCACGGCGGACAGCGGCGTGTGCTCCCACCCGACGAGCGCGCTGTCGATGGCGGCGACCATGTCCGTCGTCAGGGCGTTGAGCGCCTTGGGCCGGTTCAGCAGGATCCGGCCGACGCCCCGGTCGACGTGGGCGAGAACCTCGTCCGCCACAGTGGTGTCAGTCATGGTTCAGCATCCCGCACCGACGACGGCTCCGGCTGTCGTGTCCGTCACTGTTCCTTGCTCGCCGGGTATCAGGCGTGGATCTGCTCAGAGCGGAGCGAGGCGGGCCCGGAGCAGGCAGAACTCGTTGCCTTCGGGGTCGGTCAGGACGTGCCACTGCTCCTCCCCCGTCTGGCCGATGTCGGCCGGGCGCGCGCCGAGCTTCAGAAGGCGTTCGAGTTCGGCGTCCTGGTCGCGGTCGGTGGCGTTGACGTCGATGTGCAGCCGGGACTTCCCCCTCTCCGGCTCGTCCCTGCGGCTGAGGATGATCGTCGGCTGCGGACCGCCGAACCCTTCGCGCGGCCCGATCTCCAACGAGCCGTCGTCCTCGCGATCGAGCACGACGAAGTCCAGGACCTCGCACCAGAACCGCGCCAGCACCTCGGGATCACGGCAACCGAGCACCAGCTCACTGATACGACATGCCATTGACGAAACCTGCTCTCAGCCTGGGAACCGCCGGTCAACTGCCCGGGAGCAGGGCTCCCAGCAGTGAGAACAACCCCGCGAACGTACCCGACGAGTCGAGCGTGGGCGAACCCATTTCAGGGCCGGCCCTGTCCGGGCAGCCCGGCAAGCGTCCGTCCGGCCTGACACGGGGTCACCCTTTCGCCGGAGGCACCGGGAAGAGCATGCAGCTGCTGGTGGCGTGGGCGAGCAGACGGTCCGCCCCGTCGACCAACTGGGCCTGGGCCAGGGCGGTTTGACGGCCCTTGCTGACCACCGTGCCGATGGCGCGCACCGTACCCGTGTCCACGGTGATCCGGCGCAGGAACTTCACCGTCAGGTCGAGCGAGGTGTACGCCATGCCCTGCGGGAGGGTGGACTGGACGGCGCAGCCCGCCGCCGAGTCGAGCAGGGTGGCGAAGATGCCCCCGTGCACGCTGCCGATGGGGTTGTAGTGCTCCTCCCCCGGCGTCAGGGAGAAGACCGCCCTGCCCGGCTCCACCTCGTCGAGGGCGAAGTCGATGGAGTAGTTGATGGGCGGCCCCGGCAGGCGCCCCTCCCGCAGCTCGCGCAGGAAGTCGATGCCGGCCATGCGCCCGGCGGCCTCCGCCAGGATCGCGGGATCTTCCCATTGATACGTACGCGTCCGTCCCACGACCGAGCACCTTCCCGTCCTCTGACTTTTGCAAATGAAGCTAGCCGTGGATTCAGCTGACTGTCAATGACGAAGTCAGGGTCGTACGATGGCGAGATGGAGTGGCTTGAGGCGAGCACCGAGAACTGCCCCGTCCAGCGCACGCTCGACGTGGTCGGAGAGAAATGGACCTTGCTGATCCTGCGTGACGCCGTCAACGGGGTCCGCCGCTTCGACGACTTCCACCGCCATATCGGCCTGTCGGAGGCCGTCCTCAGCGACCGCCTCCGGAAGCTGATCTCGGCGGGCGTCCTCAAGACCGTCCCCTACCAGGAGCCGGGCAGCCGCGCCCGCAACGAGTACCGCCTGACCCGCAAGGGCTGGGACCTGTGGCCGGTCCTGCTGGCGCTGAGCCAGTGGGGCGAGAAACACGCCCTCGGCCCCGAGGGCCCCGTACTGGACATCCGCCACACCGACTGCGACGCCCCGGTCCGCGTCGTCGTCGAGTGCTCCGCCGAGCACTCGACCCTCACCCCTGGCGACATCACCGCCCGACTCGGACCCGGGGCCCGCCTCCGGCCATGATATTACGCACGTAAGGTCATGGATTACTCTTGGGCAAGAGGCAACTGACCCTACGGAGCAAATGGAGGCAGCTCGTGGTGCGTTACGCCAAGGAGCACAAGCAGGTGACCCGGCAGCGCATCATCGAGAAGGCCGGCCACCGCTTCAAGCAGGACGGCATCGACGGCTCGGGCATCTCCACGCTGATGTCGGACGCGGGGCTCACCAACGGAGCCTTCTACGCCCACTTCGCATCGAAGGACGACCTCGTCGCCCATGTCGTGGCCGACGAACTGCGCACCCAGGTCGAGAGGTACGGCACCCTGCGCCCCGGCCGCCCGGGACTGGAGGACCTCGTTCGCGAGTATCTGTCTCCCGAGCACCGGGACAACCCCGGCCTCGGATGCCCCTCCGCAGCCCTGCTCGACGAGGTCGGCCGCTGCGAGGGCGGGACCAAGCAGGCGTACACCGACGGCGCGCGGGCCATCCTGGGGGAGATCGCCGCCCGTCTGACGCCCGAGGATCCGAAGTCCGCTCGCGGAACGGCCATCGGGCTCTTCACCATGCTGGTGGGGACGTTGCAGCTGTCCCGTGCCGTCTCCGACCGGAAGTTCGCCGACGACGTCCTTGAGCGGGGAATCGAGAACGCGCTCGCATTCATGGGATGACGGGGCCACCTACGGCCACCGCCCCTGACTGAAGAGCTGAGCGATCCGCCGAGGCCGCGTCCGCACCTTCCCCTTCTACCGTTCGAGGAACTCGACAGCCGTCTCCACGAACTGCCGATGGAACTGGAAGATGCCGCCGTGCCCGGCGTCGGGATAGATCACCAATTCGGCGTTCGGCAGCCGTCGTGCGAGGTCGGCCGAGTTTCTCGACGGAACCATCCGGTCGCTGTCACCGTTCGCGACGAGCACGGGCTGGGTGATGCCGGAGAGGTCCTGGGGCTGCTCCAGGCCCCAGCGGTGAATGGCCTTGAGCTGGTTGTTGTACGCGATCGGGGACATCGCCTCGTCCCGGTCGGCGGTACGTTCCTTCAGCCGGGCCAGGAACTCCTTGCCGGCCCGGCGCCCGCCCGCGGCGCGGGTGAAGAAGAGGAACTGCTTCGGATCCTGGAAGGTGAGCAGGGCACGGGCGGTGTCGAGGTGCGACAACACCGTCACGTTCTTGATGCCCTCGCCGCCCGCAGGACCGGTGCCGGTGAGAATCAGCTTGCGGACGAGCTGCGGATCGGTCTGCACGATCACCTGGGCGATCATGCCGCCCATCGAGAAGCCGTGGATGTCGACGTACTCCAGCCCGAGCGCCCGGATGAAGGTGACGGCGTCCTGGGCCATCCCCTGGATGGTGCGCGGGGTCGAGCCGGTGGAGGCGCCGACGCCTCTGTTGTCGAACGTGATGACCCGGCGCTTGGCGGCGATGCCGTCGACGACCCGGGGGTCCCAGTTGTCGAGAACCCCGTAGAGATGGTTGAGAAAGACCACCGGGACACCTGACCGGGGACCCAGGTCGCGGTAGGCGAAGGTCACTCCCCCGGCGGTGACGGTGCGGGTCGGTGCGTTCGTGTACGACGTCACGACGCCGTCTCGTACTTCTTGTGAGTCATTCATGGTCGTGCCCTTCGGGGTGGGGCTCCGCGAGGGCGCCGGAGCTCGGAGCGGTCGATTTCCTCAGCATTGCGTCGACCATTGAAGTATGACTGTAATACTATGAGCTTGCAAGCCGACTTCCCCAGACCTTTCAGGAGACCGCGATGACGACAACCCGGCCGGTGGCACTCGTGACAGGTGCGTCCTCCGGCATCGGAAAGGCGGCCGCCCTCGCGCTCGCCGCAGGGGGCTTCGACGTGGTGGGAACGAGCCGGAGGGCATCGGGCGTCGCCCGTCGCGACGGCTTGACCTTCCTCGCCCTCGACGTGGCCGACGACGACTCGGTCACCACCGCGGTCAAGGAGGTGATCGCTCGGTTCGGGCGGATCGACGTCCTCGTCAACAACGCCGGCATCGGCTCCTCGGGCGCCGACGAGGAGAACTCCGTCGCGCGGGCTCAGCGCGTCTTCGACATCAACGTCTTCGGCGTGATGCGCATGACGAAGGCCGTCCTGCCGCACATGCGCGGCCGGGGAAACGGACGGATCATCAACATCTCGTCCATCCTCGGGTTCATCCCCGCGCCCTACATGGCCGCCTACGCGGCGTCGAAGCACGCGATCGAGGGGTACACCGAGTCCCTGGACCACGAGATACGCGAACACGGGGTCCGGGCCCTTCTCGTCCAACCGGCCGGCACCAACACCTCCTTCGAGTCGAACGCCGTCGCACCCGACATGCCCCTGCAGATCTACGCGGAGCAGCGGCGCATCGCCGACCGACTGGCGGCGACGTTCAACAACGACGGCGACGACCCCGCCACCGTCGCGAAGGCGATCGTCGCGGCCGCCACCGACTCCAAGCCGAAGCTGCGGTACGGCGCCAGCAGGAACGCCCGGCGCATCAGCACGGCGCGTCGCATCCTGCCCGCCGGGGCCTTCGACGGACAGATCCGCAAGGTCAACAAGCTCGCCCGTTGAGACCTGGCTCCTTGAGGAAGTCGGGTGGCCCGGCTCACGGACCCGGCCCCGGATCCGGCTGCACCGCCTCGGTGATCCCCGCCCGGGCCGCTTCGAGTTGGGCCGCGAAGGCGATGCCCAGGAACAGGGCCACACCGGTCAGGTTGGCCCACAGCAGCAGGGCGACGAACGCCGTCAGTGGTCCGTACACCGCGCCGAACGCTCCGCTCTTGGCGACGTACAGCGCCAGCAGCCAGGTGGCCGTGATCCACAGGACCAGGTGGACCGCCGAGCCGAACGCGAGCCAGGTGTAGCCCGGTTGGTCCCTGCGCGGAGCCCAGCGGAAGATCACCGCCGACGCGACCCAGGCGAGCACCACTCCCAGGGGCACTTCGAGTGGCCGCCACCAGTCGAGCAGTTCCCGGGACCAGCCGAGGGCCTCCACCACCGCGTTCCCGATGGCATCCCCGGCGACGAGCACGAGGAATCCCAGGACCATCGGCATGCCCGCCGTGAGCGCGAGGAGCAGGGAACGGCCGTACTTGGCCAGGAACGGCCGGTCGCGTTCGATGCCGTAGATGCGGTTGGCGCCCCGCTCGACCTGCCCCATAGCCGAGGCGAGGTTGAGTACGGCGAAGGCCAGGCCGAGCCACATGGCGACGGCGTTCCCGATTCCGGAACCGGCGCTGCGCGCGGTGGCGTCCAGAGCGTCCTCGACCAGGCTCGCGCTGGCGCCCGGGACGATCTGCCCCAGGGTGAGTTCGATGATCCGCCCCACACTCTCCGTGTGCACGGTGGTGGCCACGCCGACCAGCGCGATGGTGAACGGCACCAGGCCCACGACGATCTGGAACGCGAGCGAACGGGAGTTGGTGAAGCCGTCGGCGTAACGGAAGCGGGAGAACGCGTCGAGGAGCAGTCGGCGGCCGCCGTAGTGCCTCAGCGCGGTGAGCGCCTCGTCTCCGGACAGTTCCTCCCCGATCATGTCCCGCGTCTGCGGCACGTGTACGACGGTCCCCATCGAGAACGTCCCCTCCTGTCGTCCGTACGGCGAGACGAGGAACGCGATCTTGCCGCGGGGAGAACCGTACAGCCGGACGGTTGTGGGACGGACGGGCGGTCGTCAGAAGGGCATGCGGCCACGCGTGCGGCGGCCGGCCGAGCCACTGCGGCCCACGGCTCGGGAACTCGACCGGAACGGCTTGCTGAGAAGTTTGCCCAGGAAGCCGGGCGCCTTTCCGCCGGTCCGCGCGCCGGCGCCGAGCGAACGCTGCGTACCGCGTTCGGGGTGGCGGGAGAGACGCGGGACAAAGAAGGCCAGCACGGCCAGGACGACACACACTCCGACAATTACGGCGATGATCACGAGTCTGCTCCCTTGGTCGGTCGGGAGGAGACGGGTGCCCCGGGTACGGGCACCTACGCGTATCGAACGAGGCTCCCCGCGCCGGGAGTCGAGGCATCTGACGCCTCGTCTCCCGCCCGCCGGGGAGCCTCGCCCGTCGTGCGTCAGCCGCCGATGCCGGAGTCGGTGGCCGCTCCGATCAGTTCAGCCGCGTCGGCCGGGCGGATGAAACCCGCGGCGGCCCCTCGTACGGTCGCGGCCGTCCACTTCGCGACGAACGTGGCGTGGTCGGGGTACAGGGCCGCCAGTTTCTCGGCGGCGAAGGGGGTGGTCGTACCGAACAGGAAGCAGAACGACGCCCCGGTCTGCCCGAGGCCGGACAGGACGGCGACCGGCACGTCGACCGACGGTGTGCGGACGCCGCCCACGGCATTGCCGTGGGTGTCCAGGACGAAGGCGGGCGTGGAACCGGAGGTGTCCACCTGGAGGCGGGGTGCCCTGGCCGGAGGGACGCCGGTCTTCACCCAGCGGTTCAGCGCGAACTCTGCGGTGTCCAGGACGTAGTGCGCCTGGCCGGTGTTGATCGGCGAGCCGCAGCCGGTCCGGGTCGGCGGGCTGAGCATGGCCTTCAGCCCCTGGAGGCCTGCGACACCGCTGCCGTCGTCGATCGTGCCGAGGCCGATGTAGGCGTCGGCGTGGGCGGTGCCGGCCACCTCCCAGAGCCGGAGGCGGTGCGAGTCCGCCTGCCGGGCCGACAGGGAACCGAGCGCGATCACGTCGGTCTCGGCCTGGACGACGAGCACCGGTGCGTCCAGGTCCGGGCGGAAGCGGACGACCGCCGGAGTCGGGACGTCCGCCTGGGGTGCCTGCGAGAGGGGCGCGCCGATGTCGCGCCGGCTGTGGACAAGGAAACCGTCGTACACCGACACCAGGGGCTGGATCGCGTTGATGTAGGTGGTGAGGCGGAACGCGGACTGCGACTCGCCGTTGGCCAGTACGACGCGGGGGCGGAGCCCGTCGAGGACCGTGGCCGCGGAGTCCCGTACGGCCTGGCCGGCCTGACTGAAGATGTCGTAGGAGTAGCTGTCGCCGGGGTGGGACAGGTCCGCGTAGCGAACCGGGTCCGCGGCCTTGGTGGCGGTCACTCCGGTGGCCTGGGCGGAGACGCCCACCCAGGCGTAGCCCTCGCGGATCAGTTCGTTGTGGGCGTAGATCCACTCCGGGGCGGCGTCAAGGCCGCCGCTGACGTTCAGCCACTCCACGACGACGGTCCCGTTGAAACGGGCGGGATCGGCGGGCCGGTTCACGACGATCCGGGTGGTGTACGGCGCACTGCTCGCCGACGTGACCTGCCAGCGGCCGTCGGCGTCGAGGGGCTCCTCGGGTACGTAGGACTCGGCGGTGCCGGACAGGAAGTACTCGGACCGTGTGTATCCCACGCTGCCGAGGTCGAACGCCGTCGCCTGCAGCACGACGGAACCGTTTCCGCCCGTCACCGGTCCGGTGACCGTCGGGCTCGCGGCGGACCGGGCAGCCTGCGCCGAGCCCGTGGCACCGGACTGCGCGGCGACCGCCGAGGAGGTTCCGAGCAGGAGCGGGAGGATCAGCGCGGCTGCCGTCAGGAGTCGAGGGCGGGCTCTTCCCGCCCATGGGGTCTTCATACGCATGACATCTCCTCGGTCAGAAAGTGCGGCCGACGTCCTGGCGGACGATGGTCCGCATGCTGTGCTCGGCGAGGGCGGCGATGGTCATGGACGGGTTGCAGGCGCCGGTGGAGCCGGGGATACGGGCGCCGTCGAGGACGTACAGGCCCTTGTGGCCGAGGACGCGGCCGGTGAGGTCGACGGCGTCGCCCATGGGGACGCCACCCAGGGGGTGCCAGGTGGAGGGGGCGTTCGCGTTGGTGTCGATCATCATGCCGCCGCCCGCCGTGGCGATGGCCCTCATCCGGGTCGCGATCAGCGCCTGGAGCGCGGCGTCGGCGTCGGTGGGCCAGGTCAGGACGGCGTCGTCGGTCGTGGCGTCGTACGCCCAGGTGCCCGCGCCGTCGACGATGCCGAAGCCGACCACGGTCAGCGCGGTGAGGCCGGGCTGCTGGATGGGCGAGCCGGCGTGGACGACGGTGAGCGGGATGGGGCTGGTGGGGTCGGTGCCGCCGATAGAGGCCGGACCGCCCTGCTGGGTGCCGGCGTCGCCGGTCGGGTTGATCCAGGCCCAGATCCGGTCGCCGTTGTTGCCCCACTGGGTGCCGATGGCGTCGGGCAGGTCCGGGATCAGGTTCTTGGCGCGGGACTTGACCAGGAGTCGGGTCGTGCCGGGCGAACCGGCGTTGAGGAACACCGCGTCGGCGGTGATCCGGATCCGCTCCTGGACGGTGCCGGCGGTGTCGATGCGGTCGACGGACAGCACCCAGCGCTTGTCCGCGCCCAGGGCGAGGTCGCGGACGACGTGCAGGGGTGCCACCTCGACCAGGCCGGTGGACTCCGCCTGGGCGAGGTAGGTGACGTCGATGGAGTGCTTGCCGCCGTTGTTGACGCCGAAGGCGATGTCGCTGTTGGTGTAGGTCGGCTCGTACTGGCCGGTCAACTCGCCCCGGGCATAGCTCCAGTCGATGGGCAGCGGCACCTTGAACGGGGTCAGGCCCGCCTTGGGCGCGATCTCCTGGAACAGACGGGAGGACGTGTAAGGGGCGGAGGCCAGCAGGTCGTACGGGATGGTGGAGATGCCCAGCATCCGGGCGACGGTGGGGTACGCCCACAGGTTCAGGTCGTCGTAGAGGCCCGCCGCCACCGGTATCGACGTGGCGAAGTTCGCCTTCGTCGGCTGCAGGGTCATGCCGTGGTACATGAGCGAGCCGCCGCCGACCGCGGCCCCGACCATCGCGGTCATGCCGTTGCCGACGACGGGTTCGAGTACGCCGGTGAAAGGCGTCCATGTCTTGTCGACACCGCCGACGACGGCATGGTCGGTCAGCCAGGCGGAACGGTTGTCCATGTTGGCGAAGCGGCAGAACGTGGTGGCGTTCGGGCCGGTGCGCCAGCGCAGACCCCGCTCCAGAACCAGGGTCGACACCCCCGCCTGGGCCAGTCGCAGCGCGGTGACGCCGCCGCCGAAGCCGGTGCCCACGACGACGACGCGTTCGCGCCGCTCGGTCACGGAGGGCGCGGCGGCGGAGGTCGCGGCGCGGGCCCGGCCCGCGCCGGTCACGGATCCGCCCACGGCGGCCGCGCCGAGTGCGGTCGCGGTCAGCAGTCTGCGGCGGGTGAGTGTGGGGGAAGGGGAGTTGTCGGACATGGGACTCCAGTCGAAAGGTGGGGACGATTCGCCAATGTCGCGCACATGTCAATTGGGATATTCGGGACCCTCGCCGGGGCCATGAGCGGGGGCGTGGCGCCGTCAGGCCGGCGGTCGCACCGGACGGAGAGCGGACGAGGGCAAGGACTGCTACTCGTGGGCGGCGATGCGACCCAGGTCGCCCGGGCACCTCACCGCGAGGGGCCCGAAGGCTCCGGTGATGATGACGATGACGCCTCTGCCGTACAGACCTGTGATGGCCATGGGGCATTCCTTGCGTGGGGGGCTGGTGGTGCGGCAACACCGTACTGCTTTCTGTCGTGGCGCGCCATGAAGTCACATCGTGACATCAATTAGGATCACCGCACCGAGGCGAGGAGGAACGGATGGCCGGGCGACCCGGTGCGGGCGTGGGGCGACCTCCGTTGACGGAACGGCGCCGTGAAGCGACGCGCATGGAGATCGCCGACGAGGCGGTACGGCTGTTCGTCGAGCGGGGCGTGGCGGGAACGACGGCGGAGGACATCGCAGCGGCCGCCGGACTCTCCACTCGCACCTTGTGGCGCTACTTCCGCTCGAAGGAGGAGTGCGCGCGCCCCCTGCTCACGGTGGGCATCGAGGACCTGACCGGGCGTCTGCGCGACTACTGGAACGGCAGCCGTACGCTCGCCGAGGCGCTCTCGGTCCTGGAGGATCCCGGCACCCCTGTCGCGCAGCACCTGGAAACCCTGCGCGGTCTCATCCGCCTGAGCCGGGACGAGCCCGGACTGCGCGCCGTCTGGCTGGAGGCGCACTTCGACGCCGAAGGCATCCTGGCCGGCCTGATCGCCGAAGGCACCGGCCGTTCCGAGGACGACCTGACCGTCCGTCTGGAGGCGGGCATGATGAACACCGCGCTGCGCGTCGCGGTCGAACACTGGGCCCTCCAGCCCCACGAGCCGACCGACCCACCGCTCGGCACGACCCTCGGCCAGGCTCTGCAGGCGATCACCCGGTTCCTCGACGCGGACACGGACGCCGACGCCGCTCCCGGCCGGAAGCCGATGATCCGCCTCCGGGCCGTGGACTCCGCAGGCGAGTAGTCGGCGTACGGGAAATCCCGGGGAGACGCCGGTCCCGCGAGGGCGGGAACACCGGCCTGGTCAGCGCCTCGCCGGTCGGCTTCACCCACGACCAACTGCCCCTGCTCCCCCGGGAGTTCTCCCCCAGGGCGATCACGTCGTCGGCCCGACGCGCCGGCTCGCTCCTCGTCGACGGCCGCCAGGACACGCGCACCGCCGCATCCCCGCCCTACACGACGGACCACCGTATCGACCCGGTCCGTGACCTCAACGGCGTCGGCCTCGTCTACTTCGCCGCCTACTTCAGCATCATCGACGCCGCCGTCCTCGCGTACTGGCGCCATCTCGGCCGTAGCGACGAGGAGTTCCTGCGCCGCCTGGTCATCGACCAGAAGCTCTGCTACTTCGGCAACGCCGACACCGGCACCACTGTCACCCTCACCGTCCGCGCGTACGTCCCCTCCGGCGGCGTCGGCGACGAGGTGCTGGACATCAGCGCTCATGACCGGGCCGACGGCCGACTCCTCGCCGTATGCGCCATCCGCCTGCTGCGGGAGGCCGTGGAGGAGATCCTGCACCTGCCCCCGGGCGAGGTCTCCCTCGACGAGACGCTTCAGGAACTGGGCGCCGACTCGGTCGACGAGGTGGAGATCATCGCCCAAGCATTCGACCTACTCGGCCTCACCGACTCCCTGCCGGCCCACGAACGCTCCCGGCCGCTGCACCTGCTGGTGGACGACCTGAGCGGCCGGTCGCGCTGAGAAGGCGAACAGACCGACGCGTCGCGCCCCTCCCTAGGCACGGCCCACGTGCTCGCGGTCGGCCGAGGGACACCCCCTCAAGGCGCTGTCCATTTCCTCCAGGACCGCCCGCGCGGACGGCGAGCGCCGCAACGGGTGCAGCAGGGCCCGGCGTTCACGGCCGGCGTCATCGGCCGGGGCCGAGTGGAGCCATCGGTACAGGTCGAGAAAGGCGCGGACCTCGACGAGCGCCTCGTCGATCTGGGCGTGCCGCAGCAGGAGTTGGGCCCGTCGAGCGCCTCGATGGCGGGATCGCCCGGCCCGGTCTCCGGCAGGACCGCAGGTGCCGGGAGTCCGGACCAGACCGGCACCGGAGACGTCCCGACCGGCAGCGGTTCGGAGGGCGCCGGCCGCAGCACCACGTCGCCCCGGCAGAGTTCGGCGAAGCGCCGGACGGTGGCGTCCGCGTCACCGGGTATGTGCGCGGTCACGACCGCCCCGGGCCCGCCGGTGTCGAACCCGCAGTCCTCCGGGGCAAGCGCTCTGCCGAGCCGACGGGACAGCACCTCGGCGATCAGCAACCGGACCGCGGGGCGGGGCCGGGTTCCGGCCAGCCAAGGGGAGACCGAGGTGCGGTCGTAGCGCAGCCGCATCCCGCCCTCGGCTCCCGCCGCGTTGACCGCGCGGGCCAGCTCGTGCAAGGTCCAGCCCGCTTCCGCGAGGGCGTTGCGCAGCCCGGTGTTCGCCAATCGGCTAGCTGCCACCCCGACCCCTCAAGACCCGCATCAGCGACCAGTCCCCCAACTCGCGGCGAAGCAGCATGAATACACGCCAACCGTCTCCATACTGCCCACCTCTGATCAGTTCTCGGCAGGGGGCACACGACGCGCAGGAGGGCGCACTGCGGTCGTGTTGTCCGGGGCCCGGCAGTGGCGACAGCGCGAAGGGATCGTTCACAGGCCATGGATACGGTGCCGCTCTGGTCCCGTCCGCCGACGACATGCGCTTCCCGTCCGAAGAGGACCCCCTTGGACGCGGTGTCCCGGTGGTGGTCCGGCCCCGCCGACCTCGCGCGTGGGACGATCGAGTTGTGGTCTGTGTGGTTTCGGTACGCGAGGAGACCGCGTCGCCTGTTCCGGTCGCGCGACCTGGGGCGGGTGTGAGCCGTGACGCGTGATTTGGTGCTCGGTGTCGACGCGGGACACACGGTGACCAAGGCCGTGCTGTTCGACGCCACCGGCCGACCGGTCGCGCGCGGCAGCGGCATGCTTCCGCTGAGCACCCCTCGGCCCCACTGGGTCGAGCGGGACATGGACGACGTATGGCGAACGGCGCGGCAGGCCATCGCGGCCTGTCTCGCCGAGGCGGGTCCGGACGCGGGCCGGGCCGTCGCCGCGGTAGGACTCGCCGCGCACGGCGACGGTCTGTACGCCGTCGACGAGGGGGGCCGGCCGGTCCGGGCCGCGATCGTGGCGATGGACACGCGCGCCGAACCGGTGCTGGCGGAGTGGCGGGGCACTCCGGTCTGGTCGCGCGCCCTGGAGCTGTCGGGCACGGTGCCCTTCGCGGGTTCCCCGGCCGCCCTGCTGGCCTGGCTGGTCCGCCATGAGCCCGAGGTGGTTCACGAGGCCCGTTGGCTGCTGTCCTGCAAGGACTGGCTGCGGCTGAGGCTGACGGGCGCGGTGGCCACCGATCCCACGGACGCCAGCGCCTCGTTCACGGACATGCGGCGGGGCGGCTACTCACCGGAACTGCTCGATCTGTTCGGTCTCGGCGCGCTCTCCGACCTGCTGCCGCCGGTACTCGCGTGCGACGCGGTGAGCGGGACCGTCACCCCCGAGGCCGCGGCCCTCACCGGGCTCGCCGCCGGCACGCCCGTCGTCGCGGGCGCCCACGACGTCGACGCCGCCGCGCTCGGGATCGGCGGCACGGTGCCGGGCGAACTGTGCCTGATCGCCGGGTCGTTCAGCATCAACCAGGTGGTCGTCGAGCACCCGGTCGTCGATCCGCGCTGGCAGGTCCGTCACTTCGTCCGCCCCGGACAGTGGATGACCATGTCCACCTCGCCGGCGTCGGTGGCGAACCTGGAGTGGTTCCTGCGGGTCACGGGCAGCCCGGCCGAGCAGCGGGACGGCGTCCACGAGACGATCGGCCGCGAGGTCGAGGCCCATCTGGCGGGGCCGTCGGAGGTGTTGTTCCACCCGTTCGTCTACGGCTCCCCGCATCCGCATCCCACCTCCGGGACGTTCCTCGGGCTGCGTGGCTGGCACGAGCGCGGGCATCTGTTGCGGGCCCTGATGGAGGGCGTCGTACTCAATCACCGCTGGCACGTCGACGCGCTCTGTTCGAAGCTGCCGGTCACCGGGGCGGCCCGGCTGACCGGGGGCGCCGCGCACAGCGAGGTGTGGAGCCAGATGTTCGCCGACGCGCTGCGGCGGCCGGTCGTGGTGACCGACGTGCGCGAGAGCGCGGCCCGGGGCGCGGCCCTGCTGGCCGCCACGGCCGTCGGGCTGCTCGACGACGTGACGGACCCGCGCGCCGGGGCCACCGTCCTCCGACGCCACGAACCCCGCCCCGACCGGGTCGCCGTCCTCGACGAGGCGTACGAGGTGTACCGGGAGGCGCTGGAGGCCCTCGGGCCGGTCTGGTCCCGCCTGGACGCGCCGGAGGCCTGAGACCCGTCCGCCGGATCACGCCACAGAGGCGGGTCCCGGCACCCTCCTCACACCCCCTCCGAGCCACCTTAACGATAAATAACGAAAAGTTATCTCGCAAAATACGTTAACAAAGGCGCAGTCTCCTGCTAATAATTCCGCCATCGAAACGCGCCCGACCCCCCAGGGACGCATCCCGCACGAGAGGTCCCCCGTCACATGCGATCGACCAGATACGCCCTCATAGCCGGCGCCGCTGCCACCGCCCTGCTCGCCACCGCCTGTTCCGGAGCCGGGGCCGGCGGGTCCTCGGACGGGGGCAAGAGCATCAACGTCCTGATGGTCGGCAACCCGCAGATGGAGGACATCGCGAAGCTGACCAAGGACAACTTCACCAAGGACACCGGGATCAAGGTCAACTTCACGATCCTTCCCGAGAACGAGCTGCGCGACAAAGTCACCCAGGACATCGCCACCCAGGCGGGTCAGTACGACGTCGCCACCATCGGCGCCTACGAGGTGCCCATCTGGGAGAAGAACGGCTGGCTGCACGACCTCGGCACCTACGCCGACAAGGACACCAGCTTCGACAAGGCCGACCTGCTCAAGCCGATGGTCCAGTCGCTCACCGGCTCGGACGGCAAGCTCTACGCCCTGCCGTTCTACGGCGAGTCCTCGATGCTCATGTACAACAAGGACGTCATGAAGGCGAAGGGCATCACGGTGCCCGAACACCCGACCTGGCAGCAGATCGCCGACATCGCGGCCAAGGTCGACGGCGCCGAGCCCGGTATGAAGGGCATCTGTCTGCGCGGGCTGGCCGGCTGGGGCGAGCTGGGCGCGCCGCTGACGTCCATGGTCAACACCTTCGGCGGCACCTGGTTCACCAAGGACTGGAAGGCGCAGGTCAACACCGGCGGCTTCAAGAAGGCCACCGAGTTCTACGTCAAGCTGGTCAAGGAGCACGGCGAGTCCGGCGCCCCGCAGGCCGGGTTCACCGAGTGCCTGAACGCGCTCAGCCAGAAGAAGGTCGCGATGTGGTACGACGCGACCAGCGCCGCCGGTTCCCTGGAGGACCCCGCCTCCAGCAAGATCGCGGGCAGCGTGGGCTACGCGTACGCGCCGACCGTCGAGACGGACAGCAGCGGCTGGCTGTGGGCCTGGTCGTGGGCGATGCCGAAGACCACGAAGAACGCCGACGCCGCCTCGCAGTTCATGCTGTGGGCGTCCAGCAAGAAGTACGAGAACCTGGTCGGCGAGAAGCTCGGCTGGGCGCGTGTCCCGGCCGGCAAGCGGGCCAGCACGTACGAGATCCCGCAGTACAAGAAGGCCGCCGCGTCGTTCGGTGACATCACGCTGAAGTCCATCGAGGGCGCCGACCCGGCGAACCCGGGCGTCCAGCCGAGGCCGACCGTGGGCATCCAGTACGTGGCCATCCCCGAGTTCCAGGACCTGGGCACCAAGGTCACCCAGGAGATCTCCGCCGCCATCGCCGGCAAGACCAGCGTGGACAAGGCACTGGACGACGGCCAGAAGCTCGCCGAGGACGTCGCCAAGACCTACCAGAAGTGACCTTCAGCGCCCGGCCGGCCCTGACACCGGCCGGGCGCCGCTTCACCGACCCCGGCCGTCACCGGCGGAGGAAAGTTCTCATGACCACGCTCACCGCACCCCCCAGGCAGGCTCCCCCACCCGTCCGTCCCCGGAAGTCCTCGGGCTCGGCGGCCAAGTGGAAGCGGCGCGTCCCGCTGCTGCCCGCGCTGATCTTCACCATCGTCGTCACGCAGCTGCCCTTCGTGGCCACGCTGATCATCTCCACCTTCCAGTGGAACATCCTCAAGCCGGGCGAGCGCCACTTCGTCGGCCTCTCCAACTTCTCGTTCGTCTTCACCGACGAGCGGCTGCGCACGGCCGTCCTCAACACCGTCGTGCTCACCGCGTCGGTGGTGGTCATCAGCGTGATCCTCGGCCTCGGCCTGGCCATGCTGCTCGACCGCCGGTTCGTGGGCCGCGGGCTGGCCCGCACACTGCTCATCGCCCCGTTCCTGGTCATGCCGGTCGCGGCGGCGCTGCTGTGGAAGCACGCCATCTACAACCCCGACTACGGCCTGCTCAACGGCGCATTGAACGCCGTATACCGGTTGTTCGGCGCCGACAACGGCCCCACGGTCGACTGGATCTCCTCCTACCCCATGCCCGCCGTCGTGGTGTCGCTGGTGTGGCAGTGGACGCCGTTCATGATGCTGATCCTGCTGGCCGGTCTCCAGGCACAGCCCGGTGACGTGCTCGAAGCGGCCCGCATGGACGGGGCCTCCGCGCTCCAGACGTTCCGGCACATCACGCTGCCGCATCTGCGCCAGTACATCGAGCTGGGTGTACTGCTCGGCACGATCTACGTCGTGCAGACCTTCGACGCGGTCTTCACCATCACCCAGGGCGGTCCGGGCTCCCAGACCACCAACCTGCCGTACGAGATCTACCTGACCATGTTCCGCAAGTACGAGTACGGCGAGGCGGCCGCCGCCGGTGTCGTCGTCGTGCTCGGCGCGTTCGTCATCGCGACCTTCGCGCTGCGCACCATCGCGTCGCTGTTCCGCGAGGAGACATCCCGATGACCGAGCGCCTGTCACCTTTCTGGACGTTCGTCGCCTGGCTGGCCACGCTGGCGTTCTTCGCGCCGGTGGCGTGGATGGTGCTCACCTCCTTCCACCAGGAGGCCGACGCGGCGACCAACCCGCCGACCCCCTTCGCCCCGGTCACCTTCGACCAGTACAAGCTGCTGTTCAGCCGGGACATCACCCCCTTCCTTCTCAACTCGGCCATGGCCAGCATCCTTTCGACGGTGCTGGTGCTCGCCCTGGCGGTGCCGGCGGCGTACGCGCTGTCCATCAAGCCGGTCGAGAAGTGGACCGACGTGATGTTCTTCTTCCTGTCCACGAAGTTCCTCCCGGCCATCGCGGCCCTGCTGCCGGTCTACCTGATCGTCAAGGACGCCGGGATGCTGGACAACATCTGGACGCTCGTCATCCTCTACACCGCGATGAACCTCCCGATCGCGGTGTGGATGATGCGCTCGTTCCTCGCCGAGGTCCCCAAGGAGATCCTGGAGGCCGCCGAGGTCGACGGCGCCGGGCTGCTCACCGTGCTGTGGCGTGTCGTCGCGCCGGTCGCCATGCCGGGACTCGCGGCCACCTCGCTGATCTGCTTCATCTTCAGCTGGAACGAGTTCATGTTCGCCGTGAACCTCACCGCGACCCAGGCGTCGACCGCGCCGGTGTTCCTGGTCGGCTTCATCACCAACGAGGGTCTGTTCCTGGCCCGGCTGTGCGCGGCGGCCACCCTGGTGTCGCTGCCGGTCCTCATCGCCGGATTCGCCGCCCAGGACAAGCTCGTACGAGGTCTCTCCCTGGGAGCAGTCAAGTGAAGGCAGCCGTCATCACCCAGCCGGGCAGCGTCGAACTCGCCACCGTCGACGACCCCTCCCCCGGCCCGCGCGAGGTCGTCGTCGAGGTCGCGGCCACCGGAATCTGCGGCACCGATCTGCACATCCTCCAGGGCGAGTTCGCCCCGAAGCTGCCCGTCATCCCCGGCCACGAGTTCGCCGGGGAGGTCGTGGGCCTCGGCAGCGAGGTCACCGAACTCTCGATCGGCGACCAGGTCGCCGTGGACCCGTCGCTGTACTGCTTCGAGTGCCACTACTGCCGCCTAGGCCACAACAACCTCTGCGAACGCTGGGCCGCCATCGGCGTCACCCACCCGGGCGCCGCCGCCGAGTACGCCGTGGCGCCCGTCGCCAACTGCGTACGACTGCCCGACCACGTGGACGCCCAGGACGCGGCCCTGATCGAGCCGCTGTCCTGCGCGGTGCGCGGCTACGACGTCCTGCGCAGCCGCCTCGCCTCCCGCGTGCTCGTCTACGGCGCCGGAACCATGGGCCTGATGATGCTCCAGCTCGCCAAGGCCACGGGCGCCGCGAGCGTCGACGTCGTCGACATCAACGCCGAACGTCTCGCCACAGCCGGGCAGTTGGGCTGCTCCGCCGGTGCCACGTCCGCCGACCAGCTCGACCGGCCGAACTACGGCTGGGATCTGGTCATCGACGCCACCGGCAACGCGAAGGCCATCCAGGACGCCCTCGGCCGGGTCGGCAAGGGCGGCACCTACCTGCAGTTCGGGGTCGCCGACTACGCCACACGGGCCACCATCGAGCCGTACCGGATCTACAACCAGGAGATCACGATCACCGGCTCGATGGCCGTCCTCCACAGCTTCGAACGCGCCGCCGACCTCTTCGCCACCGGTGTCATCGACCCGCGCGTCTTCATCAGTGACCGCCTCCCCCTGGCCGCGTTCCCGGACGCGATCGCCCGCTTCCAGGCCGGAATCGGCCGCAAGATCCAGATCCAGCCCGGTCTCGCCTCCGCGTGAACACCCGAACCGAACGGACCCCCACCATGACCGAGCAGATCCGCCGCGTACTCGTCCGCTCCCTCGACGACATCAGCATCGAGCACGTGCCCGCGCCCGTACCCGGGGACGACGAACTCCTCGTACGCACCGCGGTCGTCGGTGTGTGCGGCTCCGACACGCACGCGGCGGCCGGGCACCATCCCTTCATCGACCTGCCCTACCGCCCCGGTCACGAGGCGGTCGGTGTCGTCGCCGCGGTGGGGACGGCGGCCGGGGACTTCACGCCCGGCGAGCGGGTGATCATCGAGCCCAACCTGTACTGCGGCACCTGCCCCCAGTGCCTCTCCGGCCGCTACAACATCTGCCAGGAACTGAAGGTCTTCGGCTGCCAGACGCCCGGCGCGATGACCGACCTGTTCACCATCCCGGCCGGCCGCGTCCACCGCGTCCCGGACGGGATGACGGACATCGAGGCCGCCCTCGTCGAGCCGCTGGCCACCCCGGTGCACGCCGTGGCGAAGGCCGGTGACCTCACCGGCCGTACGGTCGTCGTGCTCGGCGCCGGGCCCATCGGGCTGCTCGTCCTCGCCGCCGCCCGGCACGCGGGCGCCGCGAGGATCGCCGTCACCGACCTGCTCGACGGCAAGCGGGAACGCGCCCTGCGGCTCGGCGCCGACGCGGCCCTGCCCGCCGACGCCACCGACCTGGCCGAGCGGGCCCACACCGCGCTCGGCGGACCGGCCGACGTCGTCTTCGACTGCGTCGCACGCGAGCAGTCCATGGCCCAGGCCATCGACCTGGTCACCAAGGGCGGTACGGTCATCGTCGTCGGCGTCGGTGCCGCAGGAACCACCCCCGTCCGCCTCGACCTGGTCCAGGACCGGGAGATACGGATCGAGGGCACCCTGATGTACACCGGCGACGACTACCGCACCGCGATGTCCCTGATCTCGTCCGGCGCCATCGACACGGCCGAGATCGTCACCGCCACCTACCCGCTGGAGGACGCCGCCAAGGCCTTCGCCGCGTCCGTCGATCCGGGACAGGTCAAGGTGCTGGTCACCGTGAACGGTGTCTAGTTCCGGGGAGCGGACGAAACACGGCCCCCACCGGGCCGTGTGGGAAACTGCGAGATCGGAGCGACCGGGAAGGAGGGGCGCCGTGACCGCGCGTACCCGACTGTCACAGGCGGCCGTCGAGGAGCGGCGGCAGGCCGTGCTGCGGTATGTCGCCGACCACGGCGAGACCCGTATCGACGACCTCGCCCGGCACTTCGACGTCAGCCTGATGACGATGCACCGGGACCTCGACGACCTCGCCGGGCGGCATCTCCTGCGCAAGGAGCGCGGGCGGGCCGTCGCCTTCCCCGCGCTCACCATGGAGACCGCCACCCGGTTCCGGGAGAACAGCGCCCTCGCGGCCAAGAACGCGCTGTGCGCGGCCGTCGTCGACCGGATCAGGCCGGGCAGCACGGTGCTCATGGACGACTCGACGACCCTGTTCCCCCTGGTCCGGGCCCTGGCCGAGCTGGACCAGCTGAGCGTCGTCACCAACTCCGTGGGCCTCGCGCAGCGCCTGGGTGCCGCGCCGGGCGTGAGTGTCACATTGCTCGGCGGTCACTACCGCGGCGACTTCAACTCCTGCACCGGTCCCTCCGTCACCCGCGCCCTGTCCGGGATCCGGGCCGACCTCGCCCTGATGTCCGCCACGGCCGTCCTGGACGGCCGGCTCTTCCACCCCCTGAGCGACTACGTCGAGGTGAAGCTGGCCATGCTCGCCTCCGCCGAGCAGGCGCTGCTCCTGGTGGACCACTCCAAGTTCGGCAAGACCGCCACGTACGCGTACGGCACCGCGGCCGACTACCACTCCGTCGTCACCGACACCGGCACCCCCGAGGGGGAACTCACGGCCATGCGCGATCTCGGCGCCACCGTCGAGGCGGTCGAACCCGAAGAGCCCGCCCTGTGATCCGCACCCTGTTCGAAACGCCGACCGCCTACCACCCCAGTGACGCCGAGACGGCCGCGCCGGTGCCCCCGGTCCGGGCGGTGCTGTTCGACTTCAGCAACACCATCTTCCAGATGATCGACCTGGACACCTGGCTGCACCGGGTCGCCGCCGCCACGGGCCGTCCCACCGTGCTGGACGCGCCGGGTGCGGTGGCGGAGATCTCCGACCAGTTGCGGACCGCCTTCCGACTGCCGTCCGTCGTCGCCCTCCAGGAAGGCCGGGATCTCTCCTGCGAACAGCACCGCCGTGCCATGTGGGGCTGGTGGGAGCAGGTGGACTTCCTGCGCGGCGCGGAGGAGGCGGCCTACCGGGAACTCACCGCTCCGGACGCCTGGGTCCCGTATCCCGACACCGAACCGGTCCTTCGTGCCCTGCGCGAACGCGGACTGCGCGTCGCCGTCGTGAGCGACTTCGCCTGGGATCTACGCGTCCACCTCGCCCATCACGGGCTGGACGCCCTGATCGACACCTGTGTCGTCTCGTATGAACAGGGCCGCGAGAAACCCGATCCGCAGCTGTTCCTGAAGGCCTGCGCCGACCTGGGCGCCGATCCGCGCGCCACCCTCATGGTCGGTGACAACCCGGTCCGCGACGGCGGCGCGGCAGCCTGCGGTCTGCGCACCTACATCCTCCCGGCCGAACACCGCACCGGTGAGCGCGGACTGGCGGACGTGTTGCGGCTCGTGGACTGACAGCGGGGGCGGACGGATCACCCTGCTGGCAGGATGACCGTATGGAACGTGTGCTTGGCATCGGTGGACACTTCATGCGGGCGGCCGATCCGGTGGCCCTGAGCGCTTGGTATCGCGACTGTCTGGGCCTGGACGCCGATGAGCACGGCCTGTGGCAGCAGGCGGCCGGGCCGACCGTGTTCGCGGCGTTCGAGTCCGACACCGACTACTTCGGGTCCCGTACCCAGCAGACCATGCTCAACTTCCGGGTCCGCGACCTGGACGCGATGCTCGCGCAACTGCGCGCCCAGGGAGCGGACGTGGCCGAGGAGACACAGGACATGGAAGGTGTGGGTCGGTTCGGCTGGGTCACCGACCCCGAGGGCAACCGGATCGAGCTGTGGCAGCCCGCCTGACCGCGCCCTCACGCGGGCGGTGACACTCGGCCTTCCAGGACCCGGGTGCCCGGGGCGCAGCTCTCCCGCAGCTCGGCGAGTTCGGCGGCGGGCAGACTCCGGGCGGAGCCTCGCCGGCTGTGGTCGAGCAGGGCGGACCCTGCGTTCAGCCAGCTCGGCACAGGGTCCACGCCGATGAACCCCGCCAGGCGGGTGAGCGCTTCCGCAGGGCTGTCCAGGAGGTCCTCGTAGGAGAGGGTCGTGCGCCGGTCGGCGGGGAGCCGGGTGAGGAACTCCGTTCCCTCGGTGACGAGTTGGGACCACAGGGCGCCGAAGGTCCGCAGGGGGATGTGCCGGTCGCGGACGAGGGCCGGGTCGAAGCGGTCGTCGAGCAGGGGTGCCAGGTCCGGGGGCAGCGCGCGGACGTGCTCGGGGGTCAGCTCGCCGAAGCTGTCGATGCCGGAGCAGGTCTTGATCTCTCGGAGGAGCAAGATCGCCCGGTATCCGGGATGGCGGCTCATGGACAGGGCGCAGTCCGGGCCTTCGCGGAACATGTGCACGAACTTCGCCTCCGGGAAGGCCTCCCGCAGTGCCGGTGCCCAGCCGGTCGAGTAGCCCGAGCGCTCCACGACGGCGGTGCGTCCGAAGCGGGCGCAGAGCAGGCCGTACAGGGCCCGGTGGTGCTCGGCGGCGGTGCGCCGCGGCCACTGGACCACCGCCGCGCCGAGTTCGTCGAGGAGTCCGTCCGGGTCGTCGGTGAGGTGGGGCAGCACCATCAGGGAGAGCGCGGGAACGCCGGCCGTGGTCGGCCCCGAGTATCTGCCGGGGCGGCTGGTGTGGAGGAACTCCGGCAGCGGCAGCCCGCTGCGGATCATCCGCTCGAAATGCGGCGCGGGCGCGGAGAGCGCCTGCCAGAACTCCTCGCCGTCCACCGCGCCACGGGGGAAGGACGCGTCGCCCACCGAGGCCATGAACTCGTTCAGACTCAGCACGTCCGGGTGGGAGTTGAGGATGCGGGACAGCGCCGTGGAGCCGCTGCGGCCCGTACCGAAGACGAAGGTCAGAGAACGCATGATCCCCTTTCGGGTGGTGGATTTCGAGTGGCGGACGGTGCGCGCTGTTCAACTCTGCCCGGCCCGACAGGTTGCGCACCCCGCGAGTTCTAGGGGTAGCCGGGGAAGGGCTGGACGCCCATGAGGACGGCACCCGCGCCGTCGTACACACCCTCCTGGAGGAAGGCGTGCTGCGGTACGACCGAGGCGTCCCGCAAGTAGCGCTGGAGTGGACTGTCGTCGGCCACGGCGTCGATGCCGCCGAGCTGGTAGGCGGTCCGGACGACCTCGAAGGAGGTCTTGGCGAGGTGTGCGGAGGCCAGGCGCAGCATGCTCGCCCGGTCGGCGGTGGCGGGGTCGCCCGCCCGGACCGTCGCCCATGCCTCCTCCGTGGCCTCGTAGAAGAAGGCGCGTACGGACCGGAGTTGGGCCTCCGCCTGGCCGACCGCGATGCGGTAGGTGGCGCGTTCGGCCGGCTTGGGGGCACCGGTCCAGCCCGACCTGCCGCCCTGCGCGATGACGTGGTCGAGGGCGGCTCGGGCGACACCGAGGCTGACGACGGCCAGCACTTGGGCGGCGTAGGGGACGGTCGGGTAGCGGTAGAGGGGTTCGTCGACGGTGGCGGCGCCGCCACGGACGAACGTCCACTCCTCGGGTACGACGGCCCCCTCGACCACCAGATCATGACTGCCGGTGCCGCGCAGACCGATGACGTCCCAGTTCTCCGCGATCCTCACCCGCTCGGGCCGCAGTACGGCGGTGAGGGGCCGTCCTGCCCTGTCCGCACCGGCCTTGATGCCGACGCCGAGGACGTCCGCGCCCATGCAGCCGCTGGCGAACCTCCATCGGCCCGAGAGCCGGTAGCCGCCCTCGACGCGCTCGGCGGGTTGTACGGGGAACAGGCCGCCCGCGAAGGCGACATCGGGTCCGTCGGCGTACAACTCGGCCTGGGTGTCGAGCGGCAGGCCGGCCAGGTAGACGCCGGAGCAGCCGAAGCTCGCGACCCAGCCGGCCGAACCGTCGACGACCGATATCCGCTCGATCAGGCGGAGGAACTCCGCGGGCGGCAGGGCGTCGCCGCCGAAGCGCCGCGGCACGCTCGCCCGATAGAGCCCCGCGTCCTTGAACACGGCGATCACGTCTCGCGGAACATGCCGTTTCTCCTCGAACTCGGCCCGCCGCTCCTCGACCACGGCCAGCACCCGGTCCAGCCGCGACCCCGGGGAATCCGGCGCCTGTGTCATGAGAACAATCCCCTCGTATCGCCGTGCCGGGACGCCGAGTTCGTCAACTGTCGGTCAACGCGCGACTCGGCCGCGTTCGGTGGAGCCCGATCAAAGATTCGAGGGTGCAAACGCCGCAAGGCACCACATCCGGATTCGCCGGACCCCCGTCCGCCCGGCGGTCTACCGTACAGACATGCCGCGCTGCCCGCCGCGGTCGGACGAGGAGGAATCCCGTGTCATCGCCCTGTGACCCCCAGTACGCTCCCGCCGGCGACGTGGGCGCGGCGCTCATGGTGGTCGACTCCCGGCTCAAGGCCCTCCACGACGGTAGGACCGAGACCGACCCGGAACAGCAGCAGCTGGTGAAGCAGTACGCCGCGACCCTGGGTCCCACCGGGGTCGACGCTCTGCTGGACGGTGCGTGCACGCTCATCTACATGTTCATGGAGTGGATGAGGAAGGCCTGCGAGGACCATGACAAGGACGTCATCGAGTACACGGTGCCCGTCCTCGTGGCCACGATGCGGATGATGCCCAAGACCTTCCGTCCCGAGGTCATCCCCACCATGGCCGGTCTGCTCATCGCCTCGGGCACCGGTCTGAGCCCCAACCTGTGGCGGGCGCAGTACGGGCGCTGGACCGACGCCGAGATGAATCCTCTGGAGGCCACGGTGGTCCTCCTCGCGGAGCACATCAACCGGATCACCGACGACGAGAACTTCGCCACCCGCCTGATCACCGACGCCCTGTCCAGGGCGGACCAGGACGAGGACCAGGACTGACGTGCGGCGACGGGTCCGCTCAGGTGTGCCAGTGGTAACGCCGCTCGGGGCGCCCCGTCTGCCCGTAGCGCAGGGTCACCACCGCCTGGCCCGTGACGCTCAGGTACTCGAGGTAGCGGCGTGCGCTGACGCGTGAGATGCCGACCCTCGTCGCGCACTCGGCGGCGGACAGGGTTCCGTCGGCCGTGCGCAGTGCGCGTTGGACGAGTTCCGCGGTCTCCACGCTCATGCCCTTCGGCAGGGTGGGCGTCACCGTCGGCGCCGCCGTCCGTCCCAGTGCGCGGTCCACGTCGGCCTGTCCGCTGACCGTCGCGGCGTGCAGATTGCCGCGCCGGGCACTGTAGCGCTCCAGCCGGTCCTTGAGGTCCTCGGCGTCGAAGGGTTTCAGCAGGTAGTCGACCACTCCCTGGCGTACGGCGCCCCGCACCGCCTCCGCCTCGCGCGCGGCGCTGATCACCAGCACGTCGCAGTCCTGGGCCGCCGTCCGCAGCCTCGGGATGACATCGAGGCCGAACATGTCGGGCAGATAGAGGTCGAGCAGCACCAGGTCGGGCTGCAGTTCGGCGGCGGCGGAGAGTGCCTGCTCCCCGCAGTTCGCCGATCCGACCACACGGAAGCCGTCGACGCCGTCGACGAATCCCCGGTGGATCCGCGCCACCATGAAGTCGTCCTCGACCACCAGGACGTCGATCATCGGACCTCCTCCGTCTCCCGGTCGGTGAGCTGACCCACGGACATCCGGGCCGTGAACACGGCACCCGGATGCGTGTTGGCCACCGACACCTCGCCCCCTCTGCGGGTACAGACCAGCCGGGTGAGCGCCAGGCCGATCCCCCGGTCGCCGCCCTGCGCGGCCTTGGTGGTGAAGCCCCGGGAGAACACCTCCTGGGCCAGCTCCGGGGCCACGCCCGGGCCCGAGTCACGGACCACGATCTCCACGCTCGACGCGTCCTGGCGCAGTTCGACCTCCACCCAGGCGTCGCCCGCGTGGTCCGGGGCCGCGGCGGCGTCGAGGGCGTTGTCGACGAGGTTGCCGACCACCGTCGCCACGTCCGCGGAGTCCGTCGGCTCCAGCCGGTCCAGGGCCGTGAGTTCGGAGATCCGCAGCTGGACCCGGCGCTCCGCCGCGAGCGCGGACTTCGCCGTGAGCAGCGCGGCGACGGCATGGTCGCGGACCCGGCTGGTGAGGGTCAGGTCGAGCGACTCGCGGTGTTTTCGCAGGGCCCGGACATACCGTACGACCTCGTCGTGCTCGCCGATCTGGATGAGCCCGGAGATGGTGTGCAGCTGGTTGGAGAACTCGTGGGCCTGCGCGCGGAGCAGTTCGGTGCTGCTGCGGAACGAGCCCAACTCCCTTTCCAGCTGGGCCAGTTCGGTACGGTCCCGGAGTGTCGTGACAGAGCCGAGCCGGCGGCCGTCCTTGGTGACGTCCATCCGGTTCATCACCAGCACCCGCCCCCGGCGTACGACCACCTCGTCGCGCCGCTCGCTGCCGTGCTCGGCGCCCAGCTCGCCGCCGGTCCCGGCCAGGACGTCGTACAGCCTGCCCTCGATGCCCAGGTCGGCCAGGCTCATCCCGACGCAGTCCTCGGGGAGGTCGAGCAGTTTGCGGCCGACCTCGTTCACCAAGGTGAGCCGCAGCTGCGGGTCGAGCGAGATCACGCCCTCGGCTATCCCGAACAGCATGGCCTCCCGGTGCTCGGCGAGGCCCGCGATCTCGCGGGGTTCGAGGCCGAAGGTCTGGCGTTTGATGCGCCGGGCCAGCAGCCAGGAACCGGCGACACCGAGCACGCTCGCGATGCCGAGATAGGCGAGCAGATACGACGAGGCACCGCTCAGCCGCTGCCAGACCGTCGGCGAGACCCGGCCGATCATGACCGTGCCGAGATGCTCGCCGACGTGCTTCCCGTCCTCGCCGAGCACCGGGACCTGGGCGACCAGCTCGCGGACCCCGTCCACCGACAGCTCCCCCGACCAGCCGCGCGCCTGCGCGACGCTGGGCCCGTCGACCGGGAGCCGGGTTCCGACCAGGGTGGGGTTGGTGGAGGCGACGATCCTGCCGTGTTCGTCGGCGACCGTGACGGAGGTGACGTTCGACCGGGTCAGTGTGGTCTGCAGCAACGGCGCGAGGGTCTCGCCGGGGGCGGGACGGACCAGCTGGGTGCGCAGTAGTGGGTTTCCGGCCATCTCCTCGGCGAGGGCGCTCACCCGGCGGCCCTCGACCCGGTCGAACGTCGCCCGCGACTGCGCGAGCGACACCGCGGCGACCGCGAACAGCACCATCACGACGCCCGTGAGCTGCAATACCAGCAGCTCACCGGCGAGCGTGTGACGGCGTGACACAACGACCACTATGAACTCAACCTTCAATGGTCACACAAGGCAGACGGGGTGTCCCCCGAGCCGCACAATCATGGCGCCGGACTCGCCCAAGCGAAAGAGATGAGCCATGAGAACTCGCAGAGCCGCACTTCTCTCAGCTCTTGCCACTGTGTCGATACTCGCCGTGAGCGCCTGCGGTGCCACCGCCGAGAAGGAGGAGTCGGGCAGCGGAAGCACGGGCGGCAAGCCCGTCACCGGTCTGCGGATCATGGTCCCCAACACCCCGGGCAGCGGGTACGACGTCACCGCCCGGACCGTCGCCCAGGTGATGCAGGACTCCAAGGTGGCGTCCGGGGCGCAGGTGTACAACCTGCCCGGGGCCGGCGGCACCGTGGGGCTCCAGCGGCTGGTGAACGAGAAGGGCAACGGCAAGCTCGCCATGCAGATGGGGCTGGGGGTCGTCGGCTCCTCGTACACCTCGAAGTCGGCGGCGACGCTGACCGACACCACGCCGCTCGCCAAGCTGATCGAGGAGGCCGGCGCGATCGTCGTGTCGAAGGACTCCCCGTACAAGACGATCGACGACCTGGTCACCGCGTGGAAGAAGGACCCCAAGAAGGTGGCCGTGGGCGGCGGTTCGTCGCCGGGCGGTCCGGACCATCTGCTGCCGATGCAGCTGGCGAAGGCGGTCGGCATCGAGCCGAAGGACGTCAACTACATCTCCTACGACGGCGGCGGTGAGCTGCTGCCCGCCATCCTGGGCAACAAGATCGCCTTCGGGGCCAGTGGGTTCGGCGAGTTCCTCGACCAGATCGAGGCCGGTCAGGTGCGGGTGCTCGCGGTGACCAGCGAGAAGCCGATCGACGCGGTGAAGGACGCCCCCACGCTCAAGGACTCGGGGATCGACCTGGTCTTCACCAACTGGCGCGGGATCGTGGCCCCGCCCGGGATCACCGACGCGCAGACGAAGACCTGGATCGACTCCCTGACCACGATGCACGACTCGGCGCAGTGGAAGTCCGAGCTGACCAAGCGCGGCTGGACCGACGCCTTCGTCACCGGTGACGAGTTCGGCTCCTTCCTGAAGGAGCAGGACAAGTCCGTCGCCGACCTGCTGACCGAGCTCGGTCTGGCATGAGTTCCCAGGTCGACGAACGGAGCGTCGAGGACGCCCGTCCGCCGCGGGGCAAGGACCGCGCACAGTACGGCGTGTGCGCGTTCCTCGTCCTGGTGGGCACCGCGGTGATCGTGGACGGGCTCGGCATCCCGCACATCACCAGCAGCACCGACCCGGTCGGCCCGCGCGCGGTGCCCGTGATCCTGGGCGTACTGCTCCTGCTCGTCGCGGTGGCGTACGCGGTCGACGTGGCCCGGGGCGGCCACGGTGAGCCGGAGGCAGGCGAGGACGTCGACCTGTCGCAGGGCACGGACTGGCGCACGGTACTGCTGCTGATCGGCGCGTTCGTGGTGAACGCGGTGCTGATCGAACGGCTCGGCTGGGTGATCAGCGGCGCACTGCTGTTCTGGGGCACGGCCTTCGCCCTCGGCAACCGGCACTACGTACGCAATCTGCTGATCGCGGTGACGCTGTCCCTCACCTCGTTCTACGCCTTCGCGATCGGGCTCGGTGTGAACCTCCCGGCCGGTGTGCTGCAAGGAATCCTCTGATGGACAACCTGAACAACCTGATGCAGGGCTTCGAGGACGTCGTCGCCCCGATGAACCTGCTGCTGGCACTGGTCGGCGTCCTGGTCGGCACGGCGGTGGGGGTACTGCCGGGCATCGGTCCGGCGATGACCGTGGCCCTGCTGCTGCCGATCACCTACGGCATGGAGCCGGTGCAGGCGTTCATCATGTTCGCCGGCATCTTCTACGGCGGTATGTACGGCGGTTCGACCACCTCGATCCTGTTGAACACCCCCGGGGAGTCGTCCTCGGTGGTGACGGCCATCGAGGGCAACAAGATGGCCAAGGCGGGCAGGGCGGCACAGGCCCTCGCGACCGCCGCGATCGGCTCCTTCGTGGCGGGCACCATCGGCACCCTGCTGCTGGTCCTCGTCACCCCGTTCGTGGTCGACTTCGCGGTCAGCCTGGGCGCACCGGACTACTTCGCCCTGATGCTGCTGTCCTTCATCGCGGTCACGTCCGTACTGGGCGCGTCCCGTATCCGGGGACTGATCTCGCTGCTGCTGGGTCTGACAATCGGTCTGGTCGGCATCGACACGGTGTCCGGGCAACAGCGGCTCACCCTGGGCGTGCCCCAACTGGCCGACGGGATCGACGTGGTGGTGGTCGCCGTCGGGATCTTCGCCGTCGGCGAGGCGCTGTGGGTGGCCGCACATCTGCGGCGCAGGCCCGTCGAGATCATCCCGGTCGGCAGGCCGTGGATGGGGAAAAAGGACTGGCAACGGTCCTGGAAACCCTGGCTGCGCGGTACTGCGTTCGGCTTCCCGTTCGGCGCGCTCCCGGCCGGCGGCGCCGAGATCCCGACCTTCCTGTCGTACGCGACGGAGAAACGCCTGACCAAACACCCCGAGGAGTTCGGCAAGGGCGCCATCGAGGGCGTCGCCGGTCCCGAGGCCGCGAACAACGCCTCCGCGGCGGGCACGCTGGTCCCGATGCTGGCCATCGGCCTCCCGACGAACGCGACCGCCGCGGTCATGCTGGCCGCGTTCCAGTCGTACGGCATCCAGCCAGGACCGCTGCTGTTCGAGCGGGAGGCAAGCCTGGTCTGGGTACTGATCGCCAGCCTGTTCATCGGCAACCTGATGCTGCTCCTGCTGAATCTGCCGCTCGCACCGGCCTGGGCGAAACTGCTCCAGATACCCCGCCCCTATCTCTACGCGGGGATCCTGTTCTTCGCGTCGATGGGCGCGTACGCCGTCAACGCCCAGCCCCTGGACCTGTTCCTGCTGCTGACGCTGGGGCTTCTCGGCTTCGCGATGCGGCGGTTCGGACTGCCGGTGCTGCCCCTGATCATCGGCGTCATCCTCGGCCCCCGGGCCGAACTGCAGGGCCGGCGCTCGCTCCAGCTGTCGGGCGGCGAACTGTCGGGACTGGTGGGCGGACCGGTGTCCTATGCCGTCTACACGGTGATCGTGCTGGTGCTGGCCTGGCCGCTGGTACGGCGGCTCTTCGTACGTCGGCTGCCTGAGCGAACTGCCTGAGAGGAAGAACAGACATGACCGTACTGGTCGGCTACGTGCCCTCACCCGAGGGTGAGGCCGCGCTGCGGGCGGGGATAGACGAGGCCCGGCTGCGCGGCGAGAAGCTGCTGGTGGTGAACACCTCGCGCGGGGACGCCTATGTGGACCCGCGGTTCGCACAGGAGCCGGATCTGGCGCATGTCCGGGAGGATCTCGCCGCGCTCGGTATCGAGTTCGACATCCGTCAGGTGCTGGGCGGGGGCGATGCCGCCGAGGAGATCATCGAGCTGGCGGAGAAGCTGGACGTGTCCCTCGTGGTGATCGGACTGCGGCGCCGGAGCGCGGTCGGCAAGCTGATCACGGGCTCGGCGGCGCAGCAGATCCTGCTGGGCACCGACTGCCCGGTGCTCGCCGTGAAGGCGGCGGTGTAGCCATGCTGTTGAGGACATTCGGCTGGTCGTTCGCCGTCACGGCGGTCGGCCTCGCCTTCGCCGCGTGGCAGTGGGGATGGGAGGCCTTCGGGATCGTCCTGATCCTGTCGGTCCTGGAGATCTCGCTGTCCTTCGACAACGCGGTGGTCAACGCCGGAATCCTGAAGAGGATGAACGCCTTCTGGCAGAAACTCTTCCTCACCGTCGGCATCCTGATCGCGGTGTTCGGGATGCGGCTGGTCTTCCCGGTCGTGATCGTCGCCATCAGCGCGAAGGTCGGTCCCGTCGAGGCGGTCGAACTCGCCATCGACAACCCCGGGCGGTACGAGGACCTCGTCACCGACGCCCACCCGGCGATCGCCGCCTTCGGTGGCATGTTCCTGCTGATGATCTTCCTCGACTTCATCTTCGAGGACCGCGACATCAAGTGGCTGGGATGGCTGGAACGCCCGTTGGCCAGGCTCGGCCGGGTCGACATGCTCTCGGTCTGCGTCGCGCTGATCGTGCTGCTGGTCTCGGCGACGACCGTCGCCACCCACGCGCACATCAGCACGGGCCATGCGGACAAGTCGGCCACGGTGCTGCTCTCCGGAGTCGCCGGTCTGATCACGTACATGGTCGTCGGTGGTCTCTCCGGCTACTTCGAGGACAGGCTCGAGGACGACGAGGAACACGAACACGAGGAGGAGGAGAAGGCCAGGGCCGAGGGCAGGCCGGTCTCGGTGGCCGCCCTCGCCGGCAAGGCCGCCTTCTTCCTCTTCCTCTACCTCGAAGTCCTCGACGCGTCCTTCTCCTTCGACGGTGTGATCGGCGCGTTCGCCATCACCAACCACATCTTCTGGATGGCGCTCGGCCTGGGCATCGGCGCGATGTACGTCCGCTCCCTCACCGTCTACCTGGTCCGCCAGGGCACCCTCGACGACTACGTCTACCTGGAGCACGGCGCCCACTACGCGATCGGCGCCCTCGCCACGATCCTGCTGGTCACCATCCGGTACGAGATCAGCGAGATCATCACCGGCCTCGTCGGTGTCGTCCTGATCGCGGCCTCGTTCCTGTCGTCCGTCCGCCGAAACCGGGCTGTCGGCAGGGTCCGCACATCCCGGGGAGACAGCTGAATCGGTGCCGTGTTGCGGGCTCTCGTACCCGGTGCGACGGTGGACAAAAGGGCGTTGCCGAGACAACGGCCCGGCAGCAGCAGCCCTGCAGGCGACGGCTCACGCGTCGATTACGCGACCAGACCGCGCCCCCACTCCTCGAAGCCTGGCATCGCGTGCGTCCGCGCGCGTCCGCTGCCCGGGGAAGCGCACAGAAAGCGGGAAATTCAATGGCGAACGGACCTATGGACAGGCGCGCCTTCGGCGAGCAGCCGGACCGGCCCAACGGCTCCCTCGCGGGCCAGGGATCGGAGTACACCGGTCGGTACATCGTCCTGCTCGACCCGAACAACCAGGAGAGCGGACTGAACGCGCTGCGTTCCGCCGCCGACATCGCGCCCGTGGAGCGCGTCCGGGGAACCGAGACCACCAACGTCGCCGGACTCCTCGAAGACCCCGGTGTCTCCGTGCACTTCGAACAACTCAGCGCCGCCGTCGTCGAAGTACGACGCGACCGGCGCCACGCACTGGTGACCACGGCCGAGGCCGATCCCTCGATCATCGCGGCGGAGCCGGAGCGCATGGTCTACGCCTCGGTGATCGGTACGGCGCAGCAGCCGATGACCGAGTTCTTCCCGGCCTACCGCAGCGACGAGGAAGTGGTCGAAGGCCACACCAAGGCCGCCATGGCCGCTGCCCAGGGCCCGGCCTGGGACGAGCAGAAGTGGACCTGGGGCCTCCAGGCGATCCGGGCCAACCTGACCAGGCTGACCGGACGCGGCGTGAAGATCGCCGTCCTCGACACCGGTGTGGACACCGACCACCCGGACCTGGTCGGGCGCATCGAGGAGACGGCCTCCTTCGTGCCCGGCGAGACCGTCGAGGACGGCCACGGCCACGGCACGCACTGCATCGGCACCGCCGCCGGCCCGGCCACTCCCCAGCAACAGGAGCCCCGCTACGGTGTGGCGACCGAGGCCCGGATACTCGCGGCGAAGGTGCTCAGCAACGCGGGCAGGGGCACCGACGGCCAGATCCTGGCGGGCATCGACTGGGCGATCTCCCGCGGCGCGCGGGTGATCTCCATGTCGCTCGGCGCTCCGGTCGGGCCGGGTGAGCTCTTCACCCAGACGTACGAGAAGCTGGCCCAGCGCGCGCTCCAGCTCGGGACAGTGATCGTCGCCGCCGCGGGCAACGAAAGCCGACGGCCCCAGGACATCCAGCCCGTCGGCTCACCCGCCAACTGCCCCTCCATCCTCGCGGTGGCCTCGCTGGACAAGTCGCTCACGACGTCGTTCTTCTCCTGCGGCGGCATCAACGGCCAGGGCGGCGAGGTCAACATCGCCGCGCCCGGCAGGGACGTACGCTCGGCCGCGCCCGGCGGCGGGTACAAGACGATGTCGGGCACCAGCATGGCCACACCGCACGTCGCGGGTGTCCTGGCGCTGCTCGCCGAGGCCAACCCCGACGCCACGGCGGCCAACCTCAAGGCCACTCTCCTGTCCGGCGCGTTCCCGCTGGCGGAACCCGCAACGGACGTCGGCTCGGGTCTGCTGCAGGCCCCGTGAGCGAGTCCTCGCGGTCCACGCCGGTCGGGGTCATCGTCGCGGTCGACCCCGACCGGTTCGCGGAGGTGGTCGAGGCCGCGCGACGGTCCGGGCTGGCCGTCACAGGTGAACAGCCGCTGCTCGGCACGCTGTCCGGAACCATCGCCGAGGACCGGATCCCGGCTCTCGAAGCGGTCGTCGGCGTCGAATCCGTGGACCGCGACCGCGCCGTCCGCCTCCCGCCGCCCGACTCCCCGATCCAGTAGGTCGCAGCGCGACGCCCCGGGCCCAAGGCCCGGGGCGTCCCGTGTGATCGATCCCGGCCTGCGATCAGTCCCAGTGGATGTCGGCCAGGCTCTCCAGCGGCGTCCGCTCGGCGATCGCCTCGGGCACGAGCAGCTTGTCCCCCTTGTGCAGGGAGGAGCGGAAACGGATGTGGGCGCGTTCCTCGATCTCGTCGAGCGTGACCTGGAAGACGCGGAACTCATCGAGGTCCAGGGATTCGAGCTGGTCCAGGTTCTGGGTGAGCACGAACGCCTTGGTCTTCAGTTCGCCCCGTTCGGTGAAGGTGATGACCTTCCAGAACTCACGAGGGATCCTGACGCCTCGGAAGACATGATCGTCGTCCTGGAAGACCGGTCCCCCGAAGACACTGACCTTGAGGTCGTCGACGTCGACATCGGCGAAGACGGCGTCCTCCAGCTTTCCCCACAGCCCGTTCCTCGAACTCTGGTTGAAGTCGTCCATCTGCGGGGTGATGTTGGTGTAGAAGAACGAGTCGGTGTTCGCCTTCTGCGCTTCCGGCAGACTGCCCCACAGCAGATCGGCGCGCCTCGCTATGTGGCCGCGGTCGAGGCGGTTGGCCTCGTACAGCTCGTTGCCCACCTGGGCGTTGGCGGGGAGCCGCGGGTCCTTGGTGAAGGGGATTCCGGACCGGCTGAGTCGCTTGAGGGAGCCGCCGTCGATGTTCCATCCGACCCAGAACGGGAAGTGGCGCTTCTTGCTGAGTGCCAGCGAGAAGTGCGTGTACGGGATGACCTCGGAGCCGTCGAGCCGCACCGCGTCACCGCTGATCTCCGCGGTGAGTTGCGGTGTCTCTATCTGCTCGCCCAGGAAGTCCGGGTCGTATCCCCGCAGTGGCGTGACGTCCTCGGGCGACAGCCCATGCAGGCTGACGTCGAGTTTCTCGAAGACCGAACTCGCCAGACAGGCCAGCGCGTGTTCGTCGGCGTTGCCCGCGTCCTCCCCACCGAAGTGCAGCCCGGCGATGATCCTGCTCGGTTTTCCGTTGCCCTGCTTGAACAGCCATACCGCGCCGGAGTCGCCCCCGCTGCTGATCTCGCCGTTCGCCGCCGGGTGGTCGTCGTCGGGTCCGATCTCGAAGCAGCCGATGGTCTTCTCGCCGACATCACCCCCGTAGTCGATCTTGACCAAGGTGTCGATACGGCGGACCACTCCATGGGTGACCCCGGTGGTACGTCCGCTCTTGACGACCTTGTCGCCGAGTTCGGGCTCGCCCAGTTCCTCGGGCGCCACACCGAGTTCGAAGATCTTGCGGTCGAAGTCACGGCTCGGATCGATGCTCGCGACCGCACAGTCACCGGCGGCACCGAGATGGGACCGCTTCAGGACGCCGAGGCGGTTCCGGGAGACACGGTTGTCGTCGAACTTGCCGGGCTGCACGACGCCCTCGCCCAGGTCTCCGTCCGGCCCGTGCAGAACGTGCCAGTTGCTGAGCACGTACGGGGTGCCGTCGGCCTTGTCGAACACGATGCAGCCGATCGTGCCGGCCGAGACAGTGACAGCCCCGACGCTCGCTCCGGGAACGACCGGCTTCATGCGGGTCTTGCGATCCGGCTTGTCGACCTCGGCCACGACACGGAAGTGGGTCGTGTAGCTCCGCTCGATGACGTCGGTGGGTATCTCGACACCGTCGACCGTGACGGCCGCCGGTATCCGAGTCGTACCCAGCGCCTCCAGCGCTTCCGGCTGGACCTTGCTGTTGACCGTGAACTGCAGCACGATCTGCTTTCCCCGTGTGCCGTTCTTGACCTTGTGACCGATGCCGACGGACGAGACGTTGGGATCCTTGAGCAGGTTCTGGCCCTGGGCACGGATGTAGTGCCGAAGGGACTCGATCGTCCTGTCCTGGGCGGAGACCGGCTTCCGGGGCGGCGTGGCTGTCTTCTTCCTGCCGTTGGTGACCATGAGGGGTGTGCGTCCTTTCGCAGAGGGAGGGACGGCGTGCCGGTCAGCGTCGTCCCGTGAGACCCGCCGCGCCGGTGGCGGACACCTCGAGCGCACCGGCGACGGCGGCCGGGAGCGCCGTGACGGCTCTGGTCGGCGGGTTGAGGTTGACGAGGCCGGACCTGACCTTGACCGTGCCGACCAGCCGGCTCTGTGTGTCGCCGATCAGCAGGCAGGACCGGAACGCCTCCTGGCGGACGTAGATCCGCGGGCCGTTCTCGTCGGTCCAGAGGGTGCCGTCGGAGGCTTCTCCGTAGATGTACGACCAGGTGTTGTTCGTGTCGAGGACGTACGCCTCGCCGCCGGGCCGGATGTTCCACCAGCCGCGTGTCCCCCAACGGCCGTACGCGGCGCAGGTGTCGGGGCTGAAGAAGAGAATGGCGACGGAGACGGTCTGGTGGTATCGGTTGCGGATGCGGAGTTCCATGATCAACGCTCTCCTTCCTGGAACCGGACGCGCAGCGGCCGGTGATCGACGGGCTCGTCGCCCGGAGGGAGCTGGAAGTTCGACATCCCGTCGCTCTCACCGGCGGCGGACGTGACCGGGTCGCCGCCGAAAGCGGCCGTCGGGTCCGTCGGCCCTTGCCCGTCGGATCCCTCCCGCTCCTGGAACTGCTGTCGCAGCGGCCGCGGATCGAGGGGATCCTCGCCCGGCGCAAGCTGCTCGTCCGTCGTGGTCGCGGAGCCCGTGTCCTTCGGGGACCCGGCTCCCTGAGCCGCGTGGAACGCCTCCCACAGATCGGCGTCGGTTCGCTGTGACGATGCCTCCATCTCGAAGTCGCTGGTGGGGTCGGGCTGCTTTCGCAGGGCGTTCTCACTCATCTCTTCCTCCTGGTTCCGTCGGTGCGACAGACAGTGGAGAAGTGCGCGTGGAGTGTGGAAGCCGTGGGGTGTGGAAGCTCAGACGCGGAGCAGCGCCTGGGCCGGTCGGCCGCCGTGTGCGGTCACGCTCGTCTCCGAGACGCCGCCGTCCGGTGTCCTGCACTGGACGGTGTAGACACCGTCGGCGCGAACGGCGAGCGTGAAACTCCCGTCCGCGGCGGACAGGACGGCGATGTCGGGATACGGCTCCGGTCCGGCGGTGAGATACACGCTGGCGTCCGGAACGGGGTTGCCGGTCACGTCCCGCACCACTCCGGTGATCAGGCGTGCCGACTGGTCGCTGTGCGGCACCGGCGTGTTCACCACCTTCGGCGGGAGGGGGGCGCGCGATGGGCGCCGGCCGTTATGCGGTCCAGGCCAGCAGGTTGTCGTGGACGGGCCTGGTGATCCTGGTCCCGGAGTTGACGGTCGCCCCACCATAGGCGTGCACCGCGATGCCGTAGCGACCGCCGTTGACCATGCGGTACACCGCGCTGCCGCTCTGTCCGCCGGCCGTGTCGATGTCGTAGTACACCTTCAGCGGGTTCACCGAGCTGATGCCACGGCCGTCGTACCACTGCGTCCCCGCGGGTTTGTCCCCCGGGTATCCGGAGATGTTGCCGACGGACTTGAGCAGATCCGCGTCCGGCCACGCCCCGAAGCCGAACCATCCGGTGGTGGAGCCCAGTTCCGTGGGGATGACGACGGCGCCGTAGTCGTAGTTCTCGTCGCCGGAGTCGGTCCAGCCCAGCACCGAGCGGAAGTTGGTACTGGTCACAGATCCGAACGGCAGCGCCGTGCCGTTGCGGCCGGGCATGACCTGGATGCTCTTGACCCATCCGTCACGTCCGGGCACACCGCTGTTCTTGATGTACACCACGTGACCGGCCGTCGCGAGCGTGTGCTGTCCGATGAACCACGCGGTGCCGATCCACCGGGAGTTGTCCGCGGCGGTGATGAGCAACGACGCGTGCACCCGCCACGGATAGATCGCCGTGTTCGTGACCTGGACACGGTCGTCCAGCAGGTGAACGGTCTCGGCGACCGGGTGCGCCGGGCCGAACGACGCCTCGCCGATGTCCGGCAGTTGGGCGGTCGGCGCCGTCCATACCGCGGCGGAGAGGGCGTCGTACTCCGGGCGCCGGTAGCCCTCCACGTTCTCCAGACCGTCCGAACCGGGCGGGACGGGTGTTCCCGCCACGCCCTCCGACGGGCTGCGGAAGAGCGGCTGCTCCGCGGCGATGGCCGACAGCTCTTCCGGCTGGTTCGACGCGGCCGTGTGCGGATCGCGTGTCATGTCCTTGGTTCCTTCCCTGGGGAGACCGGCGCGCCACCGTCCGTCGGCGACTGCCGGCGGACGACTGGGGGTGGAGACGCTGACGGAAGACGAGGAACCGCAGGAGCGGGGAAGGGGCGGCAGTGGCTCTGCCGGACGGTGCCGTGCTGCGACATGGTCTCGGCCCACAATGGGGTACAAGCTCCCTCATCAGCCACGATAAGCCCATTCGGGTGATCTGGCATCAGAAGCCGGCACCGCCCGAGACCGCCCGGCGCCCAGGGCTTCCCTTCCTCTCCGGCGCGTCCGTGTGCAGCAGCGCGACCGAGAGCCGGATCAGGATGGCGCCGACCAGGATGTGCAGCGAACTCGTGAGCAGGGACTCCGGCAGTGCGGTCAGGAACGCGAACAGGGGCAGGACGACGGCGTAGCCCCAGGACGGGATCCTCGGGAACACCCGGGCGCGGAGCAGGGCCGCCCCGAACAGGGCGCAGCCCACGGCGAAGACGGCCGCGGAGCCGATGAGCACGGGAACGGTGGGGCCGGTCAGGGTCTCGTCCAGGACGGCCTCGTCGAAGTAGAACAGCACCAGGTTCCCGGCGAAGGCGGCACCGCCGAACAGGCCGAGACCGATGAGGTTCACGGTGTGGGCGATGTCCCCGAAGCGGCCGGCGGCCGGGCTCTGCCGTCGGTGCAGCGCGGTGAGCAGCGGCAGGGCGAACGCCGGGGACAGGGCGAGCGGGACGCTGGTCGCGGAGGTCTCCCCGGTGAAGATCTCGACCAGCGCGGGCAGGGCGATCAGCAGACCGGCCAGCACCCCGCACAGGGCGTCGGTACGGAGTGTCGTCGAAGTGGTGGGCAGGGGTGAGGACATGGGACCGCTCCGGTTGCTCGGACAGTGGGTCAGGGCGGCAACCGTAGGGAGCGGGCACCAGGCGGCGGGAGGTGCGGGGCGGCGACATCGAGTGGCCGGAGGTCACCATCTGCCGGGCGCTGTACGGCCGTTCGGCAGGTGCCGATCGGCCAGGGTTCCTTCACCGGGGTCCCTCGGGGGCCGCCCGAGCCTTAGCCTGGCGGCAGCGGGTGAGGGGGTGTCATGGCGGCGTATGTGCCCGTGCGGTGGGTGGCGCCGCTGTTGTACGGCGCGGTGCTCGTCGGCGGTCTGTACTACGCGGCGGCCGGTCTGGGCGAGGGCCGGGGGCCGTCGGGGTGGCGGACGGCCGGGTTCGTCGCCGTGATCGGAGCGCTGTTCGCCCTGGAGGCGGCGGTACGGCGTCGGCCCGCGACCCGGCTGCCGGCGTTGCTGGCGCGGTCCGGTCTGATCGTCGCGGTGGTGCTCCTCGACGCCTCGGGACTGTCACAGGTCCTGTTCGTGCTGCTGCCGTTCACCGCCTACTTCGCCTTCGGCCGCACGACCGCGCTCGCCCTGGGCGCCCTGTGCCTGGCCGGGCTGCTCACCTCGTACCTGCTGACCGCGCCGGGTTGGTATCGCGACCTCGAACACGTCTCCGATCTGCTGATGCTCACCGTCGGCCTGGTGCTGGCGCTCTCCATGGCCGCCGTGGCCGTCGGGGAGCAGCGGGCGCGGCTCGAACTCCAGGAGTACGCCGCCCGGGTCGCCGTCCTGTCCGCCGCCGCCGAGCGCAACCGGCTGGCCCGGGACATCCACGACAGCCTCGGTCACCATCTCACCGCGATGTCCGTGCAGTTGGAGATGGCCTCGGACTTCCGGGCCCTGGACCCCGACGCGGCCCAGCGGGCGCTGAACGAGGCGCGGCAATCGGTGCGGCTCGCGCTGGGCGACGTACGGCAGTCGGTGCGGGCGCTGCGTGACGAGGCGGTGCGGCCGGCGCTGTCGGACGCGCTGGCCGGCCTGGCGCGGGACGGCGGGGCGCCGCCACGGGTCACCGTCGAGGTGAGCGGTGACGAGGACGGCTACGGCACGGCCGAGCTGACCGCCTTGTACCGGGCCGCGCAGGAGGGTGTGACCAACGCGCGCCGTCACGCACTGGCCTCACGGGTGACGGTGGTGGTCCGGCTGGCCGGGGACGCCGCGCGGCTGGTGGTGACGGACGACGGCCGAGGCTTCGCACCGGCCACGGCCGCCACCGGGTTCGGCCTGGTCGGGATGCGGGAACGGGTGCAACTGGTGGCGGGGCAGGTGGAGATCGACAGCGGTCCGGGCGCCGGTACCCGGCTGACGGTGACGGTTCCGCGCGGGCGGACGGGGGTGGCGTGACATGGACCAGGAGCCGACGGCGGTGCGGGTGCTGGTGGTCGACGACCAGCGGCTCATCCGGGACGGCATCGCCTCCCTGCTGTCCATCCGGCCGGGCATCGAGATCGTCGGTACGGCGGTCGACGGCCGGGACGCCGTCGCGAAGACCCTCGAACTGAGCCCGGACGTCGTCCTCATGGACGTACGGATGCCGGAGATGGACGGCGTCGAGGCGGTGGCCGTCCTGCGCGGCCGGGCCCCGGAGTGCCGCGTGGTGATGCTGACGACGTTCGACGACGAGGAGTACGTCGTCCAGGCACTGCGCGCCGGAGCCCACGGCTACCTCCTCAAGGACCTGCCCGCCGAGGAACTCGCCCACGCGGTACGGCTGGCGCACGCCGGTGTCACCCAGCTCGACTCCTCCGTCGCACGCCACCTCACCGCGGCCCTGCCGTCCCCCTCCCCCGCCGACACGCCTCCCGCCGTGTCGCTGAGCCCGCGCGAGACGGACATCCTGCGGCTCCTGGCACACGGCCACACCAACCGTGAGATCGCCGCACGCCTGTACGTCAGCGAGGGCACGGTCAAGAACCACGTGTCCCGCATCCTCACCCGCCTCGCCCTGCGCGACCGCACCCAGGCTGCGCTCCGGGCGCGGGACCTCGGCCTGTTGTGAAGCCCGTACGGGCCAAATGCCATGCAATCCACGGAAACGGCACGTGGATGTGTCGTACGGCGGTCATGCCCCGGACGCATCTGCGCAGGAGCGTCACACAGGCTGCACACACCCCGTGGAAAGCCTCGCTACCTTTGCTCGCGACTCGCTCCCCCGTGCGAAAGTGAACACAGGAAGACCCCAGATGGACTACTGCTCCACGTGTCGTCGGCATCTCAACGGCGCTCTCGTATGCCCCGGGTGCGGCGCCTACGCCCCGGACATCGCTCCCCTCGCCGTCAGAATGCCGGCACCGTCCGCCGCGACGGGTGGGGCAGAGCGCCAGGCCCCCACCGCCCCGTGGAACGAGGTGGATCCCGGCGCCGAGGAACTCCGCCGGGCGCCGCAGGAGCAGCCCTACGACGGCTCGGACGTCCCGGCCCCCGCGCCCGTGGGCCGGGCGGCTCGGCGTCGCCAGCGGGAACGCTGGAAGAAGACGCAGCGCAGGGCCCTGGTCGCCACCGCGGTCGCCCTGGTCGGCGGAGGCATGACCGTCTCCTCGCTGAACCGCCAGTCCACGGAGCGGACGCAGGCGGCCACCGCGCCGGACCGGGAGGTCATGGGGATCGCGGAGGAGGAGGCCACGGACTCCGTTCCGGTGCCGTCGACGCCGACCGACACCTCCCGCCGGGCCGAGCGCACCTCGTCCCTCACCACCGGCTCCGCCACGGCGAACGCGCCGCACGAGCAGTCCGCCGTCACTCCCCGGGCCACGCCGACGGCCCCGACGGCGGTCCAGCAGCACAGCGTCAAGGTTCCGTTGACGGCGGCGACGACCTCGGCCGTGTCGCAGACGGCCGCCGCGGTGTCCGGTGCCACGAACACCGTCACGGAGACGACGGCCTCGCCCACTCCCTCGGCGACGGACAGCACCAGTACGTCGGACACGGACACGTCGTCGGCGACTCCGTCGCCGTCCGAGTCGTCGTCGGACTCGTCCTCGTCCTCGTCGTCAGGGATCTGCCTGCTCGGGCTGGTGTGCATCAGCTGATCCCACGGCGAGGAGTCGGTCAGTCCTTGGCGGGTGACACGTCGGTCACCCTGCCTTGCGTGTCCGCCTCCAGGAAGCCGCCCCCGTACTCGTCCGAGAGGTAGACGGCTATCTCGGCCGGGGTGTCGCGCGAGTCGTCGGGCAGCCTCAGCAACACGTAGCGGTACTCCGGATCGTCGACGTTCAGCTTCTTGTCCGCCTCCGCGAGGAGGGCGGGAAGCCTGTCCCAGTTGAAGATGTCGGGATCGACCGGCTGGTCGCTGGTGGACAGGGTGCCCGCCGATGTGCCCTTCTCCGCGCCTTCGTCGGGACGGAAGGTGTAGTCGTCGTACTTGGTGTCGCTGCCGTTGACCACCATTCTGGCCGTCGCGAAGTCCGGGTAGACGGTGAGGGAGCCGAACCTGTTCCGCCCGCTCTTCTCCTTCAGCGCCTTGATGGCGGAGCGGATGCCGTCCGGGGTGAGCAGCGAGGCGCTCTGGGTCCCCTCGGACCGCTGGGCATCCGGGGACGCGGTGGTCTCCGACGTGCTCGAACGTGAGGACGATGTGGACGTCGGGGCGCCCGATGCCGCGTCACCCGAGTCGCCGCCGAGGGGCAGCAGCCACCACAGCAGAACAGCGGCGAGCGAGGTTCCCGAGACGCCCAACAGGGCTGTCAGGCCGGGCGCACGCCTGCGTGGCCGTACGGGTGCGGTTGCCGGCACGCCCGTGATCCTCCCGGGTCCGGGGACGACCGGCGGCGGCCCGAACCCGGCGGTGGTCCGCGGGGCCGAGGCAGCGGACGGCGGCGCCAGCGGGTAGGAGGTGGGTTGGTGCCACTCAGCCGTCGGTCGGGCCGGGGGCGCCGATTCGATCGCGGCCAGCTGGCGGTCCAGCACTGCCGTGGACGGCCGTGCCGCAGGGTCCCGTACGAGGACGCCCATCAGCACCGGGCCCAGGGCTCCGGCCCGCACCGGCGGTGGCACCTCGTCGTGGAGGACCGCGGCGAGGGTGGCCAGGGTGCTGGCGCGGCGCAGCGGGTGGTGGCCCTCCACGGCGGTGTACAGCATCATCGCCAGCGACCACAGGTCGGAGGCGGCGCCGCCCTCGTGGCCCGAGATGCGCTCCGGGGCCATGAAGTCGGGCGTTCCGATGATGGAGCCCGTGGCGGTGAGGCCGGTCGCCTCACGGATCGCGGCGATGCCGAAGTCGGTGAGCACCGGGCGACCGTCGGGCCGCAGGAGGACGTTGGCGGGCTTGACGTCCCGGTGCTGGATGCCGGCGTCGTGGGCCGCCGTCAGCGCGGCCAGTACTCCCCGGCCGGTCCGTGCCGCCTCGTCCGTCGGCATCGGCCCCTTGGCCAGCCGGTCGGCCAGCGAGCCGCCGCTGACCAGTTCCATGACGAGCCACGGGTAGGTGCCCTCGCCGCCGTCGACGATGTGGTGGATGGTGACGACGTTCGGATGGTCGATCCGGGCCAGGGCCCTGGCCTCGCGCAGGACCCGCTCGCGCAGCATCCGCGCGCCCTCGGGGTCGTACTCGGCGAGGTCCCGGTCGGGCGGGCGGACCTCCTTGACCGCGACCAGCCGGTGCAGCACCACGTCCCTGGCCCGCCAGACGGTCCCCATCCCGCCTCCGCCGAGACGGGCCTCCAACTCGAAGCGGCCGTCGACGATCCGCCGTCCGGGGCCTCTGTCTGCCTCACTCATGGACGGGAGCCTAGACGCCACCACCGACAACGCTCACCGCACCCCGTACCGGTTCCGCCTGCCGTCGTACGCTGGCTCCCGCACGAGCCGAGAGGAGGCCGCGGTGACCGAGACGGCGTTGGCCGAGGTGATGGCCGAACTGGCCTCGCTGGAGGACCCCGGAGCACGCGCGGTGAACGAGAAGCACGGTGACGATCACGGTGTGAACCTCACCAAGCTGCGCGCGGTCGCGAAGCGGCTGAGGACGCAGCAGGAACTCTCGCGGGAGCTCTGGGGGACGGGTGACACCGCGGCGAGACTGCTGGCGCTCCTGATCTGCCGGCCGAAGGCGTTCGAGCGGGACGAACTGGACGTCATGCTGCGTGACGCGCGCACCCCGAAGGTGCACGACTGGCTCGTGAACTACGTGGTGAAGAAGAATCCGTACGCCGAAGAGCTGCGCGTGAGCTGGTTCGCCGATCCGGATCCCGTGGTCGCGAGCGCCGGCTGGGCGCTGACCACCGAACGTGTGGCGAAGAAGCCCGGGGGCCTCGACCTCGTGGGGCTGCTCGACGTGATCGAGGCGGAGATGAAGGACGCCCCGGAGCGTCTGCAGTGGGCGATGAACCACTGCCTGGCGCAGATCGGGATCGAGCACGCCGAACTCCGCGCCCGTGCCCGCGACATCGGTGAGCGCCTGGAGGTGCTCAAGGACTATCCGACCTCGCCGGGCTGCACTTCCCCGTTCGCGCCCGCCTGGATCGCCGAGATGGTGCGCCGGCGGCAGGTCACGTAGACGGAGCCGGTTCAGGCGCCCACCGTGCCGTCGACGCCCTCGCGCAGGAAGTCCGCGTGCCCGTTGTGGCGGCCGTACTCCAGGAGCACATGGACCATCACCATCCGCAGCGACACCTCCTCCTCCCATCTCGGCTGATGTCCGGCCAGGTCCAGGGAGTCGGCCTCCCGCTCGATCCGGCGCGAGTTCTCCACCTCCGCCTCCCAGGCCGTGAACGCCTCCTCCCTCGTCGACGCGCTCGCGTCGTACGCCGCCTGGAAGTCGATGCGGTCGGACCAGACCATGGGCGCGTCGTTGTCCTCGAACACCCGGCGGAACCAGGCACGTTCCACCTCGGCCATGTGCCGCACCAGACCGAGCAGCGACAGCGTCGACGGGGGCATCGAGCGCTGCTTCAGTTCCTCGTCGGTGAGCCCTTCGCACTTCATGGCGAGGGTCGCCCGGTGGTAGTCGAGAAAGGCCCGCAGCATGTCGCGCTCACTGCCGAAACTGGGCGGTCCCGTGCGGGTGTCGCTGGTCACCGGTCGTGCTCCTCGTCCGTGCGTGCAGAAAGATTTCGCGAGTGTACGGGGATCATGTGAACCCCCGTCCCACCTGCGCGAACTCCGCGTTCTCCCCGTTCCTGTCCCTCGGCGTTCTACACGCGTGGCGTCCCCGGTCCGCTGAGCGGAACAGGGCGCGACAGGGGACTTTCCGCATGCCACGCTGTCGACCGGAATTCGACATCGTCGAGGAGATGCTGACCCCTCTCCTTACTCCCTTCCCGAACCACATATGTCAATCGCGGGGGCGAACGTGACATCGGAGACAGGTGTACTGGAATTACGTGTGCTCGGACCGTTGGAGACCGTCGTCGACGGCAGGTCCGTGGATCTTGGTGGTCCCCAACTGCGGTGCGTTCTCGCCCGGTTGGCGGTCGTGCCCGGCCGGACCGTGAGCGTGGGGGCGCTGGCGGCGGAGCTGTGGGGTGCGTTTCCGCCCGCGGACGCGCACCGGACCGTGCGTACCTACGTGTCGAGGCTGCGCACCGCTCTGCGCGGCGCGGCCGGTGCGGAGGGGCTGCTGGTCACCCGGCCGCCGGGCTATCAGCTGCGGGTGGATCCGACGGTGGTCGACGCCGTGCGGTTCGAACGGCTGGCGGCGTCGGGCCGGCAGGCGCTGGCGGCGCGGCAGCCTCAGCTCGCCGTCGAACGTCTGACGAGCGCGCTGGGTCTGTGGCGTGGTGATGCCTTCGCCGAGTTCGACCGTCATCCGGCGATCGCGGCGGAGGCGACCCGGCTGGAGCGGTCCCGGATGTCGGCGATCGAGGCACGGATCGAGGCCGCGCTGGCCATGGGTCTCGACGCCCAGGTGGCCGTCGAGCTGGAAGGACTGGTCCGGGCCCATCCCACGCGGGAGGTGCTGTGGGGGCAGCTGATGACCGCGCTGTACCGCTCGGGCAGGCAGGCCGAGGCGTTGTCCGCGTTCCAGCTCGCGCGTGCGGTGCTGATCGAGGGTCACGGGGTCGAGCCGTCGCCGGGGCTGGTCGAGATCCATCGGCAGATCCTTCGGCACGACACCGCGCTGGGGCGTGGCGGGCGGCCGTCGGGCGGCGGGAGGCCCACCTGGGGTGGCGACCAGGGGGTCGGTGCGGACGCGCCGGACCACGGCTCGCCCTTCGTGCCGTCGGGTGCGGCTGTCTGACATCACGTCAAGGTCGTACGGAGGGACCCCGGTCGGCGGTTCCTGGCCTCGTCGCCAGGGACCGCCGGCCGGTTCCTCATTTCCGGGTCGCCGCGTTGCGGGCGGCTTCGATCGCGCCGTACAGGGGGTCCGACCGCCCGGCGACCCGCAGCGGTATGTGAGCGGGCGTCGAGTCGTGCGGGACCGCGATGCCCTGGTCGTCGTAGTGGACGTCGCCGGGACCGATCCGGGCGACATGGGGCCGGCTGCCGCTCACGAACGCCCGTGTGCCGGGGCCCGGGACGTCGATGCGGATGATGCTGCCGTCCCTGAACACCCAGGTGAGCGTCACGGCACCTGTGACCTCCGCACGGGGAGCGTGCGGCTGCCGGGCACCTTGCGGCAGCTCGATCCTGGGCGGCCTCCCGATGCCGGCGGCGATCTCGCCGTACGTCCGGTTGGCCAGACCGCCCGGCAGGACGGTGGCCGCGGTCGGCCGGTCGGTCCTGCGGCCCGCCACGGTGGCGTCGAGTTTGTCCTTGCCGAGCAGGATGCGCCGTGCTCGCGCGAGCGACTCGATGTGGAAGAGCAGGGTTTCCTCGCCCGGCGCGTGACGCGCCGCCCGCAGTTCCAGCCGGATCAGTCCGTCGCGGACCGCGTCGCGCTGTGCGAGGGCGGTCGCGTCGCCCTTCGCAACGCGTGCCTGGAGGTCGCGCAGCTCGGCGAGTTCCCGGACGTAACGGTCGATCACCTCCTGCTGGGCGGCGGTCGGGAACGGCACCGGCGTCACCTGAAGTTCCAACCTCCGTACCTGGTTCGTGACGCCGTGGATCCTCCGCTCGACCCAGCCGATGGCCTCGCGCACCTCCGCGTCCATCGCGGGCTCCGTCCACTGCTTCCGATGGCCGGACAGACCGACCGTGAGGCGTTTGTCGTACGAGGTGAGTCGCTCGGCCAGGGCTTCGGCCCGCCCGAGCAGTAGTTCCTTGCGGTCGCCGTCGGCGAATCGTCCGAAGCCGGCCTTGGCCTTCTTGGTGCGCTCGGCCAACTGCTCGATGACCTCCCGCAGTCGTGCCTCGGCGGCGGCGGTCGCAGGTGACAGCCGGGACATGGCTCCGAGCGAGCCGAATCCCGGCCGTTTCGCTCCGAGGCGGGGTATCGGATCGGCCGGTGCGGGGAGCGCTCGCGTGTCGGGGCGGACGAGGGCGCTCCTGGCCGTGGGCGTCGCGGCTGTACCAGCGGCGGTGTTCGCGGTGGACAGCGGCCAGTGCCCGGTCTGCTCGACGACCCCGTTGACCTTGCGGTACCGGGTGAGGCCGGTGGCGTCGAGGCTGAACACCTCGTCGGGGAAGTCCGGGTGCCAGATGGCCACCCGGCCGGGACCGGCCTCGGCGAACCGGGTCCCGGGCAGGAATCCCCAACGGCTCCCCTGGCGCACGGTGCCCGCCGACAGCAGCTCGCCGGCCTTCGCCGACAGCCGGGTGCCACGCGGGTGCAGTGCCCGGAGAGCGCCGGGGACCGCTTCGCCGATCGAGGTGAACAGCGCGAACAGCTCCCACCCGTGGCCCCTGGGGGCGGGTGTGTCGGCGAGCGGCGTGCCCGCGTGGGACCGCGCCCGCTGCCGGTGCTCCTCCCCGTCCAGTTTCACCACGTCATGGATCTGCAGCGCGAGGACGACCGCGCGCGCCGCGTAGCCCACCGCCGCCAACGGTCCACCAGCGAAGCTGAGGACGAGCAGCAGCAGGTCGACCGCCGCCCGTACGAGGCTTCGCGGCGCGGCCCGCCGGTCCCGGACGACCAGTGCCTGTACGGAGTTCGCGGGCAGCCCCAGCTGGTCCAGTGCCTCGTCGATGATGTGGTTGAGGCCGAAGACCTCTTCGCGGTCCTCCCCCAGGGTGGCCCGGACGCCGTCGATGTTGGCGAGCTGTGCCTGGGCGTTCTGCCGCAGCAGGTCGCCGAGGAGGTCCGGCACCCGGGCCCCCAACGCGCCCCGCAGCGCCACCGGGTCGCGGAGGATCGGATAGTCGCCGATCAGTTTCAGCACGGCGTCCACGGAGGGCGCGGGCGGGCGCCGCATCGCCGCGAGTTCACCGGCCAGCGCCACGAGCACCCGGGGCTCCCGGTAGCGGTGGAGTTCCGCCCGGAGCACGCGCTCGCTCTCCTTCATGGTGGCGAGCGCGATACCGACCGCACGTTCCCGCACGACCTCGCGCAACGCGCGGACGGCGTCGTCGAAGGCGTCGAGGCCGGCGAAGCCCGCCGCACGCAGGGCGCGCAGCATGTCGTCCTTCGCCTCCTGCTTCCTCGTCGTGTCGAACCCTTCCCTGTCCGGGCGGTCGTTCGGGAGGCCCTCGTAGAACTTGATGGTCTCGTAGAGCTTCTCCAGGCCGTTGAGCCGCCCGATGGCCCGCGCCTCCCGGACCGGGCTGACCCGCTTGTGCGCCGCGTCGATCGCCGTGTCACGCGCCGCCGCGTCACGGATGGCCCGCGCCCGCTCGTCGCTCTTCAGGAAATCGTCGAGCCGGGCGCCCGCCAAGTCCCAGTCCCCGGGCGGGACTTCGGAACCGCTCCGCTGCTCCAGCAGGGTCCAGTCCAGCTCGGAGAGCTGCTGGAGCCGGTCGTACACGCGCGTCAGTGCGGCGAGTTGGTGCAGTCGCAGCGGGGCGAAGTCCGGCAGCCGATGGCGCGGGTGGAGCCGCAGGTAGTGGTCGCGCAGTCCGAAGTACCGGCGCATCTCGGGTGAGTGCCGGATCTCCTCGACGTCCGGGTTCCCGCGCAGCTCGTCGTCGGTCTCGAAGGCACCGGGGCCGGGGTCCTGGGCGCCTGCCACCTGCGGGTGCAGCGTGACGGCCACGGGGCGGCCGTTGTCGTCGTAGCCGGGTGCGGCGTACCGGCCGCCGCCGGGCCGGTCGAACGGCTCCCGGGCGGGCCGCCGAGCGGGGCCGACGGGCCCGGCCACCTCCTCGGGAACCGCCGTGCGCACACCTCGCGCGACACCGGCCAGCACCGTCGCGACGAGCTGCCGTCCTGTCTGCCGCGACATGCTGTCGGACAGGGTGTGCGCCCCGTCGACGCCGTCGGGGAGGTGGTACCGACGCTTCATCGCGCTCTCCTTCTCCGTTTCCCTGTCCGCCGGCGCGGTCACTCGGCCGGGTTGTGGGACAGGTCGCTCAGGCCGGGCGTCCGGATGTTCCGCACCGGGACGACGACCTGCCCGGTCTCGGTCGTCGCCCAGACCTCGATCTCGTACGGCGCCACTTCGGGCCCGCGGAACTTGGGGCGCACCCCGAAGCGGACGTTGTGTCCCGCGCGGAGCGCCTTGATGACCGGGTTCTCGAAGGCGGTCTTGTACGAGGAGTTGTTGACCAGTACGTGCATCCAGGCGAGGTTCCCGAGATCGCGCCCCGAGCCGCCCATCACATTGGCGAGGAGATGCCCCTTGCGGGCGCCGTACCTGGCCACGCCTTCGGGCTGCTGGCCGACAGGGTTGACGTCGTGCGCCGAGGAGGTGCCGGTGTTCAGGTCGGCCGGGGTGAGTTCGCCCATCGTGCCGGTGGGCAGACCGTTCTCCAGGGCACTCACTTGGACCCGGTCGGCGAACGCGACGGCTGGCTGGCGCGACGAGGAGGTGTCGGGGTTCTCCCGTCGGCGGGCGTCGGACCGGTTCGGCATGGTCTCCACGTGCATCCCGCGCTCCCCCATCACCTGCGCCTCCATGGAGGTTCCACGGCCCGTCACGACTCGCGCCGCCTCCTCGCGGGCCCTGAACCCCGTCGTGGTGCCGGGGGCGCCGGGCGTGGCTGCGGTGCCGGTGACCCGGCGTGTGCCCGTCCGGTCGACCGTGGTCACGGCGACGACGCGGGCCACGGTGCGGCCTGCCCGGGCGTCGGCCCCGGCGCGCGCACCGGCCGCCTCCGGAGCGGTCGCGCGGGGAGAAGCGGTACGGGGAGAGACCTGCGCCCGAGGTGCGGCGGGCGGTGCCGTTCCGCCCTGCCGGGCCACGGACGCGGTCGCGTCGCCCCCGGACACGACGGTCCGGGGCGCTGTCGACGACGAGGCCCGTGGAACAGCGGCGGCCGGAGATCCCCGGGGCGGAACCGGGACGCCCGCGGACGACGCCTCGCGTGCGGTGAGCGCCGCCACGGGCCGCCCGGCGCCGATTCCCGGCACTGCCATCCCGGCCTCGGTGCCCTCCATCGCGGCGCCCAGCGGCCGGCCGAGACGGCGCGTGGTCAGGCGCAGCGCGAGCAGGGTGTTCCGGACGTAGGCGCTGCTCGCGCCGGACAGCAGGGCCCGCGCTCCGGCCCGTAACGCCAGGCTCCCGAGCTTGACCGCGGCCCTGCCCAAGAGGAGGTACTCGATCGGTCCGAGCCCCTTGTCGACCAGCGCCGCCTCACTGATCCAGAAGTCGGCCACGTCCCCGTTGGCGTCGTGGATCCGGTGCTCACGGCGCCCGCTGCCGCCGGACACGGTGTAGTAGCCGACGATGTGCGGGCCGTCGAACTGCGGGACCGGCCTCACCTCGTTCCAGTTCGCCACCAGGTACTCCTCGAAGGGGGTCAACCGCCCGCCGACCATCCTGACGAGAAAGGCGTGCAGCGCCTGAGGGGTCATCTCCCAGCTGTGCTCGTGCACGACGACATGCGTGTTGGCCTGGTCTCCCCGGCCCTCGATCACCTCGGTCCGGTCACGCACCGTCAAATGCGTCCGGTCGCCGACCGTGATGGGGGCGCGCCGCTCCTCGAAGGTGAGCGACCTCCAGTGGTCGGGGTCCTCCGGGGTGGGGCCGTAGAGCATCCGGATGGTGTCGGCGCTCAGGTTGGTCGACGGGGCCGGCCTGGCTGCCCCGGTCTGCCGTGCCTGCAAGCCGAGGAAGAAGGATTCGAGCCCGTCCCGCCGCAATGCCTGGGTGAACGCCTGGTAGTCGACGGTGTCGGCGTACCAGTCCACGACCCGCCGGAGCCAGGCCAGGTCACGACGGCTGTCGATCTTGAGGAACGCCTTGGCTTCGAGCAGGACCCGGTCCTCGAATCGCGGCCCGTGCGGGTAGCGCCGTGCCGCCGGTGCTGTCGGCGCTCCGCGCACGGGCACGGTGACGGGGCGGCCACCGCTGTCGTAGCTGGGCACCTGCGCGCCGCCCCGCGCGTTCGCCGCGTCCCGGCCCGGCTCGTACCGCTCCCGCACCGGCGGAGCGGTCCTCGCCTCGAAGCGGTGCCGCTCGGCCAGTATCCGCTCCACCTGTGCCACTCGCGCCGCGACGGTACGGGCCAGCTCCCGGCCGAGCTGCTCCAGCTGTGCCGGGGTCGGCTCCCCCACCAGCCGGACGGCTATCGGGACGTGGCAGTCGATCGGCATGTCAGCTGCTCCACAACTCTCGGGCGGGTACGGGCTACAGGTGCAGGGTGATCGACGCCGACGCCGACGCGGTTCCGCCCCGGGAGTCCGTGGCGGTGATCGTGACGTCGAAGGTGCCGGTGGTGGGCAGCGAGAGCTGTGCCTGCCAGGTCGACCAGTCGCCGTCGGCCGCGGTGTTCCGCGCGTCCCCTTCCGGCCCGTCGACGACCGCGTACCGCACACCCGTCACCCCCGACGACACCCCGGGCGTCGTCCCGGTCAGGGTCAGCGCCCAGGGCAGCGAGGTGACGGCCACGTCGCTGTCGTAGGCGTCGAGCGTGACCGTCGGCGGTGCGCCGTCGTGTCCCACGACCGAGCGGGTCTGGGTCGACACGCCGCCGTCCGGGTCGGTGCACTTCACGGTGATCGACCGGGCTCCCAGCGGTGTCGGGGCGAGGCCGATCGTCTTGCGGTACTCGGTCCCGCTGTGCTGCTGAGTCGTGGTCAGACCGTCCTGGGTGATGGCGACCGACAGCGGATAGAACTGGTCGTCCGACGTGGCCAGCACCACCTCCACCGAGGCACCGCCGAGGGTCAGGTCGACCACGGCCCCGTCGGCCGGCGCCACCCAGGTGAAGACCGGCGGACCCGCGGCGGACACATGTATGTTCACCGGTGCCGCCTCGACACGTGTCCCGACGGAGGTGAGTCCCGCCGCCGAGACCGTGTAACCGCCCGGCCTCGGGAAGACGACGGAGTACGTTCCGCCGCCTCCCGTATGGTCCCTGATCGTCTCGACGCCCGGGATGTCCACCAGGGTGTCCGTGTAGGTGACGGCGTCCTCGTCCTCCCAGCTCTGGTCGCCGGGGTTCCACTTCCAGCGGACGCCCGGATCGGCTTTCACCTTGATCGGGACGGGAGTTCGGGCGGTCACGTTCCCGGTCGGCGGCTCGATGGTCACCGAGGGCGGCCTGTTCTTCGGGGCGACGGCGGCCTTGGGAGTCTTGGTCGGCATGGGGGATCCCTCAGGGGTTGGTGTAGGTGATCTGGAACGCCACCAAGGTGACCGGGGCGGAGGTGGTGCCCACTCCGCTGTTCGCCGAGATCACATAGCGGTAGTTCGCCAGATCGACGACGTTGACCTCGGCCGGGGCCAGGGCCAGCTCGGTGTCGAGCGGAACCGTGCGGGTGTCGAAGGACACGACTTTCTGGACGGCGCCATCGGCCACGGACACCCGGTCGAGGAAGAAAGCCGTGTTCTGTCCACTGGGCGCCGCACCCCGGCCACGGACCCGCACCGAGGTCAGGGTCACCCGGTCGGGCAGCGCCAGGGCCATCACCCCGGCGGGCGGGGCGGACGTCGGTGCCACGGCGTTCCCCGAGTTCTGCAGGGCCCACGCCCCCGCACCCTGAACCTGAATGGGTTGCAGCGTCGGGGCGAACGAGGCGGTGACCGTGCGGGGCACGATCGGCACCCGGGCATTGAGGCGGTCGAGTTCGGTGCCGATCTGCGCGACGACCGTGGACACGCCGTGGAGGTCGTTCTCGATGGTCTCGAACCGGATGTTGAAGCCGTTCGTGCCGCCGGCCTCGCAGCGGTCGATGTTGTCGACCCAGGCGAAGTGGTGGAATTTCGGCGTGTAACTGAAGTCAGCCACGAGTGTTGTCCCTTCGTAGCGGTGGCAGCACGCTGCGGATGCGGAACTTGGGAAAGGTGAAGTCGGGGTTGACCTCGGCGAGATTGCCGCGGACCTCGACGGTGTGATCCCGGATCAGCTGGGTGTTGACCTCGATGCCCACCGGGTGCAGGGCGTTGAGGATGTTGAGGATCAGGTCGTACTGGTCCTTGGAGATCACCGTGTCCGGGTTGTCCAGCTCGGGCCGCAGCCCGACCCGGAAGGTGTACGGGGCGGGCAGATCGCCGAGCAGATAGGAGGCCTGCACCCAGGCCTCCCCCGCCGAGTCGCCGCGCAGGAGCGTGGCCGTCTGCTTGGGGTTGCCCAGGGTGGCGTGGGCGGTGTCGAAGGTGCCCGTCGCCCAGCCGAGCCGGACCCGGCCCGCGCCTCCCGATTCGTCGCTGACCAGCGTCGGCCGTACCGACACCCCGACCGACTCGCCCTCGTCCACCTCGATGACCGGGCTGTCCTCCGGCCCTTGGACCACGACAAGCTCCCCGGGAGCCTGCCGTACGACCACGGTGGCGCCGGTGTGCTCGACATGGCCGAACCCGACGGCGTGCGCCAGAGCGGCGAGTGCGCCGGGCGAGAGGGTGCTGTGCCGCAGGACCAGCACCCGGCCGTGGGCGCCGAACTCGTCCCCGGCGGGCTGGAACGCCGAAGCCACCGTGAGCCGGCCGTCGGCCGACCGTCGGTCCAGTTCGGCGAGCAGCGTGTCCAGCGCCCGCGCCACCACGGGCTGCATGAGGTGGTCGTTGTCGTCGCCGCCGTAGACGACCCGTGGGTCGTCGTGGCTCACCAGGAAATCCCGGTGGAAGAACTCGTCGGGGTCGCTCACCACCTCGGCCCTGGCTCCGAGGGTGCCGTCGGCCGCGATCTTCCCGCCGTCCGGGAGGTCGGGCACGCCGATGCGCATCGGTCGGCTCGCGGAGACGGTGTGCCTGCCCCGGGTCACCTCCGCCTTGACGATCAGCCCGCCGGGCGCGGTGGCCCGTAGATCCGTGGCCGATGTCGGGCGGCCCAGCGGGCCGGTCGTGGTCAGCGTGGCGCGTCCGGGGCCGGCCGGTACGGTCAGCCAGCGGAGCACCGAGTCCGCGGGCGGTGCCGGGCTCAGCGACAGCGTCGCCGACTGTCCGACGTCCAGGTCGGTCGGGCCGTCCGGCTCCGGGTCGAGGCCGACGGTGAAGTAGTCGCCCGGGGCACTGGCCGCGTAGACCGACGCCCCGTCGCCCTTTTCGTCGGGGCGGAAGTGCACGAAGTCGAAACCGGCGCGGTGGGCCAGCGCGGCCAGCCGTCCCTGCGCGATCGTGCCGTGTCCGAGCAGCACCGCCCGTCCGGTGGCCCGCAGGTCGGCCGCGCGGGGATCGAAGGCGGCGCTGATCCGTAGTCGGCCCGGGGCACCGGGTTCGTCGGTGACCAGGGTGACCAGCCTGTCCAGGGCGCCCGTCAGGCCGACCTGCACGAGGTGGGGATCGGGCGGGAGTTCGCCGGGTTCGAGGTCGCGCGGCGGCGGCACGGTGTAGTCGACCGCCTGGTTGTCGTAGTGCACCAGGAAGACCGGGTCGAACTGCTCCTCCTGCTGGGCGGTGCCCACGGTCTCCGCTTCGCCGGCCTCGCGCCGGCCCGCCGCGTCGATGTGTTCGCCCTCCCGTAGCGCGATCGGCCGGATGCGTATCGGGCGGGTGCCGCGGACCAGGGTGGCGTTGGTGTCCTGCACGACCAGAGGGTCACGCAACCCGCCGATGGTGCCGACCAGTTCGTTGAGCATCGACGCCAGATTCGCCGGGGTCGGCAGGGCCCAGCGCCGGAACAGCCTGAGCCTTCTGCGGTAGTGCTCGTCCGCCTCGCCCAGTACGGGCGCGAAGTCGGTCCGGGCCACGGCGGAGATCCGTACCTCGTCGATCACCCCTCGGAACTCGCTGTCGTCCGGGCCGATCCGCAGCGGCGCGGTGTTCACCACGGCGCCGAGCGGGCCGAGCGGTGCGCGGGCCCGCAGCACACCGTCGACGTAGAGCCTGAGCTCCTTGGCGGTTCGGTCCAGCACTCCGGCCAGATGGGTGAAGGCATCCGTGGGCAGGCTCAGATCGGCGAAGAGGGTGACGGGCGGCGTGGTTCCGTCGCTGACGAGCAGCCGTGGGTTCCGGTCCACTCCGCGGTCGAACTTGCCGACGGAGAGCGCCCAGCCCGCCCCCGTGCCGCCCGGATCCGGCTGCCGGAACAGCACCTGCCCGTCGCGGCTGCCGTTATCGGGCCGGACGAAACACTCCACGGTGGCGCCGGCGTCCGCGGTGATGTCGAACGCGGTGTCGGTCTCCACGTCGACCCGCGCTCCCGGCGCGCGGAAGCCGAACGCGGCGCCGTACCGGCCGGGCGCGCCGCGCTGCACCGAGACCGAGGGGGAACCGGGATGGCCGGCGCGTCCGGGGTACTGCCCGGTGACGTCCAGGGCGACCGTGCTCCCGGGGGCGTCGTCGAGGTGGTACAGCGCGACGGTGCCCGCGTCGAACCCGTAGGGCAGCGGCGGGAACCTGGGTACGCCGAGGTCGGCGCCGATCAGGTCGAGGCTGCGGCCGATCGCAGTGGGCAGATGCCGTTGGGCGACCGTACGGGCCAACTGCCCGCGCAGTTGGTCGCGTTCACCGCCGAGCACCCACAGCACCTTGGCCGTGTTGCCCAGCAGCGCGGTCAACCGCCATCCAAGGTCCGGGCGTTCGTCCGCCGGGGCCGGTGTCGTGTGCAGGCCGGTCACCCGGATCCGCGCGTCGACGGGTATCGCGAGCGCGACGGAGGCGCCGGCCACGGTGCCGGCCGGGAAGTCCGCCCGTACCGTCTCCGGTGGGCTGCCCGGCCGGGTGTAGGTCACCGTCACCGTGGTGTCGGCCGTCACGCCCCGTGCCGCCGCCAGCACATGGCTGGGCTCCGGCGGCCGGTCGAACCGGCTCTGGTGCTCGGTGAAGTCGTACGGTGCCACCTCGGCGGCCGACGGGCCGGCGCCCGGCAGCAGCCGCAGGTCCAGGCTGTCGGCGCCGCGTGCGAACGGTGTCGTGAGCCGCCTGCTCATCCGGACCGCGGCGAGCCCCGGCGCGATCATGACGTCACCAGCGTGATGTCCAGGGCGTCCCCGCCGGGCGAGAAGACCGCCAGCTCGGTCGGACCCATGACCAGGTTCTCCCCCACCTCGGCCTCCACCGTCACGCTCTGCCGGGCCACCGCGCCGAAGGCGGTCGGACCGGACGGCACCGGGCTGCGCCGCAGGTGCAGTTGCTGTACGTCGGCCACCCCGGGCTGTTCCACGAACGCCCGCACGACCTGCGAGTACAGGACGTCGCCGCCGAGCCGCAGGCCGCCGATGTCGGTGGCGAGCCGCTGCCGGATCGAGGCCAGCAGGGCGGCCCCGTCCGATCCCGGCTGGACGACCACCTTCGCCCGTACCCCGACCTCGACATGGATGGCCTCGACGATGTTCGGGTGGACGCCGACCGGCCGTACCGTGTCGACGGCGGCGGTGACCCGCTCGAAGATCCCCTGCACGGGGCCGATGGTCCGCCAGGGCGCCCGGAAGTCGTGTGCCACCAGGACGTTGAAGAAGTACGGTTCGCCGATCCGCCTGGCCTCCGAGCTGAAGGCGCGCTGGTCGAAGGCGAACGTGCCGAAGTAGCTCTGGGAGACGTCCACCCCGCCGAGCGGATCGGACAGCACCACGTCCAGGACGCCGCTCACACCGAGTGCCGCCTGGGCCACCGACTCCACGGTCCACAGGTTGCGGGCCAGTCCGGCCAGCCGGGCGCGGTAGGTGTCGTCGGGGACGGTCTTGCCGCCACCGCTGGTCGCCTTCCGGTTCGTCACGGTCAGCGTGGCGGTCCCGAGGTCGGCCAGGAAGATCGAGCTGTACGTGGGGTCGATGCCGGTGATCGCGCCGGCCAGGACGTTCCCGTCGGGCCCCGGCTCGAAGGCGACCACGTCCACCGTGGCGTTCCGCTGTGTCGCGTCCAGTGTCACCGGGGCGGTCGTGCCGAAGGCCCGCACGGGTGCGGCGGTGACCAGGATGGTGCCCTCGGGTACGACATAGCGCCGGCCGGGCGCCCCGCCGCCCAGGGTGATCTGTACCGTGCCGGTGCTGGGCAGATGCGGCCTGGCCAGCCCCATGTCCTCGCCGAGCAGGTTCAGGTTGTCGCCGAAGGCGGTGGAGATGAAGTTGCCGTAGTACAGGTCCTCCATCCGTTTCCACAGTTCGCCGTCCTCGGCGGCGGTGACTTCCAGGATCTTTCGCAGCGGGCTGGTCGTGGTCAGGTCGATGCCGTCGAAGACGGCACGGGCCCGCTCGAACGCCTCGCTGAGGATCCGGTCGACCGGCTTGAGCACGAAGCCGTCCTCGGTCACTCCGAAATCGGTCATCCCCCGCTCACACCCCCACGTCCACGAGCAGCGTCAACGGATCGCCCGCCACCGTGTCCAGTTCGACCCGTACGGTCCACACGCGCCGGTCCTGATCCTGGGCGTCGTCGAAGACGACCTGGCGGACGTCACGGACCCGTGGATCGGTGCCCAGGGTGCGGACCAGATTCAGCTGCACCAACTGCTTCGCCACCGACAGCGGGTTGGGCCCGGTGAAGATCCGGCCGATGTCCAGCCCGTAGCCGGTGTTGAACGGATCGGACCCGAACGGGGTGAGCACGCGCAGCGTCAGCGCCTGGCTGAGGTTGGCGACCGACTCGACTTCCCGCAACTGCCCGGCCGTCACCACCAGGTCGCCGTCGTCGAGCAGCAGACTGCGACCGAACGAGGTGGTCATGCTGCCTCCAGTTTCGTCTGGACCGGGTCGGCCACCTGCCACAGGCCGGCGTTGGTCTTCCCGTGTGCGGTGGCCAGCAGCACGGGCCGGCCGTCGACCGTCAGAGTCCTGCTGACTCCCGCGGTGACTTCCTCGACCTGGGCGCACTTGGGCGTCGCGATACAGCCGACGATCGGGGTGAGCGGCAGATCCTGGTCCACGAGTACCGGCTTTCCGTCCACCGTCAGCCCACTCCGGGAGGCCTGTGCCTTCGCGGTCCCGTGGTGGTCGCACTGGAAGGTGGATGCCTCGGTCAGGACGGCGGGCATCACGTCACCGCCACGGAGGAGCCGTCGAGTTTCATGCTGACCGAACCGTTGGTCAGGGTGATCGGCCGGTCCGCCGTACTGATCGTGACCGCGCCGTCGGAGTCCACTGTGATCATCGTTCCGCTCTGGTGTTCGATGGTGATCGAGTTGTCGGTGGGTGGATCGGGCCGGGTACCGACATCGGGCAGGCTGTCGGTGCCGACGAGTACGTGCAGGGCCGCCACCTGGATGACCCGCTGCCCGGCGGCGTCGGTGAGGTCGTTGGCGCCCTTGCCGCGCGGCAGGTCGTCCGCGCCCAGTTCGGTGGGCAGGGCCAGCCAGTGGTCGCCCGGCCGGTTGGGCGGACGCTCGTGGGCCGGGTTGTCCGGCCAGACGAAGCCGGTGATCACCGCGTCGTTGACGTCGCCGCGGTTGTGCGCCAGGACCGCGCGCATCTTCGGGTAGACGGGAGTGATCAGCCCGGTCTTGTGGAACGCGAACGGCGACACGACCGGCTTGTCGTGCAGTTCGACCGCGGTGTCGATCGGGCTGGCCACGCTGGGCGCCGCGACTCCGGGCTCCGGCCGCTGCCCGTAGTACAGCGAGGCCAGGTGTTTGCCGTCGGCGCCCGGGGCGTACTCGGTCACCTCCCCGAGGTCGACCGCCGGATGATCCTCGCGACTGCGGTCCAGGGCGTCGCGCCAGCGGTCCACCACGCCCTGTACGCCGGTGTGGACCTGGGCCCGCTCGCCGGGGCGGGCCGCGATCAGCCGGAGCTGTGCCGTGTAGCCGGAGCCGACGCGGAAGGAATGCACCACGTGGGACAGCCGCAGCGGTCCCGTCGGTACGCCGGACAGGCCGGTCGTGGCGGCCACTTGGCCGACCCGCAGCCCGGGATGGCCGAGCACGGTCAGCTCCAGCGTGGTGCGCACCGGCGGCAGTACGGCCGACTCGGGCAGCGGCACGTCGTCCACTGCGGGGCGAGGCGGAAAGGCCGGACGCGCCCCGGTGTCCTCTGCGGTCGAGCTGCTGAGGGCGACCAGATTGGTGTCCGGGTCGAACACGACCGGCGCCGGATCGGTGAACGCACCGACCGCCGCGCCGAGATGGACCGCGCGGTCACGCACCACGAGCGGCACGTCTGCCCGCGCCGCGAGGGCGCCGAGGGCGTCCAGGGCGGATCCGGCCCGGACGGTGAAGTCCCGCAGGCCGCCACCGATCGTGGAGCCGTCCGCCAGTCGCAGGCCGGCGGCCTCGGCCAGTGACGTGGCCAGGTCGACCAACTCGGTGCCCACCCGGCGGTCCTGCTCCACCGGCGTGCTGCGCAACAGGTATCCGCCCTCCTCCTGGCCGCAGAGCACCGTGCGGGACAGACCGTCGCCGCCGACGCTGCCGGTCACGGAGACGATCCGGCCGACCAGCACCTGCCCCGTGGTCGTCGTCCTGGTCGTCGGCTCGTCGAAGTACCCGAGGTGGATGGTGGCGTTGACCGGCTTGGCGGCATGAGTGTTCTTGATCAGCTCCGTGACCTGGCCGGGCAGGTTGATCAGGCTGATCTCGAAGGTGTCCACGGCCGCGCCGTCGGTCATCGTCACGGTGATGTCCGCGTCGATGACCAGGGAGCCGCTCAGGACGTCGTTGGACACCTTGAGCGGCAGCCCCAGCCCGGACCCCCCGGCCACCGCGCCGCCGGGCAGGCCGGGAACCTCGGCCTCGGCGATCTCGATCCGGTACCACAGCACGAAGCTCATACGAGTGCCACCCCGCCGACCACTTCGGAGCCGAACGAGCCGGCCGCGTTGAGATTGCGGAGGTCCAGCCGCATCGTCCGGAAGGTCAGAGCCAGTTCGGCGGCCGGGTACTCCACGTCGGGCACCAGCTTGCGGCGCAGGATCGTGACCGGTCCGCCGGGTTCCTCCCGGTCCACCGACAGCGTCAGGAACGCGTGCGCGGTGGGCAGGTCGAGCGGGCCGGACGGCGCGCTGTCGACGATGTCCTCCGCGACATTGGCGTACAGCCGGAACTGGTAGTTGCGACCGGCCACGGCCAGCCGGAACGCCTGCGGGAAACCCTCGTCGGCGTCGATCGGCAACCTGAGAAAACTGCGCGTCACCACGGATGCCTCCTTCCTCGACCTGGTTGCTGTGGTTCTGGTTGTGGTGCTGATTCGCTGAGGGGCTACAACAGTCCCTGCGCCGCGCGGGCGATCGGGTTGGGCGCCACAGTGCCCGGCACCAGGGCCGTCCCGGCTCCCACGGCGAGATCCGCCACTTCGCCGACGACCGCGATCAGGCTGGACCGGGGCACCTCGATCAGCGAGATCGACACGTCCAGGGCGTCCCGTCTGGCCACGCTCTGGGTGAAGTGCAGCTCGGTGATCTGCATGTCCAGACTGATCGTCAGACCGGACACCACGGGGATACCGTTGGGCAGCAGGGCTGCGGAAGTCGCCACCAGCGCCCTGGACGTCAGTGCCAGGGCCTCCAGCGCCTTCTTCAGCCCGAACCGGTTCGAGCCGATCAGCAACGCCTCGATGGTGATCTGCTTCTTGGTGGGCTGGGTGGCCTGGAGGAACCGGCTGCCCATGATCCGTGGGATCTCGTAGCCCTCGACGACCGTCATCTTCTGTACGTAGAGCAGTGGTACCGGCCCCACCAGCACCGGGACGTTCGTCCCCGTCGCCATGTCTCCCCCCGCGCTTGTCGATCCGGCCGAGCCCTGCCGCAGACCCGGCCGGTTCAGAGCCGACTGGCCAGCTCCCGCCCGATCTGGTCGAAGACCTGTCCGACCAGTTGTGCGCTCTCGTTCTCGGGCAGTGACCCCACCGCCTGTATCTCGACCGGAAAGTGGTAGTTGATCACCGGGCCGGCACCGGCGGCGTGCGGCGGGACGGCCGCCTCGCTGCCGGGCGCGGGCACGATGTACTCGCCCTCGTGGACCGGTGCGATTCCGGTGCGGTCCACTCGTCCACCGGCGGCGAACCCGGGCAGTTCGAACGAGCCGCCCGTCCCCTCCTCGGTGTCCTCGGCGGCCACGACGGCTACGCCTCCAGACCGACGTCCAGCGCCAGACAGCTGAAGCTGGCCTGCGGTACGCCGTCGATCACCACGTTGCTGGGGTTGGCCGAGGTGACGACGCAGCGGGCGAACTTCATGGAGTCGAACGCCCAGTCGGTGCCCTTCTTCTCGGCGACCACCACGGAGAACTCCTGCCCGTTCGCGGCCAGTTCGGTCAGATCGGCGACGGCCGCGGCGACCGCGGGCACCGCCATCATGAAGGTGAAGGTGAACGGCTGTCGGACGAAGCCGACGTTGTCCGCCTCGATGCTGTGCAGCACGGTGTGCGGCACGTTGAACGTCGGGGTGAAGCTCGATATCGGGGTGATGGTGCTGTCCCCGAGCTTCACCTCGAGCCTGGTGTTCCAGTCCGGCATCGGTGCTCTCCTAGTCGAACTTCATCGTGAGGGAGAGCCGGTGCATGGCACCGGCGTAGTGGATCGCCACCATGACCTGCACCATCCGCCGCACCTCGGCGTCGTGGATCTGCCCGGCCTCGGCGGGGGTGAGTGTCGCCGGGTCCTTGTCGAGCAGCGTCAGCAGGGGAACGAAGACCTCGAAGCCGTTGAGTACCTCGTTCTGCACTTCCGGTGCGAGGACCGCCTCAAGGCGGGCGATCAGCGCGCGCAGCCCCGAACGGCTGATCCGCACGTTGCCGATCGTCCTGATGAGCTGTGCGTTGAGCCGGAAGTTGAGGTCGTCGATCGTGCGCATGGCGTCGATGTACTTCGTCGTGCCCGGATTCCCGGTGTAGCCCTCGCCCATGTAGACGCCACCGCCGGGAATGATCGACGGGCTGGTCAGCCAGTTCACCCCGAGCCCCGCCGGTCCGGACTCGAAGGTCTCCGGGCCGTTCAGCTCCCCGATCTGGGCCTGGGTGAACGGCGGGCTGGTGATGTTGACGGGCTTCAGCAGCAGGGAGATGTGCGGTTGGTGGCCCGCTATGGTGCCGGCCACGGCCGCCGCCGCGTCCTGGTCGCTGCGATGGGCGATGTAGACCATGCGCTCGTGGGCCAGGGTGCCCTTGACCAGGTCCGGCTTGGACGAGTCCTTGGGCAGCATGGCCACGCCCATCCGCTGCTTGCCCTCGCCGCCGGTCTCCGACACCGAGGCGACATGCTTGGCCAGCGTCACCAACGCGCCTTGCGGGTTCTCGATGTGCCCGGTGGTGGCGTCGAGCGGGGTGTTGGCCAGCACCACCAGTTGCACGTCGAGGCCGGCGACCACGTCCAGCGCGGCCTGCCAGTCCAGGTCCTCCTCGTCCACCCGCACGGCCGTCACCAGGGACGGGCCGGGCGACTGCTCGAAGGCGAGCGCCACGGCTTCCCCGAGGTCGCCCGGAGCGCGCCGGCGTGCCTCATGCGGGTCGGTGAAGTCGAGCGGGACGTTCACCTGGGCCGGATCGTCCGGCGGTGACTCCTTGGGCAGCGCGATCGTTCCGACCACGGCAATGTTGCCGTAGGCGCGAACGGCTGGTGCGAACAGATTGACTACCGGTTTCACCCGGACATAGCGGACGGTCATCGGCCCCTCCTCTGTCTCTCTCGGGCCTGATGTGCGATGGCGTTCAGTGGTATGTCGATTTCGCGGCTCGCGTTTCTCTGCCCGCGAGCCTCAATTCGTGTTCAGGAACAGCGCCGCCACTCCCGACTTGGCGAAAACTCGCTGGACCGCGGCGGAGGTGATCCCGCTCTCGCCGGGCCCTTCTTCGGCGAACAGGACGGCGACCGCATAAGCCGCGGTGCATTCCGCCGGGATCGCGCGCTGCGATGCACCGGTCAGTTCTCTGCTGGTTTCCCTGACCAATTGGGCGGCCCGCAGCCCCTCGGCGATATCGAGGGGATCGACCGCCAGTGCGGCGAGCGCGACATTCAGCGTGTACGCGTTACCCGGGTCGTCCGGATCGAACGGTTCGGCCGCCCGTATGCGTACCGTTGTCAGCAAGTACTGGAAGGCGTCCCGCAGTTGTTCCACGGTGCTGATCCCGTGCTCGGCCATGAACGCGTCCAGGTCGATGAACGGGAACTGCCGGCGGAACTCGTCCAGTGTGGAAAAGCCGTCGGCCGCCTCGGAGACGACCGATTCGGCACCGGCCGGATCGATCTCCGCCACCACCGTGACCCGCAGCCGGGCCAGGATGTCGATCCACACCGGGTTCCGTGACGTGGTCTCGTCCAGGGCGAGTTCCGTCCGGGCATAGTTGGGCACCGTCTGCGTCCAGGTGCCGGTCTTTCGGTCGGTCACGAAGAGCGGGTGCTGCAACTCCAGCTCGCTCACCGTCACGTCGCGGACCCGGTCGATCCGGACCGCCGACAGGTCGTACGTCGCGGCCAGCATCGTACGGATCAGCTGCCGGTCGGAATCCCCGGCGGGCAGCAGCAGCGCGCCGAACGCGGCCGGAACGCCCAGCTCCAGCATCACCCGGTCCCTGAATGACGTCACGTGCGTGATCCCATCGGCTACAGGTTCAGGTTGATGGTTCCGGAGGCGGAGACGGTGCTCCCACGGGAGTTGGTGGCGATGACCCTGAACGTGTAGGTCCCGGTGGTGGGCAGGGCGTCCCGCAACCGCCAGGCCGACCAGTCACCGCCCGGCGACGTGTCCTGCGCGACCCCCGACGGACCGTTGTCGAACACATACGCAACCTCGGTGATCCCGGACTGCGCGCCGTTCGTCGTCCCGGTGAGGGTGATCGGGTGCGGCAGCGAGGTGGCGGTCTGGTTCCCCTCGAAGGGGTCGAGTGTCACGGTCGGCGGCACGCTGTCACGTCCCACCAGCGAGCGGGTCTGGGTCGAGGAGAGACCGTTCGGATCGGCGCACGTCACGGAGATCGACCGAGCGCCCACCGGTGTGGGCCCGAACGTGACCGTCTTCGTGAACTCCGTACCCGTGTACTGGTCCGTCGTGGCCGGAAGACCGTCGTGCGCGATGCTCACCGTGAACGGATAGAACTGATCGCTCCCCGACGTCAGCCGCACGGCGACCTGCCCACCGGCCGGCCCCAGATCGACCGTGTCACCGGCGGCCGGAGTCGCCCAGGTGAACACCGGCGGGCCCTGGGCGACCAGCGTGATGGTTCCGGAGGCGGAGACAGTGCTCCCACGGGAGTTGGTGACGGTGACCGTGAACGGGTACGTCCCGGTGGCGGCCAGCGGCGCCTGCACCCGCCAGGCCGACCAGTCCCGGCCGGACGAGGTGTCCTGCGCCGACCCCGACGGGCCGTTGGTGAACGCGAAGGCGACCCCGGTGATCGCGGACGCCGCCCCGTTCGTCCTCCCGGTGAGGGTGACGGTGTAGGGAAACGACCTGACGGTCTGCCTGTCGCTGAAGGGGTCGAGTGCCACGGTCGGCGGCACACTGTCACGTCCCACCAGCGAGCGGGTCTGCGTCGACGAAAGCCCGTTCGGATCGGCACACTTCACGGAGATCGACCGTGACCCCGCCGACGCCGGACCGAACGTGACCGTCTTCGCGTACGAGGTGCCCGAGAACTGCTCCGTGAGAGCGGGCAGACCGTCGCGTGTGATGCTCACCGTGAACGGTTGGAACTGATCGCTCCCCGCCGTCAGCCTCACCTCGGCCTGCCCACCGCCCGGCCCCAGATCGACCGCCGCGCCAGCGGTCGGCGCCGTCCACGTGAACGCCGGAGGGATCGCCTCGGCCACCGTGATGATCCGTGCGGGGGCCTGCACCCAGTTTCCGGCGGTTGTCTCAGCGTCCGCCGAGAGGCCCTGGTTGCCCGCGTTCGGGAAGGTCGCGGTGTAGGTGAATCCGCTTGCTCCGGGGGAATTGATTTTCCTGCCCAGAATGTAGAGATCCGACTGGGTGAAGGTGACCAGAGGTCCCTTCTCCCATTTCCTTCGCTCCTTGTCCCAAGTCCAACCGGTGCCGCGGTCGACATTCACCGTGATCTTTACCGGCCTCCCCGCCCACACCGTTCCGGTCGGCCAGGAGATACTCACACTCTCCGGTATCTCGGCCGGACTGGGCGTCGTCGCGTCAACAGACTCCGGCGATTCATCGACGGTCACGGATTCCCCCTTCAGGTAATGGCCGCTCGCTCCGGACAACCGTCGCAGAGCCCGTCGACAGTCCGTCGACAATTCATCGACAGTCGGCGGAACGGCTCATCTGGCGCCCAGCCGCGCGCTGATCGTCCGCCCCGCCTGCTGAACGACATCCACGAGCCGCTCCAGGCTGTGCGCGGGATCGGTCACGACGCTCAAGGACGCCACCGGCACACCACTCGGCCCGTACAACGGCACCGCCACACAGCACGCCCCCGCCGCCACTTCCTCCCGGTCGAAGGCGACACCCCGGTCACGGATGGCCTCGGACTCGCGTCGCCAGGACGCGGGCAGCGGCCCCAGCGGGAGCCGTGGTGGGGCCCCGGCCACCAGGACCTTGCCCGCCGCGGTGAACCAGGGCCAGACCACACCGTCCGGGAGAAGGTCGGGCGCGTCGTCGGTCTCCCAGGTCGCCCAGTCCAGGACCAGCGTCCGGCCCTCCCGCAGGACGTTGACCCCCACCACCGCGCCCGTGACCCGCGCCAGCCGCCGGGCCGGCCCCCGTGCGGCGGACCGCAGCCCGGGATACGGCTGCCACGCCTGCCCGAGCCGGAAGATCCGCGAGCCCATGCGATAGCCCCCGCGACCCCGCTCCACGGCCCCCAGTTCGACCAGTTGCTCCAGCAGCCGGTACGCGGTCGTCTTGGGCAGCCCGCACTCCGCCGCGAGCCGGGTCAACCCGGCCTGCCCCGCCCGCTCCACCGCCTCCAGCAGCCCGAAGGCCCCCTCCAGCACACTCCGCCCGCCACCGTCCGGCGCGGCAGGCGAAGGCATCGCGACGCGCTCGGGCCCGGACAGCTGGTCAAGCCGCCGAACCGGTGAAGCCGCCGTCTCCGTCGCTGTCGCTCCCCGCGCTTCCCTCACGTCCGTCTCCCCCAGCCACGCCCGCTTCGCACGACTCCCCCGACTCCCCGCGCCACCGTTCCCGTCACGCGGGGCGCCGCCGTGCGTGGACACCTCTCCGACCCTCAGACTGAGGCCCGACTGTGGCTCAGAACGTTGTCGATAGGTTGTCGCCCGGCGTGAGAGTGTGCGCGACACGCGGAGAAGTTCTGCACGAGGGGTGTGGAGATCGTGGTGGATGTGCGACTTCTCGGTCCGGTGGAACTCTCGGTGCGCGGCGGGACGGCGGAGGTCGGACCGCCCCAACGCCGGGCCGTGCTCGCGGCGTTGGCGGTGGACGCCGGACGGCCCGTCACGGCCGACGTACTGATCCAGCGGGTCTGGGGCGCCGATCCGCCCGACGGGGCACGGCGCGCGCTGCACGCCCACATCGCCCGGATCCGGCGGCTGTGCGAGCAGACCGGGGAAACGGAGGACGTCCGGTTACGCCTGGTGCGCCGCTCGGGCGGCTACCTTCTGGAGGCTCGCCCGGACCAGGTGGACGTACACCGGTTCCGGCAACTGGTCGGACGCGCCCGGGAGTCGGGCCGGACGGACGAAGCGCGGGCCTCGCTGGTGCGCGAGGCGCTCGGCCTCTGGCGCGGGGAGCCGCTGGCCGGGCTCGGCGGGCCCTGGGCGGGGCGGGTGCGCGAGGCATGGCGGCAGGAGCGGGTGGACGCCGTCGTCGGGTGGGCCCACCTGGAGACACGGGTCGGCGATCCGGTCGCCGTGATCGGCCCGCTGACCGAACTGCTCGGCGAACACCCGCTGGTGGAGCCGCTGGCCGGGGCCCTGATGCGGGCACTGCACACCGCCGGGCGCGGCGCGGAGGCCCTGGACCACTACGCCGGCGTCCGGCAGCGGCTGGCCGACGAGTTGGGCGCCGACCCCGGGCCGGAGCTGCGGGAGGTGCACCAGTCGATCCTGCGCGGAGGCCCCTCCGAGCCCTCCGCCTGGCCGACGCCCCGAACCCCGGCCCGGCCGGTTCCCCGCACGCTCCCCCGAGCCCGGCCGCCGGGTGAGATCCCCGTACAACTGCCCATGGGTGTACGGGGGTTCACCGGGCGCGGCAGGGAACTCGCCCGGCTTGAGGAGATCCTCGCCTCGGCGACGGACCAGCCGTCGGCGGTGGTGATCTCGGCGGTGTCGGGTACCGCCGGGGTGGGCAAGACCGCGCTCGCCGTGCACTGGGCGCGGCGGGCCCAACGGGCCTTTCCCGACGGGCAGTTGTACGTGAATCTGCATGGTTTCGCGCCCGGCGGGCCGGCGGTGAGTCCGGCGGAGGCGGTACGGGGGTTCCTGGACGCCTTCGGGGTGTCGCCGGACCGGGTCCCGGCCGGTCTGGAGGCGCAGACCGGGCTGTACCGCAGCCTGCTGGCCGGGCGGCGGGTGCTGGTGGTGCTCGACAACGCCCGCGACGCCGAGCAGGTACGGCCACTGCTGCCGGGGTCGCCCGGCTGTCTGGCGCTGGTCACCAGCCGGAAGACGCTCACCGGGCTGGCCGCGTCCGAGGGAGCCCATCTGCTGACGCTCGGTCTGCTCGGTCCCGCCGAGGCCCGGGAACTGCTGATCGGCCGACTGGGTACGGACCGGGTGGCGGCCGAACCGGCCGCCGTACGGGAGATCGTCGGCCAGTGCGCCGGGTTGCCGCTCGCCCTGGCGATCGTCGCCGCCCGCGCCGCCGCCCAGCCCGGTCTCCCCCTCGCCGCGCTCGCCGGGGAGCTGCGCCGGTCCGACGAACGTCTGGACGCCCTGGACGGTGGGGAGCCGGTCAGTCAGGTGCGGGCGGTGTTCTCCTGGTCCTACCGCGCGCTGAGCACCGGGGCCGCCCGGCTCTTCCGGCTGCTGGGCGTGCACCCGGGGCCGGACGCCGCCGTGCCGGCCATCGCCGCGCTGGCCGACGTACCGGTGCCGCGCGCCCGCGTTCTGCTGGCGGAACTGGCGCGCGGACACCTGCTCACCGAGCATGTCCCCGGCCGGTACGCCTTCCACGACCTGCTGCGCGCCTACGCCGCCGAACTCGTCGCCGACCACGACAGCGACGACGTGCGGCGCGCGGCGGTGCACCGGATGCTCGACCACTATCTGCACACCGCTCACACGGCCGATGCCCTGCTGACTCCCCGCCCCACCCCGGCTCCGCTGCCGCCCGTGCAGCCGGGCGCGGCGCCCGTCGAACTGGCGGACCATCCACAGGCGCAGGCGTGGTTCACCGCCGAGCACGCGGTTCTCCTCTCGGCCGTGCAACAGGCCCCCGCCTCGGGCTTCGACACCCACACCTGGCAGCTCGCCTCGGCGCTCACCACGTATCTCGACCGGCACGGCTACTGGCGAGCGCTGACCGCGGTCCACACCACGGCCCTCGACGCGGCGCTGCGCCGGGGCGACCGGGCCGGGCAGGCCGACGCCCATCGCGGTCTCGGACTCGCGCAGGACCGGCTGGACCGTCCGGACGACGCCCGCGCGCACTATCTGCGCGCGCTGGAGCTGTTCGGCGAGGTCGGCAGCCACACCGGGCAGGCCCGTATCCACCAGCACCTGTCCCGGATGTCGGAGGCACAGGGCCGGCGCCGGCAGGCTCTCGGCCATGCCCACAGCAGCCTCGCGCACCATCGGGCCGCCGGTGACCGGGCCGGGCAGTCAGCCGCCCTGAACCACATCGGCTGGATCCTCGCCCAGCTCGGCGACCACCGTCAGGCCCTCGCGCACTGCCGCGAGGCCCTCGACCTGGCCCAGGAGACCGCGGACCTCAACGGACAGGCCCACATCTGGGACAGCCTCGGCTACATCCACCACCGCCTCGAAGGACACGAGGAGGCCGTCGACTGCTACCGCCGGGCCGTCGACCTCTTCCACCGCACCGGCGACCGCCACAGCGAAGCCTCCGGGCTCCTCTGCCTCGGCGACATCCAGCACGCCACGGCCCACGCCCATGCCGCCGACAACACCTGGACACAGGCCCTGGCGATCACCGCCGATCTCGGTCTCCCGGACACGGATCCGCTGCGCACCAGCCTCCTCGAACGCCTCGGTCCCGTACCCCCGGCCGTTCAGCGATCTGAACCGGCAGTCCTGCCGTCCATCTAAAGGCCCACGGGAAATAACCCTGCGCAGCCTCTTTCCCACTCACAGGTGCCATGGCATGCTCACCGGTCGACGCAATTCTGAACGTCGTTCATATCCATGACCAGATCCACGGGAAGGGCGAACGGACATGAGAAACGCGCACACGGACAGAATCGACACCTCGAATGTCATGGGCATGTCCAGACGGGCTCTGCTGGGAAGCGCGGTAGCCGTCGCGGCCGGCGCCGGGACCTCGGTGGCAGCCGACCCGGGTTCCGCCGAAATCCCGTCCCTGTGGCGGGAGTTCAGCCGCACCCCCTTCACCCACCCGCAGATCCCGTACATCGGCCGAGCCGGTTTCCGCGGCGGGGCGGCACACTTCCCCCGCCGCCCCGCCGTCGCCGACGTACGGGACTTCGGCGCCGTGGCGGGCGGTACGGCCGACTCCGCTCCCGCGATCAACCGCGCGATCGCCGCTGTCGGCAGGTCCGGCGGCGGCACGGTGACCGTCCCGCCGGGTACGTTCCGGATCGACGACATCATCCGCGTGAACCGCTCGAACGTGACCCTCAAGGGTGCCGGCAGCGGCCGTACGACGCTGTACGCGACGAAGAACCTCACCGAACTCATCGGCGCGTACGGCTCCCGCTACGGGGGCGACAAGTCGGGCTGGTCATGGGCCGGCGGTCTGATCTGGCTGGCCCCCGAGGCCCGTTGGAACTCCCTGGTCACCGCGATCAGGGCGAAGGCGTGGCCCTTCGAGGGCTGGACGGGCAACGGGCGCGACGAGTGGCGGACGCTCACCGAGGTCGCCCCGGCGCGACAGGGCTCCTGGACGGTGACGGTGTCGGACCCGTCCCGACTCCGCCCCGGCTCACTGGTGTTGCTGCGCCTCGCCGACGACCCGGACCACACCCTCCTGGAGCACATGTGCGGCGGCGGGCCCGGGCCGGAGGCCTACGTCTGGGACGACAGGACCAAGCTGACGTCGTACGTCCCCTACGAATGGCCGGTCCGCGTCGCCCGGGTCCGTGGCCGCCAGGTCACCCTGGAGCGCCCCCTGCCGCTCGACGTACGCCCCGAGTGGGATCCCCGACTGACCACGCACGTACCGGAGTTGACCGGTTCGGGTGTCGAGGGGCTGACCCTGGAGGCCGTGGAGGCTCCGCAGCAGCCGCATCTGCTGGACAAGGGGCACAACGGTGTCGTCCTGCAGTGCGCGTACGACTGCTGGGTGGACGACGTGACGGTCCGCCACGTCGACAACGGCTTCGGCCTGGTGGCCGCCTCCGCGTGCACCCTGCGCCGGACACGTGTCACCGGCCGGGGTTCCCATCACCCCTACTTCTGCCGCGAGGGCTCGCACGACAACCTCGTCGAGGACTTCACGATCGAGGAGCGCACCAGCCCGGCGCCGTCCGGCACCCAACTGCACGGCATCAACGTCGAGGGGCTGTCCTCGTACAACGTCTGGTCGCGCGGCGACATGCGGACGGGCACCTTCGACAGCCACCGCGGTCTGCCCTTCGCCAACGTCCGCACCGACATCACCCTGAACAACAACGGCCGCCACGGCGGTGACGCGAGCGCCGGGCCCCTGTTCGGCGCCCGCTTCACCCACTGGAACATCCGCGTCACCAACGCCCGGGCGGGCCTGGTCAGGATCGACGGCCTGGCGCCGTACTCCGCGACCGTCGGCATCGACGAGGTCAGGGAGTTCGACCAGATCGACGTACCGGATTTCGCCGGTGACCTGCACACGCGACTGGAGCTGTACGGCAGCCCGCACGCGGTCCGGCCGAGGAATCTGCACGCGGCTCAGCGCGCGCTGTAGCGCCGGAGCACCTCACCGCACGTTCACCCATCTGAACGGAGTGGATCCATGAGCGCACTCTCGACAGTGTCACGCCTGGGCGTCCTTCTGGTGGCTCTCGCCGCGTTCACCACAGGCGCCGCCGTCCCCACCGCCTCCGCGCATCCCACACCCAAAGTCCCGCACACCGCCGTACTGGACGGCACCCGGCTCCAGCAGACCAAGCTCCGCCTCGATCGCGGCGACCGTCAACTACGGCAAGCCGTAAGGGCGTTGACGACCCGCGCCGACAAATGGCTGAACCAGGGCCCCTGGACGGTCGTCGACAAGCCGAGGCCCGCGCCCGGCGGCGACGTCCACGACTACCTCAGCCAGGCCCCGTACTGGTGGCCCACCACGCCCCCGACCGCCGACAACCCCTGGGGCTGCCCGTATGTGCAGCGCGACGGCGAGCGCAATCCCGAGGTCGACTCCGGCACCGACCGCCAGGACGTCGAGAAGACCTTCGACTCCGTCTACGACCTGTCCCTCGCCTGGTACTACACGGGCCAGAAGCGGTACGCCGAGAAGGCGGGGCAGGTGCTGCGCACCTGGTTCCTCGACCCGGCCAACAGGATGAACCCGAACCTGAACCACGCCCAGTTCATCCCCTGCAGGTTCGACGGCCGTGCCATCGGCATCATCGACTTCTCCCAGTCCTTCACCAGCGTCCTCGACGCGCTCGCCCTGCTCGACACGGGCGCCCCGGGCTGGACGAGGGCGGACCGCGCGGGCATGGCGCGGTGGAACGCCGACTTCCTCGGCTGGCTCAGGAACAGCGACTTCGGCCAGGAGGAGGCCGCCGCGACCAACAACCACGGCACCTTCTACGACATGCAGCTCGCCGCACTCGCCTACGCGACCGGCGACAGGGACCTGGCCCGTCGCACGGTCATGGACGTCCGGAGCACACGCATCGCGTCGCAGATCGCGTCCGACGGCAGCCAGCCGCAGGAGCTGACGCGGACCAGGAGCTGGCACTACTCGACGTTCTCGCTGGTCGCCCACACCCGGCTCGCGGCCATCGGCCGGCATGTCGGCGTGAACCTGTGGGCGTACCGGGGCCCGGACGGGCAGAGCCTGTTCGGGGCGGTGGACTATCTGCTGCCCGCCGCGACAGCGGCCGCTGCCTGGCCGCATCCGGAACTCGGGTTCCTCCGGTACGCGGCGACCGATGTCGTCCACGCCGCCGCCGACGCCGGTGACGCGCGGGCGCGGCGGGCGGTTCGGTCGCTGGAGGCGCCGCCGGGCGGTGACCTGTGGGCGCTGCGTCCGGCGGCGGAACAGCTGGACTCCATCGCGGGCTGACCGACGACCTGCGTCGCGCGGGCGGAGTTCCTCGTCAGACAGGTCTCCGCCAGCGCGGTGAGCAGCCGTAACGCCATCTCACGGTAGGAGCGCCTGCCGGTGGCGGCCAGGTCGAGCAGTCCGCAGGCCGTGATCGCGCCGGCAGACGCGTCCTTGAGGTGGGGCTGTAGCCCCTGCACGGTGTCGGGGCCGACCGGCGCGCCGGTGTCCGGGGCGAAGTCGTACACGTGCGGGGTCGATCCGTCCGCGCGGGGGAACACCGTCTGGGTCGTGCGTGCTGGTGTCGTACTGACGCGGCGCCAGTTTCTCCGCGGACGCCAGCGCCCACCTACTCCTTGGTGTGCAGCCATGCCATCCACAGCGTTCCCGGCCAGAACCCGCCGACCCAGCCGCCGTTCTGCGAGCAGACCCGTAAATACGCATCTGTTATGCAACATTGATAGGGTGTCACCGTGAGACTGACCAGATACACGGATCTCGCCCTTCGGGCAGTGATGCGCCTGGCCGTCGTGGACGGCGAGGAGCTGCTGACCACGCGACAGATCGCCGACTCCATGAACGTCCCCTATACGCACATGGCGAAGGCCATCGCCCAGTTGCAGCACCTGGGGGTGATCGAGGCGCGACGCGGGCGCAACGGCGGGCTGACACTCACCGGCGCAGGGCGAAGCACTCCCGTGGGAGACCTGGTCAGGACGCTGGAGGGGGACCGGGAAACCGTGACCTGTGAGGGCGACACCCCGTGTCCGCTCGCAGGCGCCTGCCGACTACGGAGGGCGCTGCGACAGGCGCAGGAGGCGTTCTACTCCTCGTTGAACGGCGCGACCGTGGCCGATCTGGTGACGTCACCGACGGGGCCGGTACTGCTGGCGCTGGGCACTACCCCGAGCTGAAGCCGGTTCGTCATCGCCGGTCAGACATGGCGACTATGGCGGCCAAAAATACGCATCCCACATACCAATTCACCTGCCCATGACATCCGTCAAATGACAACCGTCCAGGAGTGTGTCCCATGCTTTCTGCTCAGTCGGTTCCCGTCGTACGGGCGACGCTTCCCGTGGTGGGAGCCTCGCTGACCACGATCACCGAGCTGTTCTACCGGCGGCTGTTCGAGGAACACCCGGAGCTGTTGCGGGAGTTGTTCAACCGGACCAACCAGGCCACCGGCGCCCAGCGCGAGGCACTGGCCGGTTCGGTGGCGACCTTCGCGACCCTCCTGGTCGAGCGGCCCGACCAACGCCCGGACGCCGTCCTCTCGCGCATCGCCCACAAGCACGTCTCCCTGGGGATCACCCCCGAGCAGTACCCCCTGGTCGGACGTCACCTCCTCGGAGCAGTCGCCGAGGTCCTCGGCGATGCCGTCACCCCCGAGGTCGGCGCCGCCTGGGACGAGGTCTACTGGCTGATGGCCAACGCCCTGATCGCCATCGAGGCCCGGCTGTACGCCGAGGCCGGTGTGGAGAGCGGCGACGTGTGGCGGCGCATGGAGATATCCGAGCGCCGCCGGGAGTCCGCCGACGCCGTCTCCCTGGTCCTGCGCCGGACCGACGGCCGTCCCACCACGCCCTTCCGGCCAGGACAGTACGTCAGTGTCCGCGTCGAACTGCCCGACGGCGCCCGCCAGATCCGGCAGTACAGCCTGTCCACCGCGCCCGATCACAAGACCTGGCGGATCACCGTCAAGCGCGAGCAGTCCGCCGACGGCATCGTCCCCGACGGCGAGGTGTCGTCCTGGCTGCACGCCAACGCCCAGGTGGGTGACGTCCTCGACGTCTCGCTGCCCGCCGGTGACCTCGTCCTGCCGGAGACCGGCACCCCGCTTCTCCTCGCCTCCGCCGGCATCGGGATCACCCCCATGCTGTCGATGCTCGACCACCTCGCCCTGACCTCCTCCTCGCGTCCCGTCACCGTCGTCCACGCCGACCGGACGCCCCTCGACCATGTCCACCGTGACGAACAGGCCGACCTCGTCAGTCGTCTGACCAGCGCCGATCTTCATCTGTGGTACGAGAACGACGCCCACCGCTCCCCCGGCACCAACGTCTTCACCGGCCGCGCCACGCTCGACCACCTCGCCCCCGCTCCCGACACCACCGCCTTCCTCTGCGGACCGCTGCCCTTCATGCGCGCTGTGCGGGGTGAGCTGCTGGCCAAGGGGCTGCACCCCGCCGCCATCCACTACGAGGTCTTCGGACCCGACCTGTGGCTCAGCCAGGGATGAGACGCACGTCTCGCCCAGCTTGCTGTCACACGCTGCCGGGTCACCCGGTCATAAGTGTGTATCCGCAACACGGCGAGGGAGATCAACGTGGAATCGCGTCTCAACTACTTCGGCCACCCGCTCGCGGGGAAGGTGCTGAAGCACATCAACTCGGCCGGCAAGGTGGTGCAGGACTCGACACTGCCGATCACGGTCCAGGAGCTGGTGAAGATCCGCGCGAGCCAGATCAACGGCTGCGGCTTCTGCACCGACATGCACACCAAGGACGCCACCGCGGCCGGAGAGACCGCGCAGCGCCTTCACCTGGTCGCCGCCTGGCGTGAGGCCAAGGTCTTCACCGAACCCGAGCGGGCCGCCCTGGAACTGGCCGAGCAGGGCACCCGTATCGCCGACGCGGCCGGCGGTGTCACCGACGAGGCCTGGGCGAACGCGGCCAAGCACTTCGACGAGGACCAGCTCGTCGCCCTGATCTCCCTGATCGCCGTCATCAACGCCTACAACCGCATCAACGTCATCAACCAGCAGCCTGCCGGGGACTACCAGCCTGGCCAGTTCGGCTAACCTCCCCGGCCAGGCGCACACGGTCCGTCTCCACGCCGCCCCGACCCGCGGCGTGGAGACGGACTTCGTCGTGCGTGGGTCAGACCACGGGGCGCGGGGCGCGCAGATGGGCCCGCGCGGCCAGTTCGTCCTCGTCGACGAACGTGAGCATCGGCTGGCCCGGTGCGCACAGCATGGTCACGACGAACCGGCAGGGCGCGTCCGTCAGGGCGTTGCCGTCCTGGTAGTGGATGACGTCGCCGCCCGGTTCCCAGAAGGTCTCCCCGGCCTTGACCACCCGCTCCGGTTCACCCTCCAGTTCGAAGCGGACCGCGCCCTCGATCACGTACCCGAAGGCCGGTCCCGAGTGACGGTGCGGCGGGCTGCCTACGTTGCCGGGCGGCCACTCGACCAGAAGGGTCATCCCCGAGGCGCCTTCGGGGATATGGGGCGGAGTGACGTCCTGGATCACCTTCGCCGCGGTCATCCATGCCTCGTTGGTTGACACTGTTGCACCTCCGTGGGCTCCTGCATCCGGTGTTTTCACACCCTTTCTCGACGAGGAGACCGGATACGCCCCGGTCCTGTGACAGTCGCCGTGCGAGTCGATGTCACAACAGTGGTACGTGGTCTGTCGTATGGGCAGGAGAAAGGGGATCCAGATGAAGGTAGTTGTCGCGGGAGCCACCGGCCGGATCGGCTCCAGGACGATGATGCGGCTCCGGGACCACGGTGTGGAGGTCGTGCCCGTATCCCGCCGCCACGGCGTCGACGTGCTCACCGGGGACGGTCTCGACGAGGCGCTGCGGGACGCCGAGGTGCTGGTGGACGTCACGGACGTGCCCGCGCGCACCGAGGGGGCGGGGCTCCAGTTCTTCCGTACCGCCACGACCAACCTCCTGGGCGCGGCGGTCGCGGCCGGTGTCGAGCACCATGTGGTCCTCTCCGCCGTGGGGGCCGATCTGCTGTGGTCGGACTACTTCCGCGCGAAGCTGCTCCAGGAGGACATGGTGCGGAGTTCGCCGGTTCCGCACTCGATCGTGCGGGCCACACCGTTCTTCGAGTCCATCGAGGCCATGGTGGAGAAGAACACGGTCTACGACCACGTACACGTCGCGCCGGTCCTTGTCCCTCCCGTGTCGACGGAGGACGTCGCCGTCGCCGTCGCCCATGTCGCCGTAGGGCTTCCGCTGTTCGGCGTCACAGAGGTCGCCGGGCCCGAGATGCGTCGCCTCGACGAGTTGGCGGACGAGGTGCTGACCGCCCGTGGTGACGAGCGGGTTGTCGTCCCCGACGCCCAAGCCCGGTACTTCGGGGCCGAGTTGAGGGAACGGACCTTGGTGCCCCGGACGAACCCTCGCGTGGGCCATCTGTCGTTCGCCGAGTGGCTGGCGCGGCCCGTCGTCCACGCCCAGGGGTGAGCGCGTCATGAGCGAACTCGACCAGCTGCCCGACCGGGACGCGGAGGAGACCGCCGAATGGCAGGCGTCGCTCGACGCCGTCATCCGGCACACCGGGCCCGAGCGCGCCGTGTATCTGCTGCGGCGCGTGCACGAGTACGCGGCCAGGTCCGGGGTGGCCCTCCCGGGCCTGCTGTCCTCGGACTACATCAACACGATCCCTGCGTCCGCCCAGCCCGTCTTCCCCGGTGACCTCGCCATGGAGTCCCGGATCACCGCGCTGAACCGGTGGAACGCGGCCGCGATGGTGACCCGCGGTTCACGTCTGGGGCTGGGCGGCCACATCGCGACCTACGCGTCGGCGGCTTGGCTCTACGAGGTCGGGTTCAACCATTTCTTCCGGGGCAAGGACGGCGACCGCTCCGGGGACCAGCTGTATCTCCAGGGGCATGCCTCGCCCGGTATCTACGCCCGGGTGTTCCTGGAGGGGCGGCTGAGCGTGGAGCAGCTGGACGGTTTCCGGCGCGAGGCCGACGGTCACGGACTGCCGTCCTACCCGCATCCCCGGCGGCTGCCGTGGCTGTGGGAGTTCCCGACCGTCTCGATGGGGCTCGGCCCGCTCGCCGCCGTCTACCAGGCCAGGTTCAACCGCTATCTCCTCAACCGGGGGATCAAGGACACGTCCGGGTCACGGGTGTGGGCCTTCCTGGGCGACGGGGAGGTGGACGAGCCCGAGTCGACGGCCGCGCTAGAGCTCGCGGCCCGTGAGGATCTCGACAACCTCACCTTCGTCGTCAACTGCAATCTGCAACGCCTCGACGGGCCGGTGCGGTCGAACTCCAAGATCGTGCAGGAGCTGGAGGCACGGTTCCGGGGGTCCGGCTGGCATGTCGTGAAGACCCTCTGGGGCGAGGCCTGGGACTCCGTGCTCGGGCAGGACCTGGACGGTTCCCTCGTCCGCCGGCTCGGCGAGACACCCGACGCCCAGCTCCAGACGTACGCCGCAAGGGACGCCACGTACATCCGCAAGCACTTCTTCGTCGGCGACGAGTTGTCCCACCTCGCCGCGGGGTTGAGCGACGCGCAGCTGACCGAGCTGTTCGAGAACTCCCGGGGCGGTCATGAACCGCTCAAGGTGTACGCCGCCTACCGGGCCGCCGTCGAGCACAAGGGGCAGCCGACCGTCGTCCTCGCCCAGACGGTGAAGGGCCACACGCTGGGGTCGGCGTTCGAGTCCCGCAACGCCAACCACCAGATGAAGAAGCTGACGACGGCCCAGTTCCGCGAGATGCGCGACGCTCTCGAACTCCCCATCCCGGACAGCGCGTTGAGCGGTGACCTGGTGCCGTACTGGCACCCCGGTGAGGAGTCGGAGGAGGTGCGCTACCTCCGCGAGCGGCGTACCGCTCTGGGAGGCCCCGTCCCCGTACGCCGGGTGGTGGCCAAGCCGCTCCCGGAGCCGCCGGCCGCCCCCTTCGACACCCTCCGGAAGGGCTTCGGCAAGCAGGAGGTGGCCACCACCATGGCCCTGGTCCGGCTGGTCAAGGACCTGATGCGCGTCGAGGGGACAGGGCCCCGCTGGGTGCCCATCATCCCCGACGAGGCACGGACGTTCGGCATGGAGTCCCTCTTCCCGACGGCCGGGATCTACTCGCCGAAGGGCCAGACCTACGAGCCGGTCGATGTCGACCAGCTGCTCCACTACCGGGAGGCCACGGACGGTCAGCTCATCGACGAGGGCATCACGGAAGCCGGTTCGATGGCCGAGTTCACGGCCGCGGCGACGTCGTACGCCACCCACGGCGAACCCATGATCCCCTTCTACATCTTCTACGCCATGTTCGGATTCCAGCGCACGGGCGACCAGTTCTGGGCCCTGGCCGACCAGATGGGCCGTGGCTTCGTCGTCGGGGCGACGGCGGGCCGTACGACGATGACCGGCGAGGGACTCCAGCACGCCGACGGCCACTCCCATCTGCTGGCCTCCACGAATCCGGCCGCCGTGAGCTACGACCCGGCCTTCGCGTACGAGATCGCGGTGATCGTCCGGGAAGGGCTGCGGCGCATGTACGGCGAGGCGCCCGAGGACGTCTTCTACTACCTGACGGTCTACAACGAGCCCAAGCGGCAACCAGCGATGCCCACCGGGCCGGACGTCGAGGAAGGCATCTTGCGGGGCATCTATCCCTTCCGGCCGGTGCCGCCGCACGTCACGGGCCCGCGCATCCAGCTGCTGGCGTCCGGTACGGCCATCCACTGGGCGCTCAAGGCCCAGGAACTCCTCCTCTCCCAGTGGGGAGTCCACGCCGGCGTCTGGTCGGTGACGTCCTGGACGGAACTGCGCCGCGACGCCCTGTGCGTCGACCGGGCTCGGCTGCGGGGCGAGGAGCGCGTCCCGTACGTGACGGCCGCGCTGTCCGGCGTACAGGGCCCGGTGCTTGCGGTGAGCGACTGGATGCGGCAGGTGCCCGACCAGATCAGCCAGTGGGTCGAGCAGGACTACTCGTCCCTTGGCACGGACGGCTTCGGACTGTCGGACACCCGTGACGCCGTACGCCGTTACTTCCGCGTGGACGCCGAGTCGATCGTCGTCGCCGCGCTGGACCAGTTGGCGCGGACCGGCACGATCGGCCCGGAGACGGTCGTACGAGCGCGCGACCGCTACGACTGGCAGGGCTGAACACCGAGTCGAGGCACGGCGCGTCGAGAGTGAGCCTGTGACATGCACCCTTTCCCGGCGGCGGTGTCCGTCGCTCCTCCCGGCCGGGAGGAGCCGGACGACTACGCGATCAGCGCCGAGTTCTACGACGTCCTCCAGGCGGAGCGGGACGGGGTACTGGTGCACCGGCTGTACGGCGACGCCGTCGGCAACGCCCGGCTCGGTGTGCTGGACGTCGGGGCCGGCACCGGGCGGGTCACGCTGATGAGCCTGCTGGGATCGCGGGTCCCGGTGCATGCCGTCGAGCCCGCCCGTTCCATGCGGTCCCCGCTGATGACGCGCCTCGCGTCACTGCCCGCCGACCTGCGGAGGCGGGTCACCGTGCACCCCCATCGGCTCGACGAGGCCGAACTGCACGGGGTGGCCGACGTGGCCGTGTGCCACAACACGATCGCCTGTCTCCACCCGGCTTCACGGCGCGCCCTGTGGCCGGCCGTCGCGGGAGCGCTCGTACCCGGAGGTGTGCTGCTGGTCCAGCTCCCGCCCGCCCGTCTCCCGCGCCGCGAGACCACGCACGACCTGCCGACGCAGCGGATCGGCCGGCACGAGTACGGCGGACGCATGGTCGCGACGGCCGACGCGAACCGGATCCGGACCCGCTTCGACTACTGGGTGCGGGGCGCGGGCGGCGTGCTGCGGGAGCACCACGAGACGTTCTGGATGTGGCCGACCTCCCGTGGGGAGGTGATCGGGGAACTGGCGGAGTCCGGGTTCGCTCCGCTGCCCGGGCGCACCGATCCGGCGGTGCTGGCGGTGCGGCTCGTACGGCGCTGAGGAGTCCGTACCGGACGGTTGTCACAAGTGGGGTTACTTGTCGGTCAACCGGATGTCCGGGGCCCAGGCCTTCCCCAGCACATCGACGGAGTCGCGCGATGACCGAGCAGAGTCCGCTGCCCGATCTGTCCACCGAGATGGACTTCGGCGGAGAGTCCTTCGCCCCCATCTACACCACGACGGTGACGGTGAGCGGCGGGACAGCGAGTCATGGGCGGGCTTCGGGCAGGGCGCGTTCGGCCGACGGAGCCCTGGATCTCGATCTGCGGATGCCCGCCGAGCTGGGAGGGGACGGCCGGGGGACCAATCCCGAGCAGTTGTTCGCCGCCGGCTTCGCCGCCTGCTACCACGGGGCGTTGAGCCTGGTGGCCCGGCAGGTGCCGCTCGATCCCACCGTGATCACCGTGGAGGCGACGGTGGCCTTCGGGCGGGACCCGGAGGACGGCGGTTATCTGCTGCGCGTCGACCTGCTGGTCCGGTGGCCGGGCATCGATCCGGAGGTCGCCGCTCCGCTGCTGGAGAAGGCCGATTCACTGTGCCCGTACGCGAAAATGGCCTGGCAGGGAACGCCGACGACCATCACGTTGGCCACGTAGCGGTCCACTGTCACAGGACAGGGCGCTGCGCGGTCTCATGGGTGTCCCACGCAGCGTCCGAGATGAGGAACCCCGTGAACACTTTCGTGATCGTCGGTGGCGGTCTGGCCGCGGGCAGGGCGGCGGAGGCACTCCGGAAGCACGGCCACAGCGGTCCGCTCGTCGTCATCGGCGACGAGGCCGAGAAGCCGTACATCCGGCCGCCGCTCTCCAAGGGGTATCTGCTGGGCAAGGAGGAGCGCGACTCGATCTTCGTGCACCCCGACGACTGGTACCGGGAGCACGACGTCGACCTGATGCTGAACACGCGTGCCCGCGCGGTCGACCCGCATGCGCGGACGGTGGAACTGGACGACGGCCGTCAAGTCCCGTACGCCAAGCTGCTCCTGGCCACCGGCTCGTCCCCACGTCGGCTGTCCGTCCCGGGCGCGGATCTCGACAACGTCCTGTATCTGCGCCGGGTGGAACAGAGCGAACGGCTCAGGTCCGTGTTCCGGCCGGGGGCGAGGATCGTGGTGGTCGGCGCCGGATGGATCGGCCTGGAGACCGCCGCTGCCGCCCGGACGGCCGGCGCCGAGGTGACGGTGCTCAACCACTCGGAGCTGCCCCTGCTGAAGGTGCTCGGGCGGGAGGCGGCCGAGGTGTTCGCGGCGCTCCACGCCGATCACGGCGTCGACATACTGCCCGGCGTGGAGGTGGAGTCCCTCACCGGGACGGACGGGCGCGTGGACGGCGTACGGCTGGCCGACGGCAGACACCTGGACGCGGACGCCGTCGTCGTGGGCGTCGGCATCACGCCCAATGTCCGACTCGCCCAGGAGGCGGGCCTGGAGGTGCGCAACGGCATCGTCACCGACGAGCATCTGCGGACCTCGGTGGCCGACATCCACGCGGCGGGCGATGTCGCCAACGCCTACCAGCCCCTGCTCGGCCGCCATCTCCGTGTCGGGCACTGGGCCAACGCCCTGCGGCAGCCGGAGGTGGCGGCGCTCTCCATGCTCGGCGAGGACGCCGTCTACGACAGGCTGCCGTACTTCTACACGGACCAGTACGACCTCGGGATGGAGTACACGGGGTACACGGAACCGGGCGGCTACGACCGGGTCGTCTTCCGCGGGGAACCGTCCGAACGACGGTTCGTCTGCTTCTGGATGGCGGGCAAGCGGGTCCAGGCGGGCATGAGCGTCAACGTCTGGGACGTCATCGAACCGATCCGGGTCCTCGCCGCGTCCGGGGCCGACGTCGACGACGCACTCCTCGCCGACCCGGACGTACCGCTGGACCGCATCCTGCCGTGACACCTGTCACACGGTGTGACTCGCTATGCATGTCACAGATCCCGGGGCGGACCGGTCGTACTGAGTGACAACCCCGGCGATCGGAGTGAACGGTGGCTATCGACGAACAACAGCTTTCCACGACGGTGCTGGTGATCGGCACGGGAGGTGCCGGGCTGCGAGCGGCCATCGAACTCGCCGAGGCCGGTGTCGACGTCCTCGCCGTCGGCAAGCGTCCCAAGGACGACGCCCACACTGCGCTCGCCGCCGGTGGGATCAACGCGGCCCTGGCCACCATGGACCCCGAGGACAGCTGGCAGCAGCACGCGGCCGACACCCTCAAGGAGAGCTATCTGCTGGCCGACCCCCGCACCGCCGAGATCGTCACCCAGGGTGCCGCCCGGGGCATCGACGACCTGGAGCGCTACGGCATGGCCTTCGCCCGGGAGGAGGACGGCCGGATCTCCCAGCGCTTCTTCGGCGCGCACACCTTCCGGCGTACCGCCTTCGCGGGCGACTACACGGGGCTGGAGATCCAGCGCACGCTCATCAGGCGCGCGGAGCAGCTGAGAATCCCCGTGCTCGACGGCGTGTACATCACCCGGCTGCTGGTGCACGACGGCGCGGTCTTCGGCGCCTACGGCTTCGACCTCACCGACGGCAGGCGCTACCTGATCCACGCGGACGCGGTCATTCTCGCGGCGGGCGGTCACACCCGTATCTGGCGGCGTACGTCCTCACGGCGCGACGAGAACACGGGCGACTCGTTCCGGCTGGCCGTGGAGGCCGGTGCCCGGCTGCGCGACGCCGAGCTGGTGCAGTTCCATCCGTCGGGGATCATCGAGCCGGAGAACGCGGCCGGAACCCTGGTCAGCGAGGCCGCCCGGGGCGAGGGCGGGATCCTGCGCAACGCGCTCGGGGAACGCTTCATGGCCCGCTACGACCCCGACCGCATGGAACTCTCCACTCGCGACCGCGTGGCCCTGGCCTCCTACACGGAGATCAAGGAAGGGCGCGGGACACCCAAGGGGGGCGTGTGGCTCGACGTCTCCCACCTCCCACGGCAGACGATCATGACGCGACTCCCCCGCGTCTACCAGACCCTCCTCGACCTCCAGATGCTCGACATCACCCGCGAGCCGATCGAGATCGCGCCCACCGCGCACTACTCGATGGGCGGGGTGTGGGTCCGGCCCGAGGACCACAGCACCGACGTACGGGGCCTGTACGCCATCGGCGAGGCGTCGAGCGGGCTGCACGGCGCCAATCGGCTCGGCGGGAACAGCCTCATCGAGCTGCTGGTGTTCGGCCGCATCACCGGGCAGGCTGCCGCCGCCTACTCACGGTCCCTGACCGCGCAGCCACGGTCGGCGTCGGCCGTCGCACAGGCCCGCGCGGACATCGACGGCCTCCTCACAGCCGACGGGCCGGAGAACGTACGCGCCCTCCAGCGCGCCATCCGCAACACGATGACCGAGCACGCGGGGGTCGTACGGGACGAGGAGGGCCTGAGCGCGGGGCTCGCGGAGCTGTCGGTGATCGAGAAGCGGATGGAGGACGTCGGTGTGCACCCGGACATCGCCGGCTACCAGGACCTCGCGCACGCCTTCGACCTCAAGTCCGCCGCGCTCGCTGCCCGGGCCACGCTCGAAGCGGCCCTGGAGCGTCGCGAGACCCGTGGCTGCCACAACCGCAGTGACTATCCCGACCTGGATCCCGCTCTGCGGGTCAATCTCGTCTGGTCGCCGACGACCGGTATCACCCGAGAGAGCATTCCGGCCATCCCCGACGAGATTTCCTCACTGATGGGGGACGTCTCGACGGAGGGAAAGCTCGTCGAATGAGAAGTCGAGTGAGAAGTTTTCCCGATTCCGGGAAATCCCTGTCACATCTGGGGCCACTGCCCTGTCTCTCCTAGTACCGAGAAAGAACCTCTGGAAGGAATCCGTTATGAAGGTCGTAGTGATCGGTGGAACCGGACTCATCGGCTCGAAGCTGGTCGGCAAGCTCAACGCGCACGGCCACGAGGCGATCGCGGCAGCGCCCAACACCGGCGTCAACACGCTGACGGGCGAGGGCCTGGCCGAGGTTCTGGAGGGCGCGTCGGTCGTGGTCGACGTGTCCAACTCCCCCTCCTTCGCGGACGACGCCGTCATGGAGTTCTTCCGCACCTCCACGACCAACCTCCTGAAGGCGGAGACCGAGGCCGGCGTGACCCACCACGTGGCGCTGTCCGTGGTCGGCACCGAGCGACTCCAGGAGAGCGGCTACTTCCGTGCCAAGCAGGTCCAGGAGGAGCTGATCAAGGAGTCCGGGATCCCCTACTCCATCGTCCACGCCACCCAGTTCTTCGAGTTCATGAAGGGCATCGCGGACATGTCGACCGAGGGCGACACGGTGCGGCTGGCCCCGGTCAAGATCCAGCCCATCTCGTCCGACGACGTGGCCGCGGCCGTCGGCCGCACCGCGATCGGCGCCCCGCTCAACGGTCTCGTGGAGGTCGCGGGACCCGATGTGTTCCAGCTCGACGAGCTGATCCGCAAGGGGCTCGCCGCCAAGGGCGACCCCCGCAAGGTCGTCACGGACCCACACGCCCCGTACTCCGGTGCCGAGGTGCAGGAGGGCACGCTCGTCCCGGGGCCGGGCGCGCAGATCGCCGAGACCCGGTTCACGGACTGGCTCGCCCAGCAGCAGTAGTCCTGCCGGTGGTCCCCTGCCCACCGGCAGGGGACCACATTCCGCTGTGAACCCCGCTCACGAGGAAATGGCCCGCCATGCCCGACCACAGGGAATTGACGATGCCGAAGAACCGGGAAGGAATGGCGGCCACAGTCGTGTCGCTGACCGCCGAAGCCACCGAACTGGAAACCCGCGTCGACGAACTGCGCCAGGAACTCGTGGACGTCGACAAACGGATGGAAGCCATTTCCGACGCTCTGCACCGGCTGGGTTAGGCCGGTTTCGCCTCGCCTTCGAGGCTCAGGGTTCGGATCTCCTTGCGGGAGGAGATGCCGAGCTTGGAGAACACCTTGCGGAGGTGCCATTCGACCGTGTGCCGGCTGATGAACAGCTGGACGCCGATCTCGGAGTTCGTGAGCCCCTCGCCGGCGAGACGGGCGATCTGCGCCTCCTGTGCGGTGAGGGCCGCGGGCGTCGCGACGACCTGGCTGCGCACCTTCGCCCCCGCGGCCTGCAGTTCGCTTCGCGCGCGTTCGGCGAACGCCTCGGCGCCGAACTCGCCGAACATGTCGTGGGCGACGCCCAGTTGGGCCCGGGCGTCGACGCGGCGGTTCTCGCGGCGCAGCCATTCGCCGTACAGGAGATGGGCGCGGGCCAGCTCCACGCGGACCCGGGTCCGGGCGAGCCGCTCGATCGCCTCGCGGTAGAGCCGCTCCGCCGCGTCGCCCTCGCTCAGCAGCGCCCGCGAGCGCGCTTCGACGCCGAGCGCCCAGTCCGTGCCGCTGGCCCGGGTCGCCGCGGAGAGCTGGTCGAGCGCGTCGGTGGCCGGCTCGGGTGAGCCGCTGCGTACGGCCGCCTCGATCAGCTCGACCAGGCCCCAGCGCGGCGACGCGAACTCGTACGGGTGGGCGGCCGCCTCCTGGGCGGCGGTCAGCGCTTCCGCGTACTGGCCGAGGCCGTTGCAGAGCACCGCGTGGTACCAGTGGGTGACCGTGACGGCGGCCCCCTGGCCACGCGGTACCGCCTCGCCCATGATCGCGTCGATCAGCGCCCGGGCCTCGCTCTCGCGGCCCCGCCAGGCGGCCAGGCCGAGCGGCAGTACGCGCGTCGGGTTGCTCCCGATCGCCGCGCACACCGTCGCGACCTCGTCGACCAGCGACGCGACCGCCGTCAGCTCCCCGGCGAAGAGGTGCGTGTGTGCGCGGGATTCGAGCACGTCGGGCAGGGCGCTCAGCGCGCCGGCGTCACGGGTGATCGTCAGATGACGGGCCGCGAGCAGGTGCCCGCGCTCGTCGTCCCACAGATCCGCGGCGAGGACTCCGGCGAGCCAGAGCCAGCGCAGCGCCTCCTGGACGGGGAGTTCCTCGTCGCAGAACGCTTCGAGGACGCGTCCCATCATCGGCACCGAGGCCGGATACCCGTCGGTGAGACGTACGGCGACGGCGTCCAGCAGCAGGTCGGGCAGCCGCGTCGGCCGCTGGGGCGGCGGCGCGGCGCGCGCCGCCTCGCCCACCTCCGGCAGTCCCGGGCCGTGTGCCAGCCGGCCGGCGAATATCGCCGCCGCGACGGCGTCCAGGCAGGTGTCACGGGCGAGTGCGGCATCGAGCGGCCCGAACCGGCGGGCGGCGGCGAGCAGCAGCTCGGGGGCTTCACTGCCACGGTTCCGGGCGAACGCGATCCCGGCGTTCAGTACGTCGATCCGGGCGCGCCCCAGTTCGTCGAGGGGTCCGGCAGCCGCCGTGGTGAGGAGGGCCGCCGCCGGTTCGAAGGCCCCGGCGTGGAGCGTCGCCTGTGCGGCGTCGACCGCGCGCCGCGCCCGCCGGGTGGGATCCTGCGTGAGTGCGGCCGCGCGCTGGAGGAACGCGGCCGCCGCCGCGATGCCGCCGCGCGCCTGTGCCCGGTCCGCGGAGCGTTCCAGTTCGGCGGCGACCGTCTCGTCGGGTCCCGGGGTCGCGGCGGCGAGATGCCAGGCCCGGCGGTCGGGGTCGAGCCGGGCGTCGGTCGCGTCGGCGAGCGCCCTGTGCACCTCGCGCCGGTCCTGCGGGCTCGCCGCGCGATAGGCCGCAGAGCGCACCAGTGGGTGCCGGAAACGTACCCAGGTGCCGAGGGTGATCAGTTCCGCCGCGTCGGGGTGGGAGGCGGCGGTGTCGACGTCGATGCCCAGGCTCTCGGCGGCGCCCCTCAGCAGCGTCACGTCGCCGATCGGTTCGGCGGCGGCGGTGAACAGCAGGCGTCGGGTCTCGGCGGGAAGCGCCTGGACGCGGCGGAGGAAGTCCTGTTCGAGCTGGCTCGGCAGGGACAGCGTGTCGGGGCGCGCGAACCCGCCCGCCAGCTCCGTCGCGGTCGCCCCGCGAGGCAGTTCCAGCAGGGCCAGCGGGTTGCCGCGCGACTCGGCGACGATCCGGTCGCGCACCCGCTGGTCGAGCGGCCCGGTGACGACCGAGTCGAGGAGTTCACGGGAGTCGCTCTCGGACAGTCCCGTCACGGGCAGCTCGGGCAGACCGTCGAGCGCCTCGCCGGCGCCGAGTTCACGGACGGCGAAGACCAGGGCGACCGGTTCCACGAGCAGCCGGCGGGCGACGAACGCCAGGGTCAGCGCGGAGGCGCGGTCCAGCCACTGTGCGTCGTCGACGAGGCAGACCAGCGGCCGGTTTCCGCCGGCGTCCGCGATGAGGCTCAGCGTCGCCAGGCCCACGAGGAACCGGTCGGGCGCGGCGCCGCCCCGCAGTCCGAACGCCGTGCCGAGTGCGTCGCGTTGCGGCTCGGGCAGCTGGTCGAGGCCGGACAGCAGCGGAGCGCAGAGCTGGTGCAGTCCGGCGTAGGAGAGTTCCATCTCGGACTGGACGCCGGCGACCCTGACCGTGCGGCATCCGGTGGCCCGGCCGAGGAAGTACTTCAGCAGCTCGGTCTTGCCGATCCCCGCCTCACCGCGCAGGACCAGTACTCCGCTGCGCCCGGCCCTGGCACCGGCCAGCAGGGCGTCGAGGGCCTGACACTCGTGCTTCCTTCCGAGGAGTCCGGCGCCCGCACCGCTCCTCGCCATGGCAGCTCTCCTGTCTGACACACCTCGGTCGGTATCGTAATACGCCTCCCGTTCGCCGCGCTGGTGTGGTTGTGGAAGCAAAGACAGGCACATGTTGCCGACGGGACCTGTTCCGCTACGGTCGCGGGAGGTCCGTCTCCGCGGTGGCGCCCCGCTGGGCGCGGACGATCGCGATCACGGTCTCGGTGGTGCGGTCCAGGTAGCTGCGGCCGTCGGGCAGTCGGCCCTCCGGGCTGATGTAGCTGCGTGCGCCGAGGTGGGTGGCCGGGTCGAGCCGGTGCACGGTGATCTTCCCCGCACGGTCGGCGCGGTTCCATTTGCTGCCGCGAAACAGTCGCCAGCGCTGCGGGAAGATCCAGGTACCGACCCGTTCGATCCGGTCGCCCGCACTGGTGAGCCGATGCACGTGTTGGGCGTGGGTGAGGTCGTTGGCTCCGTTGTGGAACCCACCGAGCATGATCACCGTGAGCGGGCAGCGCAGCTCGGCGTGGAGTTCCTCGACCGCGCCGGTGGCGACCTGGGCGCCGCCGCTGTAGCCGAGCAGCACCACGGGGATGCCGCTGCCGGGCTCGTACCCGGCGAGCCGGAGCTGTGTGGCGATCTGGGAGCCGACGGCCCTGTTGTACAGGGGGCGGTATCGGCGGTCGGCGGCGACGAAGACCTGCATGACGTTGTGCAGGAACAGCAGCAGCCCGGCATGGTGGCGCAGCCACCAGGTCCACGCAGGCCGGTCGGCGAGCGGGTCGGCCAGTGGCGAGTACGGCTGCACCTGGCCCAGTACCCGTAGCTCCGGCGCCCCGGCGAGCACGGCTTTGACCAGCTGGCCGCCGTCCCGGGTGTCGCGGACGCGGCGCTTGCCGATGCCGTCGAGGTAGACGAGGTAGGCGTCCGGCGGGCTGTCGGGGGCCGCGCCCCGGGCGTAGGGCGTGCCCGCCGGGAGTTCGGTGACGGGCGCCCGCCAGCCGGCGCTGTAGGCGAGCACCTCGTAGCGGGCCAGCAGGGCTTCGGCGATCAGGGCCGGTCCGAGCAGACAGGCCCAGAGCAGGAAGTCGTTCATACGGTCACCTCCGGCGGCCGGGTCGCGCTGACCCGTACGACCAGCCGCCGTACGCCCTCCACGGTGACGCCGAGACCGGCTCCCGCGACGGTCACGCATCCGGCGGCGCTCCACCAGCCGAGGCCGGTCGCGGCTGCCAGCGGTTCGACCAGACCGGCTCCGACGCCCACGAAGACCGCCAGGTGGAGGAGGGGCCCGAGCAGGGGGAAGGCGAGGACGGCGGAGAGCACCAGCGGGGCGACCAGACTCGGCGTCCACTCCAGGCCGGTGCCCGGTGGCGGGGCGGACACCACCAGTTCGGCCAGGGTCCAGGCGGTCAGCGGCCACAGGGCGAACACCATGGCCTCGACGAGACCGGCGGCCAGCAGCAGCCCGGCCACGAAGGTCCGGGACATGCCGGGCCGGCGGGACACCAGGGGCAGGATGCGTCCGGCGGCCTCCGACAGCCCGGCGAAGAGCAACAGGGCGATGACAGGAGACATCGCCGCTCAGCCTCGCGGTGACGGGTCGACGGGCACCGGCTGCCGGACCGGGCCGGCCTCCCGCAGATACTGTTCGAGTTCGTCGGCGGCCCGACGGTAGCCGCCCGCCTCGTGCTGGGCGGCCCGCAGGTCGGCCGCGGCGGCCCGGAACCCGGGCTCGTGGAGCAGCCGCCGGGCGAGGGCACGTACGGAGCCCCTTTCGACGTCCTCGGTACGGATCGACAGGCCGGCGCCGAGTTCGACGACACGGCGGGCCACCATCGGCTGGTCGGCGCCCTGCGGGACCACCAGGAGCGGAACCCCGGCGTACATGGCCTCGTTGACGCTGTTCATACCGCCGTGGGTGACGAACAGGGCCGCGCGGGCCAGTACCTCCGGCTGCGGTACGAAGCGGCGGGCGAGGACGTTGGCGGGCAGCGGCCCGAGCGCGTCGGGGTCGGACTGCCCGGTGGACACGATCACGGTGCCGCCCAGCGGGGCGAGCGCGGTCGCGAAGGTGCGCAGCAGCTGCGGGTCGGCGTTGAACACCGTGCCCAGTGAGGCGTACAGGACCGGGTCCTGGAGCCGGTCGAACGGGAACGACGGGTCGGCCGGGCGGGCGCCGATGCTCGGGCCGACGAAACGGTAGGAGCGGTCGAAGTCCTCGGCGGCGGGCTGGAACTCCCGTGAGGTGTAGACCAGGTTGAGCGGCTGGCGGATGTTCGCCACGTCGATCAGCGGCAGGCCACCGGCGGCGAAACGCCGGTGCAGTTCCCAGCGGGACCGGAGATATCCCTGGACGCTGCGGGGCCGTTTCCGCGCGGCGGCCAGCAGTTCCTTCGAGCCGTGGGTGGGGCTGGGGACCTCGCGGTTGAAGGCGAACGTGGTGAACGACGAGACCGCCGGAACCCCGAGTTCCCGGGCGGCGACCGCGCCCCACAGACAGGCGCTGTCGTGGACGATCAGGTCGGGTGGCTCCCGCCGGAGGTCGCTGAGCACGGCGGGCAGCCAGCGTACGGCGGTGCTCGCGAGCGCCTCCATCCAGGTGAGCGGTGTGGGCGGGTCGGGGAAAGGCTGGTTGCCCCCGCGGTAGAGGTGCACGGTCCCGCCGACGGCCTCGATCTCGTCCCGGAACTCGGGCGTGGTGTGATAGGTGACGGTGTGGCCGCGCCGGACCAGCTCGGCCACGAGCGGCAGCGTCGGATTGACATGGCCGTGCATGCCGATGTTGAGGAACGCGATGGTGCTCACAGGTCTGCCTCCAATGGGGACGAAGTTGTCGCCCCGCCACGAAGGGCGGGTGGCGCCGAGGGGTCGTCGACGCGGTACAGCCCCGGCCCGTCGATGTGCAGCCCGTCGAGAAAACGCCCCGCCGTGCGGGAGGCGGTGCCGATCAGGCGCTGGGAATGGCGGAAGTCCCAGGGGGCGGGCCAGGCGTCGATGCCGGTGGGAAGCACCACGGTCGGCAGGTGTTGGGACACCTCGTGCAGGTCGCGTTCGATCTGGTGGCGCAGCAGGAGCAGCCCGGCCCTGGCGGCGATCGCACCGGCGCGTCGGCGCGGGTCGATGGGTTGCAGCGGAGAGCTCTCCGGTCCGGTCGCCACGACCACGATGCTGGCCGCCCCGGCCTGCTGGGCCGCCAGTACCGGGACGTAGGCGACCACCCCGCCGTCGACGAGGGTGTGGCCCCCGCGTTCCACCGGGGGCAGCACCCCGGGAATGGCGGCGCTCGCGAGCAGGGCGGACTCGAGGTCTCCGTGGTCGAGCAGCACCGGAGTGCCGGTGACCAGGTCCATGGCCACCGCGGTGAACGGGACCGCCAGCTGTTCGATCCGCGACGGCAGTCCGGCCCGGGCGATCAGGCGGCGCAGGCCTCGGTCGGTGAAGAGGCTGGCCCGTGAGGACAGATAGCCGAGCGGATACACCTCACGGCGACGCAGCTGGGTCCACACGTGGTCCAGCCATGGCGCGGCCCGCTCGGGGTGGGTCGCCGCGATCGCCCCGTTGAGGGCACCCACCGAGGTCCCGATGATCATGTCGGGGACGAATCCGCGCTGCTCCAGCGCGTACCCGACACCGACGTGCGCCGCCCCGAGCACCCCACCGGCGCCCACCACCACCGCGACGGGGCGGGGAAGGGCGCGCAGACCCGCCGATGCCGGCTCCCCGGGCGGCCGGCTCGATGACGCGGGACGAGTGACCCTCACGGTGATCGACCTTTCTTCCCATGGCGCTGAAGGAGATGTGGTTCCGCAAGTAGGACCGGGCTGCCACCCGACCTGTGACACCGCCGTCACGATCACAGCGTGTGAGTCCCGGGCTGCCACCGTGTGCGTCGGCCATGAACGTCTGCGTCCGTGCCGTGCAGAGCGGTGCGCAGGGTGTGGATCGCCTGGTCCACCGCGGTGGTCGCGGCCCGGGTGGCGCGGAGAGGGTTGAGCATCATGAAGTCGTGCGGGGCGCCGTTGATTCGGATGCTGACGGTGGGTACGTCGGCCTGGGTCAACCGGCGGGCGTACGCCTCTCCCTCGTCCCGCAGTACGTCGCTGCCGTCGACGATGACGAGCGCGGGCGGCAGCCCCTGCAACTCCTCCAGGCTCGCCCGCAGCGGTGAGGCGGTGATCTCCGCCCGCTGGGCCGGGTCGGTGGTGTAGCAGTCCCAGAACCAGGCCATGGTTCTGGCCGTGAGGTAGGGGCCGTTCGCGAACTCCCGGTAGCTGTCGGTGTCCTGGGCCGCGTCGGTGACGGGGTAGTACAGCGACTGGTGCACGAAGGTCACGTCGCCGCGCTGCTTGGCCATGAGGGTCAGGGCCGCGGCCATGTTGCCGCCGACGGAGTCACCGGCCACCGCCAGCCGGGAGGCGTCCAGGCCTTCCCCGGCACCCTTCTCGGTGATCCACCGGGCCGTCGCGTAGACCTGTTCGACGGCGACCGGGTATCTGGCCTCGGGCGCACGGTCGTACTCCACGAAGACCACGGCGGCGTCCGCCCCGACGGCCAGCTCGCGCACCAGCCGGTCATGGGTACCGGCACTGCCGATGACCCAGCCCCCGCCGTGCACGTACAGGACGACCGGCAGTGTGCCGTGACCACCGGGGGGCTTCACGATGCGGACCGGTACGTCGCCCACCTCGGCGGGCACCGTGATCCACTTCTCGTCGACATCCGGCATGTCCACCGGCTCCGCCTGCAGTTCGTCCAGGAACTTACGGGCACCTTCCGGACCCAGCTCGTGCAGGAACGGCGGGACGGACGTGGTGTCCGCGAGTTCCTGAGCCGCGGTCTCAAGAACGTGCTTCGTCATCACGGCACTCCTTGGGTCGGCAGGCTCGTGCCCACTGTCACCTCTATGACAGGGCGCGTGCCGAAGGTGTGACAGGCCCGCCCGGCCACGGAGACCCCGTGGCACGACCACGGGGCCTCCTACGGGTTCCCAGGGGCGCGCTCGGCCGCCCCCGGACGGGACGCTGGCTTCGCAGCCCCTTAAGCCGTTGCCCCGGAGCGAGCAGAGGAGCCGGTCGTGTACACGTATCCGGTCCAAGGCAGGCAGGGTCGGAAGACGGCCGCAATGACGGCCGTTCCGGCGACAGGTGACCTGGACGCCGCGACGTCGGTGTTCGTCCGCGCCAGACCCGGACTGCTCAGGATCGCGGGCCGGATCGTCGGCAACGCGAACGACGCCGAGGACGTCATCCAGGAGGCGTGGCTCCGCTGGCAGGGCACGGACCGCACGCATGTCCGCAATCCGTCGGCGCTGCTCAGGACGACCACCAGCCGGCTGGCCCTCAACGTCGTGCAGTCCGCCTGGCGGCGCCGGGAGTCCTGCGCCAGTCCCTGGCTCCCGGAACTCGTGGACGACCGGGTGACCCCGGAGGCGGTGGTCGAGCAGCAGGACGCCGTCGAGGCGGCGGTGCTCCTGCTGATGGAGACGCTGACGCCGAGGCAACGGGCGGCCTATGTCCTGCGCGAGGGTTTCGGCTATCCGTACGGGCGGATCTCCGAGGTGCTGCGGCTGAGCATCGCCAACGCGAGGCAGCAGGTCACCCGCGCCCAGCAGCGTCTCGCCACCGGCCATTGCAGACAGCCGGTGGACTCCGTCGCGCATCGGCGGCTCGTTCAGGCGTTCCTCGCGGCGGCCCGGTCCGGTGATCTCGCCGGCCTGGAGCGGGTCCTTTCCGAGGCCGACTCGGACGATGACAACAGGTCCTGAGGGTCGCCCGCCCGGGAGCGTCAGCTCCGGTGTTCACCGGTGATCTCCTGGTACTCCTGGGCGGTCGGCTTGATGATCTGCGCGCCTTCGCCGTAGAAGCCGCGGCTGAGCCTGACCCGCAGGCGCCGGGCAACGCGTGATCCGGCGTTCGGGCCTTCGCCGTTCACCGAGGGGCGGGCGTCGATCGGCTGGTACTGCTCATGCTGGGTGAGCGCGTGCAGTCGTTCCTGGCCGAGCGGCTCGTGCACCTCGACGAACTCACCGTGCGGCAGACGCTTGACGATGCCGGTCTCTCGGCCGTGCAGCACCTTGTCCCGGTCCCGACGCTGAAGACCGAGAGCCCATCTCTTCGTGATGGCGTAGGCGGCGAGAGGCACGACGAGAAGCCCGATGCGAACCGCCCACGTCACGGCATTGACCGAGAGATGGAGACGCAGGGCGATGATGTCGTTCGCGGCGCCGATCAGAGCCACCAGATAGAAACTGATCCACGCGACCCCGAGTGCCGTTCGCACCGGCCTGTTTCGCGGCCGGTCGAGCAAATTCTGTTCACGGTCGTCGCCGGTCACCCAGGATTCGATGAACGGGTATGCGCCCATGGCGAGGAAGAGACCGACGCCGACCAACAGCGGGATCAGGTTGTCGAGGGCCAAGGTGTAGCCCCTGAAGGTGATTTCCCAGCCGGGCATGACCCGCAGCAGCCCGTCCGCCACACCCATGTACCAGTCCGGCTGCGAGCCGGCCGAGACCTGGTCGGCACGGTAGGGGCCGTATTCCCAGACGGGGTTGATCTGTGCGATCGCGGCCATGACGAAGACGACACCGGAGACCAGGAAGAAGAACCCCGCCGACTTCACCGCCCGCACCTTCGGCGGCAGGCCCACCACATTCCTGTTGGTCCGTCCCCGGCCCGGATGCTGCGTGTGCTGGTGGCGCAGGACCAGGATCAGATGGGCGACGAGCAGTCCCACCATGAGGGCCGGAATGATCAGGACGTGGATCGTGTTGAAGCGCGCCACCAGATCCTCCCCCGGGAACTCGCCCCCGAAGAGGAACATCGAGAGGTAGGTGCCGACCACCGGGACGGACAGGATCGTTCCGTTGACGACCGCGAGTCCCGTTCCGGAGAGGAGGTCGTCCGGAAGGTCATATCCCGTCAGTCCTCCGAACATCCCGAGGATCAGCAGCAGGAATCCGAACACCCAGGTGAGTTCGCGGGGTTTACGGAAGGCGCCGGTGAAGAACACGCGCATCATGTGGACGAGCATGGCGGCCACGAAGACCAGCGCCGCCCAGTGGTGGGCCTGCCGGATCAGCAGGCCGCCACGGACGTCGAAGGAGATGCGCATGGTCGAGTTGAAAGCCTCCGACACCAACTGGCCGCGCAACGGTTCGTAGCTGCCCTGGTACTCCACTTTCTCCATCGAGGGATGGAAGTACAGCGTCAGATACACGCCCGTCACGATGATGATGAGAAAGCTGTAGAGGCATATCTCGCCCAGCATGAAAGACCAGTGGTCCGGGAACGCCCTCCGCGTTTTCTCCCGAAGCGAACCAGAAGAACCCAGGCGCCCTTCGAACCATTCGGCAACCCTTGCCCCGTCACCCATATCCGTACCACCGTCCGTGAATCGCTCAAGGGGTGCGGCGTTCACGCCGCCGTGGAGACCGTGTCCGTGTCCCGGCGGGCCCCGCGTCGCCGCATCGCACGGCGTTCGCTCTCCGTCGTCCCGCCCCAGATGCCTTCCACATGCCCCACGTACAAGGCCCAGTTGAGGCACTGTTCCTCGACCGGGCAGCGGTGGCAGACGGCCTTGGCCTCGTCGACCTGTACGAGGGTCAGGCCGCTTATTCCGATGGGGAAGAACAGATCGGGGTCGTCGACGCGCAGACAGGCTGCCCGTTCGCGCCACCGCACGGCATAGTCCCCGCGTTCAGCAGTCATGAGAGATCAGTCCTCCGGAGTTCGTCGTTCGGCAGGAGGCCCGGGAATTCGATCATGGAGTTTCTCGGCTCCACGAGAAGGCGCCGGGGGTCTGTCACCTGAGACCGGACAAGCGGCGCAGGTGTGACACTCGCCCCCGTGTCACAAGATCCGTGGGTGTCCGGTCAATCGGACGGAGCCGAGAAATACGTGTGAGAGGAAGGCCGCTGTATGGACCATGCTGACGCGGTACCGATCGCGGAACTGCTCGACGAGCGTCGGTATCTGCTGGATGTCGCGTACTGGATGCTGGGCGGTTCCGGCGGCGCGGAGAGCGCCGTCGACGAGACCTACCGCCGGTGGTACGCGCTGTCCGACACCGAACGTGGCCGGATCACCGCGCCCCGGTCCTGGCTCGCGAAGACGGCGGGCGGGATCTGTCTGGGCCGGCTCTCCCTCCTCGGCCGGGGCACGGCCACGGGGGCGGACGCGGACTCGCCTCGCGCGCGGGCCGACGGGGAGGGACTTGAGGAGGAGGTGGGGCAGGTGCTGCTCCACGCGCTGGACCTGCTCTCCCCCACCGAGCGGGCGGCGTTCGTCCTCAACGACGTCTTCGGGCTGGCTCCCGGCGCGATCGCCGATGTCGTCGGACGTACCGAGCCGGAGTGCGCCGAACTGGCCGACCGGGCCCGCCACAGTCTGCGGCTGCGGCGCTCACGTCCCACGACACCGGCGGAGCAGGACGCCCTCGCCCGCGCCGTACGCCAGGCCTGCGTGGGCGAGGACGCCGAGCGGCTGGCCTCGCTGCTGTCCGCCGACGCCACCGCGTTCTTCGACGGTGGCGGCAAGGTACGGGCCCTGACCAGGCCCGTCCACGGCGACCGGCAGGTCGCCGACAGCCTGCTGACGCTGCTGGCCCACCACCCGCGCACCACGGTGACCCCGCATGCCGTCAACGGCAGCACGGGGCTCGTCGTCCGGTACGACCGTCAGGTCGCCGCCGTCATCAGCCTCGACATCGCCGACCATCACGTCGCGCAGGTCTGGGTGGTCCTCAATCCCGACAAACTCCGTTCCTGGAACCCGAGTCGATGAACGCGGCGATCTTGCTGGGGCTGAACACCCACATCAGTTGATGCACACCTTCCTCAGAGGCGGCCAAGGTCATGAACGCGATGGCCTGGCCGTCCCGTTGGACCAGCACGCCCGTGGAACCGTTGGCGTCGACCAGCCTGGGCTCCGCTCCTCGCCAGAGCCTCGGATACGTCACCATCTTGGCCACACGCGCACGCCCCAGCACCGGGATTCGGGCGCAGCCCCGCATCCCGTTGCCGTCGGACAGACTGACGATGCCGGGGGTCAGCAGGGCCTCCAGTGAAGCCACATCGCCTGTCTGGGCCGCCGCGACGAAGACGCTGAGCAGACGCCGGTGCTCCGCCGCGTCCACGCTCCCCCGCTGCTCCTCCGACAGATGCTTACGGGCCCGGCTCACGATCTTCCGCACGTTGACGAGGCTGAGTTGCAGGATCTCCGCTATCTCGGGATAGGCGTAGTCGAACGCCTCGCGCAGTACGTACGCGGCGCGTTCGGCGGGGCTCAGTCTCTCCAGCACCAGCAGCAGCGCCATTTCGAGAGCCTCGGCGCGCTGCGCGCCCAGCTCCGGGTCCGCGCTGGTGTCCACGGGCTCCGGCAGCCACGGCCCGATGTAGGTCTCCCGGCGCACTCGTGCGGACTGCGCGACGTTGATGGCCAGGCGGGTCGTCGCGCTCGACAGGAAGGCCACCGGGCTGAGCACGACGGAACGGTCCGTCTTCTGCCAGCGCACCCACACTTCCTGGACCACGTCCTCGGCCTCGACCGCGCTGCCGAGCACGCGGTAGGCGATGCCGAAGAGACGGTTCCGGTGCCGCACAAAGACAGAAACAGCCTCTTCCAGGTCGCCTGCCTCGGGCGAAGTCGTCGTGGGGGACGGTTCGAGATCCATGGTCCAGCGGTCTCCGTTCCTCCGGTTGCGTCTGTTCCACTAGACCGAGCAGGAACCGCTTTTGTGACAGTGGCGTTCCGCGGACACACCGTGTGGGTGCGACCGTTGGTAAACTGCGGAAACTGCCTGGCGCACTGCGCGGCAGCGCGAGTCACTGGGAGGAACACATGGTCTCCGGAGCAGCGCACAGCATCGAGATCACCGCTGAGAGCCTTCAGGAGGACCTGGCCCGGCTACGGATCCAGAAGCAGGCGTTGGAACGGGAGTTGGCGGCTGTCGTGGCCCATCTCGGCTCCGTGCAGCGGACTCTCAGCGCCCTTCAGCCCCTGATGCAGGCGGCGCCCTCCCCCGAACCGCAGACCGACAGTGTCTCCGCCGAACCCGCGGTCTCGGACGGGCAGAAGGCGTACGGCAGGCTCACCGAGCAGATCCTGGAGTACTTCACCGGCGTCGGTGACACCGCCGTACGGGCCCGCGATGTCGCCGCGGCTCTCGGCCGTGACACCGACAGCGGAAGCATCAACGGTGTCCGCAGCACCCTCGACCGTCTGGTCGGCGCCTCCCGCGTGCAGCGGGCCGGCCGGGGCCTCTACCGCGCCGGGCGTTCATAGGCGTACTGGGCGTGCCCGGCCCGGGGGTTCAGCTCACCGCCGCCACGATCACCACGCACAGCGCGGCCATCACGAAGGTGATCAGCGTCATCGCGACCATGGTGCCCCGCAGCCAGCGCCCGAGGCGGACGCGGTGCTGTGCGTGCACCGCGCTGATGCTGTCGGCGATGTGGTCCGTCACCATGCGGGCCACGTACGTCTGTTCGTCGAGATACCAGCGCTCGATGTGGGTCCTCTGCGCCGGGGTCAGCCCTGGCTCCCGGGAGACGAAGTCCGCCACGCGCTGGTGTGCCGCGTGCAGATGGGCCTCGCGGTAGAGAAAGGTCTCGATGTCGGTGAGGCCTCGTGCGGCCTCTTCACGCGCGTCCATGGTCTGCTCCAGAGAGGGAGGCGGTGTGTGGGTCGCCGCTCGTCACGAAGGCGTCCCGTGGGTGCTGGACGGAGGCGAGGGAGACGAGGTCCCTGCCGAACAGGGCCGCGGTGAGCCAGACACTGAGCACGCGGATCTTGCGCTCCCAGGTCGGCACGGCCAGGACGTGATAGCCCCGGTGCATCAGCCAGGCGGGGAACCCCTTGATGACGATGCTCCGGTACTGGAAGATGCCGCGCCCCAGGCCCAGCGTGGCCACCACTCCCAGGCTGCCGTGGCGGTAGTTCCGGACCCTGCCTCCGTGCAGTCCGGCCGCGATGTTCTTGGCGAGGAGCCTGCCCTGCCGTACGGCGTGCTGGGCGTTCGGCACCGTGCGCGCCCCCGGTATCGGCAGCGCCAGGTCGGGCACGGCCGCGTCGTCCCCGGCCGCCCACACGTCCGGCAGCGGCTCACTGTCGGGGCCCACGCGCAGGTCCGGCCGGACCACGAGCAGGCCCCGCTCGTCGACCGGCAGGTCCGTGTGGCGGCGCACGACCGGGTTCGAGGCGTTGCCGGCGGTCCAGACGATCAGTTCCGAGTCGAACTCCTCCCCGGTGGAGAGCACGACGTGCCCGTCCACGGCGGAGACGAGCTGTGCGTTGAGATGCACCTGCGCGCCACGGCGTTCCAGGGAGCGCACCACCCACTCCCCCGGTCCGTCGCTCACCTCGGGCAGGATGCGGTCCCTGGCCTCGACCAGGTGGAAGGACAGGTCCGCCGCGCTCAGCTCCGGGTAGTACTTGAGCGTCGCGGTGGCCAGCGACAGCAGTTCGCCGAAGCCCTCGACGCCGGAGAACCCGCCGCCCACGAAGGTGACGGTGAGCAGCTTGCGCCGCTCGGCGCCGGGCGGCAGTGACGCCGCCTGGTCGAACGCGGTCAGCAGCCGGTCGCGGATGGCCACGGCCTCCTCGACGTGCTTCAGACCGATGGCGTGCTGCGCCAGACCGGGTATGGGGAAGGTACGTGTCACCGCGCCGGCGGTGACGACGAGGATGTCGTAGCTCAGCTCGAAGTCGTTCCCGTCCGCCGGCCGGACCGTGACCGCCCGGTCCGCGTGCCGGACCTCCGTCACGCTCCCCGCGATCAGCCGGGTCCGGCGCAGATGGCGCCGCAGCGACACGGCGGCATGGCGTGCCTCGACCGAACCGGCCGTCACCTCCGGGAGAAAGGGCTGGTACGTCATGTACGGGCGCGGGTCGACGACCGTCACCCGTGCCTCGCCCACCCGCAGCGACTTCTCCAAGCCCCACGCGGTGTAGAAGCCCGCGTAGCCGCCGCCGACGATCAGGATCTCACGCATGGTTCCCATGGTTTCCTCTGTTTCTCGTCCGTCAGTCACAAAGACAGTTCAGCGTGCCACGGTGTGACAACGGTGGTTTCGGGGCGCCGACCGTACGGCGCGCAGGGCGTATTCGGCGAGCAGCACGGTGGACGCGGTGCCCAGGCTCAGCGCCCATTGGGCCGCGGTCAGCGGCACGGTCCCGAAGGCCGTGCCCGCCCAGGGCAGTTGGACCACGGCGACCTGTACGACGAGGACTCCGGCCAGGCAGAGCCACAGCGCGCGGTTGCGGAGCTGGAAGCGGCCCAGCACCGGGCCCTCGTCGGTGCGGGCGCCAAGGGCGTTGAACAGCTGGAACAGGACGAACGTGGTGAACGCCATGGTCAGTGCGGTGTCCGCGTCGACGTACGAGCGGGCGACGGCGAAGAGCGTCACGGTGCCCGCTGCCATGACCGCGCCCGCCCAGCCGATGGCGAGGAGTCTGCGGCCGTCCAGGATCCGTTCCCCGGGGTCGCGCGGCGGGTGGCGCATCACGTCGTCGCGGGCGGGGTCGACTGCCAGGGCCATCGCGGGCGGACCGTCCATGATGATGTTGATCCACAGGAGTTGGGCGGCCGTGAGCGGGGAGGGCAGTCCGGCGAGGGAGGCGCTGAGCAGGGTGAGGATGGCGCCGATGTTGGTGGCCAGCTGGAAGCGGACGAACTTGACGATGTTGGCGTAGATGGCCCGCCCTTCGCGGACGGCCCGCACGATCGTGGAGAAGTCGTCGTCGGTGAGGACCATGTCGGCGGCTTCCTTGGCCACGTCCGTGCCGGTGATGCCCATGGCGACACCGATGTGCGCGGCCTTGAGCGCGGCGGCGTCGTTGACCCCGTCACCGGTCATGGCGACGACGTGTCCCCGCTCGGCCAGCGCCTGGACGATCGCCACCTTGTGTTCCGGGGCGACCCGGGCGAACACACCGATGTCGTCGACGCGCCCGGCGAGTTGTTCCTCGGTCATCCGGTCCAGGTCGGCGCCCGTCACGACGTCACCGACGATGTCCAGTTCCCGGGCGATGGCCGCCGCGGTGTCGGCGTGGTCACCGGTGATCATCTTCACGGCCACTCCCGCCGTACGGCACAGGGCGATCGCGTCCCGTGCCCGCGGTCGGGGCGGATCGGCGATCCCGGCGATCGACACCAGGGTCAGCCCGGGCAGCGCTGCCGGGGTGAACTCGCTCGGCTTGCCGTCCAGCAGGGCGGTCGCCGCGCCGAGCACCCGTAGTCCGGAGCTGCCGAACCGCTCCGCCACTGCGGCGACCTCGTCCCGGCGCCCTTCGTCGAGGGCGCGCGGGCCTTCCTGGGTGAGGACGTCGGTGCACATGCCCAGCAGGACGTCGACCGCGCCCTTGACGTGGACGCGGGTGCGGCCGTCGGGTTCGGTGTGGAAGGTGGCCATGTACTTGGTGGCGCCGTCGAACGGCAGCTCGCCCACCCGGGGCAGCTCCGCGCGCGTCCATTCGGCGTCCACCCCGGCCTTGGCCGCCAGGACGACCAGTGCGGCCTCCGTCGGGTCCCCGATGTAGTAACCGCCGGTCAGACGGGCGTCGTTGCACAGGGCGAAGGGCAGCACCGCGTCACGGAGGTCGTCGTCGGGAGACACGGTATCGGCGCCGTGGACGCGAACGGCGCCTGTCGTCCCGTACCCCTCCCCCGTGACGTCGTAGAGCCTGCCCGCGCTCCACAAGGTGCGCGCGGTCATCTCGTTGAGGGTGAGCGTGCCGGTCTTGTCGCTGCATACGACGGTCGCCGCGCCGAGCGACTCCACCGAGGCGAGCCGTTTGACGATGGCGCCGCGCCGGGCCATGCGGTGCACGCCGAGGGCCAGGGTCAGGGCCAGTACGGCGGGCAGCCCCTCGGGGATCGCGGCGACGGCCAGGGCCACGGCCTGCAGTGCGATGTCCGAGAGGGGCTCGCCGCGGATCCACGCGCTGAGGGCGTAGGCGAGGACCGCGACTCCGCTGAGCAGCGCCAACCGCCGCCCCAGGCTGTCCAGTTGGACCTGGAGCGGGCTCGGCGGTTCCGTCCCGGTGCGCAACGCCTCGGCTATGGCGCCGACTTGAGTGCGCATTCCGGTGGCCGTGACGATCATCTCGGCGCGGCCCCGGGTCAGGGCGGTGTTCATGAACAGCATGTCGGTGCGTTCGGCGAGCGGTACCTGGCCGGTCGAGGCGGGGTCAACTGCCGCCATGCTCTTGGTGACCGGCTGGGACTCGCCGGTGAGGGCCGCCTCGTCCACCTCGACGGTCTCCGCGACGGTCAGGCGGCCGTCGGCAGGGACGCGGTCGCCGGCCTCCAGCAGGACCACGTCTCCGGGCACGAGGAGTTCTGCCTTCACCACCTGCTCGGTGCCGTCGCGGCGGACCTTCGCCAAGGGTACGAGCATCCGGCGCAGCGCCTCCAGGCTGCGCTCGGCGCGCCGCTCCTGCCAGTAGCCGAGCACGGCGTTGATCTGGAGTACGACGGTGATCACGACCGCGTCCCTGATGTCACCGACGGCTCCGGCCACGACGGCGGCGATCAGCAGGATGACGATGAGCCAGTTGCGGAACTGGTCCAGGAACTTCAGCCACTCGGGGCGCCGGGCCGGTTCGGACAGCTGGTTGGCGCCGTTGACCGCCGTGCGCTCGGAGACCTGCCCCGTGCTCAGCCCCACCGCCGGAACGACGCCGAGCCGGTCGGCCACCTGGGCGGCGGTCTGCCGGTAGACATCGGGTTGACCTGCGGAGACCTGCGTGGCGGTGGCCGCGCGTACGACCTCGCTCGCGGGTTGCCCGTCCAGCGTCGTCATGTGCGTCCCTCGGGTCAGCGGGCTGGTGGACTGCTTCCAGCCGTATGACCGGGCGTGGGACGCGGATGTGACACGCCCGGCCGGGAGCACCCGTCGCGGACCCTCAGCCGACGGCCACCGTCACCCCGGCGTGTGCCACCGCCTCCAGGGTCAGTACGGCGGCGGGCAGGGCCCGCACGGGCGGATCGCCGTGCCGCAGGTGGGCCACTGCCGCCGAGGCCATCAGCAGCGCCAGCCCGGTCGCGGCGGCCACGCCGACCGGGACCGAGGCCAGCCCGAGCAGCAGCCCGGCGGCTCCGGCCGCCTCCAGGGTGCCGATGACCCGGTAGAGCCCCGGGGACATGCCGAGGTGCGCCGCCGCCCGGCGCATGAACGGCACCGCGGCGATCTTCGCCACGCCCAGCGGAAGGAAGACCAGGGCGAGGGCGACGGCGAGAGTGATCCGTGCGGCCGTCACACCGACCCGTTCCGGCGTTCGGCCCCCAGGCGGGCGAAGTGGTCGATGAGGTCGGGAGCGTCCACGACGGCCGGATTGACGACCTGTTCGACCGGGGCGCCCTGGAGCAGGCGTTTGACCGGGACCTCCAGTTTCTTGCCGGTACGGGTGTGCGGGATGCCCGGGACTTCGAGGATCTCGTCGGGGACATGCCGGGGTGAGGCGCCGGTCCGGATCGCCTCCTTGATCTTCTCGCGGAGGGTGTCGTCGAGGGTCACTCCTGCCGCCGGGACCACGAAGAGCGGCATCCAGTAGCCGCCGTCGGGTTCCTCCGCGCCGATGACCAGGGCCTCGGTGATCTCGGCGAGGCGTTCGACGACGTCGTGGATGTCGGCGCTGCCCAGGCGGACGCCGTTGCGGTTCAGCGTGCTGTCGGAGCGGCCGTGGACGATCACCGAGCCGTACGAGGTGTGGGTGATCCAGTCGCCGTGCCGCCAGACGCCGGGGTATGAGGCGAAGTAGGCGTCGTGGTAGCGGGTGCCGTCGGGGTCGTTCCAGAAGCACAGCGGCATCGACGGCATGGGCCGGGTGACGACCAGTTCGCCGACCTCGTCCGTGACCGGGCGACCCTCGGCGTCGTACGCGGCCAGCGCCACGCCCAGGTGAGGCGCCGACAACTCCCCTGCCCACACGGGGGTGTTGGGCGCGCTGCCCGCGAAGCCGGACACCACGTCCGTACCGCCGCTGATCGAGGCGAGCAGCACGCGGTCGCCCACGTTCGTGCGGACCCAGGGGTAGGCGGAGGCCGGCAGGGCGGAGCCGGTGCAGCCGACGACGCGGACGGACGACAGGTCGTGCGCGGACGGGTCGATGCCGAACTTGGCCATGCCCAGGAGGTATTGGGGGCTGGTGCCGAAGACGGTCACGTGGTGGCGGGCGGCAAGTTCCCACAGGACGTCGAGCTTGGCGAACGGCGCCGGGCTGCCCTCGTACGTGCACGTCGTGGCGCCGGTAAGGAGGGTGGAGGCGACCAGGTTCCACATCATCCAGTGCGTGGTGGTGTACCAGAGGAGGCGGTCGCCGGGGCCGAGGTCGGAGTGCAGGCCGAGGGTCTTGAGGTGCTCAAGGAGGACGCCGCCGTGGCCGTGGACGATGCCCTTGGGCAGACCGGTGGTGCCGGAGGAGAACACGACCCACAGGGGGTGGCCGAACGGCACCGGCACGCAGTCGAGTTGTTCGCTGCGGGTGGACGCGTCCTCCCAAGGGACCACCAGGGAGGGGTAGTTGCGGGTGGGCCAGGGCAGGCCCACGTGGTCCACCAGCAGGGTGGCCTTCAACGTGGGCAGTGCGCGGGCGAGTTCGAGGGCCGCGTCACGGCGGTCGTGGGATGTGCCGTTGAAGAGGTAGCCGTCGGCGGCGATCAGCACGGTCGGTTCGAGCTGGGCGAAGCGGTCGGCGGCGGCCTTGGGCGCGTAGTCCTGCCCGCACACCGACCAGACGGCGCCGAGGCTCGCGGCGGCGAGGAACGCGACGATCGCGTGCGGGGTGTTGGGCAGATAGCCGACGACCCGGTCGCCCGTGGAGACACCCAGATCGCGCAGGGTGGCGGCGACGGAGGCGACCTGGGCGCGCAGCTCCTCGCCGGTGACCTCGTAGCCGGAGCCGGTCTCGTCGAGGGCGATGATCGCGGGCCGGTCGGCGGTGAGGTTGCGCAGGGCGTGGTGGGCGTAGTTGAGGGTGGCGCCCGGAAACCAGCGGGCGCCGGGCATGGTCTCCTCGGCCAGGACCCGCTCGTACGGGGTGTCCGCGTCGATGTCGAAGTACGCCCAGACCGCGCCCCAGAAGCCCTCCAGGTCGGCGACCGACCAGCGGTGCAGGGCCGAGTAATCACTGCCGTGCAGCCCGGCATGGCGGGCGAAGTCCATGATGTTGCTCTCGGCGACGGCCGCCGGATCGGGCGTCGTGAAGGGATCCGGATAGGACCTGGTCATCGTGCGGCGCTCCTCAACAGGCTTTTCTCGGCTGGACGTTGGGCGGGGATGGGGCTGCGTGCGGTGTGCAGGAGGGACGCCCAGGCGGCGGTGTCGGTGAAGTCGCTGCCTCCGGCCGGGACGATGTCCAGGACGACGCGGTCGGGGCGCAGCAGTACGGCGTCCGCCCGGCCGGCGCGCAGCCAGGCGGCGAGGGTGCCGTCGTCGCCGAGGTCGGTCACGGGCAGCGCCCGGACGCCGAGTCCGTGGGCGAGCGCGGTCAGCGAGGGCCCGGGATCGGTGGCGGTCAGGACGGTGAAGGAGTCGCCGAGCAGTTCGTCGAGTCGGACCCGGCGTCCGTCAGTGCCGGCCCAGGGTTGCGGGCAGTGGGTGCCGACCAGACGTCCGGCGCGACGGGCGCGGCGCCGGACGAGTGGCCCGGCGGTCAGGGGCGGGCTGAGGTCGCGGCCCGCCGCCTCGGTCAGGCCGGGTATGCGGCAGGCCGCGGTCAGCAGCCTGCGGCGGAGTGCGGCGGCGCCGTCCTGGCCGCCGGTCATCGCCCAGCCCATGGCGACGGCGAGCCGGACCACATGCCGTGCGTGCGGCTTGCGTTCGCTCTCGTAGGTGTCCAACAGCCTTTCATCCCCGCCCTGTTGGAGGACGCGAGCGAGCTTCCAGGTGAGGTTGTGGGCGTCCCGCAGACCCGAACACAGCCCCTGCCCCACGAACGGCGGGGTGAGATGGGCGGCGTCGCCCAGCAGGAAGACCCGTCCGCCGCGCCAGCGGTCGGCGACGCGTGCCCGGAAGGTGTACTGGGTCTCGCGGACGACCTCGAAGTCCCCGTCGTACGACGGTGCCAGCCACGGGGCGACCAGCTCGCGGACCGGTTCCTGACCGTCCCGCAGCCGGAACTCCCAGCGGTAGCGGTCCTCGCCGACGCGCATGAAGGTCGCCGGCCGGTCCGGGTCGCAGACCTGGTCGACGCCCTCCCAGCAGCGGACGGGCAGCTTCGTGCGTACGTCGATGACGGTCCAGCGTTCCTCGAAGCGCAGATCCTCCCAGACGGCGCCGATGGCCTCGCGGGTGAGGCTGTTGGCGCCGTCGCAGCCGAGGACGGCCTCGGCCCACAGCTGATGCTCGCCGTGGTCGTCGCGGTAGGTCACGCACACAGGCCCGGTGGTGTCCGTGCCGATGCCGGTGACCTCGACGCCGCCCCGCAGTTCGCACTCGGGGCGTTCGGCCAGGGCGTCGCGCAGCAGGCGCTCCAGCTCGGGCTGGTCGAACATGCTGGTCTGCGGATAGCCGTGCCGGCCGTGCGCGGAGCGCCGGAACTCGGCCATCACGCGGTGCCGGGCGTCCAGCAGCCGCAGGCCGGCAGCCGGGCGGGCGATCGCGGCGAACTCCTCACCGACGCCCGCCGCTTGGAGAACGCGGCGCACTTCGTCGTCCATGGCGACGGCACGCGGGAGCGGGTAGACGTCCTGGTGGCGTTCGAGGACGACCGTGCGCACGCCACGCCGGGCGAGCAGCAGGGCGGCGGTCACACCCACCGGCCCGGCTCCGACGATCACGACAGGGACATGACTGTCCGGTGGTCTGCTCACCTCGGGTCCGGCTTCGCGTCCGCGACGGGCGTGCGCTGCTCGCCGAGGTCGATCCGGCCGTCCGGGGTGGCGATCGTGGCGGTGACGACGTCGCCCTCGTGGAGGTAGTGCGGATTGCGGGCCTGGCTCTTGAAGAACGCCTTCCACTTCAGCGTCGGCGGCAGCAGCGCGCCGATCTTCTCGACCGGCTTGGGCGGAGCCTTGAGAGCGGTACCGCCGGGGGTGCCGGTGAGGAGGAGGTCGCCGGGGTCGAGGGTCTGGAAACGCGCCAGCAGGGTGAGCGCCTGCGCCGGGCGGACGATCATGTCGGCGAGGGTGCGGTCCTGGCGCAGATCGCCGTTGACGCTCAACTTCAGCCGCAGGTCCAGGAGATGGGCGAAGTCCGCCGGCTCCAGCAGGGCGAGGTGGGGCCCGGTGGGCGTGAAGGTGGGGTACGACTTGCTCTCGTAGAACTGCGTCTTCGTGAGCTGTACGTCACGGGCGCTGACGTCGTTGGTGATCACGAGCCCGGCGACGTACGAGGGCAGGTCCCGCTCCTCGACGACCGTGCCCACCGGCAGGGGCGCCCCCAGGACGAGGCCGAGTTCGATCTCGTAGTCGAGGAACTCGACGTGCGGCGGGCGGACGATGGTGTCGCCGGGGCCGCTGACCGAGCCGGACGCCTTGCGGAAGAAAGCGGGCGGGATGTCGCCGGTGAAACCCGAATCGCGGGCGTGGCTGCGGTAGTTGACCATCTGGGCGACCACCCGGCAGGGAGTGGTGACCGGGGAGAGCGCCACCAGGTCGGCGACGGGCGTGCCCGGCTCGCCGCTCGCGGCGGCTTCGCGCACGGCGTCGCGGTCGGCGATCAGCTCGGCCGTGGTGACGGCCTTGGTGTCGACGGGGACGGCTCGGTCGCCACGGACGGCCCACCAGCCGTCGGCGGTGCGCAGGACGTTCGTACTCATGATCAGTGCCTTTACAAAGGGAGGTGAGGGGTCGGGGGCGTCAGGAGTTCGCGGCCTTGAGGAGGCCGAACAGGCGGGCGGGGTCCATCTCGTTGTCGCCACGCAGGGCCTCGATGACGTCGCGGACGCGTTGCGGGGAGGGGCTGGCGCCGAGGAAGTCGCGGGTGGCGGGCGGTCCCCACTGGGCCAGGCCGCTGGTCGACATCGGGGCCCAGCCGGGCTCGACGTCGCAGGAGAAGAGGTCGCCGTCGGCGAAGTGCTCCAGCATGAAGCGGTCGGGGTCGCGCCAGTAGTCGAAGAGCTGACTGCCCTGGATGTGCCGTCCGATGCCCCAACTGCGCTTGTAGCCACGCTCGTTGAGGTACTCGCCGCCCGCTGCGATCGAGTCGAGGTCGGTGACCTGGTAGGCGGAGTGGACATAGCCGTTGCCCGGGCCCAGGTGCATGGCCAGGGTGTGGTGGTCGACGGCCAGGCCGCCCTGGTCGCAGCGGATGAACGCCATCGTGGGGCCGCGCCCGCGCTGCCCGTCCAGGAAGAGGAAGTCGGACACGATCATGCCGAGCGTGTCCAGATACCAGTCCAGGGCCCGGGCGAACACCCGTGTCTCCAGGACGACATGGCCCAGTCGCTGGATGCGGGACGGTTCGCGGGGCGGGCGCTGGGTGGCGTTCGTACGGCGGTGCTCGGTGCCGAAATTGAGCAACAGGGGCTGCTGTTCGGGCAGTTCAGGGAGTCGCTCGGCACAGTGAACGACCCGGACCGGGAAGCCGGAGGGGTCGAGCAGGTCGACCGCCCTGCCGCCGCCGGGCACGTCCGCGTCCCGTACGTCGGTGCCGGTGGCTCGGGCCAACCGGTCCAGGTCCGCCCGCTCGGCGGCGCGGAAGGCCGGGCCGATGAAGCGGGATGTACGGCCGCGCCGGATCACCATGCAGGGCGATCCCCCGAAGGTGCCGCGCAGCCACAGCTCCCGTTCGGTACGGGCGGCTACGCGGAAGCCGAAGTCGCGGGCGAAGACCTCGGCGCGGTCCAGGTCGGGCTTCTCGAACTCCAGCCAGGCCAGGTCCGCCACCTTGATCACGGGATTCCGGGACCGGCCCGGATGCTCGCCGCGCAGGGCGCCCTGCTCGCTGTGGAGGTCCTGATGGGCCGTCCTGGGATCGGCCCCGTTGACACGGTTTTCAGACATGGTGCCCTCCGAGCAACATTGCCGTAATGATGAAATCATCAACTGTGACAGTTCTGTCGTCAAGATGTTCGCCGCAGGAAATGATGAATTCATCAGGACTGCGATCGTCATCGTTCCCACGGCTAGAATCCGCGTATGCCTACGTCAGCCCCGCCCAGCAACCGGTTCGAGAGGCGTCGTGCGGAGACCCGCAAGGCGCTCGTCCACGCGGCCCGGCAGATCCTCGCCGAGACCGGGGACACCGGCGCCAGCATCCAGGCGATCGCCGAGCGCGCCGATGTCGGCTTCGGCTCCTTCTACAACCACTTCCAGTCGAAGACGGAACTGTTCGACGCGGCGGTGGTGGACGCCCTGGAGGAGTTCGGCCAGACCTTCGACGAGCGGCTGGCCGGGATCGACGACCCGGCGGAACTGGTCGCGGGGGGTTTCCGGCTCAGCGCCCGACTGGCCGCGTCCCACCCGGAGTTGATGCAGGTTCTGCGCCGGCGCGGCCTCGCCCATCTCCACTCGGACAACGGCCTGACCGCCCGGGCCCTGCGCGACCTCCAGGTCGGTATCGCCTCGGGCCGCTTCAGCGCCCTCGACCCGACTGTCGCCCTGTCCGCGCTGGGCGGCACCCTGCTGTCCCTGGTGGAGCTGCGGTTCGCCCGTCCCGACCTGGACGGTGACGAGGCCGCGGCAAACCTCGCCGAGATGGTCCTGCGCATGCTGGGCCTCGCGCCGGACGACGCCCACGAGGTCGCCCGGCGCCCCCTCCCCGACCTCGCCTGACCGCCCACCTCTACGCCGAGGCCGGGCGGAAGGTGACCGAGCGGCCGGTGAAACGGGCGTCGATCCCGCTCTCCGTGGTGGCGACCGACCGCAGGTGCAGCCCCTCGGGGATGTTCCGCAGCGGGACGGGCTCCTCCAGGGCCTTGCCGAGCAGCGCCTTCAGCGGCGGGAGCAGTTCGCCTTCGACGACGCGGACGTCCGTGAAGGCGATGCGGTTGCCGGTCACCGCCGAGACGGCCGCGCTCACGGTCACCTCACCGGCGAACGGCAGCGCGAGCTTCGCGTCGACCCTGCCCCGCCCGTCGCCCTGCGAGACGTCCAGGCCCAGCGCGTCCGACACGTCCTCGTACGACAGGAACGCGGTCGCCTCGACACTGCGCGCATGTGCCTCGTCGGCGCTGCCCGAGGTCTTCAGCCCGTCGAGCCCGACGGTCAGTTTCGTGACCGGCAGCGGCCTGGTCGTCCCCTCGGCAGGGATGTCGTGGGCGGTGAGGTCGACGTGGCGCAGGCTGCCCCCGGCCAGCTGGGTCAGCACGGGGAAGCCGCTGACGTGCACGGAGGGCCGGTCGGCGGTTCCCATGCCCTCCTGGAACGCCTCGGCCGTACGGCTCTCGGCTCGGGCCGCTGCGACCCGGTCGACCACGACGGCACCGACCAGCAGTGCCGCCAGGGAGACGGCGACGGCAATGATGCGCCGCCGCCTCGGCGCGGGAGGGCTCACGTACACGGCGGCGTCGCCGTAGCGGGGCTCGCCGACGAGTTCGTCATCGGCCTGGGGGTGGTACATGGGTGCCCTCTCCGGGAGGTGTGCTCGGTCAGGTCTTCGAGATCGGTGTCCGGGCGCCGGACGCGCTCGGACCCGCCGGGTCTTCGGACGTGGGCGACGGCGAGGTCGGCGTCCACTCCCATCGCGATCAGGGCGGCTGTCGCGGAGCGCGTGCCGTCGTCGGTCCAGGTGCCGGCGTTCATGCACTCCAGCAGCCCCAGCAGATATCCCTCCAGCGCCCGACACAGCGGACCGGGCGGCAGGCCGGCCCGGAAGAGCCCCTGCCGCTGCCCCCGGGCGATGATCGCCGTCGCCGTGTCACGCGCGGGGGCGAGGATCTCGTCGACCCGCTCGGCCCCGAGATCGTGCGGCGCGAGGCGGAGCAGCATGCGGTAGCGGTCCCCGACGGGCCAGACGGCGAGGACGAAGCGGGCCAGTGCCGTGACGGCGTCCGGCGCGGAAGCCTCCCGGGACGCGAGGGCCTGGCGCAGCGCCTGTGCGGCGTCCTCCACCAACCCCTCCACGAGAGCGGCCCTGCCGCTGAAGTGACCGTAGACCGTACGACGCACCACCCCCGCGGCCTCGGCGATGTCACCGAGGCTGCTGTCGGGGTCGCGGCCGAGTTCCTGCCTGGCCGCCTCAAGGATGCGGGCCCGCGTGAAGCGGGTACGGCCGCGCCCGTCGGTGTCTGCGACGTCTGGATCTGTCATGCCGGGACCTCCGATGGGCTGTGGGCGGTAGGCGCTTGGCGGTGGGCGAGCAACTCGATAGTTGCACATCAATGAGCAACAAACTAGTCTGCACATGGATGAGCAATTAACTGCTCACGCCGATCCCCCACCCCCGAAGCCTCCGCTTCACCCCCGCCGAGGAGTTTTCGATGCCGCTCTTTGTGAATACCCCCGCCGAGAAGATGACGGAGCCTTATCCCCGCCGCTGGTGGGCCCTGTTGGTGCTCTGTCTGAGCCTGCTGATCGTCGTCATGGCGAACACGTCGCTGATCGTGGCGGCGCCGGACATGACCCGGGATCTGGGCCTGTCCAGCAGCGATCTGCAGTGGGTCATCGACGGCTACACCGTCCCGTACGCCGCGCTGATGCTCGTACTGGGCTCGATCGGCGACAAGTACAGCCGCCGTGGCGCCCTGATCCTGGGGCTGCTGATCTTCGCGGGCGGCTCGGTGATGGGCGGTCTGGTCGACGAGACCGGTCTGGTGATCGTCTCCCGCGCGATCATGGGTGTCGGCGCGGCGGTCGTGATGCCGGCCACGCTGTCCCTGCTGGTCGCGATCTTCCCGAGGGCGGAACGGGCCAAGGCGATCACGGCCTGGAGCGCCACCTCCGGTCTCGCCATCGCCGCCGGTCCGCTGGCCGCCGGGTGGCTGCTGGAGAGCCACGCCTGGGGCTCAACGTTCCTGATGAACGTCCCGCTCGCCGCCCTCGGTGTCGTCGGCGTGCTCCTCCTGGTGCCGCCGTCGAAGGCCGAGAAGATGGGCCGCATCGATTACGTCGGCGGACTGCTCTCGATCGTCTCCGTCGGTTCCCTGGTGTACGCGACCATCGAGGGCCCGCACTTCGGCTGGGGCGTCGGCCCGATCACCGCGGCCGTGGTCGCCGGTGTCGGTCTGCTGGCGTTCGTCGCCTGGGAGCTGCGTCATCCGCACCCCATGCTGGACGTGCGCAAGTTCGCGGAGCGTCCCTTCAGCGGGTCGATGCTCGCGGTGCTGTTCTTCTTCTTCGGCACCTTCGGCTCGATCTACTACTCCACCCAGTTCCTGCAGTTCGTCCTCGACTACAACGCGCTGGAGACCGGCGTACGGCTGCTGCCGCTGGCCGGTGCCGTCTTCGTCGGCGCCGCGGTGACCGGGCGGCTGGCTCCGAAGCTGGGCGTGAAGCTGGTGGTGGGCACCGGCATGGTGATCGGTACGGCGGGCGTGTTCCTGCTCACGCGGATCGAGTCCGGCTCGACGTACACCGACTTCGTGGCGCCGCTGCTGATGCTCGGCTTCGCGATCGGCCTGAGCCTGGCCCCGGCCACCGACACCATCATGGGCTCGTTCCCCGAGTCGGAGCTGGGCGTCGGCGGCGGCGCCAACGACACCGCGCTGGAACTGGGTGCCTCGCTGGGCATCGCCATCCTCGGGTCGCTCCTGGCCACCTCGTACAAGGACAGGCTGACCGGTCTGGTCGGCGGTCATCTCCCGGCCGAGGCGATGGACACGGCCAAGGACTCGGTGGGCGGCGGTCTCGCGGTCGCCGAGCAGGTCGCCAAGAACCCCGACGGCGGCCCCCAGCAGGCGCAGACCCTGATCGACGCGGTCCATGAGTCCTTCGCCCACGCCATCGCGCACACCAGTCTGATCGGCGCGGTCATCATGGCGGCCGGAACGCTGATCGTGATCGCCGTCCTGCCCGGCCGGGGGCGCTCGGCGAAGCAGGGTCCGCAGGAACCGGCCGAGGCGCCGGAGGAGAACGCGACCGTGGACGCCGTCTGAGTCGCACCTGGGCCGCGCGGCCCGGAGGCCGGGGACTCCTTCCGGCCTCCACCACCCCAGAACGGGCTGTGCCTGAGCGGCGCACGGCCCCGGACGGTGCCGGGAGGGGACACCCGGCACCGTCCGTCCCCTTCTCTTTTCGCCCGCACCTGAGGCCCGACGCAACGGGGCCCACGGTCGGTCGAGGTTCGGGGTTGTCCCGCGTGGATGGGGCCCGCTGCCCGCCACCGGGCACGCGACGCGACGTCACGTCGGTCGGGTCTCCCCGCTCCGGATCGGCTCCGGTCGGCGGCTTCCGGACCCCACTCGCAGACGCGGCCCTTCGACCGGTCGGTGTCCCGTACGTCGCGACGGCCCCGACGCCCTCTCCAGAGCACGGTCCACGCTCGACGGCAGCCCCCCGGTCCAGGCGTTCGCCGCCCGCGGCTCAGTCCTCGGCGGCAGCCTCGGACGCAGACGCAGACTCGGCCGCTGCCTCGTCGACCACGGCGCTCGCCCGCTTCTCCGGGACCCCCGCCGCGATGAGTGTGGCGACGGCCACCCGGGTGCCGTCGTCCTCCAGCGCTCCGGTGTTGACCTCTTCGAGCAGGGCGATCGTCATCGCCTCCAGGCCGGCGCTCAGTACCGCCGGTGGCAGATGGGAGTGGAAGACGCCGTCCCGCTGGCCCCGCTCCACGATGGCCGTGACCGTGACACGGGCGGGTTGGAGCAGTTCGGCGACCCGTGCCATGCCCAGGTCCCGCTGGGCGAGCGCGAGGAGCATCCGGTAGCGGTCGCCCACCGGCCACATCGACAACGCGAAGTTCGCGAGCGCCCGCTCGGCCGGCTCCTCACCCCGCGTGCCGACCCCCACGGCGTCCCGGAGGGCCTCGGCGGCCTCCTCGGCCAGCGCGTCCAGGAGCGCCGCCCGTCCGGGAAAGTGCCCGAAGAGCGTGCGCCTGACGACACCGGAGGCACGGGCCAGCTCCTCCAGGGTGATGTCGGGGTTCCGGCCGAGTTCCTGGCGCGCGGTGGCCAGGATGCGCGCCCGGTTGGACCGCGCGTTGCGTCGCTGCGGCACACGACCGACGGGCTGGGACACGGAGGAACCTCGATGGGGAACGGACGACAGACGGGCGCCCCATTCTGGCACGCCGACCCTGGTGGGCCCCGTACTCCCGCCGATCACCTCAGGGAGCGGTAGAAGTCCAGGTGGAGTCGGGCGGCGGTGGCCCAGGTGTGGTGGGCGGCCAGTCGGCGGCCGGCGGATCGGCGGGCCGGGTCGGGGTGGGTGAGGGCTCGGGCGAGTTCGTCGGCCAGGTCCTGCGGGGTGGTGCCGAAGCGGGCGGCGGGGCCGAAGACCTCGCGCAGGACGGGGAGGTCGCGGACGACCAGCGGGACTCCGGCGGCCAGTGCCTCCATCGCGGCGAGCCCGAAGCCCTCCTTGAGGGAGGGGAAGGCGAAGGCCCCGGCGGCTGCGACCAGGGCCGGGAGCTCCTCGTCGGGGACCGGGCCGAGGACGACGGGTTCGACGCCGAGTTCCGACGCCCGGGTCTCCCAGCGGGCCCGGTAGTCGCGGTAGTCGAACAGGGTCTCCCCGCCCGCGACGACCAGCCGCACGTCGGGATGTTCGGCGCGCAGCAGGGCGTACGCCTCCAGGAGGTCGAGGGAGCCCTTGCGGGGCTCGATGCCTCCGACGGTCAGGACGTACCGGCCCAGACGCGCGCGCCATGCCGCCCGCGCCGCCGGATCGGTGGTCGCGAACCGCTCGTACGCCACCCCGTTGGGGACGACCTCGGCCTTGAGTCCCCAGCCCTGGGCGAGTTCGTCGGCGACCGACCGGGAGACGCAGACGTGCGCGTACGGCTCGACGATCGCCCGTTCGTGGCAGGCGGCCAGTTCGGGGGTGGTGAAGTGGTCGATGTGGTGGACCGTACGGACGCAGGGGCCCGCCGCGTTGGCGCTGATGCAGTCCTGCGCGTGGACGATGTCGTACGGGGACGGGTCGAAGGCCGCGCGCAGAGTCGCGATGGAGCGCAGGACGCGTTCCCCGACCGTCTCGTCCTCGGGTCCGTCGGAGAAGGGCACGATCCGGACGCGTACGGCCGGGTCCACGGGCCGGAAGAAGGTGGCGTCGCCGCCCCGGCCCAGCGACCACACCGTGACGTCCTGTCCGGCGGCGGCCAGCGCCTCGGCAAGGGCGAGGGTATGTACGACGCCGCCGCGCGGCCTGGTCGAATAGCTGAGCAGGGCGATCCTCAGCGTGGTCATGACGGGGTCTCCCGGTAGGCGGCGGGCCTGCGTTCGTCGAGATGGCGCAGGACGCGGCGGGCGCGGTCGATCTCGGCGGCGACGTCCACCTCGGCGACCGCGAGGCCCGCCTTGGCCCAGGTGCGGGCGAGGATGTCGCCGCCGGGGCCGACGACCTTGGACTGGCCGAGGAAGCGCATGCCGCCCATGGCGCCGGTCTGGTTGGAGGAGGCGAGGACGACCTGGTTCTCGGCGGCGCGCGACTGGTCGTACAGGTCGAAGAGCTTGGCCTGCCGGTCCTGGGCCATGCGCGGGGCGCGGTTGGTGATGCTGGTGGGCCACGCGGACAGGCAGGCGAGGATCTCGGCGCCGTCCAGGGCCAGGGAGCGGGCCGACTCGGGGAACGTCTTGTCGTAGTCGATGAGCATCCCGATCCGGCCGACCGGGGTGTCGAAGGCGTCGAAACGGTCCCCGGGCGCGTACGCGGCGACCTCGCCCGCCGGGAGATGGACCTTGCGGTGACGGCCGAGGACGCCGTCGCCGCTGACGCAGACGGCGGCGTTGTAGCGCTCGGTGCCGCCGTCCTCGCAGTAGCCGACGCAGACCACCATCTCGGCGGCCAGGCGGGCTACTTGGAGGATCGCGGGGTCGTCGGGCTTGAGGGCCGGGGGCAGGGCCTCGGGGTCGGGGTGGCGCAGGTCGGCGAGGTAGCCGCCGAGGGCGGCGTCGGGCAGGACGAGCAGTCCGGCGCCCGAGCCTCGCGCGTCGTCGATGAGTTTCGCGATACGGGCGAGGTCGAACTCCAGGTCGCGGCCGAAGTGGGCGGCGGCGGCCGCGATCCGGATGCTGCTCATGCGGTGACTGCTCCTGCGTACGTATAGGTTTCCGGGCGCCGGTCCCGCAGGTGCCCCATGGAGCGGCGGGCGGTCTCCAGGGCCTGGGCGACGTCGAGTTCGGCGACAGCCAGGCCTGCTTCGACTCCGGTCTCGGCGAGGATCTCGCCGCCGGGGTCGACGACCTTGGCGCTGCCGACGAAGCGTAGCGACCCGAAGGTACCCGCCTGGTTGGCGGAGATCCACACGATCTGGTTCTCCAGGGCGCGGGCCCGGTCGAACAGGTCGAAGCGGCGCTTCCAGCGGTCGTTGACCAGGTCGGTGACGGCGTTGGTCCGTGCGCCCGGCCAGGCGGAGACGACCACGCCGATCTCGGCTCCGTCGAGGGCGAGCGCGCGGGCCGACTCCGGGAACGCCTTGTCGTAGCAGATCATCATGCCGATCCGGCCGACCGGTGTATCGAAGGCGTGGAACCGGTCCCCGGAGGCGTAGCTGGCGTCCTCGCTGAGCGGCTGGTGGACCTTGCGGTGGTTGCCGAGGACGCCGTCGCCGTTGACACAGACCACGCTGTTGTAGCGGGTGTCTCCTGCGGCTTCGCAGTAGCCCGCGACGACGGTCATCTCCCCGGCCAGGGCGGCCAGTCGGGCGATCTCGGGGCCGTCGAGGGCGAGCGCGGGCGGGCCCTCGTCCAGGGCGCTGTCGTCGTCGAGGCTGAGCAGATAGCCGCCGAGGCAGGCCTCCGGGAGCGCGAGCAGCCGTACGCCCTCCTCCCGGGCCTCCTTGATCAGCCGCTCGGCGATCGCGAAGTCCTCTTCGAGGTCGCGGCCGAACTCGGCGGCCACGGCCGCCATACGCAGGGTGGTCATGCGGTCCCCATCCCGGTCACCGTGGAGGTGACCGCTTCGGTGATCTCTCCGTCGGGCCAGCGCAGCCCGACGCCTTGTCCGTCCGTCAGCTCCCCGCAGACGGCACCCGTCGCGGGCCCGGCGGGGAGCGGTGGGGCGCCGGGTTCGTCGGTGGTGAGCATCGCGAAGCCGGGGAAGCAGGTCAGCCAGTCGCCCGCCGTCGCGGTGCCCGGCCTGGGCACGGCGGCCACATCGAGGACGGCACCGCAGCCGCTCGCCTCGGCGAGCATGCCGAGCGTCCCGGCGATCCCGGCCATCGACACGTCCTTGGCGGCGGCGGGTCGCGCGGCGGCCACCGCGCCGGTCATGGCGCGCAGTTCGTCCGTACGACGGTGACTGGACGAGTCCCACTGGCGGCCCCGGTATCCCGGGCGCCAGTCGCCGCCGAGGTCGGCGGTGAGCCGTACGGCGTGTCCGGGCCGTCCGCCACCGCCCGGGACGGGGTGTGCGGTGCGGCCGAGTGCGGTCACCGACAGGGCTGCGGGTACGCCGAGTTGGGTGTGTCCGCCGAGGACCGGGACGCCGTACGTCTGCGCTGCGCGGGCCAGTCCGGCGAGGATCTGTCGGGCGTGGGCGATGTCCTTCGCGCCCACGGCGTCGAGGAGGCCGATCGGTGAAGCGCCCATCGCGGCCAGGTCGTTGAGGTTGACGAGGACAGAGCACCAGCCCGCCCACTCGGGGTCGCGCTCGACCATCGACGGCACGATCGCATCGCAGGCGGCGATGAGGTCTGTGCCGGGTACTGGGGCTCCGTCGTCGCCTACGAATCCGGGGCCGCCCGGTGGTTCGTTGACCGCGGGCCGGTGGGGGCTTGTCGCGCAGTTCCCCGCGCCCCTATCGGGGCGCGTGTCCGAACTCGGCGACCGGCCGCCGGGGTCGCCGGGGATGGCCCGCGCCTCCTCGCGCAGGGACCCGCCGACCGGGTCCTGGCCGGAAATGTGGCCCGCCGGCCCTGGCAGAACCGCCAGGAGTTGTCCGAGGGGTGACTTGGTGGCCGCAACGAGGTTCGTTATTCGGTCGATCGGCCAGCGCATCAGTACGTGCGGCGTGTCCGCGACCCTCGTCGTTCTTACCCGACGCCAGCCGAGTCGTCTGAAGAGGATCTCGTTGCGGGCCTGGACGGTTGCGTCGAAGCGGAGCACGCCCTCGGTCTCCGCCCGTGCGCAGGCCGCGCGGACCAGGGTCGCGCCGATGCCTTGCGGGCCTCGGGCGCCGCGGGCTACGACGAGCCGGCCGCCGGCCCACCAGCCGATGTCGGGGCCGTCGGTGACCGGGCCGAGACGCACCCCGCCGACCACCGTGCCCTCCGGGTCCCGCGCGACCAGGACGACGGTCCGGGGGTCGCTGTCACGGTCGTCCAGGTCGTGGTGGGCGAAGAGTCCCTGCTCGTGGACGAAGGCGTCGCGGCGGAGCCGCCGGTAGGCGGCCAGATCCGCCGTGCCGTCCGCCTCCCCGACGCGGAAGGCGGGCAGCATCCGGGCGAGTGTGCTGCGGTCGCCCAGGAGGGCGAGGATGTCCTGCGGCCCGTCCCCGGCCGGCACGACGACGGAACCGTCGAGGTACACGGCGCTCACCCGCCCGCGGTCCGCAGGACACTGCACGCCCCGCACGCCGCGCAGCCCGCCCGCTGGTCGGCGCCGCTCATCCCGGCCGCGCGCAGCTTCGCGGCGACGCCCTCGGTGACGTACCGCAGCGACTCGGCGCTCGGGGCGCCGATCCCGTCACGGGCGGCGAGCGTGCCGCCCATCGGACGGTAGGGGACGACGAAGGGGTATACGCCCCGGTCGATCAACTCCCCCGCTCCCGCGACGAGTTCGTCGGGGTCCTCGCCGAGGCCGACGAGGAGGTAGGTGGAAACCCGGTTGGGCCCGAAGACCCGTACCGCCTCGTCCCACGCGGCCTCGTACTCGGCCATCGGGACGGTGGACTTGCCCGGCAGCCAGCGCCCGCGGACCTCGTCGTCGAGGGACTCGACGTGGATGCCGATGGCGGTGGCTCCGGCGTCGTGCAGCTCCCGTATCCAGACGAGGTCTCCGGGCGGCTCGCACTGCACCTGGATCGGCAGGCTGGGTACGGCTTCCAAAACCGCCCTGACCGACCGTACGAGGTTGCGGGCGCCGCGGTCGGGGCCCGCCGTCGTGCCGGTGGTCATCACCATCTGCTTGACGCCGTCCAGCCGCACTGCCGCCTCGGCGACTTCGGCGAGCTAGGCGGGCGTCTTGGCGGCCACCGTCGCACCGGAGCGCAGGGACTCCTCGATGGTGCAGAAACGGCAGCGGTCGGACTCGGCGTAGCGGATGCAGGTCTGGACGACGGTGGTGGCGAGCACGTCGGCGCCGTGCAGACGGGCGATCTGCTCGTAGCGGATGCCGTCGGCGGTCGTCAGGCCGTAGAACTCGGGACGGCGTACGGCGGTCAGGCTCAGGCCGGTGTCGGTCTCGCCGAGCCAGACCTTGCCGTCGCGTACGGAGTAGGGGCTGTCGGGGTTGGTGGGCAGCGCGGCGTTGGCACCGTCGACAAGGACGTGCCCGTCGTCGCTGGGCCCCGCGCCGTCCGGCCGCCGCACGGGCGCGTCCAACGCCACGCCGTGCAGGGCGAGTTCGGCGCGGGTCATGATCCGCACGTCCACCGCTGTGTTGGTGCCAACGCTCACGGCCTGCCCCTTACAGCTGGTAGGTGGAGTTGATGATGGCGCCCTTGCGCGCGTAGTGGATCAGCGCGTCCTGGACGTCCAGGGGGTGGGTGGGGATGACGCCCTCGATGAGGTCCTCCTCGCGGGCGCCGTGCAGGGACAGTCCGAAGCGGCAGCAGAAGACCTTGCCGCCCTCGGCGATGAACGTCTTGAGCTGGTTGTTGATGTTGTGCTCGCCGGGGAACGCGGAGTTGCCGACGGTCGGGAAGCCGCGGGTGGCAAGGCAGTTGAGCGAACCCGGGCCGTAGAAGTAGATGGCGGTCTCGAAGCCCTTGCGCAGGGCGCGGGTCGCCTGGAGGACGGCGACGAAGGAGACCGAGGACTCGTGGGCGATGCCGTGGACGAGGGTGAAGTAGGTCTCGCCGTCCTCGGCCTTGTAGTCGGGGAAGACCTTGGTGTCGCCGTAGATGCTGGTGCCCTCGGGGAGGGAGGGGTGCGGGATCTCGCTGAGGGACTTCTGCTCGATCTCGCTGAGTTCGACGGTCTCGGACATGGCTGTCTCCTTTGTGCGTACGGGACTTGGGAGGGGAGGTCGGTCAGTCGTACAGCGCGGCGAACGTGTCCCTGAAGACGAGTTCGCCGAGTTCGCCGCCGCCGGTCGCTTCGGCGAGCCGGGCGTACTCGCCCGTGAAGTCGCCCCACGGCTGGTCGCTGGCGAAGAGCACCCGGTCGTGGCCGATGCCGCGGCGCTCGATCTCCTGGGCCAGCCAGCGCGGGGTGAAGCCGATGGCCCAGGAGAGGTCGGTGTAGACGCGCTTGCCGGCGGTGATCCAGTCGAAGAACCGGGAGCCGACGAGCTTGATGTGGCCGCTCATCCCGCCGCCGAAGTGCACGAGATGGACGGGGACCCGGTCGGCGTACCAGTCGACCAGGTTGCCGACCTCGTCGATGTCGGAGGCGGCGCCGGGAGAGGTATGGACGTGGACGACGAGGCGGTGGCGCTCGGCCTCCTGGAAGATCCGGTCGAGCATCGGGCGGCAGGCCGGGTCGGTGGGGCGCCCGCCGAGCAGGAAGCTCAACTTCAGCGCCTTCACGCCCCGTTCACCGGCCAGGGCGAGGGCCTGCGCGGTGCGGTGTTCGTCCTCGGGGCGCGGGGAGACCCACAGCCCGGCCCGGATACGGTCGTCGGTCTGGGCGGCCTCGATCGCCAACTCGTTGAAGGAGAAGGCGAGATCGGGGTCGGGGACGCCGTAGTTGGGGATGACCAGGGCGCGTTCGGTGCCCTCCGCGTCCATGTCGGCGACGAGTTGCTTGACGGTGGCGCGGGCGGTGGTGTCGGGGTTGACGGGCGGTCCGCCGTAGAAGGGGTAGGCGGGCAGGACGCCGATGTGGCGGTGTGCGTCGAAGACCATGGCCGGGGTACCTCCTTCAGCCGATCGGGAGCGCGGAGGCGAGTTCGCTGGGGGCGCCGGTGAGGGTGCCGCAGACGTCGGCCATACGGCGGGAGACGTCGATGTGGTTCGCGAGGAACTCGGCGTCCCTGCCGACCGCTTCGAAGCGTCCGGAGCCCCAGGAGTGCTGCCAGGGCAGGCCCAGGAAGTACAGGCCGGGGGTGCTGGTGGCGCCCCGCCAGTGCATGGGGTAGCCACGGCCGTCGAAGGCGGGTATCTCGACCCAGCGGTGGTCGCGGGTGAACCCGGTGGACCAGACGACGGAGGTGATGCCGGCCGCCGCCAGGTCCAGGGCGGGCGCCTGTTCGGAGGGCTCCCACACCGGTATGTACCGGGGCTCGTCGGGGGCCGCGATCTTCCGCGCGGTGATGTGGGCGTCGATGCTGTCCTTGATGCCCTCGGCCACGGCGTCCGCCCGGTCGAGGTTGACCTTGAGATCGTCGGCGAACTCCAGGCGCGTACCGTCGGTGCCGCCGATGCCCGTCAGCCGGCCGTGCAGGCGCATTCCGTCGCGGGCGAAGGCGCGCAGGTCGATGTCACGGCCTCCGTCGCGCCCGGTGACGTAGTGGTTGACGCGCATCCGGACGGCGCCCGCGTCGTCGAACTCGTCGATGCTCTTGCCGTAGTAGCCCATGTCGTCCAGCCAGGCGACGCAGTCCCGGCCCCGGTAGAAGCGGGCGACGCGGGGTGCGCTGCCGACGGCCAGATGGACCTGCCGGCCAGCCAGGTGCAGATCCTCGGCTATCTGGCAGCCGGACTGTCCGGTGCCGACCACCAGGACGGCTCCGTCGGGGAGTTGGTCCGCGTTGCGGTAGCGGGAGGAGTGGATCTGCTCGATGCCTGCGGGCAGTCGCTCGGCCATCCTCGGGACGGACGGGGTGTGGTAGGGACCGGCGGCCACGACCACCTGGTCGGCCGTGAACTCGCCTTCCCCGGTGGACAGTTCGAAGACTCCGCCGGCGCCCCGGCGCAGTCCGGTGACGGCGACGCCCTCCCGCAGCGGGGGCTGGAAGAAGGCGACGTACCCCTCCAGGTAGCGGATGATCTCGTCGCGGACCATGAAGCCGTCGGGGTCGTCCCCCTGGTAGGGGTAACCGGGCAGTTTGCACTGCCAGTTGGGCGTCACCAGGCAGAAGGAGTCCCAGCGGCGCTCGCGCCACTCGTGGCCGACCCGGTTCCGCTCCACGACGACGTGCTCGATGCCGCGCTCGCGCAGACAGTAGCTGACCGACAGTCCGGCCTGGCCGCCGCCGACGACGGCCACCGGGTAGTGGGCCCCGGCCAGCCGTGGCGCGCTCACCGCATGCTCCCGTCGGCGTTGCTCAGTGCCTCGACGGCGACCTCGGCCCCGTCGAGGGAGGCGTACGCGGCTGCCGTCCGTTCGAGCTGCGCCAACTGGTCGGAGGCGCCGGTGCAGGCGAATCCGTACTTCTCGCGCACCCGGTCGCTCGCGATTCCGAGCGCCGTCCGGCTCCGCTCCAGGAAGTCGCCGAGTTCGTAGACGCCACCGGGGGCGAGGTAGTCCTCGATTACCGTGGAAGGTGAATAGCAGCGCTGGGTCTCTCCGTCGGGCCAGCGCACATGGAAATACAGCTCAGGCATGAAATCCTCCATGCGGGGCGCCGAGGTTGGTCACCTCGCCGCTGCTTCTGACGACCACTTCAGCCAGCGCGAATTACCGAACGGCGTCATCCGGAATAAAGCGGAGTTACGTAGTCCTCACGCCAAGTACCATTCCGTGCACGCAGAGTTGCCTCTGAGGCAAATCGAATGCGCCGGGTGCCGTGCCGCCACGGAGAAGTGAACTTGCCGCGCCGCTCAGGGCTTTTCGACCTGTCGGGCCAATTCATGGAGATGGACCGCCAGCTGAAGCTTCAGGGCGTTGTCCGGCCGCTGCCATTCGGGCCCGAGCAGTCCCCCGATGCGCTCGATCCGCTTGAGGAGCGTGTTGGTGTGGATGTGCAGGGCGCGGGCCGTTCCGGCGAGGTTGCGGGAACTGGCGAAGTACGCGGTGAGGGTGCCCAGGAGGTCGGTGCCGCGTTCGGTGTCGTGGGCGACGAGACGGCCGAGGGAGTCGTCGAGGAAGGCTCCGAGGTCCTGCTCCCGGTCGGGATCGAACAGGATGGTGTACATCGCGAGCCGCTCCGTGCTGGTCCCGCCGTCCCGCACCCCGAGCCCGCGCAGCAACCGGCAGCAGCGGCCGGCCAGGGTGACCCCGGCGCCGAGCGGTTCCGGGCCGCGCGGGACGGGCGCGGCGCAGACGAGCACGGGGGCGTCGAGCACGCGCCGCAGTCGCCGGTGGACGCTCGTCGCGGCCGCTGTCGCGTCCTGGGCGCGGATCAGTGCGACGGGGACGCCCAGGTGGTCGCCCGCCAGACCGTCGTACTCCTCCGCGAGACCGTGCAGCAGCCGGGTCGTGTCGCCGAGCCGGTCCTTCGCCGCGTCGACCACCAGGACGGTGTCGAGATGTCCGGGCTCGATGTGCCGGGCGCGGGCGCGCAGCGCGAGTTCGGTGGAGAACGGGCGTGGGGCGGCGAGGAGTTGGGTGAGGAGTTCACCCCGGACGCGTTCCTCGGCCCGGACGACGGCGTCCTGGGTCAGGGTCAGCAGGGCCGCGGTCTGCGCCGCTCGTTCGAGGGTACGTGCCTCGACCGGGTCCGGGTCACCGTGGCGGGACAGGACCAGGGCACCCATGTGGGTCGCGCCGACGACGACCGCCGCCACGGTGTGCCGCAGGGTGTCGCCGCGCTCGACGGTGACACAACGGCCGGACCTCCGGCTCTCCTCGATGCCCTGGACGACCGCCTCGGCCATCGGCGGGGAGGAGGAGAGAACGGCGTGCTCACGGACCCTCGCCTCGTCCTCGTCGGTGGGCTCTCCGCGCGCGACGAGGACACGCTGGGCGTGGTCGAGGACGAGGACTCCGCCGCCCAGGGTGTCCACGACGAGGTCGGCGACGGCGCCCACGTCACCGCCGGCCAGCACCACGCGGGTGAGCGCCTCGTGGACGGCCTCGGCCGCCTCGATCGTGGCGTACGCCGTCTCCAGGGCGTGCAGCGCGCGGCGGCTCTCGTCGTACAGGCGGGCGTTCTCCAGCGCGACCGCCGCATGGTCGCCGAAGGCGGTCAGCAGGGCGACGTCGTCCCGGACGAACGGCCGCTCCTGCCGGTTCGCCGCGATCAGCGTGCCGAGGAACCGGCCGCCCGCGATCAGCGGGACCCCGAGCATCGACACGATGCCCTCCGCCTCGATGGAACTGTCGATGCCCGGGTCGTGGACGATCTCGGTCGACGCCAGATAGTCGCTCGTCCAGTACGGGGCCCGGGTGGTGGCGACCCGCCCGGCGATGCCGACATGGGCCGGCCCGTGGGTCCGCTCGCCGAAGCCGGGGGTCACCGTGCCTGCCGTGGCGCGCACCCGCAGATACGTCCCGTTCTCCTCCAGCACCGCCAGATAGGCGAGGTCGGTGCCGATCAGGTCGTGGGCGTGCCCGACGACACTGGCCAGCACCTCTTCGACTCCGCGCAGCACGGTCAGCGACCGTGCGGTGGCGTACAGGCTGGACAGCTCCCGCTCCCGACGGCGCTGCCGCTGGAGCGGTTCGTCCTCGGTGCGGTCCATGAGATGTCCTAGCTCACCACGGTCACAGGGTGGGTGAATCATACTCCGGACAGCCTCGATGAGTGGATGATTCGCACCTCTGCCGGACTCGGGGGCGGCCGTAGCGTTCCCGGCAACGAGCGAACCGAGCGAACCCGGCAGACGCCGTCGCGGCCGAGATGGAGTACGAGACATGGCTTCCGTAGTGCGCGTAGCGGCCGTACAGGCCGAACCCAAGTGGCTGGACCTCGACGCCGGTGTGGCCCACGCCGTGGACCTGATCGCCGAGGCCGCCGCCGGTGGGGCCGAGCTGGTCGCGTTCCCCGAGGTGTTCCTGCCCGGCTACCCGTGGTGGATCTGGCTGGACTCCCCGATCGCGGGCATGCAATACGTCCCCCGGTACGCGCAGAACTCCATGACCCGCGACGGAGAACACCTGGCCCGTATCGCGGCTGCCGCCGCCGAGCACCGGATCTTCGTCGTCCTCGGCTTCGCCGAACGCACCGTCACCGGCAGCCTCTACATGGCCCAGGCGACCATCGACGACACCGGCCGCGTGCTCGCCGTACGCCGCAAACTCAAGCCCACCCACGCCGAGCGCACCGTCTTCGGCGAGGGCGACGGCAGCGACATCCAGGTGCACGAGACCAGACTCGGCCGGCTGGGCGCGCTGAACTGCGCCGAGCACATCCAGCCGCTCACCAAGTACACGATGTACAGCAAGGGCGAGCAGATCCATGTCGCCTCCTGGCCGAGCTTCTCCGTGTACCGGGGCATGGCGACGGCGCTCGGGCCCGAGGTGAACACGGCCGTCAGCCTGGTGTACGCCGTCGAGGGGCAGACCTTCGTCCTCGCGCCCTGCGCCACGGTCGGCCAGGCGGGACAGGACCTGTTCTGCGACACCGACGCCAAGCGGGAACTCCTGCTCCAGGGCGGCGGATTCACCCGGATCTACGGCCCCGAGGGCAGCGAACTGGCCAAGCCGCTGCCGGAGACCGAGGAGGGCATCCTCTACGCCGACCTCGACCTCGACCTCCTCGCCATCGCCAAGCACGCCTACGACCCGGTCGGCCACTACTCCCGCCCCGATGTCTTCCGGCTCACCTTCGACCCCCGGCCGAAGGAGCGCGTCGAGTACGTCGACCCGGCTGCCGACGCGGCCGTCACCGAGGCGAGGGAGTCCGGCGCGGATGTCGTCGTGCCCGACTGAACACCCCCTGGACACCCGCATGTCCCGTGAAAGGAACGACGTGATGAGCGCCAACGACCCCTTCGCCCGCCTCCCCGAGGCAGCGGCCTTCACCCTCACCAGCACGACGCTGACCGACGGGGCTCCCCTGCCCGTCGAGCAGATGTCCGGTCTCTTCGGCGTCCCGGGCGGCAAGGACGTCTCCCCGCAGCTGGCGTGGAGCGGCGCCCCCGAGGGCACCAGGAGCTACGCCGTGACGATGTACGACCCGGACGCCCCGACCGGTTCCGGGTTCTGGCACTGGGCCGTGGCCGACATCCCCGCGACGGTCGGAGAACTGCCCGAGGGTGTCGGCGACGACATCGGATCGGGCCTGCCCGAGGGTGCCTTCCAGGTGCCGAACGACGCCCGCGCCGGGCGGTTCATCGGAGCGGCCCCGCCGGCCGGGCACGGCGCTCACCGGTACGTCTTCGTGGTGCACGCCCTCGACGTCGACAGCATCGGCATCCCGGCCGACTCCACCCCCGCCTTCCTCGGCTTCACGATGGCTCGCCACATCCTCGGCCGGGCGATCCTGACCGCCACCGCCGAGACCCCCGCCTGACAATCCCGTCGGACAGGCCGACGGATCATCGATGACGCCGCGAAGGAGTGGGCTCCGGTGAGAGGCTGATCGGGTCCGGTCTCCGTGATCGACCAGGCGTCTCGTCGTTCGACAGGGCGTCTCGTCGAAGAGTCTCGCCGAAGGATTGGGGAATGTCCGTGCCCGAGCCGCAACCCGTCCCGCAGTCCGTACTGAGCCCGCTCACCAGCTCCGCCGTCTTCCTGGTCGTGACCGTCGATCCCGGCGGGGAGCCGGTCGTACGGGAGTTGCTGTCCGACCTCTCCGGTCTGGTGCGGGCCGTCGGCTTCCGGATTCCGGAAGGGGAGCTGACCTGCGTCGCCGGCATCGGCTCCGAAGCCTGGGACCGGCTGTTCACCGGTCCCAGGCCGGCCGAGCTGCATCCCTTCCGGGAGGTCGTCGGCGCCAAGCACACCGCGCCCGCCACCCCGGGCGATCTGCTCTTCCACATCAAGGCCCGCCGGACGGACCTCTGCTTCGAGCTGGCCACCCAGCTGATGGACCGGCTGCGCGGGGCGGTCACCGTCCGGGACGAGGTGTCCGGCTTCAAGTACTTCGACGAACGCGACCTGCTCGGTTTCGTCGACGGCACCGAGAACCCCACCGGGCCCGCCGCGAACACCGCCGTCGTCATCGGCGACGCCGATCCGGACCAGGACCCGGACTTCACCGGCGGCAGCTATGTCATCGTGCAGAAGTACCTGCACGACCTGCCGGCGTGGAACGCCCTGCCGGTCGAGGCGCAGGAACGGGCGGTCGGCCGCGAGAAGCTCTCCGACATCGAGCTGCCCGACGACGTCAAGCCCGCCGACTCGCACGTCGCGCTCACGTCCATCACCGACCCGGACGGCACCGAACGGGAGATCCTGCGCAGCAACATGCCGTTCGGGGCGCCCGGGCGCGGGGAGTTCGGCACGTACTTCATCGGCTACTCCAGCACCCCGTCGGTGATCGAGCGCATGCTGGACAACATGTTCATCGGCGATCCGCCGGGCAGCCACGACCGGCTGCTCGACTTCTCCACCGCGGTCACCGGCACGCTGTTCCACGTACCCACCGTCGACTTCCTCGACGACCCGCCCGCCGCCCCGGAACCGGCGGCCCGCGCCCGGACCGCCGACGGTCTCCTGTCCGCGGAACAATAGACAGCCGTACGGAGACGGAGAGGGGTTGTCACCGACGACCGGCCGATCGCCAGGCTGCCGCTCGATCCCGCACGTCAGCTGGTCAGTGCCCAGTGCTCCGGCGCGCTGGTGCCCGCCCGGCTCGGCCTGCTCGGTGACATGCCCGTCTGTACGAACCGGACGAGCCGCCCCTTCGTCGAGGCGCGTGGCGTCCCCGTACCTCCCCGCCAGGGTGATCATCCGGACGCTCGGCGAGGCCGCCGCCCGAGGCGTCCTCGACCCTACGAGTGCTCTACGAGCGTGCCCCGCGCCGGAAGGCTGGTGGGCCGGGTGCGGAGCACCTCCTCGACGGAGGAGAGGGCGAACCGCACCGCGCCGGTGATCACGGCCTCGTCGCCGAGCGCGGACAGCCGCCACTGCGGCAGGTCGACGAGGAGACTGCCCGCCTCCTCCTCTGCGGCCGTCAGGAGGAGTTCCGCCGCCGGCAGCACGCCGGGGACGGGGAAGAGGCTGGTGCCGAGCACGACCAGCGCCGGATCGAGTGCGAGGAGTACCGGGGCGATACCGGCAGCCAGTCTCCGGCCGTACGAGGTGATGGCCGCGACCGCTTCCGGGTCGCCCGAGGCGGCGCCACGGACACTGTCCGGGACCAGGGGTTCGAGGCCGGGCCGGGACGACGTACTGCCGGGGAAGCGGATGAACCCGATCTCACCGGCCGCGCCCCGGTGTCCGCGCAGCAGCCGTCCCCCGGTGATGACTCCGGCGCCGAGGCGTTCGCCGAGCAGGACGAACACCATCTCGTCGGCCGCGCCGCCGACCCCGCGCCACTGCTCGCCCAGTGCGGCGAGGTTGGCGTCGTTCTCGACGGCCACCGGGCAGCCGAGGGTGTCGCTCAGGACGGTGACGATGTCCGCCTCGGCCCAGCCCTTGAGGTTGTCGGCCTGCCGGATCCGGGTGTTGCCGCGGTTCACCAGACCGGGAGTGCCCACCGTCGCGGCCCACACCCGAGGGGCGTCGGCTCCCGAGCGGTCGATGGCGCGCTGTACTACGGCGGTTACGGCACGGGCGCGGGCCTGACCGCCCAAGTCGGCGCGCACCGCCGTCCGTTCGACGGCCACCGGCTTGCCGTCGAGGTCGGCCAGACAGGCGCTCACCGAGCGGGCCCGTACGTCCACGCCGACGACGAAGCCCGCGTGCGGGCGGAAGCGGAAGCGGCGGGCCGGGCGGCCGGGCGAGCGCTGGCCTCGGGCGGAGACGGCCGGGGCGACCTCGATGAGGCCGCAGTCGGTGAGTTCCTCCACGATCGCCTCGACCGTGGGCCGGGAGAGCTTCGTCGCCTCGGCCAGCGCGGCGAGCCGGGGGTGCGGGTCCGTCGAGCGGACGGCGGCGAGAACGGCCGCCGCGTTCGTGGCACGCAGGTCCGCGACACCCACCACCGCCGGGAGTTCACGCCCGGGCGGGGACGGCTCCGGCAGTCCGCCGAGCGGCCACCACGTCTGCGGCACCAATGATCAACCTCCTGAGCAGCGGGCACATCGGGGACCGGCACCGATCGTCCCGACGATAACAATCCGGCCGTGACTCCTTGACGCGTGCCGGACCCACTCTGATTATAAAACGCAACTGCGTTATCGAACTACGGCGCCTTCTTCTCCTCCCCCCGCACGCCCTCTCCCTAGGCTCCTCTGTCCCGTCATGCCAAGGAGATCTCATGAGCCCCATGAGCCCCAGTCCGTCGTCCCTGTCCAGACGTACGTTCCTCACGGCCACCGGCGCGATCGGCGCCGTGGCGCTCACCGCGTGCAGTGAACTGACCCCGGGCGCCTCTTCGTCCGACAAGAGCAGCACCGGCCCGGTCTCCACCGCCGTACCGGCCGACAAGATCACGCTGGTGGTCGCCGACGCGGACGACACCACCATGACTCCGGGTCTGCTCGCGGCCTTCCGTGCGAAGCACCCCAACATCACCGTCAAGCGCCAGTACACGGGCTGGGACGACTACCTCAAGAGCATCAACACCACGATGTCCGCCGACAGCGCCCCCGACATCGCCCAGTTCACCTCGGGCATGCAGAACCTCGTCCCCGGACGGCTGCTGCTCAAGGTCGGCGAGTACGGCAAGGCGTACGGCTGGGCGGAGAAGTTCCCCGGCCTGGACCAGATCACCCTCACCCCGGACGGCAAGACCGTCGGCACGGGTGACCTGTACGGGGTGGGCGCGGGCCTGTCGTTCGAGGGCGTCTACTACAACAAGGCCAAGGCGAGGGAACTGGGCCTGACCACTCCCCCGGCCACGCTCGCGGAGCTGGAGGCGCTCTTCGCCAAGGCCAAGGCCGCCGGTGAGACCGCGCTGGTCGCCGGGAATCTCGACGGCGGTCTCAACCACCCCTTCAACGTGCTGCTTTCGGCCTATCTGACGCCGAAGGACCGCGAGGCATGGGCCTTTGGCCATCAGAGCGCCACCATCGTGCTGCCGGAGGCGAAGACGGCGGCCGAGACGCTGCTGAGGTGGGTGGACAAGGGGTATGTCACCCCGAAGGTGAACGGGGTCAGCGACAACGACGCCACCGCCGCGTTCGCCAAGGGCGAGGGGGTGTTCCGGATCAGCGGCAACTGGGCGGCGGCAGCGGTGGCCAAGGGCCTGGGCGAGCGGGCCGGTTACTTCAACATGCCGCCCGTCACGGCGGGCGGAAAGGTTCGTACCACCGGCGCCGGCGTGTACTACTGCGTGTCCAGCAAGTCCAAGAACGCGGCCGCGGCAGCCGCGTTCCTCGACTTCGCGGCGAGCGCTCAGGCCGCCGCCGTCACCGCGAAGGCGGGCTTCATGGCTCCCGACGCGGGCGCCATGCCGAGCCAGACAGGACTGCTGGGCGATGTCCAGGCGGGCTGGCAGACGATCGTCAAGGACGCCGGGCTGCAGCCGTTCATCCAGAACTCCTCCACCCCGACGATGGGCGACACCCTCACCACCCAGCTCCAGCTGCTTGTCGGCGGCAAGGTGACCCCCGAGAAGTTCCTGGCCGGGCTCCAGACGGACTACGAGAACTACCACAAATGACCACTGCCGACCGGCGACTGACGGAGCCCGCCCGCGCCCTCGCCGCCCCGCGCCCGACGAAGCCCGCGCCGGACCGTGCCGGGCGCGGGGGCCGCCGTACGGCACGGTCCGGCCGCCGCCGACGCCGGGCCGTGGCCTTGCTGTACCTGCTGCCCGCCCTGCTCCCCTACACCCTGTTCTCCGTACTGCCGATGCTGCACACCGCCTACCTGTCGTTCTTCGACTGGGACGGCGTGACCCTCCCGTCCTTCGTCGGCCTCGACAACTACCGCCGTATAGGCACCGATCCGCAACTGCGCGCCGCCGCCTGGCATGCGGGCGCGCTGATCCTCTTCTTCTCGGTGCTGCCGATCTGTGTCGGCCTGGTCGCGGCGGCGATCGTGTCCCGGCGGGCCGGACGCCGGGGCACCGGGCTGGTCCGTACGGTGCTGTTCCTGCCGCAGGTCATCCCGCTGGTCGCGGTAGGCATCCTGTGGCGCTGGGTGTACGCCGAGGACGGCATCCTCAACCAGGGACTGCGGGCGGTCGGTCTGGGCGGGTTCGCCGACGCCTGGCTGGGCAGCTTCACCTGGGCCCTGCCGGCCGTCGGGCTGATCGGGACGTGGGTCGTCTCGGGTCTGTGCATGGTGCTGTTCCTGTCCGGGACCCAGCGCATCGACCAGGAGATCTACGAGGCGGCGCGGATGGACGGGGCGGGCCCGGTACGGGAGTTCTGGTCGATCACCGTCCCGCTGCTGCGACCCGAGTTCGCGGTGGCGCTGTCGATCACCGTGATCGCGGCCCTGTCCAGCTTCGACCTCATCTACATCACCACCGGAGGCGGCCCGGGCAACAGCACGGTCGTCCCCGGCATCCTCATCTACCGGCTGGCGTTCGGGGGCGGCGCGGTCGGGGTGGCCAGCGCGCTGGCGATCGTCCTGACGGCGGTCATCTCGGTCGCCGTCCTGGTGATCAACCGGCTGTCCAGGGAGGCACCGTGACGTCACTGACCGCAACGGCTCCACCCGCACGGGCGCTCGCGGGGCGGCTGGCGGCGCCCGTCGTCCTCGTACTGTTCATGGCCGCCGTACTCGTGCCGTTCGCCTCGCTGCTGCTGGCGGCGCTCCAGCCCGCGGGCGCCCCGCTGACCGGGTTCGCCCTGCCGGACGGGCTGCACTTCGAGAACTTCTCCCGCGCCTGGTCGGCGGCGGGGTTCGGCACGCTGCTGCGGTCGAGCGTGGTGATCGCGGTGTGCGTGGTGCCGGCCGCGGTGGTGTGCGCGACGCTGGCCGGATACGCGCTGGCGACCCTGGACGTGCCCGGCCGGGGGCGGTTCTACGCGTATCTGCTGCTCGGTCTGTCCATCCCCACCGAGGGCACGGTCATCCCGCTCTACTACGACCTGCGTGCCGTGGGACTGACGAACACCGTTCCGGGGCTGGCGCTCGCGGAGATCGGCGCGTTCATGCCGTTCGGGGTGTTCTGGATGCGCGCCCACTTCGCGACCATGCCCCGCAGTCTCATCGAGGCGGCGCGCCTCGACGGTGCCTCGTCGTGGGCGACGCTCTGGCGGATCCTGCTGCCCAGTTCCCGTCCGGCGGTGACCACACTGGGCGTTCTGTACTTCGTGTGGAGCTGGAACCAGTTCCTGCTCCCCCTCATCCTGATCCAGGACCCGGACCGCCGTACGGCGCCCGCCGGACTGGGCTTCTTCACCGGGCAGTTCGGCGTCGACGTACCGCTGCTCGCCGCCGCCACGCTGATCGTGATCGCCCCGGTGATGCTCGTCTACCTGTTCTTCCAGCGGCACTTCATCAGTGGCGTGCTCAGCGGCGCCCTCAAGGGCTGACCCCGCACCCGGACACGTACCCACAGGAGGTCGGAGATTTCCATGGCAGAACTCGAAGTCGCGCTGATCGGCGCGGGCGGCATCGCCCGCACGCATCTGCCCGCGTGGACGGCCCTCGGCGCGCGGGTACGCCTGTACGCGCCCGACGACCGAGCGCCCGCCCTGGCCCGCGAGTTCGGCGCGACATCCGTGGGCTCCCTGGGTGAGGCGCTCGACGGGGCCGGCGTGGTGGACGTGTGCACCCCGACCGACACCCACCGGGAGATCACGCTGGCCGCCGTGGCGGCCGGGGCCCATGTCCTGTGCGAGAAACCCCTCGCGCTCGGCGCGGCCGAGGCGGAGGAGATGGCCGACGCGGCGGAGGCGGCCGGGGTGCGCCTGTACCCGGGCCATGTCGTGCGCTTCTTCCCCGCGTACGCCCGACTGCGCCGCCTCGTCGCCGGGGGCGGCCTGGGACGGGTGGCGGTCGCCCGGTTCACCCGGACCGGCCGCTATCCCACCTGGAGCGGCTGGTTCGCCGACCCGGCGCGTTCCGGCGGGATCCTGACGGACCAGATGATCCACGACATGGACATCGCCCGCTGGCTCTTCGGCGACGTCGTCCGGGTGCACGCCCGGCAGCAGGGGCATCTCACCGCCCCGGCGCCGGAAGGGGCGGTCGCCACCGGTACGGCTGTGCTCACCCACGTGAGCGGCACGATCTCCCAGGTCGTGGGCGTGTGGGGGCCACCGGCAACGCCGTTCCGTACGACCTTCCATGTGTCGGGCACCGGCGGCACCGTCGAGCACGACTCCCTGGCTCATCTGGATCTGCGGATCACCGGCGCCTTGTCCAGTGGTCCGGCGGCGGGCATACCGGCCGGGGACTTCGGGGAGTCGCCCTACGTCACCCAGATCCGTGAGTTCGCCGAGGCCTTCGCGGGCGGTCCGGAGCCCCGGGTGAGCGGCCGGGACGGTGTGGCGGCCGTCCGTGTCGCGGAAGCCGCCGCCGAGTCGGCGCGTACCGGACGGGCCGTGTCGATCGCCCTACCGGCAACCACCGTACGCACGAAGGGAATCGAGCAGTGAGAGTCGCCGTACTGTCCTTCGCCCATCTGCACGCCGCGACCTACATCAGGCTGCTGCGCGACCGCGACGGCATCGAACTGATCACCGCCGACCCCGAGGCCCCGCCCGGCGACCCCACCCGTGGCCGGGCCCTCGCCGAGGGGCTCGGCGCCGACTACGCCGACACCTGGGACGAGGTGTTCGCGCTGCGCCCCGACGCCGTCGTGGTCACCAGCGAGAACGCCCGCCACCGGCACCTGGTCGAACGGGCCGCCGCGAGCGGGGCTCATGTGCTGTGCGAGAAGCCCCTCGCGACGACGGAGGCGGACGCCCTGGCCATGATCGACGCCTGTGCCCGGGCCGGGGTGCGGTTGATGACCGCGTATCCCGTACGGTTCAGCCCCGCGTTCACCGCCCTGCGCGGCGCCTTGGCCGACGGCTCGCTCGGCGGGCTGATCAGCGTCCACGGCGCCAACAACGGCTCGAATCCGGCCCGTTCGCACCCCTGGTTCGCCGACCCCGAACTGTCGGGCGGCGGCGCGCTGGCCGATCACACCGTCCACATCGCCGACCTGGTGGACGCGTTGCTGGACGGCGAGCAGGCGACGGAGGTGTACGCCCAGGCGAACAGCGTCCTCGACGACGGCGGCCCCGCACCGGACGTGGAGACGGCCGGGCTGGTCACCATCCGATACCCAGGCGGGCTGGTCGCCGCCGTGGACGCCAGTTGGAGTCATCCGCCGGACCATCCGACCTGGGGCGGGCTCGCCATGACCTGCGTCGCCGAGAAGGCGATCGTGGAGTTCGACGCCTTCCCTCCTCTGCTCGGCGGCTTCAACTCCGTTACCGGGCGCGGCCGTTGGGAGGCGGGCGGGGCGGATCTGGACGCCGCCATGCTCGACGAGTTCCTGGACGCCGTACGCACGGGGCGGCGGCCCTCCCCCGACGGCGAAGCGGGCCTGCGCACCCTCCGGATCGTGCTGGCGGCCTACGAGTCACTGCGCACGGGTCAGCCGGTCGCGCTGCCGGTGGGGTAGGGGCGGGAAAGCTCTAGGCCGCGCCGAGCAGGATGTCCCGCATGGATCCCATCCCGCACTTGTTCTCGCGGCTGGACAGTTCCGCGACCTCGGTCAGGATCGGCCGGATGTCGATCCCGGCCGTCCGCGCGTCCGCGCACAGGTCGCGCAGCGAGAGCAGTTCGTCGCGGGTGTCGTTGCCGTGGTCGACGGCGGACATGTGCAGCAGCCGCTGCCGGAAGCCTTCGGGGGTGGGTTCGACGGGCAGGTGTGCGGCCCAACGGAAGGAGGTGTAGCGGGAGAAGAGCCCGCGCACGGACACGCGGAGCGCCTCGTCGCCCTGCGCGTAGACGGCGAGCAGGGCCCGCAGCGCGGACTCGGCCTCCGCCCGGACGCCCGCCTCGTCCATGGGGGCCGGGCGCTGCCGCATCTTGTCCGCCCAGTCGGGATCGCTGGTGTCCACCAGCCGATTCGCGAGGGGCCGGAGGGCCGCGTCGACCAGGGCGACCTGTTCCTCGATGTCCTCGATGGCGGTCATCGGCTCCGTGTCCGGTCGGGTCATGAGAACAGGGCGGTCAGGTCGGGCTTCTTGCCGTCGAAGAGGCCGTCGGTCTCGCCGAGGGAGGCCAGCTTCTCCAGCGAGGCCATGTCGATCTCCGCCGGCCAGTTGGGCAGTGTGAGCTTGGTGAGGACGTCGCCGCTGATCTTCGTGTACGTGGTGAGGATCTGGCGTGCCTCGTCCGGGTGGTCGGTGGCATACCGCAGCGACTCGCTCATGGCCTCGGCGAACTTCTTCACCAGGTCGGGCTTCCGCTTCGTGAGCTGGGTGGAGGTGAAGTACGTCGCGACGGTGAGCTTCGGGTCCGTCTCGGCGAACGGCGAGGCCACGACACGGGCGCCCTGCGCCTTGGCGACGGTCATCGCGGGCTCGCCCATCCACGCGGCGTCGACCCGCCCGCCGTCCAGTGCGGCCGGCATCTGATCGAACGGTATTTCGACGAACTTGACCTTCGAGGGGTCGCCGCCGGCCAGCCGGACCGACTCGCGGACCGTGGTGTCCCCGATGTTCTTGAGCGTGTTCACCGCCACCGTCCGCCCGGCAAGGTCCTTGGCCGATTTCACGGCACTGTCCTTCTTGACGGCCACTCCGGTGACATCGCCCCCGACCTTGCCGTTGGAGGCCGCGCCGTTGACCACGGACTTGATCGGTACGCCCTTGACCTGGGCGATCATCAGCGACGTGGTGTTGCTGAACCCGAACTGGAACTGGTCGCTCACCACACCGGGGATGATCGCCGCGCCGCCCTGGGCGCTCACCATCTCCAGTTCGATGCCGCGACTGCTGAAGAACCCCTGCTTCTGGCCGAGATAGAGCGGGGCCACATCGACGATGGGGATGATGCCGACCTTGACCTTCGTGGTCCCGCTGCCGCCCGAGGACGACGAACCGCTGTCCGCCGGGTCCGACGACCCGCATCCGGCCGCGCCGACGACGGTGATCACTACTGCGGCAAGTCCGAGAATGCGCCTTTGCATGGGCCCCTCCTGAGGAAGCAACACCAGATGTTGGGCACTTTCTTGACGGCCGCAATGTACACACCTATGTTCCCGCTGTCAGCACTCCGGACAGAGGCCGCCGCCCGGCGCCGCGGTCATCGCTTGAGGCTCGCCATCAGGTCACGCATGTCAGTGATCATGGCCGACCGGTACAAGGACAGGTCGGGGAGTTCCGGCCCGTCACCGACCGCGTTCTCGTCCTGGCTCTCGCTCTCACTCTCGCGCTCGCTCTGGTAGTACGTGAAGACGGAGAGATCCAGCGAGAGGACCGCTCCGCCGTCCAACACCCGCAACTCCGCATTGCCGTTGTCCCGGGTCAGGAGATACGCCTTGTCACCGAGGTCCGGAACTGCCTTGACCTGTTCCTCGGGAAGAACGCCGTCGTCGGTCACCCGTCGTCGTGCCTCGAATTCCGCGCCGGGGTCGGTCTTCTTGTGCAGTGCCACCGTTATTCCGACGGTGTAGCCGGTGAACCAGCCCTTCCCGGACTGCTCCGAGCCGGCCAGGAACCGGAGAGGTATGGAGCACTGGATCTGGTCGAGGGCGGCATGGCGCAGCAGCCCGGAATCGGCCTTGGTGGTGGGCTCTCGCGGCGAGATCACCGCGCCGATCGCCTTCAACCGCAGCGACGGGCAGGGGTCCTGCTTCAGCTGGTACCCGCTCAGGTCCGGCTTTCCATCGCCCCCTCCGTACAGGAACAGCGCCGCCGCCCAGAGGACCGACGCCATCACCGCCCCTACCAGCGCCCACTGCCACGGCCTTCGCGGCCGGAGTTCCCCACCCGGCTCCTCCTCGTCGAAGCCGCCCACCACCTCGCGGGTGTCGACTCCACCGAACTCCCCCGCCATCTCCGGCTCAGAAATCATCCCGCTCCCTCGGCCGTGCCTTCCACCTTCGTCAGGATGATCGCAGCACTGCCCCCGTTCACGTCTGCCGCAGAGGCTCGTACACCTCCGCGGCGACACCGAACGTCCAGGCCACTCCCTCACGGGCCGTACGGGTCGTCGGCGGCACCCTCAGCCAGTACGTACGGCTCGACCCGTCCGGTTCAGGTGTGGAGTTGACGACTTCGACCATCACCACGTCCTCGTCGCCGACGAGTTGGACCCGCCACAGCACGCCCGTCTCGTCGCGGTGGACGGGGACCGCGCCGGACTCCTCCAGATACCGGTCGTAGCCGTAGAACTCCAGCATCACCCGGCGGAGTTCGGCGTTCTCCTCGTCGCGGATGCGTTCCGGGGTCAGTGCGGTCAGTTCGTCCAGGAAGTCCTTCGGGACGGGCATGCCACGCCAGGCGTACAGCTCGAACCCGTCCGTGTAGCCGAGGGCCGGGCCGTCGCCCCGGTCCAGGCGGCCCGCCTCGTCGCGGTGCAGGGTCAGCGGGCGTTCGCTGAGGATCGCCGTCTTCTCGTAGGGCCACCACCAGCCCGCGTCGCGCGCCACGGCGGCCAGGCCGGCCAGCGGGCTGTCGTCACCGGGCTCGAACGCGCACAGCCAGGCCGCGTCGTGCTGCCCCAGCGCGGCGTCCAGAAGCAGCAGACGGACCCGCGCCTCCTCCTTGCGGTCGGTGGCGAGTTCCTCGACGATTCCCGCCCGCACCCGGTCGACGAGTGTGCGGGTCGACTCCCACAGTCCGGCCCCCGTGGCCCGCCAGTGCCCGCTCCACCGCTCCGGGCCCAACTCCGCGTGCAGTCGCCCCCGTTCGGCGGCCCAGGGCGCGCTCCACACGGCGTCGCGGACTCCGGCGCCGAGGGTGCCCAGAGGCGAGCCGTCCGGCTGCGTCGCCGTCATGAGCATCCGTACGGCTTCGAGGGGCGAGCGCGCCCACACGATCCGCTCGGGTTCCGCCAGTCCCGCGCGCCGGTAGGCGAGTCGGACGCCTTCCTCGGCCGCCGCCCGGTCGCCCGGTCCCGTCGCTGCCGCCGCCGTCCGCCAACTGCCCTGGTCCATCAGTGCCGTTCCTCTCCAAGTGCTGTCGCCGGCCCGCATCCCCATGCCGTCCGGCCCTTTCGCTTCGTTCGTCCCGCACATGTGCCCGGGGCGTGCTCAGTCGGCGACGACGCGCACCGAACCCGGTACGTACTCCCGCTGCCGGATCACCCGGTACCAGCCCTTCGGGAGCGTGATCGCCGCGTGCTCCTCGTGGACGACGCGCGCGCCCTCGGGTACGTGCAGGAGCATCGGGCCGAAGACTCCGGCCTCGCGGATCAGCCGTCCCGGACCGGCCACCGCATGGGCGTGCCCGGTGACCTCGCCGAGCGCCAGGACGAGTCGGCCTCGGCCGTCGCGCGGTTCGGACGCCGCGTCGACCGCGTACTCCGGCACCGCGCCTTCCGCCAGCGCCACGATCAGTACGTCTCCCTGCCGGTACATGGGTCTCCCTCCCGATGCGGCACTCCGTGTGCCATGGGAACGACCGTAGAGGCGGGCACTGACAATCGGTCCTCGGCGCAGTCGTCCACGGGTCGCCGAAGATCCGCTTCACCTTGCGGGAGGCCCCAGTTGGCGGCGTTGTCAGTGGGGCTTGGTACAACTCCTCTACCTGGACGCGATCGGCGCGCGCCAGGACGGGAATCACGACCGCCGATCCACCGGACCCAGCATCAGGGAGCAGGCACGCATGACCCTCGGTAGCCACCTCCAGGAATTCCACGGCCTGCCGGCCTTCGCCTTCCCCGACGCCGGTGACACACAGGCGGACGTGTCCGCCTTCCCGTCGCCGGAGTCCGTCGCCTGGCGCCTCTCCGTGGGCTCCTACGACTCCAATGAGGAGTGGGAGGACGCCTTCGCCCGCTTCCTGGAGGCCGTGGACACCCGTAAGGTCCGCGCCCTGATCGTCGGCACGTGGAGCGATGCGTACGACAGCGGCCCGGACGAGGTGATCAAGGCGCTGGTCGCGGCCCGCGACCGACTGTCGAACCTGCGCGGCGTGTTCCTGGGCGACATGCTGTCGGAGGAGTGCGAGATCTCCTGGATCAACCAGGGCGACGTCACTCCCCTCCTGGAGGCCTTTCCCGACCTGGAGGAGTTCGGCGTCCGCGGGGGCAGTGAGCTGCTCTTCCCCGCCGTCCGGCACGAGCGGCTGCGCAGCCTGACGGTCGAGACCGGGGGCATGCCCGTCGAGGTGGTGCGCGGCATCGCGGGCAGCGATCTGCCCGCCCTCGTCGAACTCGACCTGTGGCTGGGCACGTCCGAGTACGGGGGCGACGCCGACGTGGCCGACCTGGAGCCCTTCTTCGCGGGCACGAGGCTGCCGAGCCTGACCCATCTCGCCCTGCGCAACAGCGAGATCCAGGACGCCATCTGTACGGCGCTCGCGTCCGCGCCGGTGGTGGCGCGCCTGGAGGTTCTCGACGTCTCGATGGGCGTGCTCACCGACGACGGCGCCACGGCGCTGCTGACCGGTCAGCCCTTGACTCATCTCAAGAAGCTCGACCTGCACCACAACTACCTCAGCGAGGAGCTGCGCACGCGGCTGCTGGAGACGCTGGAGCCCGCCGGTGTGGAGGTCGACGCCGATCCCGACGACGCCGACTCCGACGAGGAGGAGGACGGCACGGTCTGGCGGTTCGTCGCGGTGGGCGAGTAGCGCGCTCCGGGCTCCGGAGGCGGGAACGAAGGGGGGAAGGTGAGCACCATGGGGCGCAGGGGGCCGGGGGATGCCCCGCCGAGGTGGGCGGTGGTCGCCAATGGGGACAACCGTCGGGTGAGCCTGTTCGCGGCGGCAGCGGAGGCCGCCGGTCATGGCACGCCTCGTGTGGTCGAGTGGCACGACGTGCTGCGTGGGGGCGGACACGATTTCGCGGACGACGAGTTGGTCCGCCTCGACTCTCCGGGGGAGAGTGCCGAGGTGGACGTCCTGCTGCGTGGGGTCGACGATCCGACGCGGGTGGAGGGGTCCGCGCGCTGGTACGGGCGGTTCCTGGAGGGCGTTGCCTCGTTGCGCGGCGGGCGACGGCTCGACGACCCGGTGGAGCTGGCCGTGATGTTCGACAAGCGGCTGTGTCACGACCGGCTCGCCCGGGCGGGCGTGCCGGTGCCGCCGTCGCCCACCTCCGGGGACGTACCGCCGGTGCGGGACTGGGCGGACGTACGGCGCCTCATGGCGGAGGCGGACCTGCGGCGTGTCTTCGTCAAGCTCGCGCACGGTTCCTCCGCCTCCGGTGTGCTGGCGATCGAGACGGCCGCGTCGGGGCGGATCCGCGCGACCACGTCCGTGGAGCGCGCCGAGGAGGGACGGCTCCACAACTCCCTGCGTGTGCGCCGCTATACCGAGGAGCGGGAGATCGCCGCGATCGTCGACACGCTCGCCCCGGACGGGCTGCACATCGAGCGGTGGCTGCCGAAGGCCTCGCTCGGCGGCCGGTCGGCGGATCTGCGGATCGTCGTCGTGGGCGGCCGGACCACCCACGCCGTGGTCCGCACGAGCCGCTCCCCGCTGACCAATCTGCATCTCGGCGGGACACGCGGCGATCTGGCGGCCGTACGGGCGCTGGCCGGTGACCGGTGGGCCACGGCTCTCGAAACCAGTGAACGGGCCGCGGCCTGCTTCCCCGGCACCCTGTGCGTCGGTGTCGACCTCCTGCCGGCCGTCGGCTGGCGCCGCTTCGCCGTCGGCGAGGTCAACGCGTTCGGCGATCTGCTCCCCCGGCTGACCGGCCTGCCGGGCAGCGGGGCCGAGGGCCTGGACACGTACGCCGCACAGGTCGCGGCGGCCCCTTCCTTCTCACTGCCGAGGACCGCCCATGCCACCGTCTGAACCCTCCCCCGCCCCGGCCGCCGGGCCGGACATGAACGAGGTGGTGGGCCGTGACGACCTGCTCCTCCTCACCCTGGACACCCTCCGGTACGACGTGGCCGTCGAACTCGCGACCGCCGGGCGGCTGCCCAATCTGACCGCGCGTCTGCCGGGCGGCGTCTGGGAGAAGCGGCACGCGCCGGGGAGTTTCACGTACGCCTCCCACCAGGCGATGTTCGCGGGCTTCCTGCCCACCCCGGCAGGACCAGGACCGCATCCGCGCCTGTTCGCGGCCAAGTTCGCGGGCAGCGAGACCACGGCGGACGGTACGTACGTCTTCGACACCCCGGACCTCGTGTCCGGCCTGGCCGCGCACGGGTACCGCACGGTGTGCGTCGGCGGCGTCGGCTTCTTCAACAAGCAGGGCGCCCTGGGTGACGTACTGCCCGGGTTCTTCCAGGAGAGCCACTGGGAGCCGGAGTTCTCCGTGGCCTCCCCGACCTCCTTCGAGGCGCAGGTGGCACGCGCCGAGAAGACGGTGTCCGAACTGCCGCCCGAGCAGCGGCTGTTCCTCTTCCTGAACGCCTCGGCACTGCACCAGCCGAACTGGTTCCACCTGCCCGGCGCGACCCGTGAGGCGGGCGACAGCCGGGCCACCCACGCCGCCGCGCTGGAGTACGTCGACCGCCATGTCGGGCGGCTGTTCTCGGCGATGAGTTCGCGCCGCCGCTGCTTCGCCATCGTCTGCTCCGACCACGGCACCGCCTACGGGGACGACGGTTACACCGGCCACCGCCTCGGCCACGAGTCCGTATGGACCGTGCCCTACGGCCACTTCTTCCTGGAGCCGTCCGTATGACCGTCACCGCACCGGACACCTCCGTCCGCTCACCTCGCCCGTACCAGAGCTATACGTACGCGTACCCGCACAAGACCGCCTACCGGAAGCTGCCCACAAGCCCCCGGCTCGCGGACCTGTGGTCCGGGGAGTCCCGGCAATCCCTGTCGCTGTATCTGCACATCCCGTTCTGCGAGATCCGCTGCGGCTTCTGCAACCTGTTCACGCGCATCGGCGCGCCCGACGGTCTGACGGGCCGTTATCTGGACGCCGTACAGCGTCAAGCCGCCGCCGTCCGCGAGGCGTTGGGCGACGCGGAACCCCCGCGGTTCGCCAACGCGGCGTTCGGCGGCGGGACTCCGACCTTCCTGGAGGCCACGGAGCTGGAACGGCTGTGCGACATCGCCGAGCGGGAGATGGGCGTCGACCTGCGGGCCGTCCCGCTGTCCGTGGAGGCGTCGCCCTCCACGGCCACGGCCGACCGGCTGGCGGTGCTGGCCGAGCGGGGCACCACCCGCCTCAGTCTGGGCGTCCAGAGCTTCGTCGAGGAGGAGGCGCGGGCCGCCGTACGCCCGCAGCACAGGTCCGATGTCGAGGCGGCGCTGGCCCGGATCCGTGAGGCCGCCATCCCCGTCCTCAACATCGATCTGATCTACGGCATCGACGGGCAGACCGCGGCCAGTTGGCGCTACTCCCTCGACGCGGCCCTGGCCTGGCGCCCCGAGGAGATCTATCTGTACCCCCTCTACATCCGCCCGCTCACCGGTCTCGGCCGCCGCGTCGACCCGGCGGCGGCCGACCGGGAGTGGGACGAGCAGCGCCTGCGCCGCTACCGGGAGGGGCGGGACCATCTCCTCGCCCAGGGCTACGAGCAGGTGTCGATGCGGATGTTCCGGCGCTCGGACGCGCCGCCACAGGGTCCGGACGACTACGCCTGCCAGACCGACGGCATGATCGGCCTGGGCTGCGGCGCCCGTTCGTACACCTCCCGGCTGCACTACTCCTTCGACTACGCCGTGTCGATGGGCGAGATACGCGGCATCATCGACGACTACACGGCCACCACCGACTTCTCCCGCGCGCTGCACGGGCGTTGGGTCGACGAGGACGAGGCACGGCGTCGGCATCTGCTGCAGTCGCTGCTCCAGGCCCAGGGCATGCCCGTCGCGGAGTACCGGCTGCGGTTCGGCTCCGACCCGTACGCCGACTTCCCAGCCGAGTTGGACACCCTCGACTCCCGTGGCTGGCTCGACGACGGTCAGGAGGGACAACTGCGGCTGTCCGCCGAGGGGTTGGCGCACTCGGACGCCATAGGCCCCGAGTTCTTCTCCCCGGACGTGCGCGCCGCCATGGCCGCCTACGAGACCAAGTGAGCGGGGTTCCGTGGATCTGACGCTGCTCTACCGGGGGCCGCTCTCCTCCTGCGACTACGACTGCCCCTACTGCCCGTTCGCGAAGCGACGCGACAGCACGGCGCAACTCCGCGCCGACCGTGCGGCGCTGGAGCGGTTCACCGGGTGGGCGGGCGAGCAGCGGGAGGACCGGCTTTCGGTGCTCTTCACCCCGTGGGGCGAGGGACTCGTCCGCTCCTGGTACCGACGTGCTCTCGTCGACCTCTCGCACCAGCCGCACATACGACGGGTCGCCATCCAGACCAACCTGAGCTGCCGCACCGACTGGCTGGCGGACGCGGACCGCGACACCGTCGCCCTGTGGTGCACCTACCATCCCGGGCAGACGCCGTACGACCGGTTCCTGGCCAAGACGTACGAGCTGTCCGCCCTCGGGGTCCGTTTCAGCGTCGGTGTCGTCGGCGTGCCGGATCATCTGGAGCACGCGCGACGGCTGCGCGCGGCGCTGCCGGAGCACGTCTATCTGTGGGTGAACGCCGCCGAAGGGCACACCTACACGGACGAGGAGGCCGGCCGGTGGACGGCGCTGGACCCGCTCTTCCCGTTCAGCCGCCACCCGCACCGCTCGGCGGGCCTGCCGTGCCGCACCGGTGAGTCGGTCCTCTCGGTGGACGGCGAGGGCACGGTACGCCGCTGCCATTTCGTCCGTACGGAGCTGGGAAATCTGTACGACGGCTCGTACCGTGCCGCGCTCGGCCCCCGGGCCTGCCCGCTGAAGGTGTGCGACTGCCACATCGGTTACGTGCATCTGGAGACGCTGCCGCTGTACGACGTGTTCGCGGGCGGCATCCTGGAGCGCGTGCCGAGTACTCTCCCGGACCGGCCGCTCCTGCCGCTGGTCCCGTCCGAGTTGGCGTCGACGACGGCCGGCGTGACAGGGTCGCCCGAGTCGTGAACGTGTTGTGGGTGAGAGGAAGTTCGTGGACACGCAGACCTGGGACGCACTGGCCGCATCGATGAGGAACGCGTACACCGCGGGTCTGGGCGAGGGTGCCGTGCCCCGTCCGGTCATCATGCCGCTGGTCCGCGGCGAACTGGTCGGTCTGATCTGGCTGCGTCCCGTCGAGACCGGCAAGGACGCGCTCACCGGCATCGCCCAGCTGTCGAACATCGCCGCGGCGGCCGGCGCCGACGAGGTCGTCCTCGCCTGGGAGACCCGGGACGTCGCCGCCCTGTGCGAGTTGCCGGTCAGCGGCCCGGCGCCGTGCCTGAACCTGGTGCACGCCACGAAGGACGGCCACACCCTGCACCGGTTCCCGTACGCCGAGCAGCCCCTCGGCCACTCCCCCGAGGGCCTGGCCACGGTCGAGCCGCAGTGGCTGCTCGCACCCGAGCCCCAGCAGGACGGCGAACTGATCCCGCCGGTCCGGGCCGCCGTCGACTACTCCTTCGTCCCGCTCGAGATCGACCATCCTTCCCCCTTCGGGGTTACGGTCGTCCTGATGGAGGAGGACGGCTACAACGTGCGCCTGACGGAGGCTTTCGCCCTCTGAGGCTCCCCGGAGAGGGACGGCGACGCGCCCAGCGGTGCCAGGCTGCCCGTCCCGCGGATCCGCGCCGGATTCAATACACCCGGCGCGATCCCCCCGCCCGAGCCGCTCACCCCGACCCGACCGGAAGTGATGCCAGCCATGACCGAACTGCCCACCGAACTCTCCGAATCGGCACTGGTGGTCACCGGGGCCACGGGACGCCTCGGCGGACGTGTCGCCCGCCGCCTGGCCCAGCGGGGCATCGCGCAGCGGCTGCTGGTGCGCAGCCCCGAGCGGGCACCGGACCTCCCCCGTGCCACGGCGATCCGCGGCGGTTTCGGCGACCACGACGCCGTCGTCCGTGGACTGCGCGGCGCGAAGACCGTGTTCATGGTGTCCGCCTCCGAGAGCGCCGACCGGCTCGACCAGCACAAGGCCTTCGTGGACAGCGTGGCCCAGGCGGGTGTCGAGCACCTGGTGTACGTGTCGTTCTTCGGCGCCGCGCCCTATGCGACGTTCACGCTGGCCCGCGACCATTTCCATACCGAGGAGCACATCCGCACCAGCGGGATGGCGTACACCTTCCTGCGCGACAACATGTACGCGGAGTTCGTGCCCGAACTGGCGGGAGAGGACGGTGTGATCCGTGGTCCGGCCGGGCAGGGACGGGCCGCCTTCGTCTCGCAGGACGACATCGCCGACGCGGCGGTCGCGGTCCTGACGCGTCCGGGCGACCATGTCGGTGCCGTGTACGACCTGACGGGGCCGGAGTCCCTGACGCTGGACGACGCCGCCCGCATCGTGTCCGAGGTGCTCGGGCGCAGCATCACCTACCAGCCCGAGACGGTCGAGGAGGCGTACGCCTCCCGTGCCTCCTACGGCGCCCCGCCCTGGCAGCTCGACGCGTGGGTGTCCACCTACACGGCCATCGCGGCCGGCCAGCTCGACGGTGTCAGCGACGCGGTGCCCTTCCTCACCGGCCGCCCCGCCACATCCCTGGCGGACGTCGTTCGCGCCATCAAGGACTGAACCCACCGCCGAAGCCCGCGCTGTCGCTTTTTGACCATCAAAGGTCACCATTGGGCCCGGTCAACCGTGCCCTCCCGACCTAGTTTGAATACACCGCCCAGATCACCCCGTGCGGATCCACAAGCTAGGAAGACAGTCATGAGCAACGCGAAGAACACGGTTCTGCAGGCCGCCACGGCACTCTTCGGCGACAAGGACCCCTCGGCCGTGGACCGCTGGGTCGCCGCCGACTACAAGCAGCACAGCTCCCTCGCCGCCGACGGCCCCGAAGCGCTGCGCGGGCTGGTCGCCGGGCTCGGCGCCGACTTCCGCTACGAGGGCGCCCGGGTCATCGCCGACGGCGACCTGGTCGCCCTGCACGGCACGTACCACGGCTTCGGCCCCGACCCGCTCGTCGGCTTCGACATCTTCCGCGTCGACGCCGACGGCAGGCTGGCCGAGCACTGGGACGCCCTGACCCCGCAGGTCGAGGACACCGTCTCGGGCCGCTCCCAGACCGACGGGCCAGCGGAGATCAGCGACACCGACAGGACCGACGCCAACCGGGCCCTGGTCACGGAGTTCGCGGAGAAGGTCCTCGTCGGCGCCGACTACTCGGTCCTGACCGACTACATGTCCACCGAGACCTACCACCAGCACAACACCGAGGCCGCCGACGGCCTGGACGGCTTCGGCGCCGCCGCCGCGAAGTGGGCCGAGCAGGGCAAGAACCTGGTCTACAAGACGGTTCACAAGGTCATCGCCGAGGGCGACTTCGTCCTCACGCAGTCCGAGGGCGAGTTCGGCGTGCCCGTCGCCTACTACGACCTCTTCCGTCTCGCCGACGGCAGGATCGTCGAGCACTGGGACGTCATCGCACCGGTGCCGGCCGAACTCCCGCACGGCAACGGCCTGTTCTGACGATCCTCCCGGTGCCCGGCCGACACGCGTCACGACGCACGCCGGCCGGGCACCGGCATGGACGTCGTCCCGTCGCCCAGCCCGTCTTTCCCACCCTCCGCATCGGAGCCTGCCATGACGATGTCGCCGCCCTCGCCCCCGTACAGCGGCCTCACCGGGAAGCCTTCGGTACTGCCCCTGGCCGCCTACCGCGCCTCGATCGCCCTGGACGAGCCGTTCCAGCCGTCCGCGGATCCCGTACCGGCGGATCGGCTGGACGAGCGGGTGCGCACGGCGCTGCGGCTGCTCAGCACCGACCCGGCCGTGCCCCGGCTCGGGCTGCGGGCCGACTCCCTGCGGGACCTCTCGGCCACCGACGCCACGGCTCGCCGCCGGCTTCTGGGCGCCTTGCTGACCGTGCGCCCGCCCGGCGCGCTGCCGGACGGGGCCCGCGACGCGGTGGACGCCGTCCTCGGCACGGAACGCGGGCTCCGGCCGACGGTGCGAGCAGCCCAACTCCCCACGATCGCGGGGGAGTTCCCCCGCACGACGTACCGTGCGGCCGAGTCCACCGCGCTGTGGCGGGGCGACATCACCACGCTCGCGGCCGATGCCGTCGTCAACGCCGCCAACAGCGCCCTGCTCGGCTGCTTCCAGCCCCTGCACGCCTGTATCGACAACGCCATCCACAGCGCCGCCGGGCCACGGCTGCGGGACGACTGCCGGACCGTCGTCACACTCCAGGGCGCCTCCGAGCCGACCGGCACAGCCAAGATCACCCGGGGTTATCACCTCCCCGCCCGCTACGTCCTGCACACCGTCGGTCCCGTCACCGACGGCCGCCCGCGCGCGAGCGACGCGGAGGCGCTCGCCTCCTCCTACCGGGCCTGTCTGGACCTTGCCGCCGAGGTGGAATCCATCCGTACGGTCGCCCTGTGCGCCGTGAGCACCGGGGTCTTCGGCTACCCCAAGGACCAGGCGGCCCCCATCGCCCTGCGCGCGGTCGCCGACTGGCTCGACGCCCGTCCCGAGCGGTTCGACCGGGTCGTGTTCACGGTGTTCGAGGCGGCCGACGAGAGCGCCTACCGGCGCGCGTTGCGTTCCTCGGCGGGTCTCTGAGACGGCGCGTCGCCGCGCTGGGTGTCCTGCTCGGCGCCCGGTGGCAGCCCCTCCGCACGCCCCCGGACGACCTCCCGGAAGTCGATCGGTGACCGCCCGACCCGGTGCAGGAAGTACTTGCTGAACTGGGACGGGTTGGCGAAGCCGAGCTGCGCCGCGATCTGGGCCGCCGTCCGGTCGCTGTGGGCCAGCAGCCGCTTGGCCTCCAGGACGACCCGCCGGTCGACGAACTCCTTGGCGCTGAGCCCGGCAGTGCCCAGCGTGGCGCGGGCCAGCGTGCGCGGGGAGTAGCCGAGCAGGTGGGCGTAGTCCTCCACCCGCCGGGTCCGGGTGAAGTGCTGTTCCACCGCGTCCCGGAACCGCAGATATGTCTCGTCCGGCTCCGGTACGGGGCCGCCGGCCGGCACCGTGAGGTGGGCCAGCCGCAGCACGAGAACCGCCAGGAGATGGCGCAGGGCCGCCACGTGCACGTCCAGCGGCAGCTGGCCGAGGGCGTGGAACTCACGGCTCAGATGCTCCACCGCGAGGTCGAGCGCCCGCGCGTCGGCGGCGACGGGCGTGCTGACGACGGGTGCGTGCGGGTCGTCGACGCGGGCCGCCGACACGGTCGCCGCGTCGAGGAAGTCCTGCCGGAAGAGGATCAGGGTGCCCTCGGCCCGGGTGAGGTCGCCCCACTGCTGCACCTGCCCGGGGCGCACCCACAGCCAGGAGCCCGGCCGGAGGGCGTGGGCGGTGAAGTCCACGGTGTGCGAGAGGTCGCCCGCGGTGAGCGTGAGCAGGTGATGGAAGTCGGGGCGCTGCGGCCGGGAGAGGGTGTGGCCCGGCACTCGCCCGCGCAGGTCGGCCAGCGACATCGCCTCGACACCTGCGGGCGTACCCGCGGGGGCGGCGAAGGGGACCTCGGGGATCTCCCTCGCGGCACTGTGTCGGTTTTTGGCCATCATCGGTCGGAAGTGTATCCGGCTCGCATCCGCTTCGCCTCGTACGTTGATGATCGCACCGCACCGGCAGGGTGCCCGTGCGGCAGAAAACGGAAAGGGCACTAAGGTCACGTGAACGCCACGAGCAACACCCCTCTGACCGCCGCACAGGCCGGCGGGACGTTCCATGAGTGGCTGGGAGAGGCGGACCGCGTCCTGGTCGCGGCCGGCGCGGGCCTCAGCGCGGCCGCCGGTTACGACTACGGCGACGCCGAACGCTTCCGGCAGCTCCTTCCCGCCCTGCACCGGCTGGGCCTGCGCTCGCGCTATTTGCTGGGTGTGCCGCTGCCGCCGGACATGATGTGGGGCTACTGGGCCGTCCACATCGACGACATCCGCTACGACCCCGCCCCGAACCCGCTCTACCGGCGCCTGCGGACCCTGGTCGGCGACCGCGACCACTGGGTGATGACGTCCAACGTCGACGCGCTGTTCGTCCGCAACGGCTTCGCCGCCGACCGTGTCTTCACCCCGCAGGGCGACTACGGCCGGCTCCAGTGCACGGTGCCGTGCACGCGCGAGACATGGTCCAGCAAGCCGTTCCTCGACAGGGTCCTCGCGGCGTACGACCGTGAGAGCGGCCGGGTGACCGACCCCGAGGCCCTGCCCCGCTGCCCCGACTGCGGTGGCGAGGTCTTTCCCAATGTCCGGGTCGGCCCCGAGTTCGTCGACGACGCCCATCTGCCCGCCGGGGAGCGGCTGGCCCACTGGCTCGACCAGAGGCCCACGGACGACCGGTTGCTCGTCGTCGAGATCGGGGCCGGGTTCAACACCCCCGGTGTGATCCGATGGCCCATGGAGAACGTCGTACGCCACACTCCTGGGGCCCGCCTCGTCCGGCTCAACCCCGACCACCCGGAGGTCCCCGGCGATCTGGGCGAGCGCGCGCTGTCCCTCCCCTTCGGGGCGGACCGGCTGCTGGGCGGCCCTGTCGCCTGACGGATCCCGGCGTCGACGTACCGCCTGCGAAGGACACGCCAGTGGTACCGCGGTACCACCCGGCCACCGAAGTGTCCCCTGTGGTCCCACGGCCGGGACCTGCCGTTCTCGTAGCTTCGACAGCAGATGCCGCAGGGCGTCGGCGGTCGCGTCCAAAGCGGCCGTGTGCGAGGTTGCGTTCGAGGCAGGAGAGGCCACTTCCATGATCGAAGCGCGTGAGCTGACAAAGCGGTACGGCGACAAGACGGTCGTCGACCACTTGAGCTTCACCGTCAAACCGGGCGAGGTGACCGGCTTCCTGGGGCCCAACGGGGCGGGCAAGTCCACGACCATGCGCATGATCATCGGGCTGGACTCCCCGACGGGCGGTTCGGTCACGGTCAACGGACGCTCCTACGCGAAGCACGCGGCGCCCCTGCACGAGATCGGCTCCCTCCTTGAGGCCAAGTCCGTCCACCCGGGGCGTACCGCGTTCAACCATCTGATGGCGCTGGCCCACACCCACGGCATCTCCCGCAGTCGGGTGGACGAGGTCATCGAGCTGGCGGGGCTGACCAGCGTGGCGGGCAAGCGGGTGGGTGCCTTCTCGCTCGGTATGGGCCAGCGGCTCGGTATCGCCTCGGCGCTGCTCGCCGACCCGGCGATCGTCATGCTCGACGAACCGGTCAACGGCCTCGACCCCGAGGGCGTGCTGTGGGTACGGAATCTGCTGCGGAGCCTCGCCGACGAGGGCCGGGCGGTGATGCTCTCCTCGCACCTGATGAGCGAGACCGCGCTGATCGCCGACCACCTCGTGATCATCGGCCGTGGCCGCCTCCTCGCGGACACGACGGTCGACGACTTCACCCGGGAGGCGGGCGGCGGAGGCGTGAAGGTCTCCACCGCCGAGGCTGTCCGGCTGCGTTCGCTGCTGGCGGGCCCGGACGTCACGATCACCTCGTCCTCCGCCGAGGAACTGGTGGTGTCGGGGCGGAGCGCCCGGGAGATCGGGGCGGTCGCCGCCGAGCACGGGGTGGCGCTGTACGAACTCACCCCGCAGTCCGTCTCCCTGGAGGAGGCCTTCATGGCCCTCACCCACGACGCCGTCGAATACCAGAGCGCCCCCGCCGACACCGCACGAAAGGCCGCCTGATGACCACCGACACCCTTTCCGCGGCTCCCGCCCGCACGACGGTGCACAAGGTGACCGGCCTTCGGGTACTGCGTTCGGAGTGGGCCAAGTTCTGGTCGCTGCGCTCCAGTTGGATCACCCTGGGCGTCTCCCTGCTCCTGCTCGTCGCCCTCGGGGCCATCGCCTCCGCCACCTACAGCCCGGACGCCGTCGCCGACGGGGGCCCGCCCGGCGGCCCGGGCGACGGCACCCAGGACGCGGTCAGCCTGGCGCTGCTCGGGGTGACCTTCGCCTCGCTGGCCGTGGGTGTGCTCGGGGTGCTGCTGTCGGCGGGCGAGTACAGCACCGGCATGATCCGTTCCACCCTCACCGCGGTGCCGCGCCGACTGCCCGTCCTGTGGTCCAAGGCCGCCGTGATCGGACCCGTCGCCCTGGTCCTCACCACCATCGGCGCACTGGCCGCCTTCCAGCTGGGCACCCTCGGTCTCGACGGCGAGAAGATCGCCCTGTCCCTGAGCGACGACGGCGTACTGCGCAGTCTGGCCGGCGCCGGTGTCTACCTCGGTCTGGTCGCCGTGTTCGGCGTCGCCCTGGGCGTGCTCCTGCGCTCCTCCGCCGGAGCCATCGCGGTCCTCGTCGGTGTCCTGCTCATCCTGCCCGGCCTGGCCTCGCTGCTGCCCGACTCCCTGTACGACAACATCAACCCGTACTTCCCCAGCAACGCGGGCTCGGCCGTGTACGCCCTGCACGACTCGTCCGACGCGCTCTCACCCGGCGCGGGCCTCGCCGTCTTCGCCGGCTGGGTGGCGCTGACCCTCGCGGGGGCGGCCTACCGGCTGGTCCGCAGCGACGCGTGAGTCGCGGGGCGGGGACAATGAGGGTCATGAGCCCCGAGCGGACGGCAGCCGCCGCGCACCCGAACCAGGAGGCGGCGGTTCCGCCGTCCTCCGGGTTCGACGCCGCCTGGACGCACCCGCTGCTGGGCCGTCTGCTGCGCGACCAGGGCCGCCGCCGGCGGCTGGACCGACGGCATCCCTGGCTGCTCGACACCGCGGTAGTGGTGTTCGTCGCCCTCACCAGCCTGCCCGATGTGTTCTCCGACGAGAGAGACGGCCCGTTCGAGGAGGCGGCCCCCGCCAGCGACCACCCGACCGTCGTGCTGCTCGCCTTCGCCGTCGCGCTCGTCGTGCCGCTGTGGTGGCGGCGCAGAGCCCCCGCCGTCACGTACTTCGTGATCGCGCTGGTGTCTCTCGTCCAGTGGTCCCTGGACATCTGGCAACAGGCCGGACTCAGCACGCTCGTCGCCCTGTACAGCCTGGCCCTGCACGGGTCGTTGCGGATCCTGGGCTGGGCCGCCGCGCTGACCGGCGTCCAGGTCGCCCTGGCCGTGTTCGTCCTGGTGCCCGTCGATCCTCCGCTGCTCGCCATGTTCTTCCTGCTGGGGACGGCGACCGCAGCCATCGCCGTCGGTCTGACCCTCCGGATCCGCCGGATGTACCTGGCGGCGCTGGAGGACCGGGCCGCCCGTCTGGAGATCGAGCGCGACCAACGCGTCCGGCTGACCGCCGCCGCCGAGCGGTCCCGGGTCGCACGCGAGATGCACGACATCGTCGGCCACAACCTCTCCGTCATGGTCAGCGTCGCCGACGGCGCCGCCACCCTCGCCACCAACCGGGGCGAACAGTCGGCCGAGGCGCTGCGCATCCTCGGCGACACCGGCCGCCAGGCCATGGGCGAACTCCGCCGCGTCCTGGGCGTCCTGCGCGAGGAGGAGGACGACGTACGGCTGCTCAACCCCCAGCCCGGCATCCGCGACCTGGATCTTCTGCTGACCCGGGTCCGTGCGGCGGGGCTGACGGTGACCTACCGGACGGTGGGCGAACTCGACTCGCTGACCAGCGGCGTCCAGCTCACCGTCTACCGCATCGTCCAGGAGGCCCTGACCAACACGCTCAAGCACGCGGGTACGGGCTCCGCCGCCGAGGTCACCGTGGCCGCGGACGCCGGCCGGGTGCGGGTACGCGTCGAGGACACCGGCCTGCCCCCGGGGGCGTCCCCGGCACCGGCGCCGCAGACCGGCGACGCCGGTCACGGGGTGGTCGGCATCCGCCAGCGGGCCGCCATGTACAGCGGTGCCGTCACCATCGGACCGCGCGACACCGGCCACGGCTGGCTCGTGGACGTCGTCCTCGACGCACCCTCCGCGCCCGCCGCGTCGGCACCGGGAGAACAGCTGCCATGACCACCGTCCTGATCGCGGACGACCAGCCTCTGCAACGCATGGGCTTCCGCATGCTCATCGAGGGCACCCCCGGCCTGACCCCGGTCGGCGAGGCCGCGCACGGCGCCGAGGCCGTCCGGCTGGCCTCGGAACTGCGCCCCGACGTCGTCCTGATGGACATCCGCATGCCCGGCATGGACGGCCTGGAGGCCACCCGCCGCATCATCGCCTCCGGCGGCCGCACCCGCGTCCTGATCGTGACCACCTTCGACCTCGACGAGTACGCCTACGAAGGTCTGCGTGCCGGCGCCAGCGGCTTCCTGCTCAAGGACGCCCGCCCCGAGGAACTCGTCGCCGGCATCCACGCCGTCGCGACCGGCGACGCCGTGGTGGCACCCCGTCTTACCCGCCGCCTACTGGACGCCTACGCCCACCAGGTGCTCGCCCCGCCCGGCGCCCCGGCGGCCGTCGACCCCCGGCTGCGGACGCTCAGCGACCGCGAACGCGAGGTGCTCGTCGCCATCGCACAGGGCTGGACGAACAGCGAGATCGCCGAGCGGCTCGTCCTGACCGAGTCCACCGTCAAGAAACACGTGGGCCGCGTCCTCGCGAAGATCGGCGCACGTGACCGCATCCAGGCCGTGATCACTGCGTACGACGCGGGACTGGTCAGGGCAAAGCCCTAGGCCGTGTCCGCGGCGTCCGCCAGCCCCGCGACGCCTGGCACGCTCCCCCAGAGCGGGACCCCCACTCGCCGCACCGGGCGAAACCCCACGTACAACCAGTACGCGAGTCTCCGCCCGGCACGCCGAGAGCACGCTCCCTCGCTCTCGGCTGCGCTCGACCGGGGGGACCCCATGACGCCGCCGGGCCCGCCCTCCGGGCGGGCGACGGGACTTTGCGGACACGACCTGGGGTCAGCGGCCCTTGCGGACCCGGGCCGCCGCACGTGCTTCCGCCGTCTTGCGGGCCTCGGCGGCCTTGCGGGACTCCTTCGCGGGGCGGCCCGGACGGGTACCGATGCCACGGAACGGGGCGTTGCCCGTGGTGCTCTTCGTCGCGGTCGGCGGGCGCTTCGCGCCGGTGATCGCGGTCAGCTTCTCCTCGCCGGAGCGCACCTGGGCGACCGTGGGCCGGATTCCGGCGTCCGACATCATCCGGTTCACGTCGCGCCGCTGGTTGGGGGTGACGAGGGTGACCACCTTCCCGGACTCCCCCGCACGCGCCGTACGTCCGCCGCGGTGCAGATAGTCCTTGGCGTCGGCGGGCGGGTCGACGTTGACGACGAGGTCGAGCGCGTCGATGTGGATGCCCCGCGCGGCGACGTTGGTGGCCACCAGCACGGTGATCTCGCCGTCCTTGAACTGGCCGAGCGTGTGCGTGCGTTGGGGCTGCGACTTCCCGCTGTGCAGGGCGCCGGCGCGTACGCCGCTGGCCCGCAGATGCCGGGTGAACTGGTCGACGCCGGCCTTGGTGTCCAGGAACATCAGGACCCGGCCGTCCCGGGCGGCGATCTCGGTCGCGGTCGCGTACTTGTCGGCGGCGTGGATGTTCAGTACGTGGTGTTCCATCGTGGTGACCGAGCCCGCCAGCCGGTCGACCGAGGCGAGCACCGGGTCGTGGAGGTGGTCGCGTACCAGCTGGTCGACGTTGTGGTCGAGCGTGGCCGAGAACAGCAGCCGCTGTCCGTCGGGGCGGACCTGGTCGACGAGGTCCGAGACCTGCGGCAGGAACCCCAGGTCGCACATCTGGTCGGCCTCGTCAAGGACCGTGATCCGTACGTGGTTCAGCAGGCAGTCCCGGCGTGACACCAGGTCGGTCAGCCGCCCCGGCGTCGCGATGACCACCTCGGCACCGGCCCGCAGCGCCGCCTGCTGCTTGTTGATCGACAGTCCGCCGACCACCGTCGCCAGTCGTACGTCCAGGGTCCGCGCGTACGGTTCCAGCGCGTCGCCGACCTGCTGGGCGAGTTCCCGGGTCGGCACCAGGACCAGCGCGAGGGGCCGCTTGGCCTCGGCTCGCAGTCCCGCCGTACGGACGAGCAGGGCGAGCCCGAAGGCGAGCGTCTTGCCGGAGCCGGTGCGGGCGCGACCCAGGACATCACGGCCGGCCAGCGCGTTGGGGAGGGTCGCCGCCTGGATCGGGAAGGGCTCCGTCACCCCGAGGTCCGTCATCGTCGCCAGCAGCTTCGGCGGCAGCCCGAGCGCGTCGAAGGACTCGGCCGGCGGCAGGCCTGCCGCCCCCTCGGGCGTACCGGCACCGGGGTGTCCGTGGGCTGACGGTTCGGGGTTCATGAGGAGCCTTCCTGGTCTGGCGCCCGAAACGCGCTGGGGCCCGTACCCATCCGGTACGGGCCCCAGCGGTGTCGAAGCGTGACCCCATTTTACCAGCGGTGTACGTCCCGCCCTCCGGTCACCGGGATTCAGATCCCCGGGTGCTGAATGCGTTCGTATTCCTCTATTGGACCCCGGGGCGTCCGGCGGGCAAGGCTGGAGCGCAAGCCCTTGCTCCGCGACCGCGACCCCCGGAAGAGGTAACCAGCACATGCACACTCGACGTATCGGTGACGTGCAGGTCAGCGCGATCGGTCTGGGCGGTATGCCCATGTCGATCGAGGGGCGGCCGGACGAGGCCCGTTCCCTCGCCACCATCCACGCCGCGCTCGACACCGGCCTGACGCTGATCGACACGGCGGACGCCTACCACCGGGACGCCGACGAGGTCGGTCACAACGAGACCCTCATCGCCAAGGCCCTCGCCACCCATGAGCGCGGCACGGACGTGCTGGTCGCCACCAAGGGCGGGCATCTGCGTCCCGGTGACGGCAGTTGGACCCTGGACGGTTCCCCCAAGCACATCAAGGAGGCGTGCGAGGCCTCGCTGCGCCGCCTGGGCGTGGAGGCGATCGGGCTGTACCAGTTCCACCGGCCCGACCCCAAGGTCCCTTACGGGGAGTCGGTCGGCGCGATCCGGGACCTGCTGGACGAGGGCAAGATACGCCTGGCCGGTATCTCCAACGCGAACCCGGACCAGATCCGGCAGGCGAACGAGATCCTCGGCGGACGTCTGGTGTCCGTGCAGAACCAGTTCTCCCCCGCCTTCCGTTCCAGCGAGCCGGAACTGCGGCTCTGCGACGAACTGGGCATCGCGTTCCTGCCCTGGAGCCCGCTCGGCGGTATCTCCCGGGCCGGCGGACTCGGTTCGACGTACGCCGCCTTCGCCCGGGTCGCCGAGGCCCACGGTGTGAGTCCGCAGCGCGTGTGCCTGGCCTGGATGCTCGCCAAGTCCCCGGTGGTCGTCCCGATCCCGGGCTCCTCCCGTCCCGAGACCATCCGTGACTCGGCGGCGGCCACGGAACTGACGCTCTCCGCCAAGGAGTTGGCCGAGCTGGACGCCGTCTGAGCTTGCGGGCGCCCGCTCTCCGTTCGGGGGGCGGGCACCTTGACGCGGCCTTGAACATTCGTACGTCCGTTCATGGCAGGCGGCGTCCTAGAGTCACCCCCGGCCTCCGTGTGAGCGCCCTGTACTCGGCTCGACACAACATGGGGGATCGGCGTGAGACGTCGATGGGTGAAGGTTCTGCTGATCACGGTCGTGGTGCTCGCCGCGCTGTTCACGGCTGCCGACCGCATAGGCGTGCACTACGCCGACAAGGAGGCCACCCAGCTCGCCAAGGAGAAGTACGGCTACGCCAACACCACCGACGGCGACCTGGAGGTGTCGATCGAGGGCTTCCCCTTCCTGACCCAGGCGGCCGGCGAGGAGTTCGATCATGTGTCGCTGACCGCGCACCAGTTCTACATCGACACCACGAACAACGCCCAGGGCGGCTATCTGCACGTCGACCGTCTCCACCTGGACCTGCGCGATGTACGGGTGACGTCATTGACGGCACGCAGCGCCGAGGCGAACCTCGCCACCGGCACGCTGACCATCTCGTACAAGGAACTGTCCGGAGTGGTCACCCGACTCGCGGGCGACGGCGGCCCGTTGCAGGTCTCCCGGGCGGCGGGGTCGAACGGCCAGGCGGCACGCGTCAAAGTCGCGGGCACGGTCGGCGGGACGGCGCTGAACGCCACGGGAACGCTCCTGGCGCAGGGTACGGAGCTGTCCCTGACGGTCCCCGGTGTCGAACAGGCCGGACTGGTCTGGCGGGTCGGCCTCCCGCAGGGCGTCGGCTTCGAATCGGCGCGGGCCACCGCCGACGGCGTCGAGATCGGCCTCGTCGGTCACCAGGTGACGCTCGGCTCGTCGCGCTTCGACGGCTGAGGCGGCTCGAAGGTGAGCCAGTCGGTCAGTCGTCGGGGATGCCGGCGCCGCTGAGGGCCGGGACGGTCCGTTCCGGGCGGGCGAGGGAGAGCGCGCCCAGACGGAACTGGTCGAGCTTGTCGACGATGGTCCGGCCGACCGGTAGGTGGCCCCAGACGCTGATGCCCTGGTGGGTGGAGGGCTCCCAGGTGGCCTCGTCGACGACGACCGGGTTCCAGCCGACCTCCCACTCGAAGCCCGAGGGCGTACGGGCGTAGTAGGAGAGTTCCTTGTCGTTGGTGTGCTGACCGACGGACAAGGCCATGTCGAAGCCGAGTTCGTGCACGCGTTCGTAGCTGCGGGCGAGGTCGTCGAGAGACGCGGCCTGAATGTTGAGGTGCTGTACGCGGGTGCGGACCGGGTCGATGGGCAGTCCGCGTACGGCGGCGATGGCTATGGAGTGGTGCCGCTCGTTGACCCGCAGAAAGCGGATCTTGAGCCTGGCGCCGCTGATCGTCTCGTCGATGTAGTCGGTGAGGCGAGCGTCGAAGACGGTGGTGAAGTAGCCGCGCATCAGGGTGGGTCGGGCCGAGGTGATCGCGACATGGCCCATGCCGGAGTCGCCGGTGACCCAGCCGGAGGAGAGCATCTTCAGGGGCTCCGGCGACCGGACCGGGCTGGTGTAGATCTCCTGGGCGATGCCCTTGGGACCGGGGAAGCGGAGCAGGCGCTCCACGCCGCGCTGCTTCGCCTCCTCGGCGGTGCCCTCGACGCAGGGGACGCCGTGGGCGCGGACGCGGGCCTCGATCTGTTCGAACGTGGTGTGGTCGTCGAGGTGCCAGCCGGTGGCGACGACGTCCTCGGCCGGGCCGCGCCGAAGCAGGAACCGGCACTCCTGGTCGTCGAGGCGGAAGCGCATCAGGCCGGTGTCGAGGTCGTCGTGGTGCATACCGATGGCGTCGGTGCCGAAGCGGCGCCATTCGGTGAAGCGGTTCGTCTCGACGACGAGGTAACCGAGGTGCACAGAACCGAAGACGGAGGCGTTCTCGACAGGGTTCGCGAAGGTGTTCATCGGCGGCCTGCCAGGAAATCGGCGCAGATACGGTTGAACAGCTCCGCGCGTTCGAACTGGACCCAGTGCCCGGTGTTGGCCACTTCGTAGAGGTCGCAGTTGGGCATGCGGTCGGCCAGCATCCGGCCGCCCGAGGGCCGGTTCACCTTGTCGGCCGCTCCCCACAGCACCAGCGTCGGAACCGGCAGCCGGGACAGGCGGTCGTCGCGGGTGAAGTCCATCTTCCATATGGTGCGCAGGGCGTTCGGGCCCGATGGGCGGCGCAGTGGCGGGGCCGCCACGACCTCCGGATCGATGCTGGCCTCGTAGCGGGCGTCGATGACGCTGTCGGGCACGTCGGCGGCGTTGAAGACGAGGAAGTCGCGGATGAACCTCTCCAGCTTGGGCCGCGAAGGGCCGTCCCCGGAGTAGTAGTTGAGCAGGCTGTTGAGGCCAGGGGTGGGCAGGGCGCGGGTGGTGCCGATGCCGCCGGGGCCCATCAGCACCATGCGCTCGACCCGGTCGGGGGTGTCCAGGGCCAGGCGCAGGGCGCAGGCGCCGCCGTAGGAGTTGCCAACCAAGTGGGCCTTGTCCAGGCCGAGTTCGTCGAGGAGGCCGCGGATGCCGGTGGCGAGGTGTCCGAACGGGTCGGCGCCGTCGACGCCCTTGGTACTGCGGCCGTAGCCGGGCAGGTCGGGCACGATGACCCGGTGCTCCTTGGCCAACTCGGCGATGTTCCTGGAGTAGTTGGAGACGCCGGAGGCGCCGGGGCCGCCGCCGTGCAGCAGCAGGACGGGCGGGCCGTCGCCGGTCTCGGCGACGAAGATCCGCCGGCCGCCGATGTCGACCAGGGACTCCTGCATGGGCGGCGGTGCGGTGTGCGTGGTCATGACGCTCCTTGGCCGATGTGGCTGATGTGGGTGGGTGCCGGTGCGAAACCGGCCGGGGCCTGCGGGAGTTGGGCGCCCCGGGGAGCGGCGGCGTAGAGGAAGGCGTCCGGGCGCAGAGCGAGGGTGGCCGCGCCGTGTCGCGCCATCCAGGCGAGCAGCACACCGTCGCTGTCGACGACCGCGCCCTCGGCCGGGCGTGAGCCCGCCGCCAGGACAGCCAGCGAGGGGACACCGCAGTGGTCCCACGTGGGCTGCGGGACGGGCAGGCCGCTGTGCAGGAGCAGCCAGCGTCCGCCGAGTACGTCGTCGAGGCGGACCCGTACCCCGTCCGGACCGGTCACCCAGGGCTGGGGGAGCTGGCGCCCGGAGGACTTGGTGCGCGGGTGGGCCAGAAACCCCTTGGTGTAGCGGGCGACCGGTATCCAGTGGGCGTCCACGAGTCGGCCGCTGAGGCCCGACAGTCCACGCACCGCGTGCAGAGCCGTGTCCCGCATCCTGGCGACGGGCAGCCGCCGTTCGGTGATGATCTTCCCGGTGAACACGGCCCGCCGGGTGATCTCCTTGACGTGCGGCTTGCGTTCGGTCTCGTAGGAGTCGAGGACCGTCTCGGGCAGTTCGCCGCGCAGCACGGCGGCGAGTTTCCAGCACAGGTTGGCGGCGTCCCGTACCCCGGCGGCCATGCCCTGGCCGATCCACGGCGGCATGGCGTGCGCGGCGTCACCGGCGAGGAAGACCCTGCCGACCCGGAAGCGGGCGGCGAAGCGGACGTGGTGGCTGTAGACGGTGGCCCGCAGGATCTTGATCTGGTCCCGGCCGATGCCGTACCGGGACACCATCGCGTGGATGGCGTCGTCGGTGGTCAGGTGCTTCTCGTCGTCGCCGGGGAGGATCGGGAACTCCCAGCGGTGGTGCCCGAGCGGGGTCGGGCAGTCCACCGCCGGGCGCACCGGGTCGCAGCGGAAGCGCAGCCGGTCGTGGTCCGGCCAGGGCTTGAGCATCTTGGTGTCGATGACGACCCAGCGGTCCTCGTACGTCCGTCCCTCGTACCCCACGTTGAGCTGGGCGCGGGTGAGGCTGGAGCCGCCGTCGGCCGCGATCACGTACCGCGCGCGCAGCCGTCGTACCGAGTCGTCGGCGGCCGCGAGCACCGTCAGCTCCACACCCTCGGCGTCCTGGACCAGCCGCAGGCACTCGTGACGCAGCAGGATCTCCACGTTCGGGTAGCGGTCGACGCCGTCACGCAGGACCTGTTCCAGCGCCGGCTGGTAGATGAACATCTGCGGCGGATGGCCGTGCCCGCGCGGGGTGGGGCAGGCGCTGAGGATGGTGCGGCCGCGTGCGTCGACGAAGTCCAGTGGCCGCTCGGCCAGCATGTCCTCCTTCAGCCGGTCCGCCAGTCCGGTCCGCTGCCAGATCCGGATGACCTCCTCGTCCGTGGAGATCGCCCGCGCCCGGGAGTAGATCTCGGCGTCGCGCTCCAGCACGACCACGCTGAGGCCCAGCGCGCCCAGCAGGTTCGCGGCGGTCACCCCTGTGGGCCCGTATCCGATCACCGCTATGTCGTATGTCTCCTGCACCTGGCCACCTCACTGTCGCCATTCTTGCCGTAGCGCTCATTCCAATTGGAGTGGTCGCTACGGTAAGCTTGGTGCTCCAAGGGGTCAAGTGCGGGGAACGACGGGAAGGGCACATGCGATGACCAGGGCGGAGCCGACGCGCAGGAAGCGTGCGAACGGGGTGGAGTCGCGGCAGCGCATCCTCGACGCCACCGTCGAGATCGCGGGCGAGCGCGGGTACGAGGGCACGTCCATCGCGGCGGTCAGCGCCAAGTGCGGGCTGCCCGCCAGCTCGATCTACTGGCACTTCAAGGACAAGGACGATCTGATCGCCGCGGTCATCGAGCGCAGCTTCGAGAGCTGGCTCGCGGCCGTCGATCTGCCTGGCGGGGACACCGGGACTCCGCTGGAGCGGGTGACCGCGATGGCGGCGAACGTGGCGCGGTCCCTGGTCGACGCGCCCGACTTCCTGCGCCTCGGCCTGATGCTCGCCCTGGAACGGCGGCCCAGCGAGCCCCGTGGCCGCACCGTCTTCCTCCAGGTCCGCGAGATCGCCCGGCAGCGGGTCGTCGAAGTGGTCGAGGCGCTGTTCCCGGAGCTGGACGAAGCCTCCGTGCACACCCTGACCACCTACGCGGTCGCCGGTGCCGACGGTCTGTTCATCCACCGGGAGGTCCACGGCGAGACCGTCGACCTGGTGGCGATGTTCGAGCTGCACGCCCGCCTGGTGTACGAGGCGGCGGCCCGCCTCACCGAAGAGAGCGACAAGTAGGCCGGACCAGAGCCGCACGAGAACCATGAGGCACCCCATGACCCCAGCACCCCGCCGGATCGACGTCCACCAGCACCTCGTCCCGCCCTTCTACCGCGACGCCCTCACCGGGGCCGGCATCGCGGAGGCCGGCGGCCGGGCGCTGCCCGACTGGAGCCCCGAGGCAGCACTGGAACTGATGGACCTGCTGGAGACCGACACGGCGATCCTGTCCGTCTCCACCCCGGGCACCGGCTTCCTGGCCGACCCGACGGAGGCCGCCGACCTGGCCCGGCGCCTCAACGACTTCTCCGCCGCGCTCGCCGCCCAACACCCCGACCGCTTCGGCTGGTTCGCCACTCTGCCCATGCCCGACACCGAGACGTCGGCCAAGGAGGCCGAGCGCGCCCTCACCGGGCTGGGCGCCGACGGAGTCACCCTGCTCGCCAACAACAACGGCTCCTACCTCGGCGCCGACGGCCAGGACTCCCTGTGGCGGGTCCTCGACGAGCACGGCGCAGTGGTCTTCGTCCACCCGGCGGACCTCCCGGCGCCCCCGGTCGACGGCATCCCGCCCTTCGCCGCCGACTTCCTCCTCGACACCACCCGCGCCGCCTGTCTCCTCGTACGCAACGGGGTCCCGCGCCGCCACCCGAACATCCGGTTCGTGCTCAGCCATGCCGGTGGCTTCCTGCCGTACGCCTCGCACCGCATGGCCGTCGCCATCGCCGGCAGCACCGGGCGCAGTCCCCTGGACGTCCTGGACGACTTCCGCGGCTTCTACTTCGACACCGCGCTCTCCGCCAGCCCCGCCGCGCTGCCCACCTTGCTCGCCTTCGCCCGCCCGGGGCACGTCCTGTTCGGCAGCGACTGGCCCTTCGCGCCCACTGCCGCCGGTCAGTACTTCGCCAACGGGCTGGACGGCGGCGTCGATCCCGCCACTCTTGCCGCCGTCAACCGCGGAAACGCCGAGGCACTCTTCCCTCGGCTGGCCGGTGCTCCCGTCGTCGCCCCGACCCGGCCCATCGGCGCGCGGGTGCGGCAGTCCGCCCAACGGGCCGGTGCCCGGCTCTTCTTCAAGCTCGTCCAGCCCGGGACTGGCTGAGGGTCCCGTCAGCCGCCCCTGCGCAGCACCCGCGACAGGCCGAGGGCCGCCGTCCGTACGGCGGGCGCCAGTTGGGCCGGGCTGAAGCGGGCACGCGGCACCGCGACCGACAGGGCGGCGACCGTGGTGCCGCCCGCGAACACGGGGGCCGCGATACAGCTCATGCCCAGCGCGGCCTCCTGCTCCTCGTAGGCGAGACCGGAGACCCGGATCTTCTCCAGGGCCGTCCGCATCCGGGCCGGATCGGTGATCGAGTGCGGAGTGAGGCTCGGCAGCGGCCGGGACAGCACCTCCTCCATCAGCTCCGCACCCGAGAAGGCCAGCAGGGCCTTGCCGACGCCGGTGCAGGTCAGCGGCAGACTGCCGCCGATGCGGGAGGGCAGCCAGGAGGCCTCGTGGCCGTGGATGCGCTCCAGGTAGACCACCTCAAGGCCCTCGCGGACACCGAGGTGGACGGTCTCGTGGGTGGCCTCGAACAGATCCTGGAGGAAGGGCAGGGCCGTCTCCCGCAGATCGAGCCGGTGCGGCACCAGCGAACCCAGTTCGAACAGCTTGGCGCCGAGCCGGTACTCGGCGCCCGAGCGCTCCAGCCAGCCCAGCCCGACGAGATCCGCCGCCAACCGGTGCACCGTGGGCTTGGGCAGACCCGTACGCTCCGAAAGTTCCGACAGACGGAAAGAACCGCCGTCCGGACGAAAGCTTTCGATGATGAGCGCGGCCTTTTCGAGCATGCTGCCGCCCACGTTGTTCCGTGTCACGGAACAAAGTTTGTCCGTTCGGACGGACGCTGTCTATATCGGTATCGACCCATCGCTCTCCTCCCTCGGAACCCTGGAGGCAATCCATGCCGACCGTGCCACCGGACGTGCTCAAGGCCGCCGACCTGCTGGCCGAGGCCACCCGTACCGGCGTCCCCTGTCCGCCCGTACGTGATCTGTTCGAGGACGGCGCCGATCTGGGGACCGCCTACGCCGTGCAGCAGCTGAACGTCCGGCGCGGCTCGGACGCCGGACGCCGGATCGTCGGCCGGAAGATCGGCCTGACCTCGGTCGCCGTACAGCGGCAACTCGGTGTGGACCAGCCCGACTTCGGCGCACTGTTCGCCGACATGGCCGTACCCGACGGCGGCACGGTGCCCGCCGGGCGGCTGCTGCAGCCCAAGGTGGAGGCGGAGGTCGCCCTGGTGCTCGGGCGCGATCTGCCGCACCCGGAGTGCACGGTCGTCGACGTGCTGCGGGCGGTCGACTTCGCGCTGCCCGCGCTGGAGATCGTGGACAGCCGGGTGCGGGACTGGGACATCTCCCTCCTCGACACGGTCGCCGACAACGCCTCCTGCGGGCTGTACGTCCTCGGCGCCACCCCCGTCCCCCTCACCGCCGTGGATCTGCGGGCAGTGACGATGACCATGACCCGGGGCGGCGAGACCGTCTCCGAGGGCACCGGCGCCGACTGTCTCGGCAGCCCGCTCAACGCGGCGGTGTGGCTGGCCTCGGCGCTCGCCGAGCGCGGCGACCCGCTGCGCGCCGGCGACCTGGTGCTGACCGGGGCCCTGGGCCCGATGACGCCCGCAGCGGCCGGTGATGTGTTCGAGGCCCGTATCTCGGGGCTGGGTTCCGTACGGGCCGCCTTCGCCGCCGACACCCAGGGAGACGACCAGTGAGCGCCAAGACCAAAGTGGCCGTCATCGGCTCGGGCAACATCGGCACCGACCTCATGATCAAGGTGCTGCGGCTGTCGGAGACCCTGGAGATCGCCGCCATGGCAGGCATCGACCCCGACTCCGACGGACTGGCCCGCGCCCGCCGTCTGAAGGTGGCCACCACCCACAAGGGCGTCGAGGGGCTCGTCGCCCTGGACGAGTTCGCCGACGTGGAGATCGTCTTCGACGCCACCTCCGCCGGGGCCCATCGCCATCACGACGCGGTGCTGCGCCCGCTGGGCCGCACCCTCGTCGACCTCACCCCGGCCGCCCTCGGCCCGTACGTCGTCCCGCCGGTCAACGGCGACGCCCACCTCGACGCGCCGAACGTCAACATGGTCACCTGCGGCGGCCAGGCCACCATCCCGATCGTCGCCGCCGTGGGCGCGGTCAGCCCGGTTCACTACGGCGAGATCGTCGCGTCCATCGCCTCCCGCTCGGCCGGTCCCGGCACCCGCGCCAACATCGACGAGTTCACCGAGACGACCTCCGCCGCGATCGAGCAGGTCGGCGGGGCCGCCCGGGGCAAGGCGATCATCGTCCTCAACCCGGCCGAACCCCCGCTGATCATGCGGGACACCGTGCACTGCCTGGTCTCCGACTGCGCCACCGAGGCCGTCACGGCGTCCGTGGAGGAGATGGTCGGCCGCGTCCAGGCGTACGTGCCCGGTTACCGGCTCAAGCAGAAGGTGCAGTACGAGCGGGTGGCCGCCGACGACCCCCTGCGCACCCTCGCCCCGGGCGTGGCCGACCCGCTGAAGGTGTCGGTCTTCCTAGAGGTCGAGGGCGCCGCCCACTACCTCCCGGCCTACGCCGGAAACCTCGACATCATGACCTCGGCCGCGCTGCGCACCGCCCAACGCATCACCGCACACCGCCTGACCGCACAAGGCGCCACCGAAGGGGCCGCACGATGAGCACGACGACCACGACGACCACCCGGCTGTACGTCCAGGACGTCACCCTGCGGGACGGCATGCACGCCATCCGGCACCGCTACACCGTCGGCCAGGCCCGCGCGATCGCCGCCGCCCTGGACGCGGCGGGCGTCGCAGCGATCGAGATCGCCCACGGTGACGGTCTGGCCGGCTCCAGCATCAACTACGGCGTCGGCGCCCACACCGACTGGGAGTGGATCGAGGCCGTGGTGGACGCCACCACACGCGCGGTGCCCACGACCCTGCTGCTGCCCGGCATCGGCACGCTCCACGACCTCAGGCGGGCCCACGCCCTCGGCATCCGCAGCGTCCGGATCGCCACCCACTGCACCGAGGCCGACATCTCCGCCCAGCACATCGCCGCCGCCCGGGAGTTGGGCATGGACGTCGCCGGGTTCCTGATGATGTCCCACATGGCCGAACCGGCCGAACTCGCCCGCCAGGCCAAGCTGATGGAGTCGTACGGCGCGCACTGCGTGTACGTCACCGACTCCGGCGGCCGGCTGACCATGGACGGCGTCCGGGACCGCTTCCGCGCCTACCGCGAAGTCCTCGACCCGGCAACGGAGTTGGGCATCCACGCCCACCACAACCTCGCCCTGGGCGTGGCCAACACGGTCGTCGCCGTGGAGAGCGGCGCGGTGCGGGTCGACGCCTCGCTCGCCGGGCAGGGCGCGGGGGCCGGCAACTGTCCCCTGGAGGCGTTCGTCGCGGTCGCCGACCTGATGGGCTGGGACCACGCCTGCGACCTGTTCCCGCTCATGGACGCCGCCGACGACCTCGTACGCCCCCTCCAGGACCGCGAGGTACGGGTCGACCGCGAGACCCTCACCCTCGGCTACGCGGGCGTGTACTCCAGCTTCCTGCGCCACGCCGAGGTCGCCGCCACCCGCCACGGTCTCGACACCCGCGCCATCCTCGTCGAGGCCGGGCGACGCGGCATGGTCGGCGGCCAGGAGGACATGATCACCGACATCGCGCTCGACCTCACCGCCCACACCGGGAGCTGACGGAAAGGTACCGTCGCCCTACCAGGGACGTACGTCGACGGGACCGAGAACATGATCATCTTTGGCACCAAGGGATACCTGTACCAGCTCGCGATACTCACGCTGGTGTGCGGGCACTGTGGCAATCCCTCCGCACACACGCTCAAGAAACGCGTCACGAAGTTCACCCTCTTCTTCGTGCCCCTGTTCCCCTTCTCCACGAAGTACCAGACGCAGTGCACCTTCTGCGGTGCCGAGCAGAAGGTGACCAAGGAGCAGGCGGAGCAGCTGCAGGGCGGCGCCGTCGGTGGCCCGACGAACACGCCGCCCCAGCAGCAGTCCTACCGCCCCTGAGCGGAGGCGCCCACGGCCGTCATCGTGATGCCTTCCTGATGCGGCGCAGCATCACGAAGCCGGCGATCAGGAGAACCGCTCCGACCGCGGCCGGCCACAACTGGGTTCCCGTGTCGGCGAGATCACCGGTGACCGCCTGCGGCGCGGGCTGTGCGACGGCGTCGTCGCCGGTGCCCTCGTCGGCGGTCGCCGCGCTGCCGACCTCGCCGTCACCACCGTCGTCCGTCGGCGACACGTCGGACTCGGCCCGCTGGGTGGCCGGCGGTGACGTGTAGGCCTTCGGCTCCGCTTCGGCGGGCTCCTTCGTGGCAGTGGGCGTGGGAGTGGCGCTCGCCGGGGCCGGGGCCTGTGTGCTCACGGACGGGGACGGCGAAGGCTCCGCCGTCTCGTCCTCGCCCGGGGTGTCCGTGGGGTCCGGGGCCGGCTCGTCGGTCTCCTCGGCCGGCGGGTCGGGCGTCGGTGACGGGCTGTTCTCCGGGTCCTCACCGTTCGGGGCACCGGCCTCGCACTGCCGTCCGGAGTTGATGCAGCCGACCATCTCCCGCATCAAGTTCTCGTCGAACACGTTGATGAAGTCGCCATGGTCGGTGACCGGCTTGTGCAGCTGCTCGGGGAAGGCGTCGACCGCGAACAGCGGGGTCGTACGGCCGCCGTCCTTCAGACTCGGCGCATCGACGTCGTACACGATGCGCTGCACGAGCTGCGGGATGGCCTTGAAGCCGGTCGGGCAGTTCCCGGCCGCGTCGGCGAACGCCACGTGAGTGCGGTGGTTGGCGCTGTCGATGTTCGTGCCGTCCCAGCAGCTCTGGAACCTGAAGGTGCGCACCACGTCGCTGCCCTGGGGGCAGAGCGGGTACTTGTCCCTCAGCTGCCGGTCCTCGAAGCCGGTGCAGCTCCAGGAGGCGTTCGCGTTGGCGGTGCCGTTGACGAACGCCTTGGCGTCGCCGGTGATGATGCGCAGCAGCCGGGGCATGGCCACGACCTCGCCGCGCGGGCTGCCGACGAACGTCATGGTGACCTGCTCGGGCGTGACGATCTCTCCGGCGTTGCCCTCGATGCCGCCGCCGGGCGAGTTGGCGTCCTGCTCCTGCGTCCCGTTCTGCAGGCGCAGCACGGGCCAGAAGTAGGAGGACTTGTCGCCCTGGTCCACACAGGTGGTCTGTGCGGCGGCCAGGTCCTCGTCGCTCGCGAACGCGTTGTTGGACTGGTTGCCTACGTAGTCGTGGAAGTGGTGTGCGCCGTTGGAGACACCGGGGGCCACGATGACGTTGTCCGAGTTGAACAGCCCGTTCGCGTTCACACCGCAGCTGGTGGAGAAGGTGCCGCGGGAGGCGTTGCCCTGCTGGGAGGGGCTCTGCGCGGCGGGCTGGACGGTGGTGATGTCCGCGAAGTCGTCGGCGACCGGACCGTTTCCGGCCTGGCCGCCGTTCCCGACGCCGTCCTGCTGGCCTTCCTCACCGCCCTGGTCGCCGCTCTGGTCGTCGCCCTGTTCCTGGCCGTCCTCTTCCTGGCCGCCCTGACCGTCGCCGTTCTGGTCCTGGCCTTCCCCGCCCTGCCATTCCTCTCCGGCCTGGTTGCCGGAGTCCCGGAGCGTGCAGGCCGCCAGGGCTTCGAGCCCCTCGGGGCGGTCTCCCACCCGGTCGATGGCGATCGCGATCCGTTCGATGGTCGCGGTTCGCTTCTCCTTCAGCGGGTTCATGATCGCGGAGTCGGCGAAGCCGCTGTCCTGTTGCATGGCCTGCGTCGAGTTCTGCAGCCGCTGGTAGGCCTCGGCCGTCTGCTGGTCGAGGGCGGCGAGTTCCTTGTCGACCTCCGCCCGCGCCTCGTCCGGTACGGCCGCCAACTGGTCGCCGACATCAGGGCAGTCGATCGTTGCGGCTCCCGAATACAGCGTCTGCGGGGCCGAGTCACCACCCGTGCCGCCTTCGGTGGCCGAGGCGTAGACGTTCGCCGCGACCAGCCCACCTCCGCCCAGCATCAGAGCGACCGCCGCGAAGGTGGCGCGGCGTGGACCTGTCGGGCGTCTGCGTGTGTTGCGTCCCACGGAGTACTCCTGCACTGCATGGCCGGATCGACATGGAAATGCCCCCAGTGCCATACGCAGCCGGACCCCCGGGTGTTCAACCGCCCCGCAGATTCATAGGAACCTCTAAGGGAGCCGGGGTGAGCAGGGGTCCCGTAGACCCCATAAGTCCACCTTATGAGCCCATAACCCGGACCCCCGTACTAGCTTAGGCTTGCCTTAGTTTAGGCTTCCTTCGAAGATCTCTTGTCATCGTTCGAAGGGAACCTGATCATGCCTCGCCCTCTGCGGGTGGCCATTGTCGGAGCCGGCCCGGCCGGGATCTACGCCGCCGACGCGTTGCTCAAGTCCGCAGTGGCCGCGGAGCCCGGCGTGTCCATCGACCTCTTCGAGCGGATGCCGGCCCCCTTCGGTCTGATCCGGTACGGCGTCGCCCCCGACCACCCGCGCATCAAGGGCATCGTGACCGCCCTGCACCAGGTGCTCGACAAGCCGCAGATCCGCCTCTTCGGCAACGTCGACTACCCGGGCGACATCAACCTGGACGATCTGCGCGCCTTCTACGACGCGGTGATCTTCTCGACCGGCGCCACGGCCGACCGGGCGCTCGACATACCCGGCGTCGAGCTGGACGGCTCGTACGGCGCCGCGGACTTCGTCTCCTGGTACGACGGACACCCGGACGTGCCGCGTACGTGGCCCCTCGACGCGGAGAAGGTCGCGGTCCTCGGTGTCGGCAACGTCGCGCTCGACGTGGCGCGTGTGCTGGCGAAGACGGCGGACGAACTGCTGCCGACCGAGATCCCGGCGAACGTGTACGAGGGTCTGAAGGCCAACAAGGCACTCGAGGTCCATGTCTTCGGCCGCCGAGGCCCGGCGCAGGCCAAGTTCAGCCCGATGGAGCTGCGCGAGCTGGACCACTCCCCCAACATCGAGGTCATCGTCGACCCCGAGGACATCGACTACGACGACGGCTCGATCGCGACCCGGCGGGGCAACAAGCAGGCCGACATGGTCGCCAAGACGCTGGAGAACTGGGCGATCCGCGACATCGGCGAGCGCCCGCACAAACTGTTCCTGCACTTCTTCGAGTCGCCCACCGAGATCCTCGGCGAGGACGGCAAGGTCGTGGGCCTGCGCACCGAGCGGACCGCTCTCGACGGCACCGGCAACGTCAAGGGCACCGGCGAGTTCAAGGACTGGGACCTCGGCGCGGTCTACCGCGCGGTCGGCTACCTCTCCGACAAGCTGCCCAAGCTGCCCTGGGACGTCGAGTCGGGCACCGTCCCCGACGAGGGCGGCCGGGTCATCGAGGAGACCGGCGAGCACCTCGCGTCGACGTACGTCACCGGCTGGATCCGGCGCGGCCCCGTGGGGCTGATCGGGCACACGAAGGGCGACGCCAACGAGACCGTCGCCAATCTGCTGGACGACCACGCGAACGGCCGTCTCCGCACGCCCGTCTCACCCGACCCGGAGGCCGTGGACGCGTTCCTCGGCGAGCGGAACGTCCGCTTCACCACCTGGGAGGGCTGGTACAAGCTGGACGCCGCGGAGAAGGCCCTGGGCGAGCCCGAGGGCCGCGAGCGCATCAAGATCGTCGAGCGCGAGGACATGCTCCGGGCCAGCGAGGCGTAAGCGACACCTCTGGAACAGCCAAGAAGGACCAGAAACAACAGGGCTCGGCTCGCGGGATACCGCGAGCCGGGCCTTTCTCGTCCCTCAGCCCCTTACCCCCACTTGCCGGGACGGCCTGTCGGGGCGGACTCCGGCGGCGGGCCGGTGTCGAGTTCCCGCGCCTGTGCGCGCATGGAGCGCAGGGCCAGCAGGAGTACGCCGATGTCGTCCAGGTAGACGGGGTCGGGCACGAGGTCGGCCGGGAGCACCAGGTATGCGACCGCGCCCCAGAAGATCCAGCGCGGGCCCGTCGGCAGGCCTGCGCGGCGCAGATCCCGCCGGGTGCGGACCAGCCGTACCAGCACGGTGGCCGCCACGGCCAGCGCTGCCGCCGCCAGGACCGCGACGACCAGGATCACTGTCGTGGTGGAATCCATCGATCCTCCGCTGTTCCGCGCTCGCCCCGCCGCATCCTTCTCACCCTTCGCCTTCCCCTTCACGGTGTGTCCACACCGCGGTCTCCGCCACTCTCGCGCACGGCACATTCGAGACAGCCCGAAGGAAGGGAATGGTGCAGACCTTATTGCGCCGCAGGAGATTTCCGCAGGTTGCATAGGGCAGCAAAGTGATCACGAAGAACGTGAACGAGCCAGTATCCAAGAGTAATTCACAGAGAGTTGATTGTTCCGGAGCGGCGCTGCCATAATCCGCTTCTTGACCCGTCTCCCCCCTGGCGGGCTCTGCATCGGAATTCACTCCGCGAAACGTCCGGATTCACGATTCCCCCACCGTTTCCGCACATGAGCACGGATCCGACGCGACATAATGCAGCGAAGAAGGTGCGTTTATGTCCAATTATTTCACGCGGCCCGACGAGCCGCCCGTATACAGCCCGACGTACACCGAACCGACGCCCGGGCAGGCGTTGCACGGCCATCCCGAATTCCAGTCGTTGCGGAACGACTACCGCCACTTCGCGGCCCAATCGACAGCGCTCGCCGTCGGCGGATTCCTGCTCTATGTCCTTTTGTCGAGCTTCGCACCAGGACTCATGAATCAGCCGCTCGCCGGTCATCTGACACTCGGGCTGGCCCTCGGACTGGGGCAGTTCGTGGTGATGGGGGTGACCGCCTGGCGCTATGTACGGCGGATGCGCACCCGCTTCGATCCGGTCGCCCGGGGACTGCGCTCCCAGTGGGAGCAGCAGCGTCGGCCGGGGCAGCACCGTCCGGCCGAGCAGGCCGGTCCCCGCCCACAGAGCAAGAGGGAGTTCCGTACGTGGTGACGACGACCATCGCCGCCGGCGTTGTCGACCCGTTCAGCCGGCAGTTGACCTTCGTGCTCTTCCTGTCGGTCGTCGTGGTGACGTTGTTCGCCGCGCTGCTGATCGCCCCGCAGCGCGACGAGGTCGGCGAGTTCTATCTCGGCAACCGGGAGATGTCGCCGCTGCGCAACGGCCTCGCGATGTGCGGGGACTATCTCTCGGCCGCGACCCTGCTGGGCAGTACCGGGCTGGTCGCGCTCACCGGCTACGACGGGCTGCTGTATCTGTGCGGCACGACGGTCGCCTGGATGATGGTCCTCCTGGTGATCGCCGAACCGCTGCGCAACTCCGGCAAGTTCACCCTCGGGGACACGCTGGCGCTGCGGCTGCCGCAGGGCGGACGGTCGGTGCGGCTCGCGCTCTCCCTCTGCACCCTGACCATCTGCTGTCTCTACCTGGTGGCCCAACTCGTGGGCAGTGTCGCCCTGTTGACCCAGTTCACAGGCGTCCCCAGCTCCACCACCCGCACCCTGTGCGTCGTCGTCATCGGCACCGTCGTCATCGTGTACGCCTCGCTCGGCGGTATGCCCGGCGCGACGTTCATCCAGATCGTCAAGGCCGTGATGCTCGTCTCCGGCATCGCCGTCACGGCCGTCATGGTGCTGCACCGCTTCGACTGGAACGTCAACGCTCTGCTGGAGGCGGCCACCCAGAACAGCGGCATCGGCCAGCGGTTCCTCGAACCCGGGCTGCGCTACGGCGGGAGCACCACCAGCAAACTCGACTTCCTCAGCCTCCAGTTGGCCATCGTGCTCGGCCTCGCCGCGCTCCCCCACGTGATGATGCGGCTGCTCGCCCCGCGCTCCACCAACGTCCTGCGCTCCTCGGTCGTGTGGGCCGCGGGCCTGGTCGGCTTCGTCTGTCTGGCGGCCGGCATTCTCGGCCTGGGCGCCACCGCCCTAGTGGGCCGCGAGTCCATCGTCGACACCGACCCGAAGGGCGACGCGGCCGTCCTTCTGCTCGCGCAGTCCATCGGCGGCGGAGTGCTCACGGCCCTTCTGTCCTGCCTCGCCTTCGTCACGCTGCTCGCGGTCGCGGCGGGCCTCACCCTCGCCGCGGCCTCGTCCCTCGCCCACGATCTGTACGGCGAGGTCATCCGCAAGGGGCGCGCCACCCAGGCCGAGGAGCTGGGCGCGGCCCGGCTGGCGGCGGTCCTCATCGGCGTGCTGGGGATGGCGCTGGCCCTGCTGTCGTGGGAGACCAACGTCTCGACGCTCGCCTTTCTCGCCTTCGCCATAGCCGCGTCCGCCCTGCTCCCCACGCTCCTGTACAGCCTGTTCTGGCGGCGCTTCAACTCCCGGGGTGCGCTGCTCAGTCTGTGCGGCGGGCTGGTCTGCTCGGTGCTGCTGGTGGTGTTCTCACCGGTGGTCTCGTCGACCCCGTCCTCCATCTACCCGTCGTCGGACTTCGCCTGGTTCCCCCTCCAGAACCCAGGCATCGTCTCGATCCCGGCGGGCTTCTTCCTGGGCTGGCTGGGTACGGTCCTGGCGCCCCGCCAGGAGACGTCCACGTACGAGGAGTTCGAGGTCCGCGCCCTCGTCGGCGCAGGAGCCGACGCCGAGTAGCACGGACACCTGCGGCGGCGGGGGCGAGTTTCCTCGCCCCCGCCGCCCCTACCCGTCCCATCCTCGGGGGCTCCGCCCCCGAACCCCCGCTCCTCAAACGCCGGAGGGGCTGACTACCAGCCCGTCCGGCGTTTGAGGACGAGGCCGTTC